>QKXI01000013.1 GCA_003367665.1 Leifsonia sp. ku-ls | reverse complement strand
CGCTCCAACGCCCGGTACACCACCAACGGCGTCGACCCGGTCGCCAACCCCAACACCGCCTCCGGCTTGGCAGCGATCACATCCAAGATGCTCCCCGCAGCCAACTCACCGGCAGCATCCTGATCACGCACGACGACGACTTCAGCCATCAACTCTCTCCTACGAGGGCCGCGCCGAGCGCGGCGACGGGGGTTCCTTCCGGGACGAGGCGCACGCGCGCCGGGAGGTCGAGCGACGCCAGGAACGGCGACGTGCGCTCCCAGTCGTGCAGCACCTCGTGGACGTCACCGAGCAGGCGCTCCCCCAGGTGGCTCAGGCCGCCGCCGATCACGACAGTGCCGACGTCGACCGTGAGCACGAGGACGCGCACCGCGGAGGCGATGCCCTCCGCCAGCCTAGCCTTGATCGCGCGTGCCTCGCGGTCGCCGTCGGCGGCGGCCGCGAACAGCGCGCGCACCGGCAGCGGGTCGTCGCTCGCCCACTGGCGCGCGATCCCCGAGCCGCTGGCCACGGTCTCCAGGCACCCGCGCTGGCCGCAGCCGCACAGCGCGCCGGCCGGGTCGACGGGGATATGCCCGATCTCGCCGGCGATGCCGGTGCTGCCGCGCCAGAGCCGGCCGTCCACGACGATGCCTGCGGCCATGCCGGTGCCGAGGTTGAGGAACGCCATGGTGCCGCTGAGCCCGAGCAGGTGGTAGGCGCCGAGCGCCGCCGCTTTGACGTCGTTCTCGACGCGGACGCCGACGCCCAGCCGGCCCGCCAGCATGCCGCCGAGCTCCAGCCGTTCGAGCCCCAGGTTGACGGCGTGAGCGACGTGGCCCGACGCGGTGTCCACCATCCCGGGCACCCCGATGCCGATGGACTGGAAGCCGGCGGGCGACAGTCCCGTCAGCTCGCCGATGCGCGACACGGCCGCGACGGCCGTCTCGACGACCGCCGCATGTCCGAACCCGGTGGCGAGGCGTACCCGCTGCGCGAGCGCGCCGCCCTCGTCGACGGCGACCGCGTCGGTCTTGGTGCCGCCGATGTCGATGCCGAGCCTCACGAGCCGCGACCGAGGAGCTCGAGCAGCGCCTGCCCGACCAACCGGGAGGCGCCGAAGGTGGCGATGTCGGCGTAGGCCCGATCGGCTGCGGGCCAGCCCATGTCCACGACGAGCACGTCGGCGCGCTCGGCGCGCAGCCGGTCGATCGCCGCGCGGGCGAACGCGTGCCGGTGCAGGTCCTTGCCGACGACGACCACCGGCGCCGCCGCGTCGAGGGCGAGGTCCCGGCCGGTACCCGCGTCGAGCACGACGCACGGGTTCGCCGCGAACGCCGCGGCCGCGGGGCCCGCCGGGTCGGCCGTCGCGGCCGCGAAAGGCCCCCACGGCGCCACCCCGACCGCGATGTTCGCCACGGTCTCGACGCGCACCACCGAGCACACCTGACCGGCGTGCGCCCCGAGCCACGCCCGGCCTCGCTCCCCCACCTCGAACGCTTTCACGACCTCCGCAACCCCCATCGCGTCCTCGATTCCTCCGTCCGTCGACGGCGTGTCGGCCGGACTTTTCGAGGAAGCGACGGTGGCGGAGAGGGTGTGGACGCGGTGGGCGGCCTCGGTCAGGCGGGCGGGGGTGAGGCGGGCGGTGGCGACGGCGGCGGCGATGGCGTCCTCGATCGACTGGAGCTGGGCGTCGGTGTTCTCGGTGCCGAGGCAGAGGAGGTCGCAGCCGGCGGCCAGGGCCAGGACCGCGGCTTCGGGGATGCCGCGGTCGCCGCTCGCGCCGTGCATGTCCAGCGCGTCGGTGACGATCACGCCGTCGAAGCCGAGCTCGTCGCGCAGCATGGCCAGGATGGTCGGGCTCATGGTGGCGGGGAGGTCCGGGTCGAGCTGCGGCAGCAGCAGGTGCGAGGTCATCACGGCCCGGACGCCCGCGGCGACGGCCGCGCGGAACGGCGCCAGCTCGCGTTCGCGCAGCAGCGCGGCCGGCACGTCGACGACCGGCAGCTCCAGGTGCGAGTCGGCGGCGGTGTCCCCGTGGCCCGGGAAGTGCTTGGCGGCGGCTGCGACGCCCGCGGACTGCAGCCCGCGCGTCCACGCGGCGGCGTGCCGGGCGACGAGCTCGGGAGAGGTGCCGAAGCTGCGCACGCCGATCACCGGGTTGTCCGGGTCCGAGTTGATGTCGACGTCCGGCGCGAAGTCGAGGGTCACGCCGGCGCGGCGCAGCTCCTCCCCCACCTCGCGGCCGACCCGCTCGGTGAGCGCCGTGTCGTCGAGGCGGCCCAGCACGGCGTTGCCGGGGAACGGCGAGCCGGTCGCGTAGTGCAGCCGGGTGACGTCGCCGCCCTCCTCGTCGATCGCGATGACCGCGTCCGGGTTCGCGGCGCGGATCGCGTCGGTGAGGGCGCGCAGCTGCTCGGGCGATGCGATGTTCTGGCCGAACAGGCAGACGCCGCCGAGACCGGCACGCAGCCGGGACTCGAGCCAGGCGGGCAGCGTCGTGCCGACGAAGCCGGGCAGCAGGGTCGCGGCGATGCTCCGGCGCAGCTCCGCGTCGACGGGAGCGGGCCGGGCGACGGACGAGCCGCTCACCCCTTCACCGCCCCGCTGACCAGGCCGCTCGTCATCCGCCCCTGCACGATCAGGAAGAAGATGATCACCGGGACCGCGACGAGCGTCGACGCGGCCATCACCTGGCCCCAGTCGGTGGCCCGGGAGGCGGACTGCTGCACGAAGCCGCGCAGCCACAGCGGCAGCGTCGCGCTGCTCGACTGGGGCAGGATGACGAGCGCGACGGTGAACTCGTTCCACGCCTGCAGGAAGGCGTACACCCCGGAGGCGACCAGGCCCGGCGCGAGCAGCGGGAACGTGATCCGCAGAAACGCCTGCGTGCGGCTGAGGCCGTCCACCATCGCGGCCTCCTCCAGGTCGGCCGGGATGCCGGCGACGAAGCCGCGCAGCATCCAGATCGTGAACGGCACGACGGCCGCGATGTAGAGGATGCTGACGCCGATGACGGTGTTGAGCAGCCCGAGCGTGCCCATCAGCTTGTACTGCGCGATGAACAGACCCTCCGCCGGCAGCATCTGGATGAGCAGCACGGCCAGCACGAACGAACGGCGCCCGCGGAACTTGAACCGGCTGATGGCGAGAGCCGCGAGGAAGGCGAACGCCAGGCAGCACACCACCGTGATGAGCGCGACGGCCAGACTCATCCCGAGCGCGGGGAAGAACGTGCCGCCGGCGATCACGGCGCTGAAGTTGTCGAACGAGCCGCCGAACGGCAGCCAGGTGGGCGTGGTGTTCTGCAGGACGACGTTGGGCAGCAGCGCCGAGTTCACCATCCAGTAGACCGGGAACACCCAGACCAGCGCGAGCACGACGCCGAGGGCGCCGAGCAGGACGCGGGAGACGCGGATGCGGCGGCGCGGCCGCGGTCGGGCCGTGGCGGCGGCCGTTCTGGTCGACGTCGTGGCGGTCACGATTCGTCCTCCTTGAGCAGCGAGCGGACGTAGAACCAGCTGAGGGCGACGGTGAGGACGAGCACGAAGACGCTGACGGCGCTGGCCATCGCGAAGTCGCTCGAGCCGACGCCGAGCTGATAGATGTAGGTGCCGAGCAGGTTGGTCTCGCTGGCGATCGACCCCTTGTCCTGCAGCAGCTTGATCTGGGCGAAGACGCGCAGATCCCAGATGATCTGCAGCAGCAGCACGATCCCGAGCACCGGACGGATGATCGGCAGGATGATGTAGCGCAGCCGCTGCCAGCCGCGGGCGCCGTCCATCTGCGCCGCCTCGACGACCTCCGTGGAGACCTGGGTCAGGCCCGCGTAGACGGAGAAGGCGACGAACGGGACGCTCATCCAGGTGATGATGACCATCGCGACGAAGAAGAACGACAGCGGGTTCTGGAGCCAGTTGTGGTCCTGGAAGTCGAGACCCCACGAGGTGAGCGTGTAGTTCACGACGCCGCGGCGCCAGTCGAACAGCCAGTTCCAGACCGTCATCGCGGCGACGACCGGCATGGCCCAGGCGAGCAGCAGGGAGACCTGCAGGATGATGCGCACGGTGCGGCCGACCGCGTTCATGAGCAGCGCCATCCCGACCCCGATCACGACCGTGACGAACGCGGTGGCCAGGCAGAAGACGATGGACCGGGCCACGACGACCCAGGTGTACGGGTCGGAGAACAGCGTGATGTAGTTCTCGAACCAGACGAAGTCGGCGGGCTTGCCGAACTGCTGCGCGAGCCCGAAGTGCTGCATCGCGGTGACGAACTGCCAGACGATCGGGTAGCCGAGCGCGACGAGCAGGATGACGATGGCCGGGAGCAGCAGGGCGTACGGGGTGACCCTGCCCCGGCGTCGTCGCGGCTGCGTCGGTGCAGGCCGCGGCGCCTGCGGCAGGACGAGGCGGGTGTCCTCTGTGGCGGTCACGGGCGACCTCCCTCCTTTGGTGAAGTCTCGTTGACGCGACACGCCGTGCCGGCGCATCCCGGCACGGCGCGTCGCGTCAAGCAGGTGGAACGGTCAGCTCTTGGTGTTGAGCATGCTGTCGAGCTTCTTGTCGTACTCCTGCGCCAGCGCCTTGAGGTCGGCGGCGTCGCGGATCTTGGAGAAGAACTCCTCCATGACGTTGCCGGCCTCCACGCTCGCCCAGCCGGGAGCGGCCGGGGTCAGCTTGGAGTTGGACGCGGACTCGATCAGCGCCTTCGCGAACTGGTCGTCGCCGAGCGAGGAGGTGTACTTCGAGTTCGCCGGGCCGAGGCCGTTCTTGCCGAGCATCTCCTGGTACTCCTTCGAGAAGATGATCTTCAGGAGGGTCTTGGAGAGGCCGGGCTCCGACGTCTTCGCCGAGATGCCGATGTTGGAGCCGCCCGCGAACACCGGGGCCGGCTTGCCGTCGTTCCCCGGCAGCACGTAGGTGCCGAAGGTGGCGTCGTTCCAGGTGCGGACCGGCTTGCCGTCCTTCTGCGACAGGTCGCCGATCGACCAGTGCGCCCAGCCCGGCGCCATGATGGTGGCGGCGGCGAGGGAGGTGTCACCGGTCTTGTTGCCGTCGGCGTCGACCGTCTGGTCGGTGTCGTTCAGGTAGATGTACTGGTTCGAGTCCTTGGCGTCGTTGGGCGCCTTCGACGCGTTCTTGTACAGGTCCTGCAGCTGCTGGAGGCCCTTGAGCGACTCCTCCGACTCCAGGGTGCCGACCCACTTGCCGCCCTTCTTCTGGGCGATGTCCCCGCCGTTGGCGAAGATCCAGGAGATGCCGTCGCGCCAGTCCTGGCCGCCGAGGAAGAAGCCGGAGAAGTTGTTGATGTTCTTCGGGTTCTTGGCCGTGATGTCGGCCACGGTGGTGTTGAACTGGTCGAGCGTCGTCGGGACGGTCGCGCCGGCCGCCTGGTAGACGTCCTTGCGGTAGAACATGTAGCGCGAGCCGAAGTAGTACGGCAGCGTGTAGTTCTTGCCGTCGACCTTGCCCGCGTCGACGAACGACTGGAGCAGGTCGCTCCCGCCGAGCTCCTTGTACATGTCGGAGACGTCGAGGAAGGCGCCGACGTTGGTGAAGGTCGGCGACTGGGTGTTGCCGATCTCGGTCACGTCCGGCGTGTTCTTCGCGTCGGGCAGAGCGGTCGTGAGCTTCGTGACGATGTCGCTCCAGTCCTGCTGCTCGATCTTGAGCGTCGCCCCGGTCTCCTTGTTGAACTCCGTCTTCAGGTAGTTGCGGAGCGTGTCCGGAGTGTCGGAGCCGACGAGCCACAGGGTGACCGTCTTGCCCTTGCCGTCGGTGCTCGCTGCGGTCGAGCCTCCCGAGGCGCATCCGGCGAGCACGAGAGCGGAAGCCGTAGCCACAGCGGCGAGGCCGACGAGCTTTCTCTTCATTGCTGATTCCTTTCTTGAGTGTCAGTGGCTGCGGCTGCAGCACACCGTCGGTGCAGGGGCCTTCGTGTTTCGGGCGTTGCTGTGGTTAAGAGACCCCGAGTTGTCCGGAGAGGACGAGTACGGCCGCGCCGCGCAGGACGATGTCCTGCCCCTGCGTGGTCATCCGGAGGGACAGATCGGCGTGGTTCTCCGCCATCGTCCGGTTCCGGAGCGTGTGGACGGTCGCCTCGGCGAGCGGGCCGTCGAGCAGGTCGGTCGGGCCGCTGAGCACGATCTCCGACAGGTTGAGGGCGCCGACGACCGGCGCGAGCGCGATGCCGAGTCGCTGTCCGGCCTCCCGCAGCACGGGGGTCGCGTCCAGCCCGGCGGCGTGCGCCGCGTGGATGCCGCGCTGCAGCTGCGGGACGCTGAGCCAGTGCTCGAGCACCTGGTCGCGACTGTAGGTGGCGTCGAGGCCGAGGTCGGTTCCGACCATGACCTGGCCGATCTCGCCCGCGGCGAAGTGGCTGCCGTAGACGAGGGCGCCGGCGACGAGGAGCCCGGCGCCGATGCCGTGCCCGACGCGGATGAGCATCATGTCGCCCGCGGCGTCGCCGTAGGTGTGCTCCGCGAGCGCCGCCGCGTTGGCGTCGTTGGCGACGACGACCGGGAGGCCGGTGCGGGAGGCGAGCCTGCGCTGCAGCGGCAGGTCGGTCCAGCCGAGGTTGGGCGCCGTCAGGATGGTGCCGCTCAGGTCGACGACACCCGGCGAGCCGACGCCGAGCCCCAGGATCGGGGCCGTGGCGGCGGCGACGAGCCGATCGACGAGCGCGTCGACCTTGGCGGCGGCGGTCTCGCCGGTCGCGGCCTGGCCGCCGCTGTGCCCGTCCGGGGATCCGGCGTCGGCCAGCATGACCTCGGCCCTGGCGAGGATCTCGCCGTCGAGGTCCATGACCGCGCCACGGAAGCGGTCGTGGTCGCTGAGGTCGACGCCGACGATCTGATGGGCGGTGCGGTCGATGTCGAGCAGCACGGCGGGCTTGCCCGGGCGCGCGGACTCGCGCTGCCCCAACTCGACGACGAGGCCCTCGGCGAGGAGCTCCGCGACGAGGTCGGAGACGGTGACGCGCGTGAGGCCCGTCTCGCGCGCCAGGTCGGCGCGACTCAGCCGCCCGGAGCGGTAGAGCGTCTGCAGCACCAGGGAACGGTTGTGGCTGCGGGCGTGCTCGGGGAGCACTTTCGCGCGCGGCCGGAGCACCCGTCCCGGGCCCAGCCCGTTGGCGCCGCCCTGCACGTCCGTCGTCGTCATGTTTGTTAGTAAAGCTTACGAACAAATGAATTGCAAGGGACGAGACAAAGCCGTTACCTGGCCGAACCATCGCGGGCGGCGCGACGGCGCGGTAATGCCAGGGCCTCCGGTCCGCGCTCCCTGCCGACGTCCGCACGGGATACAGGGAGCGCGGGCCGCAGGCCCGGGCCCTGTCGGGTCAGACGGGCACGCCGACGAGCGCGGCGACCGCGCCGCCCACGAACGAGTCGCCGAGCCCGATGGTGGTGGGGTGCGCGACGTCCGCGAGGTCGAGGGCGGGCACCGCCGCGAAGGGGCCGAGCTGCGCGAGCCGCGAGGCCACTGCGACGCCGGTCGTGCTGCGCGGGCCGGCCGACCACAGCCGTTCGACCTCGGCCCGCGTCGCGCCGTCCCCGAGCGCGTACCGGGCCGCGGAGACCGCGACGCCGCCCTCCAGGAACGAGCGCAGGCGTTCCGCGTCCTCGCCGTACGCCGTCGCGAAGAAGCGCGTGTGCAGCACGACGGCCGGCACGCCGAGACGCTCTGCCACCTCCCGCACGGCCGCCGCCACCGCGACGGCGTCGCGCAGGTCGACGGGCCGGCCGACCGCGGTCGTCAGCTCGTCCTCGTTGAGGCTGAACACATCCAGCACCGGCGCGAGTCCCGCGTGCACCTCCGCCGCGAACGCCGGGACGTGGTAGGCCGCGTCCTCGTAGAGTACGACCGCGTCCGACGGCAGCGAGCGCACCGCATCGCGCAGCTGCGCCAGCCGCTCCTGAAGGATCGCCGGCTGCTGGATGGAGTTGAGTCCCGAGATCAGGAACACCCGCGCCCCGGCGAGCGCCTCCGGGAGCCGGTCGCTCAGCACGAGCCGCGCGTTCGGCAGGTCGCACGGGTAGATCAGCCGGTTCGCCGCCGGCGCGACGACCTCCTCCCCCGCCAGCCGGATGCGCGCTCCCGCCGGGAACTGCACGATCAGGTGCGGGTCGGTCGAGTCCTCGACCGCACTGCAGAGGTACTCCACGTCCGGCGGCAGCAGGCGCCGCACGTCGTCGTCGATGGACACCAGGTGCACCGTGCTGCCCACGCCGAGCGCGCTCATCGCGAGGGCCGCCCGCACCGGCGTCCCGCCGAGCGTCGTGCGGTAGCCGAAGCGGGCCGCGAACGCCTCGATGACGTCGGCCGACGCCACGAAGTGCTCGCCGCCCGTTCCGGCGCGCAGGTGATGCAGCAGCGAGAGCACCAGGGCGCGCTCGGAGTCGATCACGGCCGGCGGCGCCTCCGCGAGGGACGCGATGCCCGTCGCGGCGGCAGCCGCCTCGAGCGCGCCGGCATCCCAGTGCAGCTCGTAGTCGATCGTCCCGCCGAGTCCGAGCACCGCCTCCCCGCGCATCAGTGGACCAGCACCCCCTGCTCGCGCTCGGCGAGCGTCGCGTCGGACAGGCCGTCGGCGTACAGGTGCGCCTTGCCGGCGGCGCCGAACAGGTCGATCTTCTGTGCCGCGACCTTCTGCATGGCGACGACCGCCGGCGGCTCGATCAGGTTCGGCTCGCGCAGGCCGCGGTCGGCGAGCACGGCACGCATCTCGTCGAAGTAGGCCACCTTGATGTCGCTCGAGATGTTGATCTTGTTGACGCCGAGGGTGACCGCCTGCGCGATCTCGGAGTCCGGGTTGTTGGAGCCGCCGTGCAGCACGAGCGGGATGCCGACCGCGCGCTTGATCTCGGTGAGCAGGTCGAGCTTCAGCTCCGGCGCCAGCGTCGCCGGGTAGATGCCGTGGCGCGTGCCGATCGCGACGGCCAGGCTGTCGACGCCCGTGCGCTCGACGAACTCCAGTGCCTGCGCGGGGTCGGTGTAGATGATGTCGTCCGTCCCGGCCTCCGCCTGGTCGTCGGTCTTGCCGATCGTGCCGAGCTCGCCCTCGACCGAGAGGCCGACCGCGTGCGCGGCCTCCACCACCCGACGGGTCAGGGCGACGTTCTCCTCGAACGGCAGCATCGAGCCGTCGATCATCACCGAGGTGAAGCCGATGCGGATCGCCGTGAGGATCTCGTCGTAGCTCCCGCCGTGATCCCAGTGGATGGCGACCGGCACCGACGACCGGTGCGCACGCTCGCGGAGGGCCACGATCACATCCTGGCCGATGTGCGACACCTCGTCGGGGTGGATCGCGAGGATCCAGGGCGCGCCCTTCTGCTCGCACACCTCGAACAGGCCGTTGCTCATCGCGTAGTCGCTCACGTTGAACGCGGGGACCGCGAAGTCATGGGCGTCCGCTACGGCGAGCAGGTCTTTGCCATCGATCAACACGTTGGATTCTCCTTGTTTCTGTTGGTGGATTCAGGACTTCACTGCGCCCGCGGCGAGGCCGCCGATGAAGTAGCGCTGGAAGATCAGGAAGAGGACGAGGACCGGGATCGAGCCGAGGATGCTCATGGCCATGACCTCGTTCCAGAGGTAGTTGTTCTGGCCCATCAGCAGCTGGATGCCGACCGGCACCGTGCGGCGGTCGTCCGTCTGGGTGAGCGTGAGGGCGAAGAGGTACTCGTTCCACGAGATCATGAACGTGTACAGCCCGACCGAGACCATCCCGGGCACCGAAACGGGCACCAGGATGCGCCACAGGATCGAGCGCGAGCTGGCCCCGTCGACCTTCGCCGCCTCGTCCAGCTCGCGCGGGAGGCTGTTGAAGTAGGCGGTCATCATGATCACGGCGTACGGCAGCGCGAACACGACGTACGTGATGATGAGGCCCTGGTAGGTGTTGTAGAGCCCGAGCCCGACCATGATGCCGAAGAACGGGATGAGCAGGGTGATCGGCGGAACGGCCTGCACGCCGATGATGACCACGTTGAGGATGCGCTTCAGCGGGAACTCGTAGCGGCTGAACACGTAGCCGGTCAGCACGGCGACCACGAGCGTCACGACGGTGACCGACAGCGCGACGATGTAGCTGTTGACGAAGTACCCGATCTCGGTCGGGTTGCTCAACACGGCCAGGTACGGCGCGAACGAGAACGAGCCGTCGAACAGCTTCGGCGGGTAGGCGAAGATGTTCGCGTTCGACTTGAACGAGCTGGACAGCATCCACAGCACCGGGAAGCCGGCGAAGATCGCGCCGACGGTCAGGGCGGCGTAGAGCCCGATGCGGGCGGACACGCGACGGCGTGTGGCCTTGGCGGAACGGACGCGGGTGGGGCGGGCGGCGGCGACGCTCATCGGCGCTCCTCCTTCCTCTGGCGGCGGACGTAGAAGACCGCGACGACGAGCGAGGCGGCGAGCACGAGCACGGCGCTCGTCGACGCCAGCGAGAACTGGTAGCTGTTGAACGCGAGCTTGTACGTGTACGTGCTGAGCATCTCCGTGGCGCCGAGCGGGCCGCCTCCGGTGGTCGCCCAGATCAGGGTGAACTGCTGCGTCGTCCAGAGCAGGTCGAGCAGCGCCATGCTGTAGAGGATCGGCTTCAGCCCGGGGAGGGTCACGCTGACGAACTGCCGGAACGGGCCGGCGCCGTCGACCCTCGCCGCCTCGTACAGGTCGGACGGGATGCCCTGCAGCCCGGCCAGCAGGCTGATCATGAAGAACGGGTAGCCCGACCAGATGTTGATCACCGTCACGGCGATGAGCGCGGTCTGCGGCAGCCCCAGCCACGGCACGGCCTCGTGGATGAGCCCCAGGCTCTCCAGCAGGTAGTTGATGACGCCGCTCGGGTCGAGCAGCAGCCGCCACAGCACCGCGACGACCGACGCGGTGAAGATCCACGGCAGGATGTAGATGGCCCGGAAGATCGCCCGCGGCACCTTCGCCATGGTCTTCGAGTTGAGCATGAGGGCGAACAGCACGCCGATGACCATGTGGGCGACGACGCTCACCACGGTGAAGAGCAGGGTGTTGGCCGCGGCGCCCCAGAACGCCGGCGAACCGAGCACGGTCAGGTAGTTGGCGAGACCGACGAACTTCGGGCTCGGGTTGGTGATGGTGTTGTCCATCAGCGAGTAGCCGATGACGATCACGATCGGGACCACCATCAGTCCCAGGATGAGCAGCACGGTCGGGCTGATCATCAGGTACGGCTCGAGGCGCGAGCCGAGCGAGCGGCGGCGCCGGCGCGGCTCGACGGGCGGGACGGGCGCCGCGTCGTCGCGGGGGCGCGTCCTGGTCAGAAGGTTGGTCGTCATGTCCTCGTCCTCCCATCCCGCCGGCCGCGCGCGGGGGACGCACGACCGGCGGGGGTCTACTGGATACGGGCCGGGTCAGGCCGCTAGAACTGCTGCTTCCACGCGCTCTGCACGTTCGACAGCATCTGGCTGGTGGACTCCTGCCCGTCGACCGACTTCTGGAACTCGGTGAGGAAGTCGGTCATCAGCTGGTTGGCGGAGGGCAGGCCGGTGAACTCGTTCACGGGCTTGCTCTTCTTGTAGATGTCGAACGCCTGCTGGAAGTGGGCGTCGGCGCCGGACAGGTCGGGCGTCGCGGTCTTGTTGCCCGGGAAGCCGTTGGCGAGCGTCGACAGCTTGGCGTTCGCCTTCTCGCTCATCAGGTACTGCACCAGCTTCCACGCCTCCGCGGGGTGGGCGGACTTGGCCGAGACGCCGATGCCCCAGGAGGCGGTGAGGATGCCGCGCTCGCCCGAGTAGCCGTCCTTCGCCGGCTGCGCCGAGACGGTGAACTTCAGGTCGGGGTTGCCCTTGGTGATCGTGGTGATGTGGGCGAGCGAGTCGACCATCATCCCGACCCGGCCGTTGATGAAGTTCTCGACCTTGTCCGTCTCCTGCAGCGCGTTCGCGCCGGGCAGCACGGCGTTCGCCTGGATCAGGCCCTTGACCAGGTCGACCGCGCCGGAGACGTCCTTGTTGCCCGTCAGGTCGGGCTTGCCGTCCTTCAGCATCGTCCCGCCGGAGGCCCACGCCCAGGAGAGGATGTCGTTCTGCACGCCATTCGGGTTGGTGGTACCGAGCGGGACCACCCAGCCCTTCGCGTCGCCGGCCGCGGTGATCTTCTTGGCGTCGTCCTCGAACTCCGACCACGTCGACGGCGGCGTCTGGATGCCGGCCTTCTGCAGGATGGCGTCGTTGGTGAAGAGCGGGTAGACGAAGTTGACCACGGGGATCATGTACGTCGATCCGGAGTAGCCCACCTGGCTGGCGAGGTCCTTCGGATCGTAGTCCGCCTTCTTCATGGCGTCGCTGAGGTTCAGCAGCGCGCCCTGCTTGTAGAGCGGGTTGACCCACGCGCCGTCGAGACCGACGACGTCCGGGAGCGTGCCGGAGGCGGCCTGCGAGATGGTCTGGGTCTGCAGCGACTGGAACGGCGCGCTGATCAGCTTGACCGAGATCTTCGGGTTCTCCTTCTCGAAGTCGTCGATCAGGCCCTGCAGAGCACCGGAGGGCATCTCCGGCGCCCACCACTGCGAGAAGGTCAGCTGCACCTTCCCGTTCGCGTCGCCGCCACCGGACGTGCCTGCGCAGCCCGCCAGGGCGAGCAGCGCGGCGGTCGCCGCTACGGCGACCGTGGTGCGGGTGAGCCGGCGGGACCGGCCCCGAGCGTCGTTGCTCATCGTTCTCCTATCCGAGGGCATTCAAGATTCTGCTTGAATTTGCTTGAAATTACCGATTTGTGCGGACTGGTGCGATTTTACGCACGGCTTTGCGGAAACTGCAAGAGCAAATCCGTTCAACACGCAGAAACCGACGAAAAGCTGGCACAAATCGGCACAACCTGTTAAGAATGAGGCGTGGTAAAGCGAATGTCATCCGCATCAGGACGCCTCCCGGCCGGCCGGAAGGCCGAACTGGTGGCCTACGTCTCGCAGGCGGAGCAGGTCACCGTCTCGGAGCTCGCCGAGCGTTTCGACGTCTCCCCCGACACCGTCCGCCGCGACCTCCAGCAGTTGCACCAGGAGGGGCTGGTCGTGCGCACACACGGCGGCGCGGTGAGCGTCGACGCCGTCGCCGGCGTGGAGAAGAAGCTCGACGTCCGGCTGCAGATGCACACCGACGAGAAGGACAGGATCGGCGCCCTCGCCGCGACGCTGGTGAGCAGCAACTCGGTGCTGATGATCAACGCCGGCACCACCACCCTGGCCGCCGTCCGGCACCTCGGCGAGCGCCGCGACCTCACGATCGCGACCAACAACCTGCGCATCGCCACCGAGATCTCGCCCAAGATCGTGCGCGACCTGTACTTCTTCGGCGGCACCGTGCGCCTCACCGGCCAGGCCACCGTCGGGCCGGTCAGCCTGCAGCTGCAGGGCGGCCGCGACCTCCAGCTGCGCTGCGACCTCGCCCTCATCTCGGTCGGCGCGGTGTCGGCGCCGGGCGGCTACACCACGAGCAACCTGTCGGAGGCCGTGATGATGGGCGAGATGATGGAGCGCTCGGGCCGCGTCGCCATCCTCGCCGACTCGTCGAAGTTCACCGAGCCGCTGTTCGCGCAGATCGCGGAGCTCGACCGCGCCGACTACCTCGTCACGGATGCGGAGCCCCCGGCCGAGCTCGCCGAGGCCCTGGAGCGCGCCGGGGTCGAGGTGCTCGTCGCGGACGCGGAGTCCGCGTCCGACCGCCGGCTGATCGGGCTCTGAGCCGGAGCGGGGTTACGCTCCAGGCATGACCGACACCGCACCCGCTCGCACCCGCATGCCCTTCTCGCTCTCCGGCTCCCGCGCCCTCGTCACCGCCGCCAGCCGCGGCCTCGGCCGGGAGATCGCCCTCGAGCTCGCCGGTCAGGGCGCCGACGTGCTCCTCGGCGTCCGCGACCCGGAGGGCTCCGCCGACCTCGTGCGGGAGCTGCGTGGCTTCGGCGTGCAGGCGTCGGCGCTCCGGATGGACGTGCTCGACCTGGCCGCGTGCCGCGCGACGATCGACGCGGCGGTGGCCGAGTTCGGCCGCATCGACATCCTGGTCAACAACGCGGGCGGCGGCATCGACGCCCCGGCGCTGGAGGTGACGGAAGACGACTTCGAGCACGTCTGGCAGCTGAACACCCGCTCGACGTTCTTCCTCTCGCAGCACCTGGCGAAGCACATGCGCGAGCACGGCGGCGGCGCGATCGTGAACGTCGCCTCGCAGGCGGGGCTGGTCGCGCTGCCCGGCGAGGCGTCCTACTGCGCCGCGAAGGCCGCGGTCGTGCACCTCACGCGCTGCCTGGCGGTGGAGTGGGGCGAGTACGGCATCCGCGTCAACGCCGTGGCGCCCACCTTCATCGAGACCGACGGCACGGCCGCCGCGCTCTCCGACGACGCCTTCCGCGCCGACACCGTGGAACGCATCGCGGCCCTGCACCGCATCGGCCAGCCGCGGGAGGTTTCGGGCGCGGTCGCGTTCCTCGCCTCCCCCTCCGCCTCCCTGATCACCGGCCAGACCCTCGCCATCGACGGCGGCTGGACCGCCCGCTGACCCCTTAGACGATTCGTGCCGAATGCGCGGTATCGCGGGGCGATAGCGCGCATTCGGCACGAATGCGGGCGCGGAAGGTCAGCCGAGGCGGGCCTTCAGGTTCTCGGCGATGGCGTCCAGGAACTCCTCGGTGGTGAGGTACGCCTGGTCCGGGCCGACCAGGAGGGCGAGGTCCTTGGTCATCTTGCCCTCCTCGACCGTCTTCACCACGACGTCCTCGAGGGTGTGGGTGAAATCGATCAGGTCCTGGTTGCCGTCGAGCTTCCCGCGGTGCGCGAGGCCGCGCGTCCAGGCGAAGATCGAGGCGATCGGGTTGGTGGAGGTGGGCTTGCCCTGCTGGTACTGGCGGTAGTGGCGGGTGACCGTGCCGTGCGCGGCTTCCGCCTCGACGACCGAGCCGTCGGGCGTGGTGAGCACCGAGGTCATCAGGCCGAGCGAGCCGAAGCCCTGCGCGACGGTGTCGGACTGCACGTCGCCGTCGTAGTTCTTGCAGGCCCAGACGTAGCCGCCCTCCCACTTGAGGCTGGAGGCGACCATGTCGTCGATGAGGCGGTGCTCGTAGGTGAGCCCCGCCGCGTCGAACTTCTCCTTGTACTCGGTGTCGAAGACCTCCTGGAACAGGTCCTTGAAGCGGCCGTCGTAGGCCTTCAGGATGGTGTTCTTGGTCGACAGGTAGACCGGGTACTGACGGTCGAGACCGTAGTTGAACGAGGCCCGGGCGAAGTCGCGGATCGACTCGTCCTGGTTGTACATGGCCAGCGCGACGCCGGCGCCCGGGGCCTGGTAGACCTCGAAGCTCTGCGCCTCGCCGCCGTCGTTCGGCTGGAAGCTGACGGTCAGCGTGCCCGGGCCGTCGAAGGTGAAGTCGGTGGCGCGGTACTGGTCGCCGAAGGCGTGACGGCCGATGACGATCGGCTTGTTCCAGCCCGGCACCAGGCGCGGGATGTTGGAGATGATGATCGGCTCACGGAAGACGACGCCGCCGAGGATGTTGCGGATGGTGCCGTTCGGGCTCTTCCACATCTTCTTCAGGCCGAACTCCTCGACGCGCGCCTCGTCGGGCGTGATGGTCGCGCACTTGACGCCGACGCCGTGCTTCTGGATGGCGTGGGCCGCGTCGATGGTGATCTGGTCGTCGGTCTCGTCGCGCTTCTGGATGCCGAGGTCGTAGTACTCGAGGTTCACGTCGAGGTACGGGTGGATGAGGGAGTCTTTGATGGCCTTCCAGATGATGCGAGTCATCTCGTCGCCGTCGAGTTCGACGACCGTTCCGTCAACCTTGATCTTGTCCATGGTTCTCCTGGGGTGTCTGCCGTTTCAGCCGACGACAGCTTACCCGCTCGCGGCAACTATCTTGACATCGAGACAGTTTCTCTCGGCGAACCGTCGGGTCACGGCCGAGCTATGCTGCGGTCGCCCGTGCACGTTACCCTTTCGTCATGGCTGAGTTGAGACTGGAAGAGTTGAGCGCGCGGAACGTGGTGGCGGCGAATGCGCTCACGTTGAAGCCGGGCCAGGAGCAGTTCGTCGCTCCGGTCTCCTACTCGGCCGCGGCGGCCATCCCCGACCCCAACACGTCCTGGCAGCGCGTCGTGCTCGACGGCGACGAGGTCGTCGCCTTCGTGATGGGCAGCTTCGACCCGAACGCGGAGCACGAGGAGTTCAAGGCCATCCTGTGGCGCATCAACGTCGACGCGGACGACCAGGGCCGCGGCATCGGCACCTTCGCCGTGCGCGCCCTGGCCGACGAGGCCCGCGCCCGCGGCCACGAGCGCCTCTACGTGATCTGGGAGTCCGGCGAGCTCGGCCCCGAGCAGTTCTTCCTCCGCAGCGGCTTCCAGCCGGTCGGCGAGACCCAGTACGGCGAGACGATCGGTGCCCTCGACCTCTGACGACGCCCCGGGCTCGTTCGTGGAGCGCGTCCTGGAGGTGGTCGACGCCATCCCGCCGGGCCGCGTGATGACCTACGGGGACGTCGCCGCGACCCTCGGCTCGCGCGCCGCCCGCATGGTCGGCCAGGTGATGGCGTACTACGGCGGCGACGTCCCGTGGTGGCGCGTGGTGCGCGCGAGCGGCCACCCTCCCGCGAATCACGAGCACCTCGCGCTGCAGCACTATCGCGCCGAGGGGACGCCGCTGCTCGGCGGCGGAAACGCGCCGTACCGGGTCGACCTGCGCGCCGCGCGGTTCGACGGGGCTGTACCGTGGGATGCGGGCGGGGGGAATCATCCCTCCGGCCGATGATTCGTTCAGTCACGTAGTGTTCACTGCGTTGAGAGACCCTGTCCGCCGTCCCTGGAGCTGCCCGTGCCCCGCATCCGAACCGCCGGAGTCATCGCGACGACCTCCCTGCTCGCCCTGACCCTGTCCGGATGTTCGGTGGTCAGCGCCTTCGAGCCGCATGTGCAGTCGGAGATCTTCGACACGGCGAAGGACATGAAGGCGGCCGGCACCGCGGCGTTCGGCTCCCCCGGCTTCGTGCCGGACGACGCCACGATCATCCGGGTCGACTACGACCGTCAGGACGGCTCGGCAATCCTCACCTACACGTCGCCGACCCTGCTCAAGCCGGACACCTGCAAGGAGATCGTCGCGGTGCCGAAGCCGACCATCCAGGACAGCTGGTGGCCGGTCGACGGGCTGCCGGCCCAGGCGAACGGCTGCCCCGGCGGCTGGTCGGCGTTCGCCATCGGCCAGCAGGTCTGGGCCGCGAAGGCGCCGGCGAAGTAGCCCCTCGCCGCCGTCAGTGGAACTGCGGCACGATCAGCCAGATCCCGTAGAGAACGGCCGCCACGCCGACGGCGAAGCACACCACGGCGCCTGCCGTCGCGAGCGGAGGCCGCCGCACGGCCCCCGCGCCCTCGCTCTCGTCGAGTGGCGCCCCGGCGGCCAGCAGCCGCAGTCCCAGCGCGTACGACACGACGATCACGACGGTCGCCGCGAAGGCGACGAGCGAGACGACGACGAACGCTCCCCAGTCCACGCCGAGGAAGGAGCCGCCGGCCGCCGCGCGCACGATCGTGGGGACCATGGTCACGCCTCCCGTCCCGCGCCGACCGGCTCGGCCGGCGTCTCGTCGGATTCGTCCTCGGTGACGTTGTGCCGGGTGACCGGGTCGCGCCGCGAGAGCGCGTAGATCGCGAGCCCCGCGAGCAGACCGACCACGCCGACGGCGATGAGTCCGGCGAGACCCAGCGACGCCACCCAGGCGGCCAGGCCGCCCACGAGCGCCGCGGCCGGCAGCGTGACCACCCACGCGGTGGCGATCCTGCCGACGACGCCCCAGCGCACCGACGCGAGCTTCCTGCCGAGCCCGCTGCCCACGACGGCGCCGGACGTCACCTGCGTGGTCGACAGCGCGAAGCCCAGGTGCGACGACACCAGGATCGTCGCCGCCGACGACGTCTCCGCGGCGAAGCCCTGCGGCGACTGCACGTCGGTGATGCGCTTGCCGACGGTGCGCATGATCCGCCATCCGCCGAGGTAGGTGCCGAGCGCGATGGCCAGGCCGCACGAGACGATCACCCAGAACGGCGGAGCGCTGCCCGACGGAAGCAGGTTCGCCGCGATCAGGGTGAGGGTGATGACGCCCATCGTCTTCTGCGCGTCATTGGTGCCGTGCGCGAGCGAGACCAGCGACGCCGACACCGTCTGACCGTGCCGGAAGCCCGTCTCGGCGCCACGGCTGCGCGCGTTCCGGGTGATCCGGTACGCCGCGAACGTCGCCACGACGGCGACGCCGCCCGCCACGAGTGGTGAGAGCAGGGCCGGGATGACGACCTTGCTGAGCAGGACTCCCCAGTCGACCGCCCCGAGGCCCGCGCCGATGACCGCGGCGCCGATCAGCCCGCCGAACAGCGCGTGGGTGGAGCTCGACGGCAGCCCGAAGTACCAGGTGACCAGGTTCCAGAGCACCGCGCCGATCAGCCCCGCGAAGATCAGGGTCGGCGTGATCTCGACACCGGAGGACCCCTCCTTGATCACGCCGCCGGAGATCGTCTGGGCGACCGCCGTCGAGAGGAACGCGCCGACGAGGTTCAGCACGGCCGAGATCAGCACGGCCGTGCGCGGTCGGAGCGCCCCGGTCGCGACCGAGGTCGCCATCGCGTTGGCGGTGTCGTGGAAGCCGTTCGTGAAGTCGAAGATCAGGGCGACGACGATCACGGCGACGACGGGGACGAGCAGGTCCATGCGCCGTTCCTTCCGTCAGCCGGGAGGCGCGCTCTGCGCTCCCCCTCCTGCCTACGCCGGTCCGCGGCGCCGCGCTTGAACGGGAGGTGAATTCTGCCGCCGGTCAGGCTCCGATAGGTATGGTCAGCTCCACGATCGTGCCGAGCCCCTCGACCGAGCGCACATCGGCGCGGCCGGACACGGCCTCGACCCGGTCGCGCAGGCCCTCGAGGCCGCCGCCCGGCTCGATGCGCGCCCCGCCCTGGCCGTCGTCCTTGACCAGCACGCTGACGGTGGAGTCCGCCGCCGAGACCACGACGGTGCAACTGCGCGCACGGGCGTGCTTCGCCGCGTTGGCGAGGCACTCGGAGACGCAGTAGTAGATCGTCTCCTCGACGACCTCCGGCAGGCGGCCCGGCACGTCGACGTGCACCTCGACGGGCAGGTGGCTGCGCATCCCGAGCTCCTCGATGGCCGAGCGCAGGTCGCCGTCGGTGAGCACGGTGGGGTGGATGCCGCGGGCCAGCTCGCGCAGCTCCCGCAGCGCGTCGGCGAGCTGGTCGGACGCGCGCTGGAGGTCACCGGCCAGCTCCTCGTCGCCGTGCGCCTCGGCCTTCGCGGTGGCGATCCGCAGGCTGATCGCCAAGGAGACCAGCTGCTGCTGGCTGCCGTCGTGCAGGTCGCGTTCCAGCCTCCGGCGGGCCAGGTAGCCCTCCTCGACGATGCGCAGGCGCGACTCGCGCAGCTCCTGGATGGTGCGCTCGAGCCGCTCCCGCAGCCGGTCGTTGTCGACCGAGAGCAGCAGGGCGGAGGAGACGGCGTCGAGCAGCCGGTCGTCCTGCGCGAGGGCGACGTCGTGCTCGATGAGGGCGATCGGTCCCTGGTCGGAGTCGATGGCCAGCGTCGAGCGGCCGGGCCGGTCGGCGGCCCCGGCGTCGGGCACCGGTCCGCCGTCGCTGGTCTGATAGGTCTGCAGCGGCTCGTCCCACCAGAACACCCGCAACGACGGGTCGTGCAGGGTGCGGGCGAGGCTCGACTCCCAGAGCTCCCTGTCCACCCGGTCGCGGGCGACGATCACGAGGTCGGCGACCCGGGAGCGCAGACCGCGGGCGTAGAGCACGCCGCCGACGAAGGCGGGTGGGATGAGCGCGATCGCGACGGGCGGGATGAACTCCAGCCAGCCGCTGTCCCAGTCGAGCGCGAAACTCAGCGAGTCCTGCACGGTGCTGTAGCACCAGAGCAGGATGGCCAGCGGCATCACGAACGCGACCCGCCGGGCCGGGAGCGAGCTCGTCAACCAGCGCGCGATCAGGCGCGCGGCGACGGTCAGCATCAGCGCGAGCCCGACCGCCCGCCAGGCGATCCCCAGCCAGAAGTCGGCCGTGTCGCTCGGGAGCACGGCATACGGGTTCGTCGCGCAGCCGCACTCGGCCGGCGCCGGCGACGAGAACAGCAGGATGCCACCGAGCCGCACGGCGAAGGCGACGGCGACGGCGAGCACGACGATGCGTTCGAAGCGGGCGGAGAGCCGTCCGGTGGGGTAGCAGAGCACGAGGACGCCGACCAGCACGGCCCAGAGATCCGTCACCCCCGCCACCCACGGCCAGACCCAGCCCCATGGCCGCACCAGCGGGTACCAGGCGCCGGCGGACCAGAACAGCGCCGCCCCCACCATCAGCCAGCCCGGCACCGGGTTGCGGACGATCCGCCAGGCGATCACGGCGCACACCACGTAGACGAGCGCGACGGCGACGAACACCACGGCCCAGCCGAGCCCGGAGGGACGCGGGCCGTAGTCGCCGGTCATCGCGCTGATCACCTGCGCGACCACGTTGGAGGCGATCGCGACCGTCACCGCGAGCGCGCGGAGGCCGATGCGCGCGTACGCCGACCGCGCGGCGTCCATCGGCCTAGGTGTCCCGGCCGAGGAACCGCAGCACCGCGAGCACCCGCCGGTGGCCCTCCGCCGAGTCCTCCACGCCGAGCTTCGCCATGATGTGGCCGATGTGGGACTCGACGGTGCGCAGGCTGAGGTGCAGCTCGCTCGCGATGCCCACGTTGGACTTGCCCTCGGCCATGAGCCGCAGCACGTCGCGCTCCCGGGCGGAGAGCGCCTCGACGGCCGCCTCCGAGGAGCGCGCCGTGACGAGCAGCTGGACCACCTCGGGGTCGACGACGGAGCCGCCGCGCGCGACCGTGCGCACGGCGCTGACCAGCGTGTCGGCGTCGGCCACCCGATCCTTCAGCAGGTAGCCGGTGCCACTGCCCGCGCTCATCGCGCGGATCGCGTAGGACGCGGTGGTGTACATGGAGAGCAGGAGGATCCCGGCCCTGCTGCCGCCGGCCCGCAACCGCTCCAGCGCGCGCAGGCCCTCGTCGGTGTGCGTCGGCGGCATCTTGATGTCGAGCACGATGGCGTCGATGCCGTCGTCGTCCGCCACGGCGCCGAGGAGCTCCTCGGCGGTGTCGACCGACGCGACGACCTCCATGCCGCCCGCCCGCAGGATCTGGCCGATCCCCTCGCGCAGCAGCACTGCATCGTCGGCGACGGCCACCCGGAGCGCGCGGGAACCATCTGTCTGTCCCCCGCTCACGCGCTTACCTTAGCAGGCTGCGGATCGCCTCACCGGTCAGTTCGTCCTTGCTGATGAAGCCCTCTGCCCCGCTGTCGGCGACCCGTCGGCCGTAGTCCTTCGCCGACCGGCTGGAGGTGAGCACCACGACCGCTCCGATCGCCCGCATGGCGGAGACGACGTCGAAGCCGCTGGCGTCGGGCAGGCCGATGTCGAGCAGCACGACGTCGGGGGCGAGCCGTCTGCTCAGTTCGACGCCCCGCGCCGCCGTGTCCGTGTCGCCCACGACCGTGAACCGCTCCAGGCGGAGCAGCTCCGCCGCCTGTGCGCGGAACCGTTCGTGGTCGTCGACGATCACAACACGGAGGGACATGTGCCCATCATCTCCGCACGGACCGCGGCATTCATCCGTGCTTCCACGCATTCGGATTCTCGTGACCCCCCGGATGTGGGTCAGATCAAGCCCGCGCCACGATATGAGGCAACCTCACCGACCCGAACGGTGGGGCTCCCGCCGCTGAGGCGGGACGAAGGACCGAGGAGAGGGCGATGTCGACCGCCACACGAACCGCCGCCCCGAACGGCGCCGCCGACCCGAACGGCACGGTCGTCGGCGGTTCGTCCTCCCCCGTCGTCGTGATCGACCTCGACCGGGCCGGCCGGCGGTTCCGTGAGCTGCGCGAGGCCCTCCCGTGGGTGGACGCGCGCTACGAGGTGACGGCGCTGGCCCACCCTCGCCTGCTCGCGGGTCTCGCCGCCGACGGCGCGGGGTTCAGCGTGGCGAGCGACGCCGGGCTCGACGCGCTGCGGCGCGTCGACGCGGACCCGCGGCGCGTGCTGCACGCCGTTCCGGGCGCCCGCTGGCAGGAGCGCCGCCGCGCCTGGGACGCCGGCGTGCGCCTGTTCGTCGTCGACGACGGGGCCGCCCTCGACGCCTTCGTCGGCGCGCCGCCCGAGACCGCCGTGCTGCTGCGCCTCGCGCCGGCGGACGCCGTGCGGGCCGCGCGCCGCGCACACGACCTCGGCATCCGCGTGGCAGGCGTGTCCCTCCGCCTGCCCGCGGGTTCCCCGGCCTCCCGCGTCGCCGCCGAGCTGCGCGACGCGTCGACGGCCCACACGGCGATCGCGACCGCGACCGGCCGCCGGCCGGGCATGCTCGACCTCGGGGAGATCCTGGCGAGCCGCGCCTCGGTAAGGGCCGCCGAGGTCGCCGAGCTGGCCAGGAGCGTCCGCTCGCTCGTCGCGCCCGCGACCTTCGGAACGGTCGTCACCGCCTCGCTCGGCCGCGCCGTCGTCTCCGACTGCATCTCCATCGTCAGCGAAACGGACGAACGCTACGCCGACCCCGCCACGGCGTCGGGCTACATCGACGCCGGAGCGGAGGTCGTCATCGTCCGCGCCCGCACCCGCGCACCGCGCCGCCCCGCGCGGGCGCGCACCACCTGGTCCCCGGCCGGCTGACTCGACCCCTCGCCGCCCGGTGACAGGCGGCGGGGACCACGGGAAGGCTTCCCCGTGGTCCCCGCCGGAGCCCTGCGTCCAGTGCCGTTTGCATGCATTTCGGACGTCATGTTGCCAGGCCAGCTGCGTCTCCAAAGGTAACGACAGGTCGCCTCAGGATTAGTCCACAGCCGACTCTTCCGCGCGACCGGGCACGCAAGGGAGACAGGCATGCGCCATGGGAATCGGACAAGGGAGATCACTGTTGCAACGATCGTTTTGGCCACCCTGCTGACGACGATCGCAACGGGGCCCGCGTATGGATGGGCACCAGCCGCCAGATGCGCGTTCTCAACGCTGATTGGAGTACGCGGCACCAACGAACCGGCCGGCACGGGAAGCGCGAATGGCGGGCGTACGTATGCCTCAGGAGGGCTCGGAGACACGGCGGGATCGATAGCGGCGGCCGCGAACGCTGATAGGAACCTACCGATCTACGTCGAAGCCCTGAACTACCCGGCAACGGTGTATCAAGCGCCGACGACCACGTACGTCAACAGCGTCAACATCGGGGTCTCGCGCCTCGCCGCGGAGATCGAAGATCTTGCACGAGTGTGTCCCAACACGAACATCCTCCTGGTTGGCTACTCGCAGGGCGGACATGTGATCAGCAACGTGCTTGCCGGCAGTAATCCGCCGGCCTTCACAAGCGTCACCCTGTCCTCGACCGCGCGAGCTCACATAAGGGCCGTCGTCCTCATTGCCAGCCCCACATACCGGCCCAACCAGACCTGGAACGCCCCCAATCAGGCTCGGTCGACGGCCGGCCTGTTTCCTGCCGACTTCGGGAAGCTCAACGGCTGGACGTCCTTGGAATGGAACGCCGCCTACACTGCCCGGACGCAACAGCCTATGATCCGAGAATGGTGCGCGGAAGGAGATGCGTTCTGCCAGTCAGCGTGGCCGAATGGGATGTCAGTCCACGCCAACTACCGAGTCTCCACGGTGATGAACGACGCGTGGCTCTTCATCCGTTCGAAGATCACCTCGAATGAGTGATCGCGCGCCTTGGCAGCCTCCCGTGACTCGTCGAAGCCGGAGGGCGAGAAGCTGGGACGCGATCGCGGCTGTCGTGCTGAGTTTGCTCGCGATCGGTTCGGGCGCAGTGCTGACCGTGATGGTCGCACTCCTGCAATCAGGTGTCGCGGCTTGTGACAGCGGGACGTCGTGTGACTTCGATGCGCTTGCCTGGATCGGGCTACTCACACCCGGCGTGACTCTGTGCGGGGTGATATACATGCTGACTGCTATCCCATTTCGTTTGCGACGTGGTCGCCCTATCTGGTGGGTTCCGCTGCCCGTGATCGTTGGCGTGTTCCTTGCTTTCCTCATGTCCGCTGTGGCGACTGGAGCAGCGCTGCCGTAATCGAACAGCGCTGACTCGACCCCTCGCCGCCCGGTGACAGGCGGCGGGGACCACGGGAAGGCTTCCCCGTGGTCCCCGCCGGAGCCCTCCGTCGGCCTGCTACACCAGCGAGTCGCGCCACGCCGCGTGCAGCTGGGCGAAGCGGCCGGTGCCGGCGATGAGGTCGTCCGGGGTGCCGTCCTCGACCACCCGGCCGTGCTCCATCACCAGCACGCGGTCCGCGATCGCCACGGTCGACAGGCGGTGGGCGATGATGACCGCGGTGCGGTCGGCGAGCAGCGTCTGCAGCGCCTCCTGCACCAGGCGTTCGCTCGGGATGTCGAGCGAGCTGGTCGCCTCGTCCAGGATGAGCACCGCCGGGTCGGCCAGGAACGCCCGGGCGAAGGAGATCAGCTGCCGCTGACCCGCCGACACCCGGCCGCCGCGCTTGTTCACGTCGGTGTCGTAGCCGTTCGGCAGGCCCTCGATGAACTCGTGGGCGCCGACCGCCTCCGCCGCTCGCACGATCTCCTCGCGCGTCGCGTCCGGCTTGCCGAGCGCGATGTTGTCGGCGACCGAGCCGCTGAAGAGGTACGCCTCCTGCGTGACCATGACGATCGCACGCCGCAGGTCCTTCGGGTGCAGGTCGCGCAGGTCGACGCCGTCCAGGGTGACCGCCCCCTCGCTCGGGTCGTAGAACCGCGAGATGAGCTTGGCCAGCGTCGACTTGCCCGCGCCCGTGGAGCCCACCAGCGCGACCGTCTGGCCCGCCGGGATGTCCAGCGTGAACTCCGGCAGGATGACGCGGTCCTCCTTGTAGGCGAACGTCACGTCGTCGAAGCGCACGTGACCCTGCGCCTCCCACAGGTCGACCGGCTTCACCGGGTCCGGAACGCTCGGCTCCTCCTCCAGGACGCCGGAGATCTTCTCCAGCGCCGCCGCGGCCGACTGGTAGGAGTTGTAGAACATCGCCATCTCCTCCATCGGGTCGAAGAACCGGCGCGTGTAGAGCAGCACCGCGAGCAGCACGCCGATGGCGAGCTGGCCGTCGGCGACGCGGAAGCCGCCGACGAGCAGCACGACGCCGACCGTCACGTTCCCGATCATCACCAGGCCCGGGTCGAAGATCCCGAACAGCTGGATGACGCGCGCGTTCACGTCCCGGTACTCCTCGACCAGGCCGCCGAACTCCTTCTCGTTGCGCTTCTCCTTGCGGAACGCCTTGACCGCGCGGATGCCGGTCATGGTCTCCACGAAGTGCACGATCAGCTTCGCCGAGGCCACCCGCGAGATGCGGAACAGCCTCTGCGAGCGCTTCTGGAACCAGCGGGTCAGCAGGTACAGCGGCACCAGCGAGCACAGCAGCACGACGCCGCTCAGCCAGTCGATCGAGAACAGCGCGATCGCGATGAACAGCATGTACAGGAAGCCCTGCACGAGCTGGTTGATGCCGGAGTCGAGCAGCTCTCGGATGGAGTCGAGGTCGCTCGTCTGGCGCGAGATGATGCGGCCGGACGTGTACGACTCGTGGAACTCCAGCGACAGCTTCTGCGTGTGCAGGAACACCCGCTTGCGCAGGTCGAACAGGATGGCCTGGCTGATCCGCGCGCTGAGCACCGTGTACCAGGCGATCAGGCCGGCGCCGATGACGCCGGTGACCAAGTACGCGACGCCGGCGGCGGCCAGCGGGAACCAGTCCTGCTTCAGCAGCGCGGGCAGGCCGTTGTCGATGCCGAAGGCGATGATCGCGGGACCAGCGACCTGGGCGGCCGTGCTCACCACGACCACCACCGCGGTCAGCAGCAGCCGCATCCGCAGCGGGTGCAGCAGCGAACCGAGCAGCCGCAGCGAACGCCGGCGGATCTGCCTGCTCTCCTCCTTGCTGAGGTCGTTGCGCTCCTCGCCCTCGACGCCCAGCACTGTCGTCGTGCTCACAGGTTCACCTCCTCCAGGATCTCCTCGTTCTGTTCGTCCTCCAGGCTGGAGATGACGAAGCGGTAGTGCTCGCTGGTGGCGAGCAGCTCGCTGTGGGTGCCGACCGCGGTGATGCGGCCGTCCTCCAGCAGCGCGACCCGGTCGGCGAGCATGACCGTGGACGGCCGGTGCGCGACGATCAGCGCGGTGGTCGACGCGAGCACCCGCCGCAGGGCGGCCTCGACCAGTGCCTCCGTGTCCACGTCGAGCGCCGACAGCGGGTCGTCGAGCACCAGGATGCTCGGGTTCGCCGCGACGGCACGGGCGAGCGCGAGACGCTGCCGCTGGCCGCCGGAGAGGCTGAGCCCCTCCTCGCCGACCTTCGTCTCGTCGCCCTCGGGCAGGTCGTAGACGAAGCCGGCCTGTGCGATCTCGAGCGCCTCGGTGAGCACGCGCTCGGCCTCCGCCGAGGCGGGGTCGAGGTCGTCGCGGCCGAGCAGCACGTTGTCGCGCACGGAGGCCGAGAACAGCGTCGCGTCCTCGAACGCCATGGCGATCGCCTTGCGCAGGTCGTAGCGGGTGAGGTCGCGCACGTCGACGCCGTCCACCTTCACCGCGCCACCGGTCACGTCGTACAGGCGGGTGGTGAGCGCGGTCAGGGTCGACTTGCCCGAACCGGTCAGGCCGACCAGGGCCATCGTCTCCCCCGGGCGCACGGTCAGGCGCACGCCGTCGAGCAGGTCGGGGAAGCGCTCCGGCGAGTCCTGGTAGCGGAAGTGCACGTCGTCGAAGACGAGCTCGCCGCGGGGCTCCTGGATGCGCTTCGGGTCGGCCGGGTCGATGATCGCGTTGGTCTCGTCCATCACCTCGAAGTACCGGTCGGCCGCGGTGCGCGTGTCGAACGTCATCGAGAGCAGGAAGCCGATCGACTCGATCGGGAACCGCAGCACGGTGGCCGTCGCGAAGAACGCCACCAGCTCACCGACGGACAGCTGGCCCTGCGAGGACAGCCACACGCCGACGACGAGGCAGATCGCGAACGCGACGTCCGGCACCAGCAGCAGCCAGAGCCAGATGCCCGCGATCGCCTTGGCCTTCTCGATCTCGGTGCCGCGCAACTGCTCCGCCTGCGACTCGAAGCTCTTCAGGGCGTGCTTGCCGCGGCCGAACGCCTTGAGCACGCGGATGCCGTGTACCGACTCCTCCACCGCTGTGGCGAGGTCGCCGGCCTGGTCCTGGCTGCGTCGGGCGACGACCGAGTACTTGTTCTCGAAGACGAAGCCGTAGATCCACAGCGGCACGGAGCAGACCAGGAAGATGAGCCCCAGGATCCAGTTCCAGCCGATCAGGATGGCGAAGCCGACCACGATCGTGACCACGTTGACCACGAGCAGGACGATGCCGAACGACAGCCAGCGCCGGATCAGACTTAGGTCGCTGACGGCACGCGAGAGCAGCTGACCGCTCGGCCAGCGGTCGTGGAAGGCGACCGGCAGGTCCTGCAGCTGCGCGTACAGGGCGTTCCGCATCCGCGCCTCGACGTGCGTTCCCGGGGTGAGCACGAACCAGCGCCGGAGCGAGATGAAGACCGCCTCGGCCGCGCCCAGGCCGACGACGAGCAGCGCGGCGGGCCACACCGCGCTGGGATCGCCGGTCGACAGCGGACCGTCGACCAGCCAGCGCAGCACCTGCGGGATGCTCAGCGCGACCAGGCTGGCGAGCAGCGCGGCGACCATGCCGAGCACGATGCGCGGCGCGGCGGACTTGGCGAACGGCAGAATGCGCAACAGGGTGCGCACGGTGCCCGCCCGCTTCTTCGTGGTGTTCTTCTGTGCCGTGGCGGCAGACATGGAGATTCCGTTTTCTGTGAGTGGTCCGACGTCGTGGGTCGGCGGCGACCGCGCGGAGGAGTCGCCGAAGGCCTGCCGACGGTGGCAGACCCCGTGGAGAGAGGGTGCGTTGCGCGCGGGAACGGCGCGCGGGGGCGGGTGACCTACCGCCCGTACGGTCGGGCGCCGGCCACGAGGGCGGCGACGGACCCGGGCACGGTGGTCTTTCGTGCGGTCTCGATCGTCGTCATGGCGTCCTCCCAGCCTCGATGAATGCGTCCTCTGTGCCGCGACAAGGCAGCCCTACAGCATATTGCCAGGTTGCGGTGGTTAGCAAGAGTTTTCTCACCGGACTCGAGTGTCGGCCGTCGCGCGTACCGTGGCGGGGCCGGGGCGTCGGGCTTCCTGGTCGGCGGCTTCCTGGTGCAGGCGTTCGGCCGGCCGGCCGTGTTCCGGGTGAACCTGCCACTGGCGGCGCTGCTGAGCGTCGCGGTCATCCTCACCTCGACCAGCACCCGGGCGCTGCTCGCCCGCCTGGCCCCCTACCGAGTGAGCGGCCTCGGCGTCGCCGCGACCGCGCTCGGCTGCCTGCTGATGGCCGTGACCGTCGGGACGTGGTGGGGCGTCTTCGCCGGCGTCGCACTGGCCGGCGCCGGGCTCGGCCTCTCCTCCGTCGCCGCCACGACGATCGGCACGACGGTCCCGGAACATCTGTCGGGCAGCGCGAGCGGCATCCTGAAAACCGGCGCTCAGCTCGGCACGGCCCTCGGCACCTCCGCACTCGTGCTCGTCGCCGCCCTCGGCGCGTGGGCGCCGGCTGGTCGGCGGCGGCCGTCATCGCGGCGGCCGCCGCCGTGTGGTGTCTCCTGCCGAAGACGCCGGACTGACCGGCGGCCGCCTCAGCGGATGCGGATGGAAAGGCAGGTGACGCAGCCCTCCAGCTTCTCGAACTCCGAGATGTCGACCTGCACGACCGTGTAGCCGAGGTCTTCGACGAGCGCCACCGACTGGGGCGCCGAGGACGACATCAGCACCGTGTCGTCGGAGAGGACCACGACCGCGGTGCCGTGCGCCTCGGGCACCGGCAGGAACCGCTCGAAGATGCGCGGGTCGTCGACGATCGGCTCGTAGCCGATGACCATGCCGTCCGGCAGCGCGGTCACGGCGGTCTTCAGGTGCAACGCCTTGGTGACCGGCACCGCGACCACCGAGTAGCCGAGCGGGCCGACGATGGCGCGCAGCTGGCGGATGCCCTCCGCGTTGGTGCGGCCGCCACGGCCGACGTAGACGGTCGAGCCGACCTTGAGCACATCGCCGCCGTCCAGCGTGCCGGGCGCCTCGATGCGCTCCAGGCGCAGGCCCTGGGCGCGCAGCGCGGCCTCGGTGCCCGCGGTCTCGTTCTGTCGCGACTCGGCGCCCGGACGGCTGATCACGGCGAGGTCGCCGAAGACGACGGCCGTGTCCTCGACGAACACCGAGTCGGCCATGCGGTCGGCGCTCGCGACCTCGACGGTCTGCCAGCCGGCCTCGGACAGCGCGGCGACGTAGGCGTCCCACTGCTTGTCGGCGAGCTCCGCATCCACCGGCTCGCGGTCGATGTGGGTGACGAGGCCCTCGGCCAGGTTGGCGGCGGGGATGCGCACCAGAGCGATGCGGCGCTCGGTGCGCTCCCCGCCCTCGATCGCGCGGAACACCGCATAGCCGGCGGTCGGGAAGGCGATCGCGACCGCCAGCCAGAACGGCAGGTTGATGCCGACGAAGGACTGGAACAGCTGGCCCCACGCCTCGCCGGTGAGGGTCACCTTGAGCACCGTGAACAGGATCAGCGTGCCGAGCAGCGTGCTCACCAGGGCGAGCACGACACCCGTCACCACCGCGATCCAGCGCCGCTCGAACGCGCCGAGCAGGGCCGCACCGAAGCCGAGCACCAGCGCGACCAGGGTGTTCCAGCCCACGTACGGCGTCGTCGTGGCGAGCGCCGCCGAGTTCAGCTGGCTGGCCACCAGGATCACGAACGTCGAGGCGACGAACGCGATCGCGGCGACGGCGACGGCGGCGGAGATGGATGCGGCGAGCCTACGGCCCCAGGAAGACGTCATGGGAACCAACCTAGCGGAGCGCCGCTATGCGTTCGCTGGCTCCCGCAGCCGGCCGAGCGCCAGCTCCTCCGCCGCCTCGAGCGTGGTGACGCCCCGCTCGGCCGCGACGCGGAAGATCTCGGTGACCGTGTCGCCGATGCGCTCGACCCGCTCCTGCGTCGCCTCGGCGGTGACGCCCGGCTCGCCGGCCATGGAGAGGAAGATCACGCCACCGGCGTTCACGACGAAGTCGGGCGCCCACAGGATGCCCCGCGCGGCCAGCCGCTCGGCCCCGGAACGCTCCGCCAGCTGGTTGTTGGCCGGCCCGACCACCGCACGCACGCGCAGCTCGTCGATGACGCGCTCCGTCAGCACGCCGCCGACGCCCGCGGGGACGAACAGGTCGCCCTCGACCCGGTGCGCCTCCTCCGGCTCGACCCAGGTGGCGCCGAGCGCCTCGGCCAGTGCGCGCTTGGCCGGGTTCACGTCGGTGACGGTCAGCACAGCGCCCTCGCTCGCCAGCCGCATCGCGATGAGCGAGCCGACGTGCCCGAGGCCGAGCACGATCACGTGCCGCCCGGAGACCGAGCGGCTGCCGAAGACCTGCTCCAGGGTGGACAGCAGCCCCGCGTAGACACCGGCGGCGGTCGCGTCGCTCGGCTCGCCGACGCCGCCCTCCGACGGCGGGAGGCCGCAGACGTGCGCGGTGCGGGTGGCGACGACCGACATGTCCTCGGCGCTCGTGCCGACGTCCTCCGCGGTCATGTAGCTGCCGCCGAGCGTCTCGACGGCGTCGCCGAGGTCGAGCATGGCCTCGTACCGCTCGGTCGGCGACAGCGTGGTGCCGCGCGGCACGTAGACGACGGCTTTTCCGCCGCCGCGGTGGAGGCCGGCGGCGGCGTTCTTCAGCGTCATCCCCTCGGCCAGGCGCAGCGAGTCGGCGACCGCCTCCTGCCAGGAGTCGTACGTCCAGACCCGGCAGCCGCCGAGGGCGGGACCGAGGACGGTGGAGTGGACCGCGATGCTGATGGTGAGGCCGCTCCGCCTCCCCTTCACGACGTGCAGTGTTTCGTGCGGCAGGTCTGCGGGCAGGACGGACATCGGTGTCTCCTCGTGGGATCGCGGTGAAAAGGTGTGGCGGTCTTGTGGACCGCCGTCCATTCTCCCGCGCCCGCGAGGGTCCCGCAATGTCAGTGGAAGAAGTGTCGCTCCCCGGTGAAGTACATCGTCACGCCGGCCGCCTTCGCCGCCTCGACGACCTCCTCGTCGCGGATGCTGCCGCCCGGCTGCACGATCGCCCGCACGCCGGCCTCGATCAGGATCTGCGGGCCGTCCGCGAACGGGAAGAACGCGTCGGAGGCGGCGACGGAGCCGCGCGCGCGGTCGCCCGCGCGGCTGACCGCGAGGTTGCAGGAGTCGACGCGGTTGACCTGACCCATGCCGACGCCGACCGACGCCCCGTCGTGGGCGAGCAGGATCGCGTTGGACTTGACCGCGCGGCAGGCCTTCCAGGCGAACTCGAGGTCGGCGCGGGTCGCTGCGTCGGCCTCCTCGCCGGCCACGAGCGTCCACCCGGCGGAGCTGAACTCGTCGAACCGGTCGCTGTCCTGCACCAGCACGCCGCCCGAGATCTGGCGGAACTCGGTCAACGACCGGGCGTAGTCCTCCGGCAGCTGCAGGATGCGCAGGTTCTTCTTGGTCTGCAGCAGCTGCAGCGCCTCCGGCTCGTACGCCGGCGCGATGAGCACCTCGGTGAAGATGCCCTTCACCGTCTCGGCCATCGCCAGGGTCACGGTGCGGTTCGCCGCGATGACCCCGCCGTAGGCGGAGACCGGGTCGCACTCGTGCGCCTTGCGGTGGGCCTCGGCGATGTCGTCCGCGACCGCGATGCCGCACGGGTTCGCGTGCTTGATGATCGCCACGGCGGGCTGATCGAAGTCGTAGGCGCTGCGCAGGGCCGCGTCGGCGTCCACGTAGTTGTTGTACGACATCTCCTTGCCGCCGAGCTGGGTCGCCTGGGCGATGCCGCGGCCGGCCGGGTCGGCGTAGAGCGCCGCCGCCTGGTGCGAGTTCTCGCCGTAGCGGAGCGTCTGCTTGAGCTCGGCGCGGGCCTCCCAGCGTTCCGGGAAATCGTCGGTCGAGGGGGCCTTGCCGGCGAACCAGGCGGCGACCGCGCCGTCGTACCCGGCCGTGTGCGCGAACGCCTTCGACGCGAGCTCGCGCCGCTGGTCGAAGGTCGTGCCGCCCGCGGCGACCGCCTCGGCGATCAGGCCGTAGTCGTCCGGCGACACCACGATCGCGACGTTCGCGTGGTTCTTCGCCGACGCACGGACCATCGCCGGGCCGCCGATGTCGATCTGCTCGACGACGTCGTCGCCGACCGCCCCCGACGCCACGGTCTCCACGAACGGGTACAGGTTGACGACCACCAGCTCGAACGGCTCGATGCCCAGATCCTTCAGCTGCTCCTCGTGCGAGGCGAGCCGCAGGTCGGCGAGCAGACCCGAATGGATGGCCGGGTGCAGCGTCTTCACGCGGCCGTCGAGGGACTCCGGGAACCCGGTCACGCTGGCGACGTCGGTCACATCGTGGCCCGCGTCGCGGATCGTCTGCGCGGTGGACCCGGTGGAGACGATCTCGACGCCGGCGGACGCCAGCGCGGCGGCCAGGTCGAGCAGCCCGGTCTTGTCGCTGACCGAGATCAGGGCGCGGCGGATCGGGACGAGGTCCCGTTCGCGGTACAGGCTGGCGTCGTGGCGGGGTCCGCTCATGCTCTGGCAAGCTCCTCGAGGTCGATGTGTCCGTTGGCGATGTCGAGCACGGCGTCGATGAGCAGCCGTCGCTCCACGGGTTTGATGCGCTCGTGCAAGGCGGCCTCGGTGTCGCCGGGCAGCACCTCCACGCGCTCCTGGCTGATGATCGGGCCCGCGTCCACTCCGTTGTCGACGACGATGAGGCTCGCACCGGTCTGCGTCACGCCCGCGGCGAGGGCGTCCCGCACCGCGTGCGCGCCGGGGAACTCCGGCAGGTAGGCGGGGTGCGTGTTGATCAGGTTCGGCGAGAGGGCCTCCACGACGCGCGGCGGCACCAGCCGCATGAACCCGGAGAGGATGGTGAGGTCGGGCTCCCACTGCCGGATCTGCTCCAGCAGGGCGTCCCCCCACTCCTCGCGGTTCGCGTAGGAGGTGAACGGCACGGTGAAGGTCGGGATGCCGAACCGCTCCGCGTGCTCGAACCCGTCGGCCTCGCGATCGGCCCCGACGGCGACGACGCGGGCCGGGAACTCGGCGTCCTCGGACGCCTCCAGCAGAGCGCGCAGGTTGGAGCCACCGCCGGAGATCAGCACCACAATCGAGAGCACCCCACCAGCCTAGCGGCGCGCGGCGGAACCGATCACCGCCGCACGCGTCCGGCGACCGCCAGTCCGATGGCGGCGGCGACGGCCACCTCGGCGGCGGCGATCGCGCCGACGAGCCACGGGTTCGGGCCGACGTCGTGCAGGCGACCGGGACCGAGCGCTCCGGACGACCACCAGGCGAGCAGACCGAGCTCGATGCCCGCGACCACGCCCATCCCGAGGGCCGTCAGGCCGGTCGAGCGGAGGTCGTCCATCCGATGCGCCCCGGGACGCGCCCGCAGCAGCACGCCGCTGACGAATCCGGCGAGGATCGGGACGACCACGCCGACGAGACCGAAGGCGAAGCCGCCCGGCGGGATGACGCCGAACAGCGGCAGACCCGGCAGCGGCCCGAGGGCGGTCCCGAGCGGGCTGACCGCGGAGCCCGTGCCGATCGCGAAGCCCGGCCCGACGAGCCACGAGGCCAGCCACACCACCAGGTTCGGCAGGATCGCGAGCTGGCCGATGGTCAGGGCCACCCCGCCCGCGACGCCGGTCTGCAGCTGCTCGTAGAGGCTGATGATGGCGCCGTAGTTGCCGAAGATCAGCAGCGCGAGGATGAGCGCCGCGACCCCGATGATCATGGCGGTGGCCGCGGAGCCCGCGCGCACCGCGGCGACGGCGCCGTCGGCGAGCGCCTCCGGAACGGGGCGGGTGCGGGTGCGCAGCAGCGACAGCACGGCTCCCCCGCCGTCGGACGTCCGCGGCGTGGCGCCCGCCCTCCCGTCCGCCGGGCCGTCGGCCGAGCGCAGTGCGGCGTCGTCGGCGGACGTGCCGCGCAGGGCGGCGAGCCCGAGCCCGACGGCGATCCCGAGCCCGTAGACGAACGGCGGGAGCAGGATGCCCTGCCAGATCGACGGCCGCACCATGGGCGCGCCCGCGGTGAGCACCACGAGCGTGGAGAGGACGGCGAAGGTCACGAGCGCGCTCGCGGTGCCGACGAGACGCTGCCCGGTCTCCGCGGCGCGCATCCCGGTGCGGACGCCGAGGCCGGCGGTGAGAACGGAGAAGCCGAGCAGGGCGATCGTCACCTGGAACGGCGTCCCCGCCGCGGGCAGGCCGAGCTGCGCGACCGTCTGCGGATCGAGCGCGACGGTGAGGTTGACCCCGTGCCCGACCAGCCAGATGTCGGCGGCCGAACGCCAGACGACGGTGAAGTCCGCGCCCAGCTGGTACTGCGCCGCCCACAGGATCGCGATCGGGACAAGGCAGATGCCGAGGCCGATGGCGGCGACGATGAGCGCCTCCAGCGCGGCGAGCAGGGCGACGGTTGTGCGACTCATGACCGAACGGAGCCTACCGGCGCCGCCCGGGCCCGGGCCGCCGACACTTCGGCGCTCAGGAGACCGTCATCACCGGGGTCTCGTCGTCCGCCGTCTCCGGCATCGTTATCACGGGACGCTGCACAAACTCGAGCACGGCGACGGCCAGGGCGGCCAGCACCAGCGTCCAGATCACCAGCGCCGGGGTGATCGGGCGCACGAAGAGCACGACGGCGGCCGCGATCACGGCGACGGCGGCGCGCAGGAGGGCGCGCTGGGCGTACAGCCACTCGCCGACGCGGCCCGTGCTGATGCCGTGGCGTTCCGCGGCCGCGCGCGCGGACGAGACGCCGGACTGGAAGAACCCGCGCAGCCTCCGCGGCACGCCGAACGGGCCCGCGTACCAGCCGACGAGCGCGACCGCCAGGGCGAGCACGAGGACGGCCACCGCCGTGGCGATCATCGCGTCCGTGACGGTGGAGTACAGCGTCTGCGCGAGACCGGAGGGCACGAGCGACGGCGAGGCGGAGGCGACGAAGACGATCCGCCCGACGGCGAGCGCCGCCAGGGTCAGCGCCATCGCCAGTCCGAGCGCGAGCGCCGCCCAGATCAGCGCCAGAGCGCGTCGTCGCGCCACGATGACGCCGAGCGCGAGCAGGCCGATGGCCACCCACGGCAGCCAGGCTCCCGCCGCGATCGCCAGCCCGTAGAACAGCTGCAGGGTCGGGATGGAGGAGCTCTGCGCCACCGTGACCGTGCGATCCACCGACGGGATCTGCGAGGCGAAGGTGAGCCCCTGATCCACCAGCAGTTGTTTCACCCGGTCGATGATCGGGCCGAGCTGGATGCCGACGGACCCGTCCGCCCCGACGGTGACGGCGGCCTTCGGGTCGTTCTGCATGGTCGCGATCAGCTGGTCGTGGCTGGTCCGCAGCGCCTGCTGCCAGACCTGCGCGAAGGCGTCGGAGGCGACGAACCGCTGCACGGTCGAGGTCATGAGCGAGACGATGCCCTGCGCCAACGGCCCCTTCAACGCGTCGAGGGCCTTCGTCGCCACCGGGCCGGTGCCGAGCTCGGTGATGCCGTCGATCACCTGCGAGGTCACCTCCGGGATGTCGACGTGCTCCTGGACGGCCTTCACGGTCTGGTCGGTGATGAACGCCTGCACGCCGGGGTTCTTCGCGAGCGGCGCATAGGTCGCCACGAACGAGTCGGTGTCGGTGAGCTGCGCCTTCGCCCACGACGCCACGACGGCGACGGGCGCGAGGACGGCGCCGACCACGATCAGCACGACGGCGAGCAGCGTCCACGCCCAGCTGCGCCGGTGCTTCTCCGGCGGCGCCGCGGGCGCGATCGGGCGGGTGGCGTCCTGGTCGGCTCCGGCCTGTTGCCGGAGCGACGCGTTCTCCTCCTCCAGCGCCGCGATGCGCTGCAGCAGTTCGGCGTTCGTGAGGCGAGCCATCGGCCTCCCCCTTCCGGCGTCCAGGTGGCGACACTGTAACGCGCGGGGACGAGGCTCGGGCAGGGAGTACTTTCGGGCCGGACGCGGGGAGGCCGGGACCCTGACGGATCCCGGCCTCCCGGTGTCGTGCGTCGTGCCTACAGCGCGGCGTACACCTCGCGCAGCAGCGCGGCGGTCTCGGACGGGGTCTTGCCGACCTTCACGCCCGCGGCCTCCAGCGCCTCCTTCTTCGCCTGCGCGGTGCCCGCGGAGCCGGAGACGATGGCGCCGGCGTGGCCCATGGTCTTGCCCTCGGGCGCCGTGAAGCCGGCGACGTAGCCGACCACCGGCTTCGTGACGTTGGCCTTGATGAAGTCGGCCGCGCGCTCCTCCGCGTCGCCGCCGATCTCGCCGATCATGACGATCGCCTTGGTCTCCGGATCGGCCTCGAACGCGGCGAGCGCGTCGATGTGCGTGGTGCCGATGACGGGGTCGCCGCCGATGCCGATGGCGGTGGAGAAGCCCAGGTCGCGCAGCTCGTACATCATCTGGTAGGTCAGCGTGCCCGACTTCGAGACGAGGCCGATCGGGCCCTTGCCGGTGATCGTCGCCGGGGTGATGCCGACGAGCGACTCCCCCGGGGTGATGATGCCGGGGCAGTTCGGGCCGATGATCCGGGTCTTGTTGCCCTTCTCCTTGGCGTAGGCCCAGGCCTCGGCGGAGTCCTGCACCGGGATGCCCTCGGTGATGACGACGAGCAGCGGGATCTCGGCGTCGATCGCCTCCACCATCGCGTCCTTCGCGAACGCCGGCGGCACGAAGATGATCGACACGTCGGCGCCGGTCTTCTCGATCGCCTCGACCACGGTGCCGAAGACCGGGAGCTCGACGTCGCCGTGGGTGACGGTGGTGCCGGCCTTGCGGGCGTTCACGCCGCCGACGACCTGCGTGCCGGCCTTCAGCATGAGCGCGGTGTGCTTTGTGCCCTCGCCGCCGGTGATGCCCTGGACGATGACCTTGGAGTCCTTGTTGAGGAAGATAGACATTCTCGTGTTCGTCCTTCGCTTACTTCGCGGCCAGTTCGGCGGCCTTGTCGGCGCCCTCGTCCATGGTGAGCGCCAGGGTCACCAGCGGGTGGTTCGCCTCGGTGAGGATGCGGCGGCCCTCGTCGACGTTGTTGCCGTCGAGTCGCACGACGAGCGGCTTGTTGGCCTCGTCGCCCAGGATCTCGAGGGCCTTCACGATGCCGTTCGCGACCGCGTCGCAGGCGGTGATGCCGCCGAAGACGTTCACGAACACGCTCTTGACCTGCGGGTCGTTGAGGATGACGTCCAGGCCCGCCGCCATGACCTCGGCGGACGCGCCGCCGCCGATGTCGAGGAAGTTGGCCGGCTTGACGCCCTTGTGCTTCTCGCCCGCGTACGCGACGACGTCGAGGGTCGACATGACCAGGCCCGCGCCGTTGCCGATGATGCCGACCTCGCCGTCGAGCTTGACGTAGTTCAGGTCGGCCTGCTTGGCCTTCGCCTCCAGCGGGTCGGCGGCGGCCTTGTCCTCCAGCGCCTCGTGGTCGGGGTGGCGGAACTCGGCGTTGTCGTCGAGGCTCACCTTGCCGTCGAGGGCGATGATGTCGCCCTCCTCGGTGAGGACCAGCGGGTTGACCTCGACCAGCGTGGCGTCCTCGCCGGTGTAGACCTCGTACAGCTTCACGAAGACGTCGGCGACCTTCTCGACCAGCTCTTCCGGGAAGCCGGCGGCCTTGGCGATCTCGACGGCCTTCGCGTGGTCGATGCCGCCGCGCGGGTCGACCTCGATGCGGGCGAGCGCCTCCGGCTTCTCCACCGCGAGCTGCTCGATCTCCATGCCGCCCTCGACGCTCGTGAGCGAGAGGTAGGAGCGGTTGGCGCGGTCGAGGAGCACCGAGAAGTAGAACTCGCGGGCGATCCGGGCGCCGCCCGCGACCATCACGCGGCGGACGACGTGGCCCTTGATGTCCAGCCCGAGGATCGCCTTCGCGGCCTCCTCGGCCTCGTCCGGGTTCTTGGCCACCTTGACGCCGCCGGCCTTGCCGCGGCCGCCGGTCTTGACCTGCGCCTTGACGACGGTGACGCCGCCCAGCTTCTCAGCCGCGGCGCGCACCTCCTCCGGAGTGTCGGCGACGATGCCCGGAAGGACCGGGACCCCGTACTTCTCGAACAGGTCTCTGGCCTGGTACTCGTATAGATCCACGGTTATCCAATCCGCTGATTGCCCGGTGCGCTCGTGGCTGCCGGCTGATTCCTCAAGGCGGCCCGACGCGAGAATAGCTCGACGCCGAGATAAATTCGCCAGGAAGAACTTTAGCGCGTCCGCCTGAACGCCCCGAATCGCCAAGGTGCACACAGGCCGCGGATCGAGGCGCTTCTCCACAGATCCGACCATCCGGGACCACGCAGTCGTCTCCCCCACGACGGTGGAGGCATGACCCATCGACCTTTGACCTTGATCACGGCGGTGAGCCTCGCGGGGCTCGCCGTCTTCCTCGGAATCCTGCACAGCCTCCTCGCCGGGCCGCCGGCGCGAGCGCTGACCGGCGACGGCCACGGCCCCGGCTACATGTCGTCGGACGGCTGGTGGCTGGGCTCCTACCATCTCGACGACGGCGCACTCGGCTTCTGCCTCCACCCGGGAAAGAAGGCGCCGACGGGGCTGCCCTACAGCTACGCCGACGCGGCGTCGACCGGATGGTGGACGCCGGAGCAGTCCGCAGTGTTCGCCCACATCGCACGCACCTGGGCCGGCACGGGCGACCGCGTCACCGCGGCGGCCGGCCAGCTCACCACCTGGATGTACGCCGGGCTCTCCGCCGAAGACGCACGCGTCCGCGCCGACCGGGCGGGCGGAGACGCCGAGGCGGTGTTCATCCGGGCGAAGGGCATGCTCGAGGAGGCCGTGAGCCGGGCGTCCACCGGCGTCCGCGCGGCCGCCGTCGTCGAGCTCGCCGAGTCCGGACCCGGCCGGGTGCGCGTCGAGCTGACGGTCGACCGACTCTCGGGTCCCGACCTGCTGCCGCCCGGAGCTCACGAGGTCCAGGCGACGCTGTCCGGGGCGACCTTCGCCGACGGTTCCGCGGCATCGTCCATCCCCACCGGGACCGACGTCGACATCGTGCCGACCGGCACGTCTCCGAGTGTCTCCGTGAGCGCGACGGCGACGACGGGAGACCTCCCGTACGGCAACCGACTCACGGTCGCGCTGCCCGCGGTCGACGCGCAGGCGGTCCTGATCGCCCAGCCGTCGTCGGCCACCGCGTCGGCCACGGCCGACGCCACCGGACCGTCGCCGCTGCCGTTCCAGCCGCGTGTCGAGACGCAGACCTCCGCGCCCGAGGCGCGTCCGGGGGCCGAGATCACGGACACGCTGCTCGTCTCGGTGGACACGGCGGCCGACGGGCTCCTGCCCTCCTGGGGCGTTCGCCCGACGGACGACGGCTTCTCTCCGGTGAGGGCGGTGGTTGAGAGCACACTGCTCGGCCCGTTCGACCAGCCCATCGCCCCGGCCCCAGAAGCTCCCGCGGGCGCGCCGGTGGTCTGCACCGTGGAGACCGTGGTCGAGGGCGTGGGGCGGTACACCACGCCGTCCTGCGTGGTGCCCACAGAGGGTTACTACGTCTGGACCGAACGGATCGACCCCGAACGCACGGACCCGGCCGAGGGCGGTGTGCGGCTCCGGGCATGGCAGTCGTCCTTCGGCGTCGCGAGCGAGGTCACGCGGGTGACCACCCCGGCGACGCCCGCGCCCGCTGCCGCACAGGCGGAACTCGCGGCGACCGGTGCGGCCGATTCGGTCCTCCCGGCGCTCTGCGGAACCGGGGCAGGCGTCGCGGGAGCGGCGATGGTGGCGGTCGCGCGGGTGCGCGGCCGTCGCCCGGCCCGCGGTGCGAACGGTCGCGCGATCGCCTCGGGCGGGAGCGACACCCGGGAGAGCGCTGCGCCCGAGACGCTGCTCACCCTCGAGGGCCTGATCGCCTCGACCGTCGATGAGGATGCCCCGATGTTGCGACCACGGCGGGCCCGTCACGCCCGTGAGTCGGCGCGTCCCACCCGCTCGCCTCGCGTCGTCGCCGGCCGGCTGGTCGGTCCGCGGCGCCCGCGCTCGACCTGGTTCGGCCAGTGAGCGCGCCGACGCCGGCCCTCTCCGCGCGCTCGCAGCCGCGGACGGCACGATGGACGCATGGGGAACGGGAGGAGCACACGGCCGGTCGCGGTGGAGGACATCGCGGCGGAAGCGCTGACGCTCGCCGGCGGCGGCCGGGCGCTGCTGCTCCAGATCGCGCATCCTGCGGTCGGTCGCGGCGTGGTGGACCACAGCGACTTCGCCTCCCGTCTGATGGACCGCTTCGACGGCACGGTGCTCTACCTGACGGCGACCATGTACGGGTCGCCGGCGGAGCAGGCGGCCATACGACGCCTGGTGAACCGGGCGCACGCGCCGGTGCGGGGCGTCGACCCGGCGAGCGGTGCCTCCTACAACGCCTTCGATCCCGACCTGCAGCTGTGGGTGGCGGCCACGCTGTACCAGACGATGATGGATCTGCACGCGCGCGTCTTCGGGCCCCTCTCTCCGGAGCAGCACGACATCGCGTACCAGCGCCTCTCGCGGGCGCTGTCGAACCTGCAGCTCACGGTCGACCGGTGGCCTGCCGACCGGGCGGCATTCGACGAGTACTGGGAGCGGATGATCGCGACCCTTCGCGTCGACGCCGACGTCCTCGCCGTCTCGCGCCAGATCCTGTACCCCTCGGGCGTCGCCTGGTGGTTGCGACCCGGCCTCCCTCTGCTGCGCCTCGTGACCTCCGGGCTGCTGCCGCCGGCGGTGCGGGCGCAGTTCCACCTCGGGTGGAGCGGCGCACGGCAGCGCCGCTTCGACCGCACGATGCGCTGCATCTCCCGCCTCTACCCGCGCCTGCCGCTGCGGCTGCGGCACCTGCTCCGGGACCGCTACCTGGCCAGGCTCCGCCGGCTCGTGCCGGCAGCGGCGGAGACCGCCGGCAGCACGAGCGCCGAGGGCTAGGCCGCCAGACCGCGGCGACGCTCGACCAGCCGGGCCAGCAGCACGAGCACGATGCCGACCGCGGCGCCGAGCACCGTCTCCAGCACGCGGTCGACCACGAGCACGGGAAGCGGCGTCGGGCTCGCGAGGTGCGAGACGGACAGCGCGAGCGGCGTGATGAAGACCAGGGCCGCGCCGTAGTGCCGGGCGACGAGGATCTCCGCGAAGAACTGGCACACGACGATGACGCAGATCACCGCGAAAGCCGGGGGCGACCAGACGAGCAGCAGCGCGGTCACCCCCACGCCGACGACGGTCCCGACGATGCGGTGCACCGATCGCGAGATCGAATGCGCCGCGCGGGCCGGCGGGATGACCGCCACGACGCTGACGACCGCCCAGTAGGCGTGCCCGAAGCCGAACAGCAGCGCGATCCCTCCCGCGATGATCACGCCGACCACGTTCTGCGCGACCGTGAGCCAGACCCGCGGATCATGCAGAGCCGCGAGGTCGAGGGCCGGGCGTCGCCGGAGTTCGGTCACGAGTCCCCAGCGGGCGAGCCTGCCGCGCTCGACTCCGGGAAGCCGGCGGATCGCCCAGCCCGACATGGTGAGCAACCACGCGAACGCGGCCGAGGCGGCAGCGAGCCCCAGACGAGGAAGCACCTCGCCGGCCGGGGTCGGAACGGCCGCGCACACCAGCAGCGCGAAGACGAAGAACAGCGCCTGCGGCGGGACGATCTGGAAGACGGTCACGAACAGCGTCCCGCCTCCGACGACGATCACCAGCGCGACCACCAGCAGAGTCAGCGGCTCGCCGAGCGCGGCGAGGGCCGTGCCCGCGGCGATGCTCAGCAGCAGCGCGATCGCGGCGACGGTGAGCGTGCGGATCCGCAGCCGGTAGGGCTCGTTCCTGCCGTACAGCGCCGTGAACGCGCCGAAGGTGGCGTACGCGGTGAGATCGAGCCGGCCCAGCGCGAAGAGGGTGAACAGCGGCACCGCGACCGCGAGGGCGGCACGGAGCCCGACCTCGAGGTTGCGCGGGGCGGAGGCGTCCGCCCTCACAGCTTGTCGATCGGAGCGATCTTGATGAGGAGCTTCTTCGCGCCCACCTTCTCGAACTGCACGTGCGCGACGCGCTTCGCGCCCTGGCCGGTGACCTGTGTCACGCGTCCCTCGCCGAAGTCGGCGTGCCGGATGCGGTCGCCGGGCGCCAGCTCGAGGTCGCCGTTGTCGCGCACCTTCCCCGTGACGCGGTTCGGCCATTCGGCCTTCGGGCGCTCCTGCCGGAACGGCGCCGCGGCCAGACTGTCGTTCCAACCCGAGCCGCCCGAACCGCCGGAGCAGGCGCCGAGCCCGGGACGCCGGGCGTTGAGCGCGCGCGACTGCGTGCCGCCCCGACCATTGGCGGAGCCCGGGGACTGGCGCCACTCGATCAGATCGGCGGGGATCTCTTGCAGGTAGCGGCTGGGCATCGCGACGGCCGTCTCGCCGAACTGCGCACGCGTCATCGCCAGCGACAGGAACAGGCGCTTCTTGGCCCGCGTGATGCCGACATAGAACAGACGTCGCTCCTCGGCCGGGCCGCCTGGCTCGTTCGCCGACATGCGGTGCGGCAGCAGATCCTCCTCGACGCCCGTGAGGAACACCGCGTCGTACTCCAGGCCCTTCGCGGTGTGGAGCGTCATCAGCGAGACCGCGCCGCTCGAGTCGTCGATCTCGTCGGCGGCCGCCACGAGGGAGACCTCCGTGAGGAAGTCGACGAGCGTGCCGTCGGGGTTGTTGCGGGCGAACTCGCGAGTCACCGCCACCAGCTCGTCCACGTTCTCCGCGCGGGCCTCGTCCTGCGGGTCGCGGCTGTTGCGCAGCGTCTCGAGGTAGCCGCTCCCGTCGAGCAGGAAGGTCAGCACGTCCGCCACGGGCGCGACGCCGGCCGGGTTCGACGGGTCGATCTTCGCCGCCGCCTCGTCGAGCAGGTTCGACAGCTGCAGGATCGCGTTCGTCACCTTCGGCCCGAGCCCGAGCGACGCGGCGTCGCGCATGGCTGCCCGGAACGTGAGGCCGTTGTCCTCCGCATAGCTCGCCAGTTGGGTCTCGGTCGCCGGGCCGATTCCGCGCTTCGGCGTGTTGAGGATGCGACGGAGCGCGAGCATGTCGTCGGGGTTGGCGACGGTGATCAGGTAGGCCATCGAGTCCTTGATCTCGGCCCGCTCGTAGAACTTGGTGCCACCCATGACCTTGTAGGGCAGCGCCGACCGGATGAAGATCTCCTCCAACGCTCGGGTCTGCGCGTTGGTGCGGTAGAAGACGGCGATGTCCTTGTAGGCCATGCCGGCGCTGTGCAGCTTCTCGATCTCGTCGGCGACGAACTGGGCCTCGTCGTGGCCGGAGTACCCGGTGTAGCCGACGATCTTCTCGCCGTCGCCCACGGCCGTCCAGAGTTTCTTGTCCTTGCGGTCGAAGTTGTTCGCGATGACCGCGTTGGCGGCGCTCAGGATGTTCTGCGTCGACCGATAGTTCTGCTCCAGCAGCACCACCTTGGCGCCGGGGAAGTCGCGCTCGAACTCGACGATGTTCCGGATGTCGGCGCCGCGGAACGCGTAGATCGACTGGTCAGAATCGCCGACCACGGTCAGGGAGGCGCTCGGGATGACCCCGGCGGCGTCGCGCAGCGGGCGCACGTTGCGGCCGTGCGCCTCCAGGTCGTCGACGATGTCGGGCGCGACCGGCATGGTGAGCTCGCGGATCAGCGCGTACTGCGCGTGGTTCGTGTCCTGGTACTCGTCGACCAGGATGTGCCGGAACCGGCTCTGGTAGAGGGCGGCCACGCGCGGGAAGGCACGGAACAAGAAGACGGTCTCGGCGATCAGATCGTCGAAGTCGAAGGCGTTGGCCCTCCGCAGCTCGCGCGTGTACTGGCGGAAGATCTCGAGAAACATCACCTCCTGCGGGTCGCTCAGGTTGGCGGAGCGGGCGAACGTCTCGAGATCGGTCAGCTCGTTCTTCAGCTTGGAGATGCGGTTCGCCGCGCCGCCGACCGTGAAGCCCAGCGTGTCGGCGTCGAGCTCCTTGATGATCCGCTTGAGCAGCGCCCGGGTGTCGCCCGAGTCGTAGATGGTGAAGCTGGCGGTCTTGCCGATGGTCTCGGCCTCGCGGCGGAGGATGCGGACGCAGGCGGAGTGGAAGGTCGAGATCCACATGCCCTGCGCCTTGCCGCCGAGCAGCTGCTCGACCCGCTCGCGCATCTCGTTCGCCGCCTTGTTGGTGAACGTGATGGCCAGGATCTCGCTCGGCCACGCCTCGCGGCTCTCGATGAGGCCGGCGATGCGCCGGGTGAGGACGCTGGTCTTGCCGGAGCCCGCTCCCGCCACGATGAGCAGCGCCTGGCCGCGGTACTCCGCCGCCTCGCGCTGCTGCGGATTGAGGCCCTCGAACAGCCGCTCGCTGGGGCCGCGCCAGCGCGAGCCTCCCCCGGACCCACCCTCGGCGCCGCGCCCGGACCCGGTGTCGGAGCGGCTTCCGGAGCCGGCGCGCGCGGGGTCGTCGGCGCCGTCGCCCTGCCACCCGTCCAGGATGATCGGAACGGAGGAAGGGGTGGTCTGCGGGGCGTCGGGAAGGCTCGTCATGTCTTCGTCGATTTTAGTCGCTGCCACCGTCATTCGGCCGGGAGCGAGGTGACGGCGCTCAGCGGCCGTCGCGCACGGCGACCGCCAGGTCCGGATGGTCGGCGAAGACGCCGTCGACGCCCGAGTGAAGGAGGATGGAGAAGAAGCGTCGCCAGTCGCCCCAGTCCGCGTCGCTTCCCGGGGTGCGGAACTCCGCGGGGAGCATCCCGTTCTCGGGACGCAGCGTCCAGCAGAAGACCGCGAGGCCCGCCGAGTGCGCGAGGTCGACGAGGTCGGAGGTGACCGCGCCGACGTCCGCGGCGTCCTCCTCGCCGAACAGGGCGACGGACACCGAGCCGGAGGAGAGCACCTGTGCGGTCTCCACGCTGATGCCGTCCACCCGCTCGGCGGCCGACCGGGCGGCGGAGCCGAGCGCGTACAGGCCGCGAAGGGTCAGGTCCGCCTCGTAGCCCGGGGCCGCGGAGCCGAGGGAGGCGACCCGGTCGGCGGGCGCGCCGGTGTCCTCCAGCAGGTAGACGCGTCGGCCACGGAAGCCGCGCTCGTGCAGGCGGGTGAGCACGGTGTGCTCGAAGCTCTCCACCACGACGCCGGCCCGGTCCGTCCAGCCGGCGTCGGCGAGCTCGGCGAGGAACAGCTCGTCCAGCGGGTAGCCGGCGGCGTCGAAGTAGGTGGCGTGCTTCAGCTCGGCCACGAGTCCTGGCGCCTGTGAGCCGCCGTCGCCGGTCCGGTCGATCAGGTCCAGCAGGTCGCGCAGCCGCAGCAGCGGGTAGTGGTCGTCGAACGTGGAGCTGGCCTGCCGCAGGGCCGGGATGCGCTCGCGCGCCCGCAGCGTGGACAGCTCGTCCCAGGTGAAGTCCTCGGTGAACCACCCGGTCAGCGGCGTCCCGTCCACCTCCTTGGTGGTGCGGCGATCGACGAACTCGGGGTGATCGGCGACGTCCGTGGTGCCCGAGATCTCGTTCTCGTGCCGTAGCACGAGCACGCCGTCCTTCGTCGCGACGATGTCGGGCTCGACGGCGTCCGCGCCGAGCCGGAACGCCAACTCGTACGAGGCCCTGGTGTGCTCCGGCCGGTACCCCGGCGCCCCTCGGTGACCGATCACCACGGGGGCCGTTCGAGCGCGCATGGCCCGATCCTAGCCGCGGCGGGCCGCGACGCCGGGAGCCGCGTGGTGCCAGAATCGACGCGTGTCCGTCGACCCGACCCCGTCGCCCACCCCGGCCGACGGCGATCCACGCGCCGACGCGGCGATCCCGGGCGCCCCCGATCCGGGCCCCGACGCGGCGGTCCCCGGCGCCACCGCCGCGCGACCAACCCGCCGCTGGGTCGAGCCCGCGTCGCGGCTGCCCCTGCGCTGGGGGGCCTACCGCCCGCGCCTCGTCGTCGGCATCGTCATGCTCTTCGTCGGCACGGCCTGCGTGCTCGGCACGACCGCGTACAGCCTCCCGCTCCTCCTGGTCGGGTCGCTCATGCAGCCGGCGGGCTGGGCCGTGCTGCCGTCCACCATCGGGCGCCGGGTCGCCGTCCCGCTTCCGGTGCTCGGCTTCACGTGGCTCATGCTGGGCGGGTCGGGCTTCGCGTGGTGCTACGCCGTCGCGCTCGCCGCCTGGCTGCTCGTTCGACTGCGGCCCCTCACGTCGTTCGTCGTGCTGCTGCTGCCGATCCTCTGGAGCGTCGCCCTCCCGCGGTTCGTCCACGACTACCAGCAGGGCTGGATCACCATCCTGACCAGCACCGTCGTCATCGTCGCGGCCGCCTGGCTGGCGCGCTGGATCGCCCTCCGACTCGATTCATGGCAATCTGTCAGAACTCTCAGAAAAGAACCCCGTAGATTTGAGTGAAGAAGACCACACTCAGGTCACCACAGAACGAGGAGCTCATGGCACTCACCAACCCGGCCTTCTCCACCAACCCGGCGTTCTCCAACAACGGTCAGGCCGCGACCGCCACCGCCGAGAACCTGGAGCAGATGTACCAGGCGCCGTCCGCGACGGCCGCGGACACCGACCGGATGACGGTCGAGGACACGATCACCAAGACCGCGATCTGCTTCGTCCTGCTGCTCGCGGGGGCGGGCGTCGGCTGGTTCGTCCCTGTCCTCGCGATCCCGGCCGCGATCGTCGGCTTCGTGCTCGCGCTCGTCAACATCTTCAAGCGCCGCCCGGTTCCGGGCCTCGTGCTCGGCTACTCGGCCGCGCAGGGCGTGTTCCTCGGCGCCATCTCGATGTTCTTCGAGTCGCAGTGGTCCGGCATCGTCATCCAGGCCGTCATCGCGACCTTCGCCGTCGTCGGCGTCACGCTGGCGCTCTTCGCCTCCGGCAAGATCCGCGCCTCGGCCAAGGCCACCAAGGTCTTCCTGATCGCGATGTTCGGCTACCTCGCCTACTCGCTGGTCAACGTCATCCTGATGTGGACCGGCGCGACCAACGGCGCATTCGGCCTCAACAGCGTGGAGCTCGGCAACACCGGCATCAAGCTGGGCCTCATCATCGGCCTCCTGGTCGTCCTGCTCGGCGCCTACTCGCTGGTGCTCGACTTCGACGCGATCAAGCAGGGCGTCGCCAACCGCGCGCCGCGCATCTACGGCTGGTCGGGCGCGTTCGGCGTCATGGTCACCGTCATCTGGCTGTACCTCGAGATCCTGCGGATGCTCGCCATCTCGCGCGACTGAACGCACACCGGGGCGCACACCGCGCCACAACGGGAGAAGGCCCGGGATGCTCACCGCATCCCGGGCCTTCTCGCGTCAGGGAGAGCTCACTCCCACTCGATCGTTCCCGGCGGCTTCGACGTGACGTCGAGCACGACACGGTTCACGCCGTCCACCTCGTTGGTGATGCGGTTCGAGATCTTCGCCAGCAGGTCGTACGGCAGGCGCGTCCAGTCGGCGGTCATCGCGTCCTCGCTCGACACCGGGCGCAGCACGATCGGGTGACCGTAGGTGCGGCCGTCGCCCTGCACGCCCACCGAGCGCACGTCGGCCAGCAGCACGACCGGGCACTGCCAGATCTCCTGGTCGAGCCCGGCCGCCGTCAGCTCGGCGCGCACGATGGCGTCGGCGTCGCGCAGCAGGTCGAGGCGCTCCTGCGTGACCTCGCCCACGATGCGGATGCCGAGGCCCGGGCCGGGGAACGGCTGGCGGGAGACGATCGCCTCGGGAAGCCCGAGCTCCCGGCCGATGGCGCGCACCTCGTCCTTGAACAGCGTCCGGAGCGGCTCGACCAGTTCGAACTGCAGGTCCTCCGGCAGGCCGCCCACGTTGTGGTGGCTCTTGATGTTCGCCGTCCCGGTGCCGCCGCCCGACTCCACCACGTCCGGGTAGAGCGTGCCCTGCACCAGGAAGCGGATCGGGTCGCCCTCGCTCGCGGCCTCCGCGATCAGGTCGGCCTGCGCCTTCTCGAACACGCGGATGAACTCGCGGCCGATGATCTTGCGCTTCGTCTCCGGGTCGCTGACGCCGGCGAGCGCGGTCAGGAACTGCTCCTGCGCGTTCACCGTCACGAGCCGCACGCCGGTCGCCTTGACGTAGTCCTCCTCGACCTGACGCGCCTCGTCCTTGCGGAGCAGGCCGTGGTCGACGAACACGCACACCAGCTGGTCGCCGACGGCCTTGTGCACGAGCGCGGCGGCGACCGCCGAGTCCACACCGCCCGACAGCGCGCAGATGACGCGGCCGGACCCGACCTGCGCCTGGATCGCGGCGACCTGGTCGGCGATCACGTTGCCGCTGTTCCAGTCGGCGGGGATGCCGGCGGCGCGGTGCAGGAAGTTCTCCAGCACGGCCTGGCCGTAGGTCGAGTGCTTGACCTCGGGATGCCACTGCACGCCGTAGAGGCGGCGCTCGTCATTCGCGAACGCGGCGACGGGCGTGCCCTCGGTCGAGGCGAGCACCTCGAAGCCCTCCGGCGCGCGAGACACCGAGTCGCCGTGGCTCATCCAGGCGGTCTGCTCCGCGGGCTGGCCGTCGAGCAGGACGCCGGAATCGGAGATGCGCACGGCCGTCGAACCATACTCGCGCTGACCGGTCTTCGCGACCTCGCCGCCGAGCGCCGTGGCCATCACCTGGAAGCCGTAGCAGATGCCGAGCACCGGGACGCCAAGATCGAAGATCGCCTCGTCGAGCCGCGGCGCGCCCTCCTCGTACACCGAGGACGGGCCGCCGGACAGCACGATGCCGGACGGGCGCTTCGCCGCGATCTCGGCCGCCGTGACGGTGTGCGGCACGATCTCCGAGTACACGTTCGCCTCGCGGACCCGGCGCGCGATCAGCTGCGCGTACTGCGCACCGAAATCGACGACGAGCACGGGCCCGGACGGGTTGGCGGAGTCTGCCCCGCCCAGCATGTCGGTGAACGCAGCGTCTGCACTCATGGAATCTCCGCTAATTTGTCGCCTCCACGGGAATCTCGGCCTCGGCCTCCCGGCCGGCCAGGTAGGTCTTCACCTGCTTGGTGATGCGCGCCTCCACGAAGAAGGACAGGAACGGCACGACGCCGCCGAGGGCGATCATGACGAACTTCGTGAACGGCCAGCGCATCAGCGACCACAGGCGGAAGTCGGAGATCAGGTACACGACGTACAGCCAGCCGTGTGCGATCAGGATGCCCGTGCTCAGGTCGACGCCCGTGGGCGCCACCGCGGTCTGCACGGGCACGAAGGTGAGGACGCCGTAGTTGCTGAACGCGAACAGCTGGTAGCCGAGACCGTACTTGACGATCATCTCGGCGCACAGCAGGAGCAGCATGATGCCCGTGACGTACGCGAACACCTGGTAGAACCGGAGCGCCCCGCGGATCTTCGGGAAGTCTTCGAGCTTGGGAGCGAGGGGCATGCGCCTATTCTAGGTGCTCGGCCTGCACGTTCCCCGCGGCACGCTCCTCCTCCGCTGCGAGCTCGCGCAGCTCGTCCTCCCGCTGTTTGGCGTCGCGCACCAGCCGGTACCAGAGGAAGACCGCGAAGCCGGCGAAGATGATCCACTCGGCGGCGTAGAACACGTTGAGCCAGTTCAGCTCGGTCTGCGCGATCGGCGGCGGGGAGTCGATCTGCACGAGCCCGTCCGGAGCACCGCGCTGGACCACATAGGCGGCGTACACGTCCACGCCGTCGACGCCGCTCCACAGGTTGTAGAGCTGGCCGACGCCGAGCGACTTCATCGCCGTCGGGTCCTTCTTGTCGGGCACCTGCGGCTGCTCGTCCGGCAGGATGCGGCCGACGACCCGCTGCGGCTGGCCCGGTTCGTTCGCCAGCCGGGCCATGGCCGCCTTCGCGCTCGCCTCGTCCGGAGCCCAGCCGCGCGCCACGGCGAGCGCGACCGGTTGTCCGTCGCGCTGCAGGGTCAGGTGGCCGACGACCCACCAGCCGGAGCGGCCGTCGTTGAGGCGACCCTCCAGCAGCTGGTAGTCGCCGGGGACGAAGGCGCCGGTGAACTCGACCAGCTGCCCCACGGCGGCGTCGCGCAGCGGGGAGGACGGGGCGGCGACCTCCGCGAGCGGCAGCACGGTCTCCGTCGGCGCCTCGACGGCCTTGCCCGACTCCACGGCGCGTTCGAGCTGCCACTGCCCGAGCCAGGCGAACCCGGCGGCGAGCAGCAGCGCGAAGACCAGCGCGCCGATCCACCGCGGCCGCAGCATCATCTGGAAGAGGGTGGTCTCGCCGGTCGCCGGCGCCTCGTCCCGTGTCGTGTCGATGGTCAGTCCCGTTCCCGTTCGCCGCTCATGTCGTCCTGCATGGCCCGGTCGACGATGCGGTCGACGGCCTGCTGCGTCTGGTCCGCGCTCGTCGTCTCACGGCGCGTGTCGGAGTCGAGGTCGGCGGTCGCCGCCTCGACGAGCGCGATCTCCTCGTCGAGCATGGGATCGCGGGCCTTCTTCTTCTTCCGTTCGCGCCGCCGCTTCGGGCCGGTCCGTAGGATCATCGCACCGATCCTCTCGGAGTTCGCTGCGAGGATCGGGCCGAGCACGGCCATGATGAGCACGTAGAGTCCGGCGAACGGCTGGATGCGCTCGTCCAGCCCCGCCGCCAGCGACAGCGTCGCGAGGATCAGCGCGAACTCCCCGCGGTTCTGCAGGATGACCGTGGTGTTGATGCCCGCCTGGACGCCGAACCCGTTGATCCACGCCACGAACTGGCCGGCGGCGATGTTGAGCACGATGGTGAGCAGCACGGCGACCAGCACCGGCACGAGGACGGACGGGAACTTGGCCGGGTCGAGCGCGAGGCCGAAGTTGAGGAAGAAGAACGCGGCGAACACGTCCCGCAGCGGGATCGCGATGTGCTCGATCTTGTTGCGGTACTTCGTCGCGCCGAGCACAAGGCCGATGAGGAACGCCCCGATCGCGTCGGTCACGCCGAGGATCTCGCCGATGCCGGCGAACAGCACCGCGAAGCCGAAGAACAGGATCGTGAACAGCTCGTCGTCCTTGGTGCGGAACAGCCGCGAGACGAAGCGACCGCCCCAGCGGGCGATCGTGAACATCACCACGAGGAAGGCGAAGGCGACCGCGAGCTTGCCGACGACCGGCCAGAAGTCCGTCTCGCCGCTCAGCACGACCGAGACGATCGCGAGGTAGATCGCGATGAAGATGTCCTCGACCACGGTGACGCCGAGGATCATCGGCGTCTCGGTGTTGGCGAGCCGCCGCAGCTCGATCAGCAACTTCGTCACGATGGCCGAGGACGAGGTCGCCGTCATGCCGGCGATGATGAGCGCCTCGCGCGTCCCCCAGCCGACCATGAAGCCGAACACCAGCCCGACCCCCATGTTGATGAGGATGTACGAGCCGCCGGAGACGATCAGCTTGCCGAAGTTGCCGAAGAACTCGTCCTGGTCGAACTCCAGGCCCAGGTTGAACAGCAGCAGGATGAGCCCGAAGACCGCGATGAGCTCGATGTAGTGGCTCTCGAAGTTGAGCGGGAACCAGCCGGTGTGCGGGCTCGCCAGCAGGCCGACGAGCATGTAGACCGGGATCGCGGGGAGACCCACCAGCTTGCCGAGGCGCCCGAGCACGTACGCGACGAGCAGGAGGATGCCGAGAACGATGAGGTCTTCGCCGAGATGCATCGTCGATCAGCCCCCCGGCGGCGCGTCGGCGGCCAGCCGCGCGGCGACCTCGCCGGTGCGGAAGAACGAGAACGCCTTCGCGACCTTCTCCGGGGTGCCGGCGACGACGAGCGTGTCGCCGGGGAACACCTTGAAGTCGGGCGCGGGCGCCGGGTTGGCGGAGTCGCCGCGCACCACGGCGACGACCGTGAGGCCGACGAAGCCGCGGTCGCCCGGCGCGCCGAGCTGCTGGCCGGCGATGTAGTCGTCGTAGTCGACGGTGAACCAGTCGATGCTGAGGCCGGGGATCTGGTCGAGCGCGGTGAGCGTCTCGGTGATCTGCGTGCCGCCGAGCAGCTCGGCGAGCGTGTGCGCTTCGTCCTCGCTGAGCCGCAGCGACACCTTGGTCACGTCGGCGCCGTCTTCATGGTCCGAGAAGGTGATCAGGTCGCTGTGCCCGGACCGGTGCGCGATGACGCCGACTTTGCCGCCATCGTCGGTCACGAAGGTGTGCAGCACCCCGACCCCGGGCAGCTTGACCCGTCGAACGTCAACCATCAGCCGTCTCCATCCGCCGGGTTCGCCGGCATAAGGGGGGTGAGGTTCCAGTTTACCGGAGCAGAGGGAGACCCTCCCGGGATCGCCGTCTCGGGAGGGTCTCTCTGCGGTGCTTCTCAGCCTTCGCTGGCCGGCGCGTCCTCCCCGCCGGCGCCCGCGACGTCCTTCGGCGCCCGGTCGGCCGCGGTCGGCGTGCCGGCCTTGGTCGAGCCGGCGCGCACCTTCTCCTTCTTGGCGGCGGCCGCGTCCTCCTCCACGATGTCGGGCGCCTCCAGGCGGATGCGGTCGGCCGACTCGTCGTCGGGCTGCAGCTGGCTGGCGCGCTCGGCCTCCACGCGCTTGAGGTAGGTGCGCACCTCGCGCTCCTCGCGGTCCTTGTCCCAGCCGAGCACCTTCGCCATGAGGGCGGCCGCGACCGGCGCCGCGGACACGCCGCGGTCCCATGCCTCGATCGAGATGCGGGTGCGGCGGGCGAGCACGTCCTCCAGGTGCAGGGCGCCCTCGTGCGTCGCCGCGTAGACGACCTCGGCGCCGACGTAGTCGTCCGCGCCGGGAAGCGGGTCGGCCAGCGACGGGTCCTCCCGGATGAGCGCCAGGATGTCCTCCGCGAACGTGCCGTACCGGTTCAGCAGGTGCTCGACCCTGGCGACGTGGAGGCCGGTCTCCTTCGCGATGCGGCCGCGGCGGTTCCAGGCGGCCTTGTAGCCCTCCGCTCCGACCAGGGCGATGTCCATCGTGGCCGACTCGGGGATCTTGCCGTCGAGCGCGCTGACCGCCGCGTCCACCGCGTCCTTCGCCATCACGCGGTAGGTGGTCCACTTGCCGCCGGCGATGACGACGAGGCCCGGCACCGAGTGGGCGACCAGGTGCTCGCGCGACAGCTTCGACGTCTGCTCCGACTCGCCCGCGAGCAGCGGGCGCAGGCCGGCGTAGACGCCCTCCACGTCCTCCCGGGTGAGCGGGACGTTGAGCACCTCGTTGACGTGCGCGAGCAGATAGTCGATGTCGGCCGCGGTCGCCGCCGGGTGCGCCTTGTCGAGGTGCCAGTCGGTGTCGGTCGTGCCGATGAGCCAGTGCCGGCCCCACGGGATGACGAACAGCACGCTCTTCTCGGTGCGCAGAAGCAGGCCCATCTTCGACTGAAAGCGGTCCCGCGGGACGACGAGGTGGATGCCCTTGGACGCCCGCACCTTGAACTGCCCGCGCTCCCCCACCATCGACTGCGTGTCGTCCGTCCAGACGCCGGTGGCGTTGACGACCTGCTTCGCGCGGATGTCGAACCGCTCGTCGGTCTCCAGGTCGTGCGCACGCACGCCCACGACACGCTCGCCCACCTTGATGAAGCCCTCGACCCGCACCCGCGACGCGACGTGCGCGCCGTAGTGGGCCGCGGTGCGGACCAGGTTGGCCACGTAGCGTGCGTCGTCGACCTGCGCGTCGTAGTACGTGATGCCGCCGACCAGGGCGTCCTTGTTCATCGACGGGATGGCGTTCAGCACCTGGCGCTTGCTGAGGTGACGGTGGTGCGGGACGCCGGGAGGGCGGCCTCCGGTGTAGGAGAAGATGTCGTACAGCATCATGCCGGCGCCGATGTAGAACCGCTCCCAGACGCGCTTGTGCAGCGGGTAGAGGAAGCGCACCGGCTTCACCAGGTGCGGCGCGATGCGCTGCAGCAGCAGACCGCGCTCGATGAGGGCCTCGCGCACGAGCCGGAAGTCGAGCTGCTCCAGGTAGCGGATGCCGCCGTGCACCAGCTTCGACGACCGGCTGGAGGTGCCGGAGGCGAAGTCGCGCGCCTCCACCAGCCCCGTCGTGAGGCCGCGCGTGGCCGCGTCGACGGCGGAGCCCGCCCCGACGATGCCGCCGCCCACGACCAGGATGTCGAGCTCGGTGTCCTTGAGCGCCGCGATCGCGGCGGCCCGCTCGGCCGGACCCAGGCGCGACGGATACGTCACGGCCGGGTTCGACGCGGGGGTGGCGTGCCTGTCCCCACCCGGAGCCGATTGGGATACGGTCATCGTTCTCTCCCTTCCCGGCCGCCGTCGGCCGGCGCCTGGTCCTACTGCGTTCGGTAGGGCGCGACGACCACCTCGACGCGCTGGAACTCCTTCAGGTCCGAGTATCCCGTCGTCGCCATGCTCCGACGCAATGCTCCCACCAGATTCGCAGAGCCCTCCGCGACCGGGGCGGGACCATAGAGGATCTCCTCCAGCGGCGCCACCTGACCGACCGCCACGCGGTTGCCGCGCGGGAGCTGCGAGTGGTGCGCCTCGGCGCCCCAGTGCCAGCCGCCGCCCGGCGCGTCGGTCGCGCGGGCGAGCGTCGTGCCCAGCATCACCGCGTCGGCGCCGCACGCGATCGCCTTGACGATGTCGCCAGAGCTGCCGAGGCCGCCGTCGGCGATGACGTGCACGTACCGGCCGCCCGACTCGTCCATGTAGTCGCGTCGCGCGCCGGCGACGTCGGCCACCGCCGTCGCCATGGGGGCGTGGATGCCGAGGGTCGACCGGGTCGTGGATGCGGCCCCGCCGCCGAAGCCGACCAGCACGCCGGCCGCGCCCGTGCGCATCAGGTGCAGCGCCGCGGTGTAGGTGGCGGCGCCGCCCACGATGACCGGCACATCCAACTCGTAGATGAACTTCTTCAGGTTGAGCGGCTCGACGTTCTTCGAGACGTGCTCGGCGGACACGGTGGTGCCGCGGATGACGAACAGATCGACGCCCGCCTCCACCACCGTCTGGTAGAGCTCCTGCGTGCGCTGCGGCGAGAGGGCGCCGGCGACGGTCACGCCGCCCTCGCGGATCTCGGCGAGCCGGCGGGTGACGAGCTCCGGCTTGATCGGCTCTGCGTAGATCTCCTGCATGCGACTGGTCGCGCGCTCCGGCGCGAGCTCTCGGATCTCGGCCAGCAGCGGCTCCGGATCTTCGTAGCGGGTCCAGAGGCCTTCGAGGTCGAGCACGCCGAGCCCGCCCAGCTGGCCCATCATGATGGCGGTCGTCGGTGAGACCACCGAGTCCATCGGGGCGGCGAGGAAGGGGATGGAGAACTGGTACGCGTCGATGGACCACGCGACCGAGACGTCTTCGGGGTCGCGGGTGCGACGGCTGGGAACCACCGCGATGTCGTCGAAGGCGTACACACGGCGTGCGCGCTTGGCGCGCCCGATCTCGATCTCCATACTCACGTGATTCAGTCTAGGCCGCCGACCCGTCCGCGTCGGGTGCCTGTGGACAACGGTGGTCCTGGGGAGCGACGCACGCCTGTGCGCTGTCACCGGCCTGTGGGAGGGTGGTCGTGTGATGGTCGAAGCCGAACCCCTCTCCCGTCTTCGCGAGCGCACGAGCGAGAAGTGGCGCGCATATCCCGACGACGTGCTTCCGCTCTTCGTCGCCGAGATGGACTACCCGCTGGCCCCTCCGATCGCGCGGGCCCTCCACGCCGCCGTCGACCGCAGCGACACCGGCTACGTCGGCCCGGACGACGGCGTCCAGCGCGCGTTCGCCGCGTTCGCCGGCGCCCGCTGGGGGTGGACGGTGGACCCGGCCCGCACCCGGACGACCACCGACGTCAGCGTCGTGATCGTCGAGGCGCTCCGCATGCTGATCCGGCCGGGCGACCGCGTCGTCATCACCCCTCCGGTGTACCCGCCGTTCTTCGAGCTGATCCCGGAGGCCGGCGGCGTGGTCGAAGAGGTGCCGCTGCTCGAGGGCGGGACCGACGGCCGCGGCTGGGCGCTCGACCTGGCCGGACTCGAGCGCGCCTTCGCCGGCGGGGCCACGGCGTTCCTGCTGTGCAACCCGCACAATCCGCTCGGCCTCGTCCACCCCCGGGAGGAGCTGGAGGCGGTGGCCGCCCTGGCGGCGCACCACGGCGTCCACGTGGTGAGCGACGAGGTGCACGCGCCGCTGACGCACACGGATGCGACCTTCACCCCGTTCCTGTCGGTGTCCGACGACGCCCGCCGCGTCGGCGTCGCCGCCCACGCGGCGAGCAAGGCCTGGAACCTCGCCGGCCTCAAGTGCGCGCTGTTCGTCGCCGGCTCGCCGGAGGTGGCGGAGCGTGTCCACGCGCTGCCGATCGAGATCGAGACGCGCACCAGCCAGTTCGGCCGCATCGCCACCGAGGCGGCGTACCGCGACGGCGAGGAGTGGCTGGACGGCGCGCTCCGCGCGATCGAGACCAACCGCGCCCTGCTCTCGGTGCTGCTCACCGACCGGCTGCCGCGCGTCGGCTACCGCGAGCCGCACGCCAGCTACCTGGCGTGGCTCGACTTCCGCGAGCTCGGCTGGGGCGACGACCCCGCCGGACGCATCCTGGAGGAGGCGCGGGTCGCGCTCGTGCCCGGCCCCGACTTCGGCGCGCCGGGAGCCGGCTTCGCCCGCCTCAACCTGGCCTGCTCCCCCGAGGTGCTGACCGAGGCCGTCGACCGCATCGCCGAGCTCGCCCGGCGCTAGCTCAGCGAGCCCGGGCCACCCGGCGCTCGTCCCAGACGGGCTCGTCGGCCTCGTAGACCGTGCCGTCGGAGCCGAACACCAGGAAGCGGTCGAAGCCGCGCGCGAACCAGCGGTCGTGCGTCACCGCGATGACGGTGCCCTCGAAGCCGGCCAGCCCCTCCTCCAGGGCCTCCGCAGAGACGAGGTCGAGGTTGTCGGTCGGCTCGTCGAGCAGCAGCAGGGTCGCGCCGGAGAGCTCCAGCAGCAGGATCTGGAGGCGCGCCTGCTGACCGCCGGAGAGCGACTCGAACCTCTGCTCGGCCGCGCCCGCGAGCCCGTACCGGTCGAGCACGCGGCTCGCGGCCTCGCGCGGCATCCCGTCGCGCCGGTCGTCGCCGCGGTGCAGGATCTCCAGCAGGGTCCGCCCGACGAGTTCGGGATGCTCGTGCGCCTGGGCGAACAGGCCCGGCGCCACGCGCGCCCCCAGCTTCGCCGTTCCCGTGTGCGGGACGGGCGCACCGGCGACGTCCGCCGAGGCGAGATGGCCGGCGGACGGATCGGGATCGGTGCCGCCGGCGGCCAGCAGGCGCAGGAAGTGCGACTTGCCGGAGCCGTTCGATCCGAGCACGGCGACCCTCTCGCCGAACCAGACTTCGGCGTCGAAGGGGCGCATGAGGCCGGTGAGCTCCAGCTCGGTGCACTCCAGCACGCGCCGGCCGGTACGGGCGCCGGTCAGCCGCATCCGCACGTTCTGCTCGCGCGGCACCGCCTGCGGCGGCCCGGCGGCCTCGAACTTGGCGAGCCGGGTCTGCGCCGCCTGGTAGGCGTTGGCGAGGTCGCTGTTGTACTTCGCCTTCTCCTTGAACCGCAGCACCAGCGCCTTCAGCTTGGCGTGCTCCTCGTCCCAGCGGCGCCGGAGCTCCTCCAGCCGCTCCATCCGCTCGCGGCGGGCGTCGTGGTAGCCCGCGAAGCCGCCGCCGTGCGTCCACGCCGTGTTGCCGGCCGCGCCGAGCTCCAAGGTGACGATGCGGTCGGCGGCGTTGGCGAGGAGCTCTCGGTCGTGCGAGACGACGAGCACCGTCTTCGGTGTCGCGCGCAACTGCTCCTCCAGCCAGCGCTTGGCGGGCACGTCGAGGTAGTTGTCCGGCTCGTCGAGCAGCAGCACCTGCTCAGGCCCGCGCAGCAGCGCCTCCAGCACCAGCCGCTTCTGCTCGCCGCCGGACAGGGTGCGCACCGAGCGGTGCCTGGCGCGCTCGAACGGGACGCCGAGGGCGGCGACCGTGCACTGGTCCCAGACCACCTCCTGGTCGTATCCGCCGGCGTCGGCGTACTCGGCCAGCGCGGTGGCGTAGCGGAGCTGGGTGTCGGTCTCGTCGCGCTCGATGATCGCGTTCTCCGCCGCCTCCAGCGACTGCGCGGCCGCTCGCACGGCCGCGGGAGCGACGCCGACGAGCAGGTCGTGCACCGTGCGCTCGTCGCGGACGTGGCCGACGAACTGGTCCATGACCCCGAGCCCGCCGTCGATGGTCACACCGCCGGAGTCGGGGCGCAGCTCCCCGCGGATGATCCGCAGGAGGGTCGACTTGCCCGCGCCGTTCGCGCCGATGAGCGCGGCGACCCGTCCGTCCCCGACGCGGAAGGACACCTCGTCGAGCAGCGGCCGGCCGTCGGCGAGCGTGTAGGAGACGCCGGAGACGTCGATGTGACTCATGGTGGAGATCCTGATCTGGTGGCGGGCAAAGCCTTCCAGAATAGACGAAACCGCCGCCCGCGGGAAGGCGGGCGGCGGTTCGGTGAGGGGAACTCGCGGGTCAGCGGCGGTAGTTCGGCGCCTCGACGACCATCTGCACGTCGTGCGGGTGCGACTCCTTGAGACCTGCGGCCGTGATGCGGACGAACTTGCCGTTCGCCTTCAGCTCCGGGATGGTGCGCGCACCCACATAGAACATCGACTGGCGGAGGCCGCCGACCAGCTGGTACGCCACGGCCGAGAGCGGACCGCGGAACGGCACCTGGCCCTCGATGCCCTCGGCGATCAGCTGCTCGTCGCTCGGCACATCCGCCTGGAAGTACCGGTCGCGCGAGTACGAGGTCTTCTTGCCGCGGGTCTGCAGCGCGCCGAGCGAGCCCATGCCGCGGTAGTTCTTGAACTGCTTGCCGTTGACGAACACCAGCTCGCCGGGCGACTCGGAGGTGCCCGCGAGCAGCGAGCCGAGCATGACGCTGTCGGCACCCGCGACGAGCGCCTTCGCGATGTCGCCGGAGTACTGCAGGCCGCCGTCGGCGATCAGCGGGACGTTCGCCTCGCGGGCCGCGAGCGACGCCTCGTAGACGGCGGTCACCTGGGGCACGCCGACACCGGCGACGACGCGCGTGGTGCAGATCGAGCCCGGGCCGACGCCGACCTTGATCGCGTCCGCGCCCGCGTCGATGAGCGCCTGCGCGCCGGAACGGGTGGCGACGTTGCCGCCGATGACGTCCACGTGCGAGGCGCGCGGCTCCGCCTTGAGGCGGCGGATGATGTCGAGCACGCCGGCGCTGTCGCCGTTGGCGGTGTCGACGACGATCACGTCGACGCCCGCGTCGACGAGCGTCATCGCGCGCTCCCAGGCGTCGCCGAAGAAGCCGATCGCGGCGCCGACGCGCAGCCGGCCCTCGTCGTCCTTCGTGGCGTCCGGGTACTTCTCGCTCTTGTCGAAGTCCTTGACCGTGATGAGGCCGCGCAGCTTGCCGTCGGCGTCGACCAACGGCAGCTTCTCGATCTTGTGCTCGGCGAAGATCGCGACCGCGGCGTCCGGGTCGATGCCGACCGGCGCCGTGATGAGCGGCTGGCGGGTCATGACGTCGCGGACCTTGGTGGTCGACCGCTCGAACGGCGAGACGAAGCGCATGTCGCGGTTGGTGATGATGCCGACCAGGGTGCCGTCCGGCTCGACCACCGGCAGACCGCTGACGCGGAACTGGCCGCACAGCGCGTCCACCTCTTCGACCGTCGCGTCGGGCGTCGTGGTCACGGGGTTGGTGATCATGCCCGACTCGGAGCGCTTCACCTTGTCGACGTGCGACGCCTGGTCCTCGATGGAGAGGTTGCGGTGGATGATGCCGATGCCGCCGTGGCGTGCCATGGCGACGGCCATGCGCGACTCCGTGACGGTGTCCATCGCGCTCGACAGCAGCGGGGTGGCCATCGTGATGCGCTTGGTCAGGCGAGTCGAGGTGTCCGCCTCGCTCGGGATGACGTCGGTGTGCCCGGGGAGCAGCATGACGTCGTCGTAGGTCAAACCGATGAAACCGAACGGATCGGGCTGATCCATTTCACCCCTATCAAGAAGATGCGCGACTGTGGATGCTCCATGGTAACGGCAGAACCTGGACGGTTATTCCGCCGATTCCGGGCTCAGTCGACGGTCGCCAGATCGAGCTCGGCGGCCCGCTTGCTCTGCCGCGCGGCGACGATCATGTCGACGCTCAGGATGACGAGGGCCAGCCACACGATGGCGAAGCCGAGCCAGCGCTCCGGCGGCATCGCCTCGTGCAGCACGGCGACCCCGACGATGAACTGGATGAACGGCGCGAAGTACTGGATGAAGCCCATGTAAACCAGCGGGAGCCGGCGCGAGGCCGCGGCGAAGAACAGCAGCGGGACGGCCGTGATGACACCGGCGCCGACCAGGAGGATGGTGTGCCACACGCCGGCGGTGCCGATCGTGAGCCCGGCCGTCACGCCCACCACGATCAGCTGGACGACGGCCACCGGCGTGAGCCACATCGTCTCGAGCGTGAGGCCGGAGAGCGCGTCCACCCGGTTGCCGACGCGCTTCTTGATGAGGCCGTAGAGGCCGAACGAGAAGGCGAGGATGAGCGCGATCCAGGGCATCGAGCCGTAGCCGACGGCGAGCACGATCACGGCCACGATGCTCACGCCGACCGCCACCCACTGCGCGACCCGCAGGCGTTCGCGCTGCACGAGCACGCCGAGGAACACGGTCACGATTGGGTTGATGAAGTAGCCGAGCGCCGCCTCCACGACGTGGCCGCTCACGGTCGCCAGCACGTAGGTCTGCCAGTTGACGTAGATCAGGACGCCGGCGAGGCCCATCGTGAACAGCACACGCTTGTCGGCGAGGAGACGGCCGAAGGTCTTCCAGGTGCGCGTGACGGTCAGCGCGATGGCGCAGAACCCGAGCGAGAAGATGATCCGCCAGGCGACGATCTCCCACGCGCTGGAGGGAGCGAGCGCGAGGAAGTAGATGGGGAGGATGCCCCAGAGCACGTATGCGGAGACCGCGTACACGAGCCCCGACGTGCGGTGCGAGCTGAGGTCTTGGGAGGGTGCTGCCACTCACCCGACTCTACCGCGGTCCACCGACGCCCGATTCGTCACGAATCGTCGCCGTACGTGACGAACGGCCGCGATTCGTGACGAATCGCGGGTCGCGGGCGAAACGACGACGGCCCGGCTGCACAGGGCAGCCGGGCCGTCGGAAGCGGGGTGTCGCGTCAGCGGACGACGACCGCGAGCACGTCGCGGGCCGAGAGGACGAGGTAGTCCTCGCCGCCGAACTTGACCTCGGTGCCGCCGTACTTGGAGTAGATGACCTTGTCGCCGACGGCCACGTCGAGCGGGACGCGGTTGCCGTTGTCGTCGATGCGGCCCGGGCCCACGGCCACGACCTCGCCCTCCTGCGGCTTCTCCTTGGCGGTGTCGGGGATGACCAGACCGGAAGCAGTGGTCTGCTCAGCCTCGACCTGCTTGATGACGATGCGATCCTCGAGCGGCTTGATGGAGACCGACACGTTGACCCCTTTCCTGTGAAGAACAGTGTCTTGACGAAGACTGATTAGCAAACTCGCAGTGAGAGTGCTAACACGAGTCTAGGGGGTGCGTTAGCAGTCACGCAACGTGAGTGCCAGGGTAGCGTGGACGGCATGGAACGGTCCGAGCTGGTCGCACTGCTGAGTCCCGAGGGGCTTCGGCTGCTCGACTCCCTCCCGCCCTATCGCAGCGAGCGGGATGTGCTCCAGCTGGTCGGCGACCTGCGCAAACAGGGCCACTCCCCGGCTCTGGTCGCCGCCGTCCTCACCCAGTCGAAGCTACGCAGGAAGGCGCAGGCGAAGTTCGGCGACTTCGCGACCCAGATGCTGTTCACCGAGGCCGGGCTGGAGCAGGCGACACGGCTCCCGGTGGCGGCACGGCACGCCGGCCGGTTCCGGGCCGCCGGGCTGCGCTCTGTCGCCGACCTCGGCTGCGGCATCGGCGGCGACGCGCTCGCCCTCGCCGCTCTGGAGCTGGACGTCACCGCCGTCGACGCGGACGAGGTGACCGCAGCCATCGCGTCCTTCAACCTGGCGCCGTTCCCGACCGCCGTCGTGGAGCACAAACGCGCAGAGGAGGTCGACCTCCGCGGCATCGACGGCGTCTTCCTCGACCCGGCCCGCCGGACGGCCGGGCACACGCAGACCGAGCGGCTGACCGATCCCGACGACTACACGCCCTCGCTCGGGTTCGCGTACGAGCTGGCGACCGGACGATCGGTCGGCCTCAAGCTGGGGCCCGGTTTCGACCGCGACCTCATCCCGTCGACCGCCGAGGCGCAGTGGGTGTCGGTCGACGGCCAGGTGGTGGAGCTGGGGCTCTGGTTCGGGGCGCTGGCCCGGCCGGGCATCCACCGGGCGGCCCTCGTGCTGCGCGGCGACACGGCCGACGAGCTGACGGCCGACGCGGACAGCGAGGACGTGGAGGCCGGCCCGCTCGGGGAGTACCTCTACGAGCCGGACGGCGCGGTGATCCGCGCGCGGCTGATCGGCGACCTCGCCCGCAGCATCGGCGGACGGATGCTGTCGGAGCAGATCGCGTACATCACCGCGGACGCGCCGACCGCGACGCCCTTCGCCGCGGGCTTCCGCATCCTGGAGACCCTGCCCTACGCCGAGAAGGACCTCAAGAAGGCGCTGCGTCAGCGCGGCATCGGGACGCTGGAGATCAAGAAGCGCGGCGTGGACGTCGACCCGGCGGCCCTGCGCCGCCGGCTGTCCCTCAACGGCGACCGCCCGGCGACCCTGATCCTGACCAGGGTCGCCGGGCGGCACACGGCTTTGCTCGCCGAGCGGCTGTGACGTCGCTCAGTACGTGCTGTAGTTGTTCGCGATGCTGGTGAAGATGATCGCCAGGAAGATCCAGTAGACGATCGCGATCAGCAGGCTCACGAAGCCCAGGATGATGCCGGTCAGCCAGAAACCGCGGGCCTGCGGCTCCTTGTTGCGGCCGATGAAGCCGAGCACGATCGCCGCGATGCCGAACAGGAAGCCGATGCCCCAGGCGATGTTGAGCACGATGCCGAGGATGCCGCCGACGAGCGAGAGGATGCTCAGGATCGGCGACTTGGCCGCCGGCGGCGCATACGGCTGGGCGTAGCCCGGCGCCGGCTGGCCGTAGGCGGGCTGGCCGTACGGCTGCTGCGGCTGGCCGTACGGCTGCTGCGGCTGGCCGTATCCGGGCGCGGGCGGCTGCTGGCCGTAGCCCGGCGCCGGCGGCTGCTGGCCGTAGCCCGGCGCCGGCGGCTGCTGGCTGTAGCCCGGCGCGGGCGGCTGCTGGCCGTACCCGGGCGCGGGCGGAGGCGGAGGCACCGCGCCGGTGTCGCCCGCAGGCGGCGTCGGCGGGGTCGGAGCGGCCGGCGGGACGGACCCGTTCTGCGCGTTCTGGTCCGCCGGGTCGGCGGGAGCGTTCGGATCGGTCATGGGACCCATCTCCTTCGGTGCTGGAAGCGTGCGGTCGGCGCCTCGCGGGAAGGATTGTTCCTGAGAGAACGCTGTATCGGTTCCATGGTGGCAGGGCCCGCGCGGGGGTGTCAACGCACCTGTCAGCGCGTGACCTGAATGTCCGTCACCGGCAGCGTGGAGTCCGCCGAGAAGGTCAGCTCGCTCGGCCCGTGCCCCGCCATGATCAGCTGTGCGCCGAGCGCCGCGATCATGGCGCCGTTGTCGGTGCACAGCGAGAGGGCCGGGATGCGCAGGGCGACGCCCGCCTCCGCCGCCCGTGCGACCGCGAGCTGGCGGACCCGCGCGTTCGCGACGACGCCGCCGCCGAGCAGCAGTCGCGGCACGTCGAAGTCGCGGCAGGCCGCGAGCGCCTTGGTGATCAGCACGTCGGCGACCGCCTCCCGGAACGAGGCGGCCACGTCCGCGACGGGCACGTCCTCGCCCGCGTCCTGCCGCTGCTCCACCCAGCGGGCGACCGCGGTCTTGAGCCCGGAGAACGAGAAGTCGTAGCGGTGCTGCTCCAGGTCTTTCGGCCGGGTCAGCCCGCGCGGGAAGCGGATCGCCTTCGGGTCGCCGTCGGCGGCGACCCGGTCGATCTGCGGTCCGCCGGGATACGGCAGCCCGAGCACGCGCGCGACCTTGTCGAAGGCCTCCCCCGCCGCGTCGTCGATCGTCTCGCCGAGCAGCCGGACGTCGGACACGAGGTCGCGCACGAGCAGCAGCGAGGTGTGGCCGCCGGAGACGAGCAGCGCGATCGTCGGCAGCTCGACCGGGTGGCCGGGGCCACCCGAGGCGTCGAGCAGGTCCGCCCCGACGTGGCCGACGAGGTGGTTGACGGCGTAGAGCGGCTTGCCGAGCGACACCGCGAGGGCCTTGGCCGCACCCACCCCGACCATGAGCGCCCCGGAGAGACCGGGTCCGCTCGTGACGGCGATCGCGTCCACGTCGGCGAGTTCGATGCCCGCGTCCTGCACCGCGGTCCGCAGCGTGGGCTCGAGCGCCTCGAGGTGGGCGCGCGCGGCGACCTCGGGCACGACGCCGCCGTAGCGCGCGTGCTCCTCCATGGAGGAGGCGATCGTGTTGGCGAGCAGGGTCGTGCCGCGCACGATGCCGACGCCGGTCTCGTCGCAGGAGGTCTCGATGCCGAGCACCAGGGGGCCGGCCGAAGCGTCCGGGTGGTTCATGCCAGGGTGGTCTCCGGGTTCGGGACGGCGAGACGCATCACGATCGCGTCTACGCCGTCCGGCTGGTAGTAGCGCGGGCGGAGGCCGATCTCCTCGAAGCCGAGCTCGCGGTAGAGCGCCTGCGCGCCGGGGTTGTCCGCTCGCACCTCCAGGAACAGCTCGCGCGCCCCACGTCGCCGGGTCTCGGCGATCAGCGCGAGCATGAGCGTGCGCCCGAGGCCACGCCGGCGGGCGTACGGCGCGACGGCGATGGTCTGGATGTCGCCCTCGCCCCCGCCGCGCGGCGCGAGCAGCCCGGCGTACCCGTCGATGCGGTCGGGCGTCTCCGGCTCGAACGCGACCAGGTAGTAGCCGTGCTCGCCGGTCACCTCGGAGAGCATCGACCGCTCGGACCACGCGTCGTTCACGAAGACGGACCGCTCCAGCTCCATGATCGCGGGCACGTCGTCCGCTCCCGCCCGGCGCAGCTGGTAGGCGGTCACGCGGTCACCCGCTTCGGCCCGGCGGACGGGGTCACGTCGGGGGAGCGCAGGTAGAGGGCCTCGTCGGCGTCCATGGGCAGCCGGTTGGCGTAGCGCAGCTCGGCGATCATGCCGAGGCGCCCGGCCGGAACGATCTGCGCGTCGAGCCGGTGGCCATCGGGATGCGGCAGCTCGTCCGGCTTCGCCAGCCCCGGCCCGTCGAGGCGCACCGGGAGGCCGAATCCGTCGGCGCCGCCATAGGTGGACCAGTACCGCTCGCGCCGCCGGGCGTCGGTCACGACCAGCAGCGGCCCCGCGTTGCCCGCGGCGTACCAGTCGTAGGCGACGGCGTCGTGGCTGACCACCGGGACGAGCGGCTTGCCCGCCCCGATCGCGAAGGCCTTGGCGGCGGCGATGCCGACGCGCAGCCCGGTGAACGGACCAGGCCCCATCCCCGCCACGACGCCCGAGAGCGCACGCACCTCGACGCCGGAGGCGGTGAGCGCCTCGTCGATGAGCGTGCCGATGACCTCGGCATGACGCATCGTGTCGGTCTCGATGACCTCGGACAGCACGCCGCCGTCCCGGTCCACCACGGCGACGCTGGTGCCCGCGGACGTGTCGATGGCGAGGAGCATGCCTCCAGCCTATGCGGGATCGCCGACAGCCGGCGTGGCCGCCCACCGCGGCCCGAACCCGGTCACCGTGACCGTGCGCGGCTCATCGGCCTCGCCCACTTCGCCCTGGTCCTGTCCGACTCCCGCGTCCTGGCGCTCGTCGGCGCCGGTCGGACGCTCGATGCGGACCTCGAGCCACGACTCCGCGACACCCTCCAGCATCCCCTCGCCCCACTCCACCACGACGACGGATCGGGTGAAGTCGATGTCGAGGTCGTCCAGTTCGAGCGCGCTGGAGAGCCGGTAGGCGTCGACGTGCACCAGCGGCGCCCCGCCGATGAGGCTCGGGTGCGTGCGGGCGAGCACGAAGGTGGGGCTCGTGATCGGCCCCCGCACGCCGAGTCCCTCGCCGATCCCGCGCGTCAGGGTCGTCTTTCCGGCGCCCAGAGGGCCGGACAGCACGACCAGGTCGCCCGCGCGGAGCACGCCGCCGAGCTCCCGGCCGAGGGCGTGCATGTCCTCCGTCGTCTCGATGCGTCGTGTCGTCACGCCGCGCCCCCGACGAAAGAGCGGGAGAGACGTCCGCCGAGGCGCGTGACGATCTCCCAGTTGATCGTGTCCGCCGCCTCGGCCCAGTCGTCGGCGCTCGGCACCCCGGTCGCCGGGTCGCCGAACAGCACGACCTCGTCGCCGACCTTCACGTCGAGGTCGCCGACGTCGACCACGAACTGATCCATCGCGACGCGGCCGCTGACCCGAAAGGTGCGCCCACCGATCGACACGGGAGCGCGGTTGGAGGCGTGCCGCGGGATGCCCTCGGCGTACCCGAGCGGCACGAGCACCAGCGTGGTCTCGCGCGCGGTGCGGTACGTGTAGTCGTACGACACGCCCTTGCCGGCCGGCACCCGGCGCACAGCCGCCACCCGGCCGCGCAGGGTCATCGCCGGACGCAGCCCCAGATCGGCGCCGTGCCCGCCCCCGAACGGCGAGAGCCCGTACGCGGCGATGCCGAACCGCACCAGGTCGAACCGGGTCTCCGGCAGGGTGAGGGCCGCGGCGCTGGCGGCGAGGTGACGCAGCTCCGGCCGCAGGCCGGCGACGGCCGCGCGGGCGAGCGCACGCTCGTACACGGCAAGGGCGGCGCGGTCGTCCTCCGGCGAGGCGTTCGACAGGTGCGAGAAGATGCCGCGCACCAGAATCGTGCCTTCGCTCTCGAGCTGCCGGGCGCGGGCGAAGACGGCATCCCACTCCTCCTCGGCGACGCCGTTGCGGCTGAGGCCCGTCTCCACCTTGAGCTGCACGGCGACCGGCGCCGTGCCGTCCTGGGCCGCGGCCGCCGCCTCCAGCTGGGCGAGGGACGAGACACCGAGGTCGATGCCTGCGCGAACGGCCCGCGTGAAGTCCTCGTCGGGGTCGTGCAGCCAGGCGAGCACGGGAGCGGTGATGCCGGCCTCGCGCAGCGCGAGCCCCTCGGCGATCTCGGCGACGCCCAGCCAGTCGGCGCCTCCGGCCAGTGCCGCCCTGGCGCACTCGACCGCTCCGTGTCCGTACGCGTCGGCCTTCACGACGACCATCGCGTGCGGCGTCGGGACCAGCTCGCGCAGACGGCGCACGTTGCCGGTCACCGCGTCGAGGTCGACGACGCGTTCGCGGAACGCGGGCGTCACGGCGCCGACTCCGTCACGACGAACGCGGTGGCGATGCCGGCGTCGTGCGACATCGACACGTGGATGCGCACGATCCCCCGGGCACGCACCTGCGCCTCGACCACGTTGTGCAGCACGAAACCGGGGTTCCTCTCCTCGTCCGGGACGATCTCCATGTCGTGCCAGCGCACGCCCTCCGAGCCGCCGAGCGCCTTGATCAGCGCCTCCTTCGCGGCGAACCGCGCCGCCAGCGAGTGCACGGGCAGCGGTCGCTCCGCCTCCGTGAACAGGCGCTCGCGCAGCTTCGGTGTGCGCGCGATCGACCGCTCGAAGCGGGCGAGGTCGACGACGTCGACCCCGATGCCGGCGATCACGGGATCACTCCACGGTGACGGACTTGGCCAGGTTGCGCGGCTGGTCGACGTCGAGGCCCTTCGCGGCGGAGAGCTCCATCGCGAAGACCTGCAGCGGGATGACCGCGAGCAGCGGCTCGAACAGCGGCGCGGCGAGCGGGATGCGGATGACCTCGTCGGCGAACGGCAGCACGGCCGCGTCGCCGGCCTCGGCGATCGCGATCACGCGGGCGCCGCGGGCGCGGATCTCCTGGATGTTCGACACGACCTTCTTGTGCAGCTCGTCCGACCAGCGCGGGCTCGGCACCACGACGAACACCGGCTGGCCCGGCTCGATCAGCGCGATCGGCCCGTGCTTCAGCTCGCCCGCGGCGAAGCCCTCGGCGTGGATGTAGGCGAGCTCCTTGAGCTTGAGCGCACCCTCCAGCGCGATCGGGTAGCCGACGTGGCGGCCGAGGAACAGCACGGAGCGGGTGTCCGACATCCACTTGGCCAGCTGCGCGATGTCGGCGTGCGACTCGAGCACCGTCGCGATCTTCTCCGGGATCTGCTGCAGCTCGTCGATGGCGTCGCGCTGCTGTGCCGTCGATAGCGTTCCGCGGACGCGGGCGAGGTGCAGGCCGAACAGGTACAGCGCCGTGATCTGCGCGACGAACGCCTTGGTCGACGCGACGGCGACCTCCGGGCCGGCGTGCGTGTACAGGGCCGCATCGGACTCGCGCGGGATGGTGGCGCCCTGCGTGTTGCAGACCGAGATCGCCTTGGCGCCGGCCTCGCGGGCGTACTTGACGGCCATCAGGGTGTCCATCGTCTCGCCGGACTGGCTGATCGAGATGACGAGCGTGCCGTCGGTGAGCACCGGCTCGCGGTAGCGGAACTCGTGGCTGAGCTCCACCGTCACGGGCACGCGCGCCCACTTCTCGATCGCGTAGCTTCCGACGAGTCCGGCGTAAGCCGCCGTGCCGCAGGCGATGATGGTGATCCGGTCGATGCCGGCGAAGTAGTCGTCGCCCAGGGCGTCGAGCTCCGGGATGTGGACCGTCTCGCCCACGATGCGCCCGCGCAGGGTGTTCGCGACGGCGTCGGGCTCCTCTGCGATCTCCTTGGCCATGAAGGACGACCAGCCGCCCTTCTCGGCGGCGGACGCGTCCCACGCGACCTCGAACGGCTCCACCTCGACCGGCGCGCCGGCGAAGTCGGTGACCGTCACGCTTTCGGGCGTGATCGTCACGATCTGGTCCTGGCCGATCGCCATCGCGCGGCGGGTGTGCTCGACGAAGGCGGCGACGTCGGAGCCGAGGAAGTTCTCCCCGTCGCCGAGACCGATCACCAGCGGCGAGTTGCGGCGGGCGCCGACCACGACGTGCGGCTGGTCCTGGTGCATCGCGAGCAGCGTGAAGGCGCCCTCCAGGCGCGACACGACGCTCTGGAACGCCTGCGGCAGGTCGCCGGTGCGACGGTACTCGCGGCCGAGGAGCACCGCGGCCACCTCGGTGTCGGTCTCCGACTCGAAGGCGAAGCCGTCGGCGAGCAGCTCGTCCTTCAGCGTCGCGAAGTTCTCGATGATGCCGTTGTGGATGACGGCGAGGCGCCCGTCGTCGCCGAGGTGCGGGTGGGCGTTCACGTCGGTCGGGCCGCCGTGCGTCGCCCAGCGGGTGTGGCCGATGCCGGTCTGGCCGTTGGGGATGGGGTGCGCCTTGAGGTCGTCGGTCAGCACCGACAGCTTCCCGGCCTTCTTCGCGGTGCCGAGCGACCCGTCCGGGCCGATGACGGCGATGCCGGCCGAGTCGTAACCGCGGTACTCCAGGCGCTTCAACCCGCCGAGGAGCACCTCGAGGCTCTTGTCGGTACCGACGTACCCCACGATTCCACACATGGGGTCGAGTCTACCGTGGGTCCAGGTCCGGACCTGCTGGGAGCGCACCCCTAGACTGGGTGCCCTATGCTCCCCCACGGCGACTCCTCCACTCCCTTCGTCGAGCTCAGCAGAGCCGACTGGGCGGAACTGGCGCAGAACACCCGCCTCCCGCTGCAGGAGACGGAGATCGTGCAGTTGCGCGGCCTCGGCGACCCGCTCGACATGCGCGAGGTGGAGGAGGTCTACCTGCCGCTGAGCCGCCTGCTCAACCTCTATGTCGCCGGCACCAAGCAGCTGCACAGGGCAACCAGCGACTTCCTGGGCGAGCGCGCCGCGAGCACGCCGTTCGTCATCGGCGTCGCCGGCTCGGTCGCGGTCGGCAAGTCGACCATCGCGCGCCTCCTGCGCGAGCTGCTCTCCCGCTGGGACGACACCCCGCGCGTCGAGCTGGTCACGACGGACGGCTTCCTGCTCCCGAACGCGGAGCTCCAGCGCCGAGGGCTGATGGAGCGCAAGGGCTTCCCGGAGTCGTACGACCGCAAGGCGCTGTTGCGCTTCGTCACGGCCGTCAAGAGCGGTGCGGCGGAGGTGCGCGCGCCGTTCTATTCGCACCTCAGCTACGACATCGTCCCCGACGCGGAGATCGTGGTCCGCCGACCCGACGTGCTCATCGTGGAGGGGCTGAACGTGCTGCAGCCCGCGGGAGGCGGCAACCGTCTCGCCGTGAGCGACCTGTTCGACTTCTCGGTCTACGTCGACGCGCGCACGCGCGACATCGCGCACTGGTACGAGGAGCGCTTCCTCAAGCTGCAGCGCGGCGCGTTCGCCAACCCGAAGTCGTACTTCCACCGCTACGCGGAGCTCACCGAGGATGAGGCGCGCGCCCGCGCCGCGGGCATCTGGGCGAGCATCAACGAGCCCAACCTCGTGCAGAACATCCGGCCGACGCGGTCGCGCGCGAAGCTCGTCCTCCGCAAGGACTCGGAACACGCGGTGAGCTCCGTCCTGCTGCGCAAGCTCTGACAGGACTCCAGTGCCTCTGGCCTGAAAGCGGGAGGTCGTCGTGGTCTGGTCCGAGATGTGGCAATGCCATAAACATGAGGCATGCCAGCACCACGCTCTCCTGCCGCCGACCTCTTCGGGCGTCGCGTGCGGGAGGCGCGGGTCGCCCTCGGGCTGAGCCAGGAGGACATCGCCAACCTGGCCGACATGCACGTCACCAACTACGGCCGCATCGAGCGCGGGGAGGCGAACTCGGAGCTGCACACCATCGTCCGCATCGCGACCGCCCTGGACACCGACCCCGGCGAATTGATGGCCGGACTGTACGGCAGCGAGATGCTCCCGGGCCGTTCCCGCGCCTACTCGGTCGCCGACTTCATCGCCGCGCAGCGGGCGCAGGAGAGCTGAACAGGGCTCTTACACCTCTTCCCTGAAAGCCCCTGCCCTAGACGCTCTGGTCGTCAATGCAGGCATTCGGTAGGCATGAAGCATGTCCACCCCTCGCTCTCGCGCCGCCGAGATCTTCGGCCAGCGCGTCCGAACCGCCCGCGTCGCTCGCGGGATGAGCCAGGAGGACATCGCCAACCTCGCCGACATGCACGTCACCAACTACGGACGGGTGGAGCGCGGCGAGTCGAACTCCGAGCTGCACACGATCGTCCGCATCGCGACCGCTCTCGACACCGACCCCGCCGAACTGCTCGCCGGACTCTACGGAGACGGGATGCTCCCTCCGCAGTCCCGCGTCTACTCGGTCGCGGACTTCCTCGCGGCCCGCCGCGCAGAAGAGGGCCGCTGACCGCTCTGGCGGCGGCGGGACCGGTATGTGCTCCGCAGCCGACCATGTGCATCGACGATTCGCCGAGGCCTCAAATCGCGGAACTGCCGGATGTCCTTCTTGACGAGACCCGACTTCGCGCAGGCGATTCTCATCGAAAACTACCCGCTATGAGTTGCCTCGCCGGTGACGGGGGCCACGAACGGTCGGAGGCCTTACGGTACGCCCGCGGGAGGTCCACAGCGGGGCCGGTTCCGCCGGGCCGCAGTGTCAGAGACATCCGCGCGTTGTCCAGCTGGGACGTGGCAGTGTCTCTGCTGTAGAACGTGCCACCTCTCCAGGTGACTGCTTCGCTGAATAGGCCAGAACATCCCGTCAGCGAGGGGACCGTCGATGTCGCCGTCAGAAGCAGGGACGATCTCGTCCGTGAGGCGCGAATCGGCGATCGCTTCGTCGCGCTGCTTTGGTACTCGGTGCCTGCGGCGACGTCCCGCGCCTAGAAGGCCAGCCGTTCCCGCACGACGTCGGCGAGCTCGTTCGCGAGCCGTTCCGCCGTCGCCTGGTCGGACGCCTCCACCATCACGCGCACGAGCGGCTCGGTGCCGGACGGGCGCAGCAGCACCCGGCCGCTGTCCCCCAGCGCGCTCTCAGCCGTCTGGACCGCCGTGCGCAGGCCCTCGTCGGTGTGCACCGCGTGGTGGTCGACGCCCTTCACGTTGACCATCACCTGCGGGTAGACGGTCATCACGCGAGCGAGCTCGGCGAGCGACTTCCCCGTGCGCGCCATCTCGGAGAGCAGGTGGAGGCCGGTGAGGATGCCGTCGCCGGTGGTGGCGAACTCGCGCATGATGACGTGGCCGGACTGCTCGCCGCCGAGCGAATAGTCGTTCTCGTTCATCTCCTCGAGCACGTAGCGGTCGCCGACCGCCGTCTCGACGACCCGGATGCCGCGGTCGCGCATGGCGAGCTTGAGGCCGAGGTTGCTCATCACCGTCGCGACCAGGGTGTCGTCGCGCAGCTTGCCGCGCTCCTTCATCCCGACCGCGAGGATCGCCATGATCTGGTCGCCGTCGACCACGTTGCCGTCCGCGTCGATCGCGAGGCAGCGGTCGGCGTCGCCGTCGTGGGCGATGCCGACGTCGGCGCCGGCGTCCAGGACGGCCTTGGCGAGGTTGTCGAGGTGGGTCGAGCCCACGCCGTCGTTGATGTTCATGCCGTCCGGCGCGTCGCCGATGACGGTGACGCGGGCGCCCGCGTCGGTGAAGACCTCCGGCGAGATGCCGGCCGCGGCGCCGTGGGCGCAGTCGAGGACCACGTGGATGCCGTCGAGCCGGTGCGGCAGGCTCGCCAGCAGGTGGAGCACGTACCGGTCCTCCGCGTCGGCGAAACGGCGGATGCGCCCGACGTCGGCCCCGGTCGGGGTGAGCTTGTCGAGGTTGAGGTGCTGCTCGATCCGGTCCTCGACGATGTCGGGCAGCTTCGTGCCGCCGCGGGCGAAGATCTTGATCCCGTTGTCGGGCGCCGGGTTGTGCGAGGCCGAGACCATCACGCCGAAGTCCGCGTCGAAGTCGGCGATGAGGAAGGCCGTGGCCGGCGTGGGGATGACTCCCGCGTCGTACACGTCGATGCCGGAGCTGGCGAGCCCGGCGGCGACGGCCGCGGAGAGGAACTCGCCCGAGACGCGGGGGTCGCGGGCGACGATCGCCGTCGGGCGCTTGCCGGCGGCGCGGCGCGCCTCGGCGCTTCGGCCTTGCGTCAGCACAGCTGCTGCTGACTGCGCAAGGCCGAGCGCCAGGTCGGCGGTGAGACTGCCGTTCGCGAGGCCGCGAACGCCGTCGGTTCCGAAAAGGCGTGGCATGGACCGAAGCCTAGACGCTCGCGAGCGTCAGCGCTTGGAGAACTGCGACGCCTTGCGGGCCTTCTTCAGACCAGCCTTCTTGCGCTCGGTGACGCGGGCGTCACGGGTGAGGAAGCCGGCCTTCTTCAGGGTCGGGCGGTTGTTCTCGCGGTCGATCTCGTTGAGCGCGCGCGCGATGGCGAGGCGCAGGGCGCCCGCCTGGCCCGAGGGGCCGCCGCCGGTGATGCGGGCGACCACGTCGTAGGAGCCGATGAGGTCGAGCACCTTGAACGGGTCGGTGATGAGCTGCTGGTGGAGCTTGTTCGGGAAGTAGTCCGCGAACTCACGGCCGTTGACCGTGATGGTGCCGGAACCCGGGACCAGGCGCACGCGCGCGATGGCCTCCTTGCGGCGGCCGACGGCCGCGCCGGGGACGGAGAGGACGGCGCGCGGGGCGGCCGGGGCCTCGGAGGCCGGGGTCTCGGTCGAGTAGGACTCGACGTTCTCGACCTGGGCCGAGTCGATGCTGTCTGCGATCTTCGCCACGGTGGTGATAATCCTTTGTCTTGAGAAGTCTGAAGTCGTCTACGCGCTTACTGCGCGACCTGGCCGAGCGTGTACTGCTTCGGCTGCTGGGCGGCGTGCGGGTGCTCGCTTCCGGTGTAGACCTTCAGCTTGCGGAGCTGGGCGCGGCCGATGGAGTTCTTCGGCAGCATCCCGCGGACGGCCTTCTCGACGGCGCGCACCGGGTTCTTCTCGAGCAGCTCCGAGTACGTGGTGGCCTTGAGGCCGCCCGGGTAGCCGGAGTGGCGGTACGCCTTCTTCTGCGCGGCCTTCTGGCCCGTCAGCGCGACCTTGTCGGCGTTGACGATGATCACGAAGTCGCCGGAGTCGATGTGCGGGGCGAAGGTCGGCTTGTGCTTGCCGCGGAGGAGGGCGGCGGTGTGGCTGGCGAGACGGCCGAGCACGACATCGGTCGCGTCGATGACGACCCAGTCGCGCTGGATCTCGTCTGCCTTCGGGGAATAGGTGCGCGTCACAGTAGTGGCTGCTTTCTGTCTCGAACGGAGGTGTTCGTGAATCCCGCTCCGATGGGGGTTCGCGTCTGTGGGACGGAACCGAAGCCGGTGGAGGGCTCACGTTCGCATGTCGCGCCGCAGGAGGCGCGGACACCAAAGATCAATCGTACGGGAGACCGGTGGCGCGGTCAAACCGGGCGGGGACCGGTCAGCCCTGGGGCTGAAAACGGACCCGATCGCCCACCGAGACCGTCCGGTTCACCCTAGCGTGACCGGTATGAGATCGCTCCTGCTCCGCAGCCGCTGGCTGCTCGAACCGGCCATCGCGGTGGTCTTCTTCGTCTTCTGGGCCATCGCCCTGGTGGGCAGGCACCAGCTGGTCCCCGGCCTCCTCCGCGCCGAGGGCCCGTTCTGGGCGGCGCTCCTCGTGCTGGCGTGCGCGATCGGCCTGGCACGCCTCGCTCCGGTCGTCGCCATGGCCGCGGGGACCGCGGTGCTCATCGGCCAGCTCCTGTTCCCGGCCGGGGTCTTCGAGGACCCTCTCGTCTACCTCGGGTACGGGATCGTCGCCCTGGTCGTGGCCGCCACCGTCCGCGGCCGGATGAGCGTCGTCGCGCTGGCGTTCGCCGTCGGCGCCGGCCTCTCGACCGCCGGGCTCCTCTCCTGGTGGCTGGGCGTCGGGCGCGGGGATCCCGGCGCCAGGACCCTGTTCTTCGTCCTGTGCGCCGTTGCCGGGGCGATGGCCTGGCTGATCGGGACGCTCATCGGCGTCTGGACCCGGTCGCTGCAGAAGGAGGTGGAGCTGGAGCAGGCGACCGGCCGACTGCGCCTGGCCGAGGCCGAGGCCCTCGTCTCCGGCGAGCGCGAGCGCATCGCGCAGGACGTGCACGACATCATGGCGCACTCGCTCTCCGTCATCCTCGCCCAGGCCGACGGCGCCCGGCTGCTCGCGGAGGACCGCCCGACGGCGGTCGCCCCCGCGCTGTCGACCATCGCGGACACCGCGCGATCGTCGCTGACCGAGGTACGGATGCTGATCGAGTCGCTCGTCGGCTCGCCCGACGGCGCGGAGCACCCCGGGCTCGGCGACCTCGACGACCTGGTGCGTCGCCTCACGGACGCCGGCCTGACCGTCTCGGTGGAGCGCTTCGGCGGCACGGACGACCTGACCCCCGCCCAGCAACTCGCCGTCTACCGGATCGTGCAGGAGGCGCTGACGAACGCCCTGAAGCACGCAGGGCCCGGCGCCACCGCCCGGCTCGCGCTGGACGCGCGGGACGACGGGCTCGCCCTCTCCGTCTCCTCCCGCTCCGCCGACGCGGCGCGCACGCCGGCGGCGCCCAACCCGGCGGGACGCGGACTCGTCGGCATGCGCGAGCGCGCCCGGCTGGCGGGCGGCTGGCTCGACGCCGGCCCCGACGACGACGTGCCGGGAGGCTACCTCGTCACCGCCTATCTCCCGGCGGCCGGCCGCACGGCGGTGCCCGCGTGATCCGGGTCGCCGTCGCGGACGACCAGCCGCTGTTCTGCGCCGGGCTGCAGATGATGATCGAGTCGCAGCCCGACCTGGCGTTCGCCGGGGCGGCCTCCGACGGCGCCCGGGCGGTCGCTCTCGCACGAGACGAGCATCCCGACGTCATGCTCATGGACATCCGGATGCCGAACCTCGACGGCATCGCCGCCACCCGGGCGATCCGCGAGGGGGCGACCTCCGCTGCGCCGCGCATCGTCGTCCTCACCACGTTCGAGCGCGACGACGCGGTGGCCGCGGCCCTGCGAGCCGGCGCGGACGGCTTCCTGCTCAAGGACGCGACGCCCGACCTGATCCTCTCGGCGATCCGCACCGTCCACGACGGCACCTCCGTCATCGCGCACAAGTCGACCAGCGAGCTGTTCCGGACCATCGCCCGCCGACGCCCCGAGGCCATCGCGCCGCTCTCGGTGCGGGAGAAGGAGGTGTTCCTGCTCGCGGCGCGCGGCCTCGGCAACGCGGAGATCGGCCGGACGGCGTTCATCTCCGAGGCGACGGTCAAGACGCACATCCGCAGCATCCTCGCGAAGCTCGGGCTCAGCACGCGCGTGCAGCTGGTGGCGTTCGCCTACGAGAACGGGCTGGTGCGCTGAACCCGGGCGGCGGGGTCAGCGCACCGCCGCGGGCAGGGAGATCCCTGTCTGCCGCTGCGACACCTCCCACACCCGGGCGGCTTCCGCGGCGTCGCGCAGCGGCGCGAACAGGGGCTGGTCGGCCGGCGCCCCGCCCAGCCGTCCGGGACCGCTCGGGCCGTACAGCTTCCCTCCGGCCGCGTCGCCGCCCGTCGCGGCCAGCAGGGCGGGAAGGGCGGCGCTCTCGGGCGTCCCGACCAGCAGGCCCCGCCGGGACAGCCAGCGGATGACGCGGACCGCTCCCGTGTCCGCCGCCCGCCCGTACCCCGGTTGTGCCGCAAGCAGGTTCGTCGGGGCGACACCGGGATGCGAGAGGTTGCTGACGATGCCCCAGCCGTTCGCCGCGCTCCGGCGGTCCAGCTCGAGCCCGAACAGGCCGAGGGCGATCTTCGACGCGCTGTACGCCCGCTGCGGCCGGTACGCGCGTTCGGCGTCCAGGTCGTCCCAGTCGATGGCGCCCCTCCTGGCCGCGATGCTGACCTGGGAGGTCACCCGCGCCCTGCCCTCCCGCAGCAGCGGGAAGAGGGCGCCGACGAGGGCGACGTGGCCGAGGTGGTTCGTGCCCCACTGCAGCTCGAAGCCGTCCGCGGTGGTGCGACGGTCCGGCGGCGTCATCAGGCCGGCGTTGTTCACCAGGATGCGGACCGGGTCGCCGTCGGCGCGCATCCGCTCCCCGAAGGCCGCGACCGAGTCGAGGGAGGCGAGGTCCAGGTCGCGCACCACCAGCGCCGCGTCCGGCGCCGTCGACCGGATGCGCTGGGCGGCCGCCTCCCCCTTCGCGCGGTTGCGCACCGGCAGGACGACCTCCGCGCCCGCCGCCGCGAGGCGCGCCGCGATCACCACGCCCATGCCGTCGCTCGCCCCGGTCACGACGGCGCGCCGTCCGTCCAGCCGCGGGATGTCCAGATCGTTGTTCCGTGCCACGCTCGTTCTCCTTCGCTCGGTCCCACCAGCGTCCGACGCGGCCGCTGCCGTAGCCACGGCCCGACGATCCGTGGCTACGACGGGCGCGGGGCGGTAGACAGGAGGGGTGATGGATCGCATCGGCCTCGCGGAGTTCCTCCGGACGCGGCGCGCACAGCTGCAGCCGGAGGACGTCGGTCTCCCCCGCGGCAGCCGTCGCCGCACCTCCGGGCTGCGACGCGAGGAGGTGGCCGCGCTGTCGCACATGTCGGTCGACTACTACGCGCGGCTGGAACGGGAGCGCGGGCCGCAGCCCTCCGAGCAGATGCTCGCGTCCATCGCGCAAGGCCTGCACCTGTCGCACGCCGAGCGGGACCATCTGTTCCGCTTGGCGGGCCACACCCCGCCTGCGCAGGGCTCCGGGAGCGACCATGTCAGCCCCGGCCTGCTGCGCGTGCTCGACCGGCTGGACGACACTCCGGCGGAGATCGTGACCGAGCTCGGGGAGACGCTGCGCCAGAGCAGGATGGGCGTGGCGCTCACCGGCGACACGGCGTCCCTGCGCGGGCCGGAGCGCAGCCTGGGGGTTCGCTGGTTCACCGACCCGGCGGCGCGTCGCCTGTACGCCCCGCGCGACCACGAGTTCCTCAGCCGCATGTTCGCCTCCGGCCTGCGCGAGATCGCCGCGGCACGCGGTCCCGGCTCCCGGGCGGCCGCGCTGGCGGACTACCTCGGCGATCGCAGCGACGAGTTCCGCCGACTGTGGGCAGCGCACGAGGTCGGCCTCCGCCCGAAGGAGGTCAAGCACTTCGTGCACCCGGAGGTCGGCGAGCTGGAGCTGCACTGCCAGCAACTGGTCGACCCGGGTCAGGCGCACTCGCTGCTGGTCTACACCGCGGTGCCCGGCAGCGAGTCGGCCGAGAAGCTGCGGCTGCTGTCGGTCATCGGCGCGCAGACGCTGCGCTGAGCGCCGCGCCGCCCCGCGCCTCAGAGCTCCCGCAGCGCGCGGGTGCGCTCGGCCCGCAGGGCCAGCTCCGCCCCCTCGGGGTACCCGACCTCCATCAGGGTCAGTCCGCGGGCCGGCATGACCTTGAACGCGCTCGTGCGCCGTCTCTCGTCGCGCAGGCCCACCAGGTCGCCCGGGTCGAGCTTGCCCTCCCCCACCTCGACGCACGCGCCGACCAGCGCGCGCACCATGCTGTGGCAGAACGCGTCCGCGGTGAGGTCCGCCACGAGCACGCCGTCGGGGTCACGCCGCCAGGAGAAGGCCTGCAGCGTCCGGATGGTGGTCGCACCCTCGCGCGCCTTGCAGTAGCTCGCGAAGTCGTGGAGTCCGAGCAGGCCGTGGGAGGCCACATCCATCGCCTCCGCATCCAGGTCGGAGGACACCCACGCCGTCCGGTGCCGCTGCAGCGGGTCACGCAGCGCGAGCCGGTCCGCCACGCGGTACTCGTAGCGCCGCCACAGCGCTGAGAACCGGGCGTCGAACCCGTCGGGCGCGACCGTCGCGGCGACGACTACCACGTCGGACACCGGGCCGAGGATGCCATTCAGCCGTCGACCCAGCGCTTCCTCGGCCGACAGCGGAGGACGCTTCCCGTGCGGCTTGCGCAGCACCGCCACCTGCTCGGCGCTCAGGTCGACGTGCGCGACCTGCCCGAGCGCGTGCACGCCCGCGTCGGTGCGGCCCGCCACCGTCAGCTGCGGCGGTTCGCCCGCGCGCCGGAAGATCGTCGCCAGGGCGTCCTCGAGCGTGCCCTGCACCGTCCGAAGCCCCGGCTGCCGGCCCCAGCCGTTGAAGTCGGTGCCCTGGTAGGCGACGTCGAGGCGGAAGCGGGTGGTCTCAGTAGGCACGGACCAGCCCCACCTCCTGCTGCGTCGTCACGAAGCCCATCCCCGTGTAGAGCCCGAGCGCCCCGGTCGGGTTCTCGGCGTCGACGTCGAGCACGACCTTGTCGAGCCCGCGCGCCGCCGACGCCAGGAGCACCTCGCGCAGCAGCGACGGCGCGATCCGCCGCCCGCGGAACGGCCGCGTCACCGCGACGGTGGAGACGTAGGAGCTGGAGAAGCCCTGCCCCGCCCAGTCGTCCTCCGAGACGTCCGTCAGGAGCACACCGGCCACCTGCCCGTCGACGATCGCCACGAACGACAGCTCGGCGACGAAGCTGCCGGAGGTCAGGCCCTCGAACTGCTCGTCGGAGAGCGGCTGGCTGCCCCAGTGGTCCCGGAACGCGTCATCGCGCGCCGCGTGCACCGCGGCGGCGAGGTCGGCCCGGTACGGCTCGATGCTCACCTCGCCGACGGGCGACACCTCCGGGATCGGCTCGGCCAGGTCGCGCTCCATCGTCTGGAAGTACCGCACCACCTCGAAGCCGCCCGCCTCCAGCAGGCGACGGCGGTCGGACGCGCGCACGTCGGCATAGCCGACCAGCCAACCGGGAAGGCTCTTGTCGGACGCGGCCAGCTTCTGCTCGCCGCGGGCCCGCTGCCAGGCGAGCAGCTCGCGCCCGATGCCGCGCCCACGGAAGTCGGGATGCACGCCGCCGTTCATGAACTCGCGCACCAGGGTCTCCTGCCGCGGCGGCTCCAGCACGATGCCGACGGCGGCGATCCGGTCGTCCGCCGTGACGGCGAGGAGCGTGTCCGCCTCCCGGTCGAGGAAGCTGTAGCCGAGCTCCTCCTCGAGCTCCTCACGGGTGGTGAGGTAGTTGGGGTGGTCGGCGGCGTCGATCGCGCGCACGACCTCCAGCACGGCGTCCACGTCCTCCATGGTGACGGGGCGCCATTCGGCGATCTCAGGATGCTGCGGGTGGTAGGTGGCCGGTGCGCTCACGCGCTGCCTCAGCGGCGTCAGGACGGCGTCATCGGTCGAGGTCATGCCTCTCACCTTAGAAGAACCGCAGGAACGACGAAGGCCCCGCATCCTCTTCGGGATGCGGGGCCTTCGTTCGTCTGCGGGCGAAGGAGGTTACGCCTTCTCCGCCTCGGCCTCCGCGTCGGTCTCGCCGGCGGCGTCGGTGTCGGCGGTCGCGTCCTCGACGACCTCCGCCTCGGCGGCGGCGGTCTCGGTCGACGTCTCGTCGGCGGCCTCGGTGGTCTCCTCGGCGGGAGCCTCCTCGGCGGCCGGCTCCTCGACCGGGGCGGCGGCCTTCGGCGCGGCGGACGACTTCGAGGACTTCACCTTCGGGGCGACCGGCTCGAGCACGAGCTCGATCTGGGCCATCGGCGCGTTGTCGCCCTTGCGGTAGCCGAGCTTGGTGATGCGGGTGTAGCCGCCCTCACGCTCCGCGACCAGCGGCGCGATCTGCGTGAACAGCTCGTGCACGACGGTCTTGTCCTGGATCACGGACAGCACGCGACGGCGGGCGTGCAGGTCGCCGCGCTTCGCGAACGTGATCAGGCGCTCGGCGACCGGACGCAGGCGCTTGGCCTTGGTCTCGGTGGTCTTGATGCTCTTGTGCGTGAAGAGCGCAGCGGCCAGGTTGGCGAGCAGCAGGCGCTCGTACGCCGGGCCGCCCCCGAGGCGGGGGCCCTTGGTGGGCTTAGGCATGATCGGTTATCTCCAGTGTTGAAAAGGTCTGATGGCGAGTCGGGGGACGTGCCTCAGATGGTGGTGGACTCGTCCTCGTCGTAGCCGCTGTAGAAGTGGGCGCCGTCGAACCCGGGGACCGAGTCCTTCAGCGACAGGCCCATCTCCGTCAGCTTGTCCTTGACCTCATCCACCGACTTCTGACCGAAGTTGCGGATGTTCATGAGCTGCGTCTCCGACAGCGAGACGAGCTCGCTCACGGTGTTGATGCCCTCGCGCTTGAGGCAGTTGTAGGAACGGACCGACAGGTCCAGGTCCTCGATCGGCATCGACAGCTCGGAGCTGAGGACGGCGTCGACCGGCGCCGGGCCGATCTCGATGCCCTCGGCGGCGCTGTTGAGCTCGCGGGCGAGACCGAACAGCTCGACCAGCGTGCGGCCGGCCGAGGCGATGGCGTCGCGCGGGCTGATCGCCGGCTTGGTCTCGACGTCGACCACGAGACGGTCGAAGTCGGTGCGCTCGCCCGCACGGGTGGCCTCGACGCGGTAGGTGACCTTGAGCACCGGCGAGTAGATCGAGTCGATCGGGATCTGGCCCGCCTCGCTGTACTCGTTGCGGTTCTGCTGCGCCGAGACGTAGCCGCGGCCGCGCTCGATGGTCAGCTCGACCTCGAACTTCGCCTTGTCGTTGAGGGTCGCGATGACCAGCTCGGGGTTGTGGATCTCCACACCGGCCGGGGCCGAGATGTCGGCGGCGGTCACCTGACCGGCGCCGGTCTTGCGGAGGTACGCGGTGATCGGCTCGTCGTGCTCGCTCGAGACCACCAGACCCTTGATGTTCAGGATGATCTCGGTCACGTCCTCCTTCACGCCCGGCACGGTGCTGAACTCGTGCAGCACGCCGTCGATGCGGATGCTGGTGACCGCGGCGCCGGGGATGGAGGACAGGAGGGTGCGGCGGAGGGAGTTGCCGAGGGTGTAACCGAAGCCCGGCTCCAGCGGCTCGATGACGAACCGCGAGCGGAACTCGGAGATGTTCTCTTCGGTGAGCGTAGGACGCTGTGCAATGAGCACTATTGATTCCTTTCGGCTGAATGTCCGCTATATGACATTCGCTTCTACTGGGGTGAGGGTGTCACGCCGTCAGGCGGCGGTCCGTCGGGACCGCCGCCTGGGCGGACGAGAAGAGAACTTAGACGCGGCGACGCTTCGGCGGGCGGCAGCCGTTGTGCGCCTGCGGGGTGACGTCGTTGATCGAGCCCACCTCGAGGCCGGCGGCCTGGAGCGAGCGGATCGCGGTCTCACGACCCGAACCCGGGCCCTTGACGAAGACGTCGACCTTCTTCATGCCGTGCTCCTGCGCCTGACGCGCGGCCGACTCGGCGGCGAGCTGCGCCGCGAACGGGGTCGACTTGCGAGAGCCCTTGAACCCGACGCCGCCGGACGAGGCCCAGCTGATGACCGCACCGGTGGTGTCGGTGATCGAGACGATCGTGTTGTTGAACGTGCTCTTGATGTGGGCCTGGCCCACGGCGATGTTCTTCTTTTCCTTCTTGCGCGGCTTACGAGCGGCCGACTTGGGTGCTGCCATTTATCTACTCCTGCAATCCTGGTTGTCGGCCTAGCGAGCCTTCTTCTTACCGGCGACCGTGCGCTTCGGTCCCTTACGGGTGCGCGCGTTCGTCTTGGTGCGCTGGCCGCGGACCGGGAGGCCCTTGCGGTGGCGGATACCCTCGTAGCTGCCGATCTCGACCTTGCGGCGGATGTCGGCGGCGACCTCGCGACGGAGGTCACCCTCCACCTTGAAGTTGCCCTCGATGTAGTCGCGGAGAGCGACGAGCTGCTCGTCGGTCAGGTCCTTGACGCGGATGTCGCCCGAGATCTCGGTCTCGCGCAGAGTCTGGAGGGCGCGGGTGCGGCCGACTCCGTAGATGTAGGTGAGTGCGACCTCCACACGCTTCTCGCGCGGGATGTCGACGCCTGCTAGACGTGCCATGTGTTGGCTTCTCCTGTGATGAGTGGAGGTCTGCAGCGGTCCCGGTGCCCCGGCCTCCTCCGAGGGTGTCCCCCGCGCCGGCTCGGCCGACGTGGGATCTGGGATCGCCTGTTCTCTATTCGGTTATGACGCTGCGTTCAGCCCTGGCGCTGCTTGTGGCGCGGGTTCTCGCAGATGACCATGACCCGGCCGTTGCGACGGATGACCTTGCACTTGTCGCAGATCTTCTTGACCGAGGGGTTGACCTTCATTGTGATTCTTACCTTTGTTCGCTGTCCTCGTACCTCGCCAGGGGCAACCCGGTGGCGAGGCCGTTACTTACAGCAGACCTTTACTTGTAGCGGTAGACGATCCGGCCGCGGGTCAGATCGTAGGGGCTCAGCTCCACGATCACGCGGTCCTCGGGGAGGATGCGGATGTAGTGCTGACGCATCTTGCCGGAGATGTGGGCAAGAACCTTGTGACCGTTGGTCAGCTCGACGCGGAACATCGCGTTGGGGAGAGCCTCGATCACGGATCCTTCGATCTCGATGACACCGTCTTTTTTGGCCATAGCCTCACTGTCGCTAAAAGTCGTGGTTTGCTGGTCGTGCGTTGATCGGCGGAAGGCACGTCGGAAAACGTGCCTAAGACACCAAGGATCTATCTTATGGGAAAGGGCGCGATTCCGCCAATCCGCGTGTATCATCTGCGCCCGCTCTGAGCGAACGGACGCGGCAGGCGGCGTCGGTCACGCGATCGGCGTCGGCGTGACGCCGAAGGGGGCGAGGCCCGCGGCGCCGCCGTCCGTCGCCGTGAGCACCCAGATGCCGCCCTCGTGCACGGCGACGCTGTGCTCCCAGTGCGCGGCGGCCGAGCCGTCCTCCGTCGCGACGGTCCAGCCGTCGTCCTTCACGTAGGTCTCCTGGTCGCCGAGCACCACCATGGGCTCGATCGCGACGACCAGTCCCGGCCGCACCTCCGGGCCCTTCGCCCGGACGCGGTAGTTGAACACCGGCGGCTCCTCGTGCATGCGCCGGCCGATGCCGTGGCCGATGTAGTCGGTGAGGATGCCGTAGTCGCCCTGCGACAGGATGTAGTCCTCGATCGCCTCGCCGACCTCGTTGAGGTGCCGGGCCGTGGCAAGGGTCGCGATCCCGCGCCAGAGCGACTGCTCCGTCACGTCGGAGAGGCGCTGCCGCTCCTCCACGCGCTCCGGGTGTGCCGGGTCGGCCAGCACGAAGGTGCGCGCCGCGTCCCCGTTCCAGCCGCCGAGGATGGCGCCGCTGTCGACGGAGAGGATGTCGCCGGGCTGCAGGATGCGCGAGCCGGGGATGCCGTGCACGACCTCGTCGTTCACCGAGGCGCAGATGGTGTGGTGGTAGCCGGGCTCCAGCTGGAAGTTGGACGCGCCGCCCGCGGCGACGATCGCCTGCTCGGCGAGCGTGTCGAGCTCCAGGGTGGAGATGCCCGGCGCGACGGCGGCCGCGACGGCGTCGAGGGAGGCGGCGGTCGCCAGCCCGGGCGCGACCATGTCGCGCAGCTGGGCGGGCGTCTTGTAGATCGACCGGCGGAGGATCATCGAGAAGCGCTGGCCGTCAGGCCACGGGCTCGCCGGCGGAGGCGCCGGCGACCGGGTGGATGCCGCGCTCGGCCAGGGCCGCGGCGATGCGCTCCGCGACCTCGTCGATGCCGCCGAGTCCGTCGACCGGCACCAGCAGTCCGCGCTCGCGGTACACGTCGATGAGCGGGGACGTCTCGCGCAGGTAGACCTCCTGGCGGTGACGGATCGCCTCCTCGGAGTCGTCCGCCCGGCCCTGCTCCAGCGCCCGCTTGGTGAGACGCTGGACGATCTCCTCCTGGTCGGCCGTCAGCTGGATGACCGCGTCGAGCTTCTGGCCCTTGCCCGCGAGCAGCTCGTCGAGGTAGTCGACCTGCGCCAGGGTGCGCGGGTAGCCGTCGAGCAGGAAGCCGTTCTTCGCGTCGTCCTCGCCGAGGCGGTCGGCCACGAGCTGGTTGGTCAGGCTGTCCGGGACGTAGTCGCCGGCGTCCACGATGGCCTTGACCTGCTTGCCGAGCTCGGTCTCGTTCTTGATGTTGGCCCGGAAGATGTCGCCCGTGGAGATGTCGGGGATCCCGTAGGTGGTGGTGATGCGGGAGGCCTGAGTGCCCTTTCCCGCTCCGGGGGGACCGACGATCAGCATTCGGGTCAACGCAGAAGCCCTTCGTAATGCCGCTGCTGGAGCTGGGAGTCGATCTGCTTGACCGTCTCCAGTCCGACACCGACGATGATCAGGATGGACGTGCCGCCGAACATGAAGTTCTGGCTTGCGCCGATCAACGCGAAGGCGACCAACGGGATCAGCGCGATGATTCCGAGATAGAACGAGCCGGGCAGCGTCACGCGGGTGAGCACGTAGTCGAGGTACTCGGCCGTCGGGCGGCCCGCACGGATGCCGGGGATGAAGCCGCCGTACTTCTTCATGTTGTCGGCCACTTCCTCCGGGTTGAAGGTGATCGCGACGTAGAAGTACGTGAAGCCGACGATCAGGAGGAAGTACAGCAGCATGTAGAGCGGGTGGTCGCCCTTGGTGAGGTAGTTCGTGATCCAGGTCACCCACGGCGCCGGGGCCTTGCCCGCGGCCGGCTGGTTGAACTGGGCGATCAGCGCCGGCAGGTACAGCAGCGACGAGGCGAAGATGACGGGCACGACGCCGGCCATGTTCACCTTGATCGGGATGTACGTGTTGTTGCCGCCGTAGGTGCGCCGGCCCACCATGCGCTTGGCGTACTGCACGGGGATGCGCCGCTGCGACTGCTCGACGAAGACCACGCCCATGACGATGAGCAGGCCGATGGCGATGACGACCAGGAGGATCTCGATGCCCTGCGACTGGCCGACGGCCCACAGCGACGACGGGAACTGCGCCGCGATGGAGGTGAAGATGAGGAGCGACATGCCGTTGCCGATGCCGCGCTCGGTGACGAGCTCGCCCATCCACATGATGAGGCCGGTGCCGGCGGTCATGGTGATGACCATGAGCATGATCGCGTACCAGGAGTCGTCCGTGATCAGCTGGGTGCACTGCGAGACGGCGGTCGTGCCGAACAGCGCGCCGCTGCGGGCGACGGTGATGAGGGTCGTCGACTGGAGGACGCCCAGCGCGATGGTGAGGTAACGCGTGTACTGCGTGAGCTTGGCCTGACCGGCCTGGCCCTCCTTGTAGAGGGTCTCGAAGCGCGGGATGACCACGCGCAGCAGCTGCACGATGATCGACGCGGTGATGTACGGCATGATGCCGAGCGCGAAGATCGAGAGTTTGAGCAGGGCGCCGCCGGAGAACAGGTTCACCAGGGAGTACAGGCCCGAGGTGTCCTGGTTGGCGTTCAGACAGGTCTGGACGTTGCCGAAGTCGACGAACGGCGCGGGGATGAAGGAGCCCAACCGGAAGAGGGCGATGATGCCCAGCGTGAAGAAGATCTTCCGGCGAAGATCCGGGGTGCGGAAGATCCGCGCGACGGCGCTAAACAATCCTGCGTCCTGCTTTCCTAAGAGTCAGTCGGGTGGCCGGTCTCCCGGCCACCCGACTCGACTGCTGTACGGATGGCTACTTGACGGAACCACCAGCGGCGACGATCTTCTGCTCAGCAGAGCCGGAGACCTTGTCGACCGCAACGTTCAGCTTAACCGCAATGTCCCCGTTACCGAGAACCTTGACCTTTTCGTTCTTGCGAACGGCACCCTTGGCGACCAGGTCGGCGACGGTGACGTCACCGCCGGCCGGGTACAGCTCGGCGAGCTTCTCCAGGTTCACGACCTGGTACTCGACGCGGAACGGGTTCTTGAAGCCGCGCAGCTTCGGCGCACGCATGTGCAGCGGAAGCTGACCGCCCTGGAAGCCGGGACGCACCTGGTAGCGCGCCTTGGTTCCCTTGGTGCCGCGGCCGGCCGTCTTACCCTTCGAGCCCTCACCGCGTCCGACGCGGGTCCGGTCCTTCTTGGCGCCGGCGGCCGGGCGGAGGTGGTGCACCTTCAGGACCTGCTCGCGGGGCTCCGCGACGTCCTTCTTGGCGGCGGCCTTCTTGGCCGGCTTCTCCGCGACGGTGTCGTCCGCCTTGTCGGCGGCGGCCTTCTCGGAGGCAGCCTTGGCCGGAGCCTTCTTGGCGGGCGCCTTCTTCTCGGCGGCCGGCTTGTCGGCAGCGGCGGCGGCCGGAGCCTTCTTCGCCGGAGCCTTCTTGGCCGGAGCCTTCTTCTCGACCGCCGACTCGGCGGCCTCGGTGGTGGCCTTCTCGTCAGCCATTAGTCGATCTCCTCAACCTTCACCAGGTGAGCGACGGTGTTGACGTACCCGCGGTTCTGCGGGGTGTCCTCGCGGACGACGACGTCACCGATGCGCTTCAGTCCCAGACTGCGCAGCGTGTCGCGCTGGTTCTGCTTCTCGCTCACTTTCGACTTGATCTGCGTGATCTTCAGACGCGCAGCCATCAGGCACCTGCCTTCGCGGTCGCGGCGGCCTCGGCCGCCTCAGCCTCGGCACGCAGCAGGCGAGCCGGGGCCACCTGGTCGTAGTCGAGACCACGGCGGGCAGCGACGGCACGGGGCTCCTCGAGCTGCTGCAGCGCCTCGACGGTCGCGTGCACGATGTTGATCGTGTTCGACGAGCCGAGCGACTTGCTCAGGACGTCGTGGATGCCGGCGCACTCGAGCACGGCGCGCACCGGGCCACCGGCGATAACACCGGTACCGGCGGCGGCCGGACGCAGGAGGACCACACCGGCGGCGGCCTCACCCTGCACCGGGTGCGGGATGGTGTTGCCGACGCGCGGGACGCGGAAGAAGTTCTTCTTCGCCTCCTCGACGCCCTTCGAGATCGCCAGCGGCACCTCACGGGCCTTGCCGTAGCCGACGCCCACCAGGCCGTTGCCGTCGCCGACGACCACGAGAGCGGTGAAGCTGAAGCGACGACCACCCTTCACGACCTTGGAGACGCGGTTGATGGTGACGACGCGCTCCAGGAACTGGCTCTTGTCGGCGTCACGGCTGCCGCGGTCACCACGGCCCTGGTTGCGGTCGCGACCGCCACGGCGGGGCTCACGCTCACCACGGCTGGTGGTGTTGTTGTCGGTGGACGCAGCGGTCTCGACCGGCTGCGCGCTGTCCGTTACCTGGTCGGCCACGGTCTGCTCCTTGTTGTTCTCGTCGCTCACAGGTTCAGTCCGCCCTCTCGAGCGCCCTCGGCGACAGCGGCGACGCGGCCGGCGTACTTGCTGCCTCCGCGGTCGAACACGACGGCCTCGACACCGGCGCTCTTCGCGCGCTCGGCCACGAGCTCGCCGACCTTGCGGGCCTTGGCGGTCTTGTCACCGTCGAAGCTGCGCAGGTCCGCCTCCATGGTCGACGCCGAGGCCAGCGTGTGGCCCTTCGCGTCGTCGACGACCTGCACGAAGACGTGGCGGGCCGAACGGGTGACGACCAGGCGCGGACGGACCGCGGTGCCCTCGATCTTCTTGCGAAGGCGGGTGTGACGGCGGTCGCGAGCGGCCGCCTTGCTCTTTCCTCTGGTACCCAGAGCCATGATTACTTACCAGCCTTTCCGGCCTTGCGACGAACGACCTCGCCGGCGTAGCGCACACCCTTGCCCTTGTACGGCTCGGGCTTGCGGATCTTGCGGATGTTCGCGGCGACCTCACCGACGGCCTGCTTGTCGATCCCGGCCACGGTGAGGCGGTTGTTGCCCTCGACCGTGAAGGTGATCCCGGCCGGCGGCTCGACGGTCACCGGGTGCGAGAAGCCGAGCGCGAACTCCACGGCCGCGCCCTTCTGGACCACGCGGTAACCGGTGCCGACGATCTCCAGGCCCTTGGAGTAGCCCTGGGTGACGCCGATGATCTGGTTGTTGATGAGGGTGCGGGTCAGGCCGTGCAGCGAACGCGACTCGCGCTCGTCGTCCGGACGGGTCACCAGGACCTGGTTCTCCTCCAGCTTGACCTCGATCGGGCTGGCGACGGTGAGGCTCAGCTCACCCTTCGGGCCCTTGACGGTGACGGCCTGGCCGTCGATCTTCACATCGACCCCTGCCGGGATGTCGATGGGCAGTCTTCCAATACGCGACATGGCGGATTACCACACGTAGGCGAGGACTTCCCCACCCACGCCCTTCTTCTCAGCCTGACGGTCCGTGAGCAGACCGGAGGAGGTGGACAGGATGGCGACGCCGAGCCCGCCGAGCACCTTGGGGAGCTCCGTGGACTTCGCGTAGACGCGAAGGCCGGGCTTCGAGACGCGCTTGATACCGGCGATGGAACGCTCGCGGTTCGGACCGAACTTGAGCTTCAGCGTCAGGGTCTTGCCGACGCGGGCGTCGGTGACCTCCCAGCCGGAGATGTAGCCCTCGGTGGTGAGGATCTCGGCGATGTGCGCCTTGAGCTTCGAGTGCGGCATCGACACGGTGTCGTGGTGAGCCGAGTTCGCGTTGCGCAGTCTGGTCAGCATGTCTGCGACCGGATCTGTCATGGTCATTTCGGTTTTTCCTTTGGTCACCAGGTTTCGTTCAGCCGTTACACGACTGACGACCTGTGGTGGAAGCGGGCCGGCCGGACGGCCGGCCCGCAGGTGGGCCTCAGTTGGCCGCGTCGGAGGAACGGAACGGGAAGCCGAGCTGCTTGAGCAGCGCGCGGCCCTCGTCGTCGTTCTTGGCGGTGGTCACCACGGTGATGTCCATGCCGCGGACGCGGTCGATGCGGTCCTGGTTGATCTCGTGGAACATCGACTGCTCCGTGAGACCGAACGTGTAGTTGCCGTTGCCGTCGAACTGCTTGTCCGAGAGGCCGCGGAAGTCGCGGATTCGGGGCAGCGCCAGCGTGAGCAGGCGGTCGAGGAACTCCCACATCCGGTCGCCGCGCAGCGTGACGTGCGCACCGATCGGCTGGCCCTCGCGCAGCTTGAACTGCGCGATGGACTTGCGGGCCTTCGTGACCTGCGGCTTCTGGCCGGTGATCAGGGTGAGGTCGTTGACCGCGCCGTCGATCACCTTGCCGTCACGAGCCGCCTCGCCGACGCCCATGTTGACGACGATCTTCACGAGGCCGGGCACCTGGTGCACGTTCGTGAAGCCGAAGTCGCTCTGCAGCTGCTTGGCGATCTCGTTCTTGTACTTCTGCTTGAGGCGGGGCTGGATTTTGCCAGTCTCCACTGCAGTGTCGGTCATTACAGGTCCTTACCAGACTTCTTGGCGTAACGAACGCGGACCGTCTTGGTGACGCCGTCCTTCGTGACACTCTCTTCGCGGAAGCCGACGCGGGTCGGCTTCTTGGTCTCGGGGTCGACCAGCGCCACGTTGGAGACGTGGATCGGGGCCTCGTGGGTCTCGATGCCGCCGGTCTTCGTGCCGCGCTGCGTCTGGCCGACGCGCACGTGCTTCGTCACGAAGTTGACACCCTCGACGATCACGCGGTTCTGCTCGACGAGAACCTCGATGACCTTGCCCTGCTTGCCACGGTCACCGCCGCGGGCCTGCGAGCGGCCCGAGATGACCTGGACCAGGTCGCCCTTCTTGATGTTCGCCATGGGTTACAGCACCTCCGGTGCGAGCGAGATGATCTTCATGAACTTCTTGTCGCGGAGCTCGCGGCCGACCGGTCCGAAGATGCGCGTGCCGCGGGGGTCACCGTCGTTCTTCAGGATGACCGCGGCGTTCTCGTCGAACTTGATGTAGGAGCCGTCCGGGCGGCGGGTGTTCTTGCGAACACGCACGACGACCGCCTTGACGACGTCGCCCTTCTTGACGTTCCCACCCGGGATCGCGTCCTTGACCGTGGCGACGATGACGTCGCCCAGGCCGGCGTAGCGACGGCTGGAGCCGCCGAGCACGCGGATCGCGAGGAGCTCCTTGGCGCCGGTGTTGTCGGCGACCTTGAGTCGGGATTCCTGCTGGATCACTTCGCCTTCTCCAGAATCTCCACGAGCCTCCAGCGCTTGCTGGCGCTCAGCGGGCGGGTCTCGTTGATGAGAACGAGGTCGCCGATGCCGGCGGTGTTGTTCTCGTCGTGCGCCTTCACCTTGGAGGTGCGGCGGATGACCTTGCCGTACAGGGGGTGCTTCACGCGGTCCTCGACCTCGACGACGATGGTCTTGTCCATCTTGTCGCTGACGACGTAGCCGCGACGGGCCTTGCGGTACCCGCGGACGACGGCCTCGTCGGCCGTCGACTCCGCGGCCGCGGCCTTGGTGGTCTCAGCCATTACTTGGCCTCCTCATTCGTGGTGTCCTCAGCAGGAGCGGCGTCGGCCTTCTTGCTGCGGGACTTCTTCTTCTCGGCCGGCGCGGCCTCGGCCGGGGCCGGGGTCGCCCGGATCCCGAGCTCACGCTCGCGGATCACGGTGTAGATGCGAGCGATGTCGCGCTTCACGGCGCGCAGGCGGCCGTGGCTCTCGAGCTGGCCAGTGGCCGACTGGAAGCGCAGGTTGAACAGCTCCTCCTTGGCCTTCTTCAGCTCGTCGACGAGACGCTCGTCTTCGAAAGTGTCGAGCTCGCTCGGGGCAAGCTCCTTGGATCCGATCGCCATTACGCGTCGCCCTCCTCGCGCTTGATGATGCGTGCCTTGAGGGGCAGCTTGTGGATTGCACGGGTCATGGCCTCACGAGCGAGCTGCTCGGAGACGCCCGAGACCTCGAAGAGGACCCGACCCGGCTTGACGTTGGCGACCCACCACTCCGGCGAACCCTTACCGGAACCCATTCGGGTCTCGGCCGGCTTCTTCGTGAGCGGACGGTCGGGGTAGATGTTGATCCACACCTTGCCGCCACGCTTGATGTGACGCGTCATGGCGATACGAGCGGACTCGATCTGACGGTTGGTCACGTAAGCGGGGGTCAGGGCCTGGATGCCGAACTCGCCGAAGGAGACCTTCGTGCCACCGGTCGCCTGGCCGCTACGGCCGGGGTGGTGCTGCTTGCGGTGCTTGACTCTGCGTGGGATCAACATGGTTATGCCTCAACTCCTGCTGCGGCCGGCGCGGTCTCGGCGGCGGGGGCGTTGCCCCGGCCACCGCGGCGCGGACGGTCGTTGCGCTCGCGGGACGGCTTGACGTTCGCCTGCTCGCGGGCCAGTTCCTTGTTCGTGATGTCGCCCTTGTAGATCCACACCTTGACACCGATGCGACCGAAGGTGGTCTTGGCCTCGTAGAAGCCGTAGTCGATGTTGGCGCGGAGCGTGTGCAGCGGCACACGACCCTCGCGGTAGAACTCGGAGCGGCTCATCTCGGCGCCGCCGAGACGGCCGGACACCTGGATGCGGACACCCTTGGCGCCGGCGCGCTGCGCGCCCTGCAGACCCTTGCGCATCGCGCGGCGGAAGGCCACGCGGGCGGAGAGCTGCTCGGCGATGCCCTGCGCGACGAGCTGGGCGTCGGCCTCGGGGTTCTTCACCTCGAGGATGTTCAGCTGGATCTGCTTGCCGGTGAGCTTCTCGAGGTCGGCGCGGATGCGCTCGGCCTCGGCGCCACGACGACCGATCACGATGCCCGGGCGGGCGGTGTGGATGTCGACGCGGACGCGGTCACGGGTGCGCTCGATCTCGATGCGGGACACGCCCGCGCGGTCGAGCGACGTCTGCAGCAGACGGCGGATCTTGACGTCCTCGGCGAGGTAGTCGCTGTAACGCTGACCCGGCTTGGTGCTGTCCGAGAACCACCGCGACACGTGGTCGGTGGTGATGCCCAGACGGAAGCCGTACGGGTTGACTTTCTGGCCCATTACTTGCTCGCCTTCTTCGTAGCCTTCGCGTCCTCGACCTCATCCGGCGTCGCGAGGACGATCGTGATGTGGCTGGTGCGCTTGTTGATGCGGAAGGCACGGCCCTGTGCACGCGGCTGGAACCGCTTGAGGGTGGTGCCCTCGTCCACGAAGGCGCGGCTCACGTACAGGTCCTGCTCGTCCAGGTAGGTGTTGCTCTGGTCCGCCTTGACGCGCGCGTTGGCGATCGCCGAGGCGACGAGCTTGTAGACCGGCTCACTCGCACCCTGGGGCGCGAACTTCAGGATGGCCAGGGCCTCCTGGGCCTGCTTGCCGCGGATCATGTTGACGACGCGGCGGGCCTTCATGGGGGTGACGCGGATGTGTCGCACGCGGGCGATCGACTCCACCATTTCTCTCCTCCTACTCGTCACCGCGTCAGCGGCGACGACCCTTCTTGTCGTCCTTCACGTGTCCACGGAAGGTGCGGGTCGGCGCGAACTCGCCGAGCTTGTGGCCGACCATGGTCTCGGTGACGAACACCGGGATGTGCTTGCGACCGTCGTGCACCGCGATGGTGTGACCCAGCATGGCCGGGACGATCATCGAGCGGCGCGACCAGGTCTTGATCACGTTCTTGCTGTTGGCCTCGTTCGCGGCGACCACCTTGCGAAACAGGTGCTCGTCGACGAAGGGGCCCTTCTTGAGACTGCGTGGCATCTTCTCGAACTCCTACTTGCGCTTCTTGCCGGCGTTACGGCGGCGGACGATGAGCTTGTCGCTTTCCTTGTTGGGGTGGCGCGTGCGGCCTTCCTTCTGACCCCACGGGCTGACCGGGTGGCGTCCACCGGAGGTCTTGCCCTCACCACCACCGTGCGGGTGGTCGATCGGGTTCATCGCGACACCGCGGACCGTCGGGCGCACGCCCTTCCAGCGCATGCGGCCGGCCTTGCCCCAGTTGATGTTCGACTGCTCGGCGTTGCCGACCTCGCCGATGGTGGCGCGGCAGCGGGCGTCCACGTTGCGGACCTCGCCGGAGGGGAGGCGCAGCTGGGCGTACGGGCCGTCCTTCGCCACCAGGCGGACGGACGAACCGGCCGAACGGGCGAGCTTCGCGCCGCCGCCCGGCTTCAGCTCGATCGCGTGCACGACGGTACCGGTCGGGATGTTGCGCAGCGGCAGGTTGTTGCCCGGCTTGATGTCGGCGCCGGCGCCCGACTCGACGACGTCGCCCTGCTTGAGGCCGGCCGGCGCCAGGATGTAGCGCTTGGTGCCGTCCACGAAGTGCAGCAGCGCGATGCGCGCGGTGCGGTTCGGGTCGTACTCGATGTGCGCGACCTTGGCGTTGACGCCGTCCTTGTCGTTGCGACGGAAGTCGATCACACGGTACTGGCGCTTGTGGCCACCACCGATGTGACGGGTCGTGATGCGGCCCTGGTTGTTGCGGCCACCGGTCTTCGACAGCGGACGGAGAAGGGACTTCTCCGGCGTCGAGCGGGTGATCTCGGCGAAGTCGGCGACCGAGGAGCCGCGACGACCGGGGGTCGTGGGCTTGTAGTTACGAATAGCCATGTCTGTCTTCCTCTAGTCCTTCGCTCAGCCGACGGCCGTGAAGATGTCGATGGAACCGGACTTCAGCGTGACGATGGCGCGCTTGGTGTCCTTGCGCTTGCCGATGCCGAAGCGGGTGCGACGGGTCTTGCCCTGACGGTTCAGGGTGTTGATCGACGCGACCTCGACCTTGAAGATCGACTCGATGGCGAGCTTGATCTCGGTCTTGTTCGAACGCGGGTCGACGATGAACGTGTACTTGCCCTCGTCGATCAGGCCGTAGCTCTTCTCAGAGACGACCGGGGCGATGATGATGTCGCGCGGGTCCTTGTTGACGGCGGCCATTACGCGTTCACCTCTTCCTTCTGGGTCTTGCTCGCGATGAAGCCCTCGAGCGCGGCCTGCGAGAAGACGATGTCGTCGCTCACCAGGACGTCGTAGGCGTTCAGCTGGTCGTAGGTCAGCACGTGCACGGTCGGGATATTGCGGACGCTCTTGAAGCCCAGCTCGTCGTCGCGCTCCAGCACGACGAGGACGTGCTTCGAGGTCGCGATGCCGCTGAGCAGCTCCACCACGGCCTTGGTCGAGGGCGCGTCACCGGCGGTGAAGGCCTGGACGGCGTGCAGGCGGGCGCCGCGGGCGCGGTCCGAGAGGGCGCCGAGCAGAGCAGCGGCGATCATCTTCTTCGGGGTGCGCTGCGCGTAGTTGCGCGGCGTCGGGCCGTGGACGATGCCACCACCGGTCATCTGGGGGGCGCGGATCGAGCCCTGACGAGCGCGGCCGGTGCCCTTCTGCTTGAACGGCTTGCGGCCGGCGCCGGAGACCTCGCCGCGACCCTTGGTCTTGTGCGTGCCCTGGCGGGCGGCGGCGAGCTGCGCCGTGACGACCTGGTGGATCAGCGGGATGTTGGTCTGGACGTCGAACAGGGCCTCGGGAAGCTCGACGGAGCCCGCCTTCTTGCCCTGGAGGTCGAGGACGTCAATCGAGGTAGCCATTTACCTTAGGCCCCCTTCACTGCGTTGCGGACGAAAACGATGCGGCCACGGGCGCCGGGGACGGCTCCCTTGACCAGCAGCAGGCCCTTCTCGGCGTCGACGGCCTGGACCTTGAGGTTCAGGACGGTGACGCGCTCGCCACCCATGCGACCGGCCATGCGCATGCCCTTGAAGACACGGCTCGGGGTCGAGGAGGCGCCGATGGAGCCCGGCTTGCGGTGGTTGCGGTGCGCACCGTGCGAAGCGGAGACGCCCTGGAAGTTGTGGCGCTTCATCACACCGGCGAAGCCCTTGCCCTTCGAGGTGCCGACGACGTCGACCAGCTGGCCGGCCTCGAAGGTGCCGTCGACGGTGAGCTCCTGACCGGCCGAGTACTCGGCGGCGTCCGCGGTGCGGACCTCGGTGAGGTGACGGCGCGGCGTGACGCCCGCCTTCTCGAAGTGACCGGCGGACGGCTTGTTGACCTTGCGCGGGTCGATCTGGCCGTAGGCGATCTGGACGGCGTTGTAGCCGTCGGCCTCGGGGGTGCGGACCTGGGTCACGACGTTCGGCGTGATCTCGATGACGGTCACGGGGATGAGCTTGTTGTTCTCGTCCCAGACCTGGGTCATGCCGAGCTTCTTGCCGAGGAGGCCCTTGGAAGTCTTGGTCTCGTTGTTGGACATGGCGGCACTCCCCCTTAGAGCTTGATCTCGATGTTGACGTCCGCCGGCAGGTCGAGACGCATGAGCGAGTCGACGGCCTTCGGGGTCGGGTCGATGATGTCGATCAGCCGCTTGTGCGTGCGCATCTCGAAGTGCTCGCGGCTGTCCTTGTACTTGTGGGGCGAACGGATCACCACGACCACGTTCTTCTCGGTGGGAAGGGGCACCGGGCCGACGACGGTCGCGCCTGCACGGGTCACCGTGTCGACGATCTTGCGCGCCGAGGTGTCGATGACCTCGTGGTCATACGACTTAAGCCGAATGCGGATCTTCTGTCCCGCCATGTCTGACTCTCTCTCTTGTTATGGCGTCGTACGAGACGGCTCTCTCGAGTCGTTCTTCGCATTGGACGCGGTGCGACGTACGCGTGGGGAACGCCACTATTCTTCTGTCAACTCTCTCCGGACCACCCGGCTCAGGACACAGAGTTAGCCCCTGGCCTCATGACGGTGGTCGAATTGAGCGTGTCCTGCTGCCTGCGGCCTAACCATCGACCCGCCGATCGCTGGTGGACCTTGCGGGGGGCTATGCACTGCCTGGCAGTGATCCGGTCAGCGCGCGCACCTGCACACACGTCCCGAAATGTTGAACTAGACAAGTTTGCCAGATCGGCGGCAATGCTGCAACCCGGGCGTGTCGCGGGTGGGGCGCCTGTGGAAGCCACGGTTCTCCACAGATTACGGGAAGCCCCTGATTGGCGGTCGAGGGGCAGGAAGTGTGGGGACATGTCACTCTCTCCTGATCCGCACCCCGCGTCCCGCCGGCTGCAGCGCCTCCAGCTGCGGGCAGTGGAGCCATCACGTCACGCGAACATCCAACAGATCGAGCGTCATCACACCAGAGAGGAGATCGTCATGAGGCTCCGGACCTTCGCCGCGCTGAGGCCGGTGCGGCCGGTCTTCTGTCACTGGTCTGCTCTCGCTGTTCACGGCCTTCCGTTTGCCGGGAGACACCCACGCAGCATCCACATCCTTGCGCGGGGCGAGCGCGAGCATCTGGGCGGAGGCATCGTGCAGCACGCACGGCGCGACGACACCCAGGTGCTGGAGGTACAGGGACTCCTCGTCACAACCGCTGCGCGGACCGTTGCCGATGTCGCCTCCCGCTCCTCTCTGATGAGCGGTGTGATGGCAGCGGATGCGGCACTCGCGTGCGGCGCGTTCAGCGAACGGCGACCGAAGGCACAGCGATCGGACATCGCGAAGGCGGCCCGAGGGCTCCCAGCGGACGCGGGCCGCGAACGCGCGCTGGCCGTCGCGGAGTTCGCCGACGGTCAGGCCGAGTCCCCGCTCGAGTCGGCCAGCCGGGTCAGCATGGCCCTCTGCGGCGCCCCACCGCCGGCTCTCCAGCAACCCGTCGAAGACCTACTGGGATTCCGTGCCCGACTGGATTTCGTATGGCCGGAGCTCGGTCTCGTCGGAGAGGCGGACGGCGTCGTCAAAATGGTGCGGCCGGACCTGCTCGACGGGCGCAGCCGCGATCAGGCGCTCGAGGAACGACGGCGCCGCGAGTCACTGATCCGTGCCATGGGCCTGCGCGTCGTGCGCTGGGGATGGAAGACCGCCATGCGGCCCGACCTGATGCGCGTCCTGCTGAGCGACGCGGGTGTCCCGCTGAGCGTGCGAAGCACCTTCCCGAGACTGGATCTCCCCGCCGTGGGGTGGGATGTGTCAGCCGCCACCTGAAGAAATAGGGAGTACCAGAATCCCGCCGCCGTGGTGCACGATGTGGTCCAAGGTCGTCGTCGCTTCGCCGACGGAGGGAGCTGGGGATGTTCGAGGATCAGGACGATGTGTGCTCTCCGAACACACGGCCGACCTCCGGGGGTGGGAGCCCGGTCGACGCGTACATGCTCGTCGTTCGGCTGAGCTCGGGGATCGAACTCGAGTACGACCTGGATCCGCAGTGGTTCCCGAAGCACATGAGCGGCTCGTCGTCGTGAGCGCCTCGTGACTCCCTCTTAAGCGAGGGAGCGGGGCCCGGCGTCGCCGGGCCCCGCTCGAGTGGCGCCTCGCGCCGCCACTCAGCTGAATGTCACGACCGCTATGCGGCCCCGGAACTTCCGTTACGAGAACCCGTCAGCGGTGTGGGCTGGTTTGCGAGGCCGTGCGTATCCATAGGCGCTCCTCTCGTCGGCGGAACCGCTCCGGTTGAAACGATGCGTCAATTCTGCGACGGGGAGGCCGAGAGGTAAACCCCCGGGAAACACGAAAAAGGGCCGGACCCGAAGGTCCGACCCTTTCTCGAGCGAAGTCGAAAGAGACTTACTTGTTGATCTTGGTCACCGTGCCGGCGCCGACGGTGCGGCCACCCTCACGGATCGCGAAGCCGAGGCCCTCCTCCATGGCGATCGGCTGGATCAGCTCGACCGACATGTCGGTGGTGTCGCCGGGCATGACCATCTCGGTGCCCTCGGGCAGCGTGATGACGCCGGTGACGTCGGTGGTGCGGAAGTAGAACTGCGGACGGTAGTTCGTGTAGAAGGGGTTGTGACGGCCACCCTCGTCCTTCGAGAGGATGTAGGCAGTGCCCTCGAAGTTGGTGTGCGGGGTAACCGAACCCGGCTTCGCCACGACCTGGCCGCGCTCCACGTCCTCGCGCTTGGTGCCGCGGAGGAGCAGACCACAGTTCTCGCCGGCCCAGGCCTCGTCGAGCTGCTTGTGGAACATCTCGATACCGGTCACCGTGGTCTTCTGCGTCGGGCGGATGCCGACGATCTCGACCTCGGAGTTGATGGCCAGGGTGCCACGCTCGGCGCGACCGGTGACGACGGTGCCACGACCGGTGATCGTGAAGACGTCCTCGATCGGCATCAGGAACGGCTTGTCCTTGTCGCGCACCGGGTCCGGGATGGACTCGTCCACGGCCTCCATGAGGTCGAGGATGCTCTGGGTCCACTTCTCGTCGCCCTCAAGAGCCTTCAGGCCCGAGACGCGGACGACCGGCGCGTTGTCGCCGTCGAAGTCCTGGCTGGAGAGCAGCTCGCGGACCTCGAGCTCGACGAGCTCCAGGATCTCCTCGTCGTCGACCATGTCGGACTTGTTCAGCGCGACCAGCAGGTACGGAACACCGACCTGCTTGGCGAGCAGAACGTGCTCACGGGTCTGAGCCATCGGGCCGTCGGTGGCGGCGACCACGAGGATCGCGCCGTCCATCTGAGCGGCACCGGTGATCATGTTCTTGATGTAGTCGGCGTGACCCGGGGCGTCAACGTGCGCGTAGTGGCGCTTCGGCGTCTCGTACTCGACGTGCGAGATGTTGATCGTGATACCACGCTGACGCTCTTCCGGAGCCGAGTCGATCGACGCGAAGTCGCGCTGCACGTTGGTCGCCGACGGGTACTTGTCAGCAAGCACCTTGGAGATCGCCGCGGTGAGCGTCGTCTTGCCGTGGTCGACGTGACCGATGGTTCCGATGTTGACGTGCGGCTTAGTCCGCTCGAACTTGGCCTTAGCCACTGTGGGTCCTCCTCAGGACTCTCGTGCAGATCCCCCGGTCGACGGATTTCGACCGGTGGATCTACGGGATTGGTTTCTTATGTTACGGGATGTTGCCTGGGAGCAGCGACCGAGGTCACTCGCCCTTGCTCTTCTGGACGATCTCGTCGGCCACAGCCTTCGGGACCTCCGCGTAGCTGTCGAACTGCATCGAGTACACGGCACGGCCCGAGGTCTTGGACCGCAGGTCGCCGATGTAGCCGAACATCTCGGACAGCGGGACGTTGGCACGCACCACCTTGACACCGCTGGCGTCCTCCATGGACTGGATCTGCCCGCGACGGGAGTTCAGGTCGCCGATGACGTCGCCCATGTACTCCTCCGGCGTACGCACCTCGACCGCCATCAGCGGCTCGAGGAGCACCGGGTTCGCCTTCCGAGCGGCCTCCTTGTAGGCCATCGAGCCGGCGATCTTGAACGCCATCTCCGAGGAGTCGACGTCGTGCGAGGCACCGTCGACGAGCGTCGCCTTGACGCCCACCGTCGGGAAGCCGGCGAGCACGCCGACCTGCATCGCGTCCTGGATGCCCGCGTCCACCGAGGGGATGTACTCGCGCGGCACGCGACCGCCGGTGACGGCGTTCACGAACTCGTACGAGGTCTCCGGGGTGACCTCGAGCGGCTCCAGGGTGATCTGCACCTTAGCGAACTGACCGGAACCACCGGTCTGCTTCTTGTGGGTGTAGTCGTACTTCTCCACCGTGCGGCGGATGGTCTCGCGGTAGGCCACCTGCGGCTTGCCGACGTTGGCCTCGACGTTGAACTCGCGCTTCATGCGGTCGACGAGGATGTCGAGGTGGAGCTCGCCCATGCCCTTGATGACGGTCTGGCCGGTCTCCTGGTTCTGCTCGGTGCGGAACGTCGGGTCCTCTTCGGCCAGCTTCTGGATCGCGGTGCCCAGCTTCTCCTGGTCGGCCTTCGTCTTCGGCTCGATGGCGACCTCGATCACCGGCTCCGGGAAGGTCATCGACTCGAGCACGACCTGGCTGTCCGGGTCGCACAGGGTGTCACCGGTGGTGGTGTCCTTGAGGCCGATCACCGCGTAGATGTTGCCGGCGGTGACGAAGTCGACCGGGTTCTCCTTGTTGGCGTGCATCTGGAAGATCTTGCCGATGCGCTCCTTCTTGCCCTTGGTCGAGTTGATGACCTGGGCGCCGGAGTCGACACGACCCGAGTAGACGCGCACGTAGGTGAGGCGACCGAAGAACGGGTGCACGGCGACCTTGAACGCCAGAGCCGAGAACGGCTCGGTGGCGTCGGCGTGACGCTCGATGGCCTTCTCCGGGTCGCGGGCGTCGTGGCCCTGGATGGCCGGGACGTCGATCGGCGACGGCAGGTAGTCGATCACCGCGTCGAGCATCGGCTGCACGCCGCGGTTCTTGAACGCCGAGCCGCAGAGCACCGGGTAGATCTCGTTGTTCACGGTGAGCTTGCGGATGGCCGCCTTGATCTCCGGAACGGTGATCTCCTCGCCGCCGAAGAACTTCTCGAGCAGCTCGTCGTCGGTCTCGGCGACGGTCTCGATGAGCTTCGCGCGGTACTCCTCCGCCTTGTCCTTGAGGTCGGCGGGGATCTCCTGGACCTCGTACTTGGCGCCCATGGTGACATCACCCTTGGCGTCGCCCGGCCAGATCAGCGCGCGCATCTCGATGAGGTCGACGACGCCGACGAAGTCGGACTCGGACCCGATCGGGAGCTGCATCACCAGCGGCTTGGCGCCGAGGCGGGAGACGATGGTGTCGACCGTGAAGTAGAAGTCGGCGCCCAGCTTGTCCATCTTGTTGACGAAGCAGATGCGCGGGACGTTGTACTTGTCGGCCTGGCGCCACACGGTCTCCGACTGGGGCTCCACGCCCTCCTTCGCGTCGAACACCGCGACCGCGCCGTCGAGCACGCGGAGCGAGCGCTCCACCTCGACCGTGAAGTCGACGTGACCGGGCGTGTCGATGATGTTGATCTGGTTCTTGTTCCAGAAACAGGTGACCGCCGCGGACGTGATGGTGATGCCGCGCTCCTTCTCCTGCTCCATCCAGTCGGTGGTCGAGGCGCCGTCGTGCGTCTCGCCGATCTTGTGGTTGACGCCCGTGTAGAACAGGATGCGCTCGGTCGTGGTGGTCTTGCCGGCATCGATGTGCGCCATGATGCCGATGTTGCGGACCTTCTTCAGGTCAGTGAGCACGTCCTGTGCCACAGGGTTCCTCCGAAAAGTAGAAAGTGGAAGGTGTGCCGCCCGGGCGCGGCACTCTTACGTATAACGCCCGGGCGGCCAGTTTTATTACCAGCGGTAGTGCGCGAAGGCCTTGTTCGACTCGGCCATCTTGTGCGTGTCCTCGCGGCGCTTGACCGCGGCGCCGAGGCCGTTCGAGGCGTCGAGGATCTCGTTGGTGAGACGCTCGGTCATCGTCTTCTCACGACGGCCCTTGGCGTAGCTGGTGAGCCAGCGCAGCGCCAGGGTGTTGGCGCGGTGCGGCTTGACCTCGACCGGCACCTGGTAGGTCGAACCGCCGACGCGGCGGCTGCGGACCTCGAGGGTCGGGCGGATGTTGTCGAGAGCCTTCTTGAGCGTGGTGACCGCGTCCTGGCCCGACTTGGTGGCGACGCCCTCGAGCGCGTCGTAGACGATGCGCTCGGCGAGGCCCTTCTTGCCGTCGAGGAGGATCTTGTTCACGAGCTGGCTGACGACCGGCGAGCCGTACACCGGGTCGGCGACGACGGGGCGCTTGGGAGCGGGACCCTTGCGAGGCATTACTTCTTCTCCATCTTCGCGCCGTAACGGCTGCGAGCCTGCTTGCGGTTCTTGACGGCCTGGGTGTCGAGCGCGCCACGGACGATCTTGTAGCGCACGCCGGGCAGGTCCTTCACACGACCGCCGCGGACGAGCACCATCGAGTGCTCCTGCAGGTTGTGGCCCTCACCGGGGATGTAAGCGGTGACCTCGGTCCCGTTCGAGAGCTTCACACGGGCGACCTTGCGGAGCGCCGAGTTCGGCTTCTTGGGGGTGGTGGTGTAGACACGGGTGCACACGCCGCGCTGCTGGGGGTTGGCCTTCAGGGCGGGGGCCTTGGTCTTGGTGACCTTCGGCGTCCGTCCCTTGCGGACCAACTGCTGAATGGTTGGCACTGACTTCTCCTTATATGGACTGCACGGTGACAGTTGTTGCTTGTCCCCAGGAGCCACCGACCCGCAGGGCGGGCGTGGGGGTTCGCGGGGGGATCGGCCCACTGGCGTCTCCGCCGGCCGATATGCCGTGGGGGCCGGGATCCCGTGCGGTCTCCCTGCCCATCGGATGAGTACGTGCCAGCCCGCTCGACTCCCGCCCGGAAGAGGGCATGAGGCGAGCGCGCGACAGAGCGCACACCCGATAAATACTATCCGCCGGGCCCCTGCCGGTCAAATGAGGACGGGCCCGCGGAGGCCTTGTCCGCGCACGGCGAAAGGGGCGGCCGTCCGGGTGGACGACCGCCCCTTTCGTGGCGTTGCGGCGACTCAGCCGCCGATACCCTTCGCCAGCTCGCTGTCGACGTTCTGCAGCGCGTCGGCGGCCTTGGTGAGGAACTGCGACATCCCGTCGAGGCCGTTCACCGCGTCGGTGGTGCCCTTGGTGAACTGCTCGTAGGAGGTGTGGAAGGCGCCGGACGCCTGGTCGGTGACGAAGCCGCCGTTGACCAGGCCGTTCACCAGGTTCTGGAGCTCGTGCAGCTTCGCGGTGATGTCGTCCTTGCCCGCGATGAGGCGGTTGGCGGCGTTGGTCATCTCGCCGTACGTGACGTTCATGTTGGCCATGACGGTCCTAATCCCTTCGTTTGTTCGAGAGAGGCCGTACCCCCGGGGCCGACCAGCTACGTCCACCTAACCAGGCCGCGCGGGAGGACGGAATGGGGAGCACTCCCCATCCATGCCGCTGTACCGCCGCAGGGCCAGCGGGATAGCCTGGCAGCCATGCCGTCGTACAGCCCGATGAAGCCGAACCGGAACTCCGCCGCCGGGCGGGCAGCCAGCCGGACCCGCTCCGACCGCTCGGCGACGCCGCCGTCGGCCGCCGAGCGGGTGCTGCGGCCCTTCGGCTACCTGCTGGTCGCCGTGGTGTGGACGGCCCTCGGCGCGGTCACTCTCCTGCTGCCGGCGGCGCTCCCGTTCGGGCTGTGGAGCACCGACCCCGACCGCAGCGCGGAGAGCCTCGTGGCCGACGGCGCCCTGCTTCCGCTGCTGCTGTTCGCGGTGTTCGCCCTCGTCGTGCTGGTGCCGCTGCTCGGCTACGCGTTCCTGGCGCTGCCGCTCGCCTCCATCCCGCTCGCCGTGCTGTCGTGGACGTACGTCGTGCGCAGCCTGTCGCCCGCCTACGCGGGCGAGCGACTCTCCAGCACCGGCTGGTCGCGCAACGTCATCGGGCCGCCCACGATCGGCGCGACGGCGCTCTCGCTGCTCCCGGTGCGCCTGACCCCGTGGACGCGCTTCTGGACGGAGCTGATGCTGCTCGGCTGGCGGCCCAGTCGCGCGCTGCTCGTCGCGGGCTACCCGTACGGCCTCGCCTCCTTCGCGGTCGCCGGCTGGCTCTACACGCCCGGGGTCGTCGGAACGGTCGTCTGGGGGGTGATCGTCGCGGCGCTCGTCGTCGCGACCGTCGTGCTGCTGGTGCGCGCCTTCCGGCAGCGGGTCAGCGGCCGGCCGGCTGCGCGAGCGGCCGCCGGAAGCTGATCGAGTCGATCATCGCGTCGAACAGCTCGAGGTAGAGCTCGGCGTCGGCCACCATCGGGGCGTTGATCCTGGCGTGGATGACGCGCTCGGCGCCCGGAGCGGCGAACCGGTAGTCCGCGATCAGCTCGGGAGCCGACTCCTCGTCGTACGTCGTCTGGCGGAGCACCGAGCGCCGCCGGGTCGGGCCGATCGACAGGTCGAGCGCCGTGTCGTCGGGGAAGCAGCGGGCCAGGTGCTGGGCGAGGTCGTCGTCCGGCCCCGGCGTCGTCGGCCACTCCTCGCGCGACAGCACGAGGGAGGCCGGGAACGGGACGCCAGGGAGGATCTCCAGCGACAGGGCGAGCGCGAACGCCGTGCTGTCGTCGGCCAGGGCGACCAGCCGCTCCAGCTCGGTCTTCGCCGTGCGTCGCACGCGCGCCAGCCGGTCGGCGCGGCCGACGCGCTCGGTCACCAGCCGCTGGATGCGTCGGCGCGCCGCCTCCTCGTCGTGCAGCGGCACCATGACCCAGGTGCCGGGGAAGACGATCGTCAGCTCCTCGTCGAGCGCGGTGAACCGGGCGTCGGTCATGCGAACTCCCCCAGCGTGACGCGCAGCGAGTCGGCGATCTCCTGCGTCTCCGCGACCATGTCGGCGAACCCGCCGATGAACGCCGAACGGAACACGAACTGCACCGCCTGCGCGGAGCCGACCGGGAACACGGCGAAGACCACGCGTTGCTCGAGCAGCGCGTCGCCCGCGTCCTCGTCGGCGAGCGCGGTGAGATGCGTGAAGCCGACCAGCTCGCCCGTCGCGTGCGCGGTGCGCCACGACCGGTAGCCCAGGATCTCGTAGCCCGGCTCGCGGTGGTCGCTCTGCGCGTCCGTCGCGGCGAGGTAGCTCTCGGGGCTGTCGTCGACCTCCAGCTGCAGCAGCTCGTACGTCTGGAACGCGTTCAGCACGCCGATGGCCGGCGCGGGCACGTAGACGCGGGCGCGCGTGGCACCGGTCGGATCCTCCGAGTGCAGCAGGTGCTGCAGGGCGCGCAGCCGCTCCGCCAGCTCCTCCTCCGTCGGCTCCCCGGCGGCGAGCTGCGCCGCCAGCCGCTCCGGCCAGTCGTCGCTGCCGTGGTCGCTCAGGAGCTCGACGTCGTGCCAGCCGTCCGGCGCCTCGAACGTCAGGTCGACGATGTCCTGTGGCCGCAGCGTCATGCCCGTTCCCCTCACTTCGACGGCAGATAGGTCGGCACGACCTTGTCGCCGGTGTCCGCGGCCCACGTGTGCAGGTCGATCTTCCCCAGCTGCGGGAGGTCGGTGTGCTGCGGACCGCCGTCGACCTTGTGGACGAACGTCTCGACCTTACCCGGCGCGTTGATCACGTCGATGCCCTTGTTCACCAGGGCGGCGCCCTGGCGGTACGCGGCCGTCGCCGTGAGCAGGCTGAACTCCCGGGACTTGAAATCGTGAGCCACCGCCTTCACGACGTTCTGGTCGATGCCGAGCAGCGTGCGTACCGCCTTCGCCTTGTCGGCGCCGTGCGTCACGAGGGCCTGGTACGCCTCGCGCTGGGCGGCGGCCGTCTTCCCGGCGCTCTTCCAGACGTTGATGTCGGTGAGCGGCTTGTCGAACAGCTTCGTCGTGGCCGACTTCATCAGGCGCTTGCCGATGGCCATTTTGAGGAACGTGTTCGAGCCGGTGCGCACGCCGGCGACCCGGGCCGGAACGCGGGCCAGGCTCTGGACGCGGGCGGCCTTTCCGAGGAACGCGAAGATGCGGCCGCCGAAGACGCTGAGCACGACCGTGACGGCGGCGCCGAGCACGCTGAGGAAGCTGCCCTCGCCGTTCGCGAACTTCACGATCGCGTCGACCAGCTTCACGATGGACGCGACCAGCGCGATCACGACGAGCACCTGGCCGAGGATAGGCACCCACGACAGGAAGATGGCGAGCACGCCGGCGATGTCGCCGATCGTGCCGATGACGTCCACCACCTTGTCCCACCAGCTCGGGTTCTTGAGGCCGTTGTTGTGGTGGTCGACCACGTCCACGATCGCGCTCACCGCCTTCTCGGCGGCGCGGTTCTTGCGGTCGCGGGCGTCGTACCAGGCCTGGTGGGCGGCCTGCAGCGCCGCGTTCGCCGCGCGGGCGTGGTCGTCGGCCTTGTCGGCGGCCTTGCCGGCGTCGGCGGCGTCCTCCGGCTTCGCCTTCTGCGCGTCGGTGTGTGCGGTGGTCGCGGCGTGGTGGGCGGCGTCCGCGGCCTCCTGCTTCTCGGTGATCTGCGCGATCGCCGCCTTGGCGTCGTCCTGCGCGCCGCGCAGCTCCTTCGCGTAGGCGATCAGCGCGTCGGCGGTCTTCGCGTAGCGGTCCTTCGCCTTGTCGATGTCATCGGCGGTGTCCTTCGACATCTCCTGCAGTTTCGAGACGGCCTGGGACTTGTAGCCGTCGACGTCGTGGATCTTGTTCAGCTCCTTCACGGAGCGCTGGATGGCCTCGCCGATCGACTTGTAGTGCTGCGCCTTCGCCTCGAGCACTCCGGGGTCGCCGGTCAGCGGCTGGAATTCGCGGTCGCTCACGTCTGCTGCGCTCCCCTACTTCTTCTTCTCTTCGAGGGCCTTTGCGAGGTCGCCGTCGACCTTGACGAAGTTGTCGGCGACGGCGGCGATGACCTGCTGCACGTTCTTCACGTTCTCGGTCATCTCCTTGCGCTTCTCGTTCCACTTGTGGGCGAAGTCCCGGACGTGACCGTGCAGATCGTCGTGCCCCGTCGCCTCGGCGACCGAGTCGCTGAAGTCGTCGGCGTTCTGGAACTCGCGCACCACGGCGTCGAGATCGTCGCGCAACTGCACCAGCTCGTCGAGCTTGAGTACGAGATCGGCCACTGTTCCTCCCCTTCCGGTCCCTGCTGCCGAAGCCACCGTACCGGCGGGCCAGCGGGGAGGCGATGGGGAGCGGTCCCCATCCACCGGATCCGGCGCCACTGGGTATGGTGCAGGGGTGCGACTGAAACTGACTCTCGCCCGCCCGACCGGCACGAGCGATGACATCGTCGTCACCGCGGACGCCGCCGCCAGCATCTCCGAGGTCGCCGCGACGATCGCGCGCATCGACCCCCGCCGAACCGGCCCCGTCGCCGCTCCCGGCGCGCTCACCCTGCGGGCCCAGCTGCCTGGCCAGGCCGAGCCGCTCGTGCTCCCGCCCGACGCTCCGGTGGGCGAGGCGTGGATCGGCAGCGGCGCGACGGTCGCCCTGGCCGACGCCGGCCTCCACTACGTCTCGCCGGAGCTCGGCGAGGTCCCGGTGGTCGCGACCCTGCGGGTGCTCACCGGTCCGCAGGCGGGCGCCGCGTTCCCGCTGCGCGCCGGCAGCACGGTGCTGGGCCGCGACGAGGGCTGCGACATCGTGCTGCAGGACCCACTGGTCTCCAAGCGGCACGTGCGCTTCGAGGCCGGCGACGGCGTCGAGGTGGTCGACCTGGGCTCCGCGAACGGCGTGATGGTGGACGGCGGGCTCGTCACGCGCTTCACCGTGCGCCGGTCGGAGACCCTGCTCATCGGCGAGACCGAGGTGGAGCTGGATGTGAAGGCGGGATCGGAGCTACCCGCGGCAACCCCGACGGCCGGCCCGGTGTTCTTCAACCGCTCGCCGCGGGTCGAGCGGCGCTACGCCGGCCAGGTGTTCCAGGCCCCCGACGTGCCCGGCGAGAAGGACGACCCGCCGTTCCCGCTGCTCGCGATGATCACGCCGCTGCTGCTCGGCGGGGCGATATTCTTCCTCACGCACAGCCCGACGTCGCTCCTGTTCGTGCTGCTCTCGCCGCTGATGCTCGCCGGCAACTACATCAGCGGCCGCACGCGCGGCAAGCGCAAGCTGAAGAAACAGATCGCCGTGTTCGAGCAGCGGCTCGAGGCGCTCTCCGCCAAGCTCGAGGAGGAGCGCCGCACCGAGGTCGAGCTGCGGCAAGCCGAGACGCCGACCACGACCGACGCGCTGTCGGAGGCCGTGCGGCGCGGGCCGCTGCTGTGGACCAGGCGGCCGGAGCACTGGTCGTTCCTCAACCTGCAGCTCGGCCGCGGCTCGATGCGGTCGCGCAACACGGTGCAGGCGACCGACCGGGGCGAGCTGATCGTCGAGTTCCAGGAGCGGCTGGACGCCGTGATCGCCGCGAACGAGCGCGTCGACGACGTTCCGGTGCTCGACAACCTGTACGAGTCGGGCGCCCTCGGCCTCGCCGGGCCGGCCGACCTCGTCGCCGGGTCGGTCAACTCGGTACTCGTGCAGCTGACCGCGCTGCACTCCCCCGCCGAGCTGGCGGTCGCCGCGCTGGTGTCGCCGCGCTGGTCGCGCGAGCTGGCCTGGCTGAAGTGGATGCCGCACACCTCCTCGCCGCACAGCCCGCTCCCGGGCGGTCACCTGGCCGACTCCGCGTCGAGCGCCGCCGGCGTGCTGAGCGCCCTGGAGGGTCTGGTCGAGGAGCGGCTCGCCGCGGCGAAGCGCGGACCGCAGCGCCGCGGCGCGATGGAGCAGGAGCGGGCGGCGCTAGAACGCGGCGCCGAGGTCGGGCGTTCGCAGACGGTCGAGGGAACCCCTTCGCCGGTCCCGGCCGTGGTGGTCGTCATCTCCGACGACGTCGCCGTCGACCGCGCCCGGCTCGTGCAGCTGGCCGAGGCGGCGGCCGACGCGGGCGTCTTCCCGATCTGGATCTCGGAGGACGTGCACCGCCTCCCCGCCGTCTGCCGCACCTTCCTGCAGCACACCGACCAGCCGCACCGCGCCCGCGCCGGGTTCGTGCGGATCGGCGAGACGGTGGAGGACGTGGTCACAGAGCCCGTCTCCTCGGCCACCGCCCTCGACTACGCCAAGCGCATGGCGCCCGTGATCGACGCCGGGGCGCTCGTCACCGACGCGAGCGACCTGCCCCGCTCCGTGTCGCTCGTCACCCTGCTCGGACATGAACTCGCCGAGACCTCGAGCGCCGTGGTCGACCGGTGGCGGCAGAACGCCTCCATCCACGACCGCACGCCGGGGGCGAAGCCCGCGCGCCGCCGCCCCGGCACGCTGCGCGCCACGATCGGCTCCGCGGGCGTCGACGCGATGCACCTCGACCTGCGGACGCAAGGCCCGCACGCGCTCGTCGGCGGCACCACCGGCGCGGGCAAGAGCGAGTTCCTGCAGGCCTGGGTGCTCGGGATGGCCGCGGAGTACAGCCCCGACCGGGTCACCTTCCTGTTCGTGGACTACAAGGGCGGGTCCGCGTTCGCGGACTGCGTCAGCCTCCCGCACTGCGTCGGCCTCGTCACCGACCTCAGCCCGCACCTGGTGCGCCGGGCGCTCACCAGCCTCCGCGCCGAGCTGCACCACCGGGAGCACCTGCTCAACCGCAAGAAGGCGAAGGACCTGCTGGAGCTGGAGAAGCGGGGCGACCCGGACAGCCCGCCCGCGCTCGTGCTCGTGATCGACGAGTTCGCCGCGCTGGTCGGCGAGGTGCCCGAGTTCGTCGACGGCGTCGTCGACATCGCGCAGCGCGGACGCTCCCTCGGCATCCACCTCATCATGGCCACGCAGCGCCCGGCCGGCGTGATCAAGGACAACCTGCGCGCGAACACCAACCTGCGCATCGCCCTGCGCATGGCCGACGAGTCGGACAGCCAGGACGTCGTCGGCGTCGCGGACGCCGCCCACTTCGACCCGGGCATCCCGGGACGGGGGATGGCGAAGACCGGTCCCGGCCGGCTGGTCCGGTTCCAGTCGGCGTACGCCGGCGGCTGGACGACGCGCGAGCCGGAGCGCGCGGGCGTCGAGATCGCCGAGCTGCGGTTCGGCGGCGAGGTGCGCTGGGAGGAGGAGCGGCCCGCCGAGGAGCCGGAGCGCGACCTCGGGCCCACCGACCAGCAGCGACTGGTCGCGTCCATCGTGCGCGCCCAGGCCGCGGCCCACATCCCGGCGCCGCGCCGGCCGTGGCTGGACGAGCTCGCCGCCGCGTACGACCTCGGGCTGCTGCGGCAGCGCACCGACGCCGAGCTGCTGCTGGGCGTCGCCGACATCCCGGACCGCCAGGAGCAGCGCCCGGTCTACTTCCAGCCCGACCTCGACGGCAACCTCGCCGTCTACGGCACCGGCGGCTCGGGCAAGTCGACCGTGCTGCGCACGCTCGCGTCGGCCGCGGCGATCACCCCGCGCGGCGGCCCCGTGCACGTGTACGGGCTCGACTTCGGCGCGGGCAGCCTCCGGATGCTGGAGAAGCTGCCGCACGTCGGCTCGATCATCCCGGGCGACGACCCGGAGCGCATCGTGCGCCTGTTCCGGATGCTCAAGGAGACCCTGGAGGACCGCGGCCCGCGCTTCGCCGAGGCGAACGCGTCGAACATCACCGAGTACCGCTCGCTGACCGGGCGGCACGACGAGCCGCGGATCCTGCTGCTCGTGGACGGCTTCCCCAGCTTCCGCGAGGACTTCGAGATCCCGGCCGGACGGTCGCAGTGGTACGACGTGTTCCGCGACCTGCTCGCGGACGGCCGACGGCTCGGAATGCACGTCGCCCTCACCGGCGACCGCGCCGGCGCCGTGCCGACGGCGATCGGCTCGCTCGTGCAGCGCCGCGTCGTGCTGCGGCTGGCCGACGACGGGTACGGGATGCTCGACGTGCCGAGCGACATCCTGTCGCCCGCCTCCCCTCCCGGCCGCGCCATCGTCGACGGCTACGAGACCCAGATCGCCGTGCTGGGCGGTTCGAGGGCCGTCTCCGACCAGTCGGAGGCCGTGCGGAGGCTCGCGGAGGCGATGTCGCGCGCCGGCATCCCGCACGCCCCCGCGGTCGGCTCGATGCCGAAGGAGCTGTCCCCGGCCTCGCTGCCGGACAGCGTGGGCGGTCTGCCGGTGCTCGGCATCGGCGACACCGACCTCGGACCGCTCGGCTTCGAGCCCTCCGGGACGCTGCTGCTCGCCGGCCCGCCGGCGAGCGGGCGGACCACCGCGCTGGCGGCGATCGCGGACGCCGTGGCCCGGTTCGACGGCGAGACGCGCCTGTACTACGTCGGCTCGGCCCGCTCGCCGCTGGCCGGCTCGGCGCTGTGGACCGACCGCGCGCTGACGCCCGCCGACGCCGCCGAGCTCGCGAAGGACCTCTCCGCCGCCATCGCCGACCCGGACACGGAGGGCCGGATCGCGGTGTTCGTGGAGAGCATCGGCGACTTCCTGCAGACGCCGGCCGACGCGCCCATCGTGGAGTTGGTGCGCGCGGTGCGCCGGAGCGACCATCTGCTCGTCGCCGAGGCGGAGACGAGCGCGTGGGGCACGTCGTGGCCGCTGCTCGGCGAGGTGAAGAACGGCCGCCGCGGTCTGCTGCTGCAGCCGGATTCGATCGAGGGCGACCTGCTGCTGAAGACGCCGCTGCCGCGGCTCAACCGGTCGGAGTTCCCTCCCGGGCGCGGCGTGCTCATCCAGAAGGGCGGGTTCACGCGCGTGCAGGTGCCGCTCGTGGACGCGTCCCTCCCCGCCCGCGTGCGGGTGTGACGCGGAGGCGTCCGACGCTGCCGCCTACTCCTCGTCGCGCTCCCACGGCCAGCGCGGGCGCCCGCGCTGCCGGAAGCGGCCGACCAGCACCAGCTGGTAGAGCAGGGTGACGGCGAAGGCGAGAAGGCCCGCGGTGATCGCGGGCCAGCCGCCGAGCTGGGCGAGGGCGAAGAGGACGTAGCGGAGCGGCCCTCCCGGGTCCGCCAGGGTGCCGGCGACGGCTCCCGCCGCCGCGTAAACGGCGTAGCAGGCGACACCGACGCCGAACGCGACGCCCGGCGACACGCGCTGCCGGTCCGCGGGGACGCGCGTGCCGAGCACGATCAGGAAGATCAGCAGCATGAGCGTGGCCGCGCCGACCATGACCGGCCCGACGAGCGGTCCGACCGATGGGTCCGCGACCACCTCGGTGTCGGTGGCGAGCGAGATCAGTCCGAACGCGGCCACGATGAGCGCGAGGTACAGCCCCGCCGCGAAGAACGCGATGACGGTGGCGTAGGTCCGGTCGTCACGCATGCGGCGGTCCGCCGCTCAGTAGCCCTGCTGCGCGTAGGCGGCGACGGCCTGGTTCTGCGCGTCGGCGAGCTGCTGCTCGTAGTCCGCCTGCGCTTCCGCGTTGCGCGCCTTCAGCTTGCGACCGCGCGCGGCGAGCCAGGCCCCCGTCCAGATCGACAGCTCGCGGGCGATGACCCCGGCGAGCACCGCGTACGGGCTGACCCAGGTCGTGCGGAGCAGGACGGCGAACTCGTTCGGGGTGCGCAGCCAGTACTGCCCCTCCACGAGGCTGGCGCCGATGTAGACGAAGTACACGAACACGCCGACGAAAAGGCCGCCGAGGATGTAGGCCCACCAGCGCGCCCGGTTCAGGATCTGGACCAGCACGACCATCCCGATGAAGAACGCCACGACGGGCCCCCAGCCACGGAGGCCGGCCGCGTTCCCTCCGGTGAAGTACTCGCGCAGCGCCGGACCGAACTCGTCGCTCGGCGTCAGCAGCGAGCCGACGACGAGCACGGCGGCCACCCACAGCACGGCGAACGCAACGGTGCCGACGAGGACGATCAGGATGCCGACGCCCCGGTTGCTCTTCTTCTTCGGCGGCTCCGGGCGCTGCAGATAGATGGGGGCGACCGGCTGCGGCCCGGGCGCCGGCGCGGCGGTCGTCGCAGCGGTCGTCGCGGCGACGGTCGGCGCGACGGCGGTCGCGGCCTCGCCGGCGGGAGCGGGCCCACGCCGCCGACGCGGAGCGCGACGAGCCCGGGGTCGCGTAGCGGCGGAGCTCAGAGCTGGTCGGGCTCCAGCCACTTCTCGGCCAGGTGGTCCGCGATCACGCGGCGGGCGGTGCCC
>QKXI01000012.1 GCA_003367665.1 Leifsonia sp. ku-ls | reverse complement strand
GCCCACGCCGCGCCGGTGCCGGTGGACGCGGTCCCGCACGGGTCGCACGCCGCCGACGTCGCCCCGGCGACCGACGCCGCGCCGGGCGAGGAGCCGCCGCACGGCGTCCACGCCGCCCCCGTCGCCGACTGATCCGCACATACAGAAGGAGGTCGCAGCCCGTCCGGCTGCGACCTCCTTCTCGCGTCAGGCCTCCGACACCACGCGGACCGCGTTCGCCCACGGATCGTCGAACGTCACCGCCCGGCCGTCGTCGCGCGCCGCGATGCCGTAGTGCCGCATCCGCTCGCTGAGCTCGCCGACGTCGTCGGACGAGGGCACCCGGATCTCCACCTCGCCGAGCCCCAGCGCCAGCTGCCGGCGGCCGGCGCCTCGGCTGTTCCAGGTGTTCATCGCCATGTGGTGGTGGTAGCCGCCGGCGCTCACGAACAGCGCGCTGCCCCCGAGGGCGGCCGTCGTCTCGAAGCCGAGCCGGTCGACGTAGAAGGCGCGGGCGGAGTCGACGTCGCCGACCGACAGGTGCACGTGGCCGACGCCGGCGTCGCCGAACGGCTGTGCGCCCTCCTCCTCGGCGAGGGCGACGGCGCGGTCCGTGAGATGCTCCTGGAGGAAGCGGTTCGGGTCCAGGTAGAGGGTCGCCATCTCGACCTGACCGTGCGTCCAGCTCCACTGGCTGCGGTCGCGGTCCCAGTACAGCTCGACCCCGTTGCCCTCGGGGTCGGTGAAGTAGAACGCCGTGCTCACCAGGTGGTCGGCGCTTCCGGTGAAGGTGCCGGGCGCGCGCCGGGCGACGGAGTAGACCGCGGCCGCCAGCGCCTCCTGGGTGTCGAACAGGATCGCCGTGTGGAACAGGCCGGCCTCCCCGGGCGACGCGTGCCGCAGTTCGGGCGCATGCTCCAGGATCACCGCAGGCGTCGCCCCGCGGCCGAGGATCACGCGGTCGCCCTCGGCGGCGAGGACCGTGAGCGTGACGGCGTCGCGGTAGTAACGGGTCATGGCGTCGAGGTCGGCGACGCGCAAGGTCACGGCCCCCATGGCGGAGTCGGCGGGCAGGAGTTCGGGCATGCGTGGTGAAACGCCCGCGCGACCGGGACTATTTCAGGTCTCGATGGCGCCGCCGGTCTCGGCGAGGTAGCGGCGGAGGGTGAGCGTGGGGTCCTCGGCCTGGAGGCGGCGGTAGCGGGCGAAGTCGAGCTGGTCGCGCAGCGACGAGCCCGCGCGCATGCGTCCGGCCTGGGCGCCCTCGACGGTTTGGATGCGGAGCGCCTCCGCGAACAGCCGCTCGCGGTCGGCGGCGGCCAGCACGAGCACTCCGTCGTCGTCGCCGACCAGCCAGTGCTCCGCGGTCACGGTCACCCCGTCCAGGAACGCCGACCGCATGGCGGTGCCCGCCGGCGGCACCCGCCGAGGGCCGAACGGGTACGCGCCGCGGCTGAACACCGGCAGCCCGATCTCGCGCAGCTGCGCGGTGTCGCGGTGCCGGCCCCAGATGACGGCGCCGGCCATCCCGGCCTCCCGCGCCTCCAGGAGCATCAGGTCGCCGACGCACGCCTCGTCGTCGCGGCCGCCGTTGTCGACGACGAGCACCGCGCCGGAGGGGGCGTCGTCGATCGCCTCGAGCAGCACGTCCACGCTGCCGAGGTGGGTGACGGGGGCGGCCGGGCCGGAGAACGCGCGGCCGGGCAGCAGCGCGACGAGGCTCACGGGAGCGGTCTGGACGGCGACGCCGAGGCGCACGGCGGCGTCGGCGATCGCGGCGGTGGCGGGCACGGGAGCGGTGGCGGATTCAGCGGCCATGAGGTGACGCTATCCCGCCTGGCATGCGCGGCGCGGCATGCGGACGGCGCTGCCCGGCTCAGTCTCCGGTCAGGCGCTCCAGCAGCTCCCGGTAGCGGGCGGCGGTCCGCTCCACCACCCCGGCGGGCAGCTGCGGCGGCGTGCCCGTCTTGTCCCAGTTCGCGGCCAGCCAGTCCCGGACGATCTGCTTGTCGAAGCTCGCCATGCGCTCCTCCGGCGTGCGGCCGGCGGCATAGGCGGCCGCATCCCAGTACCGGCTCGAGTCGCTCGTCAGCACCTCGTCGGCCAGCGTGATCTCGCCGGTGACGCGGTCGGCGCCGAACTCGAACTTCGTGTCCGCGATGATGACGCCGCGCTCCTCGGCGATGGCCGCACCGCGGGCGTACACGTGCAGGGAGAGCCGGCGCAGCTCCTCCGCGATGTCCGGGCCGACCAGCTCGACCGTGCGCTCGAAGCTGATGTTCTCGTCGTGCTCGCCGAGCGGCGCCTTCCAGGCCGGCGTGTAGAGCGGCTCGGGCAGGCGGTCGCCGTTCTCGAGGCCCGCGGGCAGCGGGATGCCGCACACGCTCTGCGACGCCCGGTACTCGGCCCAGCCGCTGCCGGTCAGGTAGCCGCGCACGACGCACTCGATCGGGAACATGTCCAGAGGCTTCACCAGCATCGAGCGGCCGGAGACCGCGGCCGGGATGCGCTCCACGACCCGCTCGCCGCTCAGCACGTGGTCCGGGATCAGGTGGTTCGGCACGTCGTCGAGCTGGTCGAACCACCACAGGCTCAGGGTGGTGAGCAGGTCGCCCTTGCCCGGGATGCCCGGCTCGAGCACGTGGTCGAACGCGCTCACCCGGTCGCTCGCGACGACGAGGACGCTGTCGGTGTCGGCGAGACCGGTCGCGCCCTCTGGCACGTACAGGTCGCGCACCTTGCCCGAGTAGACGTGGACCCATCCCGGAAGTTCGCTCACCCGACCATCGTACGGTGCGGCCGGCGCGCAGAGCGGCGCCCGCCGGGCGGAGGCCCGTCGGGCGCGCGGGCGCCGCTTCCGCTAGCCGAGCAGCTTCGCCTTCGCGGCGGCGAACTCCTCGTCGGTGAGCACACCCTGCGTGTGCAGGGTGGCGAGCTGTTGCAGCTGGGTCATCATGTCGTCGCCCCCGCCGGCCGCCGGAGCCGCCTGCTGCTGGGCGGCGAGCTGTTCGGCGGCGGCCTGCTGGGCCATCTGCTGCATCTGCGCCTGCTGCTGTTGCTGCTCGTACTGCTGCTGCTGGTAGGCGGCCTGCTGCTGCTCGTACGCCTGCTGCTGCTCGTAGGCCTGCTGGTCGGCCTGCGCCTGGTACTTCTGCTGCTGGTGGTGCTGCACGCCACCGGCGACGGCGGAGGCCGTTCCTGCGACCACCGCGGTGCGTGCCGCCATCCCGATCAGTCCCGGGCGTCCCATCCTTCTCAACGGCATGGTCTCCTCCTCAGCTCTCCGTGGTCTCGAGTTCGTCGTACGCTTCCGCCGCCACCGCGTTCAGCACCGGCGCCGGGATGCGCTCGCTGTGCAGCACGACCCCTCCCGACTCGAAGAAGCGGCTCGCCAGCTCCTTCGCCCACAGGTGCTCGATCACGAGGATCGCGCCGGTCGATCCCGGCTGGAGCAGCTCCGCGATCTGCTGCACGTCCTCGTCGCCGGCGATCCCGCTCGCGTCGAGGGTGATGTCGGTCAGCCCGATCTCGTCGTCGATCTCCTCCAGCTCGATGATGTCGACACCGCCGTCGGCGTGCCGCTCGATGAAGACCAGGTCGAGCAGGCGGACGGTGCCGCTCTCGACCAGATCGAGGATCGCCTCGACGACCCCTGCCGACGGTCTGTCCGTGTCGAACTGCGCGACCATGAACTCCGCCGGACCGTACTCGAATTCGGCCATCTCGGCTCCTTTCCCGCGGCCCACCCCGCTGTTCACGGGCACCATACTGCGGGCTCGGCGGGCCTGGCTATGCACTCTTTCGGCCGCTCGGAGCGGCCCGGCCGGGGGCTGCCGCCTCCCTAGACTGGGACGAGTCGAGGGAGGCCGAGTCCGCTTCCCGAACGGATCGAGGAGGACCGATGACCGAGCAGAACTGGGCGGGCAACTACGAGTACCGGGCGGCGTCCGTGGCGCGGCCGCGGTCGGTGGAGGAGTTGCGCGACCTCGTCCTCGGCGCCCCGGAGGTGCGCGCGCTCGGCACCCGGCACTCCTTCAACGACCTGGCCGACACGCCCGGCCTGCTGATCAGCACGGGCGACCTGCCGGGCGACATCCGCATCGACGAGGCGGCCCGCACCGTGACGGTCGGGGGAGGGGTCCGCTACGGCGACCTCGCGCAGGCGCTGCAGGAGGCCGGCTGGGCGCTGCACAACCTGGCGTCGCTCCCGCACATCTCGGTCGCGGGCGCCATCGCCACCGCGACCCACGGCTCGGGCGACCGCAACGGGAACCTGGCGACCGCGGTCTCGGGCCTTCGAATCCTGGACGGCGCCGGGGAGCTGGTCGACCTGCGCCGCGGTGACGATGGCTTCGACGGCGCCGTGGTCGGCCTCGGCGCGCTCGGCGTCGTGACCGAGGTCACCCTCGACATCCGCCCCACCTACGACGCGAGGCAGCGGCTGTTCGGCGGCGTGCCGTGGGACGCGGTGCTCGGCCGCCTCGACGAGGTCACCTCCGCCGCCTACAGCGTCAGCCTGTTCACGACCTGGGACGAGGACGCGGTCTCGCTCGCCTGGCTGAAGGAGCTCGACGGGGTCGAGCCGCTCATCGGCGACGACTTCTTCGGCGCGCCCGCGCTGACCGAGCCGCGCCACATGATCCCGACCATGGACGTGCGCAACACGACGGAGCAGCTCGGCGTCGTCGGGCCGTGGAGCGAGCGGCTGGCGCACTTCCGCTTCGCGTTCACCCCGTCGAACGGCGAGGAGATCCAGTCGGAGTACCTGGTGCCGCGGGCACGGGCGGTGGAGGCGATCGAGGCCGTGCGGCGGCTGGCGCCGGTGGTGGCGCCGCTGCTGCAGATCTCCGAGATCCGCACGGTCGCGGCCGACCGGCTGTGGCTGTCGAGCGCCTACGAGACCGACGTCGTCGGCATCCACTTCACCTGGGTGCGAGACCAGGAGGGCGTGGAGGCGGTGCTCCCGCAGCTGGAGGCGGAGCTGCTGCCGCTGGGCGCCCGGCCGCACTGGGGCAAGCTCTTCCTCGACCGCGACGGCATCGTCCCGACCCTCTACCCGCGCCTCGCCGACTTCGCGTCCCTCGCCGCGCGCTTCGACCCCGCCGGCCGCTTCCGCAACCGCTACCTCACCCGCCTCCTCCCCTGACCCTGCCCCCCTTCCACTGCATCGGTTCCTCACTTAATCCGCCGACACGCGGCCTGCACACGGATTAACCGAGGAACCGATGGGTGGGGGCGCGGGTCAGGAGACGCGGGCGGCGATGTCGGTGCGGTAGTGGGCGCCTTCGAGGTGGATGTGGTGCAGCGCCTCGTAGGCGCGGGCGCGGGCCTCGGCGAAGCCGGTGCCGCGGGCGACCACGGAGAGCACCCGGCCGCCCGTTGCGACGAGGGCGCCGCTGTCGTCGCGCGCGGTCGCGGCGTGCGCGATCGTCACCTCCGGAACGCCGGCCGCCTCGGCCAGGCCGGTGATGGGCCGGCCGGTGATCGGCGCCTCCGGGTAGCCCTCGCTGGCGAGCACCACCGTGACGGCGGTGTCGAGCGCGAACTCGGGACGCGGCATCCCGCCGAGCCCGCCCGTCGCCGCCGCGTAGAGCAGCGTCGACAGCGGCGTGACCAGGCGAGGGAGCACGACCTGCGTCTCCGGGTCGCCGAAGCGCGCGTTGAACTCGATCACGCGGATGCCGCGGGAGGTCAGGATGAGGCCGCAGTAGAGCAGTCCGATGAACGGCGTCTGCTCCTTCGCCAGGGTGCGGACGGTCGGCAGCGCGATGGTCTCGATCACCTCGTCGACGAAGTTCTCGGGCAGCCAGGGGAGCGGGGAGTAGGCGCCCATCCCGCCGGTGTTCGGCCCGGCGTCGCCGTCGAGGAGGCGCTTGTAGTCCTGCGCGGGCGACAGCGGCAGCACGTCGTGCCCGTCGCTGACGAGGAACAGCGACACCTCCTGCCCGTCGAGGAACTCCTCCACCAGCACTCCGCCGTGCCGCAGCCAGTGCGTCGCGTGCTCCACGGCGGCCGCGCGGTCCTCCGTGACGAGCACGCCTTTGCCCGCGGCGAGCCCGTCGGCTTTCACGACGTACGGCGACCCGAACTCGTCGAGCGCGCGCTCCGCCTCCGCCAGCGTCTCGGCCCGCACGGCGCGGCCGGTGGGGACGCCCGCGGCATCCATGATCCGCTTGGCGAACGCCTTCGACCCCTCCAGCTGCGCCGCCGCTTTGCCCGGCCCGAAGACCGGGATGCCGCGCGTGCGCAGCGGGTCGGCGACCCCCGCGACGAGCGGCGCCTCCGGGCCGATCACGACCAGCTCGATGCCGTGCTCGATCGCGTACTCGGTCACCGCCTGCCCGTCGAGCGGGTCGAGGCCCGGCTCCACGCGCACGTCCTGCGCGATGCCGGCGTTGCCGGGTGCGGCGACGATGTCGTGCCGCACCTCCTCGGCCAGCAGCGCGGTGATGATGGCGTGCTCACGGGCACCGGAACCGAGGATGAGGATCTTCACGCCCCCCATGCTAGAGAACTCGGGCGTGGAAGAATGGTCCCCATGGCCAGAGCGAAGATCGCGGACGAGGTCGGCGGCCCCGCCGTGCGCGCCGCCGTCGCGGGCGACGCCGACCGCAACACCACGGCGACCGCCGTGCGCTACCTGCTCCAGCTGCTGGCGGAGCGCGCGCCCGGCAACACCGTGGAGGTACGCGTGCCGCCGTTCGGCGCGGTGCAGTGCATCCCGGGACCGCGGCACACGCGAGGGACGCCGCCCAACGTCATCGAGACCGACGCCGCGACGTTCCTCGCGCTGGCGTCGGGTGCGCTCGGCTGGGAGGACGGGGTGGCGTCGGGCAGCATCCACGCGTCGGGGCAGCGGGCGTCGCTGGAGGGGCTGGTGCCGCTGCGGTACTGAGGCGGGCATCGGTCTGCCGCCCAGGTTCGGTCTGGGACAATGGACGCATGAGCGACACCCCGGAACCGCCGCGCGCGGAAGAGCCAGAGCCGCGCGCAGAGGAGACGGTCACCCCCGCCGAGGTGCGCGTGCGGCGCTCGCCGCGGTACTTCCGGTTCATGATCGCCGGCGCCGTGCTCTTCGCGATCGTCGCGCTCGTCCTCACCTTCTCGTTCCCCGAGAACCCCACCTACGACCGCGGTTCCGTGTTCGGATTCCTGCTGGCCATCGGCGTCGCCGTCGGGGTCGCGGTCGGGGCCGTCGTGGCGCTGCTGGCCGACCGAGCCACCGGCCGGCGGGCGCGCACCGTGCGGGCGGATAGAATCGACGTGCGCGTCCCCGAGTCCGCCGAGCCGCCCGCGCGGCAGGAGGGCTCGCAGCCGGAGCCCGGCACCAGCACCACTCAGAGCGACACCCAGAGCTGAACATCCCGACTTCCTGAAAGGGGTCCGCTGTGGCCGGAGGCGACGGTCTTCTCAGTCACGATCTTCTTCCCGGCGAGAAGGGGCCGCAGGACGCCTGCGGCGTCTTCGGCGTCTGGGCTCCCGGCGAGGAGGTCGCGAAGCTCAGCTACTTCGGCCTCTACGCCCTGCAGCACCGCGGGCAGGAGTCGGCCGGCATCGCGACGAGCGACGGCGACAAGATCCTCATCTACAAAGACATGGGCCTGGTCTCGCAGGTCTTCAACGAGAACGCGCTGAACTCGCTGCCCGGCCACATCGCCGTCGGCCACACGCGCTACTCCACCACCGGCGCCTCCAGCTGGCAGAACGCGCAGCCGACGCTCGGCTCGACCGCCAGCGGCACCGTCGCGCTCGGCCACAACGGCAACCTGACCAACACCGCCGAGCTGATGCAGCTGGTGCACGAGCGCTACCCGCAGCACGACGGCGAGCTCTCCCGCGGCAACACCACCGACACCGCGGTCGTCACGGCCCTGCTCACCGGCGACCTCGACCACACGCTGGAGTCGACCGCGCTGGAGGTGCTGCCCAAGCTGCGCGGCGCCTTCTGCCTCGTCTTCATGGACGAGCACACGCTGTACGCCGCGCGCGACCCGCAGGGCGTCCGTCCGCTGGTGCTCGGCCGACTGGAGCGCGGCTGGGTGGTCGCCTCCGAGACCGCGGCGCTGGACATCGTCGGCGCCAGCTTCGTGCGCGAGGTCGAGCCGGGCGAGCTGATCGCCATCGACGAGAACGGCCTCCGATCGCAGCGCTTCGCCGCCGAGAAGCGCGCCGGATGCGTCTTCGAGTACGTCTACCTCGCCCGCCCCGACACCACGATCGCCGGACGCGGCGTCTACGAGGCGCGGGTCGAGATGGGCCGCCAGCTGGCGCGCGAGCACGAGGTGGAGGCCGACCTGGTCATCCCGACGCCCGAGTCCGGCACGCCGGCGGCGATCGGGTACGCGCAGGCGTCCGGCATCCCGTTCGGGCAGGGCCTGGTGAAGAACTCGTACGTCGGCCGCACGTTCATCCAGCCGTCGCAGACCATCCGCCAGCGGGGCATCAAGCTGAAGCTGAACCCGCTGAAGGAGGTCATCAAGGGCAAGCGGCTCGTGGTCGTCGACGACTCGATCGTGCGCGGCAACACGCAGCGCGCCCTGGTGTCCATGCTGCGGGAGGCGGGCGCCGCCGAGGTGCACGTGCGCATCTCCAGCCCGCCCATCACCTGGCCCTGCTTCTACGGCATCGACTTCGCCTCCCGCGCCGAGCTGATCGCGACCGGCCTCGGGGTGGAGGAGGTGCGCCAGTCGATCGGCGCGGACAGCCTCGGCTACCTGTCCGAGGACGGGATGATCGGCGCCACCGAGCAGCCGCGCGAGCGCCTGTGCACCGCGTGCTTCACCGGCAAGTACCCGATCGAGCTGCCGGACGCGCACCACCTCGGCAAGAACCTGCTGGAGCGCCCCGCCGCCGCTGTCGCGCCCACCGACGACGGCTCCGACGCCACCTCCGACGGCTGCGAGCCCGGCCCCGACGCCGAGTACGAGCCCCTGCTCTCCTACGGCGACCCCGGCCGCCAGGAGTAGCCCGCCCCGATACGATGGAGCGGTGACCGACTCCACCGCTTCCTCGTCCGCCTCCTACGCCGCCGCCGGCGTCGACACCGCGGCCGGTGACCGGGCCGTCGAGCTGATGAAGGCCGCGGTCGGTCGCACCCACGGACCGGAGGTGCTCGGCGGCGTGGGCGGGTTCGCCGGGCTGTTCGACGCGTCCTTCCTGCGCGACTTCCGCCGGCCGCTGCTGGCCACGTCCACCGACGGCGTCGGCACGAAGGTCGCCATCGCGCAGGCGCTCGACAAGCACGACACCATCGGCCAGGACCTGGTCGGGATGGTCGTCGACGACATCGTCGTGGTCGGCGCGCGGCCGCTGTTCATGACCGACTACATCGCCTGCGGCCGGGTGGTGCCGGAGCGCATCGCCGCGATCGTCGAGGGCATCGCACGGGCGTGCGAGCAGACCGGAACGGCCCTGGTCGGCGGCGAGACCGCCGAGCACCCGGGCCTGCTCGGCCCCGACGACTACGACGTCGCCGGCGCGGCCGTCGGTGCGGTCGAGGCGGATGCGGTGCTCGGCGCCGACCGCGTCCAGGACGGCGACGTCGTGCTCGCTCTCGCCTCGTCCGGCCTGCACTCCAACGGCTTCTCGCTGGTGCGCCACATCCTCGCCGCGCGCGGCATCGGCTTCACCGACCACTCGGACGACTTCGGCGGCACCGTCGGCGAGGCGCTGCTCGAGCCCACCCGCCTCTACACCGCGCCCCTGCTGCGTGTGCTGCAGGACGCGTCGCTCGCCGGCGCCGTCCACGCGCTCAGCCACGTCACCGGCGGCGGCATCGCGGCGAACCTCGCCCGCGTCCTCCCGGTCGGCTCGTGGGTGGAGGTGGACCGCTCGACGTGGTCGCCCACCCCGGTGTTCCGCATCCTGAGCGACCTCGCCGGCACGAGCCTGGAGTCGAGCGAGGGCACCTGGAATCTCGGCATCGGGATGTTCGCCGTCGTCGCCCCGGAAGCGGCCGACGCCGTGGCCGCCGCGATCACGGCCGACGGCATCCCCACTTGGCGCGCAGGAACCGTCTCGACCGCCGCGCACGACCTCACCGGCTTCGAGCAGGGAGCCAAGGGCGTCGACGGCGGGGCCGTCCGGCTCGTCGGCGCCTACGCCTGACCGTCCGCGGCGCGGCGCGTCACCCTTTCTGGGCCGAGCGGCCCGACCGACGCCGCCGCTAGAGTGACGCTGTGAGCCGACCGCACGCCCGCCTCCGTCTGGCGTGCGCGCTCACCCTCGCGGGCATCGGCGCGCTGCTCGGCGCTGCCCCCGCCGCTGCCGCACCCGCGCCCCCGCCCGAGGCCGCCGTCGTGCCGCTGGTGGACTGCGTGCAGGACGCCCCGCTCGGCGCGGTCTCCGCTCGCACGGTCGTGCTCGGCTACCGCTCCTCGGCGTCCGCCCTCGTCACCATCCCGGCGGGCTCCGGCGCGAACGACCTGACCTCGGGCGCCGCCGACCGCGGCCAGCCGACCGCGTTCGCGCCGGGGGAGCACCACGGCGTCTGGCTGCTCACCGTGGACGCCGCCGCCGAGCCCGACCTCGCCTGGCGCCTCGGCGGCTCGGTCGCCGGCTTCACGGGCGCTCCCGCCTGCACCGCGGCGACGGCGGTCGCGGTCAGCGTCCCCGACCGCGTCTCCGCTGGAGGCACGGTCGCCGTGTCGGCCGCGGTCACCCGGATGCTGCTCGCCGCCCCGGACACCGGCACGGTGACGTTCGCGCTGGACGGCGCGGCGCCCGTGACCGCCACCGTGTCGGCGACCGGCGTCGCGCGCGCCGAGCTCCCGGTCGCGAGCGTCGGCGCGCACACCGTGACGGCGACGTACCAGCCGGCGCAGGGTTCGCCGCTGCTGGGCTCGACCGGCACCGCGGATTTCACCGCCACGGCTGCCAGCGCGCCCCTCGCCGTCGCCGTCGACTCCGTCGTGAGCGGGAGCAGCAGCGTCCTGGTCACCGTCTCCCGCGCGTCCGCCGATGGGGAGGCGACGGTCGATGTCATGACCGCCGACGGTTCGGCCCGCGCGGGCGTCGACTACACCCCCCTCGCGACGACCGTGACGCTGGTCGCCGGGCAGAGCTCCGCCACCGTCCGCGTGCCGCTTGCCGTGCGCGCCGCCGGAGCGCCCGCCGCCACCTTCTTCGTGCTGCTGCAGCGGGCATCCACCGCCGTCACGACGGCTTCCGCGACCGTCCTCCTCCCGGCCGTGCCGACGGCGCCGGCCGCGGCCGCCTCCGTCGGACCGCTCGCCCCGGGCGGCGGCACCGTCGTAGCAGCGGGGCCGAGCGTGTCCTCCGCACTGCCCGAGAGCGACCCGACGGCCACCGGCACGGGAACGCTCACCAACGTCGGACAGGACCTCGCCTTCCTCCTCGGCGGCCTGCTGCTCACCGGCGGCGGCATCGCGGGCGTCCTCGGCCTGGTGCGGGCGGCCGGGATGCGCGACGCGCGGCCGTGACAAACGTCACCCCCGGATCCTGACACCCGCCCTGCGCACGCCTCCCGCCGCGACGGCACGCTGAGAGGGTGAACACGACTCCCGCCATCCGCCTCACCGGCCTGCGCAAAAGCTTCGGCGCGCTCACGGCCGTCGACGGCGTCGACCTCCGCATCGATCCGGGCGAGGTCGTCGCCCTACTCGGCCCCAACGGCGCCGGCAAGTCCACGACGATCGACCTCGCCCTCGGGCTCGCCCGGCCGACCTCCGGCGACGCACAGCTGTTCGGCGCCGCGCCCATCGCCGCCATCCGGGACGGCCGCGTCGGAGCCATGCTGCAGGGCGGCGCGCTGCTCCCCACCCTGACCGTCGCCGAGTCGGTCGCGCTCGTCGCCTCGGCGCACCGGCACCCGCTGAGCGTCGCCGAGGCCCTGGAGCGGGCCCGCTGCACCGAGATCGCCCGCCAGCGGGTCTCCAAGCTCTCCGGCGGGCAGCTCCAGCGCGCCCGGTTCGCCGTCGCGGTCGTCTCCGACCCCGACCTGCTGTTCCTCGACGAGCCGACCGCGGCGATGGACGTGGAGGCGCGGCGCACCTTCTGGCAGTCGATGCGCGAGTTCACCGACGCCGGGCGCACGGTCGTGTTCGCCACCCACTACCTCGACGAGGCCGACGAGTACGCCGACCGCATCGTCATGATGGCGCGCGGCCGCATCGTCGCCGACGGCACCCCCGCCGAGGTGAAGGCCGTCGTCTCCGGACGCCGCATCCGCGCGACCGCCGACAGCCCGGCGACGCCGTCCGGCCGGGCGGCGCTGCTCGCCCTCCCCGGCGTGCGCAGCGTCGACCGCCACGGAGACCGCCTCACCCTGGTCAGCGACGACTCCGACGCGACGCTGCGCGCGCTGCTGGCCGCCCATCCCGACCTCCACGACATCGAGGTGACCGCGCACACGATGGACGAGGCCTTCCTCGCCCTCACCGAGGCGCGCGACCCGGAAGGAGCACGCTGATGAGCCTCGCCTACCTGGGGCGCGAGTCGCTGCGCCAGCTGAAGAACCTGCGGTCGATGATCTTCACCCTCGCCGTCCCGCTCGTCATGCTCCTCGCCTTCGGCGGCACGTTCGGCGGGGCGGGACAGGTGGATGCGGCGACGCGCCTGCCGTGGATCGCGGTCACCACCATCCAGGTCGCCGCGTACGGCGGGATGATGGCGGCGCTGTCGCAGGCGTTCCAGATCGTGACGGAGCGTTCGATCGGCTGGAACCGCCAGCTGCGGGTCACCCCGCTGAGCGGAACGGGTTACCTGGTGTCGAAGCTCGTGGCCGCGCTCGCCCTCGCCCTGTTCAGCATCCTGGTCATCGTCGCGGTGTCGATCGCGCTGTACCACCCGGCCCTCTCGATGGGCAGCTGGGTGCTCGCCGGCCTGGGCATCTGGTGCGGGGTGGTCCCGTTCGCGCTGCTCGGCATCCTGGTCGGGCAGCTGGCGAAGCCGGAGTTCGCGCAGCCGCTCTTCATGGCCGTGTTCATGGGCATGGCGGTGCTCGGCGGACTGTGGGTGCCCCTTCAGCTGTTCCCCGCGTGGGTGGCCGACGTGGCGAAGGCGGTGCCCTCGTACTGGCTCAACCGGGTCGGGCAGCTGGGGGCGCTGCAGAGCGGCGACGCGGTCACGCCGGCGGTCGTCCTGGCGGCGTGGACGCTCGCGCTCGCCGGACTGGTCGTGTGGCGCTACCGCCGCGACGCGGCCCGCGGCTGATCCGCGGGCCGCGGCTGATCTAGGGTGGGCATCGTGTTCTCGCGCGAGGTGCAGGAGGTGCGGCCGGTCGGCCTGCTCGCCCGGCTCGGCCATCCCGCGGCGTACCGCTGGTATCCCGGCGCGGCGATCGGCCTGCTGTACCAGGTGTCGGTGCTCGTCGGCCTCTGGATCTCCGACCTCCCGCTGACGCAGAAGCTGACCGCGACGGCGCTGCTCGCCGTCGTCTACCTCGGCTTCCTGACGCTGCCACCGCTGCTGTGGTGGGAGCGGGAGCGCACGCGGCTGATCGCCGTCGGCCTCTACTTCGCGCTGACAATTCCGCTGTTCCCGCTGCTCGGCAGCGCCGCCTGCTGGACCTGGGTCTACGTCGCGTGCGTCGCCGGGATGGTGGTGGCGCGCTCGGCGGCCGCGTTCGCGATCATCGGCGCGCTCGGGGCGCTGCAGCTGGTGGTGTTCGCGCTGGGCGGCACGGTGGAGGACTACTGGTTCGTCGCGCTGGTCACCGTCTCCATCGGCGTGATGATGAGTGCCTTCGCCCGACAGATCGACGCCCTCCGCCGGCTGCGGAACGCGCAGGGCGAGATCGCCCGCCTCGCCGTGATCGAGGAGCGCGCGAGGTTCTCCCGGGACATGCACGACGTGCTCGGGCACTCGCTCACCGTCGTCACGGTGAAGTCCGAGCTGGCGCGCCGCCTCGTCGCCGTCGATCCGGCGCGTGCGGCCGACGAGATCGCGGACATCGAACGGCTCAGCCGTTCCGCCCTCGCCGACCTGCGCGCGGCGGTGGCCGGCTACCGCGAGATGAGCCTCTCCACCGAGCTCGCGTCCGCGCAGGCCAGCCTCGCCGCCGCCGACATTCAGGCGCACCTTCCCCGTAACGGCGAGGAGGTCGCGCCGGAGCTCCGCGAGCTGTTCGGCTGGGTGCTGCGCGAGGGGGTGACGAACGTCATCCGGCACTCCGGTTCGCGCAACTGCTGGGTGACCGTCGGCCCCGATCGCCTCGACATCGAGGACGACGGCCGCGGGACGAGCGCCGCCACCACGCCCGCGCCGGTCGGGTCGTCGGCCGTCCCCGCGGACACCCCGGGCTCCGGCCTCGCCGGGCTGCGGGCGAGGGCCGCCCAGGTCGGCGCGACCGTGGCCGTCGCTCCCGGGCCGCGCGGCGGCACGGTGCTGACTGTCCGGAGGGCCTCGTGACCGCATCCATCCGCCTGCTGCTGGCCGACGACCAGGCTCTGGTGCGCGGCGCCCTCGCCGCCCTGCTCGACCTGGAGGCCGACCTCGAGGTCGTCGCCCAGGTGGGCCGCGGCGACGAGGTGTTGGAGGCCGCCCGCGCGTCTCGGGCCGACGTCGCGCTGCTGGATGTGGAGATGCCCGGGATCGACGGCATCCAGGCCGCCGCGGAACTGCGGTCGGCGCTGCCCGCCTGCCGGTCGTTGATCGTGACCACCTTCGGCCGTCCCGGCTACCTCCGGCGCGCGATGGAGGCCGGCGCTGCCGGGTTCGTGGTCAAGGACACGCCCTCCGGCCAGCTGGCCGACGCGGTCCGCCGGGTGGCCTCCGGGCTCCGCGTGGTCGACCCGGCACTGGCGGCGGAGTCGCTCGCCTCCGGAGCCTCGCCGCTGACGGCGCGCGAGACGGAAGTGCTCGCGGTGGCGGCCGGGGGAGGGACGATCGGCGACATCGCGCGCCGGGTGCATCTCAGCGACGGGACGGTGCGCAATCACCTGTCGAGTGCGATCGGCAAGACGGGCGCGCGCAACCGGTCGGAAGCGGTCGCGATCGCGACGCGGCAGGGCTGGCTCTGAGCGGCACCGGCCGTGAGCGACGCAGGCCCTGAGCGGCGCGGGCTCTGAGCGGCGCGGGCTCTGTGCGGCAGGACGCTACGCGCGCTTCGGGGTGCCCGTCTCCTCGTCCTCGTCCGCGTAGTCGTACTCGTCGTCGGACTCGTTCGCGTCGTCGGGCTCGTAGTCGGCCCACTTCGCGTATTGGTCGTCTTCGCCGTGGGAGTGACCGGTCAGCTCACGCTCCAGCGCGTCGTAGTTCACGTTCGGACTGAACGACTTCAACTGGCGAGCGATCTTCGTGTGCTTTGCCTTCTGACGGCCGCGCCCCATGCGTGACCCCCTTTTGGTCCCAGCCCGGGTTGGAAAGGCTTCCCGGGGATCGAATAGAAACAGTGAAAACTAGCATGGAGTTTAGCATGCTGACTTCCCCCGCCCCCGAGTTCGCGCACAGCGAGGAGTGATGGGATGAGCGCGTGACCACGACGAGGACCGAGACCCAGGTGGTGGTGATCGGTGCGGGCCAGGCGGGCCTCGCCGTCGCGTACTACCTCCGCCGGTTCGAGCTCACGCCCGGCGTCGACTTCATCGTCTACGACCGCGGCCCGATCACGGGCGGGGCGTGGCAGCACCGCTGGGATGCGCTCAAGCTGGGCAGCGCCCACCACGTGAACGACCTCCCAGGAATGTCGGAGCTCGGCCTCAGCTTCGAGACGGCCGACCGCTCTCTTCCGGCGCGGGACATCGTGGCCGGCTACTACCGGCGCTACGAGGAGCATTTCGGCTTGCAGGTGCAGCGTCCCGTGACGGTCCAGCGGGTGTTCGACCGCGGCGCCGACCTGATCGTCGAGCACAGCGCGGGCGAGACCGCGACCCGCATCGTGGTCAACGCGTCGGGGACGTGGGGTTCGCCGTTCATCCCCTACTATCCCGGCGTCGGCACATTCGCCGGCAGGCATGTGCACACGTCGACGTACGTGTCGGCCCAGGACTTCGCGGGCCAATCGGTCGTCGTGGTCGGCGGTGGGACGAGCGCGATCGGCTTCCTGCTGGAGCTGGAGGGGGTGGCGGCCTCCCTGACCTGGGCGACCAGACGCCCCGTCGACTTCCGCGACGAGTCGGAGCTCACGATCGAGGGCGGCGTCGCCGCGGTCGCCATGCAGGACGCGGCGGCCCGCGCCGGCGAGGCCCTCCCGTCGATCGTCAGCGGCACGGGAGTGCCCCGTACCCGCCGGATCGCGGCCGGCATCGAGCGCGGGCTGCTCATCGAGCGTCCGATGTTCGAGCGGGTGGAGGAGCACGGCGTCCGCTGGCCGGACGGGTCGTTCACGCAGGCCGACGCGATCATCTGGGCGACCGGATTCCGCCCGGAGCTCCGCCACCTGGCGCCGCTGAAGCTGCGCGAGAAGGCGGGTGGCCTCACCGTCGCGTCCGGCGCATCCTGGCAGGATTCGCGCGTATTCCTCGCCGGGTATGGCCCGCAGGCGTCGACGATCGGCGCCAACCGCGCCGGGCGCATCATCGCGCGGCAGATCATGGCACAGCTGTAGCGATCGGTGACCATCTGCGACGTCGCTTTGACGGCGGTCGTCGAGCCGGGGCGACCCGTGGGCCCTCCGTCAGGCGGAAACGTCGCGCTGGGCCCCCGCGAAGCGCAGGCCCTCGACCTGCATGGCGCCGGCGTTCGGGTCGGGGTCGACGTCCAGGCGTCCGGCCGGGGCGTCGGCGCGGAGGCCGAGGCGGGCGGAGAGGACCGCGACGGCGGCGGCGGCCGACCAGGCCTGGGGACGGCAGGCGGCGGGGTACGGGATGGGTGCGCTGGTGTCGTAGGCGCTGTCGCCGGAGTGCAGTTCGGGCATCCGGTAGCCGAAGCCCTGGGCGGCGGCGAGGAGGCCGTCCGCCAGCTGCTCGGCCTCGGCGCGGAAGCCCTCGGTGGCGAGGCCGGTGATCGCGATGGCGGTGTCGTGCGCCCAGACGCTGCCGCCGTGGTAGCTGAGCGGCCAGTAGCCGGCGGAGTCGGTGGACATGGTGCGCAGGCCGTAGCCGGAGGCCAGCTCGGGGGAGACGAGGCGGCGAGCGACCAGGGCGGATTCCCCGGGATCGAGGATGCCCGTGCCCAGGAGGTGGCCGATGTTGCTCGTGACCGTGTCGACCCTGCGCTTCGCGGCGTCGAGGGCCACCGCCGGGTAGGCGCCCGCCGGGTCGTCGATCCAGAAGGCGGACGCGAAGCGCGCCTTGAGGTCGGCCGCCCACGCGCGCCACTCGTCGGCGCCCGGTCGCCCGAACTCGGCGAGCAGCTCGGCGCCGCCGACGGCCGCCTCGTAGGCGTAGCCCTGCACCTCGCACAGCGCGATCGGGCCGTCGGCGAGGGTGCCGTCGCGCCACTGGATGGAGTCGCCGGAGTCCTTCCAGCCCTGGTTGGCGAGGCCGTGGCCGGTGGTGTCGATGTACTCGAGGAAGCCGTCGCCGTCGCTGTCGCCGTAGTCGCGCATCCAGGCGAGCGCCGCCTCGAGGTGCGGGAGCAGGGCGGCGACCTCGTCGCGCGGCATGCCCCACTTCCAGGCGTCGTGCAGCAGGCACACCCACAGCGCGGTCGCGTCGACCGTTCCGTAGTAGAGGGGCGGCAGCTCGACCCCCTCGCCGGGGATGGTGAGCGCGGCCGGGCGCAGCTCGTGCATGATCTTGCCCGGCTGCTCGGCCGTCTCGGCGACCGCGGCCGTGCCCTGGTAGTGCGCGAGCACCCGGAGCGTGGAGGCCGCGATCTCGTGGCCGAGCGGCAGGAGCATGCGGGCCGCCCACAGCGAGTCGCGTCCGAACAGGGTGAAGAACCACGGAGCACCGGCCGCGAGGAACACGTCGTCCGGGTGCTCGACCGTGGACATGCGAAGCGCCTGCAGGTCGGCGACCGCGCGGTCGAGCCAGGACTGCAGACGCGAGTCGCCCGTGGTCGCCCGGAAGGCGTTCCACGAGATGGATGGCTGCGCCCCCGCGACGACCGCCGTCGGGTCGTCCACCTCGATGGTCCAGGCGACCTCGGTCGACCCGTTTGCCGGCACGTCGACGTTCCAGCGCAGTGAGACCAGGTCGCCGTCGACCGCCACCTCGGCGCCCTCCGCGTCGATGCGCGCCTGCACGCGCCCGCTGCGCAGGACGGCGGCCGAGCCGTCGGAGGCGCGCTCGACCGTGACGGGATGCTCGCTCCCGGAGAGTCCGGCCTTGATGCTCTGCATCGGGCTGAAGTCGGCGCCGAGCACCACCTCGACGACCGTGCCGATGGGCGACCGCAGCGCGTTGCGGAGGACGATCCGCTCGCTCAGCGAGCCGGCCTGCACGCGGCGAGTGCGGTCGACGCGGACGCGCGGGTCCGCCGTCGCGTCGTCGAGACCGCGGGCGAGCCCGGTGAACACGCTCGTCGCCGCGTCCGGTCCGGCGGTGGCGATGTGCTCGGGAGCCGCGCCGCCGACGGTCAGCAGCACCCGGTCGAGCACGCGGAGGTCGGAGTGGTAGAAGCCGTGGATGCCGTGCCCGTCGATCCGCCCGTCGGGTGCGGACCAGGCCTGAGAGGGGGCGGTCAGCACGACGACGCTGTCGTGGAGGAGCGGCTGGAGGGGCTGGGTCATCGTGGAGGTCGTGCCTTCGTGTCGGTCCGGCGTCGCGAGCGGGTCGCCGGGGAGGAGCGGATCGGTGGTGCGGATGCGGCGTTCGCCGGCGTCGGGGATGCCGCGCGCGGCGGCGGACGGCGTGGATGCGCCGCCGGGTTCGGTTGCGGTCGGTGTGGACTCCGTTCTGGTCATGCCGGCTCCGCGTCGCTCTCGAGCACGCGCGGGACGATGCAGGTCTCGGTCACTCCGTCGCCGCTGCGGACGACCCGCCAGGCGGAGACGCCGGGCCGCTCGGCGACGACGTCGTCGAGCCGCGTGCCCCGGTAGACGAGGCCGACGCCTTCGTCGAGCGCGTAGCCGTCGGGCAGGACCCCCTCGGCGACGGCACGCTGGTGGGCCGGCCGTCTCGCCGGGTCGGAGTCGTAGTGCACGGCCAGCGAGCCCGGGACGAAGCCGAGACCGTCGGCCACCGCCGAGATGCCGGGACCGAAGGAGGCGGTGGTTCCGCCCTCGTGCCAGCACAGGGCGCCCGCCGACCCTCCGGCGAGCACGACGCCCTCGCGCCATGCCTCCGCGAGCAGGTCGTCGAGCCCGTGCGCCCGCCAGACGGCGAGGAGGTTGACCACGCTGCCGCCGCTCACCCAGATGACGTCCTGACGGAGCAGGTGCTCGCGCAGGTGCTCGATGTTGCGGCGCGGGAAGAACCGGAGGTGCGTCGCCTCCACGCCCGCGGCTCGGGCCGCCTCCAGCTCGGCCCCCTCGACGTGGCGCTGGTCGCCGCCCGCGGTGTTGACGTGCGTGACCCGGGGAGCGCGGCCCGGCACGCGCGCCAGGTGGATGGCGTGGTGCAGCAGCGGACCGTAGACCGAGTCGGTCCACGTTCCGCCGTTCAGGCCGCCGCACGTGGCGAGGATGGTCGGCTCCGCGGCGGTCACTCCTTCACCGCCCCGTCGCTCGAGTTCATGATCCGGCGCTGGAAGATGAAGAACAGCACGGCGACCGGGATGGTCATGATGGCCGCAGCGGCCAGCTTCAGCGGGTACTGGCTGCCCTGGCTCAGCTGCCCGCTCGCCAGCCCGGCGACGCCCTTCGTCAGCGTGGTGAGCGCCGGGTTCTGCGTCGACACGATGAAGTGGGCGAGCTCGTTCCACGACCCCTGGAAGGACAGGATGATGATCGTGATGAGGGCGGGTCGCGCCATCGGCAGCACGATCGACCAGAACACGCGGAAGGTGCCGGCGCCGTCGATGCGCGCCTGCTCCTCCACGCTCGCCGGGATCGACTCGAAGAAACCCTTCATGATGAAGACGCCCGCCGCGTCGGTGAGCAGCGGCAGGATCATGCCCGTGTACGAGTCGTAGATGCCGAGCTGGTTGATGACCAGGAACTTCGGGATGAGGAGCACGACCAGCGGCACCGACATGATCGCGACCAGCGCGGCGAACACGACGCTGCGCCCTCGGAAGTGGAGCCGGGCGAGCGCGTACCCGGCGAGCGAGTCGAAGAACACCCGACCGAGGGTGACGACGATGGTCACGACGGCCGAGTTGGCGAACCAGAGCGGGAAGTCGGAGTTGAGGAACAACCGTTCGTAGGCCGCCGTCGTGAACGTCTGCGGGAGGAGGGCGACCGGGTTGGCCGTCGCCTCCGCGTCGGTCTTGAACGAGGTGGCGACCTGGATGAGGAACGGCATGATGTACACGACCGCCAGCACCACGAGGACCGCGTAGGTGATGGAGGACGCGATGATCGCGCCGCGCGACCGGCGCCGCCGTCGGGTCGGCCGCGACGGTGCCGGCCGGGGCGAAGCGGACGGTGTCTGCGCGGTCTGCACGGTGGTCGAGCTCATCGGAGCGCTCCCTTGCTGTCGGAGTCGTCCTTCTGCGCGGGAACGCTGCTGGGAGCGCCGCCCGCGGCCGTGCCGGCCGCCAGCGCGGGCTGGTAGAGCCGCATGCGCCGCTTGGACACCGGCCGCTCGCGCAGCACCCAGCGCTGGAAGAGCGTGAATGCGACGATGATGACGAAGAGGATGAACGCGATCGCCGCGCCCTGTCCCCACTCCTGGTTCATGAACGAGGTCTGGTAGGAGAGGAAGGCCGGCGTCAGCGTCGTCTTGCCCGGCGCGCCCTGCGTGCCGGTGTAGATCTGGTCGAAGATCTGCCAGCAGCCGATCAGGCCGAGCGTGAGCACGGTGAAGAGGGTCGGGCGCAGCTGCGGGAGGGTGATGCGCCAGAAGCGCTGCCAGCCGTTGGCGCCGTCCATCATCGCGGCCTCGGTGACGTCGCCGCCGAGGTTCTGCAGGGCGGCGAGGAACAGCAGCATGAAGGTCCCGCTCGTCGTGAAGACGGCCATGATGATGTAGGCGGTCATGGCGACGGACGGGCCACCCAGCCAGTCCCACCACGAGACGCCGAGCGCGGTGTTCTGCGTGAGCGCCGCGGGACCGGTGGTCACTCCGAACGCGGCGAGCAGGTTGTGGACGATGCCGCTCGGGTCGTTGAACCAGTTCGGCCCGTGGATGCCCACCCACGAGAGCACCTTGTTCACCGCGCCGCTCGTGCTGAACAGGAACAGCCACAGCACCGTGATGGCGACAGAGCTCGTCACCGAGGGGAAGTAGAACGCGGTGCGGAAGAAGCCGCGGCCACGCAGCACCGCCCGGTTGACGAGCACCGCGAGACCGAGTGACACGGCCGTCTGGATGGGCACGACGAGCACCACGTACCAGGCGTTGTTCTTCAGCGACATGCCGAAGTCCTGCTCGGCCAGGCCGCCACCGGCGAGCAGCGTCGCGTAGTTCTGGAAGCCGACGAAATGCACGTCGGAGGAGAAGGGGCTGCCCCGGCCGCCCCAGTCGGAGAAGCTCACCCAGAGTGCCATCAGCACCGGGATCACGAGGAACACCCCGAGCAGCAGGATGACCGGGGCGGTGAACAACCACCCCGAGGCGGCCTCGCCGCGCCGGATTCCGGTGCGACGAGACCGACTCGTGGTTGCAGACATGGTTTGCCCTTTTCTCTTTCTCTGCGCCGCTTACTTGAGGAGCGCTTCGAGGTTCTTCTGCGTGGTGTCGAGGATGCTCTTCGGGTCGCTCGTCGCGAGCGACTCGAGCTTGCTGTTCAGGTCGGTCACCACGTCGGCGGAACCCTTGGCCGTCGGAACGCCCTTGGCGTAGTCGGCGGCGGCGAGGAACGGCACCAGGTCGGGGTTGGCCGACTTCCACTCGTCGGCGGCCGACTTGATCGACGGCATCGGGCCGAAGGCCTTGGAGAAGGCGAGCTGGTCGTCCTTGCTCGTCAGCTTCTCGACCAGCTTGAGCGCGGCGGCCTGGTTGGGGCTGTCGGCGGCGATGCCCCAGCAGTTGGTGAACTGCAGGGTGCCCTGACCGGCCGGTCCCTTCGGCAGCTCCGCGATCTTGTACTTGATGTTCGGGAAGTCGGACTTCAGGGCGCCCGTGATCCAGTTGCCCTCGATGGTCATGGCCGCGAGGCCCTTGCCGAACGCCTCGCCGCCCCATCCGGCGCCCAGGTCTTTCGCGTACTTCAGCTCGCCGCCGTTGAGCATCTTCTTGACGAAGTCGAGCGCCTGCACGTTGGCGTCGCTGTTGGCGGTGGCCTTTGTGCTGTCCTCGTTCATCAGGTTGCCGCCGGCCTGCACCATGAAGGAGCCGATGCGGGCGTACTCGCCGGAGATGCCGAGGCCGACCTGGCTGCCGGTGGTGAGCTTCTTGGCGACGGCCTCGAGCTCATCCCACGTCTTGGGGATGTCGGCGTCGGTCAGGCCTGCGGCCTTCCAGGCGTCGGTGTTGATGACGAGCTGCAGCGTGGAGAAGTCTTTCGGCGCGCAGTAGAACTTGCCGTCGTAGGTGAACGACTTGACCAGGCTCGGGTAGAAGTCGCTCTTGTTGCTCAGCTGGTCGCCGTAGGCGAGCAGAGAGCCGTTGGAGGCGTAGCCGGCGAGCGCGTCGGTGGAGAGGTAGAACACGTCGGCCGGCTTCTTGGCGGCGAAGCCCTGGGCGAGCTGCTCGTTGAGCTTGCTGGCCGCGACGACGGACGCCTTGGTGCCCGAGCTCTTGGACCAGTCGGCGACCGCGGACTTGACCGCTGCCGTCTCGGCGTCGCCCGACGAGCCGATCATGACCGTCAGGGCCTTGTCGGACGAGGTCAGCTTGCCGGTGTCGCTCCCGCTGCTGCCCCCGCCGAAGCCGGAACCGCACGCGGTGAGGGTGAGGGCCGCCGCGGCGGCGACGGCGCCGCCCGCGAGCCAACGATGTGTGATCTTGCGCATTCGTGTCTCCTTGGTGTGAGTGTGCCCGCTGAGCCGGGCGCACGCGTGAGGGACCGGCGAGATTGTGGAGAACTCGTCCGGCGGTGCGGCTGTGAGCACCTGAGCGGCACGCGAGGGAGAGGCGACGGCGCTCCGCAGCGATGCGCGCATCCGACCTCCTCTGGTCCGGCCTACCCATGTCTCGTCCCGCGTTGTTTGAACGATCAAATCGACACCTGCTACGGTGAGTTTGAACGATCAAATCGGGATGCTTGCCACACTAACCATGCGCTTCCGGAGGTGTCAAGCAGACCAGTAGGGTCATACCCGGCGAGCGAGGAAGGGGCCGAGATGGGAGCACAGCCCACCGTGAGCGACGTGGCCGACGTCGCCGGCGTCTCGCGCCAGACGGTCTCCAATGTCCTCAACGCCCCGGAGCTGGTGCGGCCGGAGACGCGGGAGCGTGTGCAGGCCGCCATCCATTCGCTCGGCTACCGTCCGCACGCCTCGGCCCGACGGCTGCGCACTCAGCGGAGCTCCACGATCGGGATCCGACTCGACCCGATCACGCAGGACGGCATCTCGGGCAGCATCCTCGACCGGTTCCTGCACGCGCTGACCGAGCAGGCCGACCGGCAGGGGCTCCGCGTCCTGCTGTTCACCGCGGCCGGCCCCGAGGACGAGATCGAGCAGTTCCGCCGCCTTTCCGACGGAGCCGACGTGGACGCCTTCGTGCTCACGTCCACGTTCCACGGCGACCCGCGCACGGAGTGGCTGATCGAGAACGGGCGGTCGTTCGTGACCTTCGGCCGGCCCTGGGGCATCGACGACATGACCGATCCCGAACACCTCTGGGTGGATGTGGACGGCCGCTCCGGCCTGCGCGACGCCACCCGGCACCTGCTCTCGACCGCCGGCAGCCGCATCGGCTTCCTCGGCTGGCCCAGCGGGTCCGGCACCGGCGACGACCGCCGGGCCGGGTGGCTGGAGGCGATGCGCGAGGGCAGCGGGCTCTCGGCTGACGAGCTCGCCGTGCTGGAGGTCGCGTCGGAGGACACGGTGACCCTCGGCGCCGATGCGGTGCGGCGACTGCAGGCTACGGCGGGCCCGCTGGACGGCCTCGTCTGCACCTCCGACTCGCTCGCCCTCGGCGCCCTCACCGCGACGGGCGGCCGTCTGCCGGTGGTCGGCTACGACGACACGCCGGTCGCCGCGTCGCTCGGCTTCTCCAGCGTGGCCCAGCAGCTCGACGAGGTCGCCGCTGGCGTGCTCGACCTGCTGACCGGCGAGCAGGGCGGCCGGGTCCGGCGCCCGAACGAGGTGCCGGACACGCGGCACCGGCTGGTGGCGCCGCGTCTCGTGGTGCGGGACGGCCCGCCGCTCATCGGCTCGCGCTGACCGCCGCCCTCTCGAAATCCGCGTGTAACGCGCCGCGGAGACAATGGAGGCATGTCTCCACAAGAGCCTCTCCTGGATGCGTCACGAGCGCGTCGCCTCCCGGTCACCGTGTCCATCACCCGTCGCGTCGACGGCAACCGCCTGGCGGAGGTGACCCACTGGGTGCAGTCGGGCGTGAACCTCGCCAACACCTACGACGGCTTCCTCGGCTCGGGCTGGGTGCGGGCGCACGCCGACTCCGACGAGTGGCACATGCTGTACCGCTTCGCCGACGCCGACACGCTGGAGGCGTGGGAGGCGTCGGAGGACCGCGCGGACTGGCTGTACGCGGGGCGCGAACTGGTGGAGGTGTCCCGCGTCGAGCGCCGCACCGGCATCGAGGGCTGGTTCGACGAGCCACAGCCCGGGGTGCCGGCCGCGCCCCCGCGCTGGAAGCAGGCCGTGACGATCTGGCTCGGCTTCTTCCCGCTCTCCCTGCTCTTCGCCTCCGTGGCGTCGGCCTTCGTGCCCGGATGGCACACGCTCTGGCCGCTCGCCACCGTGCTCATCACCACGCTGTGCCTGACGCCGATCATGACCTACGTGCTCCTGCCGTTCGTGACGCGCCTGCTGCAGCCCTGGCTGCGGCGCTGAACGTTCGCGCGGACGCCTATCGTCCGCGTATCGGAAAGCACATACGCCCCGGCAACACCCCGGTGCGTTGACTGGAGCGGTGATCTCCACCGCCCGCACACCCGACCGGCTCCCCCCGTCTCAGCCCGCGCATCCCGCTCACGGGATCGCCGCCTTCGGCTGCAGCCCCGATGAGGCGCGGCTGTTCCGCGAACTCGCCCCGGCTTTCGGAGTCGACGTCACCCTCGTCGAGGACGCGCTCGACGAGCGCACCGCGCTCCTCGCGGCCGGTCGCCGCCTCGTCAGCGTCGGACACCGCACGACGATCGGCGACGCGACCCTCCGGGCGCTCGCCGACGCGGGCGTCCACCACCTCTCGACGAGAAGCACGGGCCGCGACCACATCGACGTCGAGCTGGCCGCACGACTCGGCATCTGCGTCGGCGGCGTCTCCTACTCTCGCGGCAGCGTCGCCGATCACACGCTGATGCTCATGCTGATGGTCTTGCGCAACGCCCGCCCTTCGGTGCTGCGCACGAACCGCAACGACTTCCGCCTGGACGGCCCGCGCGCGCGGGAGCTCGGCGATCTGACGGTCGGCGTCGTGGGAGCCGGGCGCATCGGTTCGGCGGTGATCGAGCGCGTGCGCGGCTTCGGCTGCCGGATCCTCGTCCACGACCGCAGTCCGGCAGGGCACGCTGAGCGCGTGGGCCTCGACACGCTGCTCGCGCAGAGCGACGTCGTCACGCTGCACGCGCCGCTGACCGGCGACAGCAGGCACCTGCTGGATGCGTCCGGCATCGCGGCGATGAAGCCAGGCGCCGTCCTGGTCAACACCGCCCGCGGCGCCCTGGTCGACACCGCGGCGCTGCTCGAAGCGCTGGAGGACGGGAGGCTCGGCGGCGCCGCGCTGGATGTGGTCGAGGGCGAGGAGCGCGTCTTCTACCGGGACCACGGCTCCCGTCCGCTGCCCGACGCCCTGATTCAGCGGCTCCACGCCCTGCCGAACGTCATCATCACGCCGCACAGCGGCTATTACACCGGCCACGCGCTCGACGACGTGGTCCGGAACACGCTTCGCACCTGTCTCGAACTCGAAGGACGAACCCATGCCTAAGCTCACCGTCGCCGTGCTCTTCGGCAGCATCTCAGAGGAGCACGACGTCTCCGTGAAGTCCGCGCGCGAGGTCGCGCGCAACCTGAACCTCGCCAAGTACGACCCGATCTTCGTGGGCATCACGAAGGGCGGCGAGTGGAGGCTGTGCCCCCGTCCGGAGCCCGGCTGGGAGGACGCCGACAGTCGTCGGGTGACGCTGTCGCCCGACCGGGCGGTACACGGCCTGATCATCGCCGACGACGCCGGCCTCGAGACCGTCCGGGTCGACGTCGTCCTTCCCGTCCTGCACGGCCGGTTCGGCGAGGACGGCGCGATCCAGGGGCTGCTGGAGCTCTCGGGCATCCCGTACGTCGGCTGCGACATCCAGAGCTCCGCGCTCGCCATGGACAAGTCGCTGACCTACCTGGTGGTCCGCGACGCGGGGATCGCGACACCCGACTTCTGGACGGTCACGGGCCATGGCCACGTCGATGCTGTCCGCCCGGTGTACCCGGTCTTCGTGAAGCCCGCGCGCTCCGGATCCTCGTTCGGGGTCACCCGCGTCGACCGTCCACAGGATCTGGCGGAGGCGGTGGAGGCCGCACGCCGGTACGACAGCAAGGTCCTGATCGAGCGGGCCGTCGTCGGGATGGAGGTGGGCTGCGCCGTCCTCGAGGGCGAGTCGGAGCTCGTCGTGGGCGAGGTCGACCGGATCAGGCTCTCACACGGTTTCTTCCGCATCCACCAGGAGGAGAAGCCGGAGGCCGGGTCCGAGAACTCGACCATCGTGGTGCCCGCCGACATCCCGGCCGAGGCGCGGCAGCGGGTCCAGCAGGCGGCGCGCACGATCTACCGCGCTCTCGGCTGTCGTGGTCTCGCCCGCGTCGACCTGTTCCTGACCGACGACGGCTCCGTCGTTCTGAACGAGGTCAACACCTTCCCCGGCCTGACCTCGTACAGCCGCTATCCACGGATGATGGCGGCCGCCGGGATCTCGCTCGCGGTGATCGTCGACCGGCTCATCGCCTTCGCCAGGGGAGGCCGGCGATGAACGACGAGTTCGTGTACCTCGACGAGTACGTGCCCGGCGTTCGGTGGGACGCCAAGTACGCCACCTGGGACAACTTCGTCGGGCGGCCGGTGGACGGCTACCTCGCCAACCGGATCGTCGGCACGCGGGCGCTCGGCGAGGCCCTCGCGGCCGCGCGCGACGAGGCGGCGGCTCACGGCTTCGGCCTGCTTCTGTGGGACGGCTACCGGCCGCAGCGCGCGGTGGACTGCTTCCTGCGCTGGGCGGAGCAGCCAGAGGACGGCCGGACCAAGCTCCGGCACTATCCCAACATCGATCGACGCGAGATGTTCGAGCTCGGCTACGTCGCCGAGCGCTCGGGCCACAGCCGCGGCAGCACCGTCGACCTGACCCTGTACCGCCTGGCGACCGGGGAGCTGGCGGCGATGGGAGGCGACCACGACCTGATGGACGCGGTGTCGCATCACGCGGCGGAGGTGCCGGAGCCGGAGCTGGCCAACCGCATGCTGCTGCGTTCGGTCATGGAGGCGAGCGGCTTCCGCCCCTACGCCGCCGAGTGGTGGCACTACACGCTCGTGGACGAGCCGCATCCGGACACCTACTTCGACTTCCCGGTGACCTGAGCGGACGCCGGCGACGACGGATCGTGCCGGGGGAGTCGGACCTCCACCAGGAGTCCTCCCGTCTCGAGCGGTGTGAGCTCGAGCCTCCCGCCGTGGGCCTGCGTGATGCTGCGCACGATGGCTAGGCCGAGTCCGACTCCTGCGTGGCCCTGGCGGACGCGGTGGCTGCCGCGTTGGAACGGCTCGACCAGGGTGGACGCCAGCTGCGGACTCACCCGCTCTCCGGTGTTCTCGACGGTGAGCACCGCCGTGTCGCGATCGGCGCGCGTGCCGATGAGCACGCTGCCTCCGTTCGGGAGGTTGTGCACGATCGCGTTGTGGACGAGATTCGTCGTCAGCTGGAGCAGCAGCGTGTGCGAGCCCATGGTCGGCGCCTCGTCGCCGGTGGCGCTCAGCACGACCTCGTTGGCTTCGGCGAGCGGCAGCAGCGTCTCGACCGCCTCCTCGACGAGGAGGGAGAGGTCCACGGCCTCGCGCGCGAACGACCCTTGCTCGACGCGACTGAGCAGCAGCAGCGCCTGGGTCAGCTCGATGGCCCGGCCGTTGACCACCCGCAGTCGCTCGATGAGGTCGGTCGCGTCGCGGCCGGGGTCGGCGTCGGCCACCTCGAGGAGCGTCTGTGTGATGGCGAGTGGGGTGCGGAGCTCGTGGGAGGCGTTGGCGGCGAAGCGTCGCTGCTCGGCGTCGTGCGCTTCGAGGCGGCTCAGCATGGCGTCGAAGCTGTCGGCGAGCTCCCGGAACTCGTCGCGACGCCCTTCCAGCTCGATGCGGTGGGAAAGGGTGCCGTCGGCCACCTTCCGGGTGGCGCTGGTGATCCGCCGGAGCGGCGAGAGCATCCGTCCGGCCAGGACCCACCCGCCGAGCAAGCCGAAGGCGAGCAGCGCGACCATCGCCCAGGCCGCCGCGGGCGCGAAGGCCCGGATCAGGTCGTCGCGCCCGGGGAAGAAAGGACCTGGCCGGAAGCCGCCGGTGGAGTACTCGAAGGCGGTCGGCGGCACATAGCGCAGGAGGAACACCCACACCACGGCGAGGAGGAGCGCTCCGGCGACGAGGAGGAAGGCGGCGTAGCTCAGCGTGAGCTTGAGCCGGACGCTCAGGCCGGGCGCCCTATCCACGAGCGGCCCCTTTCTCATGGCCGGCCGCGTCGCCGGCGGGTTCGACGCGATACCCGACACCCGGGACCGTCGCGATGAGCCACGGCTCGCCGAGGCGTTTCCGAAGACCGGAGACCGTGATGCGAACGGCGTTGGTGAACGGGTCGGCGTTCTCGTCCCAGGCGCGCTCGAGGAGTTCCTCCGCGCTGATCACACCTCCCTCCGCGGCGACGAGCACCTCGAGCACGGCGAACTGCTTTCGCGTGAGGGCGACGTAGCGGTCGTCGCGATAGACCTCCCGCCGGAACGGGTCGACCCGGAGGCCGGCGAACTCGCGCATCGGGGGCCGGTGATGTCCGCGCCGACGGTGCAGGGCGCGCAGCCGCAGGACGAGCTCCTTGAGTTCGAACGGTTTGGTGAGGTAGTCGTCGGCGCCCAGTTCGAAGCCCGAGGCCTTGTCGTCGAGCCGGTCGGCCGCGGTCAAGAGGATGATGGGCGTCCCGCTTCCGCCGGCGACGATGCTGCGGGCGACCTCGTCGCCGGAGGGGCCGGGGATGTCGCGATCGAGCACCGCGACGTCGTAGGCGTTGAGCGCGAGCAGTTCCAGCGCCGTGTCGCCGTCGCCTGCGAGGTCTGCGGCGATCGCCTCCAGGCGCAGCCCGTCGCGGATGGCCTCGGCCAGGTACGGCTCGTCTTCGACGATCAACACACGCATGCTCTCAATGCTCCCCGGCGCACGATATCGCCGGTGTATCGAAATCCCCTGATCTCTCGGGGTTTCCCCTGACCGAACCCTGAAACCCTTGCGCCGCCCCAACTCGCGATATATCGTGATCCACGTCAACAGTCGCGATATAACGCGAGTCACCGACGGTCCCGGCACGGGCCGGAGAGCAAGGAGCAGGAACATGGCACAGGAGAAGTGGCTGATCCAGCCGGGCGAGAGCCGCACCATCGACGTGGAGGTCGTCCGCGCCCTCAAGGTGGGCTTCATCGGGGGACAGATCGACATCGTCGGGCACGACGAGCCGAGCGCCCGCATCGAGGTCCACTCGGTCACCGGCCGCGATCTCAAGATCGTGATCGACGGCGACCGGCTCGAGATCGACCACCCGCAGTTGCGCTGGGACAACTTCATCGAGGTGTTCAAGTCGATGCGGTCGAGCGCCCGGGCCGATGTCAGCGTGCTCGTCCCGCGTGACGTCGAGCTGAAGTTCGGCGTCGTCTCCGCGACGGCCCTCGTCGCGGGTCTGAACACGGACGCCCGCCTGAGCACGGTCTCCGGCGACATCGTCGTCGACGGGCTCACCGGCGACATCGAGCTGAACTCGGTGAGCGGTGAGCTCTCGGTACGGGACCACACGGGCCGGATCTCCGCGCACACCGTCTCGGGTGATGTGACGGCGACCGGCGCCATCCGCCGGTTCTCGTCCGACGGCGTCTCGGCCGACGTCATGCTGGATGTCACCGGCACTCCCGACGACATCGCGGTGAACACGGTGTCCGGCGACACGACCATCCGCATCCCGGAGGCCATCGGCGCCCGGTACCGCGTCAACACCGTGTCCGGCAAGGTGCAGCTCGACAACATGACCGTCGTCGGCGGCATGGGAAAGGGGTACACCGGGACCTCCGGCACGCTCGACGGCACCTGGGTCGAGATCAACGTCAACTCGGTCTCCGGCGACGCCGCCGTGCTCCGCAGCGCGGCGACGGCCAGCGCCGGCTCCCAGGAGGCGTCCGCGTGAGTCCCGTGTTCTCGCACGGCAGCCTCCGGCTCTACCTGCTGAGCCTGCTGGAGGAGTCGCCGCGGCACGGCTACGAGCTGATCCAGGCGCTCACCGACCGCTTCGGCGGCACCTACAGCCCGAGCGCCGGCACCATCTACCCCCGGCTGGCGAAGCTGGAGGAGGAGGGGCTGGTGACCAAGACGGCCGAGGGCCGCAAGACGGTGTACGCCATCACGGATGCCGGCCGGGCCGAGTTGGAGTCCCGCCGACCCGAGCTCGACGCGATCGAGGAGGAGGTCACCGACTCGGTGCGCCGCCTCGCCGACGAGGTCAGGGCCGGCGTCGACGACGCCATGCGCACGCTGCGGGCGGAGCTCGCGTCGGCCGCTCGGCAGGCCAAGCGCGAGGCCACCCGGGTCGACCCTCGGCAGCAGGCCAGGGAGGCTGCCCGGGACGTCCGCGCGGCCGGTGCTGCGGCGGTGCGCGAGGCCGAGGCCGCGCTCAACGAGTTCCGCCAGCAGCTCCGCACCGACCTGCGCTCCGAGGCCGCCCGCGGCACTCTCCCCGAGTCGGTGGTGCCCCTGCTGAAGACGGAACTGGACCGTGTGCGCCGCGCGGTGGTCGAGGCTCTCGGCCGCCGCTGACGGCGCCGCGATACCTTCGGAAAAGAGTCAGCGAATGCTCATCTCACTCCCAGTGAGGCCGCTCCTGGCGGCGCGTCCGCGTGAATCCGCGGCGGAGGCGATGGCGCCGGAACTGCCCCCAGTCTTTGCAGATCCACGGGAATCCGACGGCGCGACGCGCCGACTTGACAGTGCATTGCCAGCGAGTATGCTCGCACCTCGTGACAAATGAGGGGAGATCCCCGAAGCGCTGGTTGATCGGCGACCCGCTTCCGAGCGAAAAGCTCGAAGGACAGCTGCTCCCGAAGCACCTCGCCCTACCCATCTTCGCCTCGGACGCCCTCTCGAGCGTCGCCTACGCCCCGCAGGAACTGCTGATGATCCTGCTGCTCGGCGGCCTGGCGTTCCTCAGCTTCGCCCCGTGGGTCGCCGCGGCGGTCGTGATCCTGCTCGTGACGGTCGTGCTCAGCTACCGGCAGCTGGTGAAGGCGTACCCGTCCGGTGGCGGCGACTACGAGGTCGCGCACAAGAACCTCGGCGAGAAGGCCGGCCTCGTCGTCGCCTCGGCGCTGCTGGTGGACTACGTGCTCACCGTGGCGGTGTCGGTCGCCTCCGGCGTCGACAACGTCATCTCTGCGCTGCCCTTCCTCGCCCCGTGGCGGGTGGAGCTCGCCATCCTGTGCGTCGTCATCATCGCCGCGGTCAACCTGCGCGGCGTGCGCGAGTCGTCGAAGGCGTTCGCCCTTCCGACCTACATCTTCATCGGCAGCATCGGCCTGATGATCGTCACGGCCCTGGTGCGGACGGCGTTCGGGAACGCGCCCGTCGCCGAGTCCGCCGGCTACCAGGTGCACGCCGACTCCCTGACGCAAGCGGCCGTCGTGCTCCTGCTGCTTCGCGCGTTCTCCAGCGGCTGTTCCGCCCTGACCGGCGTGGAGGCGGTCGCCAACGGCGTGCCCGCCTTCCGCACGCCGAAGATCCGCAACGCCCGCATCACCCTGGGCCTCATGGGCGGCATCGCCATCACGCTGTTCGCCGGCCTCACCGCGACGGCGCTGATCAGCGGCGTCCACTACGCCGAGAACCCGTGCGACCTGCAGGGCTGGGCGCAGTGCGCGACGTCGCCGCAGCGCAGCCTCATCGCCCAGATCGCCGCCGCCACCTTCGGCAACAACTCGTTCTTCTTCTTCCTCGTGCAGGCCGCGACGGCCGTCGTCCTGCTGTTGGCGGCGAACACCGCCTTCAACGGCTTCCCGCTGCTCGGCTCGGTGCTCGCCCGCGACTCGTACGCTCCGAAGGCGCTCAACACGCGCGGCGACCGCCTGGTGTACTCGAACGGCATGATCATCCTGGCCCTCGCGGCCACCGTGCTGCTGGTGGTCTACCAGGCCAACCTCACCCAGCTCATCCAGCTGTACATCATCGGCGTCTTCGTCTCGTTCACGCTCGGCCAGTCCGGGATGGTGAAGCACTGGATCACGCTGCTGCGCTCCGGCGGGCAGACCGGCCGGGAGCGCACCGGCATCGTCCGGTCGCTGTGCATCAACGCGTTCGGCGCGTGCCTGACGGCCATCGTGCTCATCGTCGTCACGATCACCAAGTTCACGCATGGCGCGTACTTGGTCTTCATCTTCATGCCGATCCTGTGGTTCCTCATGCTCGGCGTGAACCGCTACTACCGGGACGTCGAGAAGGAGATCGAGGTCGACCCGGTCACCACCTTCGGCGCCGTCGGCGACCACGCCATCGTCCTGGTCGGCAAGATGCAGAAGCCGGCGCTGAAGGCGCTCGACTACGCGATCGCGGCGCGGCACGACTCGATCGAGGCCGTGCACGTCTCGATCGACGAGGAGGCGACGCAGAAGCTGCAGCGGCAGTGGGTGGAGCAGAACATCCACGTCCCGCTGACGATCATCGAGTCGCCGTACCGCGAGTTCGGCATCCCGCTGGTGAAGTACCTCAAGCACCGGCGCGAGGAGCACGGCTCCGAGGTCGTGACCGTGTACCTGCCGCAGTACATCGTCGGCCACTGGTGGGAGGCGCTGCTGCACAACCACCGCGCCCGCCGGATCAGCAAGCAGCTCATGCTGTGCCACGGCGTCACGGTCGCGCTCGTGCCGTGGCTGCTCGACTCCTCGTCGCTCATCTACGGCCGCCGGTCGCGTCCGCTGCCCGGCCAGGACCGTCGAGGCGAGCCGGTGCGCCCCATCGCGCGTCGGCCGCTGGTGCCGGCGTCGCGGGCGCACACGCGCGTCCACATCCACCCGGTGCCGATCACGATCGACCGGCCGCAGGAGACCGCGGAGAACATCGCGGGCACGATCCCCGAGCCGGAGCCGCAGGAGGCGGTCGCCGGGCCGGCTGCGCAGAAGAAGGTGCCCGCGCGGGCGAAGCGCTGAGGCGCCCGGCCGATCAGCTCGCGGCGCGCGCCTTCGCGGCGTGACGGGCGACCCGCGCCCGGTTCCCCGCGGCTGTGCCGTCGGCGAGGAGGCGGTGGTCGCCCTGAGGCCGCGGGGCGCGACCTCGACGCCGCCGTCAGGGCCGGGCGCTCGCCGGGAACGCCACCAGCGGTCCGTGTCCGGGAAGGATGAGGTCCGCGTCGCACAGCACGAGGCGGCGGGCGCTGCGGGCCGCCTCGTCCGCGTCGTGCTGGAAGAACGCGGGCAGCTGCTGCAGCTCGCCGGTCTCCCGCAGCAGGGGATGGCCGCTCACGATAGCGTCGCCGGTGAGCAGCGCGCGCGACTCCGGCTCCAGGAAGCACACGCTGCCGCTGGTGTGGCCGGGTGCGGGCATGATCCGGAGGGTGTGGCCGGTGCTCAGCCGCACCTCGTCGCCGTCGAGGGGGACCGCCTCCCGGACGCCCACATCGGCCTTGCCGCCGGCCCGGATCGCCGCGACCGCCCAGCGCACCGTGCCGCGTGCGAAGACCACCGGCAGCAGATCGCGCACGGTCACCTGCTCGGTGATGTCGCGGCGCACGTTCGGCAACTCGGCGGGCACGGCGGCCACGACGACCCCGCGCTCGGCGGCGAACCGGGCGCTCGCCCCCAGGTGGTCGGCGTGGCCGTGCGTGATCAGGATGCGGCGCAGGTCGGCGGGATCGGCGCCCGCGATCCGGATGGACTCCTCGACCAGCGGCCGGTCGGCGGGGTAGCCGCAGTCACGAGCTCCACGGCCCCGTCGCCGTGGAAGACGGTCCAGTTCGACAGCGGCCCCTCGACGAAGAGGATCCCGGGGGCCACGCGGGCGGTGGAGCGGATGCTGGTCACGAGGTCACTGTAGCCGGACGCTTGACCTTGACGTAACGTCAACTCTTAGCGTGGATGACGCACCGCAGGAAGGAGGACGACATGGACTGGTCCATCCAGGACATCGCGCGGATCGCCGGCACCACCAGCCGAACGCTGCGCCACTACGACGCCATCGGGCTGCTGAAGCCGAGTCGCGTCGGCGGCAACGGCTACCGGTACTACGACCGCGACTCCCTCGTGCGGCTGCAGCGCATCCTGCTGCTCCGCGAGCTCGGTCTCGGCCTCGACGCCGTCGGCCGCGTGCTCGACGACCGCACGGATGCGGTGCCCGCGCTGCGCGACCACCTCCAGTGGCTGCGCGCGGAGCGGGAACGGCTGGCGCGGCAGATCGCGTCGGTCGAGTCGACGATCCACGCCGTGGAGGAAGGAGAGGAACTCGTGGCAGAGCAGATGTTCGACGGGTTCGATCACACGCAGTACAAGGAAGAGGTGGAGCAGCGCTGGGGGAAGGACGCCTACGCGGCGTCCGACCGCTGGTGGCGCAGCAAGACCCCGGAGGAGCGGGCCGAGTGGCAGGCGCGGCAGGAGCGGCTGTCCGCGGACTGGCGGGCGGCGGCCGAGGCGGGGATCGCTCCCGACTCCGACGAGGCCCAAGCGCTCGCCGCGCGGCATGCCGACTGGCTGTCCGGCATCCCCGGCACCCCGGGTTACGGCACGGGTGCGCCGCTCGCCGCGTACCTGACGGGTCTCGGCGACATGTACGTCGCCGACGAGCGCTTCGCCGCCCACTACGGCGGCACCGAGGGCGCCGCCTTCGTCCGCGACGCCCTCCGCGCCTACGCCGCCCACCTCGACTAGCCCCGCCACCACCGAGTCCGCGAAGACTGCACGCTTTCGAGCGAAAAACGTAAAGTCTTCGCGGACTCGGTGGTGGGTGGGATCAGGAGTGGCGGGGGCGGCGGGTGATGCGGTCGTCGAGCCAGTGGGCGGCGATGGCCCGGGACGGCCGGGACGAGGCGTCGCGCGACTCGGTGGGGGCGCGGTCGGGCTGCGGGGCGCGCACGAAGGGGGAGTCCTTGCGGGCAAGGCGGTCGTGCGACGCGCGGTCGGACTCGAGCAGGATGCCGTCGCGCACGTCGAAACGCGCGGCATCCTGCTCGTCCTCGAGGCCGGCCGACTGCTCGGCCGTTCCCTCGAGCTCGCTCTCCAGCTCCGCCGCAGCCGTTGCAGCGTCCTGCGGCAGGCGGATCGCGAAGAAGGGGAGGGTGAGGCTGCACAGCGGGCCGACGAGCAGCGCGAACGCGAGCGTCCCGACGCCGACGTTGCCGCCGAGCACCCACCCGATGATGAGCACGGTCACCTCGATGGCGGTGCGCACCATCCAGATCGGCCGGCCCGTGCGGGCGTGCAGCCCCGTCATCAGGCCGTCGCGCGGGCCGGGGCCGAGGCGCGGGCCGATGTAGAGGCCGGTCGCCACCGCGAGCAGCACGAGGCCGGCCGCGAAGAACAGCACCTGCGCCCAGAGCTCCGTCTGCTGCGGCAGCAGGTCGAGTCCGAGCTGGGCGCTCGGCCCGACCAGTAGCACGTTGAGGATGGTGCCGAGCCCGGGCTTCTGACGCAGCGGGATCCAGAACGCCAGCACCACGAGCCCGATCAGGTTGGTGACGAACCCGAACGGGATGCCGGTCTTGAGCGAGACGCCCTGCGCCAGCACGTCCCACGGCGACAGTCCGATGCCGGCGCGGACCATGAGCGAGATCGCGATTCCGTAGAGGAACAGTCCGATCAGCAACTGCACGATGCGGCGGGTGAGGAGGAGTCGGGTGGTCATGGCTGCAATCCAATCGCAGCGATTGGACTGGCGGCAAGATGCCAATTCGCCTAAAGTGGCCTGCATGTCGGATGCTCAGCTCACCGCCCGCTCACTCGAACAGCTCCTCGGCTCGTGGCGCACCTCGGCGGCCGGGTACCAGGCGCTCGCCGACCGCATCCGGTTGCTCGTGCTCGACGGGCGTGTCCCGATCGGCACCCGGCTCCCCGCCGAGCGCGACCTCGCCGGCCGCCTGGAGCTGAGCCGCACCACGGTCGCCGCCGCCTACCGCCAGCTGCGCGAGGCCGGCTTCATCGACAGCGTCCGCGGCTCCGGCAGCGTCACCCGGCTGCCCGGGCGCACCCTCCCGCTGCCCGCCGTCGGTGGCGAGGGGATGCTCGACTTCACCAAGGCCTCGCTGCCCGCGGCGTCCACGCTCCCCGCCGCCGCGCGCGCCGCCGCGGAGGAGCTCCCGCGCTTCCTCCCCGACCCCGGCTACGACCCGGTCGGCCTCCCGCACCTGCGCGAGGAGATCGCCGCCCGGTACACGCGGCGCGGCCTGCCGACGTCGGCCGAACAGATCCTGGTGACGGTCGGCGCGCAGCAGGCGATCGCGCTCATCGCGCGCACGTTCCTCGGCCGCGGCGACCGGGTGGCGATCGAGGTGCCCACCTATCCGCACGCCATCGAGGCGATGCGCCTGGCCGGAGCCCGGCTGGTGCCGATCACGGTCACCGCGCAGGAGGACGGACCGCACGCCCTCGGCGACGACGCCCCGGACGGTTGGGACGCGGACGCGATCGAGCAGACCTTCCGCCGCGCCAACCCGGCGCTCGCGTACGTGCTGCCCGACTTCCACAACCCCACCGGCGCCTCGATGTCGCCGTCGACGCGCCGGCGCGTGCTCGCCGCCGCCGCGGCGCACGGCACGATCCTCGTCGCGGACGAGACCTGCGCCGAGCTCGACATCGACCGTCCGGGCGAGTACCTGCCGCTTCCGTGCTACGCCGACACCGACGCGACCGGCGCGCAGATCATCATGATCGGGTCCGCGAGCAAGACGCTCTGGGGCGGGCTGCGCATCGGCTGGATCCGGGCGGAGCGGCCGCACATCCAGCGCCTGATCGGTGCGAAGCCCTCGACCGACCTCGGCACCCCGATCCTCGAGCAGCTGGTGGTCGCGCACCTCATGCCGCAGCTGGAGACGATCGTCGAGGAGCGTCGCGAGCAGCTGCGCCTCGGCCGGGAGACGGTGCGGACGCTGGTCGCCGAGAGGTTCCCGGAGTGGTCTGTCCCGCTGCAGCACGGCGGCCTGACGGCGTGGGTCGGACTCGGCGCGCCGGTCAGCTCCGCCCTCGCCCTCGCGGCGCGGAGCCACGGCCTGCTCATCGCGGCCGGTCCGCGGTTCGGGATCGACGGCGCCTTCGAGCGCTTCCTCCGCATCCCGATCACCTACACGCCGGAGGAGTACGAGCGCGCCTTCTCGGCCCTCGAACGGGCCTGGGCGGTGGCGGCGAACGAGCCGGCGCCCTACTTCGACGCGGGGGCTCTGCCCAGCGTCGTGTGAGACCGGGGACTCCCGGGGGAGTACGCGGAAGTCGTACCACGGCATGAAGAAACCGCCCATGACGCCCTGACATACTTTCGGTGCGTCACCGTCGCCGCGCGCCCTGCAACCCGCCCTCGAGGGGAAATCCCGTGCACAACCTCGCCGTCCTCAGCATGAAGAACCGCGCCCTGATCGCGCTCGTCACGATCGTCGCCGCGTTCTTCGGCGGCCTCGCGCTCACCAACCTGAAGCAGGAGCTCGCACCGTCGATCTCCTTCCCGCAGCTGGTCGTGCTCTCCAGCTACCCCGGCGCGTCTCCGGAGGTCGTGAACCACGACGTGAGCACGCCGGTCGAGGCGGCGATCCAGGGCGTGCCCGACCTCGACAGCACCTCCGCGGTCAGCAGCACCAACCAGTCGATCATCACCGCGAAGTTCACCTACGGCACGGATCTGGCCACCGCGGAGCAGAAGATCGACCAGGCGATCAACCGCATCAAGTCGACCCTGCCCTCCGGCGTCGAGCCGCAGGTGCTGTCCGGGAGCATCGACGACCTGCCCGTCATCCAGCTCGCCGTCACCGGCGGCGCCGACCAGCGTGCGCTCGGCGACGACATCACCAAGCTGATGCTGCCGGACATCAAGAACGTCACGGGCGTGAACGACGCCCAGCTCGTCGGCGAGGTGGGTCTCCGCATCACGATCACGCCGGACCCGGCGAAGCTGGCGGCGGCGGGCCTCTCGTCGTCCGCGATCAAGGACGCGCTGCAGCAGAACGGCGTGCTCATCCCGGGCGGCGACATCACCCAGAACGGCTCGACGCTGTCCATCCAGTCGGGCAAGCAGCTCGGGTCGGTGGAGGACATCGCCGCGCTGCCGCTGATCGGGACCGGCGGGGCAGCGGGCGGTGGTTCCGGCGCGGCCGGAGGCTCGCCGGCCGGAGGTTCCGGTTCGGCCGGCGGCGCGGCGGCGGGAGGCTCGGCGGCCGGCGGCTCTGCCGCGGGCGGTGCGGCCACCGGGGGCTCCGCAGCAGGCACCGCCGGCGCCGGGTCCGCCGCCCTCGCGGCCACCGTGCCCGCGTCCCCGACCACCATCGGCGCCGTCGCGACCGTCGCCGAGACCGACGACCCGATCACCTCGCTCTCCCGCGTCGACGGCAAGCCGGCGCTGACCGTCGCCGTCACCAAGCTGCCCTCGGCCAACACCGTCGCCGTCTCGCACGCGGTGACCGGCCTCGTCCCGGACCTGGAGAAGAAGCTCGGCTCCGGCGTGAAGATCACCGTCGTCTTCGACCAGGCGCCGTTCATCACGCAGTCGATCAACTCGCTCGCCGAGGAGGGCCTGCTGGGCCTCGTGATGGCGGTCATCGTCATCCTGGTGTTCCTGCTGTCGATCCGCTCCACGCTCGTGACGGCCATCTCCATCCCGACCAGCGTGCTCATCACCTTCATCGTGATGTGGGCGACCGGCTACACGCTGAACATCATCACGCTCGGCGCGCTGACCATCGCGATCGGCCGCGTCGTCGACGACTCCATCGTGGTCATCGAGAACATCAAACGGCAGCTCGTGCCGGGAGCCGACCGCGCGGTGACGATCGTGCGCGCGGTGCGCGAGGTGGCGGGCGCGATCACCGCGTCCACCATCACGACCGTCGCCGTCTTCCTCCCGCTGGCGTTCGTCGGGGACGTCACCGGCGAGCTGTTCCGGCCGTTCGCACTCACCGTGACGATCGCCCTGCTGTCGTCGCTGCTCGTCGCGTTGACGATCGTGCCGGTGCTGGCGTACTGGTTCCTCCGCGCGCCGAAGGCCCACAAGCACGAGGGCGGAGAGCAGGTCGAGGCGTCGCAGCTCTCGGTCGACGAGGCGACCGCCTCCGGCGTCGACGAGCTGGAGCACCCGTCGCGGCTGCAGAAGGGCTACCTGCCGATCATCCGCTGGACCCTCCGGCACTCCTGGCTGACCATCCTCGCGGCGGTCTTCGTGCTCGTGCTGACGTTCGCGGCGCTGCCGTTCGTGAAGACCAACTTCCTCGGCTCCAGCGGGCAGAACTCCCTGACGGTGACGCAGACGCTCGAGCCGGGGGCGAGCCTCCAGGCCAAGGACGACGCGGCGAAGGTGGTCGAGAAGAAGCTGCTCGACACGGACGGCGTGAAGACCGTGCAGGTCTCCATCGGCTCCAGCGGCTCGTCGCTGCGCGACGCGTTCACCGGCGGCGGCGGTGGCACCACCTTCTCCATCACGACCGACCAGAACGCCGACCAGGAGAAGTTGCAGAACACCATCCAGGACGAGCTGGCCGCGATCAAGGGCCAGGGCGAGATCACCCTGTCGGCGTCGTCCGGGTTCGGCGGCTCGACCGACATCCAGGTGGATGTGACGGCCAGCAACGACGCCGACCTGCAGAAGGCGACCGACGCGGTCGTGGCGCAGCTGCAGAAGAAGTCGTCGCTCAAGCAGGTCACCGACAACCTCAGCGCCTCACTGCCGTACGTCGCGGTGGAGGTCGACCGCGAGAAGGCCGCCGCGGCCGGACTCAGCGAGGTCGCCGTCGGCACGCTCGTCTCGCAGGCCATGCAGCCGACCCAGGCCGGCTCGGTGGCGATCGACAACACGACGCTGAAGATCTACCTCCAGTCGGAGAACCCCCCGACCACCGTCGAGGGGCTCTCGCAGCTGGGCATCCCCACCGCCCGCGGTGTCGTGCCGCTCGACACGCTCGCCTCGGTGCAGGAGGTGAAGGGGCCGTCGACGGTCACCACCGAGCGTGGTCTGCGCACGGCGAGCGTGACCGCGACCCCGGCGACCGACAACCTGACGACGGCGAACGCGGACGTCGCGGCGAGCCTCAAGGCGGCCGACCTGCCCAGTGGAGCGACCGCGAAGGTCGGCGGGGTCACGGCCAGCCAGTCGGACGCGTTCAGCCAGCTGCTGATCGCGCTGCTCGCGGCCATCCTCATCGTCTACATCGTGATGGTGGCGACGTTCCGCTCGCTGCTGCAGCCCATCCTGCTGCTGGTGTCCGTGCCCTTCGCGGCGACCGGTGCGATCCTGCTGCAGATCGCCTCCGGCATCCCGCTGGGCGTCGCCTCGATGATCGGCCTGCTGATGCTCGTCGGCATCGTGGTCACGAACGCCATCGTGCTCATCGACCTGGTCAACCAGTACCGGCGTCGCGGGCTTAGCGTGGCGGACGCGGTGGCGCACGGCGCGTCCCGGCGACTCCGGCCGATCCTGATGACGGCCCTTGCCACGATCGCGGCCCTGACGCCGATGGCGATCGGGTTGACCGGCCATGGTGGTTTCATCTCCCAGCCCCTCGCCATCGTCGTGATCGGCGGTCTGATCTCCTCGACGGTGTTGACCCTGGTGGTGCTGCCGACGCTGTACAACCTGGTCATCGGACGCCGCGAGCGCAGGACGGCGAAGAAGGCGGCGCGGGCCGGCGGCGACGGGGACGGCCCCGGCGGCCGGGGACCGGGCGGCGACGGGGACGGCGACGGACCGCAGGGCGGGACGCCCGCTCCCGCGGCGCACGCGGAGGACGACGTGCCGGAAGAGGTCGGGGCGGTCGCCAACACTGCGACGCCCGAGCCGCCGCTGTTCCCGCGGCCGGCGGGAGGCTCGCAGGTCTGACGTCCGGGATCCCAGACGGCGGACCGGCTCGCACCGGTCCGCCGCAGCGACCCGCGCGGCTAGGGTCGCGGGTATGAGCGAGCAGGTGCTGTCCGTCGACCCGCTGTGGCCGCGCGCCGGGGGCTGGCCGCCCCTCGGGCCGGAGGGCGCGGACCTCGCACTGCTCGGGATCCCGACGCATCGGACCTCACTGTCGCCCACCGGTGCGGACGCGACGCCGGCGGCGGTGCGCCACGCACTGCGGCGGTACTCCACGTTCGCTCCCGGGCTGGACGTGGAGTCGCTGCGCTTCGCCGACGCGGGCGACGTGGAGTCGCCAGACGGTCCGGAGGGCCGGGAGCGGGCGCGCGCCGCCGTCGCCGCGGCCGTCGCCGCCTCGCGTCTCACGGTCGCGGTCGGCGGCGACAACAGCCTCACCGTTCCTGCCGCGCTGGGAGCGGCGGGAGCGGCGCTGCCGCAGGCGGGGCTGATCACGCTCGACGCGCACCACGACCTCCGCGACGGCCGCTCGAACGGCTCGCCGGTGCGCGAACTCCTGGAGGCCGGACTCGACGGGAGGAGGGTGGTGCAGATCGGCATCGCCGACTTCGCCAACTCGGCCGCGTACGCCCGCCGCGCCGCGGATCACGGCATCACGGTCGTGACGCGCGACGAGCTTCACGCCCGTCCGATCGACGACGTGATGGCGGAGGCGCTTGAGATCGCGGGGGCGGGCGGCGGCCCGGTGCACGTCGACCTCGACGTCGACGTGTGCGACCGCTCGGTCGCCCCCGGCTGCCCTGCGTCGGTGCCCGGCGGCCTGGCCGCATGGGAGCTGCGCCGCTTCGCGCGCCTCGCCGCCGCGTCCCCGCTGGTGCGTTCGATCGACATCGCCGAGGTCGACGCCACCGCCGACACCCCCGACCAGCGCACCGTCCGCCTCGCCGCCCTCCTCGTCCTCGAGTCCGCCGCCGGCCTCGCCCTGCGCTGACCCCACCCCACTATCGCTTCCTCACTTAATCCGCGTCTCGATGCTCGAATCGCGGATTAAGTGAGGAAGCGATGGTGGGGTGGGTCAGGCGCGGGAGTGGAAGGTGCGGGTGACGAGGGGGACGCCGGGGCGGTAGGCGAGGTGGAGGTGGCTGGGGGCGTCGAGGATCGCGAGGTCGGCCCGGGCGCCGGGGCGGAGGTGGCCGACGTCGTCGCGCCGGAGCGCCGCGGCGCCCCCCAGCGTCGCGGCCCGCAGCGCCTCCGTCGGCGTCAGCCCCATCTCGCGCACCGCCAGCGCGATGCAGAACGGCATCGAGGACGTGAACGACGACCCGGGGTTGCAATCGCTGGCGAGCGCGATGGTCACGCCGGCATCCAGCAGCCGGCGGCCGGACGGGTACGGGTGCCGCGTGGAGAACTCCACGCCCGGCAGGAGGCCGGCCACCGTGTTCGAGGCGGCGAGCCGCTCGACGTCGTCGTCGGTCAGGTAGGTGCAGTGGTCGACGCTCGCGGCGTCCAGCTCGACCGCCAGGGCCACGCCCTCGCCGGGGCCGAGCTGCGACGCGTGCACGCGAACGCCGAGGCCGCGAGCGGCTCCCGCGCTCAGGATGCGACGGGACTGCTCGACCGTGAAGGCCCCGGTCTCGCAGAACACGTCGATCCAGCGTGCGTACGGGGCGCACGCGTCGAGCATGGGCCCCACCACCAGGTCGACGTACGCCTCGGCGTCGCCCGCGAACTCCGGAGGAACCACATGCGCCCCGAGGAATGTCGTCTCCTCGGTCACCTCCCGCGCCAGGCGCAGCAGCCGCTCCTCGTCCTCGACCGTCAGCCCGTAGCCGCTCTTCACCTCGAACGTCGTGGTGCCCTGAGCCTGCAGTTCGGCCACGAATCGGGCGAGCCGTCGCCGCAATTCGTCGTCCGTCGCCGCCCGCGTCGCCGCGACGGTCGACCGTATGCCGCCCGCCGTATACGGCCGCCCGGCCATGCGGGCCGCGAACTCGTCGGCCCGGTCGCCGCCGAAGACGAGGTGCGTGTGCGCGTCCACGAAGCCGGGGATCACGGCCGCGCCGTCGACCTCGACGACCTCGTCCGCGTCCTCGCGCGGCGCGGAGGAGGCCGGTCCCGTCCAGGTCACGCGGCCGTCCACCGCGAGCAGCGCGGCGTCGTGCAGGATCCCGTCAGGCCCCGGGTGCGCCGGGTCGAACGTGACCAGCTCGCCGATGCCCGTGACCAGCAGCGCGCTCACGGTCGGCGGCCGCCCTGCTCGCGCATCGGGATGCGCAGCCCGCGCTGCTCCGCGACCTCCACCGCGCGGTCGTAGCCGGCGTCGACGTGGCGCATCACGCCCGTGCCGGGGTCGTTCACCAGCACCCGCTCGATCTTCTCGGCCGCGAGCGGCGTCCCGTCCGCGACGACCACCTGCCCGGCGTGGATGCTGCGCCCGATCCCGACGCCGCCGCCGTGGTGCAGCGAGACCCAGGTGGCGCCGGACGCCGTGTTGAGCAGCGCGTTGAGCAGCGGCCAGTCCGCGATCGCGTCCGACCCGTCGGCCATCGCCTCCGTCTCGCGGTACGGCGACGCGACCGAGCCCGAGTCGAGGTGGTCGCGCCCGATCACGACCGGGGCCGACAGCTCGCCGGAGGTCACCATCTCGTTGAACCGCAGACCGGCGAGGTGCCGCTCCTTGTAGCCGAGCCAGCAGATGCGCGCGGGAAGGCCCTCGAAGTGCACCTTCTCTCCGGCCTGCGTGATCCAGCGGCGCAGGTGCTCGTCCTCCGGGAACAGCTCCAGCACGGCGCGATCGGTCGCCGCGATGTCGGCCGGGTCGCCGGAGAGCGCCGCCCAGCGGAACGGCCCCTTGCCCTCCGCGAACAGCGGACGGATGTAGGCCGGCACGAAGCCGGGGAACGCGAAGGCGCGGTCGTAGCCGCCGAGCTGCGCCTCGGTGCGGATCGAGTTGCCGTAGTCGAAGACCTCGGCCCCGGCGTCCTGGAACCCGACCATCGCCTCCACCTGCGCCGCCATCGAGCGGCGGGCGTCGTCGGTGAAGCGCTCGGGATCGGCCGCGGCCCGCTCGCGCCACTCGTCGACGGTGTAGCCGACGGGCAGGTAGGAGAGCGGGTCGTGCGCGCTGGTCTGGTCGGTCACGATGTCGATCGGGATGCCGCGGCGCAGGAGCTCCGGGAACACCTCCGCGGCGTTGCCGACCACGCCGACCGAGAGCGCTTCGCCCCCATCCTTCGCGGCGAGGGCGCGAGCGACGGCGTCGTCGAGGCCGTCGGCGAGCACGTCGAGGTAACCGTGGTCGACGCGGCGCTGCAGCCGGGAGCGGTCGACGTCCACGATCAGCACGGTGCCGCCGTTCATCGTCACCGCGAGCGGCTGCGCGCCGCCCATCCCGCCGCAGCCGCCGGTCAGGGTGAGCGTGCCGGCGAGCGAGCCGCCGAACCTCTTGCGGGCGACCGCGCCGAACGTCTCGTAGGTGCCCTGCAGGATGCCCTGCGAGCCGATGTAGATCCACGAGCCGGCGGTCATCTGGCCGTACATAGTCAGCCCGAGCGCTTCGAGCCGGCGGAACTCGGGCCACGTCGCCCAGTCGCCGACGAGGTTGGAGTTGGCGATGAGCACGCGCGGCGCCCACTCGTGCGTGCGGAAGACGCCGACGGGCTTGCCCGACTGCACGAGCAGGGTCTCGTCCGGCTCCAGGTCGCGGAGGGTGGCCACGATCGCGTCGAACGCCTGCCAGCTCCGCGCCGCGCGCCCGGTCCCGCCGTACACGACGAGGTCGTCGGGCCGCTCGGCGACCTCGGGGTCGAGGTTGTTCATCAGCATCCGCAGCGGAGCCTCGGTCTGCCAGCTCTTGGCGCTGAGCTCCGTGCCGCGCGGCGCGCGCACCGGTCGTGCTCCATCCATCGTTCTCGTGTCCTTTCGTTCGACGCCGACAGCTCCGGAGCCGAGGGCTGGGGTCAGGGGTGGGGGAGGTCGGCGGCGGCGCGGAGGGCGCCGGAGGCGACCAGGGCGTGCGCGGCCTCGATCTCGGGGGAGAGGTGGCGGTCGGGTCCGGGGCCGGGGACGGCGGTGCGCAACGCGGCGATGACGGCGCCGGTGCGCGGGCCCGGGAGCAGCGGGGCGCGCAGGTCGGCGGCGCGGGCGGCGGTCATCACCTCGATCGCGATCACGCGGGCGAGTCCGTCGATCGCGCGGCGCAGCTTGCGGGCGGCCGCCCAGCCCATCGACACGTGGTCCTCCTGCATGGCCGACGACGGGATGCTGTCCACCGACGCCGGCGCGGCCAGCCGCTTCAGCTCCGAGACGATGCCGGCCGCCGTGTACTGGGCGATCATCAGCCCGGAGTCGACCCCGACCTCGTGCGCGAGGAACGGCGGCAGCCCCTGGTTGCGCGCCGGGTCGAGGAACCGGTCGGTGCGCCGTTCCGACATGCTGGCGACGTCGGCCACCGCGATGGCGAGGAAGTCGAGCACGTACGCGACGGGCGCGCCGTGGAAGTTGCCGTTCGACTCCACCCGCCCGTCGAGCGTGAGGACCGGGTTGTCGACCGCGGAGGCGAGCTCGCGTCCCGCGACCAGCTCGGCATGCGCGAGGGTGTCGCGCGCGGCGCCGTGCACCTGCGGCGAGCAGCGGAGCGAGTACGCGTCCTGGACGCGCGTGCACTCCGGTCCCTTGTGGCTGGCGACGATCGGCGATCCGGCGAGCATCGACCGCAGGTTCGCGGCAGACACGGACTGCCCGGCCTGCGGCCGCAGCCGCTGCAGGTCGTCCGCGAACACGGCGTCGGTGCCGAGCAGGGCCTCCACACTCATCGCGGCGGCGATGTCGGCGTCGGTGAGCAGCCCGTGGAGGTCGTGGATGGCGAGGGCGAGCATCCCGAGCATCCCGTCGGTGCCGTTGATGAGCGCGAGGCCCTCCTTCTCGGCCAGCACGACCGGTCGGATGCCGGCCTCGGCCAGCGCGTCGCCGGCGTCGCGCAGCTCGCCGCCGACGCGGACGCGGCCCTCGCCCATCGCCGCGAGGGCGCAATGGGCGAGCGGCGCGAGGTCGCCGGAGCAGCCGAGCGAGCCGTACTCGCGCACGACCGGCGTGATGCCGGCGTTGAGGAGCGCCGCGTAGGTCTCGACGGTCTGCGGCCGGGCTCCGGTGCGACCGGTCATCAGGGTGGAGAGGCGCAGCAGCATGAGCGCACGCACGACCTCCTCCTCGACCTCCGGGCCGGAGCCGGCGGCGTGGGAGCGGACCAGGCTCGCCTGCAGCTGCGCCCGGCGGTCGCCGGGGATGAACGTGGTGGCGAGCGCGCCGAAGCCGGTGGAGATGCCGTAGTGCGGCTCGGTGTCGTCGGCCAGGGCCTCGACGACGGCCCGCGAGGCGGCGACGCCGTCGAGCGCGGACGGGTCGAGCTCGACGTGCGCGGCGTGCCGGGCGACGGCGACGACCTCGTCGACGGCGAGCGGGCCGGCGCCGACGGTCACGGTGGTGGTCTGGGTCTGGAGCATGCACCGATCATCGCGCCGGGCGACTCTCTGCGGACCGGCGCTAGGCTGCTCGGTGTCCGGTATCCCAGACAGAGGGGAGGGTGGGATGAGCAAGGTCCCGGCGGCGGAGAACACGCTGCGCATCCTCGGCTTCCTCGGCGCGCAGCGCGGGCCCGTGCCGGCGGCGGCGATCGCCGGCGCGCTCGACCTGCCGCGCTCCACGGTCTACCACCTGCTCGCCGTGCTGGCCGAGCACGGCTATGTGCTGCACTTCCCGGAGGCGCGCCGGTACGGCCTCGGCGTCGCGGCCTACGAGCTCTCCAGCGGGTTCTCCCGGCAGCAGCCGCTCAGCCGCCTCGGCCGTCCCATCGTCGCGTCCCTGGTGGATGCGATCGGGGAGTCGGGGCACGTCGCGGTGCTGCACGGCCGCGACGTCGTCTACATCGTGGAGGAGCGCGCGCCGCGCCGGCCGCGCCTGGTGACGGACGTCGGCGTGCGGCTGCCGGCGCACCTGACCGCGAGCGGACGCGCGCTGCTTGCGACGCTGCCGCGCGAGCAGCTGCGCGCGCTGTACCCGGACTCCGCCGCCTTCGAGGACCGCACCGGCTCCGGCCCGCACTCCTACCCGGAGCTCCGACGCGTGGTCACCGAGGCGCGCGAGCGAGGCTACGCCACGGAAGACGGCGACGTGACGCCGGGGTTCGCGTCCGTCGCTGTCTCGGTGCGCGACCACGCGGGGTGGCCTGCGGCGGGCATCGCGGTCACCTTCCCGCGGGAGAACATCCCGCCCGAGGGGTGGGATGCGCTGGCCGACCGCGTCCGCGCGGCGGCCGCCGAGCTCTCCCGCCGCATCCGCGGGAGCTGACTCGGCTCGGGCGCCGCGCTCTCCCGCCGCCCGGCCCCCTGCAGCGCGGGGCGCGAGCCCGCCGTCAGGCCGCCGGAAGTCGCTTGGCGTAGCAGACCGAGTACGGGTCGCCGGCGTACGGGCCGAAGTTCGGGATGCGGACGTAGCCCGCGCGCTCGTACAGCGCGATCGCGGCGTGCTGCAGCGGGCCGGTCTCCAGCCGCAGCTCCGGCACGCCGACCGCGGCCGCCGCGTCCTCGACCGCGCCGAGCAGCGCCCGCGCCAGGCCGCGGCCACGGGCGCCCTCGTGCACGAACATGCGCTTCAGCTCGGCCTCGCCCGACGCGGCCCGCACCAGGGCGGCGATCCCGAGCGCGCGGCCGTCCACGCGCGCCGCGAACACCGTGACGCCCGGCTTCTCCAGCTCGGCGACGTCGAGCAGATAGCAGCTCTCCGCCGGATAGAGCGAGAACGCGAACTCGTCGCTCAGCCGCAGCAGCTCCTCGAGCTCGGGCTGGCGGGGCGCTTCTCGGCGGATCACGGTCGGCACGCGCCGATGCTAGCCGCCGCGTGTGTCCGGCATGTTTCGCGCCGGCGGATGCGGCCGGCCGCGCGGGGCCGGCCGCATCCGTGCGGGCTCAGGCCCGGCTCGGCGTCCGGTTCTCCGCGCTGACCATCCAGGCGAACTGCTCGAGCCGCTCGATGATCGCGTGCAGCAGGTCGGCCGAGGTCGGGTCCTCCTCGTCGACGTCGTCGTGCACGTCGCGCATCGTGCGCACGACGGCCTCCAGCCGTTCGGTGATGAGGTCGACGGTCTCGGCGGTGTCGACCTCGCCGTTCGGGAACTCGGGCAGGCTCGTCTGCTCCGCCACCGTCGCGCTGCGGCCGTCGGGGGTGGCGTGCAGCGCGCGCAGGCGCTCGGCGACGTCGTCGCTGAACTCGCGCGCCGCCTCGACGATCTCGTCGAGCTGCAGGTGAAGGTCGCGGAAGTTGCGGCCGACGACGTTCCAATGCGCCTGCTTGCCCTGCAGGTGCAGCTCGATCAGGTCGACGTGGACGCGCTGCAGGTTCTGCGCCAGCTCGGCGGAGGCGACGAAGCCGTGCTCGGCGTGCTCGCGCCGCGTCGGTGCGACGCCGACGGCGCTCGTGCGGCGGACGGCGGCGGTCTTCGGCGCGGTCTTCTTCGCGGTGCTCTTGCTCGCGGTCTTGGTCTGGCTAGTGGCCACGGTGGGTCCCTTCTGCTCGATGACACGGGTCACGGTAGGCCGGACTCCGCGCAGACGGAACCGGGTTGACAGCCCGCGAGAACCCTTGGCACTCTCCAGGCGAGAGTGCTAAAATCGATGATCGAAAGAGAGGCTGAAACGGCCCCTCACCAGCTCAATTGAAGAAAGGGGTATATCCAATGGCCATGTCGTTCGATCCTTTCTCCCAGTTGGACCGGATCGCCCAGAGCGTCTTCGACACCAGCCGCCAGCCGCGCATGATGCCGGTCGACCTCTTCCGTGAGGGCGACCGCTACATCCTGAACGCCGACCTGCCCGGCGCCGACCCGGCGTCCGTCGACGTCGACGTGGACGGCCACCTGCTCACCATCCGCGCGGTGCGCAGCGCCGCCGACCGCGACGGCGCCCGCTGGCTCGCGCAGGAGCGGCCGTACGGCGCGTACATGCGGCAGTTCACGATCGGCGACGACGTCGATCCCGACGGCATCACCGCGTCGTACGACAACGGCGTGCTCAGCGTGATGATCCCGATCGCCGAGCGGGCGAAGCCGCGCAAGATCACGGTGGAGTCGTCGCGCCACGGCGAGGCGAAGGCGGTCTCGGCCTAGCGACCGAGCGGGCCGGTTCCGCGCGAGGGCGCGTCGTCAGGAGGCGGCGCGTCCTCGGGCCACCCACTCCAGGCGGCGCAGGCTCTCCCGGTTGCGGATGTGCAGGATGGCGTCCGCGATCGGCTCCGGGATGAGCGCCACCGGCCCGGAGGACGGGAACTCCTCCATCCTGACCACGCATCCGCCGCCGCGCGGGCGCGCCTCGATGATCACGCGTTCCGTCCCGAACGGGCGCGTCTTCGCCTCGAGGACCATCCGGCGCGGCGGATCCCACTCGTCGATCCTGGTCTCGTCGTTGAGCACGAGCGGCCAGACGCCGACCGAGTGGTGCAGACGCGACCCGGCGGTCGGGTAGCGGTCGTCGGCGGCGCGGAGGCGGGACGCCCCGACGACCCAGGTCGGGTACACCCACGGGTCGGCGAGGACGGCGAACACCTGCTCCGGCGTGCAGGCCATGCGGCGGACGTTGACGGACATTCAGTGCTCCCGGAGGGTCGGCGGTGTGATGGAGTCGGCGATGAGCGACGACGCGGGCGTCGGGGCGACCTGCTCCGGCGCGGGGGAGAGGTCCGGCATCCTGGCGAAACCGAACTCGTGGCGCAGCGCGCTGCGCGCCGCGTAGTAGCCGCCGAGCCCGTGCACCCCGGGGCCCGGGGCGGCCGAGGCGGAGGCGAGGTAGAGCCCGCGGCCGGGCATCCGCCACGGGTCGGAGGAGAACACGGGACGCGCCACGAGCTGCCCGAAGTCGGGCGCGCCCGCCGAGATGTCGCCGCGGTGGTAGTTCGGATTGTGCTGCTCCATCTGCGCGGCCGTCATCGTCGACGTGCCGAGGATGAGGTCGCGGAACCCGGGCGCGAACTGCTCGATGCGCCGGATGATCGCCTCGGTGCGGTCCTCGGTCGAGCCGCCGGGGACGTGCGTGTACGTCCACAGCACGTGCCGGCCCGCCGGCGCCCGCGTGGAGTCGAACAGCGATGGCTGCGACACCAGCACGTACGGCGGGTCGCTCTCGCGCCCAGCCGCGACCGCGTTCTCGGCGGCGGCGATCTCGCGGCGACTGCCGCCCAGGTGGACGGTGGCGGTCTCGAACAGCTCCGGGTTGCTCCACGGCACCGGGCCGGAGAGGGCGAAGTCGGCCTTGAAGACGCCGTTGCCGTCGCGGAACCGGCCGACGCGCCGCAGGTAGCTTGCGGGGAGGCGGTCGCCGGCCAGGCGCGCCGCGTCCGCCACGTGCGTGTCGAAGACGACGATGCGCGAGTCGGGGAGCTCGGCGAGCGACTCGACCGGCGTCCCGGTCACGACCTCGCCGCCGTGCGCCACCAGGTCGGCGACCATCGCGTCCGCGATCGCCTGGCTGCCGCCGACCGGGATCGGCCAGCCGCGCGCGTGCGCATACGTCGCGAGCGTCAGGCCCGCCGCCGCTCCCGCCACGCTCGGCAGCGGAAGCGTCGCGTGCGCGAACACGCCCGCGATCAGCGCGCCGGGCGCCTCCGTGCGGAACGGGAGCCCCCACCACGGGCCGCCCTGCGCGAGCGCGGTCAGTCCGAACCGGGCGGCGACCAGGGGATGCCGCGGGATCTGCAGCAGCGCCGATCCCGTGAACTGCGCGACGGCGTCCGCGTGCTCGACCAGCGGCCCGAGCAGCGCGCGCCAGGCGGGACCGTCGACGCCGAGACCGTCGACCGTGCGCTCGAGGTCGAGGTAAGCCATCGCGACCCGGCCACCGTCGAGCGGCGTCCCGTAGGAGCCGCTCGGCACCACGAACGGCACCCGGCGGCTCAGGCCGAAGCGGCGGAAGAAGCCGGAGGCGAAGGCGAGCGGGTGCACCGCGGAGCAGAGGTCGTGCCGGAAGCCGGGGAGGGTGAGCTCCTCCGTGCGGAGGCCGCCGCCTACCGTCGCGTTGCGCTCGTACACCCGGACCGAGAGGCCGGCGCGGGCGAGCGTGACGGCGGCGGACAGCCCGTTGGGGCCGGATCCGACGACGACGGCGTCCACGTGTTCGGCGGATGCAGGGCTCATACGTCCCTGTATACCCCGGTGCGCCGCGGAGGCCGAGGGAGATCGGCAGCCCGCTCTCAGCATCCATCCGGTAGTGTTGGGAAGTCGGCTCTTGACACCGCGCCTGCCGCGCGGATGGGTTTGTCAGTCAAGTGGGCCGGTTCCGCACCCGATCGGCGGTGCGGATCACATCAATCGTGAACGGCCCCGGACACAGTTCGCCCGGGAATCAATCGGTGCGTTTCGGCGTGCCGCCGCGCACTCGAAACCAACCCAGGAAGCACATCCATGCCCGGATACAACAAAGACCGACGATCGCAGCCCTCCCGCGGCGGCGCCCCGAAGGGCGGCCAGCGCAGCCCCAAGCACCGCGGCTACCGCGCCGAGGAGACGGCCGCGCCCAAGAAGGCCCGCTGGAGCGCAGAGGACCGCGCCGCCCGCGGGCGCGCCGTCTACGGCGCCCGCGACGACAGCGCAGCAGGCGGCCGTGGCCGCGGAGAGCGACCCAACTGGGAGCCCCGCGGAAAGGACGCCCGCCGCACGGAGCGCGTGTGGGAGGAGCGGGCGCCGCGCCGCGACCGCGACGAGCGTCCGCGTCGCTTCGAGGACCGGTCGGATCGCCCCCGTCGGGAGTACGACGACCGTCCGCAGCGCCGGTTCGAGGAGCGTTCGGAGCGCCCGCGTCGGGAGTTCGACGACCGCCCGCGTCGGTCGTTCGATGACCGTTCGGAGCGTCCGGGTCGTTCGTTCGACGACCGTGCCGAGCGTCCGCGTCGGGACTTCGACGACCGTCCGCGTCGGTCGTTCGACGACCGTGCCGACCGTCCGCGTCGCGATTCCGATGACCGTCCGCGTCGTTCGTTCGAGGATCGTGCGGACCGTCCGCGTCGTGACTTCGACGAGCGTCCCCGTCGTTCGTTCGACGACCGCGGCGAGCGTCCGCGTCGGGACTCCGTCGACCGCCCGCGTCGGGACTTCGACGACCGCGCCGACCGTCCCCGTCGTTCGTTCGAGGACCGTGCCGACCGCCCGCGTCGGGACTCCGTCGAGCGCCCGCGTCGGGACTTCGACGACCGTCCCCGTCGTTCGTTCGACGACCGCGCCGACCGCCCGCGCCGCGACTCCTCCTTCTACCCGTCGCGCGACGAGAAGCCGGCCTTCGACCCGGCGGACGACGTCGTGCTGGAGCGGCTGGAGGCGGAGGCCATCCAGGCGGAGGACGTCGAGGGCGTGACCTTCGCCGACCTCGGTCTCGGCGGCAACATCGTCCGCGCGCTCGCCGAGCTGGGCGCCGAGAAGCCGTTCCCGATCCAGGCCGCCACCGCCCCCGACGTGCTCGCGGGCAAGGACGTGCTGGGCCGCGGCCGTACGGGCTCCGGCAAGACGATCGCCTTCGGCGCGCCGCTCGTGGAGCGCCTCATGCAGCTGTGGGCGGAGCAGGGCAAGTCCGGCGGCAAGCGCCAGCTGGGCCGCGCGCCGCGCGCGCTCATCCTCGCCCCGACGCGCGAGCTCGCCCTCCAGATCGACCGCACCGTGCAGCCCATCGCGCGCAGCGTTGGCCTGTTCACCACGCAGATCTACGGCGGCGTCCCGCAGGGCCGCCAGGTCGGCGCGCTGCAGCGGGGCGTCGACATCGTGATCGGCACCCCCGGCCGCATCGAGGACCTCGTGGAGCAGGGCCGGCTGGACCTCAGCCAGGTCGCCGTCACCGTGCTCGACGAGGCCGACCACATGTGCGACCTGGGATTCCTTGAGCCGGTGCAGCGCATCCTGCGCCGCACCTCCGAGGGCGGCCAGAAGCTCCTGTTCTCCGCCACGCTGGACACCGGCGTCGCGCAGCTGGTCGACGAGTTCCTCGTCGAGCCGGCCGTGCACGAGGTCGCCGGCGAGGACCAGGCGTCGTCCACGATCGACCACCGCGTGCTCGTGATCGAGCACCGCGACAAGGGCGCGATCATCGAGCAGCTGGCCGACCGCGAGGGCAAGACGCTCGTCTTCGCCCGCACCCGCGCCTTCGCCGAGATGCTGGCCGACCAGCTGGAGGACGCCGGCATCCCGGCCGTCAGCCTCCACGGCGACCTCAACCAGTCGCGCCGCACCCGCAACCTGGAGAAGCTGACCAGCGGCCGCGTGAACGTGCTCGTCGCGACCGACGTCGCCGCCCGCGGCATCCACGTCGACGACATCGACCTGGTCATCCAGGCCGACGCGCCGGACGAGTACAAGACCTACCTGCACCGCTCCGGCCGCACCGGCCGCGCCGGCAAGCAGGGCACGGTCGTCACCCTCATCCCGAAGCACCGCCAGCGCCGCATGAACGAGCTGCTCGGCCGCGCCGAGATCGAGGCGGACTTCGTCCCCACCGCCCCCGGAGACGACCTGCTCCTCACCCTCGCGCAGTAAGCGCCCCACGCTCAGAGCTCCTGAGTTCTTCGACCGTTCCGCCCGGAATCGGTCGAAGAACTCAGGAGCTCTTTGCGTCGGGCAGCGCCAGCATGAACCGCCCGTCCTCCGACGGCGCCACCCCCGCCGCGCGGGCGAAGGCGTCGAAGGCGCGTGCGGCCGCCTCGCGGTCCTCGTCGGGCATCGCCTCCAGCACGGCGGCGATCGCGTCGCGGCGGTGGCCGATGACGCGTTCGACCAGGCGTTCGCCTTCGGGGGTGAGGGTGAGGAGCACGTAGCGGCGGTCCGTGGGGTTCTCCTGGCGTTCGATGAGGCCCGCGCGGACCAGCTTCTCGGCGGCGCGGGTGGCGTTGGAGGCGTGGACGCCGAGCTCGGTGGCGATGTCGCCGGGGTTCTGGGGGCCGCGCGTGGCGATGCGGACCAGGATGCGCAGCTGGGGGGAGGTGACGATGTGGTCGACCTCCATCACCGACCGGGCCGCCACCCGCATCAGCACGTCCGCCGCGCGCAGGGCCGCCTCGATCGGTTCGTCGTCGCTCACGGGTCCTTTCTACCGTGAAGCCGACCCGTTGCGGGTGCGCAACACTTGCGGGTCGAGCTCGGCGGTGAACGCGTCCACCCGGTACGGGGACGCGTCGGCCTCCCGCAGCGTGAGGCCGTGACCGGGCGCGGAGCGGTCGGGAACCAGCTCTCCGCCGCGCAGGGCGGGAACCCCGTCGAAGAACGCGCCCGCGATGCGGGCGTGGTCGTGGAAGTACTCGACGTTGATCACGCCATCGAACGCCGCGCCGACCGACGCGTGCAGGGCGGGGGCGGTGTGCGCGCTCAGGGGGACGCCGAAGGCGCGCGCCAGCGCCGCGGCCGCGCGGAAGCCGGTGACGCCGCAGCGGGTGGCGTCCGCCTGCAGCACGTCGACGCAGCCGTCGGTCAGCAGGTCGCGGAAGTCCGCCGGCGTGTACGCGTACTCGCCGGCCGCGACCCGGATCGGCGCGGGCATCCGGTCGCGCAGCAGGCGCAGGCCGGCGCGGTCCTCGCTCGACACGGGCTCCTCGAACCAGGTGACGCCGAGGTCGGCGAACCGTTCCGCCAGGCCGAGCGCCTGCTTGCGCTCGTACGCTCCGTTGGCGTCGACGAACAGCTCCACCCCCGGCCCGACCGCCTCGCGGGCGAGCTCCACTCGGCGAACGTCGTCCTCGGGATGCGACCCCACCTTCAGCTTCACCGCGCGCAGGCCGTGCTCCGCCCACGACCCCAGCTGGTCGGTCAGCTCGGCGTCGCTGTAGTCGGTGAAGCCGCCGCTGCCGTACGCCGGAACGGAGTCGTGCGCGCCGCCCAAGTACTGCACCAGCGGCACGCCGGCGACCCGCGCGGCCAGGTCGTGCACGGCGATGTCGACGGCGGAGACGGCGGCGGCCGCCACGCCCGGCCAACCGGCGTTGCGCACCGCCCGCGCCATGGCCCAGAAGACGCGTTCGGTGTCTCGCACGTCCAGCCCGGCGATCGCGGGACGGAGCAGGTCGCGCACGACGCCCAGCGCGGCCGCGGGCGCGTGCGAGAAGCCGAGCCCGGTCTCGTCGCCGGCGGACAGGCGGACGACGATCAGGCCGGTGCTGCTCCACGTGATCGTGCCGTCGCTCTCCGGGCGCGGACGGCCACCCGTCGCGGTCGGCACGTCGAAGGCGTCGACCGCGATCGAGCGGAGGACGGCATCACTCGTCATCGCGGTCGCGGTCGATGTGGAGGGCGTCCTTCACCCGCTCCACCCCCTCGGTGAGGAGCGAGGTCGCCGAGTCCTTGATCGCGCCGAGGCCGTCCGGGTCGCCCTTCAGCAACGCGAGGCCGGTGTTCTTCGCGAACTCGTAGGTGATGTGCGGGGGCAGCGGCGGGACGTTCTTGCCGGTGTGCGCGTCGATCACGGTCACCCCGCGGTGCGCGAGCGCGGTGTCCAACGCGGCCTCCACCTCGTCGTCCGAGGTCACCGTGATCCCCTGGAACCCGAGCAGCCGCGCCCAGCCGGCGTAGTCGACCGACTCCACCTCCTGCGAGGTGGACCAGACCGGGTTGGCGTCCTCCGTGCGCATCTCCCACGACACCTGGCTGAGGTCGTCGTTGTGCAGCACCAGCACGACGAAGGTCGGGTCGTCCCACCTCGACAGGTACTTCTTCAGCGTGATGAGCTCGTTCATGCCCAGCATCTGGAAGGCGCCGTCGCCGATGGTGCACACCACCGTGCTCTCGGGGTGGGCGAACTTCGCCGCCTCCGCGTACGGCATGGCGGCGAGCATGCTGGCCAGCCGCCCGGAGAGGTCGCCGCGCATGCCCGCGCGCAGCCGGATGTACTGGCCGTACCAGTCGGCCGTCGTTCCGGCGTCGCAGGTGACGATGGCGCCGGCGGGGAGGCGCTTGTTCAGCTCGGCGTAGAGCTTGCGCGGGTTCACGCCGTCGTCGAAGTGGTTCTCGGCCTGCGCCGCCAGCTCGGCGTCCCAGTCGCGCATGTTCGACGCCACCTTCTCCTGCCACGACAGGTCCGTCTTCTGCGTCAGCAGAGGGAGGAGGCCGGCCAGCGCGGTCTTCACGTCGGCCCAGATGCTCACCTCGGTCGGGTAGCGCAGCCCCAGCTGCTCCGGCCGCAGGTCGATCTGGACCGCGCGCGCCTGACCCGTCTTCGGCAGGAACTGGCCGTACGGGTAGTTGGTGCCGAGCAGCACCAGCGTGTCGCACTCCTGCATCTGGTCGTAGCTGGCGCGCGAGCCGAGCAGGCCGACCTGCTGGGTGTGGAACGGCACGTCTCCAGGAACGACCTGCTTGCCGCGCAGGGTCGTGACGACGCCGGCGCCGGTCAACCGCGCCGCCTCCAGCACCTCCTCCGTCGCTCCGACCGCGCCGGCGCCGACCAGGAAGGTGACCCGCTCGCCGGCGTTGATGATCTCCGCCGCGGCGTGCAGCTGCGCGGCCGGCGGCGCGATCTGTGTCGACGGCGCGACGGCGCTCGACCGCGACACCCACATCTCGGCGCCGGGCTCCGCCATCTTCAGGCCCTGGACGTCGTGCGGCAGGATGACGACGCACGGCTGCTTGCGGGTGATCGCGGTGCGGAACGCCGTGTCGACGACGGCCTGCGCCTGCTCCGGCGACACGATCGTCTGCACGTACTCGGCGACGTCCGCGAAGGCCTGCTCCAGGTTGCTCTCCTGCTGGTTGAACGTGCCGAACGCGTTCAGGCCCTGCTGGCCGACGATGGCGACGACCGGCTGGTTGTCCATCTTCGCGTCGTAGAGGCCGTTCATCATGTGGAAGCCGCCGGGACTCGAGGTGGCGATGCAGACGCCGACCTCCCCGGTGAACTTGGCGTGCGCGGTCGCCATGAAGGCGCAGATCTCCTCGTGCGTCGGCCGGATGTACTCCAGACCCTCGCCCGCGCGCTCCGCCTTGCCGAGCATCCCGTCGAACTCGCCGATGCCGTCGCCCGGGTAGCCGAACACGCGCCGCACGCCCCACTCCCGCAGCCGCCCGATCACGAACTCGCTGACCGTCTGTGCCATTTCCGATTCTCCTTCGTCTCCCGCGCCGCGGGTCACCGCTCCGGGCGCTCGATGAGCCGGTCCGCCGCGCGTGCCGCGACGGCCATGATGGTGAGGGCGGGGTTGGCGCTGCCCTGCGTCGGCAGCACGCTCCCGTCGGTGATGAGCAGGTTGGGTACAGCGAACGTCCGGCAGTCGGCGTCCACAACCCCTTCCCTCTCGGTCGTGGCCATGCGTGCGCCTCCGACGAGGTGCGCGTAGCGCTGCACGGTCATCGTCTCCTGGGCGCCGGCGGCCTCCAGGATGCGCTCCATGGTCGCCTGCGCGGCCTTCGCGAGCGCGCGGTCGTTGTCGCACTGCGTGTACGAGAAGTGCGCGACCGGCAGCCCGTAGCGGTCGGTCTCGTCGGCCAGCGTGACCCGGTTGTCCGCTTGCGGCAGGAACTCGCACAGCGCGCCGAGGCACGCCCAGTGCACGTAGTCGCTCATGTAGCGGCGCAGGTCGGCGCCCCAGTGCCCCTGCGCCATCACGTGCTCCGCCCACGTGATCGGCAGCGGCGACACCGTCTGGATGGAGTACCCGCGCTTGTACGGCTTGCCCGGGTCGGTCTCGTAGAACTGTTCCGTGCTGACCTCCGGCGGCGGCGCCTTCCACATCCGGATCTCGTCCGGGAAGCGGCCGGCCGTCTGCGGCGCGCCCTGCACCATGAGGTACCGGCCCACCTGGTCGAAGTCGTTGCAGAGGCCGTCGGGGAAGCGACGCGACCGGGAGTTGAGCAGCAGCCGCGGCGTCTCGATCGAATACCCGGCGACGGCGACCAGGCGCGCCCGCTGGAACCGCGGCACGCCGTCCTTGACGTAGTGGACGCCGGTCGCGCGGCCGGTCCGCTGGTCCACCTCGATGGAGGTGACCATGCTGTCGGCACGGATCTCGGCGCCGTGGTCGAGCGCGTCCGGCAGGTGCGTGATGAGCGGCGACGCCTTGGCGTTCACCTTGCAGCCCTGCAGGCAGAAGCCGCGGTAGATGCAGTGCGGCCGGTGCCCGAACCGGCCGTTGGTGATCGCGACCGGCCCGACCTTCGCCGTGATGCCGGCGGCCTCGGCCCCGCGCAGGAACGTCTCGCCGTTGCCGGAGACGGGATGCGGCCGGTGCGGGTACGTGTGCGGGTCGCCCCACGGCCAGTCCTCGCCCGCGACCGGGAGCTCGTTCTCGATGTCGGCGTAGTACGGCGCGAGGTCGTCGTAGGCCATCGGCCAATCCGCCCCGACGCCGTCGGTGCTGCGGGTGCGGAAGTCGCTCGGGTGGAACCGCGGAACGTACCCGGCGTAGTGCACCATCGACCCGCCGACGCCGCGGCCGGAGTTGTTGGAGCCCAGCGGCACCGGGTCGCCGCCGCCGATCTGGCGCGGCTCGGTCCAGTACAGGTGGTGCGACCCGGCCTCGTCGCTCACCCAGTCGCGCTCCGGGTCCCAGAACGGGCCGGCGTCGAAGGCGACCGTGCTCCAGCCGGCGCGGGCGAGCCGCTGCAGCAGGACGGAGCCGCCCGCGCCGCAGCCGACGATCGCGATGTCGACCTCATCCGTGTCGGCGAAGCGCCGCATCCCGTCGAGCAGGTCGGGCCGGGTGCGCGAGCCGTCCGGGGTGAGCAGCCAGGCCGACGCGTTGCGCTCGCGCACGGCGGCTCCCGCGCTCACGCGTCGCCCCCGACCGTCGTGGCCGGCAGTTCGGCGGGGCGCGCGTCCTCCACCTCGAACGGCTCGCGCTTGCCGACGCCCAGGTTCTTGTATCCGCGCGGGTATGCGGGGCCGTCGAAGCCGATCTCGTCCCAGGCGTCGGGGTGGCTGTAGAACGCGGTGCAGGCGTACCGCGTCCACAGGCTCCACACCTGGCCGCGGTGGAGGCCGCGCCAGTCGCCTTCTCCGGTCCTGATCGTCTCCAGCAGGGCGTGGCGGGCGGGTCGGTCGAGCTCGGCGAACGTCCTGCCGTGCGCGTCCTGCGCGTCCGCGTCGAGCGCGGCGAGCGTCTCGTGCCAGGCGTCGCCGTCGGCGGGCATGGTGTCGTAGTGCCAGCCGTCGGTCTGGCTCTCGGCGAGGCGGGCGTCCACCATCGCGGTGATCGGGACGCGGTGCTCGCCCTCCTGATCGAGCAGCTCGTCGAAGAGGGCGGTCGCGGCGGCCTGCTCGGTCAGGTCGAAGAACCGGATGTCGGCGGGGCGACTGACCCGCGACAGCACCACCGCGCGCGTCGCGTCGTCCCAGTGCCTGGTCTGGTCGAGCACCCGGAAGCCCGGGAAGCGCACCGGCACGCTCGTGCCGCGTTGCACGGGCGGGGTGCTCACTTCTCCCGCCTCAGGATCGCGGCGAGAAGGCCCATCCCGCCGACCATCGTCACCAGCAGCGGAGCCAGCAGAGGCGGCCCCATCTCCAGGTTGTAGCGCAGGTTGCGCCAGCCGCCCGGCTTCTGGCCTATGCCGCGGGCGTGCAGGTAGGTGCCCTGCAGCCCGTTCGCGACGATGGTCGCCGCGGCGACCGGCAGCAGCGTCTTCGCCGCCCGCTTGCTGAACACGCCCGCGACGCCGGCGATCGCCCCGACCGGCCCGAGCACGACCGGAGCCCACATCCACGGGTTCCCGAAGCTCGCCTTGTCGTGCTCGAAGTAGATCTCGCCCGCGGTGACCAGCGACCCGACGGCGGTCAGCCCGGACAGCGACCGCTCGAACCGGCCCGTCTCGACGTCGCGGACGAGGCGGTCGATGCCGTGGACGGTCCGCTTCGCCACGGGCCGGTGCGCCTTCCTCACGCCTCTCACGCTCCTTCCTCACCCTTCGCGCCCTGCGCGGCCGCCGCATCCCGGAAGCGCTGTCGCGCATCTCCGACGCTCGTCACCGGCACCGCGTCCCGCGGCGTCAGTCCGTTGCCGACCCAGCCGAGCAGCAGCCGGAACCGTCGTGCCGCGCTCGGAAGTGCGATCGCGTGGTAGACCTTGTCGACCGCCCAGGCGGCGACGCCGCGCAGGGGGACGCCTTTGACCACGGCCGCGCCCTGCATGCCGCCGTAGCTGGCGAGCGTCCCGAGCGTGCGGTGCCGGTACTCGACCGGCTCGCGGGCCTCGAGCGCCCGGCGCAGGTTCTCGGCGAGCACCCGGCCCTCGCGGATCGCGTTCTGCGCGTTCGGCGGGTAGTACGCGGGCTGCTTCTCGGCGGTCAGGTCGGGGACCTGCGCGTCGTCGCCGAGCGCCCACGCGCCATCCACCGGCCGACCGTCGTCGTGCACCGCCCGCAGAGTCGCATCGCACTGGACGTGCCCCTTCGGCCCGCGCGGAACGTCGGCCCGGTCGAGCACCGGATTCGGGGTGACGCCCGCGACCCAGACGATCGTGTCCGCCGGATACGTGTCGCCGGTGCTGAGCGACACCTGGCCCTGCTCGCAGCTGGTCACCTCGGTGTGGAGCAGCACCTGGATGCCGCGCCGCCGCAGCAGCCGTAGCGTCCACCCCGACAGCTGCTCCGGCAGTTCGGCGGCGATGCGTCCGGCGACCTCGACCAGCAGCCAGGTCATGCGCTCGCCGTCCAGCTCGCGATAGCGGTCGAGCTCGCGCGCGGCCAGTCGCTGCAGCTCGGCGATGGCCTCGACGCCGGTGTACCCGCCGCCGACGAAGACGAAGGTCAGCGCCCGCCGCCGCTCGGCCGCGTCGGTGGTCGACGAGGCGAACCGGATCCGTTCGAGCACGTGGTCGCGCAGCGCCGCGGCCTCCTCGATGCTCGAGAAGCCGATCGCGTTCTCCGCCAGACCCGGGATGGGCAGCACCTTGGTCACCGCGCCGAGCGCGAACACGACGTGGTCGTAGTGGAGGGCGCGCTCCGTCCCGTCGACCGTGCGCACGACGGCGGTCTTGGCCGCGGTATCCACCGTCTCGAGCGACCCGGCGACCAGGTCGGCGTGCTTCAGCAACCGACGGAGCGGCACCGCGGTGTCGCGCGCCTGCGTCTCGCCGCCGGCGACCTCGGGCAGCAGCGGCTTGTAGGTCAGGTAGGGCTCCGGCTCGACCACGGTCAGCCGGAGGCGGTGGGCGGCGGCGTCCCTGCGCAGCTCGCGCGCGAGGGTGAACCCGGAGAATCCGGCGCCGAGGATGAGGATGTGCGGCTCGGCCATGGCTCAGTCCTTCCTGTTGGCGATCGGGATGCGGTCCTGCGTGGTCGAGACGCCGCCGGCGAGCAGGTGGAACGCGCTGCGCACCAGGGCGAAGTGGCTGTACGCCTGCGGAATGTTGCCCAGCTGGCGTGCGGCGTGCGGGTCCCACTCCTCGCTGAGCAGGCCGACGTCGTTGCGCAGCGACAGCAGGCGCTCGAACAGCTCCTCGGCTTCCTGCCGGCGGCCGGCGCCGAGGAGCGCGTCCACCAGCCAGAACGAGCAGGCGAGGAACACGCCCTCGCCGCCGGGCAGACCGTCGTCGCTCTTCTGCGGGCGGTAGCGCAGCACCAGGCCGTCGTCGGTCAGGTCGCGCTGGATCGCCTCGATCGTGCCGATGACGCGCGGGTCGTCGGGCGGCAGGAAGCCGACGCGCGGGATGAGCAGCAGCGACGCGTCCAGGTCCTTCGAGCCGTACGACTGCACGAAGGTGTTGCGGGAGGCGTCGAACCCCTTCGCCAGGATCTCGCGGCGGATCTCGGCGCGCAGCCGCTCCCAGCGACGCACCGGGCCGGGAAGGCCGAACTGCTGGGCGCCGGCGATCATCCGGTCGAAGGCCACCCACGCCATCACCTTGGAGTGGGTGAAGTGCCGGCGCGGCCCGCGCATCTCCCACAGGCCGTTGTCCGGCTCGCGCCAGCGTTCGGCGAGGTGGTCCGCCAGCGCCCGCTGCACGTTCCAGGCGTCGTCGTCGCCGGAACCGATCGTGGTGCGGGTGAGGGCGAGCCCGTCGAGCACCTCGCCCCACACGTCGAGCTGCAGCTGCTCCGACGCGGCGTTGCCGACGCGCACCGGGGTCGAGTCGTCGTAGCCGCCCAGCCAGTCGAGCGTCTCCTCCGGCAGCCGCCGGCGGCCGTCGAGACCGTACATGATGCGTAGGTCGGCGGGGTCGCCGGCCACCGCGCGCACCAGCCAGTCCCGCCACTCGCGGGCCTCGTCGGTGTAGCCCGCGGTGAGCAGCGACTGCAGAGCGAGGGTCGCGTCGCGTAACCAGCAGAACCGGTAGTCCCAGTTGCGCGGGCCGCCCGGCTGCTCGGGCAGGGAGGTGGTGGGCGCGGCGACGATGCCACCCGTCGGCTGGTAGGTCAGCGCCTTGAGAGTGATGAGCGAACGCTGGACGGCGTCGGTGTGCGGGCCGTAGGCGGTGCTCCGACCGCTCCACCGCGTCCAGAACAGCTCGGTCGCCGCGAGCGCCTGCTCGGCGTCCGCGGGCTCTGGCTCCGGCTCGTGGCTCGGGAACCAGGTCAGCACGAACGGGACCCGGTCGCCGGCCTCCACCGTGAACTCCGCCACGGTGCTGAGGTCGCGGCCGGCGAGCGGCACCAGGGACGTGACGAGCACCGCGTCCGGGCCGGCGACCGCCCGGATCCCGCCGTCGGTGCGCGTCACCCACGGCACGACGTGGCCGTAGTCGAACCGCAGCGTCAGCTCCGACAGGACCCGTACCGAGCCGGAGAGGCCCTCGACGATCCGCACCAGGTCGGCCGCGCGGTCGCGCACCGGCATGAGGTCGGTCACCCGGACGTGCCCCTCCGCCGTCTCCCACTCGGTCTCCAGGATGAGCGTGCCGTCGCGGTACCTCCGCCGGGTGCTGCGCTCGCCCGAGGCCGGCGCGATCCGCCAGCGGCCGGCGGACGCGTCGTCGAGCAGTGCGGCGAAGCAGGCAGGCGAGTCGAACCGGGGCAGACAGAGCCAGTCGACCGAGCCGTCCGCGGAGACCATGGCGGCGGTGTGCAGGTCCCCGATCATGGCGTAGTCCTCGATCCGGGCGGCGGTCACAGTCCCACGCTGCCGTGCATGATCCCGCCGTCGACGAACACGGTCGTCGCCGTCATGTAGCGCGCGGCGTCGGAGATCACGAAGGCCACCACATCCCCGATCTCGCTCGGTTCGGCGACCTGCCTCAGCGGGATGGAGTTCTCCAGCTTCTGCCGGAGGGCGTCGTCCTTCATCGTGGCGGCGTTGATGGGCGTGTTCACGGCGCCAGGGGCGACGCTCACCACCCGCACGCCCTGCGGGCCGAGCTCGACGCCGGCGGTGCGGGTGAGCATCCGCATCCCGCCCTTCGAGACGCAGTAGGCGAGGTTTCCCGGCATCGGCCAGTCCTCGTGCACCGACGACACGTTCACGACCACACCGCCGGTGCCCTGCTCGAGGAAGCGCTTCGCCGCGCGCTGGGTGCCGAAGACCGCGCTCTTCAGGTTGACGGCCGTCACCTTCTCGAAGGTCGCCTCGTCGAGCTCCAGGAGGCTGTGCCGCGTCTCGATGCCGGCGTTGTTCACGAAGGCGTCGAGCCGCCCGAACTCGTCGACGGCGGCGCCGATGAGCTTGTCGATGCCCGCGGAGGTGGTGACGTCGGCCTCCACGCCGATCGCCCGGCCGCCGGCGCGCGTGATCTCCTGCACCAGGTCGGCGGCGTCCTCCGGGTGCGAGAAGTAGTCGATCACCACGGAGGCCCCCTCGCGGGCCAGCGAGCGCACGATGGCCGCGCCGATCCCGCTGTTCCCGCCGGTGACGACGACGCTCTTGCCCTGCAGTTCCACGGTGCCTCCCTCGGGTCAGCGCCCATTGAACCCTTGGTTTGCGTTAAGGCAATCGTTCTGAGGGGAGGCTCAGGATGCGGCGCCGGAACTGTACGCGGTGTCCACGCTCTCCCGCGCTCGTGGACGACGTGTCGAGACACGGGGTGGCCGGACCTCGTATTCTCGAAGCTGGGCCAGTCCCGTTTCAGCGAAGAAGAGGAGCGCCATGAGCTACGCCGTGACCAATCCCGCCACCGGCGAGACGGTCAAGACCTTCGACACCATCAGCGACGCCGACCTGCAGGCCGCCATCGCCGCCGCCGACAACGCGTTCCGGACCTGGTCGCGCTCGACGTCGGTGCAGGACCGCGCGGCCCTCGTGCGCCGCGTCGGCGAGCTGCACGTGGAGCGGCGGCAGCAGCTGGCCGACATCATCGTGCTCGAGATGGGCAAGCCGGTCGAGCAGGCGCTCGCCGAGGTCGACTTCGCCGGCGCCATCTACGAGTACTACGCGGACCACGCGGACGAGTTCCTGAAGGACGAGCCGATCCAGCTGCTCGACGGGGAGGGGTCGGCCGTCGTGCGCCGCTCGCCACTCGGGGTGCTGCTCGGGATCATGCCGTGGAACTTCCCCTACTACCAGGTCGCCCGCTTCGCCGGACCGAACCTCGTCATCGGCAACACCATCCTGCTGAAGCACGCGGAGCAGTGCCCGGAGTCGGCCGCGGCCATCCAGCAGATCTTCCTCGACGCCGGCTTCCCCGAGGGCGCCTACGTCAACATCTACGCCGACCACGACCAGATCGAGACCGTCATCGCCGACCCGCGGGTGCAGGGCGTCTCGCTCACCGGCTCCGAGCGCGCCGGCGCCAAGGTGGCCGAGATCGCGGGCCGCAACCTCAAGAAGGTCGTGCTGGAGCTCGGCGGGTCGGACCCGTTCATCCTGCTCTCCACCGACGACCTGGACGCGGCGGTGCAGAACGCGGTGGACGCGCGCCTGGACAACAGCGGCCAGTCCTGCAACGCCGCGAAGCGCTTCGTCGTGATCGACGAGCTGTACGACTCCTTCCTGTCGAAGTTCACCGAGAAGCTCGCCGAGGTGGAGGCGTCCGACCCGACCAGCGCGGACTCGGCGCTCGGCCCGCTCTCGTCGCTGAAGGCGGCCGAGAACCTCGACGAGCAGGTGAAGCGCGCGGTCGAGAACGGCGCCACCCTGGTGCGCGGCGGCGGCCGCAACGGTGCCTTCTTCGAGACGACCGTGCTCACCGACGTCACGCCCGAGAACCCGGCGTCGAAGGAGGAGTTCTTCGGTCCGGTCGCGCAGGTGTTCCGCGCGAAGGACGAGGACGACGCGGTGCGGATCGCCAACGACACCCCGTTCGGCCTCGGCTCGTACCTCTACACGACCGACAAGGAGCAGGCGCAGCGCGTCGCCGACAAGATCGAGGCCGGCATGGTCTTCGTGAATGTCGTGCTCGCCGACGGCGCGGAGCTGCCCTTCGGTGGCGTGAAGCGTTCCGGCTCCGGCCGCGAGCTCGGCCGCTTCGGCGCCGACGAGTTCGTCAACAAGAAGCTCATCCGGGTGGGAAACGACTGGTGAGCGTTCGCTCCTGAACGAGAGAGCCCCCGGCCGATCGGCCGGGGGCTCTCTCGTTGACGGCGGGTCGCCTCAGTTGAAGGTGACCACGACCTTGTCGTCGACGATCTTGATGTCAGCACTGATGTAGCCGGCCTCGCCGGTGAGGTTCTCCGTGCCGGGGTTGCCGCTGAAGTCCTTCCCGGTGAGCACGGCCGAGAACTTCCCCGGGCCGATCTTGAACTGGTAGTACGAGTCGCTGTCGTCGATGTCGACCTTCGGCGACTCGTCGACCTTCACGGTGACGGTCGACGACGAGACGGAAAGGGTGCTCGGGTAGCTGAGCTCGATCCCGCAGTCCTCGACGTCGTAGTAGGACGTCTTGGTGGCGCAGTCGGCGTAGTGGGCGTCGACCTGCTTCTGCACCTCGTCCAGGTACGTCTGGGACGGGGTCAGCTTGAGGTTCTTCAGCTCGTAGGTGTCGGCGGCAACCGTGAGCACGGGCGAGCCGTCCAGCTTGTAGTACTTGTTCGGCGCCTGGATGGTGTAGACGCCGGGGTAGGCGATCGTCTCCGAGTCCCCGGAGGTGACCGCGTGCGCGGCGCCCGGGACGGAGAAGCCGGGGATGGTCGAGGACACGTACGGGAGCTGGTAGGTCAGGCCGCGGCTCACGTACCAACCCTTGTCGTCCTTGTCGAGCTCGATGGTGCCGCGGTACGACTTGCCCGCGAGCTTGTACGTGACGCTCACCTGCGTGAGGTCGGAGCTGCGGCTGGTCAGCGTGCGGGTGGCGGTCGGCGCGGTGATCCGCTTCGCCTGGCCGAGCACCTTGTCGGTCAGCAGGAAGTCCTCGTCGCCGGCGTCGAGCCGCGCGAGCTTGTTCGCGGCGGAGGCGTTGCCCTTGGCGATGTCGTCGAGGTACTCCTGCGCGACGGACTTGGCGCCGGAGCCGCCGAAGAGGTTGCCGATGAGCACGATGGCGACGATCACGACGGCGGCGAACGCGAGTGCCCCGCCGATCACCCACCACACCCAGACCGGGACGGCCGGCTTCTTCTTCTCCGCCGCCGGCGGACCGTAGGGGCCGGGCTGGGCGGCGGCGTAGGGGTTCGGCTGCGGCACGGCCTCCGGCGCCGCCTGCGGGGGCGTCGTCGGCGCCTCGCCGTCCGTGGTGCGTTCGTTTTCGGGCATGGTCGGGTCGCTCACGATTCCCCCTCGATGGTGTGTGCGGCGGAGCTGCCCATCGGGAGGGCGTGCCGCTAAGAAAACTCTCAGAGAATACCAGCAAACCGGTATTCCAAGCGCTGACCGACCTGTTCCGGCCGATGTCCTGTAGTCTTGCCGGACCTGACCCTGCCGTTCTCTCCTGACGAGCCTCCGCCGCCCGCGGAGCCGCCCATCCCGATCCGGCTGTACACGTCCGCGCCGAGCGCGGTCACCCGGGGCCGCGATGCGGCCCGTCTATTTGGAAACACGAAGGAAAGAAACGATGGCCACAGGCACCGTCAAATGGTTCAACACGGAGAAGGGGTACGGCTTCATCGCCCCGGATGACGGCTCGGCCGACGTCTTCGCCCACTACAGCGAGATCCAGTCGGACGGCGGATTCCGCAACCTGACCGAGAACCAGAAGGTCGAGTACGAGACGACGCGCGGGCCGAAGGGCCTGCAGGCGTCCGACATCCGCGCGCTCTGACCCGCGGCGGCACGGGATCGGTCCTCCGGTCCCGTGCCGCACCCTCTTTCCTCGTCGCAGGGCGTAGCGTGTGCGGTGGAGGTGCCGATGGGTTACCTGGTCTATGACAGCAGCACGGTCATCGCCTTCGACGACCGCGTGCTGGCGCACCTCGAGGTCGTCATCGTGTCGAAGCTCCGCCGCAAGGAGTCGTTCGCGCTGAGCTGGCGGGAGCCCGCGGACAACGGCGACGGCCGAACCACGATCTGGATCGACCCGTCCATCCCGCTCCGGTTCCGGTTCAGCGGCTCGCGTCCCCCGACGCTCGACCGGGACTGGGTGGAGAGGCTGGCCGCCGCCGCGGCGAGCTCCAGTGGCCTGATCGCCGTCGACGAGGACGGCCAGCAGGTGCTCGGCACGACCCACGAGCGCGGCCTCTAGTCTCCTCCCCGCTGCTGCCTCTCGGAACACGCGGTCGCTTCGCTACCGTGTGGCTGCGGCGCTCGGTTCTGCCGCGGACGAGGGGGACGGCATGCACCCGACCGAGCTCACTCTCGGCACCTGGACGCTGTTCGGCGGCGGCACGCTCATCGATCTGATCGCCGCGACGACCAACGCCCTCAACGGCGCCCTGCTCGCCCGGCGCCCCGACCACTTCCGCGACTACACCTTCGTCGGGATCGTCCTCATGGCCGTCATCGGCGGCATCGCGGGCGGTGTGACGCGAGACGTGATCCTGGAGCGCCCGCCGTCTGCTTTCACCGACCCGGCCTACATCGCGTTCTGCGTGGCCGCCGGCGTCGTGGGGTACTTCGTCGCCTATGCCGGCGGGCAGCTCTTCCGCGAGGGCCTGTTCCAGTTCATGACCTCCTTCTCGCTGCCGTGGTACGCCATCATCGGGGCCCAGAAGGCGGTGGAGGCCGGGTACCCCGTTCTCGGCGCACTCGCCATCGCCGTCATCGCTCCCACCGCCGGGCGCTTCCTGATCGACGTGACCAGCGGCGTCACGCCGAAGCAGTTCGTTCGCGGCGAGTGGTTCATCGCGACGGCGGTCGGGACCGGACTGGTCTGGATACTGCTCGACGCGTCCGGGGTCCCGTACTGGCTGAGCGTCGGCATCGCCTTCGTGGCCGGGTTCGTGTTCCGTGTGCTCGCGCTCTACCGCGGCTGGGAGGAGCCGCTTGCGCGCGGGCCGAAAGGCCTCAAGGTGCACGCCGACCGGCGGCCCCTGCTCGGCCGCAAGCTGGCGGGCAGATCGCAGGAGGAACTGCGCATGCTCGGCCTCGCCGTCGACGACGAGACCACCGCCTGACGCGGCCGGTCGTCACTCGCCGAGCTGGTCGAGCGCGTGGTGGGCGATCGACGCCATCCTCGGGTTGTCGTCCGAGGCCGTCGCGAGCGCCGACGCCATGGCCACCGCCCAGCCGCGCGCCCGGCGCCAGGTGGCCGCGTCGGCCGGCGAGGGAAGGGCCACGCGGAAGCGTTCGCGCGCCTCGCCGTCGAAGGTCAGCCAGGCGGTCGCGAGGTCGGTGGCCGGGTCGCCGGAGGTGACGTCGCCGAAGTCGACCACCGCGGCCAGGCCGCCGCTCGTGTCCAGCAGCAGGTTGCCCGGGTGGAGGTCGCCGTGCAGCAGCAGCGGTGGACCGTCCCAGCGCGGGGCGTCGAGCGCCTCCCGCCACGCCTGTTCCAGGCCGGACACCTCGCGCCGGCCGGCGAGCGACCGCAGGCGCAGGCGCACGGTCTCGTGCCGTTCCGCAAGCGGGACGCCGCGCACCGGGTTGCGCGGCGCATCCGGCTCCGGCACCGCCAGCTCGCCGACGAAGCGCGCCAGCGGCTCGGCCAGTCGGGACCGGTCGGCCGGCCCCACCGAGGCGCCGTCGACCCCGTCGAGCCACTCGACGACGCTCCACGGCCACGGGAACGTCTCCGATGGAACGCCGACCCGCACGGGGACGGGCACGGGCGTGGACACGCGTGCGGCGATGCCGGGCAGCATCCGCTGCTCGTGCTCGATCAGGTGGGCGGCGGCCTCGCGACGCGGGATGCGCACGGCGAGCGTGTCGCCCAGACGGAACAGGCGGTTGTCCCAGCCGTCGGAGACGAGCCGCAGCGGTCCGACGAGGTCGGGGTGCTGTTCCGAGAGCAAACGTGCGACGAGCTCCTCGTCGACCGGGATGTCGGATGCGGGTGTGTCGCTCACCGCTCGACCGTAGCAGCGCCGAGCCGGAGGCGACGCCGTCATCGGGCGAGGAGCGGCTCCCTGGCCGCACGGAACTAGCGTCCAGGGCGTTGATACGCATGTTTCATGCGTTCCGAGCCAAACAGATGCGCGGTTCCGTGTGCGAGCATGGTCAGGGAGGTTCCATGACCGAGAAGTCCACTGTGTCCGCGGAGCGCATGCACGCGGTCACCCCGGAGACCCGGGAACTCGTCGACCTGGTGCTCGAGTACTCGCGGCGCCGCATCCTGAGCGAGGACACGCCGCTCGACAAGCCGTTGCCCGAGTTCGAGCTGCGCCGCCTCGCCGGGCAGACCGTGTCCGAACGCGGCATCGGCGCCGAGCGTGCCCTCGCCCTGTTCGAGCACGTGCTCGCGCCGGCGTGCATCACGACGGACCACCCGCGCTACCTCTCCTTCATCCCGACCGCGCCGACCAAGGCCGCGACGGCGTTCGACCTCGTCGTCTCCGCGAGCGCGGTGTACGGCGGCTCCTGGCTCGAAGGGTCCGGCGCGGTCTACGCCGAGAACCAGGTCCTGTCCTGGCTCGCCGCCGAGTTCGGGCTCCCGCCCACCGCGGGCGGCGTCTTCGTGCAGGGCGGCACCCTCGGCAACCTCTCGGCGCTCGTGGCCGCTCGCGACGCGGCCCGCACCGAGCGCGGCAACCCTGCCGGACGCTGGGTGATCGTGTGCAGCTCGGAGGCGCACTCGTCGGTGTCGTCGGCCGCGCGCGTGATGGACGTCGACGTCGTCGCCGTCTCGCCCGGCGAGTCCGGTGTGCTCAGCGGCGACGCGATCCGTCCGGCGCTGGAGGAGTACGGCGACGCGGTGTTCGCGGTCGTCGCCACCGGCGGCTCGACCAACTTCGGCATCGTCGACGACATCGCCTCCATCGCCGCCCTGAAGTCGGACTTCTCGTTCTGGCTGCACGTCGACGGCGCCTACGGCCTCGCCGGCATGCTGTCGCCTCTCGCGCGGCACCGCTTCGCCGGGGTGGAGAAGGCCGACTCCGTCATCGTCGACCCGCACAAGTGGCTGTTCGCGCCGTTCGACGCGTGCGCCCTGATCTACCGCGACCCGGAAGCCGGCCGCCGGGCGCACACGCAGCACGCCGAGTACCTCGACACCCTCACGGAGACCGTGGAGTGGAGCCCGTCCGACTACGCCGCGCACCTCACGCGGCGGGCGCGCGGCCTCCCGTTCTGGTTCTCGCTCGCGTCGCACGGCGCTGCCGCGTATCGGGACGCGGTCACCGCGTCCATCCGCCTCGCCGAGCGGATCGCCGACGAGGTCGAGAGCCGTGACGGCTTCCGGCTGGTGCGCCGGCCGCAGCTCTCGGTCGTCGTCTTCGAGCGCGAGGGCTGGAGCAAGGAGGACTACGCGGTGTGGTCAGCCCGGCTGCTGGAGGAGCAGCGCGCGTTCGTCACGCCCAGCTCGCACGCGGGACGCCCGAACACCCGGTTCGCGGTGCTGAACCCGCTCACCACCTTCGAGGACCTGACCGGCATCCTCGACACCATGGACTGACCCCGACGACGGAAGAAGGCCCCGTGCACATGCACGGGGCCTTCATCCGTTCGAGAGGGAGGGTGTCAGACGATGTCGTCCGACTCGCCCGTCCGCCGCGTCACGCGCTCGCCCGTCGCGGGGTCGACGGCCGTGCGGGTGGTGGCGACGGAGGTGCGACGCCGGGTGAGCAGCACGATCCCGATGATGATGCCGATGACTCCGGCGACCATCAGGATGTAACCCACCAGGTGCAGGTCGATCCAGCCGACCTGAATGTTGAGGGCGAACGCGAGGATCGCCCCGATGACGACCAGGAATATGCCAGCGCCGAGACTCATCCGTGCCTCCCTCCGGGCCTAGACCCGTCGGCTCCCGGTGAGCAGTCGCACCAGCCAGACGATCACGGCAAGCACGAGCAGGATGATGCCCACCCACAGGAGGAAGTTCAACGACTGCACGAACCCACCGGTGAGCAGCAGGATGATCGCGATGATGGCGATGATGATGAGCAGGATGTTCATGGAGAAGTGTCCTTTCCTAGACACGGTCCACGAAACGACTGCTTCAATTGCCTAGCAATCCCCTTGACTTCACGTTCGTTTCGGCCTAGCCGTCCGTTCGGCCGCGATGCGGTCGACCGTCTCGCGCATCTTGGTCAGGAACCGGGTCACGGTCTCCGCCTCGTCCGGGCTCAGCTCCGCCGTCGCCGCCGCGATCTGCTCCTGCGCGGCGGTGAGCAGCGGCCCGGTGTCGCCGAGGGCGGCGCCCGTGGGGACGAGCTCCACCGACCGCTTGTCGCTGCTGCTGGGCCGGCGCTCCAGGAAGCCGGCGCGCACCAGGCGATCCACGAGCAGAGTGGTCGAGGCGCTGGAGACGCCGAGGTAGGCGCTCACATCCTTCGCGAACGTCGGGCGGCCGGCGGCGGTGTTGTCCAGGATCAGCCGGAGCGCGAGAAGGTCGTTCTCGCCGATGCCCATCGCGGCCCCGGTGCGGCGGCGCATCGCGGCCTCGGCGGCACGGTAGACCTGCAGCGCCTCCAGAACGCCCGTGTCGGGCCGAGGCTGCTCCGGTTCGTGCTTCACCCCTCCCAGTCATGCCCTCGTCTCGCGTCCGCGCAACGGGGGTGGACTCGACTGTCGGCGGATTCACGGCGACGCGATGCGCGCGTATGCTCGCGCGGTGGACGAACGAGTGCTTCTCGACCGCTATGAGCTGCGGGACCGGCTGGGCCGCGGCGGGATGGCGACGGTCTTCCGCGCGTTCGATCGCCGCCTGGGGCGGGACGTCGCCGTGAAGCTGTTCGCGCAGGGGACCGCCGTCGACGACGCGAGGCGACGCACCGAGGCGACCATGCTCGCCCGGCTGAGCCACCCGCACCTGGTCGGCCTGCACGACGCGCACCTCGCCGCGGACGGCGACGCCACGCCCAGCTTCCTGGTGATGGAGCTGGTCGACGGCGAGGACCTGCGCAGCCGGTTGGAGCACGGCCCGCTCGACCCGGAGGACGCCGTCGAGGTGGCCGTCGGCATCGCGGAGGCGCTCGTCGTGGTGCACGAGGCCGGCATGGTGCACCGTGACCTGAAGCCGGGCAACATCCTGCTCGCCGACTCGAGCGTCCCCGGCGGGCGTCCCGTGGTGAAGCTCGCCGACTTCGGCATCGCGCACCTGGTCGGCTCCGAGCGGATCACCACCATCGGCACCGTGATCGGCACCGCGGGATACCTGAGCCCGGAGCAGATCTTCGGCGGAGAGCCGGGCCCGGCAGCCGACGTCTACGCGCTCGGGCTGGTGCTGCTGGAGGCGCTGACCGGCATCCGGGAGTACCCGGGGACGCCGGTGGAGGCGGTGGCCGCGAGGGCCGCCCGCGACCCGCGCATCCCGGCCTCTCTGCCGGAGGACTGGCGCGGGCTCATCGGCGCGATGACGGCGCGCGACCCCGCCGTGCGCCCGAGCGCGCTGGAGGTCGCGGTGATGGCGCGCGAGCTTGCGCCGCAGCTCATCGGCTGGCAGCCGGACGCCGTCGCGGACCCGGCGGAGGACACCGCGCCGACGATCGTGCACGCGCGTGGCGCGGGAGCGGCGGCCGTCGGAGCACTCGGCGGAGCAGGGGCGTCGTCGGCCGCGTCCGAATCGGAGCGGCGCACCGACCGCACGCGGCTGCTGCCCGCCACCCGGCGGCGACGTCGTGGCATCCTCACCGGCGGCGCGGTCGCCGGCTCGATCCTCGCGGTGGCGGCGACCCTCGCTCTCGGCAGCATGATGGCGCCGGCGAGCGAGGAGCACCAGAGCGTCCCGACCACGCCGCGTCCGACTCCGACGATCGAGGCGCCACCGACCACGGTCGCGCCGGCCACCACGACCACGGAGCAGCCGGCCGACACGTCCGACCAGCAGCAGGAGGTGCAGCAGCCGCCGGCGGCGCCGCCGGGAGGCGACAAGGGCAAGGGCGGCCCGGGAAAGGACAACGGCAACCCCGGCAAGGGCAAGGGCGGCCCGGGCAAGGGCAAGGGCTGAGCGCTTCCCGACCCGGCGGTTCGCCGGTACTGTCGGGGGGTGCCCGAGCAGACCAGGACCGCCGCGATCGTCGTCAACCCCGTGAAAGTGGATGAGCAGGCCCTCCGCGAGGCCCTCGCCGCCGCCGAGGAGCGGCACGGTTGGGGCGAGACGCTCTGGCTGGAGACGACGGAGGACGACCCGGGCGCCGGCCAGGCGCGGGAGGCGCTCGACCGCGGCGCCGACGTCGTGATCGCCGCGGGCGGCGACGGGACCGTCCGCACGGTGGCCGAGGCCCTGCAGGGGACGGGCGTCCCGCTCGCGCTGCTGCCGTCCGGCACCGGCAACCTGCTCGCCCGCAACCTCGACCTGACGCTGGACGACGTGGAGAACGCGCTCGACTCCGCGTTCGCCGGCGACGACCGCACGATCGACGTCGGGGTGGTCGAGCTGCGCGACGGCGACGGGCCCACCCGCAAGCACTCGTACCTCGTCATGGCGGGTGTCGGCATCGACGCGCAGATGATCGCTGCGACCGACGACGACCTCAAGGCCCGGCACGGCTGGCTGGCCTACGTGAAGGCCATCGGGAAGGTGCTGCGCGACAAGAACGAGCTGCGCATCCGGTACGAGCTCGACAAGAAGGGCGTCCACTCGGCGCGCGCCCACACGGTCCTGATCGGCAACTGCGGCTCGCTGCCGGCCAACATCCTGCTGCTTCCGGAGGCGGCGGTCGACGACGGCGAGTTCGACATCGTCGTGCTGCGGCCGGAGGGCTTCATCGGCTGGGTGCAGATCGCGGTCAAGATCTTCTGGGAGAACGGCATCCTCCGGCGCACCACCGTCGGCCGGCGCCTGATGGGCGCCGACCACGAGGTGCGGGCGATGAACTACCTGAAGGGCCGCGAGTTCGTGATGCGGCTCAGCCGGCCGCAGGAGGTGGACCTCGACGGCGACCTGTTCGGCCGCGCGTCGGCGTTGCGGACGTGGGTCGACCCGTCGAGCCTAGTGGTGAAGGTGCCGCGCACAGAGTGACGCGCGCGGCACCCGCGCTCAGGAGCGGGCGAGCAGCTCCAGCGTGTCGACGACGCGGTTGGAGAAGCCCCACTCGTTGTCGTACCAGGCGACGACCTTGATGTGCCGGCCGTCCACCCGGGTCAGCGCCGCGTCGAAGATCGACGATGCCGGCTGCCCGGTGATGTCGCTGGAGACCAGCGGGTCGTCGGCGTAGTCCAGGATGCCTCGCAGCGGCCCGTCGGCGGCGGCGCGGTACGCGGCGAGCACCTCGTCGCGCGTGACGTCGCGGGCGACCGTCGTGTTCAGCTCCACGATCGAGCCGACCGGCACGGGCACACGGATGGAGTCGCCGGAGAGCTTCCCGTCGAGCTGCGGGAGCACCAGTCCGATCGCCTTGGCGGCGCCGGTGGTCGTCGGCACGATGTTGACGCCGGCCGCCCGGGCGCGGCGCAGGTCGCGGTGCGGGCCGTCCTGCAGGTTCTGCTCCTGCGTGTAGGCGTGCACGGTGGTCATGAAGCCGTGCTCGATGCCGGCGAGGTCGTCGAGCACCTTGGCGAGCGGAGCGAGGGCGTTGGTGGTGCAGGACGCGTTCGAGACGATGACGTGGTTGTCGGCGTCGTAGGCGTCGGTGTTGACGCCGTAGGCCAGGGTCACGTCGGCGCCGTCGGACGGCGCGCTCACCAGCACGCGCTTCGCGCCGGCGGTCAGGTGGGCGCGCGCGGCCTCTGCGGAGGTGAACCGGCCGGTGGACTCGAGCACGACGTCCACGCCCAGCTCCGACCAGGGCAGGTCGGCCGGCTCGCGCTCGGCGAGCACGCGGATGCGCTTGCCGTCGACGACCAGGGCGTCGCCGTCGACCTCGACGGTGCGGCCGAGGCGACCGAGCGAGCTGTCGTACTTCAGCAGGTGGGCGAGGGTGGCGGGCGCCGTGAGGTCGTTGATGGCGACGACCTCGAGCGTGGAGTCGCGCTCGAGCAGGGCGCGGAGGGTGTTGCGGCCGATGCGGCCGAATCCGTTGATGGCGATGCGGGTCATGGGTTTCCTTTCTCGGACCGCATCCATGCTGCGTCGGCGCGACACGGTCGGAAAGTGGCGTGCTGGACGCGCCTCGCAAGCATCCCGCCAGACATCCGGTCAGCGGGCGAAAGGATTCCGCCAGCGACCGTCAGGCCGAGAAGGTGTGCCGGTACTCGGTGGGGGAGGTGCCGAGGATGCGCTGGAAGTGCAGCCGCAGGTTGGCCCCTGTGCCGAGGCCGACGCGCGCGGCGATCTGCTCGACGCCGAGGTCGGTGCGCTCCAGCAGCTCCCGCGCCAGGTCGACCCGGGCGCGCAGCACCCACTGCATCGGCGTGTAGCCGGTGTCCTCGACGAACCGGCGGGAGAAGGTGCGAGCCGAGACCTTGGCGTTCCTGGCGAGGAGGTCGAGCGTCAGCGGCTCCGCCAGGTGCGCGAGCGCCCACTCCCGGGTCTCGGCGAACAGGTCGCCGAGCGGCTCAGGGACGCTGCGCGGCACGTACTGCGCCTGGCCGCCGCTGCGGTACGGCGCGGCCACCAGTCGCCGGGCCACCCGGTTCGACAGACCGACTCCGTGGTCGCGCCGCACCAGGTGCAGGCACAGGTCGATGCCGGAGGCCGCCCCGGCCGAGGTGAGGATGTCGCCCTCGTCGACGAAAAGCACGTTCTCGTCGACGCGCACCAGCGGATGCCGCTCCGCCAGCGCCCGTGTGTAGTGCCAGTGCGTTGTCGCCCGCCGGCCGTCGAGCAGCCCGGTCGCCGCCAGGGCGAAGGCGCCGGTCGATATCGCCGCCAGCCGGGCGCCGCGCTCGCGCGCCGCCAGCAGCGCGCCGACGACGGCCGCGGGCGGTGGGGTCGTCGCCGGGTTGCGGTATCCCGGGACGAAGACCGTGTCGGCCTGTTCCAGCGCCTCCAGCCCGTCGGCGACATGGTACGAGAGGCCGTCGCCGCCCGTGACGAGCCCGGGCGACGGGCCGCACACCCGCACCTCGTACGGCATGCTCGGTCGGTGCGAGAAGACCTGCGCCGGGATTCCGACGTCCAGGGGCTTCGCGCCCTCCAGCACGAGCACGGCGACGCGGTGGTCCGTCATCGCGGTGCGGAGACGATCTGCAGCAGGGCCGCGCGCAGGGCGGCCGGGTCGTCGACGGCGGGGAACACCTCGTCCTCCAGCCCGCGCACCGCGGAGAAGGCGGCGCGGCCGGCGTCGGTGATGGCGAGGACGTGCCGGCGGCGGTCGCCGGGATCCGGGGCGCGGGTGACGAGCCCCTCCCGCTCCAGCCGGTCGACCGTGCGCGACATGGTCTGCGGCTCGACCTGGGCCATACGGGCCAGGTCGGACTGGGAGTCGAAGCCCAGCTCGAGCAGGTGCAGCACGATCAGACCGGCGTGCGTCAGGCCGCGCTGCTCGAGCGCGTCCGCCCAGGCACGCTCGACCGCGCGGGAGGCGGCCCCGAGCAGCCGGCCGAGCGGCCAGTTCTCGGGGCGGTGCTCCTCCGCCTCCGCCTGCTGCCTGTCCACCCCTTCATCGTACGGACCCTCGCCCCCATCCCCACATCATCGCTTCCTCGTTTAATCCGCTGCTGCTCGGCGCGTCGCCGGATTAATCGAGGAAGCGATGGTGAGCAGGGAGAGCGGGCGAGGGGTGCTCAGTCGGTGCCGGAGTCGAAGGCGGCGCCCTCGGAGCTGAGGTCGATCTCGCGCGACAGCTCCTCGTCGACGGGCTCGACGCCCTCCAGGATCGCGCGGGCGCGACCCTCCTCCAGCTCGCCGACCAGCGCGCCGGTGGGGCCGCCGATGAGGCCGGCCGCGGCGTACTGCTCCAGGCGGGAGCGGGAGTCGGCGATGTCGAGGTTGCGCATGGTCAGCTGGCCGATGCGGTCGCCGGGCCCGAACGCGGAGTTGCCGACACGCTCCATCGACAGCTTCTCCGGGTGGTAGCTGAGTGCGGGGCCGGTCGTGTCGAGGATGGTGTAGTCGTCTCCACGGCGCAGGCGCAGCGTGACCTCGCCCGTGATCGCCGAGCCGACCCAGCGCTGCAGCGACTCGCGCAGCATGAGCGACTGCGGGTCGAGCCAGCGGCCCTCGTACATCAGGCGGCCGAGGCGGCGGCCCTCGTTGTGGTAGTTGGCGACCGTGTCCTCGTTGTGGATGGCGTTCAGCAGCCGCTCGTAGACGATATGCAGCAGGGCCATGCCCGGCGCCTCGTAGATGCCGCGGCTCTTCGCCTCGATGATGCGGTTCTCGATCTGGTCGGATGCGCCGAGGCCGTGGCGGCCGCCGATCGCGTTCGCCTCGAGCACCAGGGCGACCGGGTCGTCGAACTCGACGCCGTTGATCGCGACCGGCCGGCCCGCCTCGAACCGCACGGAGACGGTCTCGGGCAGGACCTCGACGTCGTCGCGCCAGGCGGCGACGCCCATGATCGGGTCGACGATGTCGAGGCCGGCGTCCAGCTCCTCCAGGCGCTTCGCCTCGTGCGTCGCGCCCCAGATGTTCGCGTCGGTCGAGTACGCCTTCTCGCTCGGGTCGCGGTACGGGAAGCCGCGGGCGACGAGCCATTCGCTCATCTCGGTGCGGCCGCCGAGCTCCTCCACGAACGCGGCGTCGAGCCACGGCTTGTAGATGCGCAGGCGCGGGTTGGCGATCAGGCCGTAGCGGTAGAACCGCTCGATGTCGTTGCCCTTGTAGGTGGAGCCGTCGCCCCAGATCTCGACGCCGTCCTCCATCATCGCGCGCACCAGCATGACGCCGGTCACCGCGCGCCCGAGCGGCGTGGTGTTGAAGTAGGTCTTGCCGCCGGAGCGGATGTGGAAGGCGCCGCACTGCAGGGCGATCAGGCCCTCCTCGACCAGCGCCCGCTTCGCGTCGACCAGGCGTGCCAGCTCGGCGCCGTACTCGGTCGCGCGACCGGGCACCGCGTCGATGTCGGGCTCGTCGTACTGGCCGATGTCGGCGGTGTACGTGCAGGGGATGGCCCCCTTCTCACGCATCCAGGCGACCGCGCAGGAGGTGTCGAGACCCCCAGAGAACGCGATGCCGACTCGCTCACCGACGGGCAGACTGCTCAGAACCTTGGACACGGGATCCAGCTTAGCGGCGGGCTCCTCCGTGCTGCGCGAGCCCGGGATGGATGCCGGGCCTGTACCCGCCGCGCTCCACCATGCGCCCGAGGATCGCCAGCAGCGTCGCGCGGTCCTCGGCGTCGAGGCGGCCGAGCATGGCCTCCTCCTGCTCGTCGGCGAGACGCGTGGCGGCGGTGAGGACGTCCCGCGCGGACGGCGTGAGATGGATGGCGTACGCCCGGCGGTCCGTCGGGTGGCGGCGGCGCTCCACGAGCCCGCGCTGCTCCAGGTCGTCGATCAGGCTCACCATCGAGTTGCGGTGCAGCCCGAGGACGGTCGCGAGCTCCTGCTGGGTCCGGCCCTCCTGGCGGGCGACATGCACCAGGATGCCGTAGCGGTTGGGGGTGAGCCCGAGGGGAGCGAGCGCCGCCGAGAAGGCCTGGGCGCTCGCGAGCCCCAGCTGCGAGACCAGGAAGCTGGCGCGCGACTCGAGAGCGGGCGGTTCGGACGTCATCGGAACATCGTACCAAGGAGTGATTGCACGACATTGTGACTATCACTTACCATGACGAGATGAAGCTCACGATCTTCGGAGCGAGCGGGCAGACCGGCCGCCTCCTCACCCGCCAGGCGCTCGACAGCGGTCACGACGTCACGGTCGTGCTCCGCTCCGCCTCCGCCGACATCGATCCCCGGGCCGTCGCGCGCATCATCCCGGCGCTCGACGACACGGCGGCCGTGCGGGAGGCGCTCGCCGGCGCCGACGCGGCCCTCTCCGCCATCGGCCCGCGCCGGCGAGCCGATGCCCCGGTCGCCGCGCCGGCGACGCGGGCGATCCTCGCGGCGGCGGACGCGGGTGCTCCGCTGCGTCTGGTGGTGATCAGCGCGGCGCCCGTGGCGCCGCCTCCCGCCGACGACGGTTTCGTCAGCCGACGCATCGCGCTGCCCCTGATCGGCGCGCTCCTGCGGCCGGTCTACGACGACCTCCGCGCCATGGAGGGCGAGCTCGCGCGTTCCGGAGCGGTGTGGACGGCGTTCCGGCCGCCGCGCCTCACGGCGGGTCCGGCGACCGGCGCGTACCGCACCCGCATCGGCGCCAGCGTCCCCCGCGGCCTGACCGTGTCGCGCGCCGACCTCGCGGACGCCATGCTGAAGAGCCTGCACCGCCCGGAGACCGAACGCGCCGCCGTCGGCATCGCGGGCTGAGGGCGGAGGCTACCCCCGGCCGTCGGCCGACTGCGCCGGGCACTCGCCGCCGGGCGAGGTGCGCAGCTCGAAGTGCCACGCCTCGTTGGCGTAGACCTGGCAGAGGCCCCACTCGTTGCCGAAACGGTTGAGGAAGTCCATCGCGCCCGCGTCGGCGATGTCGACCGCCTCGCCGCGGACGTGCTCGGAGTCGGCGCCGCGCTTCACCCACTTCTCCGCCTCCTCCTCGCTGCCGTATCGGTGCACGGCCTGGGCGAAGAGGTACTCCTGGTAACGCTCCGACCGCCAGCCGTCGGCGATCGTGATGTCGGCGCCGTCGCCCTCCTGCTTCATCGCCGCCTGCGCCTCGCGCAGCGCCGACAGCAGGTCGGGGGAGAGCCGGGTGACGGCCGGCAGGTCGCTGTCGAGGTCGAGGGACGTGCCCTCGGGGATGTAGCCGTCGTCGTCGGTCAGGCCGGCGTCGCCGGCGTCCCGGCCGCTGTGGCCGGTCGCCGCCGGGGCGCCTCCCGGGCCACCGGCCGACTGGGCGAGCTCGCCGGACGCGGAGGTGGAGCAGCCCGCCAGCGTCGCGGCGAGCACAAGGGACAGCGCGGCGCCGATGAGGCGCGACCGGGATACGTGCATACCGTCCACGCTCGCACCCGGCGGGAGGCCGCCGCGTCCGCCTCCCGTCTCATCCGTCTCCTCCTCGCGACCGACGCGCCCGCGGTTCGTGACGCATCGCGACCATTCGTGCCGAATCGGGCCAATTCGTGACGAATCGGGACCATTCTTGACGCGTCAGGGGAGCCGCGGCGTGCGCGGAGGGGCGGTGCGGCGCGGCGCGAGGCGCTCGAAGGCGGCGGCGAGGGCGAGGAGGGCGCTGTCGTCGTAGGCGCGGCCCGCGAAGGTGAGGCCGACGGGCATGCCGGTGTCCGGCATCGTGCCCATCGGCACCGTGACCGTCGGGATGCCGAGGTGGCGCGGCACCAGGTTGCCGTTCGCGACCCACACGCCGTTGCGCCAGCCGAGGTCGGCCGAGGTCGGGTTCACGTCCATGTCGGCCGGCGCCACGTCGGCCACGGCGGGGAAGACGACGGCGTCGAGGCCGAGACCGTCCATCCACTGCTCCAGGTCGACGCGGCGGGTCTCCTCCAGGCCGCGCAGGCCGTCCGCCAGCTCCGGGATGCTCTCCAGCGTGGTGCCCGGATGTGCCCGCACCCAGGCCGGGTAGTCGGCGATGTCGTCCTCGAAGCCGTCGTAGCGGTCCGGCAGCGCGCCCTCCGGCTGCGGGAAGATCCGCGCGCCGTCGACGTCGGCGAGCGTGTGCAGGGCGGGGTCGCCGTTGGCCGCGAGGAAGTCGTCCCACGCCCAGGCGGACAGGTCCACGATCTCGCGGCGGAGGAACTCCGGCCGCACGAGCCCGCGCGTGGCGATGGTCGGCGCGCCCGGCCGGTCGCCCTCGTAGTTGCTCACCGCGGGGAAGTCGACCTCCACGACGGTCGCGCCCGCCGCCTCCAGATCCCGCCGCGCGGCCTCCCAGAGAGCGATCACGGAGGGGCGCGTCTCGATCCGCCGCCCGGTCGGGCCGCCGATGCCGGGGTTCTCGGCGGTGCCGGCGTCGGGGTCGGAGTTGATGTACATCCGCGGGACGCCGACGCGCCGGCCGGCGAGCGAGGCGCCGTCCGCGAGCGCCGGGTACGACGCCGGCCGCACCTCGGACGCCCGCGGCAGCGGCACCCACGGCTGCGCGCGCCAGAAGTCGCCGCGCGTGTCCGTGTCGTCGGCGACGATCACGTCGAGCACCTCGAGCAGGTCGGCCATGGTGCGCGTGTGCGGCACCACCACGTCCATCGTCGGCACCAGCGGCCAGTTGCCGCGCACCGAGATGACCCCGCGCGACGGGGTGTAGGCGCACAGCGCGTTGTTGGAGGCGGGCGCGCGGCCCGACGACCACGTCTCCTCGCCGAGGCCGAAGGCAGCGAAGCTCGCCGCGGTCGCCGTGCCCGACCCGTTGGACGACCCCGACCCGAACGCCGCCGTGAGGTACTCGCCGTTGTACGGCGACTCGGCGCGTCCGTAGACGCCGCGCTGCATCCCGCCGTTCGCCATCGGCGGCATGTTGGTCAGCCCGAGAAGGATCGCGCCGCCGGCCCTCAACCGCTCGATCGTGAACGCGTCGCGCTGCGCCACCAGGTGCTCGAACGCGGGCGAGCCGGCCGCCGCGGTGAGGCCGCGCGCGAGGTAGCTGTCCTTCGCGGTGTACGGGATGCCGTCGAGCGGGCCGAGCGTCTCGCCCCGTGCCCGCCGCTCGTCGGAGGCGTGCGCCTCCGCCAGGGCGTCCGGGTTGCGGACCACGACGGCGTTGAGGCGCGGGCCGGCCGCGTCGTAGGCGTCGATGCGCGCGAGGTAGGCCGTGACCAGCTCCACGCTCGTCGTCTCGCCGGACTCCAGTGCCCGCCGCAGCTCGGCGATGGGCGCCTCCACCACGTCGAAGCTCATGCGTTCACCGCCGGCTGCTGCTGCGTGATGCAGTGGATGCCGCCGCCGCGCGCGAAGATCGGCCGCGAATCCACCATCGTCACCGTGCGGCCCGGGTACACCGCCTCCAGGATCTCGGTCGCCTCGGCGTCGGCCCGCTCCTCGCCGAAGCCGCACGCGATGATCCCGCCGTTGACGACGAGGTGGTTGACGTAGCTCCAGTCGACGAAGCCCTCCTCGTCGCGCAGCGTCGCCGGGGCCGGGAGCTCGACGATGTCCCAGGGGCGGCCAGCGGCGTCGGTGGTGTCGGACAACAGCGCGTGCAGCTCGCGGGACACCGCGAAGTCCGGGTGCTCTGCGTCGCGCTGGGTGTGCAGCAGGAGACGGCCGGGGGACGGGATGGTCGCCACGATGTCGACGTGGCCGTTCGTGCCGAAGTCGTCGTAGTCGCGGGTGAGGCCGCGCGGCAGCCAGATCGCGTGGGTCGCGCCGATCGTGCGGGCCAGCTCCGCCTCCACGCGGGCCTTGTCGGCGTACTTGTTGCGGCGCGGGTCGAGCTGCACGGTCTCCGTGAGGAGCACGGTCCCCTCGCCGTCGACGTGGATGCCGCCGCCCTCGTTGACCAGCAGGGAGCTGATCAGTTCGGCGCCGGTGCGCTCGGCGACGAACCGGGCGATCTCGGCGGACTTGCGCCACTCGGCCCACTCCGGGTCGCCCCAGCCGTTGAAGGTCCAGTCGACGGCGCCGAGCACGCCCGGCCGCTCGTCGTCCACGACGAAGGTGGGGCCGAAGTCGCGCATCCAGAACTCGTCGAGCGGCGCCTCCACCTGCTCGACGTGCGAGCCGAGCATGCGCGCGGCGCGCTCCCGCTCGGTGGGGTCGACCACCATCGTGACCGGCTCGTACTCGGCGATCGCGTGGGCGACGGCCGTCCAGGAGGCGTAGGCCTCCTCGGCCGAGGCGGCGTCGTCGCCGAGCGTGATGCCGGCGCGGGGGAACGCCATCCAGGTGCGCTCGTGCGGTGCGGTCTCTGCGGGCATGCGCCAGGTCATCGGTGTCCTCCGCGGTGTCGGCGAATTGTTGATCAATCGATCAATAACGTGCCGAACGTACCTATACTGGGCGGACGATGTCAAGAGCCCCCCGCCGCCCGCCGGCCGAGCGCCGCGCCGAACTGTCGGCCGCGGCCCGCGACCTCGCGCTCGCCGAGGGCCTTGCCGCGGTCACGCTGCGCGGTGTGGCGGCCCGAGCGGGCGTGGCCTCCGCTCTCGTGTCGCACTACTATCCGGCGATGGACGAGCTGGTCGCCTCCTCCTTCAGCGCCGTCGTCGGGGCGGAGCTGGAAGAGGTGCGCACGCTGCTCGACGCATCCACGGGGCCGACGGCGCGGATGGCGGCCCTCCTGAGCACGCTGCTCGACGGCAGCCGCGACGACGTGACGCTGGTCTGGGTGGAGGCGTGGGCCCTCGGCCGCCGGAACGAGGCGCTCGCGGCGGCGGTGCGCGAGCAGATGGACGCCTGGCAGGAGCTGATCCTCGGCATCCTGGACGAGGGCATCGCCGCGGGCGAGTTCACGGTCGAGGACCCGGCGCAGACGGCCTGGCAGCTGCTCGGGATGATCGACGGCCTCAACGCGCAGGCCCTCGTCCGCTCGGGCGCCGTCGGCGACCGCGCGCCCGCGCTGGCCCGCGCGGTCGAACCGATGCTGGGGCTGCGGGGCGGGGCGCTCACCTGATGTACGGCTTTGTGCCGTACACTGGAGCCATGGCTGTGAAGGACAAGAGGCTCGAACTGCGTATCTCGGGCTCCCAGAAGGAAATCATCGAGGAGGCGGCCGCGTTGACCGGTCGTTCTGTCTCGGATTTTTCGACGGACGTTCTCACGCGCCGTGCAGAGGAGATCATCCGGAGCGATCGCGAACTGAGAATGAACGCGACCGCCTTCGATGAATTCGTCGCGCTCCTGGATGAGCCCCCGAAGACCATTGACGGTCTGGTCGATCTCTTCCGCCGTCCCACTGTGTTCCGTGACTGACTTCCGTTCTCCACGTCCCCTCAAGGTCGGCGACATCGCCTCGGAGTTCGACTGCGGTGTGCCCGCCCTCGATCGTTGGCTGCGGGCATGGGCCCGACGCAACGAGGGCAGCGGTGCATCGCGGACATTCGTATCGGTCGACGCTGACACCCAGCGTGTCGCGGGCTACTACTGCCTTTCGGCGAGTTCGCTGATCCGCGACGGCATTCCCGAGGCTCTGGGCCGAGAGATGCCGAATCCTGTCCCCGTAGCCCTGCTCGGGCGGCTTGCTGTCGATCGTCGATATAGCGGCGAGGGGCTCGGTCGTTCACTGTTGCAAGACGCGTTGGCCCGTGCAGTCAGCGCGGCCCAGTCCGTGGGAATGGTCGCGATCATCGTCAATGCCAAGGATGAAAGTGTGGTTCCGTTCTACGAGAGGTTCGGATTCAGCCTGCTGCCGGATGGGTCCACCCATACCCTGTACCGGCGCGTGAGCGATATCGTCCAGTCCGCCGCCGCCCTCTAGCCGATCCAGGCGAGCAGCTCCGCGCGGAACTCGTCGGGCTTCTCGATGTGGGGCGAGTGGCCGCAGTCGTCGAAGACGACCTCGCGCGTCGTCCCGCCCGCCGCGGCGTAGCGCTCGAGCACGGCGCGCGTCTGCGCGAGCATGGGCTGCGGCGGCGCCACCTGCTCGCCGGGCCAGCCGGGGATGACGCCGGCCGCGCCCAGCTGGTTGAGGTCGAAGAACGACGCGTCGCCGACGATCGCATCCGCCGCCCCGTGGATCCAGAGGATGGGCGGCTTGGCGGGCGCGTCCACGATCGCGGTGGTGTCGAAGTGGGTCGGCGCGAGCGTGTTGAGCACGCCGCGAGTGCCCGGCGCGAAGCCGGGCCAGTGCTCGGACGGGCCCGCGTCGCCGGGGTAGTTGTCCGGGCCGGTCGCGGTGGAGAGCATCGACTCGACCCAGAGGTCCTCGTGCTCCGACTCGAAGCCGGGGGCAACGTACGACGAGCGGTAGACGGCGCGCGGCGAGGTGGGCGACTCCTCGCCGGTGTCGCCGGCGGCGAGGCGGGCCACGAAGTCGGGGTTCGCGCCGCCGCCGCCGGTGCCGGACGCGTCCGGGTTCAGCAGCGAGCCGTCCGCCGCCGTGCCGCCGAAGCCGTAGGGGGAGACGGTCGAGACCAGCGTCAGCGAGGCGACGAGGTCGGGCCGGTCGAGCAGGAGCTGCATGACCACGCCGCCGCCGAGGCTCCAGCCGACGACGTGGACGGCGCCGAGGCCGAGCTCGTCGGCGACCGCGGCGACGTCGTCGGAGAAGTCGCGCACGCCGCGCGTGGCGTCCACGGGGAGCGTCTCGCTGTCGCCGAAGCCGCGCAGGTCGACCGCGACCGCCCGGATGCCCGGCGGCAGCGACAGCATCAGCGGCTGCCAGAAGAGCGACGACGACACGTTCCCGTGCACGAACAGCACCGTGCGGGTCGGGTCGCCCTCGGCCGGGCGTTCCAGCACGTTGGCGGTATAGCGGGGGGTGCGGACGGCGCGTGCGGCGATGCCGGGCAGCAGCGTACCGGTCATGCGGGGGTCTCCTTCGGGTCGGATGCGGGAGTGTGGAGGGCGGGGCCGCGCAGCGCGGGCAGGATCTGGGCGAGTCCGGCCTCGGTCATCAGGACCGTGTAGTGGTTGACGTCGTCCGTCTCGCGGACGCGCATCCGCGGCAGTCGCTCGCGCCACGCGTCGACGACCTCCGGTGCGTACAGCGGCGGCCCGTCGAGCAGCCCGCGAGGGGCGCGGACGAAGTCGATCGGCAGCCGGAGCGCCGTCAGCGCCTCGGCGTAGCCGTCGTCGCCGTACAGCTCCATCGAATTCACGGCGACGGCGTCCTCGTTCACGCTCGACCGCATCCGCGGGGCCTCGCCGACGAGGTCGTAGGCGACGTACGCCGCGAAGGCGTCGCTCCACCACGGACCGATCGCGGGATGCTGCCGCCAGAACGCCCCATACTCCTCCGGCGACGCGAACGTGCGCCGGAGCCGCGCGAGCGCCGGCCCGAGCACCGCCTCGGCGACCTCGTCGGCCGGGAGGTCGGCCGGCCACGGCAGCGGCAGTCCGCCGTCGACGAGCACGAGCCGCTCGGCACGGTCGGGGTGGCGCTCGGCGAAGCGCACGGCCACGAACCCGCCCATCGAGTGACCGGCGACGGCCGCGCGCTCGACGCCGAGCGCATCCAGGAGCCTGGCGAGGTCGTCGGCATGCTGGTTCAGGGTGAACGGGCCGGGCAGGCCGCCGCTGCGGCCGCGCCCGCGCAGGTCGGGCGCGATGACGCGCGTGTCGGGCAGGGCGTCGGCGACGAGCTGCCACGCGAGGTGGTTCGCGGTGATGCCGTGGACGGCGAGCAGCGGCATCCCGGCGGCGTCCGGATGCCACACGCCGGCGGCCAGCGTTCCGCCCTCGACCGGCGCCGCGACCGGCGTCGCGTCGGTCACCGGGCGCTCCAGCCGCCGTCCATCGTGTAGCTCGCGCCGGTCACCATCCCGGAGTCGTCACCCGCCAGCCAGAGAGCGAGGCTGGCGACCTCGGTCGGCTCGACCAGGCGCTTGATCGCGGCCTCGGTGAGCATGACCTTCTCGACCACCTCGTCCTCGGGGATGCCGTGCAGCCGCGCCTGGTCGGCGATCTGCTTCTCCACCAGCGGGGTGCGCACGTAGCCCGGGTTGATGCAGTTGGACGTGACACCGTGCGCGCCGCCCTCCAGCGCGGTCGTCTTCGACAGGCCCTCCAGAGCGTGCTTCGCGGTCACGTACGCCGACTTGAACTCGGACGCGCGCAGCCCGTGGACGCTGGAGATGTTGACGATGCGCCCGAAGCCGCGGTCGTACATCCCGGGCAGGGCGGCGCGGATCAGCAGGAACGGCGCCTCCACCATGATCCGCAGCATCAGCGCGAAGGTCTCCGGCTCGAACTCGGGGATCGGCCGGACGTGCTGGATCCCGGCGTTGTTGACCAGGATGTCGGTCTCGACGGACGCCTCCGCCAGCTCACGCGTCTTCGAGAGGTCGACCTCCCACGCGTCGCCGCCGATCCGCTCGGCGACCGCCCGCGCGGCGTCGCCGTCGAGGTCCGCGATGGTGACGCGCGCCCCGGCCGCGGCAAACGCCTCCGCGCAGGCGAGCCCGATGCCGCTGGCGCCGCCGGTGACCAGCGCGCGCCGTCCGGTGAGATCGGTCATCCTCGACGCTCCTTCCGGCGTGGGCCGCGCCGACGCGGCCCACGCCGCGACTCTAACCCCGCGCACGGCCCGCAGGCCAGCGTGCGGCGCGGTCAGTAGGAGAGGCCGATGCGCTCCCGGATGGTGTCGAGCGTGCCCATGATGGCGACCGACTGCGACAGCGGCAGGCGGGGATCCTCCCCGCCGCCGGCCGCGATGAGGCGTTCGATCGCCCGCGCCTGGTACTGCATCCCGCGCCCGTCGACGCGCGACTCGTAGGTCTCGACGACGCGGCCGGCCGGGTCGACGACGCGGAAGCTCGTCGGGGCGTAGAAGGTGGCGGCGAGCTCGACGCGGGCGTCGGTGCCGACGATGGTCGCGCTGTTGTCCCCGGCCGCGTCGAGCTCGGTGGTGAGCGCGGCCTGGGCGCCCGACGGGTAGCCGAGCAGGATCGACGTCTGCCGGTCCACACCGGTCGCGGTCGGCGTGGAGAGGGCGAGCACCCGGTCGGGCGCGCCCAGCACATCCCAGGCGAAGGAGACGGGATAGATGCCCAGGTCGAGCAGTGCGCCGCCGCCGAGCGCAGGGTTCAGCATGCGGGCCGCGGGGTCGGGGTTCGTGCGCTGGTTGTGGTGGGCGACCACCGAGCGCACCTCGCCGAGCGTGCCGTCGCTGAGGACCTCCTGCAGCCGCTCCATGTGGGGCAGCCACCGCGTCCACATCGCCTCCAGGGCGACCAGCCCGCCGGCGCGGGCGGCGTCCGCGATCTGCTGCGCCTCGCGCTGGTCCATGGTGAAGGGCTTCTCGACCAGCACGTGCTTGCCGGCGGCCAGGGCCAGCAGTGCGTTCGGCGCGTGCTGCGGGTGTGGCGTCGCGATGTAGACGACGTCGACGTCGGGGTCGGCGACCAGCTCCTCGTAGCTGCCGTGCGAGCGCGGGATGGCGTGCGCGGCCGCGAAGCGCGCCGCGGCCTCCGGCGTGCGCGAGCCGACCGCGGCGACGGTGTGCCCGTCGAGCTGCAGGTCGCGCGTCATGGCGGCGGCGATGCCGCCCGTGCCGAGGATGCCCCAGGCGGGCGAGGAGGTCGTCATGCGGTCATCGTACCGACGGGGATGCCGACCGCCTCCTCCGCGTGATGGCACGACACCTCGCGCAGCGGGACGCCCGGTCCGTCGAGTGGACGCAGCGGCGGGACGACCGTGCGGCACTCCTCCGTCGCCATCCAGCAGCGCGGGTTGAAGCGGCAGCCCGAGGGCGGGTCGACCGGCGACGGCGGCTCCCCGGCGAGGATGCGCCGCTGCGCCAGACGACCGCGGCCTTCGCGGGTGGCGGTCGGCGTCGCCGAGAGCAGCGCCTGCGTGTACGGGTGCGACGGGCTCTCGTAGAGCACGTCCGTGTCGCCGAGCTCCGCGATCCGGCCGAGGTACATCACGGCGACCCGGTCGGCGACGTGACGCACCACGGACAGGTCGTGGGCGATGAAGACGATCGAGACGCCGAGCCGACGGCGGATGTCGCCCAGCAGGTTGATGACCTGGGCCTGCACCGACACGTCCAGCGCCGACACGGGCTCATCGCAGACCAGCACGTCCGGGTCGAGCGCGAGCGCGCGGGCGATGCCGATGCGCTGCCGCTGGCCGCCGGAGAACTGGTGCGGGAACCGGGTCAGCATGTCCTCGCCGAGGCCGACGAGTTCCAGCAGCTCGATCGCGCGGGCGCGTCGAGCGGCGCGGTTCATCGCCCGGGCGGCGGCGATCGGCTCCGTCACGATGTCGAGCACGGTCATGCGCGGGTCGAGCGAGGCGTACGGGTCCTGGAAGATCATCTGGACGCCCTTGCGGAGGTGCCGCCGGTCGCGCGCCCGGCCGCGGCTCACGTCCGTGCCGCGGTACGACAGCGTGCCGTCGTCGGGACGTTCCAGCCCGACGAGCATCCGGGCGAGGGTCGACTTTCCGCAGCCGGACTCGCCCACGATGCCGAGGATCTCCCCGGCGTGCAGGTCGAGCGAGATGCCGTCGACGGCCGAGACGGTCGCGGATCGCAGTGCGGAGCCGGTCGAGAACCGGCGGGCGAGGCCGCGAGCGCTCAGCACGACCTCGGGCGCCGGCAGGGTGCCAGCGGGCAGAGTGTCAGGGGACGAGTTCACCGATGAGCTCCTCGGATCGGATGCAGGCGGCCCGCCGACCGGGGGCCACCTCCTCGAGCGGGGGACGGACGCTGCGGCAGGCCTCGACGGCCAGGTGGCAGCGCGGGTGGAACGAGCAGCCGGAGGGCACCCGGGCCGGACTCGGCGGCGACCCCGGGATGGTGAGCAGGTCGGAGCCGCGCTGCGCGGCCTGCGGCACCGACCGCAGCAGGGCCTCGGTGTACGGGTGCGCCGGCCGGGCGAAGACGGTGTCGGCGTCGCCCGACTCGACGATCCGGCCGGCGTACATGACCGCGACCCGGTCCGCGACCTCCATCACGACGCCCAGGTCGTGCGTGATGAGCAGCACACCCATCCCGAGCCGGTCGCGCAGCGAGCCGAGCAGGTCGAGGATCTGCGCCTGCACGGTCACGTCGAGCGCGGTCGTCGGCTCGTCGGCGATGAGCAGCTCGGGCTCCAGCGCGATGGCCATGGCGATCAGGATGCGCTGCCGCATCCCGCCGGAGAACTCGTGCGGGTAGTCGTCGACGCGTCGCTCCGGCGCCGGGATGCCGACCAGCGCCAGCAGCTCGGTCGCCCGCGCCCGCGCCTCCTTGCGCGAGGCGCCGCGGTGCACGCGGAACAGCTCGCCGATCTGGTCACCGATCGACATGACCGGGTTGAGGGCCGAGAGCGCATCCTGCAGCACCAGCGCGATGCGCTCGCCGCGGAGACGGCGCCTGGCGTCCTCGCCGAGGGTGAGCAGGTCGACGTCGCCGAGCCGGAGCACGTCGGCGGTGACGCGCGTGCCGTCCTCGCCGAGGCCCATGATCGCCCGGGCGGTCACCGACTTGCCCGAGCCGGACTCGCCGAGCAGCGCGACGAACTCGCCGCGGCCGACGCGCAGGTCCACCTCGCGCACGGCGGGGATGTCGGGGCCGGATCCGGTGAAGGCGACCGAGAGGTTGCGTACCTGCAGCACGTCCGTGCTGTGCGCATTCGCTGTGTCCACGTCGACATCCTCGCATGTGAGTCGTTTCCGGAATGTTTCAATCAGGAAACATCCGTGCCGAATTTCTGAATCAATGTTGACACAGACGCCGGATATCCGCGAGATTGACTCCTGTTGCGCCTGATTGCGCAGCACCCCACCCCTCACCAGGACGAAGGAGACAGCGTGCTCGACCCAGCACCGCGCTACACCGGCTACACGGCCTACGACTACCTGGAGCCCGGCAAGGACTACCGCGAGTTCCGCTACGCCAAGCAGATCGGCCGCGTCCCCGCGTACGCCGGCCTCGACCTCAGCGACGCCCAGAAGGAGCGGACGACGACGCTGCTCTCCGAGTCCACGGTCATCTCGCTGCACGACCACGTGCAGGTCTTCCCGGAGGACATGACCCAGCTCCGCGACCACATCCGCCAGGGCCGCGAACCAACCGGCTACCAGGGCCTCTCGCGCTCGGGCATCACCGCGGTGTTCGACAACGGGATGGACGGCACCTGCTGCATCTCCAGCGACGCCGGCTGGAAGTACCAGGACGTGCTCTTCGACCTCGGCGTGCGCATGGCCGATCTCGCGCACCAGGACTTCGTCATCAAGGGCGAGACGATCAAGGACATCGAGTACGCCGCAGAGACCGGTCGGATCGCGCACATCTTCGCGCTGGAGGCCGCGACCCCGATCGAGAACGAGGTCGACCGGCTCGACGTGCTCTACGGCTTCGGCGTCCGCCAGATGGGCATCGCCTACTCCGAGGCCAACTACCTCGGCTCCGGGCTCAAGGAGCGCGGCGACGGCGGGCTCACCTACTTCGGCGAGCGCGCGATCGAGCGGATGAACAAGCTCGGCATCGCGATCGACGTCTCGCACTCCGGTGACCGCACCGCGGTCGACGCGATCAAGGCCTCCACCAAGCCGGTCTTCATCACCCACGCCGGCGCTCGCGGGCTCTGGCCGACGAACCGGATGAAGACCGACGAGACGATCATCGAGTGCGCGAAGCGCGGCGGCGTCATCGGCATCGAGGCGGCCCCGCACACCACGCTCTCGCCGCAGCACCCGCGGCACTCGCTGGAGTCGGTCATGGACCACTTCCAGTACTGCGTCGACCTGGTCGGCCTGGAGCACGTCAGCTTCGGCCCGGACACGCTGTTCGGCGACCACGTCGGACTGCACGACGCGTTCTCGTCCAACCTGTCCATCGGGCAGGCGCACGGTCACGTCGACTACGAGAAGGTCGAGTACGTCGACGGGATCGAGAACCCGGCCGAGGAGTTCTACAACATCATCGGCTGGCTGGTGAAGCACGACTACTCCGACGACGAGATCCGCGCCGTCGTGGGTGGCAACACTCTTCGGGTCCTGAAGGAGGTGTGGGTCTGATGCGCCCACGGAAGATCGCGGTCGCGGCGGCCGGCCTGGCGGTCGCGGCCCTGGCCCTGAGCGCCTGCGCGCCGAGCGCCCCGCCCGCGGCGAGCACCGCGACGGCCGGCTCGGCCACGCTCACGATCGCCACGACGACCGACGTCGTCAACTACAACCCGCTGATCGGCAACAGCCGCAGCGACTACTGGATCACCAACCTGATGTACCCGCACCTGCTGGAGATCGCGAACGACGGCTCGAAGAAGCCGCAGCTCGCGACCAAGTGGGGGTACGTGAACGACACCACCGGGTTCTACGAGATCCGCGACGACATGAAGTGGAGCGACGGCCAGCCGGTCACCGCCGAGGACGTCGCCTGGACGATGAACGCGGTCAAGAAGGACAAGCCCTCCGGCACCTTCTACGGCCAGCTCGGCAACCTGGACACGGCGAAGGCCGTCTCCAAGACCCGGGTGGAGTTCACCCTCACCAAGCCCGACTCGTCGATCGTCGAGGAGATCGGCTTCTGGGGCAACATCGTCCCGAAGCACGTCTTCGAGAAGGCCGACTCGGTCGCCACCTTCCCGAATGACGGCAAGGACGGCGGCTGGGTGAGCGCCGGCCCGTACAAGCTGACGAAGGTGCAGGTCGGCCAGAGCTACACGCTGGACCGCGTCGACGACTACCCGCTGGTGAAGGGCGGGACGCCGCTGTCGGCCAAGGTCGTGTACCGGGTCTTCCCGGACATCAACACCGAGATCCTCGCCCTGCAGAGCGGCGAGGTGGATGCGATCGCCAACGCCCTCCCGCCCGCGCAGGTCGCGAAGCTGAAGAGCACGAGCGGCATCACGGTCACGGAGGCGGTGGGCCTCGGTTACGCCCACATGACCTACAACATGAACAACCCGGTGCTGGCGAAGCTCGAGGTGCGGCAGGCGCTCTCGCAGGCGGTCGACTACGACGCCATCCGGAAGGTCGTGCTGCAGGGCCAGGCGGTCTCGACCGGCTCCAGCCCGCTCATGCCCGTGCTGAAGGACTACTACGACCCGTCGATCAAGGAGTACGCGTTCGACACCGAGAAGGCGCGGTCGCTGATGGAGAAGGCGGGCTACACCGCGGGCGCCGACGGCATGTTCCCGGTGAAGTTTCGGCTGATCTACTCGCTGCAGGACAGCGTCACCTCGCAGTGGGCGACCCTGGTGAAGGACAGCGCGGCCAAGGCGGGCATCCCGATCGAGCTGCAGGGCACGGAGCGCAACACGTACCTGGCCATGACCAACAAGGGCGACTTCGACATCTACGCCGGCAACTTCGCCATCATGGACGACCCGGTGACGAACATGACGCTCGCCTACCTCCCCGGAGGCGCCATCAACTACTCCTACGTCGACGACGCGAAGCTCAACGACCTGATCGCCCAGGGCACCGCGACCACCGACAAGAAGGAGAAGGTGAAGCTGATGCGGGAGGCCGCGAAGATCGTGCGGGACAACGTGTACGACAACATCATGTACACGCAGAACCTGTACTTCGCGTCCAGCTCGAAGTGGACCGGGTTCGTCTCGAAGCCCAGCGAGCTGCTGTCCATCGTCAACCCGGTCTCGGTCGCCTCGGCGCACCCGACCGGCAAGTAGCGAAAGCGAGGCCGCCCGCGTGTCCCGGTTCCTGTTCCTGCTCCCGAGGCTGGGGAGGGGAGTGCTCACGATCTGGTTCGCCGTGACCGTGACGTTCCTGCTCCTGCGCCTCCTTCCCGGAGACCCCGCGCTGGCCGTGGCCAGCCCGAACATGACCGAGGACACGAGGGCGGCCCTGCTCAAGCAGTACGGGCTCGATCAGCCGCTGATCGTGCAGTACGGCATCTATCTGTGGCAGTTGGTCCAGGGAAACCTGGGAGTCTCGTTCACGCAGTCGATTCCTGTGCTCGACGTGCTGATGCAGAGGCTCCCGTGGACGCTGCTGCTCACCGGCACCGCCCTGGTGCTCACGGTGGCCGTCGGCATCCCGCTCGGGGTGCTGGCGGCCTCCCACCGGGGCCGGTTCCTCGACAAGGTGGTGCAGGTCATCGGGGTGACCGGCCAGTCCATCTTCGTCCCGAGCATCGGCGTCCTGCTGCTGTTCGTCTTCGGCCTGATGCTGCACTGGCTGCCGATCGGCGGCGCCTACGACCAGGACGCCTACGGGATGGCCTGGTACGGCTCGGTCGCGAGCCACCTCATCCTTCCCGCCATCTCGCTGATGCTCGTCCAGCTGGGGTCGTACGTGCTGACCATGCGCTCGACGCTCATCGACGCGCTGGGGGAGGACTACACCACGCTCGCCCGCGCCAACGGCCTGCCGTACCGCCGGGTGCTGTGGAAGCACGCCCTCCGCAACGCGCTGCTGCCCACGACGACCCTGATCGGGCTGCAGCTCGGGTTCCTCGTCGGCGGCGCGGTGCTCACCGAGACGGTGTTCGCCTACCCGGGCATCGGCCGCGGCATCTACGAGGCCGTCACCCAGCTCGACTTCCCCGTGCTCCAGGGCGCGTTCCTCATGCTCGCCATCACCGTCGTGGTCGCGAACATGCTCACCGACACCGTCTACGGTTTCCTCGACCCGAGAGTGAAGAAGGCATGACCCAGGCAGCAGTCGTCACCGAGGCCGCCGTCGGCGTCGAGCCGGTCGCGCTGGAGAACGGGCGCGCCGCCGCCCAGACCTGGCGCGCGTTCCGGCGCGAGCCGCTCGGGATGATCGCGCTCGCCGTGCTCATCCTGCTCACCGTCGTCGCGATCGCGGCGCCGCTCATCGCGCCCTACCCGCCGAGCTACGGCGACCCGGTGCTGGCACCGCCGAGCGGCGCGCACTGGTTCGGCACCGACAGCCTGGGCCGGGACGTGTTCGGCGAGGTGATCTGGGGCTCGCAGCAGAGCATCCTGGTCGCCGTCGCGGCCTCCGCCATCGCCATCGTGGTCGGCACGGTCGTCGCCGTCGCCGGCGCCTACTTCCGCCGCCTCGACGGCATCATCAGCGTGATCGTCGACCTCACCCTCTCGCTGCCCGTGCTGCCGCTGATGATCCTCATCGCGGCGCTGGTCGGCCCGAGCACGACCACGATCATCCTCGTGGTCGCCGCGTTCTCCTGGCCCGAGGTGACCCGGCTGGTCCGCTCGCAGGCGCTCACCGTCGTGCGGCTGCCGTACGTCGACGCCGCCCGGCTGATGACGTCCTCCCCGCTGTGGATCATCGTGCGCCACGTGGTTCCGGCCGTCACGCCGGTCATCGTCGTCTCGGTCGTGGTGACCGCGTCCCGGGCCGTGCTCTCCGCCGCCGGCCTCGCTTTCCTCGGCCTCGGCGACCCGAACGTGTGGTCGTGGGGCCGCATCCTCTACGAGGCGCAGCAGTCCGGCGCCATGTCGAGCGCCTGGTGGCTGACCCTGTTCCCGTCCATCGCGATCCTGCTGCTGGTGCTCTCCGCCACCCTGCTCTCGATCGCCTACAACGACGCGCGCAACCCCAAGTCGCGCCGCCGCTGAGAGCCGAGGAGTGCCGTGTTCCCCACCCGCCTGACCGCCGAGGCCCTCGATCGGCTGCAGGGCCGCGTCCGCTCGCGACTGGTCGAGGACGGCCTCGACGCCGTGCTGACCGACTCGCCGGAGGACGTCGCGTACCTCACCGGGTTCTTCCACCACCCGAGCGAGCGGCCGGTCGCCGTGTGGCTGGACGCCGACGGCGACACGGTGCTGCTTGTGCCCGAGCTCGAGCGCGAGAACGCCGAGCGGCAGTCCGCCCGCGCCGTCCTCGTCTCCTACCCGGAGTTCCCCGGCGTGCTGCCGCCGTTCCGCGCCCTCGCGGGCCGCGTCGGCCGCTCCGGCCGTGTCGGCTTCTCCACCGGGATGACCTGGGAGCGCCAGTCCGCCGCCTTCGCAGAACTCGACGCTGCGGAGGCGGTGCCCACCCCGCTCGTGACCGAGACGCGCTACGTCAAGCTGCCGGAGGAGGTCGCGCTGCACGCGGAGGCCGCGCGCATCACCGACCTCATGCTGGAGGCCGGCGTCGCGCTCGTCCGCGAGAGCATCGCGGCCGGCGGCGTGCTGCCGAGCGAGGCGGAGCTGGCCTCGCACGTCGGCGGCGTGGGCGTGGCGACGATGTACGCCGAGCACGACGACGTGATCGTGGTCTCCCCGCTCGCGGGCGGCCTGGTCTACGCCGGCGCCAACTCCGCGTACCCGCACGGGCTCCCGTCCGGCTACCGTCTGCAGCCGGGCGACACCTTCATGCTCTCGCTCGGCTGCGCGGTCGGCGGCCGCTTCGTCGAGGGCGAGCGCACGTTCGTGCTCGGCACGCCGACCGCCGAGCAGCGGCGGTACCACGACGCGGTCCGACTGGCGCAGGCCACCGGTGGCGCGGCCATCCGCCCCGGCCGAGAGTGCCGCGCCGCGAACGCCGAGTGCCTCGACGTCCTCCGTGACGCCGGCCTCGGCGGCTACCTGCGCCACCGCCAGGGCCACGGCATCGGCCTCGGGATGCACGAGCCGCCGTGGCTGGAGGACGGCGACTCCACCGTGCTTGAGGCGGGGATGATCGTCTCGAACGAGCCCGGCATCTACATCCCGGGCCACGCCGGGTACCGCATCTCCGACTCGATGCTGGTGACGGAGGAGGGGTCGCGCCCACTGACCGCGTTCCCGCGCGACCTCGACCACTGCACCATCGACCTCTGAACCGCAGAAAGAAAGGACCACCCGTGAGCACCGACGTCTCCCCGGAGTTCGCCGCCGCGACCACCACCGCTCAATTCGTCGAGATCAACGGCAACCGTCTCGCCGTCGAGGTGCTGGGCCCGGAGGATGCGCCCGTCATCATCACGCACCACGGCGCGCCGGGCCTCGGCTCCCGGGCCGAGCCGCGCGCCAGCTTCGGCCGCCTCGCCGACGAGTACCGCGTCGTCGTGTTCGACGCGCGGGGCTCCGGGGAGAGCGAGGGCCAGGGCGAGTTCAGCCACGAGCAGTGGGCGGCCGACATCGACGCGCTGCGCGAGTGGATCGGCGCGGAGCGGATCGTCATGGCCGGCGGCTCGTACGGCGGCTTCATGTCGCTCGAGTACGCCACCCGCTATCCCGAGCGCGTGATGGCGCTGGTGCTGCGCGACACCGCCGCCGACAACTCCCACTCCGAGCTGTCGCGCCGGAACGCGCTCGCCTCCGACCGGGTCACCGTCGACATGGAGAAGTTCGACCGCATCGACGAGGGCCGGGTGCGCGACAACGACGACCTGCGCGACTGCTGGCGCGAGATCCTGCCGCTGTACGACTACGTCTACGACCCGGAGGCGGTCGAGCGGAAGGTCCAGGCGACGCCGTACCGGTACGAGGCGCACAATTACGCCTTCTCGAAGAACCTTCCGACCTATGATCTCAAGGGGGCGCTCCCGGGGATCACCGCACCGACGCTGGTGACCGTCGGGCGCACCGACTGGATCACCCCGGTCTCGTGCTCGGAGACGATCGCGTCGCTCATCCCGGATGCGCGGCTCGCGATCTTCGAGAAGTCGGGCCACTCCCCACAGATCGAGGAGGCGGAGGAATGGACCAGGACGGTGCGGGACTTCCTGCACGAGGTGGTGCCTCCGGTGCGGAGCGCGGCGTCCGAGTGAAGGCGCTCGACACCCTCGACGACCTCGACCGCAGGATCATCGTCGCGCTGCAGCACGACGGGCGCGCCAGCTGGACGGCGATCGCCGACATGGTGGGGAGCTCGTCCGCGACGGTCGCCCGGCGCGGGCAGCAGCTGCTCGCCGACGGCGTCGTCCGGATCGCCGTCGTCCCGGCGCTCGGCAGTTCCGGCCAGGTGGACACGTTCCTCGTCCGGTTGAACTGCCGCCCCGGCACGCAGCTGGAGGTGGCCGCGGCGCTGGTCGAGCACGCCGACGTCCGCTTCCTCACGCTCGTGACCGGCCAGTACGACATCATGGCCGAGGTCGTGGTCACCGGCGGCGCCGCGCACTACCCGCAGCTCATCCAGCAGCTGCAGTCGATCGCGGGCATCAAGCGCTGGCGCAGCGACCTCATCATGCACGTGCACAAGGTGCGGCACGACTGGAGCCGTCAGCTGTTCGCCGAGACGATGAACCTGCCGCAGGAGGACGAGAAGACCTCGCTCGTCGACGCCGAGGTCTGCGAGCCGGACCACCTGGACGAGGCGGACCGCCGCATCCTCGCCGCGCTGCGCGACGACGGCCGGGTCACCTTCCAGGCGATCGGCGACCGGACGGGCATGAACGAGTCGAGCGTGCGCCGCCGCTTCGACCGGATGCGCGCCAACCGCTGCCTCGACATCCTGACGCTGGTGCCGGCCGCCGCGCTCGGGATGGGCGCCGAGACGCTGCTGCTGGTGAAGGTGGCGCCGTCGCGGCTGGAGGCGGTGGCGGCGGCGCTGTCGGCGTACCCGGCCGTGCGGTACCTCGCGTCGCTGCTCGACGACAACTCGCTGTTCTGTGAGCTCATCACCCCGTCCGTGGCCGAGCTGAACGAGTTCATCTCGCACACCCTCTCCGTGCTCGACGGCGTCGAGGGCTGGACCGGCGCGATGGAGCTGCTGTACCTCAAGCGCGGCTTCATCGAGACGCCGTGGTGGCGCGCGCAGGTCGGCTACGAGACCGGGGAGCGGGAGCGGCGGAGGGCGTGAGCCGCGGCCATCACCCCCGCAGCAGCGACCGCAGCGTCTGGATGGTGTCGGCCTCGCCCGCGTCCTTGTCGTCGCGGTAGCGCTTCACCCGGGCGAAGCGCAGCGCGATGCCGCCCGGGTAGCGACTGGAGCGCTGGACGCCGTCGATGGCGATCTCCACGACCGTCGTCGGGGCGACCCACACCGTTCCTGGCGTGCGGCGCAGCTCGATCTCCTGGAAGTGCTCGGTCTGCCACGCCAGCAGCTTGTCGGTGAGGCCCTTGAAGGTCTTGCCGACCATGACGAACCCGCCGGGCTCGCCGAACTCCCCTTCGGGGTCGCGTGCGCCCAGGTGGATGTTCGAGAGCAGGCCCTGGCGGCGTCCCGAGCCCCACTCCACGGCGAGCACGACCAGATCGTAGGTGTGCACGGGCTTCACCTTGACCCAGCTGGAACCGCGCCGCCCGGCGGCATAGGGCGAGTCGATCGCCTTCACCACGACGCCCTCCTGGCCGGCGGCGAGGGCGTCGCGCGCGACCCGCTCTGCCACGTCGGGGTCGGCCGTGACCTCGCCAGGGATGCGGTGCTCGGCGGCGATGCGCTCCAGCTCGGCCAGCCGGGTGGAGAGCGGCTCGTCGAGCAGGTCGCGCCCGTCGACGTGCAGCACGTCGAAGAACCAGGGATGCAACACGGTCTCGCGCACGGCCTCGGCGCCAAACCGTGACATCGTCTCCTGGAACGGCCGCGGCGCGCCGTCCTCGTCGAGCGACAGCGTCTCGCCGTCGAGGATGACGTCGCGCACCGGCAGCCGGCGCACCACCTCCACCACCTCCGGCAGCCGGTGGGTGATGTCGGCCAGGTTGCGGGTGAACACGCGCACTTCGTCGCCGTGCCGGTGCACCTGGATGCGCGCGCCGTCGAGCTTGTACTCGACCGACGCCTCCCCCGTCGTCGCGAGCGCGTCGCTCGCGGTCGGGGCCGAGGCCGCCAGCATGGGCAGCACCGGGCGGCCGACCACGAGGCCGACGGCGTCCAGCTCGTCGGCCGTGCCGGTGAGGGCGAGCCGCGCCGTCTCACCGAGGTCGCCCGACAGCATCGCGGCGCGGCGGACCGCCTCGCCCGGCCGGTCGGCGGCGCGCGCGATCGCGTCCGTGAGCACGCCCTCCAGGGCTCCCGTGCGCATCTCGCCGAGCAGCACCCGGGCGATGAAGTCCTGCTCGCGTGCTGTCGCCCGCGCGGTGAAGTCGCGCAGCGTGCGCGTGCGCTCGCCCGCCGAGCCGGCGCCGCCGAGCGCGCCGAGTGCGTCCAGCAGCCGGTCGAGGTCGTCGACCGTCAGCGTCGGCTCGGCGGCGGGCTCGCCCATCGCGCCGGAGAGGCCGCGCCAGCCGACGCCCACCCGGCCCTGGCGGGCCTTGCCGACGAGGAAGCCGACGGCCGGGGCGATCTCGTCCGGGTCGAGGGCCGAGAGCAGGGCGGCCAGCGCGTCCACCTTCGCCAGGCGGGAGCGCGTGGAGGCGACGGTCTCGGTCGTCGCGACGAGCGTGTCCAGCAGCACGACCCCATCCAACCACCGACCCCGGACACCGTCGGAGGCGGCCCGTAGGCTGAGCCCATGACCTCGCTGCCCAACATCGTCTCGGCGTTCGACCGCATCCCGGAACCGTGGCAACCGCATCGGCTGGCCACCGTCAACGATCACGATGTGAAGGTGGCGCGCCTGCAGGGCGAGTTCGTCTGGCACGCCCATCCCGACAGCGACGAGCTGTTCCTGGTCGTCGACGGCCGGCTCACGCTGCAGCTGCGCGACCGCGAGGTGGAGCTCGGTCCGAACGACGTTTTCGTCGTGCCCGCCGGCGTGGAGCACCGTCCGCGTGCCGAGCCGGAGACGCTCGTCGTCATGGTGGAGCGTGTCGGCACGGTCAACACCGGTGACAACCCGGGGGAGCGCACGGCCGAGGTGCGCGAGCTGCCGCAGAGCTGAGAGCGGCGCTCAGGCCGGCGCAGACCCCGCCTCGGCCGGCGCCGCGTCGCTCCGCCGCGCCAGCCCGCGCCAGGTGTGCAGGATCTCGCCCGGCGCTCCCGGTCCGTAGCGGAACAGCCGCACCGCGATGAACAGCCCGAGGGAGGCGACCAGCCAGACCGCGAGCACGATGTAGGGCTCGGCGTGCAGGTCGTCGGGGAAGTAGGTCAGGTCGCGCACCGCGCGCACGGTCGCGCCGGTCGGCAGCCAGCGGCCCATGAACTGGTAGAACGGCGGCAACAGCTCCGGGGCGACCGCACCCCCGGAGGACGGGTTGCTGATCAGCACGAACACGATCCAGGTGGGCAGCATCGCCCAGCGGCCGCCGATCAGCACCCGCCAGAAGCTGTACGTCGCGCCCGCGATCAGCATGGTGAGCGAGAGCACGCCCCACACCGGAAGCAGCGGCAGCGGCAGGATGCCGAGCAGCGGCCCGACCGTGAACGCGATCGCGAAGCCGCCGAGCACCGAGCGGACGACGTCCCAGAACAGCTCACCGCCGAGCGTGAGCGTCGCGGCGTTGACGCGGGTCTGGATGGCGCCGACGAACCCGATGACGACCGCGGCGAGCGACATGTAGAACAGCACGAGCCCGTTCGGGTCGCGCGGCGCGAGCGGGTGCGCGTCGATCACGGTCACCGGCCGGCCGAGGGACTGCTGCAGGCGCGGGGCGTCGCCCTGGAGCAGCCGGGCGACAGAGGCGCCGGAGGCGCTGGAGACGTAGAGGCGGACGGTGCCGTCGCGCTGCTCGACCAGCGCGCCGTAGACGTGCTGCTCCCGGATCGCGGCCTCCGCGTCGGACTCCGTCGCATAGCCGCGCACCACGAAGGTGGTGCCCGTTCGCGCTTCCAGGTCGGCCGCCAGCTCCGCCGCGGACCGGGACTCGGAGACCAGCCCGATCGGGATGTCGTGCGGTTGCGGGTCGCCCATCGCCCAGCTGTACGCGCCCGCGAACAGGGCGGCGATCACGGTGACGATCAGGGTCACCACCAGCGCGGGGAGGTGCGGCCCGTGGCGGAAGCGCGAGCGGCCGTCCGATCCGGTGTCCTCCTCCGACGTCGTCGCCTCCGTCATCGCCGCCTCCGCTCGTGTTCGCCGACCGACCCGTTGCGCGATCTCCCCCCATTCGACCACGGCTCCCGCGCGCTATCGTCGTCTCGACGGGTCCACTTTTTCAGACGGGCGGCGCCAGGCATGGTCAGACAGGAACGCGCCGAGCGAACGCGCGCCGCCATCCTGGACGCGGCGGCGGCGGAGTTCGACGAGCACGGCTACGAGGGCGCCAGACTGGAGCGGATCGTCGACCGGACGGGCGCGACCAAGGGTGCGGTGTACTTCCACTTCCGCTCGAAGCTCGACATCGCCCGGGCGCTCGTCGCCGAGAAGTACGCGAACTGGCCGGTCATCATCCAGGAGGTCACCGCGTCGGGGCTGCGCGGCGCCGCCGCGGCCGAGGAGCTCACCCAGCGCGTCGGCGTGGTGCTCGCCGGCGACGTGCGGGTGCGTGCCGCGATGAAGCTCACGCAGACCGCGTTCCCGCCCTCGGCCGACGACAATCCGTACGACCGGTGGGTCGAGGTGATCGGCGGCCTGCTCCGGCAGGAGGTAGAGGACAGGAAGCTGAGCGACGTCGACCCCGTCGCGCTGGCGACGGTCGCGGTGCACGCGGTGTTCGGCGCGTACATGATCGCCGACGAGCTCGGCAGGCGTGAGACGCTCCATGCCGACATCGCGCGCATCTGGCGGGCGCTCGGGCCGGCCCTCCAGAACGGCTGATTTACTTTCATTTGCCAATAAACCGGTGAGTCCGTATGTTTTTAAGCGGGGAAACCGCGGCGTTCCGCCGCCTCCGGGGGGAGTCCGTCCCGTCTCGATCGAGTCGGGACGTTCCCCGCCGGCCCCCTCAGTTCTCGGCGTCGCGCCGCGCCCGGATCACCCGGCGCACGACGAGCCAGCCGAGCGTCACGGCGACCGCCGCGTAGACGGCCACGTCGACGTACTCGGTGTAGCGCTCCACCAGGTGGTACTGCGTTCCGAGGGCGAAGCCGGCGCCGACCAGGAGGGCGTTCCACAGCAGGGTGCCGGCGAGCGTGAACGCGGCGAACCGCCAGAAGGGCATCCGCGTCGCGCCGGCGGGCAGCGAGATGAGGCTGCGCACCAGCGGCACCAGCCTCCCGAAGAACACCGCGCCGCGGCCGTGCCTCCGCAGCCAGTCCGCCGAGCGCCGGAAGTCGGCCTCGTCGACCAGCGGCAGCCGGGCGAGCAGCCGCACCGCGCGCTCCTCGCCGAGCCGGCGGCCCAGCAGGTAGAGCACGACGGCGCCCGCGAAGCTGCCGAGCGTCGCGGCCACCAGCACCAGCGCGAGGTCGAGCGAGCCCTGGTACGCCAGGAAGCCGGCGAACGGCAGGATCACCTCGCTCGGGATCGGCGGGAAGGCAACCTCCGCGAGCGCGCACAGGCCGACGCCGACCTCGCCGAGCGCGACCATCACGCGGGCCGCGAGGCCGGCGACCCCGCCGAGGTCCTCCGGCGCGGCGGCCGGGACGGCGGAGAGCGGATGGGGCAGGGCGAGGGCGTGTCCTGTCATGTCCGCGACGCTACCCGGCCCGGATGAAAGGGTCGTGGACGCGACCGTCAGCTCACCCGCACGAACGTCTGCTGCCAGCCGGTGGACCCGTTCGGGGCGATGGGCGTGCGCTTCTGCTCCTGCAGCCGGCCCGCACGGTCGGTCGCCCGCACGGCGAGGGTGTGGCTGCCGGCCGTGGCGTCCCAGTCGAGCGACCACTGCACCCAGGTGTCGCGGTTCACCGGGGCGGAGAGCTCCGCCTCCTGCCAGTCGCCGCCGTCGATCTGCACCTCGACCCGGCCGATGCCCACGGTCTGCGCCCAGGCGACGCCCGCGATCTTCGTCGGGCCGGCGGCGAGCGGCCGGTCGACGCGCGGGGTGTCGATCCGACTGGACAGCTTGATCGGCGCCTTCGCGCTGTACCCGCGTGGGGTCCAGTACGCCTGGTCGGCGGCGAACGTGGTGACCTTCAGCGCGGTGAGCCACTTGGTCGCGGAGACGTAGCCGTACAACCCGGGCACGACCATCCGCACCGGGAAGCCGTGCTCGAGCGGGAGCGGCTCTCCGTTCATCCCGACCGCGAGGATGGCGTCGCGGTCGGCCGAGGTGAGGGCCTCGAGCGGCGTGCTCGCCGTGAAGCCGTCGATGCTGCGCGAGAGCACCATGTCGGCGCCCGGCCGCGGGCGCGCCATCGCGAGCACGTCGCGCACCGGCACGCCGAGCCAGCGGGCCGTGCCGACCAGGTTCCCGCCGACCTCGTTCGAGACGCAGGTGAGGGTCACGGCGTACTCGTCGAGCCCCAGCCGCAGCAGGTCGTCGAAGCCGAGCTCGACGCGCTTCTCGACCATCCCGTCGACCGTCAGCCGCCAGGCGGCCGGGTCGATCGACGGCACGGCGAGGGCGGTGTCCACCCGGTAGAAGTCGCGGTTCGGGGTGAACAGCGGCGAGAGGCCGGGGATGCCGAGCTCCGCGCCCGCCGGAACCGTCAGGCGCGACGCGGGCGCCGGGAGCCGCAGCGCCGAGCGGACGGCGGCGACCGACGACGTGGCCGCCGACCCGAGGCGTGCGCCGACACCGGCCACGACAGCTCCGAGGGCCGCCGCGGAGGTCAGCACGAGGAAGCGGCGGCGGTCGACGCCGCTGGACGGCTCGGCGCCGGCGACCCGCCAGCGGCGGAGCAGCGAGACGGCGACCGTGAGCACCGCCGCGCCGGCCGCCGCTCCGGCGGCCGGCGGAAGGAACGCGGCCGGGCTCGCGTCGGCCCGCGTCACGGCGGCGGCGACCGCCGCGACGCCGGCCACGCCGAACAGCGCGACGCCCGTCCACCTCCACCGGAGCTCGAGCATCCCGGCGAGAGCGGCGGCCACGAGGGCAGCGGCGCCGACCGAGGCGACGAGGAACAGCTTGTCGTCTGAGCCGAACAGCTGGATGGCGAGCTCCTTCGCCCAACGAGGCACGACATCCACCACGAACGACCCGACGGCGACGATCGGGCTCGCCTCCCGGGCCACGAGCAGCGCGGCGAGCTCCGCGACGCCGAGGAAGACGCCCCCGGCGACGGCGCCCGCGAGGGCGGCCAGGGCGATCGTCGCCGCCCGCTTCTTCGGCGGCGGGTTCCTCGCCGGCCGGTCGTTCCCCGGCGCCTTCTTCGTGGTCACGCCGCAGGTTCGGCGCGGAGGCGGTCGGCGGATTGGTCCCAATCCGATCCCGCGAGCGTCCCGAACCCCTCACGACCGCCGGGTGCGGCGGTCACCCGATCGGCATCACATCCCTCGAAGGAGAAGAACCATGCGATCCACTGCTCGCCTCGCCGCCGCCGGCATCCTCGCCGCGGCCGCCCTCGCCCTCACCGCCTGCTCGTCCGGCGCCGGCTCCTCGCCGAGCGACTCGGGCTCGGCCATGTCGTCGTCGACGCCGTCGGCGTCCTCCTCCTCGATGGACCCGGCCGCGGACCTGGTCGGCCCCGGCTGCGCCGCCTACGCCAAGCAGGTGCCCTCCGGCGCCGGCTCGGTCGAGGGCATGGCCCAGGACCCGGTGGCGACGGCCGCGAGCAACAACCCGCTGCTGACCACGCTGGTCGCGGCGGTCTCCGGCAAGCTGAACCAGAAGGTGAACCTGGTCGACACGCTCAACGGCGGCCAGTTCACCGTGTTCGCGCCCGTCGACGACGCGTTCAAGAAGATCGACCCGGCCACCATCGACACGCTGAAGACGGACGCCGGCGCGGCCACCCTGACCTCCATCCTCACCTACCACGTGGTGCCGGGTCAGCTGGCTCCGGCCGACATCGCCGGGACCCACAAGACCGTCGAAGGCTCCGACGTCACGGTCTCCGGCTCGGGCGACACGCTGAAGGTGAACGACGCCAACGTGATCTGCGGCGGCGTGAAGACGGCGAACGCCACGGTGTACCTGATCGACTCGGTGCTGATGCCCCCGGCCAAGTGACGAGACGCCTCGACGACGGCGGTCGTCCGGATCGGGTGCGCCGGTCCGGGCGGCCGCCGTCGCTGCGCGTAGGCTGACCGGATGCGGGTCGGTGGGCTACAGGTGGATGCGCTGTCCGACGGGACGTTCGTCGCCCGTCCGTCCTACTTCGGCGCGGGCCTCCCCGCCGGCACGAGGCCCGACCTGTTCGACCGTGACGGCGCCGTGTGGCTGCCGATCGGCTGCTTCCTGGTCCGCGGCGCCTCCGGGCGCACCATCCTGGTGGACGCCGGACTCGGGCCCGCGCTCGATCGCGTCCCCGACGGCATGCTGCTCGTCGGCGGCCAGCTGCCGACCGGCCTTCGCGCGCTCGGGGTGGCGACGGGCGAGGTGACGGACGTCGTCCTGACCCACTTCCACCTCGACCACGTCGGCTGGCTGTTCGACCTCGCCGGACGCCCGCTGTTCCCGGCCGCGCGCCTCTGGTTCGGGGCGGCGGAGTGGGACCACTTCGTCGAGGGCCCCGGCGAGATGGCGCCGCACATCCGGGCCGGCTTCCGCGCGCTCGCCGGCACGCCAGACCTCGTCCCGCTCGACGCCGACGCGGAGGTGGCGGCCGGGGTCACGGCCGTGCTGGCCCCGGGCCACACGCCGGGGCACCTGGCCGTGTCCCTGGAGTCGGAGGGGGAGCGGGTGCTGCTCCTCGGCGACGCGATCACCCATCCCGGGCAGCTCGCCGAGCCGGGCTGGCACTCGATGGGCGACGTGGACGCCGCCCTCGCGGAGCGTACCAGGCAGGCGCTGTGTGCGCGGCTCGCCGAGCAGGAGACCACCGGCGTCGGCGCGCACTTCCCCGAGCTGCGGCGCGGCCGGATCGTGGACGGGGCGTGGACCGCCGGAGACTGACGCGGGACCGCGGCCGCCCGAGTACTGTCTAGCCACCCTCGGCGCCCTCGGGTTACCGTGCGCTCGTCGAGCCCACGAACGAGGAGCCCCGCATGAGCCCGAACGCAGAATCGGTGATCGGCCAGCCCCTTCCGCCCGCGCGGACGCTGCCCTTCCCTCCGCCCGCCTCCGGCAGCGTCGCCGGCCGCACGATGCAGGAGTCCACGTACTCGCCGCGTCCGCCCGAGAGCCACCTGGGGGAGGACGCCCCGAACGTGCTCATCATCCTCATCGACGACGCCGGGCCCGCGCTCCCGACGACCCTCGGCGGGGCGGTGCGCACGCCCACCCTCGACCGGGTGCGCAGCAACGGGATCGGCTACAACCGGTTCCACACCACGGCGATGTGCTCGCCCACCCGGGCGTCGCTCCTGACCGGGCGTAACCACCACCGTGTCGGCTACGGGCAGATCGCGGAGCTCGCGAACGACTGGGACGGCTACTCCGGCCGCATCCCGAAGAGCAGCGCCACGATCGCCGAGGTGCTGCGGGGCTACGGCTACTCCACGGCGGCGTGGGGCAAGTGGCACAACACGCCGGCCGAGGAGACCACCGCCGCCGGGCCGTTCGACCACTGGCCCACCGGCTACGGTTTCGACTACTTCTACGGGTTCCTCGCCGGCGAGGCCTCGCAGTACGAGCCGAACCTCGTGCGCAACACGACCATCGTCCACCCGCCGAAGACGCCGGAGGAGGGCTACCACCTCAGCGAGGACATCGCGGACGACGCGATCGGCTGGCTGCGCGACCACAAGGCTCTCGCGCCGGAGAAGCCGTTCTTCCTGTACTGGGCGACCGGCGCCCTGCACGGCCCGCACCACATCATGAAGGAGTGGGCCGACAAGTACAGCGGGGCCTTCGACGACGGCTGGGACGCGTACCGCGAGCGGGCGCACGCGGGCGCGAAGGCGGCCGGGTGGATCCCCGAGGACGCCGAGCTCACCCCGCGGCCGGACGGGCTGGACGCCTGGGACGACATCCCGGAGCACCAGAAGCCGTTCCAGCGCCGGCTGATGGAGGTCGCCGCCGGGTTCGGCGAGCACGCCGACGTGCAGGCGGGCCGCGTGATCGACGAGCTGGAGGCGCTCGGCTACCTCGACAACACCCTTGTCGTGTACATCTGGGGCGACAACGGCTCCTCCGGCGAGGGTCAGAACGGCACGATCAGCGAGCTGCTCGCCCAGAACATGATCCCGACGACGGTCGACCAGCACATCGCCGCACTCGACGAGCTCGGCGGGCTGGACGCCCTCGGCACCCCGGCGACCGACAACCAGTACCACGCGGCCTGGGCGTGGGCCGGCTCCACCCCGTACCAGGGGATGAAGCTGCTGGCCTCGCACCTGGGCGGCACGCGTAACCCGATGTTCCTGCAGTGGCCGTCCCGGATCGCGCCGGACCCGGTGCCGCGCACCCAGTTCCACCACGTGAACGACATCGCGCCGACGCTGTACGAGATCCTCGGCATCACGCCGCCGGACACGGTGAACGGCATCCCGCAGGACCCGATGGACGGCGTCAGCCTGGCCTACTCGATCGACGACCGGGCCGCGGAGGGGCGGCGACGCGTGCAGTACTTCGAGATCATGGGCAGTCGCGCCATCTACGCGGACGGCTGGATGGCGTCCGCTCTCGGCCCGCGGCTGCCGTGGGTGCCCGGCGCGCCTCCCGGCATTCGCACCTGGACCCCGGACGACGACCGCTGGGAGCTGTACGACCTGGAGTCCGACTGGAGCCAGGCGCACGACCTGGCCGACGAGCACCCCGCGAAGCTGGCCCAGCTGAAGGAGACCTGGGCGATCGAGGCGGCGAGGAACGACGCCCTGCCGATCGGCGGCGGCCTGTGGGTGCCGGTGTTCCACCCGGAGGACCGCTTCTCGCCGCCGTACAGCGAGTGGGAGATGACCGGCGACACCGTGCGGGTGCCCGAGTTCTGCGCCCCGGCCCTCGGCAACCGGCCCAACACGGTGACGCTGCAGCTGGAGGCGCGGGAGAAGGCCAACGGGGTGCTCTACAAGCTCGGCGGCGCGGGCGGCGGGCTCACCGCCTACGTGATCGACGGGACGCTGCACTACGAGTACAACCTGTTCCTGGTGCAGCGCACGATCATCCGCGCCGAGGCGCCGCTGCCGGCCGGGCCGGCGACGGTCGAGGTGGTGACGACGGTGGCAGAGCCGCGCCCCGGCAGCCCGCTTCAGGTGGTGCTCCGGATCGACGGGACCGAGGTGGGCTCGGGAACCGTCCCGATCAGCGCGCCGCTGCTGTTCAGCGCGAACGACTGCCTCGACATCGGGCGCGCGTACGGCGGGGCGGTGTCGCGGGCCTACGCCGCACGGATGCCCTTCGCCTTCGACGGGAGCATCGGGAGGGTGCACATCGCGTACGCCTGACGTGCGGTGCCGGCGCCCGTCAGTCGGACGCGACCCACCGCTCGCCGGGCCGATACGACCCGAAGCTCCACTCCCGGCCGCCGGGGTCGAGCACGCGCGCCCTCCGGCTGCCCCACTCGGTGTCCTCCGGCGGGAAGACCACCGTGGCGCCGGCGGCGACCGCCCGGGCGAACATCCCGTCGACATCCGGCGTCACCAGGTACACGCCGACGCCCGTGGAGGCGCCCACGAGGGCGGGCGGAGCGTACGCGGCATCGTCCGAGGCCAGCAGCACGACCGTGTCGGCCAGCCGCAGTTCGCTGTGGACCACGGTGCCGTCCGGTCCGTTCTGCCGCTGCAGCACGTCGAAGCCGAGCGCCTCCAGCCAGGCGATCGCCCCCGGGGCGTCCCGGTAGCTCAGGTAGACCGCTGACGTGATCATGGCCCCTCCTCGGCTGAGTCCTCTTTCCGTTCAATCCGGAGCGGGGCGGGTGGCGTGTCCGGCCTCCAGGTCGGTCCGGATGCCGTCGAGCACCGCCTGCACCGAGATGCGCTTCGCGTCGGTGTCGACGACGTTGGCGGGCACCGTGACCACGAGCCCCGACGCGTAGTACGCGCGGATGCGGAATCCGCCCGGCCACGAGGTCGGCGACGCGTTGTCGGACTCGCTGCCGCCGGTCAGCTCGAAGCGCAGCAGGCCCGACCGGCTCTCCACGCGGGTCACGACCTGCGCGGCCGGCGTGCCGTCGTCGATCACCTCGGCCGCCACCACGACGTGGTCAGTGAAGATGCCGACCCGCAGCGTGACGGTGGCCGGTGCGGACGCGGCCGCGGCGCCCAGGTAGATGATCCGCTGGTCGCCGACGGCGAGCTCCAGCTGGCGCAGCAGCACCGGGTACCACGCGGGCTTGCGTTCGAGCAGCTCACGCAGGCCGCGCTCCTCGTCGAGGAGCGCCCGCAGCTTCTCCTGGATGGTCGACGTGTCCGTCATCCGCCCTCCTCGCTCTGCGGGACAGCATATCTCTAGCCTGGCTAGAAAAGCGATGGGGCCGGCCGATTCAGCGGCCGGAGGACACCTTGTAGCGCGCCCCGCGGTGCGTCTCCGGCAGCCGGTCGCCCGCGCCGTGCAGCTTGTTGCGCAGGGTGCCCGGCGCGTACTCCTCCGGGTAGGCGCCGCGCTTGCGTAGCTCCGGGATGACGAACTCCACCACGTCCTCGAACGTGCCGGGGGTGATCGCGTAGGCGAGGTTGAAGCCGTCCACGTCCGTGTCCTCCACCCACTCCTGCAGGGTGTCGGCGACCTCGGCCGCCGAGCCGACGATGTACGGGCCCAGGCCGCCGATCGCGCCGTTACGGCCGATGTCGCGCACGGTCCACTCGCCGCCCTCGGCGTTCGGCCGCTGGAAGTTGGCGACGGCCGACTGGATGGCGTTGCTGTCGACGTTGCCGATCGGCTCGTCCAGGTCGTACTGGGAGAGGTCGACGCCCATCCAGCCCGACATGAACACCAGGGCGCCCTCGTCGCTGGTGTACTGCAGGAAGTCCTCGAACTTCGCCTGCGCCTTCTCGCTGGTCTCGTCGGTGATGATCGTCAGCAGCGTGTAGATGCGCGCCGAGTAGCGGTCGCGGCCGGCGGCCTCCAGCGCGTCGCGCAGCTTGCCGACGGTCGCCTTCAGCCCCTCCTTCGTGGAGGCTGCGACGAAGATGGCCTCGGCGTTCTCCGCCGCGAACGAGATGCCGCGCTTCGACGCGCCGGCCTGGTAGATCACCGGCGTGCGCTGCGGGCTCGGCTCGGAGAGGTGGATGCCCGGCACGGTGAAGTGCTTGCCCTTGTGGCCGATCTCGTGCACCTTCGCCGGGTCGGTGAACACGCCGGACTGGCGGTCGCGGATGACGGCGTCGTCCTCCCAGGAGCCCTCCCACAGCTTGTAGAGCACCTCCAGGTACTCGTCGGCGTGGTCGTAGCGGTCGTCGTGCTGCAGCTGGTCGTCGTGGCCCATGTTGCGCGCGGCCGACGGCAGGTAGCCGGTGACGACGTTCCAGCCGATCCGGCCGTTGGTGAGGTGGTCGAGCGTCGACATGCGGCGCGCGAACGGGTACGGGTGCTCGTAGGCGGTGCCCGCGGTGATGCCGAAGCCCAGGTTCTCCGTCACCAGCGCCATCGCGGAGACGAGGAGGATCGGGTCGTTCACCGGCACCTGCGCGCCGTGGCGGATGGCGGCCTCGTTGCTTCCGCCGTACACGTCGTAGGTGCCGAGCACGTCGGCGATGAAGATGCCGTCGAAGGTGCCGCGCTCCAGCAGCTTGGCGAGCTCGGTCCAGTAGGTGAGGTCCTTGTAGCGCCACGCCTGGTCCTCGGGATGACGCCACATGCCGGAGGACTGGTGGGCGACGCAGTTCATGTCGAACGCGTTGAAGCGGATCTGCCGGGTCATGGCTCCAGGATGGGCGAGCGCGGCCCCGCCCGCATCCCGAGCGTCACGCTGCGTAACGACGACGCGCCGTGGCCGCTGGCGCTCAGCGGCCATCCGGGCCAGCATGGCCGGAGAGCCAACGCCACGATCCCCGAGAGGATGCCATGACCGACCAGTCCGTCCCCACCTTCGAGTCCGTCGCCGAGGAGCTGCTCCGCGACCCGGACGACGACGTGTCGCTGACCACGACCGGCCTGCACGTGCACGACCGCCTGTTCGCCTACCCGGACAGCGAGGGACTCGTCGTCGACCTGCCGACCGGGCGCGCGGAGGACCTGGTCGGCCGTGGCGTGGCCGAGGCCGTGCGCGCGGGCCGCACCGAGCCGCGCGGGGCCTGGGTGCGGATCGGCGACCCGGAGGACTGGCCTGAGCTGGCGAGCGAGGCGCACCAGTTCGTGGGCGAGCCGGCCGTGGGCCGGGAGTCGTAGGGGTTCAGCCGCGGCGGCTGAGGTGGCGGCGGGTCAGCTCCGCCATCTCCTCGTCGCTGAGCTCGTCGAGCCGGCGTCCCTCGCGGCGGTCGAGGCGCATCCAGCGCACGAACAGCAGCACCAGCACCGGGACGTCGGCCACCTCGGCGATGAACCAGAGCAGGTCGCCGGAGAGGTGCTGGTCGTGCAGCGGCGTCGGGAACCACAGCGGCAGTCGGCCGACGATCGCGGGGGCGTGGTCGAGCACGCCGTCGTTGAGGCGCAGCAGGAGTCCGGGGATCGCGTCCAGCAGGAGCTCGACGAACGCGAGCAGGAACTCCACCGTGACGAAGAACCCGGTGCGGACCACCGAGTGCGCGGCGATCGGCAGCACGAGCACCAGGCCGGCGAGCGGCGTCAGCACCGAGATCGTCCACTCGGACCACGGCGAGTCGCGCAGCACGGCGGCGACCGGGGTCAGGAAGACGAGGAAGACGGCGCACGCGATGACCGGCGCCGCGATGGCGTTCCCGAGCGCCCTGACCGGCCGCGAGCGAAGCGCGCGGTCGGTCCTGGCGCGGCCGCGCGGGCCGAGCGCGACCCGGGCCAGCGCGATCGGCCGACCGAGCGACAGCAGCGCGGGGACGACGAAGAGCAGCAACGCGATACGCGTCGTGAACGCCCAGCGGAGGTCGGTGCTCTCCGCGCCGAGGAAGCCGAACGAGACGACGGCGTACGACCCGAGACCGAGCAGGACGAAGGCCGCCGTCAGTCGCAGCGGCCAGCGGTGCCCGCGGCGGCGCAGCCGGAGGACGCCGCCGACGTAGAGGGCGGCGGTGAGCACGAGCAGCGCGGCGGCCGCCGGGTCGAAGGACCAGGTGGTCAGGAAGACGGAGAGGGGCGGCGTGGTCGGCTCCGGGGGTCGGCGGGTGGGGGTCCGCCGCCATTCTGGCCGGGATCGGGCGGGTGCGTGGCCGGATCCGGCGACGCTGAGAGCACCATCAGGCGGATCCAGGGGACTCGCCGGTTGTGGTGCGCAGGGAGAAGGGGAGGGACCCTACGGCCCCTCCCCTCCCGATCGCTCCCCGCGTCAGGCCTGCGGTGCGCCGCCCGGGCGACGGCGGCCGCGCGTCACGAACAGGTAGCCCGCGATGAGCAGCGCCAGCGCGATGACGAGGATCATCGGCGCCACGAACGAACCGGTCGACGCGAGCGAGCCGGCCGTGGTGGTGCCGCCGCCTCCGGTCGTGCCGGTGCCGCCCGCCGTCCCGCCCGGCAGCGCGCCGGAGGGCTGGCCGTCGGCCGTGACCTCGAAGTTCACGGTGACCGTCTTGCCGCTCTGCGCGCCCGTGATCGTGACCGTGTGCGCGCCGAGCTCGGTCGGCGCCGTGACCGCGATCGTCGCCGCGCCGCCCAGCACGTCGGTGCGGGGCAGGTCGACCGGGTCGGACTGCACGACGCCGTTCACCTGACGGTCGCCGGCGAAGCCGGACAGGGTCGCGGTGATCGGGTCGCCCGGCTTGACCGAGGTCGCGCTCAGGCTCACCGTCGCACCGGCGCTGAGCGCCGCGTAGTCGCGGTTCAGCTGGAGGGCGCGGGCGATCGTGAAGAACGTGTCCGTCTGGTCGGTGAGCCCGACGACGTCGGCCGCGCCAGGGCCGTAGCCGGCGATGCGGAGCTGCGCGCCGGTGTGCTGCTGCGAGCCGCCGGCCGCCGCGGTGCCGTAGGCCACCTTCATCACGGTGCCGTCGGCGGTGGTCAGCGCGGTGGAGAGCGTGGCGGGCGGGGTGCTGTCGACGATCTGGCTGGTGTGCGCGTGGTCGGCGGTGACGATGACCAGCGTGTTGCCGTCCTTCTTGGCGAACGCGAGCGCGGCCTGCACGGCCTCGTCCAGGTCGACGGTCTCGCCGATCTGGCCGCAGGCGTCGGCGGAGTGGTCGCGCTTGTCGATGCTCGCGCCCTCCACCTGCAGGAAGAACCCGTCGCCGCCCGGCTTGTCGAGCAGCGAGATCGCCTTGTTCGTCAGCGACGCCAGGGACAGGTCGGTGGACAGGCGGGCCGGGTTGGGCGTACAGGTCACCGGCGCGAGGTCGGCGCCGCCGACCGTGGCGGTCGTGGCGGAGTACCGGGTGGGGAAGTTGCCCGGCGTGAACAGCCCGAGCAGCGGCTTCTGCTGGTTCGCCTCGGTGACGCCCGCGAGACCGGCGGCGTCTCCGACCACCTGGTAGCCGCGCTCGGCGGCCTGGTCGAACAGGGTCTTGCCGTTCCACTGTCCGGCCTTCGCGGTCTGCTGGAAGGAGGCGGAGCCGCCGCCGAGGGTGACGTCGGCGCGCGCGTCGAGCAGCTGCTCGCTGATGGAGCCGAGGCCGCCGTTCTGGAGCGCATCGGAGCCGCACGAGGCGCTGTCCGGTCCGTAGCAGGAGCGGGCGCCGACGTGGGCGACCTCGACGGCGGGCGTCGCGTCCTGGATCTCGGCGGTGCTCACGTTGCCGGTGCGCAGGCCGTTGGCGCGCGCCAGCTCCAGGAGGGTCGCCTGCGGCTTGTTGTCGATGTCGACGGAGATGGCGTTGTCGTAGGTCTTGGTGCCCGTGGCCCAGGCCGAGCCGGTCGCGGCCGAGTCCGGCACGTAGTCCGGCTTTCCCTTGTTCGCGCCGTCCTTGTACAGCGAGTAGGTGGTGTACTGGCCGGTCAGCGGGAGGGCGTCGATGCCCGGCAGCATCCCGCCTGCGCCGTACTGGTAGTTGCGCGCGACCGTGATCTCGCTGTCGCCCATCCCGTCGCCGATGAGGAGGATGACGTTCTTGGCCGGGCCGTTCGCGATCGACTGCCGGAGGGCCGTCGTCGAGTCGTCGGGGTTGCGGGCCGCGCCGCCGTTGTCGGAGGTCGCGGCGAAGGCGGACGCCGGGAGGAGCGCCGCGGCGAGCACACCGGAGGCGGCGAGCAGCGTGGCGCCCGTCCTCCAGCGGGAGGCGGTTCGGAGCATGCGGATGGGTCCTTTCGGTCTGAGGGGGACCGGACCATCCGAGCGGTCCGGGATGACGGCCGCCTTAACCTGAGAGATCGTTCATGTGAACTCTCACAGGTGCCCGGCGGTCCCGTTCGCGCCGGGCCGCTACCATGCCGGCATGGTGCGAACGCCGCTCGTCGTCCCGCTCATGTCCGGGGTCCGGCCGCTGTGGGGGAAGACCGGCCACTACACGATCGCGTCCCTCGCCTGCGGCCTGGTCTCGCCGCCGGGCCTCCGCCGGCTGCTGGCCGCCAACGCCGACCGGATCAGCCTCCGGATGGACGGCGCCGCCGCCACGGCGTCGCCGCACGTTGTCGAGGCGAACCGCGACCTGGGCTTCGTGCCGCTCGCCGACGTGCCGGACCTGGTCTGGAAGAACCTGCCGAGCGCCGTGAAGGGCGGTCGCGACACGGCCTTCCGCAGCGGGCCGGAGCACCCCAACCACTACGCCGACATCGACGAGCCGCTGGACGGGGTGACGCTGCGCGAGCGGTGCGTCCAGGATCCGGCGAACGTCGCCGTGCCGGTCTGGCAGGACTACTACACGCGGCTCGGGCACACGGCGCCCAACGAGCGCGGGCTGCTGCCGTTCCGGGTCCAGCAGTTCTTCTCGACCCTCGTGGACGCGGTCGGCCGCCGCGATCCCGTTCGATTCGTCGCCGCGGCCGGCCTCGTCGCGCACTACGTCGGCGACGCCTGCCAGCCGCTGCACGGTTCCTTTCTCTCCAACGGCAGGAAGGACGGGACGGGCGAGGGCGTGCACTCCGCCTACGAGACGACCATGGTCGACCGGCACACGTCGCAGCTCGTCGCCGGCGCGGAGCAGGCCGCTCAGGAGTGGCAGGCGCCGTCGCCCGTGGCGTCCGGGTCCGCGTCGGCGGTCGCGGTCGTGCAGCTGATGGACCGGTCGGCGCGGGCGGTCGACCCCGCGGCCCTGGTTGACGCCTACGCCGCGGTCGCGACCAAGCCGGGCGACGCCTCCGTGGCGGTGACCGACGCTCTCTGGGAGCGGTTCGGCGCCGCGACGAGCGGCCTGTTCGCCGACGGCGCGCTCACCCTGGCGATGGTGTGGGAGAGCGCGTGGGCGCTCGCGGGCGGCGAGACGGCCCTCCCGACGGAAGCGCTCGCGGCGATCGACCCGGCGGCGCTCCAGGCCCTGTACGAGGATCCGGCCTTCGTGCCGTCGCTCGTGCTCGACGAGATCGGGTCCGTCCTCACACCGTGACGGCGCCGGTCAGCGCGCGAGCGGCGGCCGCTGCACGCCCGGCGCGACGGCCTCGGCGGCGTCGGCGCCCACCGAGACGATGCGGTTCGCGGCATCCACGTGCACGACCCGCGGGGTGAACGTGCGCGCCTCGGAGTCCTCCAGCTGCACGTACGCGATCACGATCACGGTGTCGCCGACCCCCACGAGGTGCGCCGCCGCCCCGTTGACGCCGATGACCCCGCTGCCGCGCTCGCCGGGGATGAGGTAGGTCTCCAGTCGGGCGCCGTTGCTGACGTCCACGACGGAGACCTGCTCGCCGGGCAGCAGGCCGGCGGCCTCCATCAGCTCCTCGTCGACGGTGAGCGAGCCGACGTAGTGCAGGTCGGCGTGGGTGACCGTTGCGCGGTGGATCTTGGCGGAGAACATGGTGCGGAGCACGTGGTCCATCCAAGCACTCCCGGCGCGTCGGCGCTCAGTCGAGCGCCTCCGGATCGAGGTTGAGCACGGCGTTCTCGTACAGGTTGCCGTCCGGGTCGAACGCGCCGCTGCCCGGGTTCAGCCACGTCAGGTCCTGCAGCGTGATGCCGAACCGGTCGGCGACCTCCGCGGGCAGGTCGCCGTGGCCGACCCGGTAGCTCTTCGGCGCCCCGGACGCGGTGGTCGCGGTGACGACTCCGCCGGCCAGTGGGCGTGCGCCTCCGTCGACCGGATGCACGTTCGTCTGCCGGGCGGGCACGGACCAGTGGACGGTGTCGACGGCGAGCACCTTGCCCGGCCCGAGCTCGACCGGGACGCCGTCGGCGCTCGCGACGGAGGAGTAGGTGACGAGCGCCACCAGGTAGGAGGGCGCCGTCCCGATGTTGGCGGACGACGGCGCCGCCGCGGTCGTCGTCGGTCCGCCGAGGGCGTGGTCGCCGACCCCGTGATAGGTGAGGCCGTCGCCGACCCGCGGCGGGATGTCGAGAAGGGTCACCGAGATGGGGATGGGCGCCGTGTCGGTGAAGTTCGAGTACTGGGCGGAGTAGGTGTCGTCGCCGTTCGACACCATCCGGTAGTGGAAGTGGATGCTGCCCTTCGGAGAGGCCACGTCGCCCTGTGCGACGACGGTGCCGGCCGGCACCGGGGTGATGAAGGGCGCCGGCGCCGGAGGGGCTCCCTGCGCCGCGATAGGAGCCGACGCGGTGGGCGACGGGGCGCTCGGCGCGCTCGTGACCGGCGTCGGGGCGGCGGTCGTGGTCGGCGTCGGGCGCGCGGTCGGCGCGGTCGGTGTGTGCGCGTGGCCGAGCGCCTTCGCGGCGGTCGGAGCGCAACCGGCGAGCGCGACGAGGACGAGGGCGCCCGCTGCGGCCCGCGCCAGCCGCCGGCCGGCGCTCATGGGCGCCGGCCGGCGGGGGCGGAATTCGTTGTCACCGGTCAATCATGTGGGGTGGGCGAGAAGAAGACCAAGAGGTATTCTCTGCGACTTCTCACACGGTCGGCCTCAGTGCGCGCACTCTCCCGAGCCCGAGTCGGAGTAGTTCAGCGCGGAAGCCCCGAGGCCGGGCCCCTGCAGCGCCGGCGTGTACGAGTACGAGTACCCGTGCTGGCCGAGCGTCAGCTTCAGCGTGCCGAAGCCCTGGTCGTATCCGGTCACCACGTTCGGGTTGGCGAAGCTGCCGTCGCCGTTCTTCGCGAGCGTGTCGAGCGCCTCGCCGCCGGTGCCGACGATGAACTCCGGGATGCCGTGCTTCGGGTCGTACGCGCCCGTCGGGTCCATCGGCTTCATCCGGGCGTAGGCGTGCTCGTGCCCGTTCAGGACGAGGGTGGCGTGGCCGGCGTAGAGCAGCTTCCACCAGGCGTCGGCGACCTGGCCCTCCTGGCCGCCGGCGTCGGGCGCCTGGGCGGGGACGGTCGAGGTGGACGCGGTGGTCGCGCTGAAGGTCGGCTGGTGCCAGTACGCGATGGTGCACTGCTGCTGGTTGTCCTTGAGGTCCTCGGCCAGCCAGCGGGTCTCCTGCGCGAGCAGGCCGCCGTCGGTGGTCGAGCAGTCGTTGTGGAACGCGGGCGAGTTGCACTCCACGTTCAGCGAGATGATGTGCCAGCGGCCGAGGTCGTAGGAGTACCAGCCCTGGTTCGCGTCGGTGTCGTCGCCGGCCTGGCCCGCGGCGTTCGGGGTGCCTGACTTGTCGTGGCCGTTGAAGTAGGCGAAGTAACCGCTGCCGTTCTGGCCGGCCTCGTTGTCGCCCTTCTTCGCGTACGCGTAGTACTCGTGGTTGCCCGGGGCCGGCCGCTCCAGGAACTTCAGGCCGCCCCAGGCCTGCTCGAACGACTGCTCGAAGTCGCTCAGCTTGCCGACCTGGTACTGCTCGTCGCCGAGGAGCGCCACCGCGTCCGGCTTCATCGCGGTCGCCTGCTTCGCGGTCGCGAACTCCGCGTCGTAGCCGCCGAGGCTGGGGCTGCCGCACTTGAGGGCGGCGGGGTTGGCCGCGTTGTCGTCGTCGTCCGGCTCGCACGCGATGTCGCCGACCGCGGCGAGGGTGTACGTCTTGGCGGCGTCGCCCTTGGCGCTCGCGGCGTACGGCCAGCCGTTGTCGAGGGCGGGAGCGGCGATCGCCGCCCCGGCGCCGAGGACGGTCGCCACCACGGCGACGGCCCCGATGAGGGCGGATGTGCGGGTGCGCGAGCGCATGGTGAGCCTCCTGTGTGCGGCCGGACGGGCGGGGTTCAGCGGAAGCCTCGGAGCGGTCGGTCACATCCGGATGAACGGTGGGCGACAGGGGAATGAACCGACCCTGCGGGTTCTCGAAGGCTCGCCGCGGATATATAGTTGACGCATATAAACAACTGATCGTCACGTCCCCGCGCATCTGACAAGGAACCCGTTTGGCCCGCACCGGCATCTTCACCAAGGACCACCCGCACTACCGCTGGGTGGCGCTCTCGAACACCACCCTCGGCATGCTCATGGCGACGATCAACTCGTCGATCGTCATCATCTCGCTGCCCGCCATCTTCACCGGCGTCAAGCTGAACCCGCTCGAGCCGGGCAACGTCTCCTACCTGCTCTGGATGCTGATGGGCTACATGCTCGTCACCGCCGTGCTCGTCGTCATGTTCGGACGGATGGGCGACCAGTTCGGACGTGTGCGCATCTACAACCTCGGGTTCGTCATCTTCACGCTGGCCGCGATCGCGCTCTGCCTCGACCCGTTCACCGGCGGTCCCGGCGCGATGTGGCTGATCGTCTGGCGGTTCGTGCAGGGCGTCGGCGGCGCGATGCTGTTCGCCAACTCGACCGCGATCCTCACCGACGCGTTCCCGGCCAACAAGCGCGGCTTCGCGCTCGGCCTCAACCAGGTCGCGGCGATCGCGGGCAGCTTCATCGGCCTCATCCTCGGCGGCGTGCTCGCCGAGGTGGACTGGCGCGCGGTGTTCTTCGTGTCGGTGCCGTTCGGCGTGATCGGCACCATCTGGTCGATCAAGTCGCTGCACGAGGTCGGCCAGAAGAACCCGGGCCGGATCGACTGGCTCGGCAACGCCACCTTCGGCATCGGACTCATCGCGCTGCTGACTGGCATCACCTACGGCATCCAGCCCTACGGCGACTCCAGCCAGGGCTGGGGCAACCCGTGGGTGCTCGGCTCGATCGTCGGCGGCCTCGTGCTGCTGGTCGCGTTCGTGTTCGTCGAGCTGAGGGTGCCGTCGCCCATGTTCGACATGCGGCTGTTCCGCATCCGGGCGTTCTCCTCCGGCATCTTCGCCGGCTTCCTCGCGGCGATCGGCCGAGGCGGTCTGCAGTTCATGCTCATCATCTGGCTGCAGGGCATCTGGCTGCCGCTGCACGGCTACAGCTACGAGTCGACGCCGCTCTGGGCCGGCATCTACATGCTCCCCATCACCATCGGCTTCCTGGTCGCCGGACCGATCTCCGGCGCGCTGTCCGACCGGTTCGGCTCCCGGGCGTTCGCGACGGTCGGCCTGCTGCTGGTCGCGGCCACCTTCGTCGGGCTGCTGCTCATCCCGGTGAACTTCGAGTACTGGCAGTTCGCTCTGCTGACCGGCCTCAACGGCATCGGGTCCGGTCTGTTCTCCTCGCCCAACCGCACGGCGATCATGAACAGCGTGCCGGCGAACGAGCGCGGAGCGGCCTCCGGGATGGCGGGCGTCGCCCTCAACGCCGGAAGCTCGCTCTCGATCGGCATCTTCTTCTCGCTCATGATCGCGGGCCTGTCGGTGGCGCTGCCGTCGGCGCTCACCAACGGGCTCACCTCGCACGGCGTGCCCGCGAATGTGGCCGCGCAGGTCGGCAACACCCCGCCGGTCGGGTCGCTGTTCGCGGCGTTCCTCGGCTACAACCCCATCCAGAGCCTGCTCGGGCCGACCGGCATCCTCACCGCTCCGCACGTCGACGGCGCCACGCTGACCGGCAAGGAGTTCTTCCCGCAGCTCATCTCGGGTCCGTTCCACGACGGGCTGGTGGTCGTCTTCATCGCCGCCGCCGTGATGAGCGTCATCGGCGCCGTCGCCTCCTTCCTCGGCGGAGCGAAGTATGTTCATGGGGAGACCGCGGCGCCCGAGCCGGCGGTCACCGAGGAAGGCGAGGAAGTCGGTGCCCACCGCGCATGAAGCTGACGAGCGGCCGACGGCCGGCCAGGACAACGACGTCCCCGGCCGTCTGGCCCTGGTCGTCGGGCGGCTGAACCGCCGCATCCGGTCGTCCACCGGCGGGCTGAGCCACGGTCAACTGTCGGCCCTGTCCACCATCGTCCGTCGCGGCCCGCTGCGGCCGAGCGAGCTCGCGGCCATCGAGGTGACCGCGGCCCCGACGATCACGCGCGTCGTCGCGGAGCTCGAGGCGCGCGGCCTGGTCGAGCGCACGCCCGACCCCGAGGACCGGCGCTCCCTCTTCGTCTCCGGCACGGACGCCGGCACCGCGCTGCTGCTCGAGGCCCGCTCCGACCGCGCCAGGGCGGCCGCCGACATCCTCGCGGAGCTCACGCCCGAGCAGCTGGACGCCATCCGCCGCGCCCTCCCCGCCCTGGAGCAGGCGGCCCAGGTGACGCCCTGATCCGTCGAGTGGTGACATCTTGTTGCCACTCGGCCGAAATTGGCGCGTTTACTCACCACTCGGCGCGCTACTCGCCACCCGACGGCGGTCGGGAGGGCCGCGGGCGGCGCGGCGGCCGCGCGGGGACGACGGGGTGCGCACCGGTGTAGCCCTGGCGTTCGGCGGCGATCGCGAGGATGCGGCTCCGCTGCGCGTACCAGCCGACGATCAGCAGCGGGACGATCACGACGAGCGAGGCCACCGTCCACGTCCCGGTCGGGTAGTCGAAGGCCATCAGCACGAGCACACCCGCCAGGAAGACCAGCGTCAGCCAGGCGGTGAACGGCGCGCCGAAGAGCCGGAAGGTCGGCCGCTCCAGCTTCCCCTGCAGCGACCAGCGCCGCAGCTGCATCTGGCACAGCACGATCATCGCCCAGCTGGTGATGATGCCGAGCGACGCGACGTTCAGGACGATGTTGAACGCCTCCTCCGGCACCACCAGGTTGAGGAACACGCCGAGGATGCCGATGGCCGCGGTCAGCAGGATGCCGCCGTACGGCACGCCGCGCGCGTTCATGCGCGCGGTGAACCGGGGGCTGGCGCCGGTCTGCGCCATGGAGTGCAGGATGCGGCCGGTCGAGTACATGCCGGCGTTGAGGCTGGAGAGCGCCGCAGTCAGCACCACGAAGTTCATGACCGACCCGATCACGGCGCTCAGCTCCGGGCCGCCGAGGTGGCTGAAGAACGTCACGAACGGGCTCTCGCTTCCGCTGTAGGCGCTCGCCGGGAGCAGTAGCGCGAGCAGCAGTACAGAGCCGCAGTAGAACACCGCGATGCGGAACACGACGCTGTTGATCGCGCGCGGCATGATCTTCTCCGGGTTCGCCGTCTCGCCGGCGGCGATGCCCACCAGCTCGATGCCCGCGTACGCGAAGACGACGCCCTGAACGAGCACGATCGCCATGGCGATGGTCGCGACGCCGTTCGGCAGCAGGCCGCCGTGCTCGGCCAGCATGGCAACGCCGGTCGGGCCGAGGTCGGTCGGCCAGCCGGCGGCGAGGACGACGATCCCGACGACGAGGAACGCCACGAGCGCCCCGACCTTGATGAGTGCGAACCAGAACTCCATCTAGCCGAACACGCGCACCGAGATGAGGTTCAGGCTGACGACCACCACCAGCGCGATGAGGGCGAGCAGCCATTGCGGGACCGCGGAGAACAGGCTCCAGTACTTCACGTAGAGGGCGACGGCCGTGGAGTCGACGATCGCCGTCATGGCCCAGTTGAGGAAGTACATCCAGCCGGCGACGTACGCCATCTTCTCGCCGTAGAACTCGCGCGCGTACGACACGAACGAGCCGGAGGACGGCCGGTGCAGCACGAGCTCGCCGAGCGCTCGCAGCACCAGGAACGCGAAGAACCCGCACACGGCGTACACCAGCACGAGCAGCGGCCCGCCGTCGTGCAGGCGGCCGCCGGCGCCCAGGAACAGGCCCGTGCCGATGGCGCCGCCGATCGCGATCATCTGCAGCTGCCGCGACGAGAGGGCCTTGCGGTAGCCCTCCTGCTCGCTCGCGAAGTCCTGGACGGCCTGGCTCACGTCGCCCAGGTGCTCTCGCCGGTTCTCCAAGCCCTCCGCGGGGTCGTGGGGTGTGGTCATGCATCGCCTCCGTGTGGTCCAGCGGGCCACAGTACGCCGCTGTCCGGCCGGGGGTCAGCTGAGGGCGAGCAGGGCGGCGGCGACGATGGCCAGCACGAGCCCGACCCACTGCACGGGCGCGACCCGCTCGCGTAGCACGACCGCGGCGAGCAGGATGGTGCCGGCCGGGTAGAGAGCGGTCAGCACGGACACGGTCGCCAGGTCGCCGAGCCGCAGGGCGACCAGGATGAGCAGGTTGGCCGTCGCGTCGAACGCTCCGCCGGCCGCCGCGACGCCGGCGCCGCGCGAATCGAGCCGCATCGTCGGCCGATCCGGGAGTCCGCCCGGCCGCACCGCGAGTCCGTCCGGCCGCACCGACCGTCCGCCCGTAGCGGCGCCTCCGCCCGCCGCGGTGCCGCCCACCGTCGCCGGCGCCCGACGGCGTGCCCGCGCGGCGACGAGCGCGACGACCGTCCACATGACCGCGGCGTTCGCCACGCGGTTCGCGATCAGCGGGACCACGCCCGACTCGGGCGGCGTCTGGTCGAGCAGGATCAGGAAGACGCCGATCATGGCGCCGGCAGCAACAGCCATCCCGAGTGCGCGCGGACGCGGACGCACGGCGTCCTTCTCCGGCACGAACCCCACCAGCACGACCGCGACGAGCGCGAGGCCGATCGCGACGTATCCCACCGGCTCGAAGCGGTCGCCGCCGAGCAGGCCCCAGGTCAGCGGGACGAGCGCCGACACCAGCGCGGTCAGCGGCGACAGGATGCTCATCGGCCCGATCGCGAGGCACGCGTACAGCAGCGCGACGGCGACCGTTCCGACCAGGCCGGACAGCGCGCCCCAACCGAGCGCCGCGGCCGACCAGGCGCCGCCCACGAGCGGGAGGGCGAGCAGCAGCAGCGCGAGGCCGGCGACCGCCCCGACCGCGGTCGTCCGGAGCGGGCCGATGCGCCGCGCCGCGACCCCGCCGAGGAAGTCGGCAGAGCCGTAGACGATCGCGCCGAGCAGCCCGAGGGCCGCGGCCGGCATCAGCCGACGGCCAGACGGTACGTGTGCAGCACGGCCCCCGACTCGAACCGGCGCAGGTCGACGAGCTCGAAGACCCACTTCTCTCGGTCGTCCGGGAAGATGCGCAGGCCGCCGCCGATGAGCACGGGGTAGACGAGCAGCCGCAGCTCGTCGACCAGGCCCCAGACGAGCAGCGAGCGGACGAGCGAGGCGCTCCCGGCGACGAGGATCGGCCCCCCGTCGCCCTCCTTGAGCCGGGCGATCCCCGAGCGCACGGGCTGCTCCAGCGCGCTCGCGTTCCAGGCGAGCTCCTGCGGGCGCGAGGTGACGACGGTCTTCGGCAGCCCGTTCATGGTGTCGGCGAAGACGCCCTCGCGCGGAGGCCAGGCCGCGGCGAACTGCTCGTACGTGCGCCGCCCGAGCAGCAGCGATCCGGCCTCCTGCACCTCGGCGAGCTTGAACTCCTGGAGGTCGGGCGTGCTGAACGGGATGGTCCAGCCGGCGTGCGGGTGGGTGGGCTCGCCGCCGGGCGCCTCCACGACGCCGTCGAGGGACATGAACTCGGTCACGATGAGCCGGCGCATGTCCGCGATGCTACCGCGGCGACCGCCTGTGGATGAATGAGTTCTCCACAGATCCGGCCGCTCCCGGCCGGCGGTCGGAGGCCGCCGTTACGATCGAGGGATGAGCTGGAACACCGATGGCTGGGTACCTGACGACAGGGACGCGCCTCCTCTCGACGAGGAGCCGCCGATGCCCGAGTTCGACGACCCGTACGCCGGTGTGCCGTGGGGGGACGGGGATGCTGCCGGCACGGCGGGCGGCGGCCGGTCCGGCGCGGGCGCGGCCGGCGCGGCGGGCGGCGGCC
>QKXI01000011.1 GCA_003367665.1 Leifsonia sp. ku-ls | reverse complement strand
GCGCCTACGTCGAAAACAGGCTCCAGGAAGGACGCAGCCGACGCGAGATCCGACGGGCACTGAAACGCTACCTCGCCCGAAGCGTTTATCGATCACTCAACGCGCTCCACCAGCCAGTGCTGACGACTTGACAGATATAGAAGCGTCGTCCTCTTGCACTCCGGCCGCTCTCCCTGAACGGCACTACGTGCCTTCACGCCAAAACAACGAGGGAGAGGAAACCACGATCATGGGCAAGCAGGTCACCCGCCGGACTCCGGAAGAGCGCAAGGCACAGGCAGAGGCCCTTCACGCCTCGATCGCCGACCAGGTGCAGCAGCTCACCGACAGCGACCAGTGGCGCAAGTTCCTGGACTTCACCCGGTCCTTCCACGCCTACAGCCTGAACAACCTCCTGTTGATCCTCTCCCAGCGTCCCGACGCATCCGCGGTCGCGGGATTCCGTCAGTGGCAGGCGAAGGGTCGCCAGGTCCGACGCGGCGAGAAGGCGATCAAGATTTTCGGGTACTCGACCAAGAAGATCACCGAGGAAGACCCCGAGACCGGCGACGAGGTGGAGAAGCGTCTCACCCGATTCCCCGTTCTGTCCGTGTTCGACATCGACCAGACCGACCCGATCGACGGCGCAGAAATCCTCAACCCCGTCGCGCAGCTCACCGGCACCGACGACCACGGCGTACTCGTCCCTCTCACCGCGCACCTGGAGGCCATCGGGTGGACCGTCACCACCGAACACCTGAACGGCCCGAACGGCTACGCCGACCCGGAGCAGAACACCGTCGTCCCGCACGATGAGCTTGCGCCCGAGCAGGCCGCCAAGACCCTCATTCACGAGGCCGCGCACATCACTCTCGGACACGTCGACGACGTCGACGAGTACCGCGCGCACCGCGGCCGCATGGAGACCGAAGCCGAGTCCGTCGCCTACGTCGTTGCCGGGATGCTCGGATTCGACACCAGCGCCTACAGCGTCGGCTACATCGCTGGATGGGCCGACGGGAAAGCGGACGTCGTCCGCGCGACCGCCGCCCGCGTCCTGGCGGCCGCGCACACGATCGCCGACGTCTTCACCCCCGACGAAATTCAGGAGGCGGCATGACCGCCGAGATCGTCGCCATCCGGAAGGGAGACGGACACCCCCACCTCAGCTACGACGGATCGAAGACCCTCTGCGGGCGCATCCCGAAGCCCAACAACTGGGCGCATATCCAAGTGATCGACCCCGAGCTGACCGTCCGCCTCACCGCGGCAACGCTCACGCGGCCCTGGTCGCTGGAGTCGGTGTGCGTCCGCTGCATCCGAGCCGTCGGGCTCGGAGACGAATACGACAAAGCCACCCGCCGCACCAACTGACCCAGAGAGAAGGAACAACGAGATGGCCACCACCCCCACCACCGACCGCCCCACGATCAGCGACGAGCTCGCCATCACGCGGATCGCGGAGATGCTCGGCACCAACCCCGAATGGGACAGCGCCGCCGACTACCTGGAGAGCATCGCCGACATCGTCGCCGCGACCGGACGGCAGCACCCCGGCGATGCCGACCCGGACACCTACAACCCCAACCGGCCAAGCTAACCAGGGCAGGCCGGCCACTGCATGGCGGGGCCGGCCTCCCGGGCCGGCCGCGAGGGATAGGGCCGCCGGCCCTCCCTCGCGCACCCAACCCCGGGCCGGGCGCTCCGCACCCGGCGCCGTCGACAAGACGACGGCAAGGGCGCTCGCTCCGCTCGCCTGCTCTGGCCTTCGGCCCAGTTCTTTGCCGTGAAGCCTGCGGCATTCTACGGTCGGCACCCTGCGCGCAAGAGGCTTTCGCGGCATATCCTCCCTCGCTGCGCTCAGTCCGGTATTCCACGACCTCTTGCGCTCCAGGCGCTCTCCCTGAACGGCACTACGTGCCTTCACGGCAAAAGAACATGAGGAGGAATGACGACATGGACACCAACGCCACCGAGACCATCAACGGTTACGAGGTCCCAATGGACCCGATGGATCTGCTGCAGTGCGACAGCTGCCAGTGACCGACTGCGCGACCAAGCCCATCTAGAGGTGAGAGGAGAGATCCGTGAACTACCACCGTTACACCCCGGCAGAGATCATCAGCGCCGGCATCGACGACACCCGCGAGACGTTCGCGGACCTCTACCTCGAGCTCGACCGGATCCGGGCCGCTGCAGATTGGCACTGGCACCGGGCGAATGTCGACGAGAGCGTTGAGCTACTCGACGGAGAAGAGCGCCTTCCCATCCACCCCGCCCCGGCGGAGTTCGGCGGCGGCGAACTGGCCACGGTTCGCGCGCCGTTCGCGCTTGGCCGTCTCACCAACGCCGGCCTGACTCTCTACACCGTTGGCGTCCGCATCGCGCTGGAAGAGCGGGCGCAGCTCGAGCAGAAGATCACCGCCGCCCGCGCCGAGCTGGAGGCGCTTCGGTCCGTGCCGGCGCGACAGGAGCGGCAGCGAATGGCGGCCGCCGAGCAGAGCGCTTGGGACGCGGCCCAGCACCGGAAGAAGCTCGAGGCGGAGCTCGCCGCGCGACCGCAGTCGACCGTAGAGGCCTGGGGCGACGTCCCCGTCCGGATCCCGGGCACCTCTCAGGTCGCGGCGCCCAGCGCAAACCAGACCCGTGAGACGAAGACCCGTGCGGACCGAGCCGACGAGCCGGCGACCCCCAACCAGCTCCGGTACCTCTCGCGACTGGTTGCTCAGCAGCCCGGCCCCTACCGAGCGGCCAACGGGGCGATCGACCTCGCCGCACTGCGCGCCCTCTCGCGCGCGGCCGCTTCCAAACTGATCCAGACCCTGGCGGCGGCATGAACGCCGGCGCCCCGCAGGACACCTGCCCCAAGTGCGGATACGCGGCCACCTTCCCGTGCATCGTCGACCTGGTCGACGTCGTCACCTTCGCGAAGGCGTGCGCCTTCTGCGGAACCGTCCGCCCGAGCGCAGCGACCGCACCGCAGCTCGTGACGCGCCTCGAGCTCCGAAGGCGCACCATCCAGCACCTATGACGACGAAGAAGGGCCCGGGTCGAAACCCGGGCCCTTCTCCATGCCGTCGTCGCTACCGAAGTACGAGAAGCGGTGGCCATCCAAGCACCTCGCGCACGCCGTTGACCGCGGCATGGCCGGCGGCCGTCAGCCAGACCCCCTGGTCGCCGGCCGCCAGAAGCCCCCGGCCGAACGCGAGCTCGCTCACACGGGACGGATAGCCGGCAAGCCGGAATGCGCCCCCAACGGTCGGGGTCACCACGAGAGACGTCGTCTCGAGCGCGCCGACGACCAGGTCGGCGCGACTCCAGGAACCGCGGACACCGATCTGCGTCAGCAGGTCCACGAGCAGTGCTTCATCGGTCGTCGTGACCGCGGCCGCGTACGCCGCCACGTTCGAGTCCGGCGATCCGCTTTCGCCGGTCGCTCGCGCCCGAGCGTTGGCCGCGATCAGACGCTCCACGATCGCGGCCTTCCCGCCTCCGATGTTGTCCAGGAGGCCGGTCACGTTCGATGCCTCTGCGCTGGCCGTGGCCATCAGAACGGGTTCTCGTTCGTGACCGCTTCGGCCGCCTGGCCGCTGTCCGCGAGGATCTCGACCAGGTCCGCGACCTCAGTGTGCCGGTTGTCGATCCACCACCCGGCGCGGCCAACGAGTCTGGCCGGTTCCAGGATGGCCGTCGTGTAATCGGCTTCCGTCATCCCGCCGCCGGCCACGAGCTGGTCGTAGGCGTCCCGGAGAAGGTCATGCCGGATCCGCACGGCCCAGTCCGTCTGCTTGGCCGTGCCGGCCAAGGGCGGCAGGCCGTCGCGCTCGGCGTCCTCGAGCGCAGCCTGCACCTCGCCGTCGCGCTGCTTATTGCGCTGCCGGGTGTTCGCTCGCTTCTTCTTGGTGATGAAACAGCTTGTGCAGTCCGTCGTGGCCAACCAGCTCGCCCGGCCTTGGCGGTCGCCCGCCGGCAGGCTGCTCAGGTCGTGCTTCTGGGTGTGGCCGCACTTGTGCGTCACGTCGTATTCGCTGGCGATCGCCACCGCTCCTCCAATCGTTCGGTCCCCCGCATCGCGATTCGCGTGCGAGCTCTCTCACCTCTAGATGGGCGCGCCCGCGCACTCGACCCAGACCCGTGCGCGCTGCGAGCCGCCACTGCGGCCCGGCGAGGGGCGACCCCCTCGCGCTCCCCCGACGAAGAACCGTCCGCGACGGAGCACGGACGAGAGCGAGGAACCAGAGCAGAAGAACGAAGTGATCAGGAGGGAGACGAGACCACGAGATGGGAGGGATGACGAAGGCACCGGAGAGGGTGACGGAATCGACGGAAACACATTGATGCACGCAGGCACCAAGGTGATGCGCTACGCTGTTCGCGTGCGCGGCGGAATGGCGAGATGGAAGCGCGGAGTCGCTTCCCTGGGGGTCAAGCAGGCCCTCGATTACGCCCTCGCGGGCACCTGCGACGCCTCCCAGTCGGGCGCGATCGTCGCCGCCGGGTACGCCGACGACGCCGTTCTGCGGCACATCGTCGAGGACGGCATCATCCGCCGCGACGTGCTGGACCGCGACAAGCTCGAAGCGTGGATCTCCGGCCGCGACCCCGAGAACGGGGTGCTGCGGGGCAAGGAAGTCGGCGGCGCGAACGCAGACCTCCTCCTGGACGCCACGATCAACTCCTCGAAGTCGTTCTCGCTCGCCGCGATGATCGACGCGGACATCCACCTGGCCTACGAAGACCTCATGGACCGGCTCCGCGACCGCACCATCCTGGCTTGGCAGCGCGAGCTCAACGCCCGCCGCGGCCACGCCGGCGCGATCCGTGAAGACCTCTCCCGCATCGAGGTCGTGGAGCTGAACCACGAACGGTCCCGCGCGCTGGACCCGCACAAGCACCGCCACCTGTGGCTGAACATCAAGGTCCTGGGTAAAGACGGTCGGTGGACGAACGTTGACTCCCGCGTGGCCATGAAGTTCCAGACGGTCATCAACGCCGAGGGTGACCTCGCCGCCCGCACCGACCCGCAGTGGCTGGCCGCCCTCGCGGCCAAGGGCTACACCCTGAACGCGGACGGCGAAATCGAGCAGCTGGCCCACCTGGTGCGGCCGCTGTCCCGCCGGTCAAACCAGATCGAGGCCAACCGGGCGGTCAAGCTTGCTGAGTGGCAAGCCGCCCACCCCGGCCAGGAGCCCACGGCCAAGGACCTGCAGGCGATCGACCAGTGGGCGTACGCCCATGGCCGGCCGAACAAGCCCGGCCACCTGGACGAAGCGAACTGGGCGGCCACGGTCATGGACGAGCTGACCACGATCGACCCGACCGTCACGGCCACCCGCGACGAAGCCCGCCTGACCGGCCGGACAATCGCTGACCTTGACCGGAACATCCTGGCCGCGACCGGCGTCGCCGACGCCGACGCCCGCGCGACCGGAACCGGCGGCCGCTACAGCCTGTTCGATGTCCGCGCCGGCGTCACCCGCGCCGTGGCCGCGTCCGGTGTCATCGCCGACCGCAACGCCCTCCAGGAGCTGATCGAGGACGTGACCGCCCGCGCCGTCGGCGGCCTGTCCGTGAACCTGCTGGCCGCGGACGGTGTCATCCCCCCGCACATCAAGGGGTACATGTCGCAGGCCACCCTCGCCCTCAAGGCCGACGTCGCCCGCCAGTACGCCACCCTCTCCGCCCCCGGAGAAGTCGTCGAGCGCGACCTGGTCGACGCCGCCCAGGACGAGGTGCTCGAGCCGGGCGTCCGCCTCGATGCTGCGCAGGCCGACGCCGCGGCCGCGGTCGCCGGAACCGACCAGGTCGTCACCATCACCGGTCCCGCCGGGACCGGCAAGACCACCATGCTCAAGGTCGCCAAGAAGCTGCTCGACGACCAGGGCCGCGGCTGCCTCATCGTCGCCCCTACGAAGAAGGCGGCAAACGTCGCCGGACGGGAGACCGACACCGTCTCCTCCTCGGTCCACGCACTCCTCCGCGATCACGGCTGGTTCTGGGGTGAAGACGTTGCCGGGAACACAGTCTGGCAGCACGTCACCCCCGGTCAACAGTCCGCCTTCGCCGACCGCCCCTACACCGGTCCCAGCCGCTACCCGATCGCGCCCGGTGACCGGATCGTCGTCGACGAGGCCGGAATGCTCGGCCTGCACGAAGCCCGCGCGCTCGCGCTACTCGCACAATCCACCGGAGCACAGATCGCTCTCATCGGTGACCACCTCCAGGTCTCCCCCGTCGGCCACTCCGGCGCCATGTCGATCGCCCGCACCTTCGCCACCGCCCGCGTCGAGCTGGAGACCGTCCAGCGGTTCCGGCTGCTCGACGAGAACGGCAACCCCGTCCTGGACGAGAACGGCAACCCGGTCCGCGACGACGCCTACGCCGAGCTGACCAAGAAGCTGCGCGAACCGGCCAACGACGAAGAAGCCCGCGCCGTTGCCGCCGAGCTCATCCGCCGCGGCCACGTCGTGACCGTGACCGACCAGCAGGCCGTCCTCACCTACATGGTCGACCGCCACCGCGAACTCACCCAGGCCGGCAAGACCGTCTCCATGGTCGTGTCCACCAACGACGAAGCCCAGGCGATCAACGAAGCCATCCAGGCCGGCCGCCTGCAGCGCGGAGAACTCGACCCCACCCGCGTCACCTTCGCCCGGAACGGCCAAGCCGTCTACGTCGGCGAAACCGTCCAGACCCGCCGCAACGACGCCGAGACCGGCGTCAACAACCGCGACCTCTGGACCGTCGACGCCATAGGCGCCGACGGCAGCGTCCGCCTCGCCTCCCTCGCCACCAACGGCGTCACCCGCACCGTACAAGCCGACTACTTCGCCGACCACGCCCACCTCGCCTACGCCTCCACCGTCCACGGCGAGCAGGGCGAAACCAACTGGGCATCCATCACCGGCCCCGGCGTCGACGCCGCCGGCCTCTACGTCGGCGTCACCCGAGGCAAGTACGAGAACACCTACGTCTCCACCGCCGCGAACGAGGACAAGGTCGTCGACGAACTCGTCGAGACGATGCGCCGCGGCCGCGCCGAACTCACCGTCGACGACTCCCGCATCGCCGCCCGCACCGAACTGCACCGGGCAGCCCGGCCCGCCGCACCGGTCACCAAGCCCATCCCCGCGTGGAACAGCACCGAGCGCCCCGTCGGTCACCTGGTCGACCTCGACCAGAAGACCGTCGCGCTCGACGCATCCCTCGAGGACAACCGCGCCCGCACCGGCTGGCTGCAGGACTCCATCACCGTGGCCGAACAACGCATTCAGAAGCTCAGCACCCAAGACGCCATCACCCACGGCAAGACCCTCGACCCCGACGTCGCCGATCAGTTGCACGTCCTCCGCGACCGCGTGAAGAAGGCACACGAAGAGTTGCATGACCTCGCGGCCGCGCGACGCACCGCCGAGCGGTCCCTCGAACTCATGCAGCAGGAGAAGGCACTCCGCGACCGTCTCACCGTCGACGAGCTTGCGGCCGAGAACCACGAACGGACGCAAGCTGCATCCTCGGTCCTTACGCGGCCGGTCGGATCTGCGAACCCTGCTGCGACCGGACCCGTCGCCCGCCCGACAGCCCGCCGGGTTGGCCCCCGCGCCCGCTAGCAAGCATCGCGATCGCCTCCACAACGGACGATGCCCCGGAACCAACCTGGCTCCGGGGCATCTGTCTTGTGGGACTAGCGACGACTCATACGTCGGAACAGCGACGTGCGCTGCTGCTGTTGCTGCTGAACCGCCGGCGACATCCGCGACGGGTCGACTTCCGGTGGGCGACGCTCTGCAGCCGCACGCTCGAGGCGAGCATCTCCGTCATGCCGTGCAGGATCGGCCGATGCCGCCGGGGTGCCGTATCGCGCCTGCCGTTCGGCCACCTCACGCCGCGATACAACCGGATCAGGATCCCGCAGGTCGCGAGTCAGGAAGCGGGCTTGCGGGGAACCGGGAATGACCGCCACACCCGCCTCACGCAGCTGCTGCAGCCGCTGATGCCGTTCCGCCTCGACGTAGTCTCGTCGTGTGAGCCAGACCGAGTCCCAGCGGCGGTTCTCGTTCTCGAACGTGATTGCGCCACCAGGCCGAGTGTCGTGGGCAAGCGCGATCGACTTCGCCAACGCGCTCTCATCCACTCCGCGTGGATTCCCCAGGCTGACGAAGCCGAATTCCGCCCCAGGAGTATCCACCACCGCATCCCATTGGACGTCAGGGATCGCGCGTGCCTCCGCGCTGTCAACATCCCGAGCGCGATCGACGTACCCTTGCCACTCGGCCACGCTGATGGTCGGCATCCCGGTCTCAGCGGAGAGCTCTTCGATCCGAACCTGCATCGCCGCCTCTCGCTCCTCCTGCGTCAGTCGCGCCTCGACGACCGCTTGGGCGATCGACGTCGTCCACATGCTGCGCGGACGCTCGGAGAACTCGAGGTCCTGTGCCGCCTCGCCGATCAGCTCGTCAGCGACGTCGCTCAAGGCCTCCCAGTCAGCATCTCCGATCGGCTCCACGCCGGTCGAGAGGTTCCGACGCAGCGCTTCTCTCTCGGTCGGGACGTCGGTGTAGCGGTCGATCGCCGCGAGCGTGAACCGCTCCACGTACCGCAGGAAGACATCACCATCCACGGTCGGACGGTCGAGCCGTTCATCGGTCATCTCGGGTTCCTCTCATCGGGCTTCGGGTGGGCGTGGCTCTTACGAGTCCAGTCGGACCAGTCGGACGGAAACGGCAGGTCGCGGATGCGGTCCTCGACGTGATCTTCACCGCAGCTGCCCTGCAGTGTACGGAGTCGATTTCTCGCGAGCTCTAGACGCTCGTGAAAACCGATCGGACCGTAGCCGCTGTCGGACTCATCGAACGACGCTTGCCAGCACGCGTGCAGCGCGGAAAGCTCCTCAACGACCCCTCCATGGCGGTACCAGCACTTGCGGATCACGTCGTCGGGCAGCGGGTATCGCCTGTAGATCCAGCCGACCCAGTCCGCCAACTTCTCCCAGGCCTCCGCGGCCTCGCGGTTCGTGAGGGTGCGCCAGTTGACGACGAGAACCGTTGCCGGAAGGTCCTCATCTCCCGGAGCCGCCGGAGACGCGGCCGGCGTCTTCAGAGGGATGCCAGTCGCGACCGGGAGGTCTCCAAACTCGTCTCCGCTCATGCCGCCATCACCGCCCGGATGATTCGACGCCGCAGCTTCGCGATCGCCTGCATGCTGGCGTCCCTGCGGTTGCGCATCTTGCCGAGCACCTTGTCGCTGTCCAAGAGCTGATGCAGCATCCGGTGGTGGTCCGGGTGGACGGCAAGCAGGTCGCCGTGCTCTTCTCCGGCACGCCACCCGCCCCCGGGCACTTCTGCGACGCCTCGGTAGTCCAGGTGGTGCAGCTCAAGCGTGCTCGAGGTGCCGCGGCCGAGGCAGACCGCACAGCGCACGACACCGTAGGTCTCGGCTTCCTCCCGAAACCACCGCGCACGGCGACGGAACCACTCGATCGAGGTCAGGTAGCCGCTGCGGTACCGGTTGCCGCGCGCCGGGCGTCGCCGGTTAGACATCGGTCGTCCGGCGCGCGTACTGACGCTGGAACTCGCTCAGCTGTTCCAGCTCCGTGGACCGGCGGTCGGCGTGGATCTGCGAAGCGTCCGAGCGCTTGGTCCACCCCTTGGCGTCCAGCAGAACGGGGCGGATGTTCTTGTAGGCGAGCACCGCCATCCCTGTGGGGAGGCGGCGCAGCTCGTCAACGCTGAGGACCGGTGCCGTGGCCCGCTGCTCGGAGTGCGTGGTCGACTCCTCGGACCAGGAGCGACCCCGGTGCAGCACTTTGCGCTCCCCGAGCATGTTCGAGATGTCCTGCATGTGCCGGACGTCGGTCGAGCCGCCGAGCAGTACCTTCACGATGGCGGAGTTCCAGATGGTCTGCGCCTCCGACTCGGACCACACCGTTGCGGCCTGGGACATCGACTGGAACACGACCTGCGTGAAGATGCCGATGCCGCCACCGTCGCTGAGAACGGTGGGCAGCGCTGGCCAGACGAACATGTTGGCGAGCTCGTCGAGGATGAGACCGAGTGGCGGGTCGAGGCGGCCGCCCTGCGACGCCAGCGCCTTCCGGCGCGCCTGTTCCACGATGTCGTCCAGGATCGCGGCGAGGTATCCGCCGGTCGCGCCGGCGCCAGAGCCCGTGCCGATCAGGTAGAGCGTGTTGCGTCCCTCGAGGAACTCGCGCGGGTCCAGCACCGCGTCTCCTTCAGGGCTAAGCGCGTCGTAGATGCCGGGGATCAGGAGCGGCTTGCCCGCCTCCCGAACGCCGATCCAGGAGTTCGCCAACAGCTCGGGGTCGCCCTTGACCGTACTCTCGAGCATCTGCGACCAGCCCGGCGCGCCCTGGTCCCTCAAGATGTCGATCGCCGGGTCGCACAGTGCCGGGTTCTGCGTCCATCGGCGCAGGGCAGCGGTGCCTTCTCCGGAGAGCGCGGCCGCCTGCAGCAGAGCGGCGAGAAGGCCGGCGGAGATGCCGGCCCATTCCTGGTTCGTTGCCGACTGGCCGAGCGCGCTTCCCGCGATCATCGCCCGGCCGCGCATCTCGGCGATCAGAGGATCCTCGCAGCCGGTGTGCAGCGCGGGACGCTTGCGGGACTTGATGCCAGAGAGTCCCTGCGGGTCGACCACGGTCACCTCGCCCATCCGCTTGCGCGCTTCATATGTTGCCGAGAGGTTGTCGTTGCGCGTTGAGGTCGTGATGAGCGGGCCGTCCCAGTCCAGGATTGAGGAGATCACGAAGCGGAAGCCCTTGCCGCCCCGCGGGGCGGCAGACAGGACCATCGAGTCCTCGACGCTGACCATCACGTCCATCCCGCGTGCGCGCCCGAGGCGGACGCCGAGCTGGTCGGGAGTGGGCTTCTTCAGGGCCGGGCGCAGCTGGCGCGCTCGGCGGAGCAGCGACCGGGCAGAGACGTTCTTTCGAATCTCACCCGCTCGCGCGAAACCATCGCGGTACATCAGCTCGAGACGGAAGAACCAGTCCGAGTCCCGCACGTGGTGCCAACCCATCACCAGGCCGAAGACGACGACGCCGATCAGCACGGCGGCGATGAGGTACGTCACGTAGATGCTGCTGGGTGCAATGGTGCAGCCGACGGGGACAGTGCCGAAGGCCTCGGGGTTGGCGGTCAGCAGGAATCCGAAGCCGCTGAAGGGGTGCTCGCCGGTGGGCGCGGCACCGCACTGCACGAGGAACGCGATGTTTGCCACCCCGGTGAGGACCGCGGCGACCGCGCAGAGCCCCAGCAGGATGAACACAAGTGTGGGAGCGAACTGTTTCATCCGCGCTGACCTGCCTTCGCGTCGGTGGTGAAGTGGGGCATCTCGTTCGGGTGGATGACGTTGCGGACCTTCGCTTCGGCGTTCTGCCCGATCTGCCAGAACCCCTCTCCGATGCGGAGTCCGCCGACCATCTCGGTCTGCGTCTGGTTCCAGCCGAGCACCTTGGCGCTGCGTTCGAGCTCCCCGACGTGCTGCGCGTAGCTCACGCGGATTTCGCAGTCGGCCAGCAAGCCGAGCGCGCGCGAATGCATGGCAGAGCCCTCGTCGCCCAGGGAGTCGAAGTCGGCGATGCGGTGGATGAGGTACCAGTTGGACTTGCCGTGGTGTCGCGCCACCTTCTCATCCGCGACTCGTTCCGTGAGAGAGCTACCGGACGCGACCTCGCCGAGAAGCGCCGCAGCAGCCTCCTCGTGAATAACGATTCTCGTCTGGTCCCGGCCCACCGGGGTTCCACGGTCGATCCAGTTCGTGGTCGCCATTCTGATCAGAGCACGGGTCGTGTCGGACGCCGAGGAGACAGCCGAGTCGTCGACGACGACCATCGGTGTCTGCGCGTCGAAGCGAACGGTGGTCGGGCGGTCCAGCTGCCCGCTGACATCTCCCTCGACCAGGCGACGCAGCGTGTGGCCGAGGCGCACGCCGGCGTCTCCCACCTTCGCGGCGTACGCCGCGTCCGGGTTCATCACCTCCTCGTACAGCATGGGCAGGATCAGTTCCGTGTTGCGCGCCTGCGCGTATTCCACCGCCAGGTCCAGAGCCGTGTGTTCCTCGTCCGCGAGAGCGGTCGTGCCTCGCAGCAAGGCGATCGCCGCGCGAAGAACCCGGCGGCGGTACTGCAGCACGTCGAAGTTCCAGTCCTCCTCGCTCATGCCGCTCGGTCGGAGACCGGGATCAAGGAGGTTGATCCGAGCTGGCTGGCCGGGCCCGAGGCGCAGCGTGACTCCTCCGACGTAGTCGGCGACGCGCCCCCACTCGCCATTGGGGTCGTGTGGAACGGCAACCTTACGGCCCAGCCGAATGGACCGAGAGGCCCACGACTTGCCAAGCATCGACTTCCCAGTGCCCTTCACGCCGATGATGCAGGTGGACTGGGAGCGGATCTTCCCGGCCGCGTATGCGTCCCAGCTGTCGAATGAGAACGGGCCGAGGGAAAGCAGGTCGTCACCGATGTACGGCCCGGTGAACGGCTCACCCGTTGCAGCGAGGGTGAGGTACGCGCCGCCCACCTGGTCCGAGCTGCCCCTGTGCGCCGGCGGGTTCGCCAGGCGCGGGCCGCGCAGGTTGTGAGCGCCCCGGTTACCGTTCGCGGGCATCTTGCTGGCTGGCCAGTCGGTGACGAACTCGAGCGGCGTTGCGGTGCTCTTGCGCAGTTCGCGGGCGATCCGCTTGCGCTCTTTCTCCGCCTCGCGGCGAGAACCAGAAGGGACGAATCCTGCGGTATGCGTGCTGACCATGACTCAGGCCTTTCCGTTGACCGGGAGGACCGCAGTGCTGAATGCTGCGGCCTGCTGGAAGAACATTGGCGTCAGGCGGAGACCGCTGCTTCGACCCGTCTGCTCCAGCGACGTACGCGCGCGGTTCAACTCCTCCCGCGTGGTCGCGGACATGGTGACGAAGCCGCGAAACTCGACGTCCGCGAAGCCATCAGCGAGGCGTTCCTCGCGTTCCTCGACCTCCTGCATCTCGCGGTCCTTCTCGGCACTGCGCGGCATCCCCCGGCGCTCCCGGAGGATGTTTGCCATCTCCAACCCCGTCTTGTGGCGTGCGATTCGCTGCAGAGCCTTTTCCGTCTCGACCGGACGGATCTGAAGCGTCAGGGTGCGCGTGGTGTCAGTGGCGTAGAGAAGCCTCTCCATGAAGCCCGTGTTGCGCTCCGTCCGGGGCCACTCGGCGATCCACAACACCTGATGGATGCTCCCGTCGATCTCGATCCGGTCCCGGTGCTCGTGAATGCCCATGACCGGTGGGTGCAGCACTCCGACGCGCTGATCGGGAGACGTCGCGCGCATACGTCCCGTGAATGAGATTGGGTCGAACGCCCGCGTTGTGGCTGCCTCGAGTTGCTGCGCGGTCAGCCACCCCTGCAGCTGAAGACCGGACCGCTTGGCGCTCTCTTCGATGGAGGGCAGGAGCTGGTCGAAGTACACGCCCAGGCCCCACAGGCCTCCCCCGTTCGCGCGCACGGTCGAGCGCAGCGCCTGCAGGCTAAAGGTGAGCGTCACCTGGTTGGAGAAGCCCATCGACCGGCGGGCGCCGTCCTTGATGACGTTCCAGTAGTTCTTCCGCAGCTCATCGCTGATGGGGTGCGAGTCGCCCATCGCGGCCTCGCGCGCCACCACATACTCGGCCATCTCTGTGGCCGGCTGAGCGTCGACGCGGACCCGGATGGTCATCTCGACCAGGCCGATGATGGTCTCCAAGCTGCTCAGCCAGGCCACGAAGCCGTCGTACGAGGCCTTCTGCTGAGAGCGGTCTTCCATGGCCCACGCGCTGCTGATCAGTTCGAGCGTGATCGCCGCGGTACGACCCTTCTCGTCGATCGTGAATGCCCCAGCGTTGTCCGTCTGATACGTGACGACGGCGGCGTTGGCTCCCGGTAGATCGAAGTGTCCTTCCCGGGTGGGAGCGGTGCGGCCGGCGGGTGCGCGTCCCTTCTTCATGGTGACGTGATCGTCCTTTCCCCAGATATCCCGGATGAACTTGTGCTGCCCAGCGGCGACTCGCAGGTAGTACGCGGCGACCTGGAAGGTGATGAGTGCGAAGGATTGGCGGTGGTAGCTGCCCACCGCGAAAATGACGATGAGTACGACAGGCAGGAATCCGTATCCCCAGAACGACGTCGTGTCGATGAGCATCCAGAGCATGCCGATGCCCAGAGTCACCGACGCGATCAGGATCTGCACGGCGCTCAGACCCAGCAGAACGCCGTTGCGCTCGCGCCGCCCCATCCGGACGCGCGGGGCGCCGTCCTCAAGCTCGAGCGTGCTCATTTGGCGCCCTTCGGAAGCCATCCGCCGCCGGTGATGGTGCGGACCTTGTAGATGACGTTCGTCGTCGACGGGCGGTTCTGAATGGCAGAGCCGACCTCATTTCCGGCGAAGGAGACCAGCTTTACGGCCCAAGCAGGAGCGAACGCTGCAGCGAAGACCGCGCCGATCGCCACGATCACCGGACCCATGTCGGTGCCGTTGCCGAGCAGCCGCGCCGCCAGCAGAAGGACCCCAGCCGCCAACGGCTCAGCGAGTATCAAGCCCACAGCGAGATTGACCCAACGCACAGCCCATACGGCCAGCTTCGGCTGACCGATCATCATCGTTCCAACGGGAGCCATCGCGGCCAGGGCGAGGAGGCCGAATGCCCGTAGGGCCATGGAGATGTAGAGGAAGACTGCGGCCAGGGTCATTACGAGCAGCAGCAGTAGGCAGACCAACAGCGGACCGATGACCTGTGCCCCCTGGACTCCCCCGGTCATCTTCATGAGCGCACCGTCGACGTTCACCGAGCCCTTATCGGTCACGATTCGGAAGCCGAACATTCGCATGATCGCCGCCGACAGACCCTCGCCCTGCAGGGCGTTGGTGATGGCGTCAGTGACCGAGTTGCCAACCGCCGAAATCTGCTTCATGAACCAGACCAAGAGAACGCTGGCCGGGACCGAAAACGCCAGACCCGCCCCGATCTGCGCCATGCGCTTGACGTCCCCGAGGATCATCGCCGGCATCAGCTGAAATGCCGCCACGCACGTGAGTACGAGGCCCATCACGGCGATCCAGAACCAGAACTGCTGATCTGCGATCGTCCAGCTGTTGTCCCCCAGGCGTGAGCCCTTGAACGCGCCCACGAGCATGTCCGTCATGAAGTTGCCGAGCCCGTTGAGCGTGGAGGTGAGCATGCGGGCGACTGTCTCCTGCGAGATGCAGGGGATGTCGGTGGGGAAGCAGCCGAAGTTCGGCTCGGGGAATCCTTCGAGTCGCAGCATGATTCACCCGTCCCGTCAGTTGAACAGACCGAAGCCGGAGCCCCAGTTGACGAGGTTCGCCGAGTTGAGAGCGATGATGACGCCCAACACGGCGCATCCAAGGGCGGTGAAGCCCATGATGAGGAACTTCCTGCTCGCGCTCATCGCGCCAGCGATGATGAGCGCGGCCGCGAGGATGACGAACACGACTGCCGCGGTGATGGAGAAGCCGAGGACCTGACCGGACAGCTTCCGCAACGCTCCGCTACCGGGTCCGCTGAAGTCGGGGGCAGGCTGCGGGACGTTGACGTCGGTCGGGAACGCCTCGATGAGTCGGGCGTGGAGCTGGTGAGAGACGGACATGGGTTTCCTTTCGATCAGTCGCTTGCGAGCGTGACGTTGAGAGTGATGGGGACTTGCTGGGAGGGGACGTCCACCACCAGGTGGAGGACGGTGGCCGAGGTGGGGACGTAGAACGCGAGCAGGAAGTTGACGAGCTTGTGGTTGGTCAACTTCCACTTGCTGGCAGAGTCGAAGGCTCCCTCCGCCATCCACGGCAGCCCGAGCGATCGGGCGTGTGCCGGACCCTCGTTCGTGTCGAGGACGGCCAGGTTCGGGTCGCCCTCCCAGCGGGAGTCCTTCACCGTGAGCCCGGTCACGTCGACTTCGCCGGCGGGTGAGGAGCCGTCGAGCGAGACCCGGACCATCTGCGCTCGGCTGTGCACCGGGAATGCGTCCGTGCTGGACCCTTCGGCTGCGAACCCGGAGTCCTTCGTCGTCAAGTAGGTGCCTGCGTCGTAGACGGCGACACCGAGGTCGCTAGTGGAGGCGAGATCGGCGGGTTGCGCGGATCCCGTGTTGGTCGGTGTCGGTTTCGGGATGGTGCTGTGGCTGGCGGTCGGCTTCTGCGCATCGGTGGGTGACGCGCATGAAGTCAGTCCCACGCCCAACGCTGCAGCGACCGCGACGGCGATGATGCGTCTCATGGGTACTCCTTCCTGGGCGGTGGGCGCCCTCACTGGTACTTGTTCCGCGATGAGGGAAGCGGCGCGCAGACTTGCGTGCTCGTCGGTGGATAATGGGACACTTCTGACATGCGCTATCCCGTGAAGCCCTTGCTCTGGCTGCTGCCGCCGCTGTGGCCTATCGCCGTGCTGCTCACGGTTATCTGGGCGCTCACGCACTGGGTCGGCTGGCTTCTCCTGCACGCCGTCGTGATGACCGCGCTGATCCTTGCCGCGGTGACCGACTCCGCAATGGTCCCGGCCGCAGTCGTCGCGGCCACCACGTTCGTGCTGCATCTCGTCGGGTTCGGCTTCTGGGAGGTCAACAAGCCGAAGCGCCAGTACCGGCGCGACGTCGCCGCCGCCCGATACTGGCAGTCGGTGAACGCGGCCGCGGCCGCTCCGCGCGTCACCCGGTAGGCGCCGGCGATCCCGGCAGCTGCAGCCCGCCCTTGGCCCACAGCACGTCCACGTGCAGATGGTCGGGACTGTCGTCGAACTGGGTGAAGTTCTGCGTGACGATGCTCACGCCGTGAGAGGCCCGCACATCCTCCTGGCCGATCCGAGATCCCTTCGGCACAATCGGATCGAGGATCCGGATCAGCTGCAGCGAGTAACCATCCGCGCCGTTGATCGCCTTGCCGTTGAGCGTCATGAAGTCGACCGCGTGGCCGCCACCGTCCTTGTAGTGCGCCGATTCCTTCCCCGCGCCCTCGAGGGAGCCGGTGCAGTACCGGTTGATGTCGCTGACTCCGACCTTGTCGAAGTTGTTCACCGCGACGGTCACGATCTGCAAGATGCGCACGTCGATGCCGCACTTCGCGGTCGCCGTCCCGTCGGCGATCGCCTTGATCTGGTCGATCCCCGAATAGCCGTACAGCTTGCCCGACGCGATCGCCGGCATCAGGGCCGTCGCCAGCGCCTTCACATCGCCCGTGATCGGCACGAAACCGCACGCGCTCCCACTGTGTAGGTCCTCCTCCTTCAACGAGGGGTCCACCTGGAGCAGAACCGTCCGGGCTGTTGTCTCGGCAGCGGCGACCTGGTCGGGCGTCTTGTTGATCCCGATGGCTGACACCCAGCGTCCTGACGGGAGTGTGCTCCAGGCGGGAAGGCCGAGGATGCCCGGCTTGCCGGGGATGCCTTTCAAGATGAGCGTCGTCGCTTTCCCGGCGTCGCTGAGTGAGTCGCCTGTTCCCCAGCCGGATCGCGCCGTGAGGCCGTACACACCGATCGGGCTGTCCTCCGTTGTGGCGGGCGCCGTCGGCGGGACGAGGCCCGTCGCGACGAACGCGGCGGTGAGAGCTGCCAGCTGCGCCTTCGGGTCATCCGATGCGGCGACGGATGCCTGCCGGATCTGGGCCACTAGCGCCGTCTGCTGCGGGGTGAGCGCAACAGGCTGCGGCGTGCCGGGGGCGGCGCCCCCGGCAGCATTGCAGAAGGCGCTGGTCAGTGCCGACGCGGACGGAGCGACAAGGGCGACCATGAACGCCGGCAGCGCCGCGAACATGATCAGACCGACCAGCAACGCGATCAGAATCACGCCAATGGCCCTGCGGAGACGCTTGGACTTCGCGATGGTCACAGCAGCCTTTGCGGCGACGGCAACCGCCTGCGCCGCCATCAGCAGCCCTCCGTACCAAGGATGCGCTCCGCCAGCTGCAGCAGCACCCGCGCTTTGGGAAGCCGTGAGCGGACCCGGCCCTCACTCAACCCCGTCTGCTCTGCGATCACCGAGACCGCGTGCTGTAGCGCGGGTACGAACACAGCGACAGTCCTCAGACCGTCGCTGTCGGGCAAGCAGCCCAGGATGAGCGCACGCTCAGGCCTCCTTCCGGCATCCGCCGCCTCGAGCGCGGCTCGCGCGGTGGAGGCCACCTGTCGCACCCATGCGCGAGACGCGCGCAGCTGACGGTCCGAAACGCCGAACTCGGCCGCGACCGTAGCCGGTGATGCGTCCTCGTCGAGCGCGAATGCTGTGGCGATCTCCCAGTCGCGTGCGCTGACCGTGTCGGCGATGTACTCCAGCAGGCGTCGCTGCGCGAAGGAATCCACCATGGATTCCAGCGGATCATCCGTCTGAGAAGTCCAGGTGTCCTCTCCCCCCGGCAGATCGACCTGAGCACGCTGCCGGTACGCGGTTCGCACCGTCGCCTGCACGACGTTGCGGGCGATGCCGAACGTGTAGGCATCGAGCGTTCCGCGCGCCGGATCGAAATCGCCCGCGCGTCGCCACAGCACCTCCCGCACCTCCTGCAAGGCACCGTCGACCTCGCCACCGCATCCCGCCTCGAGCAGGCGACGAATGACGAACGGCCTGGTCGCTCGGACTGCGGTCTCGATCCGGTCGACCCCGATCGCGGGAGCGGAAAGGGTGAGCAGGCTCATGCCGACACCTCCTCCGGCTCGGTGAACAGGTCGGGGAACGCGCTCCGCAGGTCTGTCAGGCGCCGACGTCCCGTGCGCTCGGAGACACCAGCGAGTCGCGCCACCAGCGCGCCGCTCACCTCTTCGCCGCCGGAGCGCGCCTCCCGTACCCGCGCCGCCAGCTGGGCGAGGTCGTCATCGACAGGCGACGCCCCCTGCTTCGTTTCGGCCGCCACGGTCGGCGTCCGCGGGACCCTGGCCGCCGCGGGCTGCTCAGCGGTAATCACGGCTTCTAGCGGCCGGCGCATCGCGGAGTCGACCGCGGGGCGTGCATCTTCCGCCGGGGCGACGTGCGTGGTCACAGGTGTGCCCTCCGACGCTGTCTCCTGGCTCACCTGTCGTTGGGTCTCTCTCGCGCGTGCCATCACGACCAGGAGGTGGGAAGCCAGGATCTGCGCGACCGAGGGAATCGCGGAGACGACAGTGGCGACCCAGTAGTTCACATCGACCGTGCGGACCATGCTCGCGTGCAGTGCGTTTCCTGCAACGCTGATCCCTGAGAACAGGACGAGCGCCGCCCACGGGTACCAGGTGCCGCGCGCCTGGTTGCGCAGCGCCCACGCGGCCGCGGTGGCGACCAGGATGAATCCGTCGACGATCAGCGGCCAGATGAAGGCGAGCTCCGTAGGGATGCCGCTGCGGATCGCAAGGTCGCGCAGCGTCGAGAAAGACAGCACGAAGCCGCCGACCGCAATGGCGGAAACTCCCGTGCTAGTCGCACGCCAGAAGAACGTTCCGGTGGTCCGTCGGTGCACGTCTGACGCCTTCCCGCGTTGCGTCTGCTGCATTGGTCAACTCCCGTCGGTTACTGCCAAGGCGATGCCGGACGGCTGCCTTCACCTCTAGATGGCCGTGGGCGCGCACTCGTACACGTCACGAAATGTGCTGACTGCGCGGGCGGGCGCATCTAGAGGTGAGGCGGTGGAAAGAACCCGCAGCGACCGGAAGGATCCTTATGAGCGACGTGCACGACCCGGGCGGGAACACCGCCCCTGCCGCAGACACCGGCCTGACGACAGCCGGCGGCTACGCGGTCCCCGTGGATCCGATGGACCTCCTGCAGTGCGACAGCTGCCAATGAGGGCGACCCTCGACTACGACGTCGACGAAATCTCCCGCCTCTCCCCCGAGATTCCGCTGCAACCGGCCTCGGACGACAAGAAGCGAGTCGAACGGGCTCTCGTCGACGACTGGGACCGGCAGATGAAGCAGCTGGAGGAAGACGGCTGGGAGCTGGTGAAGGTTAACCGAATGGAAGACCGGCGCCGAGGAACGTACCGGATCTTCAATCAGCTGCGACGAGTCCAGCTGGCTCCGGAGGAAAAGTGCCCGGACCAGTGAGCCACTGGTCTGCGATCCGCTCGAGCAAGCTCGCCGTCGCCCTCGTACTCTGCTGGCTGGCCGTGCTTGCCCTCGTCTTTGTGCTGACGCCGACCGCGTTCTCTGCCTCCAAGGAGTTGAGCTCGCTGCCCTGGTGGGCGTCTACGCTCATCATCCTGTGGACCGTGCCCATTGGGCCGGCCCTGTGGGCGGCGGCGATCACCGGGCCTCTCTTCATCGCGATCCCCATCCGAGAAGTCCTGCTCGACAGGGGCGTAATCACCGTCCGCTATCGAACGGCACCCATGCCGTCTCGAGTAGCCGCAACCATTCCCGCCGCTCGTTCTTTCAGGGCAGTGGCTGCACCCGTCGACGACGACACCGTCGTCACCCCACGATCGCGTCGCATCGTCGGCGCCTAACGAAAGGAATCACGATGGCCGGCGAGACCGTCATCACCGTGGTGGGAAACCTCACGGCCGACCCCGAGCTGCGCTACACGCAGAACGGGCTGGCAGTCGCCAACTTCACCATCGCGTCCACTCCCCGCACGTTCGACCGCCAGGCGAACGAGTGGAAGGACGGTGAGGCCCTGTTCCTCCGCGCCAGTGTCTGGCGCGAGTTCGCGGAGCACGTCGCCGGTTCGCTGACCAAGGGGTCGCGCGTCATCGCGCAGGGCCGCCTGAAGCAGCGCTCCTACGAGACGAAGGAAGGCGAGAAGCGCACCAGCATCGAGCTCGAGATCGACGAGATCGGCCCGTCGCTGCGCTACGCCATCGCACAGGTCACCCGCGCCCAGTCTTCGGCCACGGAGGTAGACCCCGGTGACATGTGGAACCACCCCCAGTCCGCCGACGAGCCGTGGGGGGCCTGATCCGATGCAGGTGCACTGGAGCGACTGGGTCGGCCTTGGGCTCACGATCGGTATCGCCATCTTCATGATCGGTTGGTACGTGAGAGACCACGTCTCTCGCCGGCGGACGGCCGCCGAGCGCGGGCGGCCAGCGACTCAGAATCCGCTGAAGCAGTAGAAGAATCGGAAGGTGCTTCCGCTGAGGTTGTAGCTCCAGGGGAAGCTGAAGTCATAGGACTCGTAGGCGTTGCCCTGGGGGCCGGGATCATGAGTCGCGAACTGGACCGGGTCGGGGCACTGCGAGAACGGCATGTAGTAGCTGTTCATGCCCGCGTAGGCGGCCCGTGTCGGCTTGTCCGGGATGGGGACAGCCCCGGAGGTCGCGCCGCCGATGTTTGCGCCGCAGGCGGTCAAGTTGGCCACCTCTGTACTGAGCGAGGCGTTGCCACCAAGCAGGGTGACGGTCTTGATGCCCCAGCCCTGAATGTCGGCCAAAGTGCGCTGTGGAATGCACCAGCCGGGCACCGTGAGCAGCGCGGAACCCTCCTTCGCTGCCAGGGCTCCCCCGGCCAGCGCGTCGGGGAAGTTCAGCCCGTTGGCCAGGTACACGTTCTTGGGCGGGTTCGCCGCGCTGTACTTGCCCTCGTTGAGCAGCTGCGAGGTGGCGAAGCGGTCAGAGCCATCGTTCTCGGTCACGTTTGCGATGCTGCGCAGATCGTTGACGAGGTAGGGCGGCATGCTGATGCCTCCACCCGCCGTGACGATGTTGAAGGGAGCCATCGAGCGGATCAGGTTCATCGTCTCGGCATCGATGTGCCCCAGGTTGGTGTTGATCAGCACCACTGGCGAGCCGGTTGACCCGGAGATGGCGGAGGCGGACAGCGCGTCGGGGAAGTTCAGGCCCGAGGCGACGTAAACGGTGTCGTTGTTGCCAGGGAACGCGTAGGAGAGCAGGGCCTTGTTGGTGGCGAACCGGTCCCCGCCGGTGACGCGTGTGATCGACGGGGCGAGTTTAGAAAGCGCGGAGTAGACGCTGCCGCTCACGCTGTTCGGGCCGCCCACCACGACGATCTGGCTGGGCTGGAGTCGCTGGATCTCCGTCGCAGTGGCGTCAGGAAGCGACCAGGTTGTGGTGAGCAGCAGCGGGCCGCCCTGCTTGACCGCGGCGGGGCCTGCGCCCAGCGCGTCGGGGTAACCGAGGCCGGAGGCGATGTAGACCACGGGAGCGGTACCGGGATAGGACTGCTGGGAGATGCTCACCGCAGTGGTGAAGCGATCCCCTCCACTGACTCGCGCGGTCGTCGGTGGCGTGGTGGAGGCCAACGGGAGTCGAGTCACCGATGCTGAGCCGCCGTTGGTGACCAGCGCCGCGTCCCCAGTGGGCGCGATGGCAATGTCGCGCGGATACTTGCCGACGGCGACGGGAGCGCCCTCCTTCATCGTGCCCAGGTTGATCACCGAGACAGTGCCGGCAACCAGGTTGGTGATGTAGGCGCTCTGGCCGTCGGGAGTCAGCGCCAGCTGTCCTCGGTCGGCTCCGCCGTTCGGAGTCGGGAAGTACGTCGCAGGGGCGTAGCTGATCGTCTGGATCACCCGAGCGGTGGCGACGTCGATTGCCGACAGCGAGGCGGTGTAGGAGTTGCTGGATGCGCCCTGCTCCGAGACGTATGCCTTGCTCCCGTCAGGAGAGAACTTCACGTCCTGCGGATACCAGGGCAACGTGATCGTGCCGGTGACCGTGTTGCTCGCCGTGCTGATCACCGAGATGGTGGAGTCCACGTGGTTGAGCGCGTACAGCTGGGTGCCGTCAGGTGACAGCGCCAAGGCCGTGGGCCACTCCCCTACTGGGATGGTGGCGGTGATGGTGTTGGTGCTCAGGTTCACCACGGACACCGTCTTGGTCCCCTGCTGAGTGGTCCCCGGCGAGCCGTTGCTCACGTAGGCGGTTGAACCATCAGTGGTGAGTGCGATCCGTTCGGGATACTTGAATCCGCTGATCGTAGTGGTGACCGCCTTGGTGGCGGTGTCGATGACCGAGACGGTGTGGCTGCTGTAGTTGGCTACGTACGCCCTGTCGCCGGTCTTGCTCACGCTCACGCCGTGGGGGTTGATCCCCACCGGAATGGTCGCAGCAACCTTTCCCGTGTTGGGGTTGATCACCGACACGCTGCCGGGGTTCTCAGCGTCGAGGTCGTTGGTGACATACGCGGCCGAGCCGTCAGGCGAGTACGTCACCGACGCAGGGTTGTTGCCGACCGGAAAGGTCCCGGCGTCGGCTACCGCTGGAGCCGAGGCCATCACTCCTACGACGAGTAGCAGTGCGGTGGTAGCGAGAAGCGAGCCTGCCTTGGACAGCGAACCAGTCGACGGTTGCACGTGGGCCTTCCTGAGAGATGAGCAGCAGCTGTAACGTTCGCGACCTTCGAGACTCAGGTCTCCGCGGCCGCCTCGCTTGTCGGGGTCTCCCCCGGGATGGGCTCCCCCAAGACCTCGCTCGCGCGCGAAAGTCCCGCCGTCCGCAAAAACGGTGACGGCTTCTCCCCGGCGCGCGCCGCTGCCCGCTCGATGAACGCCTGCTGTAGCGCGCTCATTCGCACGTGGTTGTCGGCGGAGAGCCGCTCGTCGTCCTTCTTCGGTGGCCGTGGCATGACGCGAGTATATCCGTAGACCAGAAACGTTGACACTCTCGCCGTTATTGGTCTACGGTTTCAGTTATTGGTCTACAGAAACCGGGAGGTGACCTTTGAAGCAGAAGAAGGACGCGGCGACCAGATCGCCGCAGATCGACAAGGATCCGATCATCGATCGCTTGGTGACACAGTCGATCCCCCGTGACCGAATGGGGTCCGAGCGTCGCACTGAACTGCTCCGTACCCGCGCCGCCACTCTCCGCTCCCTGCAGGAGCGCGGCTGGCGTCATATCGGCTACGAAGGCGGCGACTATCACGAAGGCTCCCGTCACTACTACATCGTCGACAAGCTCGTGGCCCCCGACCGGGCCGACGAGTCGCCGCGCCTCTACGCCGTCAACTAACCGGTCGCGGCTGCACGGCCGACAGAGAGAAGAGATCCATCTCGCCTCTCGACCACTCACCAGCGCGCCTCTGTGGCGCATCACGAGAGCCGAGCGCTCTAACCTAACCAAGGGGGAATCACCTTGAGCACCGAGAACATCAGCGATGCCGCGCGTCCACGCGGCCTGAACCGCCTGTGGGCGTGGGCGCGGTCGCATCGCGGCTCCGCGATCGCTGTCGCTGCCGGCGCCGCCGTCGTGATCGCAGCGGCCGCGGTCGGCATCCCCGCCGCCGTCGGAACTGCACAGCACTCCGACGCTGACGCGGCGTACCAGGCCGCACGGATCAAAGCGGTCACCCAGTACCGCCAGGACGTGAAGGCTCAGAAGGACTTCGCGGCCGCTGTCGCGTCTGCCGGGGAACTGCAGAAGCAGCTCACCCAGATCCACGACCAGGCGAAGGCCGGTCAGTACCTGCCGGACGCGGAGGTGAAGACCTTGGCCGCGCAGCTGGCGCAGCTGAAGATGTACGCCGGATTCAAGGCCGGCGCACCGGTTCAGGATCCGCACCCGGCCGGAAAGCCGACCTCCACCACGGAGCAGCTGCGGCAGGAGACCGCGCGCCTGACCGCCCTGGTCGATCGGCAGGCTGGTGCGGCCGGGAACACCCTCAAGGGTGGACCCGGGATCGCCTCCCAGGTGAAGACCTCGAACCGTGCGCTCGCGCAGATCGTGACCGGCCTCGACAAGTCATCCGACTCCGCAGCGATTCCCGCGCTCGACGTCGACGCGAAGGGCGTGATCACCGCCCTCGCCAAGGCCGGGCAAGGCCAGAAGGACGCGCTCACCAACGCTGCGGCCGCCGCCAAGAAGGCGGTCCAGGAAGGCGAGAACCCGGCTCCGCTCCTCCTGGACTTCCTTGCCAAGGCCAAGGCGGTGCACGAGTCGCACGACGCCACCGTCGCAGCTGAAGCGGCGGCGGCTGCGCAGGCCGCTGCAGAAGCGGCCGCGCGGGCTGGACAGGCCACCTACACCGACCCGCGCACCGGCGCGACGCACCCCACGCCTGGCGGTGGCGGCCGCGGCGGGTCGGGTGGCGGCGGCTCCACTGGCGGCGGCGGTTCCTCCGGTGGCGGTGGCGGTGGTGGCGGCGGCGGTTCCTCCGGTGGCGGTGGCGGTGGTGGCGGCGGTGGCTACACTCCGCCGGCGGTCGACCACACTCCGCACGTCGTCGCCAACGGCGCGTACTCGCCCGGCTGCGATGGAGCGAAGGCCTACTCGCAGACCACCTCGAGCGGCGGAACCATCGTCATCAACGTCGGTTACCCGTACTCCTACAGCACCTTCAGCACGGACGACGGCTGGGGCCTGACCGTCTACGCCTGCATGTAAGCCGCGCCGCGTAAGCGGCGCCCGGCGCCTCGTCCTCCCCCTTGGCGGGGCGCCACCCCCAATAAGAGAACCCCGCGAGCCACTGGCTCGCGGGGTTCTCATATTGCTTGGGTCAGGACGCGACGGCTGCGATCATCACCACGGTGCGACCGTCCTCCGTCGACGCCGAAGCGAAGGACACCTCGGTGCCCGTCGATGCCAGGAGCAGTTGCCGCACATCGGCGGGGCCGTCCTTCTGCGCAGAGCCGAACAGCAGGATCTTCTCGTCGATGCCGCCAGCGCCCGCGATCAACGCGACCTGCCTTCCGCACACCGGCGAGACGCCGAACGTCGACCGTCCGTCGTAGTCGTGGACATGCTCACGAACCCAGGACTCCATGCACGCATCCGGAGCCAGCGCCGGCGCAATGGGCTGTGCCGCGGAACCGCTCACCATCGCGCGCGCCATCAACAGCTCCTTCGCGAACGAATCAGCGTAGAGCCCCGTCGTCGACCGCGCCGGCGACGTCGGGTCCGCTGCACCTACCGGCAGCGTGCGGTTCGAGGCAACCTGCGGCTGCGGAGGCGGCGTGTAGACCGCCTCCGGGGTTTGAGCCGACTTCGCGTTGGCCTCCTCACGCTTCTTCTCCGCGGCCGCGGCCTCCTGCTTCACCTTGAGCTCGGCCGCGGCACGTGTCTCTTCCGTCTCCCCCACCGGGTGGTGCTGCGCGTACACGCGCTCTGCCGCGGACTGGGCGCTCAGCGCACCCACACCGAAGTAGAGGCCAGCGGCCGCGGCCGCCACAATGGACGTGGCGACCCCCGCCGCGGCAAGGGCTTTTCGCCGCGACGACATTCCCTTCCGGTGCGCGCTCACGGGAACACCGTCACCGTCACGCCGCCACCGAGAGGACTCATCGGACTGACGTAGCCCCATGGTGTCGCGCAGTTGTACTGCGCGTTGGTGTAGGTCACGTTTCGCTGCGTGCCCCGGGTGTCCCAGTAGTCACCGAACCCGAAGTTGTGCCAGTACGTTGACCCGTTCCAGTCGGTGGACATCCAGCCGTTCGAGTTGAGGTTCGACCCGGCGGCGCAGTAGGTGATGTAGTTCACGGCGAGCGACGAACAGCCGCTCGGCGCGTTGCACGTCGAATGCGTCCAGTAGATCGGGGCGGTGTACGTGTAGATGTTGTACGCGTTCCAGACCGGCGCGCCGGGCTGCGCCATCGGCGTGATCCACTCGCGCGATTGCACCTGCACGACAGGGCTGTAGAGGCCGTTGGGCGACGCGCAACGGGTCTGCAGTCCCATCCCGTACGGGTAGCCCTGCAGCGCATAGGACGGGCCCCAGTTGACCTGTGTGAGGTTGTTCGTGAAGGGGCCCTGGTACTGAACCGCGTTGTTGTACGTCTTGCTGGTCGTTCCCGCGTGGTTCTCGAGCTGAGACGCCTGCAGCGTTGTCCCGGCCGGGCAGGTACCGGTGAAGTTCCACTTCACGTTCCCGGAGACGTAGTTGCCGTTGTAACCGGTGCGCGTGTAGGTCATGTTCGCCCCGGCGGGCGTGGCCGGCCAGGCCGTTGTGATCGCGGCAGGTGACGACTTCGCCGAATCGTCGCCGACGCCGGCGGTGACCCAGAAGGTGATCGTTGCCCCGTATGTCGTTCCCAGGGCGAAGGTCTTCGTCGCGGTCAGAGCGGTCGTTTCCGGCATCTGGTCGTCCGTACCGAAGCTCGTCGACCAGGACGGCTCGTAGGAGGTGGCGAGGCTCGACACCGCCGTCCACGTCAGGACATACTGCTCGGCCGAAGAGCCCTGTTTGGCCGTCAGTCCGGGAGCGGGAACATCCTGGTGATAGTTGGCTGATGCGTCGGTGGTCATGCTGCCGGTTCCGCAGGCCGCGGTGAGAGTGACAAGGCCGCTGCTGCCGTTCTGCACACCGGCCAGGTCGAGGCTGGCTGCAGCGCCGGTCAAGGTCATTGCGGAGACCGTGTTGACCGGAGCCAGCCCCACCGGGGAGCTCGCCGCGTACGTGAGAGTGAGAGTGGTGGGCTGTGCGGCGCACACGCCGCCGACGAACGTCACCGTGATTCCCTCCCGTGCGCCGGAGTAGGCGGTCCCCGTGCTCTGTGAGCGCACGATGCTGGCGATGCGGAGCGTAGCCGGGGTGGGGATCTGTGAAGTCGGAGGGACGTAGCGAAGGTTTGGGTCTGCGGCCGGGAGATTCGTGATGGCCGTGGTGCCGGTGAAGACCCGCTCTCGGGATCCCACGGTCAGGTCCTTCACCGCGCTCGTGATGCTGAGGCTGACGCTGTACGGGCGCAGGTCGTTCCAGTCTGCGTCGGCGACGTCCGCCGGCTTCGCTCCGGATTCAAGGTGGGGATCACCCGACCCATCGAAGGTCAGTGTCCGGTGTCCGAGGTTCTCGTACGTGAAAGCGGCGGCAGCGAGCTGGTCAGCCTGCATATCGCCGCCTGTCGGACGGGTGATCGGGGTCGTGCTGGTGCAGGCGCCCGCGGTGGTGGCGCTGCTGACGCGCACGGTCTTCTCCGGCGCGTTGCCCGCGATTGACCATGTCGTGACCTTGCAGGAGTCGCCGTCTGGGGAAAGCAGGGCGACCGTGTCGTCGTCGAGACCGCGGACAACGGATGAAGCCCGGACATCCCGCTCGAACTGGATCCGTGAGGCGTCGGCGTGGGCCGAGACGCTGGCCGAGGCACCCAGGATGCTGCCCGCCCCTGCGAGTGCGACGACGACTCCACCAATCAGCAACAGCTGGGCTGCGCGGATCGGTGTGGTGATCGCCTCCTCGCGGGCGTTGACGCTGATGCCAGCGCGGCCGCGAAGGAAGCGCAGGCGATGGGAGAGGAAGTTGCTCTTCACGGGTTCTCTCACTTCCAGATCGGTGCGGTGAAGCCGGTGGGTCGCGGCATTCGCGTGGGGGTCAGGGGGTTCGTGGCCAGGGATGCGTTCCAGAGGCCACTTCCGCCAGTGCCGATCCCCCAGAGGTTGCCGTCGGTGTCGACGGCGGCCGCGGTGTCGAGGTCCGGGGCGGCGTTGATCGAGCGGTAAGTAGTGGCCGAGCTCGCGGGGGTCAGGGTCTTCACGACGGTGGCGTCCCAGCCGATGCCGAGTCGGCCGGCGCTGGCTTCTCCCCAAGCCCACAGGTGGCCCGCGTTGTCGAGCGCGAAGGCGCGGCTTCGGCCAGCGGCGACGTCGACGATGGTCTTTCCGACGCCGACCCGGGTCAGGCTCGGGCGATCGGTCGTGGTCGTGTCCCCGAGCTCGCCAGTGCTGTTCTCCCCGGCTGCCCAGAGCTGGCCGGTCTTGTCGATCGCGTAGATGCTGGCTGCGCCGGCGGCGATGCGAGTGAAGATGGTGGAAGTGCTGAGCTGTGCAGCCGTGGCAGTGTCGGCGGTTGTTCCGTTGCCAAGCTGACCGGACGTGTTCTTTCCCCAGGACCACAAGCGGCCCTGCTCGTCGATGGCCCAGCTGCTCGCCCCGTTGGTCGCGACGGCGACGAACTTGGTCGACATGGCGATCTGCGTCGGCACGAGGTACGAGGTCTTCTTCCCGTCGCCGAGCTGGCCGGCGGTCCCGTTGCCCCAGGCCCACAGTCGGTGAGTGATGTCGATGCCGAAGCTTGATCCGTTCGCCGTGGCGACCGCGATGAACTTGATTCCCTTGATCGCTGTCGGGCTGCAGGCCGTCGATGTGTTGCCGAGGCCGAGCTGCCCGCTCGAGTTGGCCCCGTAGCCCCACGCCGTGCCGCTCGCGTCGAGGAAGAAGGCGGAATCGGCGCTGGAGACCGCGTCGCGTACATTCTGCGGGGCCGTCAGGGCTGTGGCGGCCACACCCGTCGAGGTCGCCCCGGTTCCGGCCTGGCAGGCGTTGTTGGCCCCGTAGACCCAGGGTCGCCCGGCGCTGTCGATGCCGTTGCGGGGCGACGCGTCGACCCAGCGTGTGCCCGCGGCGGGTCCCGACATCTGGCTCGCGGTGACCTTGGTCACGGTCCCGCCGGCCACTCCCCAGATTGTGAAGACGTGGCCCTCTTCGGCGGCCGCCCATGTCGGCTTCCCATCGGAGCTGATCGCGGTGACATGTGTCGCAGCGGTTGCCTGCAGCTGCACGTCCCGGGTCATGGTCAGGTGCGTGTCCAAATCGTCGGCTTGGATGCGCAGGGTGCGCGTGGTGTCGGTGGGGGGCAGCGGGTCCGGGAGCACGGTGGTGCAGATGCTCCCACTGGGGGCGCATTCGCGGCCGGTGCTGGGGACAGTGGGAGAGCTCAGTGACGAGTCGAGCGCGGCGGCGAAATGCTGTGCGCGACTCTCCACGGCTAGGGCGAGAGTGTCGTAGGTGGCGGTCCGCTTGGCCTGGGTGGCGGCAGAGAAGGCTGTCACGCCGATGGTGCCGATTGCCAGTGTGGAGGCGAGGAAGAGGGCGACCCCGCCGATCATGGTTCCGGTGCGGCCGGTCAGGGCGCGGCGACGGATGAGAAAGCTCACGAGATGACTCCTGCGTCGTAGATGAGGACGGTCTTGACGAGTACCGGGCCGTCGGAGACCTGCAGCCAGATCCCGCCGCCAGGGCGGGCCGGGATGGTGCCGAAGTAGTTGGACGGCGTGTTGTCCAGCGGGATCGTCGCAAGGACGGTTCCGTCTTGGATGAAGCGGAGTTCGCCACCTGCACCGACGGATGCGGCGTTGAGCAGGTATCGCCAGGCGCGCGGGGTCGTGGGTGCGACCTGCGACAGCACTGAGGAGTCGGTCGGGATCGGTGACGTGGTGGCAACGCTGGTGTTGACCGTGCCGATCGCAGCGGGGGCAGACGGGTCTTTGCGCGCGATCGGCGCGGGGATCAGGGTGCTGGCGTCGTAGGCGCGGAAGAGTTGTGCGTGCAGGCAGGTGTCATCGGTGCCGGCCGAGGGTCCAGTGCACGCCCCCGGCTTCGGGGTCCGCTCCTTCGGTGCGGCCGCGAAGTAGGTGATGCCGGTCGTGTCGCTGGTTGCCCACACGGCGGCGTTGACGATGTTGCCGCTGGGCACGGTCAGCGGGATTGTCGCTGGGGCTCCCGCGGTGCCCCAGGGGGTGTCGTTGCGCTTGTCGCTGACCAGTGCGTCGATGGCGGCCTGCCGCTCAGCTTGCAGCCCGGTCGCAGTGAGGACCGCTGCCGCGCTTGGCAGGACGCGCGTGCTAGCGGCGGCGATCAGCGTACCGACGAGGGCCAGGAAGATGACGTCCTGGATGCTGCCGCGGTTGCCGCGCAGGGCGCGCCGGATGCTGCCGGATGCGGGCCTGGTCTGGTTGTTCATCGTGTCCTCTCTGCAAGCTGAATGGGGGCCGGCCGGGGCCGGCCCCCAGGGCGTCGGGTCAGGCTGCTGCGGGGCAGGCAATTCCCGCGTCGGCGGCCGACGGCTGGCTGTCGAAGGACTTCGAACTGTTGCCGTGCGTCCAGAAGGTGCGGCCGCTGTCGGACTTGACGGCTGCGCAGAAGGCGGTGTCGCTGGCGGCGACGTTCAGCGTGTAGCCCTTGGGCACCTCGACGAGAGGAGCGCCGTTGGCGGTGTTCGTGAGCGTTGCCGCATCGGCGTAGCCGTCGTGGGTCGAGCTGTAGAGCTTCTCCTGGCTGTTGACCGAGGACACGAAGGATGACGCGCCGTTGTCCTTGAAGCTGTTGATGAAGCCGGGGCCGAAGGCGGCACCAACGATCACGAGGATGATCGCGGAGACGATCATCATGACGATGCCTTCTTTTGAGTTGAGTGCGGGCATGTGGGTTTCTCCTTAGTGGATGGGGTTTGTTGGTCGGGTTGGTCGGGTGGGCGCGGGTCGCTGTCGGGGAGTCAGATCACCTCCCCGAACAGGCCGTGGGTGAGCCAATAGAGGCTCACGCAGGCGGAGATTGCCAGCGCGGGCCCCATGGGCAGCGCGCGGGCGCCGCTGACGCGCACCATCCCCGCCTGCAGCGTGGTCGAGAGCGCCAGGAAGATGGCCGCCAGCGGTAGGTTGCTGGCCGCGAACACTGCAACGGGGATCCCGATCACCTTGATGTCCCCAGCGCCGATCTGCTGCTCGGTGCCGCGTCCCTGCGCGTCGAGGGATGGCTGAGCGTTGACGGTGTACTCGAGGAGGAGGCCCATAGCGGCCACGCCCGCGACAACCCCTGTCGTCAGCTGGGCGGGCGATGCGCCGTCGACGCGGAGGCCGAGGATGGCGGCCGCAGCCAGGCACACAATCGTGGCGCCGTGGATCGTGTGCGTCTTGATGTCGATCACCGCGACGACCAGTAGGCCGGCGGTGACCAGAAGGATCGCCAGCGGAGCGGCCGGGACGAGGTCAGACATTGATCTGTTGCACCTGGAACAGGATCGCCATGACCTGGGGGACGATGACCGCGATCATCATCGCTCCGAGCAGCACCAGGCTGGTGGTCTCGACGCGATCGGCGAGCTTCTTGCCGAAATCCGCCATCTCCTCGAAGGCTTGGGTCTGGAAGTCGTCGGCGCAGGCGAACAACACCTCGGCGCGCTTGGCAGGGGTCAGCTGTCCGGCAACTCGGTCGGCGAGCGTCCAGGGCAGATACTCGGTGTCGAGGACCTCCACCAATGGCGCACCGTCCTTCTCCATCCGCTCGAGGTGAGCGGCGACGTGGTGCGCGACCGCAGGGCTGCCGGAGGCCTCCCCTGCGATCCGGAGCGCTTCTGTTTCGGGCAGTCCCGCATCGAGCGCGGCCGCCAGGACCGCGCTGAGCTTCGATGCTGCGTCCAGGCGCAGGATGTCCCGAACGGTGGGGATGCGGAACTGGAGCCGGTCGAGTTTGAGCTGGTAGGCCGGGTTCTTGCTGCCGGACGCCTTCCACCAGGCGCGGACGGTGAGGCCGATGACCAGTGCGGCGATCGTGGCGACCACGAGTGTGTTGGCAGTGACGCGCATGATCTGGATGAGCAGATCGGTCTGGCTGCCCATCGTCGTCGTGTCCGGGAAGGCGAAGGAGACGATGCCCCAGAACGTGGCGATGGTCAGCGCCAGGAGGCCGATCGGCTTGCGCAGCTGCCGGTTGAGCGTTCCGCGCACGTCGGCCGACTTGATGATGTTCTCTGCAGCGCGCCGCAGGTTGGCGTGCAGCGTCGCCGGTGTCACACCTGCCTTGATGAGCTCGCGCGCGACCGGGGGGATGATGGCGGTCTGCGCGCCGAGGGCGTCGGCGATGGAGTCGCCAGTATCCATGGCCTTGGCTGCTGCCAGGTACGACCTGGCGATCACCTCGGAGCTTGACCGCTCCCCGAGCTTCTGTAGTGCGTCCCGTTCGGGAACGCCCGCCTCGAGCTGATTGGCGAGGTCCTTCAGGACGCGGGCCATGTCCTGGGGCCGCGTCTTCCGTCGGCGCTTCTTTCGCGCGTCCGTCGTAACCTCAGCTGCAGGAGCCGCGATGGTCACGTCCGAGGCGGCTTCAGATACGGGATCGCTGGGGCGGGCGAGAGTGAGTACGTCGCTCATGGGCTTCCTTCCGGGTGCAGGCGACTTGTTCCTTCGCCTTCACCTCTAGATGTGCGTGCCCGCGCACTCAGCACGTTTTCGTGCTCTGAGCGAATGCCCCGGACTCAGGCCGCCCGTAGAAGCGCCGACGTGAGTCGGTCGGGATCGGTCAGCTGTGCCCGAGCGGTGGCCTCGTTGAGCTTCCCGGCGCGGACCAGTTCGGCCAGCGACGCCTCTTTGGTGACCATTCCCCGCTTCCGGCCTTCGCCGTGGAGATGCTGCCGGATGTGATGCAGGTCGCTGCCGGATCCGCCGCGGATCATGGCGGCCAGGGAGAGGTCGTTGAAGGCGTATTCGCGCACCATGGCCAGAGGATGCTCGTCGTGGCCGACCGAAGGGCCGTCCTTGCGCACGAGGTTCTGAACCACGACGGTGCGCAGCGCCTGGGCGAGCTGGACGCGTGCCAGGTGCTGCTCATCGGCCGGGTAGTAGGCGATCATCGCGGCGATGGCATCCTCGACCGATCCGGCATGGACGGTGGAAATGACCAGGTGACCGGAGAGCGCCGCTGACAGCGCCGCTTTGGCGATCGCCGTGTTGCGGATCTCGCCCACGACGATGATGCGCGGATTCGCGCCCTTGGCGCTCTCGATGGCAGAGGCGTAGCTGTCGACGTGGGTGCCCACCTCCCGCTGGGTCACCAGGGCAGTGGCGTGCGGGTACTGGAACTCGATCGGCTCCTCGATGGTGGTGATGTGCACGGCGTGCTCGAGGTTGATCGCGTTGACGATCGCGGCGATTGCGCTGGACTTGCCGGAGTTGGTCGGCCCGGCGAACAGGATCAGCCCGGAGGGTTGGGTTGCCTGTTCGACGATGGCCCACGGGATCCCCAGCTTCTCGATCGTCGGGAGGGAGCGGTTGATGAGCCGGCAGGTGGCCATGAGGCCGCCGAGCTCCGTACGGAACGTCACGCGGGCGCGGAATGCCTGACCGCCGTCGAACGATGCGAATGCCTGTTTCGATCCGCTCGCATTCAGGGCGGACGCGCCGCCGGGCACGAGCAGGTCGGCCAGCTCCCTGACCGCATGATCGGCCAGCCGCGGCTCTTCGCTCGACGCGAGGGTCTGCTGGTGCTTCACCGCGAACAATGCGCGGCCCTCCAGCAGGTGTAGGTCGGAGTAGTCCGCGCGGCCGAAGCGGTCGATCCATTCGGTGATCTGGGCGATGCTCACAGGGCGACCTCCCGGCCGATGGTGCGCACGGCCTGATCCTGATCGGTGACGCCGGCGCGGATCAGCTCCTGCAGGTTCTGGTCGAACGACGTCGACGCGGCCGCGGTCATCTGGCGCAGCACGCTGGCGGACGTGCCTTCGACCATGGCGTCGACGAGCTGGTCGTTGTTGACCAGGACTTCGTGAATGGGCTGCCGCCCCACGTATCGCCTGCCAGCGTCGCGGGAGGCCACCTTGCGCACGAGGCGCTGCGAGAGGACGCCGATGATGCTGCTGAGAGTCGCCAGGGGCGGCGCCTCGGAAAGTTCGAGCATACGTCGCATCGCGGTCAGGCCGTCGTTGGCGTGGATCGTGGAGATGACGAGCCGTCCTGCCTCGGACAGCTGCTGCGCAATGCGAGCGGTCGCGGCATTGCGGATCTCGCCGATGTAGATGACGTCGGCGTCGGACCGGACGATGTGCTCGAGGTGGTGCGCGTAGGTAGCGGCCGCGTCTCCGGTGTCGACAACCGGGATCTGGTCCACGCCGGGAAGGATGCGCTCCGGCGGGTCTTCTACCGACACGGCGATTCCCCCGACGCGGTTGAGGGTGTCCAGGAGCAGGGTCTGCGCGGTGGATGACTTGCCTTCGTTCATCGGGCCAGCGACGAGGAACAGGCCGCGCGGCATGCGGAGACACGCGTCCACCTGCGCCCGGTTGATGGTCGTGAAGGAGAGCTCGTCGATGGAACGCAGCGGACGGGACTCCGGGAGGCGCAGGTTCACCTTCTCCCCTCCGTCGACGAGCGGGAGTCGTTCGGCGCGAGCGCGCACCTCGTGCCCGTTGTGAGTGAAGCGCAGGCTGCCGCTGACGGAGTTGGGCGAGTCGGCCTGACTTCCGAGCGCGGCCTGGTTCTTGACGGAGCCGAACAGGCGAGCGGAAGCCTCCGCGTCGTAGGTGACGACGTCGTGAATCTCGCCCTCGAACCGCACCTGCACTCGCATCTGCCGGGTGCCGGCCTTGCCGGAGCTCATGGTCAGGTGGACGTCATGGCTTCCGGCCTCGATCAGCGCAGACAACACGTCGCCGGTGTAGTCGGAGAGCGATCCGTCCCGGATTTGCGCCAGGGCCGCGTCGAACGGGGTGTCCGTCGCCGGGACTGCCTGGTCGACCGCCGGTGCATAGGTGTCTTCGAGCAGAGTCATGGTTGATCCTTCCGTGTGGCTGATGAGACCAGAGGGCGCGGACGGTGGTGGCCGTCCGCGCCCTCTGTCTGGTTACTTCGTGGACGTGCGCTTGCTGCGACGGGTGGCGACCAGGAGGACGGTCCCAGCCGCGCCGAGGATCCCGACCAAGGCCAGACCGATCGGCAGGTAGGCCGCTTCGTCGGAACCGGTCTGGGCGAGGGCGTCGACGATGGTGGTTTCACCGTCGGCACCGCACTTGCCTTGGTGGGTGATCTCGCCGCGCGCATTGCGGACGGTCTCCACCCAGAAGAAGGTGCCCGCGTCGGTGAACGTGTAGTCGTCCGAGGCGTACTCGCCGGTGGCGGGAAGTGGCTGTGGCTTGCCTACCTTCACCTCGTTCGTCACCGTGCAGACCGGGGTGGAGCCCCGCTGCTTGTAGACGGCGAATTCGATCGTGGCGTTCTTCGGGATGACTCCTGTGACCATGGCGGTGTCGTGACCCTTCGAGCCGATGCTCACCCGAGGCGTCGCCTTGGTCACCACGTCGTCCTCGGCGACGACCGTCTTCTCCTTCTGGTCGCCGCACTCCCCCGTGTTGATGACGGTGCCGTCACCCGTCCGGAAGGTGGCCACCCAGTAGTAGACGCCGACCTTCTTGAAGATCACGTCGGCGGACGGGAACCGTCCTGCCTGATCGACAGGGACCGGCTTGTTGTAGAAGTAGGCCGGGTCGCGCTCGAGCGGAGCTGTCGGCGTGGGCGACGGTGTTCCTGCGGCCGCAGCGTTCGGCGCAGCGGGCTGCTCGGCCTCAGGGACGTATCCGGTGTTGAACACCTCGTTGTCCGCCTCGCATACCGGCTGGTCGCCCAGGTCGTGCTGCAGGTAGGCGGCGAAAGTCACCGTGTTCGGGCAGCTCGTTGCACCGTCAGCAGGCTGGCTAGTGCCGCAGTAGGGGGCGGGGATCTGGCCGTCAACGATGGCGGTGTCGTTCGTCTCGTCGCCGAGCGCAACCGAGGCGATCGCCTCCGTCGACACCGTGGGCGGGGAGACCTTGGTGACCTCACCCTGAGTCGCCCATCCGTCGGTCCAGTCCGCGAAGTACCCGGCCCCGGGACCGTCCTGAATGATCGACCACACGTTCACCAGGTAGCCAGCAGCCGTCGGTGGAGCGGTGATCTTGTCGGAGCTGTAGTCGCCGGGCGCGGTCACGGTGACGTCAGTCGTGTGGAACAGCTTCACCTCGGCCGGGATGCTGTCGCCAGGAGTTGGAGCGGTGTCGCCCTCTACCCAGTACGTCTTGTTCTGGAAGTGCGCGGGGATGGGTGCGCCGCCGATGGTCGGCCACGGTCCCTGGTCGAGCGAGACGGTCAGTGCGTCCGAGGCCTCGTGCCCGAACCCAACCTCGTCCGCCGATGCCTTCGAGACGCCGGAGAGCTTGGCGGCGACGACGTGCGCTTCCGCTTGCAGGCCGAACTGATCGGCCCAACGGTATCCGTCAGGCATGAACAGCTGCGCTCCGACAGACGAATCGGTCGCGTCGATGTCCCAGACCCACTGGTAGAAACCGGGCGTGTGGTTGGCTGCGAGCACGGAGGGGGCCGTGTACTGGCCCGGGCCGTTGAGGGTCACCGTCGCGGTGCCGGCCACGGGTGCACCAACCGGGACGGTCGCTGACGGCGTGGGCTGGTCGGCGAACGGCCCGTAGAGCGTGCCCTTGGCAACGACGGGGATGTAGCGCCCAGACGTGGTCTGCCGCCAAGGCTGCGAGTCGGCGGCGACGTCGGCCTGCAGAGTGTCGGTGAAGCTGCTTCCCTCGGCGACGAATCGGCTCTGAACGGCGGTCGTGACGACCGGGGAGAACAGGGTGGAGCGCTCGACGGGGTCGCTGGCGCTGATGGTGTAGTTGGCGCGCTGCGGGCTCGTCGTTCCCGCCTTGATGACGCGCTGCTGGCCGCCGGTGTAGTAGATCGTGACGTTGCCGTCGTAGGTCCACCCGGCTGGTGCGTTGACGTTGCCCGTGGCGCTGATCTTGTAGAACGGGGTGCCGTCGGTCGGGACGCCCTTGACGGGGTAGGTGCCGTTGCCGACACCGTTCTTGGCGCTGCTCCCCGAATCGGTGAAGATGCCGTTGGTCAGCTGCAGGTTGACGGTCGCTCCGGCTGGGAGGTTCACCACCCGCAGCGAGCCGGTGTAGTTGTTGTTGTCGACGCTGAAGCTCATCGAGCCGGTTAAGGCGGGAACGTTCTGGGGCTGGTTGTACTGGGTCTCTGTCTGGTCCCAGATGTAGTTGAACGCGCCGAGCACTGTCTGGTTGCCGTCGATGTAGTGGACGCCGGTGTTGTAGCCCTGGCCGTTGTAGTGCGCCCAGGTGGACGTGTACGCGTAAACGTAGGCGTTCACCGCGGCCGCCTGGGTGGCGTCGGCGGTCTGGCCCCACCTGGTGAGTGCGTAGTTGAGCCGCTGCAGCACGGAGCTGTTCAGAGGGTCACCCATCTCGGTGGTCAGCGCGCCGACCAGAGAGGCGCCCCCGGTGGCTCCGCTCGGCCAGTCGGCTGACGAATCCATGCAGTAGGCGCGAGAGCCGTCCGGGACGATGTAGTTGCCCAGGTAGCCGCCCTCGGGAGTGATCCCGCTGTAGCCGGCGCCGGTGGATGCTGCCTCAGCGGGAGCGAGCGTCCCCATGCCGATGGCGCCGACGACGGCGAACGCGCCGATGCTGAGCGCGAGTCGCTGCAGTCGCTTCATGATCGGCGACTTCCGATGCCGGCGTCGCGGTAGCGGCGTGTGCCGCCCTCGCTCGGGTGACAGGCCGGCAAGCCGGCGCCGTCGGGTGTTTTCGTTCCCGGATTTCATACTGCGACTGGTCCTTTCCCGCTCGGGTGGAGGCGGAGGTCAGGGCAGGAGCTAGGGTTCCCGCCTTCACCTCTAGATGGGCCGAGGCGCGCAGTCGCACACTTTTCAGCGAGCGAGACCGGCGAGAACCCTCAGCTGGCGCACACGGCTGGCGTAGAGACGCAGCGCGACTCGATGCGTCGCGGACGTGCGCGGATCGAAGTCGCGGTTGAGCAGGAACGCTCCCAGGAGCGAGGTTTCGCGTTCGCGGCCGCGGCCGCCCCAGGTGATGTTGCCGATCGCCTGCAGTTCGATCTTGCTCACGCTGGGGAAGACCGCCGCGGCCTCTTCGAGCTTCGCGCCTTCGTGGCCGGAGTGCGTGGGAGTGTTGTCGGTCATCCAGTCGACGATTCGGGGAAGCTGCCCGGCGAGGCCGGCGGGTGTCCTGGGGAGCAGGGTGCGGACGGTGAGCGCCACCGCCTCATCCACCGTCGCGCCCTCGCGCTCCACAATCTCGACGGGATCCAGAACGGTCCAGGCTGGCATCACGATGCTGGCGTCTTCGACCCACTCCATGACGATTGAGACCTTGTTGCGGCGATGACCGGTCTCCGCGCCAAGCCAGACGGGCAAGAAGGTGCGTGCGTAGGAGAACGGGGACGCAGCGTTTTCCGCCAGGTAGCGGCACTTCTCAGGGTCGCCGATCATGGCGACGAGCAGCAGGTTGACGAGGTCGTCGTCGTCGTGCTCTTTCCGATACCGGGGCCCGTTGCGCTGGGTGATGAGGTGCACCGAGGGAATCAGCTCGCGGCGGAGGTCCTCGATGAAAGGGGCGAGATCGTCGGACGCCAAGAACGCGGAGGGGTCCTGGGAGAGGCGGGCGATCGAGGCGCGAAACTGCTCCTCGCGCGCCGCACTCACGCGCTCACCGACGCGGGGGCGTGCAGAGATAGATGCCGGGACACCTGGTCGTGGAACTCGAGAACGCGCATGAAGCCGCTGATCGTGGCTTCCCAGTCCATGAGGTTCTCATTGCTCGAGAGCAGGGCGGCCGCGAACTCGTCCGGGCTGGTCTGGGACACGACCGCCTCGATGCGCGACAGTCCCTCCACAACTCGGTCGACCTTGCGAGCATCTTCGGCCGCGGCGAGTGTCGACGGAGCGAGGATCGCCTTGGCGTAGAGCTCCTCCGCGCGCTTGAAGGCACGGTCCCCGGATTGGGGATTGCTGAACCGCTCGACCTGTTTCAGGATGCTGTTACGTTCCGCCGTGCTTAGGCGAGGATCCCTGACCCAATTCAGCACCGTTTCCCGGCGCTCCGCACACAGCTCCAAATCGCTGGATTGGATGTCAGTCTGTCCCCGCACGCGAGCACTCTACCGAAATAGATAGAGACATGTCTACCGAATCAGAGAGATACCGTGATTCGGTGCGCTCTGCCGGTAGGTTTTTTGCATGGTTCGAGCACAGGTCGACGGCGCAGACGAGTTCTCGCGCCGCATCGTGCTCAACATCGAGCGGTTCCGGGACAATCCCGAGCAGACGAACCGGACCAAGAAGGTCGTTCTCACCAATCGCGACCTCGCGAAAGCAGCCGGCCTCAGCGAGAACTACTTCTACATCCGCATGCGGTACGAGAAGCCGTTCAACGTCAATGACATCACCGCACTGGCGAAGGCTCTGGGTGTCACACCCGATGACCTCACTGCGGTTCCGACCGAAGACCCCATCCTGCGACTTGATGGCCCGGAGTTGGCCCGACGACTCCGCCAGCTGGCAAGCGCCCCCGTCCAAGGTGGCGACGAGTTCCGTGCTGCGGCACTCGCGAAGAGCTTGGAAGACCGGGGAATTGCGTTCACTGCCGAGCGTTGGTCCTCCCTCACGGAAGAGACCGCGCCCGTCCGCATTGCGGAGTCGCTCATGGTGGCGATCGCCGAGTTCTTCGGCGTCGACCCCCTCTACCTGGTGAACTTCCACCACGTGGAGGTCACGGAGCGAACAGAGGCAGAGCTCGCACTCGAGAGTGCGCTCCACAAGGCTGGAGCCAAGAGCGTGTCCGCGCGGTCCCTCGGAGAGATGTCACCCTCGGCTCTCCGAGAAGTAGCGAAATCGATCAAGGACATTACGAAACGAAACTAGGTTCATGTACGTCAATTCGGGTGACGTCAGGCAACAAACCATCTGGCCCACAGCGGCTCAAATCAAGCAACGCTCCGCAGACAAGTTCTCCTCGCTGGATCTGACTCCGGATGCCGACCTCGCGTACGTCATTCGGCGCGCCGAGGAGCGGATCGGAAAGCCAATCCGCATCGAGCCGGTCGGCAACGAGAAGTGGGAAACACTCACGGCTCTTCTGGTCGAGACCGACGAGAGCGCCAACATCCTGATTCGCCACGACGACTCAGAGATCTACCAGAATCACTGCATCCTCCACGAGCTCGCGCACGTCATCTACAACCACCCCGGTTGTCGCACAGCGAAGGCGACGGCGCCGGCCATGGCGCACAGCGACTTCTCCGACAAGGTCCGCGGGCGGATCCTCGCCCTCGAAAGCGGCGAGCTGACTGAGATCGAGGGCGCGTCAGCGATCATCGAGGGCGAAGCCGAAAGCCTCGCCTACCTCCTCGCGCGCCGGCTGCTGCGCCCGCGCCACCAGGCGGACGAGCGGATCTTCGGGTAATGCGGGGGCTGCAAACCGCCGCCCTCCTCATCCTCGCAGTCGTCTTCCTGGCTCGCACTCTCTCCGCCGTGCGCGAGCCTCGAAGCCGGCTGTCGTGGCTTGCGTCCGGGGCGGGGACGCTGGCACTGCTGACCCTCGGAACGGCGATCCCACAGCCGGTTGTGGACGGCTGGATCGGAGGCCAGAACTGGCTCAACCTGGTGCAGAACGTGCTCTGCACCGTAGCGTTCTGGCTGGTCACACAGGCGGCCATCTCGCAGGATTGACGTCGACGGACACTGCGCTGGTGGCCGCTCATCGCGGCCCTCGCAGCCTTCACCGTGCCCTTCCTCTTCATCGTCGACCGCGGATCGACTGACTACTACTTCATCCCTCACCGCACCGGGCAGACGGCGATGTGGCTCTACGCCTCGATCTACATGGCGACGATTGCCAGCATCTCCGTCAGCCTGATCCTCGGAGTCCGCGGGCGCCCTGCCCGCGCCTACCGCTTCTTCCGCGTCGGCGCGGCCATCGTGATCCTGGCGTGCGTCGACGAGATCGCCTACCTCACCATCGCCCGGTTCAACCTCGGCCCGGGGATCGTGGTGGACGTGCTCTATCGCCTGTTCGACCTGTTCTTCTACGTCGGCGTGATCCTCATCGTCGCCGGCATCGCCTCCTTCACCGTCGTCCGGGTGCTCAGGCTGCTGAACCTGCGCCACAAGCTGTTCTGGCTGCGCCGCGTGCTCCTCCGGCGGGGCTTCACCCCTCCCCCAGTGGAAGACCCGAGCGACCTTCTCGGCGCGGTGTACGACCACGTCATCGCCATCCGCGATCGCCAGGCGATGCAGCAGTTGACGCTTATCCCGGCCGAGCTGGGCTTGGTGAAACGATCCGAACGGATCATCAGCCGGCACCTCGCCAGCAACGCCCCCACAACGCCCGACTCGTACTCCCTCAGCTACGGAGCCACATCATGATCTGGATCATCGTCATCCTGGCGATCCTCGTCGTTCTCGCCCTCGCCCTCGGCGCGCTGACTATCCTGCTTGCGCGCCGCGTCGTCATGCCCGGCTCCCCCCGGGTCATCACCATCCACGAAACCGGCGACGGAACCGTGACGCTCCAGAACGACGGGAAGACGGATCACGCCGGCCAATTCGGCCTCTGGTTCGGTCAGGACGGCCACGCCCTGATCGGCCCGGTCCTCTCCCGCGACCCCGCGGCTGGCACCGTCACGCGGCAGATCCTCACTGTCACAGCCGGAAAGCTGGCTGCTGGCGAGGGGCGTTGGACCGGACACGTGTTCCCGCATCCGCGCGCGCTCGAGCGCAGCGTTGAGGACGTCGACGTCTCGGTCGCAGGCGGGGACGCTCCAGCGTGGCTCATCCGCCCGCAGCACCCGGTTCGGCCGGAGACCTGGGCCATTCACATCCACGGCGTCCGGACCACCCGCATCACCGCCCTCCGCTCGGTCCCCGCGGCCGACGTACTCGGATACACCTCGCTCGTGGTCTCCTTCCGCGGCGATACCGAAGGTCCAGAGGTCCTCAACGGCGCATCCACTCTCGGCCTCGGCGAATGGCCGGACGTGGACGCCGCGATCGCCTACGCACTCGCGCACGGCGCGCAGCGCGTCGTCCTGTTCGCATGGTCGATGGGCGCCAGCATCGCCCTGCAGCTCACAGAGCACAGCGCGCACCGAGACGCGATCGCTGGCCTGGTCCTGATCGCGCCCGCGACCGACTGGCGGACCGCAATCCGGCATGGCGCGCAGAAGGCCCACCTTCCCCGTGTCCTGGGCTCAGCGGCCATCCACGCGCTGCAGGGACGCCTCAGTAGCCGCATCGTCGGCCTTCCCTTCCCCATCGACTTCGATGCGCTCGACTTCACCCGGTTCGCCCGGCTGTCCGTACCTGCGCTCGTGATCCACTCAGACGGCGACCAAGAGATCCCCGTCGAGCTCTCGCGCCGCTTCGCTGCCGCGCATCCGGGAGTCGTCACGCTGACCGAGTTCCCCGGAGCGGCCCACGCGTGGGAGTACAACGTCGACGCAGCCGGCTTCAACGCGGCGATCGTCGCCTGGTGCCAGCAGCAGCTGACACGCTGATCCGTCTACCAATACAGATACAGGCCTGTCTACCCATATCGGATAAGGTGCTGTCATGCATCACGAGGCCCTCTTCGACCCGGAAGACGTAGACCAGGCATCCAACACGCCCGCGAGCCTTCCATTAAAGCCGGTCTTAACCGGACAAGATGAGCGCATGGCTGGTAGCAACGCAGGCAAGAAGCGCAACGTCTTCGCTCGCGGCGACGAAACCGCGTGGCACTCCGAACTGACCTTCTCCGGCTTCATCCGGGACCAGGTCAACGCTGCAGCGGAAGAGTCGGGCAACTACTCCCCCGCGCTGTACCTCGAGCTGTTCATCCGCGACTACGTCGCAGAGCACGGCGCCCTTCCGCCTGTACCGGCCTCCCTGATCACGACGACGGAGGTGTCCTCTACGGCAGCCGCTTAAACAGAATCGGGCCCGCCTTGCGGCGGGCCCGGAAAATCTGGAGCTCAAACCCTCAAAAGTTTGGCGACCTGCGAGGTTCGAGCTTCTTCCCTAAGTAAGCCGGAAATGCCCGGAGGCTTTTCCGTACCCTCGGAGAGGAGTTGGCAGCATCGTAACCCAGATTTCGGGTTCCTGCACGTGCGCACGCGATCCGCGTGTCGGCGTGTCGGCCGCATCCCGCTCCGTCGCCCGTCTCGTCGACGTCGAGCTTCCGCTGTCCCTCTCCCCCGCTACTTCCCCGTCCCGGCCTGCCACAACGACGTGCGCGGCAGCTGACGGGTCACATCCTGCACGTCCGATCGACCTGGTCGACGGCGCGTGCGCGCAGCTCCTCACGGTGAGGAGGACGGTCACCTGATCTAGCGCAGAGACCGCGGCCGGCGCATGACGCCCGCCCTCACCCGCACCGGTCGGACCCGCACAGCGGCCCCGACGCATCGCATCGAAGGAACGCCGAGTCACAGTCGGCGATCTTTGTGCGCCAAAAAACAGAGCCGAGCACATACCGGCAGCTTTGCTGCGCCCATTTACAGGCCGGAGAGGTCACCAGAAGCCATGAGAACACCCGTCGCCCCGATGCGCGGCCGCCGTAGCGCGGCCGACGCTGGCGACCGCTCCTGGCTCCCCAACCCCGGCGAGGTCGCCGAAGCCCTCCACGCTCAGGAAGCCCGAGACACAGGGCAGCCGCCTTCGCCCAGGGCCGAGCCTGCTCCGCGCAGCTGGGCGATCCATGTCCCGGCCGAGGAATGGGCGAAGATCCCCGCCTGGTGGTCCGGAGCGCACTGGTTCGACACCCTCATGGACTGGACGCTCACCCCCGAGCGGGAGAAGGCCCGGCAGCGCTGGCACGTCGCCGACGCCACCCTGCTCGCGATCGCTCACGTGCTCCGCTACGCCGCCGAACCCGCCACAGGCCGCCACGTCACCCTCTCCTACGCCACCATCCGCGCCCGCGTCCTGGCCAACACCGAGGCCGCCGAGGGACGCACGATCCGACTCAAGGCCGACGAGAGCGTTCGCCTGGCCATCCGCACCCTCGAGGCCGGCGGATTCGTCCACGTCCACGCCACCGGCCGGAACCTGCTCTCCCGGGAAGAGAAGGCCGAGGCGTTCGAGACGCACGGCGGCCACCAGGAACAGGCCGCGAACGTCATGGCGCTCACGCTCCCCGCCCTCAATGCTGTGGATAACTCCGCGTCCCTAGATCCCGTTTTGGGCCTAACCGCTTCCGTCCCGACAAAACCTTCTTCTTCGGTAGATCTGAAAAGACAATCCCCAAGGGGAATGGAGCGCGCTACGCGCGCCAGGCCGAATAGGAACAGGGGTTTTTCTGACGATCCGTCAGCAAACGTCCCCGAGAAGGTACGATCCCTCGACAGACTCCGACTTCTCGCGCATCTCGACCGGCACTACGGGGGGTCTCTCGCCGGTCCCCGACTCGGTAAGACCGGAAAGCTCCTCACCCGCCACATCGGGCAGCTCGACCACGCCCTCACCGCCGCCGGCGTCGACCTCGACGCCTGGACCTGGTGGCAGATCGCCGACCTCGTCGACGCCCGCCACTCCGGCGACAAGACCACCGCCCAACAGAAGATCACCGCGGCCGCCGACCCCCTGCGCTACTTCATCTGGATGGTCAAACAGGTCATCACCCCCGGCGAAAAGCCCCGCACCATCATCCGCACCACCCCCGTCCAACACGCCACCCCCYCCCCCGCCCAACACGACGGAAGCCGGCCGCTGGCGCCGACCGCCGCGGAACGCCAGTCGATCGACACCACCATCCGAGAGATCCATCAGCAGACCGCCAACGAACTCCAGGCGCAGCGCACACGTCGCGCCACCGAACGGCGGCGCATCACCGACGTCCTCCTCGGCGAAGGCATGCACCCCGCCGACTTCCCCGCCGTCGTACGCAAGCTCCACACCGAAGTGCAGCAGGTACACGAAATCCTCATCACCCGGGGCTGGCAGCTCGACCGCGTCGAGCTCGACCATGGCGACATAGTCTGGATCAACGCGAAGCAGAAGGCTGACATCCCAGACGAAGCTGATCTGAACACTTCGACTACGATCCGCTTCGCTCCCCCGGCGACCGCCGATGACCACGACACGTACGTAGTGAACAAGGCCGGATCTGCTCACAGCGACCGAGCTGTCACCCTCGGCGAACTCTTCCGTGTGTTGTAAGTTCCAAACTCTGTAAGTCACGAAGTCACGAACTCTGTAACTTCTGCCACAGTGTGTGTTAGCCTACTCTCGGAGTTACAGAGTTCCGAAGTACGGAAGTACGGAAGTACGGAAGTACGGAAGTACGGAAGTACGGAAGTACGGAAGTACGGAAGTACGGAAGTGCCAGACTTCGGAACTTACAGAGTGCAGTCGCTGGAGATGAATCTGTAACTTACAAAGTCACGAACTCTCGAAGTCTGTTAGTCGCGAACTCGCAGACTTCCAAACTCACGAACATACAGAGTTTGCAAAACGCCGCGGGCGCAACTCTGTAACTTCCGAACCTACAGATTGGATGTCACTATGAAAATCGTTGCTGTAGCGGGCCAAAAGGGCGGCATAGGCAAGACGACGACGGTCATGAACTTGCCGGCTGTGCTCGCCAAAGCTGGGAATGATGTGCTCGTTGTTGACGCCGATGGGCAGCGGTCGACCACATGGTGGGCCGGCAACGCGGGGGAGGACCTACCTTTCGACTTCGCTCCCGACGTAGATCCCAAGAACCTCGCTCGCCTGCGAGAGCTGCCCTATGACCTCGTCTTTGTCGACACGCCCGGCAACCTGGAAGCGACTGCGACGCTCTCTGCCGTCCTCGACTCCGCGGATTTCGTCATCCTTCCTCTCGCGCCTGAGCCGCTTGCGATCCAGCCGCTGGTGCGGACCGTGAAGTCCCTTGTAGAGCCTCGTCAGCTCGACTATCGCGTATTGCTGAACAACATCGACCGACGACGTGGCGACGCACACCTCCAGGAGTGGGAGTCCATCGTCGACAACCTGGGTCTCGCTCGGTTCAAGAACCACGTCCGCAAATCGGCGAGCGTCACTGACGCGCCCGTAAATGGCCGCGTCGTAACGGACTACACGGATACGCGACAGAACCGGGCCGCGATCTTCGACTACAACTCGGTCGCGCTCGAGCTTCAATCCATCTGGGCAAACGCCCCCGTTCAGGCAGGAGCAATCTGATGAGCCGCAAGGACCTCTCGACGCTGCTCGAAAAGATCGACACTGATGACGTCGAGCCGCTGCAGCGACAGGGCGACACATCGCCGGCTTTTGACCCTGTCGTGGCCCCGCAGGCGGTAGCCGCTCCGGGGGCTGAAACGCCGCGGGTCAAGTCAGCGCCGCCTCGAAAGCGGCAGCCTGCGCAGCCCAAGAAGGCTGCCGAGCCCGCCGCGGCCGCGGCGCCGGCCCCTGTCGTCCCGGCGCCGGCCGGGGGAGAGCCCCTGTATCTGCGGTTCGTTCGCAAGGAGACGCGTCTTCGCGAGGAGCAGTACGAGACGCTCACGGAGTACGCGCGCAAGCTGAATCGAGCAAAGACGCCCGGGGCAGGGGAGCGGATCACCGAGAACACCCTCATCCGGATCGCGATCGACCTCCTGATCCCGCACCTCAACGAGCTCAATGGAAACGACGAGGCGCAACTCCGTGACTCTGTAACTAACAGAGTTTAGGGGCGCGGCCTGCTCACGTCGTCGGGAGATACCTCGGGGCGAGCCCTGACGAACCGTGCCGCATGGCGAATTGTGCCGCCAACGATCGAAGTGTCCGCGGAGATTTCGACAGTGAGTGGCTCGATCAACGTGAGCTTGGTCTCGCGTTTGGGCTGGAAGCGGTCGTATGTGCGAGACGAGATGACGTCGGGCCACGGATGATCCGCTGATGCGGGTCGGAGTAGGGGAGTGAGCGAGCGGGCAGCCGTAGGCCGCAGGGGTGTCGTGCGGCCAATGATCCGCAGCTCGTCGCCCTCATACCGACCGAGGATCAGCTCGCCCGGTTGGGTCAACGTGCCGGTGACCGCTCCCGCAACGACTTCAAATGTGTCGCGGTGCTTCACTTTGATCCTTATCTGCACCATCTCCCTACGCGCAAGGGCTGCATTCTTGGGCGGATCGCCCTGGCGTCCAAAGGTCGGGCCGCGGGTGGGAGCGCCATGTAAAGTGCCCGCACCCACGGTCGCCATCCAGCTCGACGCCGGGGGGTATGCGAGGACCTCGATATAGCAGCCCGAAAGTAAGTCCCTGGCGCAGACCGTTGGGAAGACCCCGGTTCCCGTCGTCCCAGCGTTGGTGTCCCGCGTGATGGCGGTCGATCAAGGCGGACGACGCGCAACACGGTGCGGTCGGCCGCGTCGACCACCGTGATCGCAGGGGCCCGCATCAAGCGCCGACGACGGTGTTCGCGGCCGCCAGGACGCGGGGGCCAGCCTCCTCGAAGGGATCCTCGTACAGCACGCGCGCGGGCGAGCGGTCACCCAGATGCGGGTTCATCCTTTGGAACAAGATCGGCACGTCCTGGATCGCGGCGTGGCCGCGGTAGGTCCGGTCACGCCAGTCAACGTTATCCGGCAGGACATCACGACTCCGGTTCGTATTGCTCGGCTTCGGCGGACGCGTTGCGGATCCCGGCCGGTCGACCGTTCCGAACCCACAGGGCAAACAACGCCCCGGCGACCACCAATGCGGCAGCGAGGCTGATGATGGGCCAGCCCCGTGCCAGGTTGGCGATCAGCGTGAAAGCGACCACCACGGCGCCCAGAAGGTTGAGAGTCAGAGAACCGTAGTTTCGCTCATGCCAGGAGAATCTCGCCATCGCAATGAGGCCGGCGAGAAAGCTCAGGAACACCGAGACCGCGTAGAAGAGCACCAGCTCCTGGTCGTTGCCGCCGGCAACCGCGGTGATGGCCCCAGGTAGCACGATGAAGACCGCCACTCCCCAATACGGCGTGTGGTGGCGGTTCACTCGACCAAAGACTTTCGGCAGGATTCCGCGCGCGTTCGCGTTGCGGGTGTCTGCGCCGGCCAAAGCCTTCAACAAGCCGGGGCCGGCTTGGAACGAGGAGCTCGCCGCAGAAAGCAAGAGCAACGCCGTGACGAGCTGGAAGGCCGCGAACACCGGTGCCGGGGCGGCGACGCGAGCCAACTCCGCGATCTGGGTGGATTCGGCTGGCGGGATTCCAACCCGCAGGTGGCTGGCTTCGGCGGCGATTCCGAGCGTGATGGTTCCGACCACCAGAAGAGTCAGCATGAGGGTCACCTGGCCGAATCGGCGGCGGCCGTCGTTGTCCAGTTGACCGAGCTGGGCGATCGCCGACGAGGGCGCTTCGACCCCGGTCGCGAGAGCCATCGCGACCGGGAACGCCAGAATGATCGCCAGCGGCACCGCGTGTCCTGGCGTGTTGGTGATCGTGCCAGTGGGTTGGGGGTGGGCGAACAGTCCGAAGATCAGGACAGCGACGGCGACCACGATGAACGCGATCGTCAATACGGCGAAAAGGAGTCGGCCGAGGTGGCCGAACCAGGTCAGCGCGCCGACGATGACCACGAGGCCCAACGCGAGGGCAAGCCGGTAGGGAGCCAGCGCAGGAAGGTAGGCGATCATCGCCGAGGCGCCGGCCGACGCGCTGATCGCGATCGTCAGGACGAAGTCGACCACCAGGGCACCCACAGGAATGAACGACCAGCCATCCCCGAAGGCTTCACCGACGGCGGCCGACGCGCCGCCCCCGTGCGGATAACGTGCTACCAGTTGGCGGTAGTTGACGATCACCAACGCGATGATCGCCACCACCAGACTCATCGTCGGAAGCAGGAGCGCGAGGTCGCCGTTCAAGGCGCGCAGGGCAGCCTCGACCGCGTACGCCACGGATGAGACGGGATCGGCCATCACCGCGAAAGCGAAAGCGAGCAACAGCAGGCCGCGAGACTCAAGCCGCGTGAAGCCACGGGCCGGTGGGACTGCGTGGACTCGGATGTGCTGGGCATCTGGCTCCTAGGCTGGATCGGAAACGATCCCACGGATCGCTTCGCCGACCAGACTTCCCGGCACGCCAGCGAACACGATACTCGCCTCAACGACGCGATAGGATAAGGGAGGCGACGCGGGCGACGTCCAGGATCGCTTGACGTCAACTGCCAGTCGATCTCCCCAGATATAAGCGGTTCGATGAACTTCACATCCACTTGCAGGGCGCGGGCGGGGTCTTGCAAAATGTGGTCGCCACCCCGACAGACCCGACAGGGGAAGTCTCGAACTGCCTGGCCGGCGACACCGACCCGGACTGCGCCGTAGACGTGACCGTCGACCCACCGGCGGCGCGACCGACAGGTCCGCCCGCCGCGTCGACTCCGCGCTGGTGAGCGGTCATGCTTTGCCTAGTTGCCCCTACGGCAGCTCAACAGTTGACCGACGACCGACATCGCCGTACCCATCGGGGCTTTCCACGTCTGTCGGCTTATTTGTGCTTCCGACGGCCGATCGGAGCCGTCTCCGCGCTGGGCCAGCGGTCTCGGCCTTGCAGCGCGGCTGATCGGCGTCGAACGCTGAATTACGGTCTCGTGGCAGGAGACCTGGGAACCGGTCGGACCGGGCGTCTTCAAAGCGGCAGTCGCGTCACTGGGGGCGGCTGAGAGGGACCTTCTTCGCCGCACCGTTCCTTTGGATAGCACTACCGACGGGAGTGGCGCTCCACGTGGCGCGTATCACGGTGAGCGCGCCGCACGCGGATGGCGTCGATGAGAGCGAGGCTGCCCGTCAACACGAGAAGGGCAAGGGCGATGCTGAGGGGAATGATCGCATGGAGGTCCATGCTCACATGGTCCAGTCGATCGGAACAGCGGTCATCAGGCGTCGCCTCGTCTTTTCCACAGCGATCGGACTCCGAAACGGCCCGTCCCCTCGAGGGACTGAACCGGAATCGGTTCGGGATCCTCGGACTGCCATGAGACTTCCCGGATGCGAGGTTCGGCCGAGAGTTGGGTGACGGCGGAATCCAGCAGTGCCGACCCGTTTCCCTCGACCAGGATCTCGGCGTTGAGCCGTGACAGTTCGTGTCCCTTTTCGCTGCCCTCGAGGTGGCTGCTCATCGCTTGGACGATCACATCCGGCGCGGACAAGATCTCCGATAGTCTCGCACGCACCTCGGGCTCTTTCTCGTCTTCCACGAGCACTGTGATCACATATGCACCGATTGTGTCGGTTTTCGCGGCTGGCGCCCGGTCGACAAGCCGACCGAGAGGCCTCAAGAGCAGGTGGATCGAAAGCACGATACCTGTCGTAATGAGCGCCGGGACCACATGGCCGGCGGCGGCCTGGCAACCAACTGCGGCCGAGCACCATAGTGTCGCGGCAGTGTTGAGCCCCTGCACCGTAAATCCCTGCCGGAGGATCACCCCACCGCCGAGGAAGCCAACGCCGGAGACCACATACGCCGCGATCTGAAGAGGTGCTTGCGGGGTGCCGACTTGAATCCCGAACAAAACGAAGGACGCCGCACCAAGCGCGACCAGAGCCTGCGTTCTTAACCCTGCCGTACGGGAGCGGTACTGGCGTTCCAGTCCGATAAGCATCCCGCAGCCCGCTGCCAACAGCAGCCGCAGGAGATAGTCGATATCGGTGAGGGTCATGACGGGACGCCCTTCTGCGCTCTGAGGTTAGCTTCGATGGTTAGCTGGTGTGGCGGCGTCGTTCCCGTTGCTGCCAGTCGTCGGGTATGGCTTCCTCGAGGGCGTCGTCGACGGTGATGATGCCGACGATCTCGTCCGCGTCATCGACCACCGGCAGACTCAGCAGGTCGTAGTCGGACATGAGGGTCACGACGGTCACGACGTCATCGGATGGGACCACGCTCACCGCCCCCGCTTCCGCAATATCCTTCAGCGACGACGTCGAATCCGCCTGCACCAGGGCGACGAGGGTGACCGCGCCACTCAACCTTTGTTCATCCTCGGTCAGATACACCGTCGTCAGCGCCTGCGGTTGCTGGGTGCGAGCGGTCCGCACGGCGGCTATGGCCTGTTCGACGGTCGCGGAGGCGGGGAGGGCGACGTATTCGATGCCCATCATCCCGCCCGCGCTGCGGCCCTGGTATCGCATCAGTCGCAGCACGTCCCGGCGCTGGGGCTCCGGCAGCGCGTCGACGACCGCCTGCCGCCGCTCCTGCGGGAGATCAAGCACCGCATCGACGACATCGTCCGCGTGCATCCGGCTGAGCACGGCCGCGATGTCGGCGGTGTCGCGGCTCTTGAGCACTTTCGCCTGCTCGTCGTCGTCGAGCTCCTCGATGACGTCGGCTTCGAGTTCCGGGTCTTCGTGCAGATGCTGAAACAGATCGTCGCGCTCGGGTTGCGTGGCGTCCTCGATCAGGTCCGCGATCTCTGCTGCCCGCAGTCCGTCGAACCTCTTCCAGCGGGCGCGGAGAGTCGCTGAGGGCGCGTGACCGATCAGGACGTCGAAGCCCTTCCAATCGCGCAACGACGATTCCCCGGCCCGGCGCCGTCCCAGCCAGTTCGGTGGCGTCACATCGAGCCCCGTCGCCGCCCACCCGGTCGGCGTGCGTTCCAGGCAGACGTCGTACGCGCGGACCAGGCGCGCGTTGCCCACGTCGACCAGCCGATGGCCGAGCACCGCCTCCTTCAGCAGTACCTCCCCCGGGCGGCGCTCGAACGGGCGAAGATCCAGGCGTGCGCTGCTGAGTACCGCGCCGTCGTCGGTGAGATCGCTCACGTCCGCGGCCGGGATGAACACGGAGGTCGATCCCACCCTCGCGACCAGCCCGGCGACCGAGGGATACCCCTCGAGGCCCAGCCGCACCACGATGTCCGAGAGTGCGCCGATGACGTTACCCCGTCCGTCTCTCACCGGCTTGCGGACGAGTCCGGACAGCATGCGGTGCTCGATGGTTGTCGATCCGTTCACAGCACTCAACTCCCTTCAGTTCCGATGGGATCGGTTCAGTGGCCCAGCGCCAGCTGCACCACGCGCACGATCACGAGGATCATAGCCAGCAGCAGATAGCCGCGCAGGACGGTCAAACCCAAGCGCCTCCCCGTGGACAACCGCGGAGGGTTCAGCAGCGTCAGCGGTGGCATCCGCCACGCCGCGCGCTCGGCCCGCGACACACGCTCGGCCCGCGCAACCGGGTGACGCAAGCGCCACACCGCGAACCCGGCTCCGACCGCGACCGACACCGCTGCACCGACCACCAGGATGGTGATGATCCCGCCACCGGAGATGCTCGGGAAGATCACGCTGACCGTGAGCACCAGCGAAAGGATCACCAGCACCGCGATCACCGCCGAGGTGAACACATTCAGCCACCGGCCGTTCACCCACGGGCCGAGGACCTCTTTGTCGTTGCACAGCAGAAGGAGGAACACTGTCGCCGACGGCAGCAACACACCTGCCAGCACCTGCACGCCGACGGTGATCAGACCGAGCGGGCTTCCGGGCAGCACCACGATCACCGCGGCGACCACGAGCAGGCCGGCAAAGGTGGAGTAGAAGCCTTTCGCGTCCCGGATCTTGCGGTGCAGCGAGTGCTTCAGCCCGAGCGTGTCGCCCAGCGCGTATGAGGTCGACAGCCCGACCGCGGCGGCTCCGATGATCGATGCGTCGATCAGTGCGACCGCGAACAGCATCCCCGCGATCCGGCCCACATACTTCCCGAGGCCTTCCGCGACCCCCAGCGCGTCGGTGAAGTTGCCGAACTCCGGACGGCCCGCGAACACCGCAGCGGGCACGGACATCAGGATGGCACCCCCGATCACGACGATCACGATCCCGATCCACACGTCGATCTTCTCGTACGACATGAACCGCGGGGTGATCCTCTTGTCGATGACGTATGACTGCTGGAAGAACAACTGCCACGGCGCCACGGTGGTTCCCACGATGCCGATGATCAACAGCACGACCGTGGACACGTCGGCGCCCGCAGGAATCCCCGGCACCAGGAACCCGTGCGCGACCTCCGCGAACGACGGGTGGGCCATGATCGCGAGCGGGATGAGGATCAGCGACCCGAAGATCAAGAACATGCACAGTCGCTCGAACCTGCGGAACGAGCCCGTACTGGCCGCGGCGATGATCACAGCCGCCGCGATGATCACGCCCGGGACCTGGGGCAGCCCGAGGTAGCTCAACCCCAGGCTGATGCCGATGAACTCGGTCACGATCGTCAGCGCGTTCAGGATGAACAGGTCGATCACGCTGAACGCGCCCCAGAACTTTCCAAACCGTTCCAGGATCAGCCGGGCGTGACCCACACCGGTGACCGCGCCGAGCCTGAGCACCATCTCCTGGTTCACGTACAGCACCGGAACCAGCAGCAGAAGCGTCCACAACAACGACGTCCCGTAGTTCTGGCCCGCCTGAGTGTAGGTGCCGAACGCGCCGGCATCGTTATCGCCGACCATCACGATCAGCCCTGGCCCGACAATAGCGAGCAGCGTCTTCATCTTCGCTGACAGCTTCACCCGGGGCGCGTCATCCCCGACCGGGATCGTGCCGAAGGCGCCCTGGATATCGCCGACGTGCGCGGAGTCCAACGCGGCGTGCTGCGAAGGGGTCTGCATAGAGGTCATGAGTCGTCGCTTTCGTGCCCGGCACCCGGGCGTGAGCAATCACCCTTCCGCCGCGTGCGCGACGAAAAGAAGAAGAAGAAAAGAAGGGGCGCCCTAGCCCGACAGGCTAGAGACGAGCACTCTCCAGACGGAGCGCGAAGCGGAGGCGGGCCTTGTTAAACGCCTGACTATCATGGTCGTCCATCCCGCACCTCCCAGCTCGCGCACCCGAGCACCTCCAGGGACAGCCGCCAAGCGGCCTCGCCTCTCCACGTAAGACCTTTGGCACTCCGCGACGTCACCCGAACTCTCGGGAGCCAATCGGGGCGACCCCTTAATCCGGGGAAGCCTGTCCTGACCCGAGGCGTCTCTCGACATTTGGGGTCGCTGGCATCTGTTCGCGAAGGAGCCTCAGCTAACGATCGGCACCAACAGGCTGATTGTAAATACGAGAACCCAACCCACAGCAGCGGATTAAGCCCTCTTTCGCCCTTGCAGAAACAACCTTACATGCGCGCCTCCGGCGACGCCAGCAAGCCACGCCGAACCTAACCTGGCGCTTGGCGGAAAGATAATCGATTCGCGGTCGAGACCAGCAGCGCAAGCTGCTTCAGCTGCAGCTATCGACTGCCAACCGAAGCTGTCCGATCTGCGCAGTCGAGCGCCATTCCCGCCAAGAATTCGCACCGTCGCTCACGACTTGGCCCGGGATCGGGCCCACCGCGGCGATCGTCGTCAGGCCGTCGTCGGTCACCATGTGCTGCACCCCATCGGCCGGGGGTAGGGCAGACTCAGATCGTCCACGGACGCAGGATGCCGCAAAGTCGGCGACCACGCGGACTCACAGTCTCCAGGCGTTCCTCCGGGCTAAGGTAGACCTCGAGCGGAAACTGGACAATCAGTTAGTGCTTGGCCGGCCGAAGGCTGGGATCGGCAGGTCGACAGGGCCGCTTGGATTCATCCGACGGGCCTTCTCGCGTTTGAGTCGCAGATGATCGAGGGTTACTTCGAGGCCCTCGATCTCGCCCTGCCAGCCTTCGGCTTCTGCGCGCTCCCGTCGGACGATGAGGTCTGATTCGAGGTCGTCGAGTCGGGCGATCATCTGTGGCTCGACGTGAAGCATCGGGCAGCGTACGCAGGCGTGTTCGTGGGCGCATGGCGTTCCGTAGGGCCGGCCGCAGGCTCCGAGCTCGACCTTGCGTCTGTCGAAGTGCTCCTCGAACTCCTGCCATTCGGAGACCGTTGTATCGCGGTACTCGTCCTGAGGCCGCAGTCGCCGGCGTCGGGTCAGGTGGAGCTGGTAGTGGCGGACCACGTCCTCGTCGAACACTGCGACATAGCCGCGTGTCGTTTGGAGGCTTGCGTGACCGAGGAGGGCCGCGCCGATGTGGATAGGTAGGCCGTTGTTCACGAGGTCCGTCGCGAACAGGCGTCGGAAGTCGTGTGGGGTGAAGGTCAGTCCCTCGAATTGCGGGTGGCGGTCTGCGACCTCTTGGCACGCTCGGCGGATCAATCTGGCGACAGTCGTTGGACTCATCACACCGGGTGTCGGGCCGCTACTGCGTTGGAATAGGAACGGCATCGGCTCGGTGTGCTGTCGCTCGTGTGGGTCCCACCTGCGCACGAGCGGGATCGCTCCGAGCTTGTCGGTCTGCCGACGAATGACCTGGGCGATCACGTGGAGAAGTTCGGGCGACATCGGGATGACCCGTTCCCGGTCTGTCTTGGACGGTGTCACGACGAGCAGCGCGACGATTTCGCCGTTTGGCCGCCGATACTGCCGGACGGACAGGTGGGAGAGCTCCAATAGTTCCTCGTGGCGGATGCCAGTCAGGCGTAACACCTCGATGATCGCCCAGGTCCAGAATGCCCGCGCTTCCTCGCTCTGGATGTCGATTGCAGGGCCGCCGTCGGCCGGCTCGATCCGGAGCAGGCCAGCGTCAGCGTCGGGCTCGAGGGCTGCACCGCGACGTGAGCGCGGACCGGCGTGGGGGAACTTGGCGGCGCTCGGAGGCGGCGAGACCCGGATGTAGCGGACGCTGTTCACTTCGAAGTCGGCTCCAGCGGATGCCTCGGCCGCGGCGAGCAACGCGCTCATCTGGTCACGTACCACCACAACGTGATCGACCAGCAGCTCCAGCAGGGGTTGACGAGTGCGTGTCCGGTCGGCGATCCGCTCAGCGAGACGGCGTCTGCCGGCGCTGTAGCCGCGGCTGGCGATGGGCGGGATTGGGCAGCGGGCGACCCAGGGTCCCCATCGTGCCGGGTCCTCGAGCGCCCAGCTCTGGATGTCGAGGTAGAGTGCGCGGACGGCGATGAGGAGGTCCCAGATGCTCTGGCGGGGACGCCGCCCCTCCGCGGTCTGCACGGTGTCGACCTCGGCACGCCACGCTTCGTATGTGGCCTCGTCAAGATCCAGGTCGACTTGGTCGGGGTTCACACGCTCGATCACGCACCAGAAGTTGCGGGTCAAGGCCCGGACCAGACTGCTGAGGGTGGAGTAGTCCATCCCCAGTGCCCCGCGGTGGGTGATGTAGTCGATGAGGAGCTGGCGTACCCCGGCGTTTGAAACGCCGTAAGAGTCGACCAACTCTGCCACGCTCTTTCGCCCGCCCACCGTGGCGATGCGCATAGTCACGGGGGTGCCTTCCGGGAACTTGCCGGCGTCGAACAGCACCTGCCAGACCAGGGCTCCCGCCAACTTGCGGGTGTTCTTGTCCCAGGCAGTGCTGACCTTGCGCAATCCCAGGCCGAAGTGCATCAAGCCGCTGGGGGAGATGTCGGAGGCGGGGATGGCCTGGACCGCGAGCATGTAGGACAAGTCGGTGAGGGTCTGATTGCGCGACTTCGCGCTTACCGGAGCAGCCTCGATCGCAGTGACCAGAGCAGTCAGGTCCGGGTCGCCGGGTTGGCTCGCGAGGAAGATCTTGAAGAAGTCCGACACCGCGTTGGTCCGCAGTACGCGCAACGTCGGAACCAGGACCCGGAGTGCGACGAACCAGGAGAAGCCGCTGGTCATCGTCCAGCTTGCGGCCGGTGTTGGGTTGAGCGACCGGATCGCGGTTGTTGAGGTGCCCAAACCGCTGGCGTCCCACCTCTCCTGCCAGGTGTCTCCCGGGAAGGTGCTCAGGTGCTCGGCGAACCGCCGGATGGAGCGCGAGCGCTTGTCGAGCTGGATAGCCGACCGCGGAATGACGGAACAGGCAGCCTTGACCAACGCTTCGACCGGTGCCGCGCTCAAGTCTCCGAGCGGGTGCGGTAGGCGAGGCTGGGGTGCCAACGGTTCAACGACATCTGCTTTGCCCCACGACTTCTTCGAGGACGGCTTAGAGCCGAGGTCGCCGTCTTGCGGTGCCTCTCTCCGGCTCCAGACACCGGTCGTGGACACGATCGCCCTACTCACCGGCATGCCCGAAGATGATCGCAATGTCCTCAGCGGCGTAACCGGACGCGAACCGTGGGGGCGGAGGTGCGGGGCGGGCGTAGTGTTCGTGTACCTTGTCGATGACTTCGTCAATGCGCGGCGTGGTGTAGATGCTCGTGGTCCTCAGGTCAGCGTGGCCGAGCACGACCTGCACCTCCGGCATGGTTAGCACGCCGCTGTTCACCATCCGCATCGCAGCCGTGTGCCGCAGATCGTGCAACGTCCAGTTCGTACCAAGCCTGCCGTTCGCGCGCTGCAGCACACGGCGGGCGGCGCCATAGGTGAGTGGGCGCGGCTCTCCCCGAACCGTCCTCCAGAGCGGTCCGCTGGAGGCGTCACCGAAGGTGCGAAGGTACCGGCTGAGCCACGTCAAGGCCTCGGGAGATAGCGGGACCATCCGCCGCTCGCGCGAGCCCTTCGACACGACTGACATCCGCTGCCGGGCCCAATCCACGTCCTCGAGCTGGGCTCCCAGCAGCTCCTCGGCCCGCGCACCAGAGCTCACGTAGCAAGCGACCAACGCCCGATCACGGTCACTCGGCATCTGCGCGAAGAACTCCTCCCACATTGCATCCGGGATCGACCGCGGCGCGCGCGGCTGTGCGCGCTGCCTGTAGGCCCCACGCCTGTAAGCCTGGCGAGGCTCAAGAGGGCTGCGGTGAGCGAGCGCGCGACGACGAGCAGGCGACTCCGGGACCGGGTTGATCACCGGGCCGCGGCCCCAGTGCGCGTGGAAGTCGTAAAATCCGCGGACGGCGGCCAGGGTGAGGTTGATGGTCGCCGCACCGTAGCCCAAGCCGAGGTTCGGCTTGCCCGTCTTGAGGTTCACTGCGGGCGTACCGGCCTGGCGGCGACGCTGGGGGTTCGGCGCGACGCGAAGCCAGCTCACCAGAGCGGCTGTCTCTGCCTCAGTCGCCCGTTCCCAGCCGACGTCGAGCTGCCAGAGCACGCGGAACCAAGTGAGAGCGGCGTAGCAGTACGACCTGATCGTGCGCGGACTGTGGTCGCCGACAACCATGTTGCGCACCCACGCACTGACCGGCTCGACGACCCGGCCCTTCCCATCGAGCAGCATGTATGGCTCAGCCGCGCCAAGCTCGACTTTCACGCTGCCCACTCGCGCCAGTGGCACATCGCCTAATCGCAGGCCGCGGCTCACGGGGTCTTCCGAGATGTCCGGTTCGCTCACAGTAGTGCTCCTCGCCGCGGCCGCCAATGGTCGCACCACCGGTCTACCAACAGGAGACGGTCTCCTCTGATGGCGCGCTGGTGGTGCAGTTAACTCACCAGTCCCGTTGCCCGCCGCGGTACGGTTGCGCACCGCCCTTGACCACGAGACCTTCGATCCCGCGGTCGGGCAACTCCTCGAACCAGCGCCGGCCCTCAGCTGCATCGGTAGTGGTGTCGATCACGCTCAGAGGCGGCCGCCAGCGGGCCGCGAGCTGTTCGAGGGCGTGGCGCCGTTCGTCGTAGGGCAGACCGCGCAGGTCGCGGGCGCCTGCAGAGAGGATGTCGAAGACCACGAAGTCGATCGGCTCCTCATCGACCAGCTGCCGGCGGCGCTGCTTGCCCGAGGCGAAACGGCGTTGCAGGGCGTCGAAATCGAGTCGCCCGTCGCTCCAACGGACGAGCTCGCCATCGAGGACGACGCCGGCATCCGCTTGTTCGGCGATCGCTGCGGCGACGTCTGGGAACGAATCTGTCAGATTCGTCTTCTGACGCGACCAGAGCGTCACCCGGTCAACGTCCACGACCGCAGCCGCCCGCCAGCCGTCCAGCTTCGGCTCGTAACGACTCCCTCCGGGCAGCGCTGCCACCTCTGGGACGCGTTCGGAGGCTTTGGCCAGTGCTAGGTCGACCTGGGCGCGTAGCGGCTCAGGCGGGCGTACAGCGGGGGAGAAGTCGAGGGCGGCAAGCAGATCACCCGCATCCTCGAACCGGTCGAGGACCTCGGAGAAGTCCAGCTGCGCGAGTCCTGGCGCAGCGATCTCCTCCCAGGTGCGGGGCGCGGCCGCGAAGGGTCGCGCGGTGCCGCGCAGCGAGTAGGGGGAGATGGTCGTCTTCTTGGCGTTGTTCTGCGACCAGTCGATGAACACCTTTCCCACCCGACGTGCCTTCGGCATGGTCGAGATCACCTCGGCAGGGTGATCAGCCTCAAGCGCCCGAGCGAGTTCGTGGGCGACGTCGGACACCTGGTCTGAGGAGAGCCGGCCATCGAGAGGTACATAGACGTGGATGCCCTTGCTGCCGGAAGTCACGGGGAATGTCGGAAGGCCCATGTCGTTGAGGATCGCCTTCGCCCACAACACCACCTGAGCGCACTCGGCAAGAGCGGTTCCTTCGCCGGGATCGAAGTCGAGCACCATGCGGGTCGGCCGACGCTCTGTGTCGAACCGCCACTGCGGCACGTGCAGCTCGAGCGCGGCGGTCTGAGCCAGCCAGACGAGTGTCGCGCGATCGGTGACCACCGGATAGCGCTTCTCGCCGCCCGAGTGAAGGATCGTCTCGCGCAGCACCCAGTCGGGAACGCCCTCGCCCAGATCCTTCTCGAAGAACGCCTCGATCGGCGCGGCGGCTGAGCCGACTCCGTCGGGCCAGCGCTTGCGCGTGACGGGGCGCTCAGCCAGGTGAGGGAGTAGCGCCGGCGCGATGGTCGCGTAGTAGTGAATGACGTCGCCCTTGGTGGTCCCGGTCTCCGGGTAGAGCACCTTGTCCAGGTTCGTCAGGCGCAGACGCCTCCCGTCGACGTCGACGAGTGGCACGGCCATGGCACGACGGTACCCGCCGCAGGCCCAGATAGGGGAGGGACGCCGCTACGCTGTCGGCCGTGGCCCTCATTGCCTTTCCGCCAGCAGCCGCGGACGCGCCGCTCATCCATGCGGCCCTTGGCGGCGCGCCCGCTGCGCGTTGGATCAACCCGAACCACATCACCAGCCTGATCCCGGTTACTCGACAAGGCGACCACGAGGTTGAGCTCGTCGTGGACTACAAGCTGCAGGGGCTGCCCGAGGGGCGTTGGCATCTTGGGCGGTATCGCGACATCGACGAAGCCCATGCGGCGTGGGCGCAGCTCATCGACCATATCGCTGCCCACACCGATGGATACCGCCGTCCTGTTGGGGGCGGAAACGGCGACTAGCGCCGCTTACCGAGTCCCGGAGCGCCAGCCAGGTAGATGGTCGGCCTGCTGTCCTCCACGGTCGTGGGCCCCTCGAAGGTGCCTTCCCACCTTTGGCGATCAGCAGCGCGACGGATTGCTGCTTCTCGTTCGGTGATCGCTTTGGAAGTGGCCGCCGCGGCCTTTCGACTCGCGAGGGCTCGACGTTCCCGCTCCTTCGCTGCCTTCCAGGCGCGAATCGAAGGCAGCCCGCTGCGCTTGTACTCCAGCCAGTCCCGAGCGATTTCCATGCGCTTGGCGCGGCCGCGGGGGCTGCCTGCGTCCTTGGGATCTACCAGGCCACTGAGTGAGGCGACTCGTAGCGCTGCGCGGACCGCATCTGCCTGTTCTGGGTGGACTGTCGTGACGGCGTGCCTTGCAGGAGCACCAGCCAACTGCAGGAGATAGACCGTCTGCCGGGTCGTGAGGTTGGTTTCGTTCGCGAGTTCGAAGGCGTACATTCGCGCGTCCTCATCTGCTTGCCACCGCAGGAGTCGGGTGGACAGCATACTACCAGGGATCGAAGACCCGTTCTAATACTCCCCGTGTCGGCGTGTCGCGAACTTCGCTGTTCTCTTCGACCGAGGCTTGTGTCAGCCTCGAACTTTCGACGCCGCACCGCCACCGGGGGAGTACCTAAGCGGGCTGCGCGATGGGGATGCCGTATAGGTCCTCGGTTCTATTCAGGGGATGCTGCTCAGCGTGCCAGCGGAACGAGTAGCCGGCGTCCTGCAGGCGCTCCAGCCCCTCTAAGGCGACCAGGCCAATGTCGAGATCCAGGGTTCGGTCTTCCGCGTTGCCCCCGCGAGCAGGCGTAGCCTCGCACCCCGCGTCTCGAAGGAGTGCCTGCAGTACTGCCGCCTGGTCTCGATTGGAAGCCCATACCCATGTGCCTCGCGGACTTGTCGAAAGCTCCAGCTCCATGACGTCGAGGCTAGCGCGACGTGCGAGGCTTGCCGGTTCGGGGATCCAGCCCGGCGTGCCATCGAGCGCGCTGCTCGTCAGCAGTGACAATCGTTCCGTCAGGCGCGGTGACGGGGGACACGAAGGACGGTTGTTCCACCGCCAGCTCACACGCCATGGTGGCCGCTCGGAGTTCGTCATAGAAACCCAGCGGCCAGCGGTCCGACCGTCTGAGCGTCCAATGGTCCACCCGGTACTTCATCAACGTCTCATGCGTTCGCTGGTTGACAGCCGGTCCGTATTCGATGACGAAGTGGATCCTGCTGGCGACGTCGTCGACGACCAACCAGACCTTCTCGCCGGCGCGCAGGACTCTCATCGCAACCTCCCCCAAGATTCGAACATATGTTCTAATGGGCTCGCAAGGAAGGAGGTCGGCAGTGGGGCAGAATCGGCGCTATCCCGGCGCGGGGATGGACCGGGTGATCGAGCAGATAGTCACGCGCCCCCGGCCGGTGTGGCTGACGAACGAGGAGGTCGACCTCGAGCACGATCCAGCCGTCGAGTCGCCGACGCCTACGCCAGCGGTCGCCTTCGTGCGGTTCCACGAAGCGGTGGTCCGTCCAGACGTCGAGGTTCTTGCATGGAACGAACATGCGGTGCGGATCCGCTTCACCACGCGGGACGGGCAAAAGCACGAGGGCTGGGTGTGGAAGGACGCCGTGCGTAGCCGGCCACGCAGACAGGTACCGCCGCGTCGTTGAAGCCGCGCGATCGTGCACTGCAGCTGCGCGCCTCCGCCATCTAGGTAGTGAGGGGAGGGGCTATGACCGCACGACGCTATGGACCGGTAGAGATCATCAACGCCGGCATCCGCGATGCTCGGGAAACCTTCGCCTGGATCTACGTCGAGCTCGACCGCGTGCGCGCCGCCTCCGCATGGGTCTGGCATCGAGCGTTTGTCGATCCCGCCGTGCCGCTGCTGGATGGTGTCGAGCGGCTACCGTGCCACCCGGCTCCGCCTGGCTTCGGTGGTCAGGAACTCGACCGGCTTCCTGCTCCGATTGCCCTCGACCGGCTCACCGACGACGGCTTAGTCCTCTATGCGGTCGGCGTTCGTTCGGCTGCTGCCGAGCGCGCGGCGCTAGAGCGCGCCCTGGAGAAGGCCAGCGCTGAACTCAACTCCCTTCGCGCGATTCCTGATCGCGCAACGCGGCAAAAGCTGGCGGCTGTCGGCATCCGCAAGAACCCGGTTCGGGAGACTGGCCAGCCCCTTCTCCCGGCCACTCCTGTTCCATGGCCCGACGTGCCCGTGCGCATTCCAGGGACCGACCGATACCTGGCGCCCAGAAACGAGATGGACGATCGCTCCAACGACCCCACCATCTCAGGCTGAACACGAACGGAGTTCGACCGTCGGTCGTGCAACATAGCCTGGCCTCATGCACATCCGAGGCCTGATTCAGTCCACCGTCGTGACAGAGATCACCGCGGAGGCCGACGACGCGCAAGAGGCGCGCGCGATGATCGAGGAACAGGTGCCCGACGGGTACGAACTGATCCAGGTCCACAACTCCATGCCTCGCGGTGGCCGCGTGATCGCCACCGGCCGGATTCGCCCTGCGGCCGTGAACGAGCTCGATGCCACCGGCTCCGACTACCAGGCCGCCCGAGCTGCCCTCCTGGCGAAGATGCCGGCGGATCACCGCCTGCTCAGCGTCCTCTCGCTGGACTGAGCGCTAGTCCGTCCAGCGAAGGTTGTGGAGGCGGAATGCGTCCACAAGTTCCGGCGTCTCCGGGTGCAGCTCGAATGTTTCCTCGTTCGTCAGATGCCCGCTGGTCACGCCATCTGCGGCGCGCTCGAAAATCGCCCACATGCGGTACTCGTCACCGAAGCGAGAGGTGAACTGGATCCCGTCGACCAGGTCGTTCTGGTTCTTGTCCCGCAGCTCGAAGATCCATCGGGCGATCGAGCGGGTGAGGTCGCGCTGGCGAGCGTCCTTCAAGACCGAGGTGTCGAGCTGGATCGGCGTCAGCTTGAACCGGGCGAACGGGAAGCGGGCTTGGATCGCCGCAAGGCTTTCGCTGTGGGTGACGAAGCAGTACCGGCCGGTCTGGTCAGCTTTGCCCCCGAAGCGCTCCTCGAGCCATCCGTAACCGACGGTGCCAGAGGGGGCGTCCGGGTAGAGGTCGACCTCGCCGGCCTCGTCTTCGATCTCGTCGAGTTCGGCGTCCGTCTGCGGCTCAGGCCGGAACTGCGCGAGCACTTCCAGTAGGCACGCCAGCAAGCTCTCGCCGGTGTAGAGCGTCCGGAAGAGCTCGGCCAGCTGGTCGTCCCAGCGGCCATTAAATCGCCCTGCGTCGTTCGCGTACCGCCAATCCGCCCATGCCCAGGGGTTCGGTCGATAACCGACCCGCCAGACTTGCTCGGAGACTTCCGCGATAGCCAGCCCCATCATCCGATGAAGGCGAACGCCTTGGCGGCCGCCATCACCTCGGGACCGACTTCGGTCGGGTCTCCCTCGCGCAGTACGCGCGCCGGAGAGGCGTCGTTGAGGGCCGGGTTCATGCCCTTGAACCAGGACTGGACCGTGACGGCCTCGTTCCGCTCACGTAGCAACGCGGCGATCTGGTAGGCGACGAAGAGTCGATCGCGGTCGGTCTCGCCGGGCTCCCGAGGGCCGACGGCCCACTCTGCTACGGGCTTTGTCGACTTGACGTTGCCGATGTAGGCGACCAGGCGCACGCCGATGATGTCGCGGAGCTTGCTGACCAGTTCGGGGAAGGTCGAACGCACCGCATCGTCGTACGCGCGCATTCCCGGCTTCTGGGTGGTTGTGGTGGTCATACCGCGAGAATACTCCCACCGACTGCAAGAACACTAGCAATTTCAGCCCAAAAAGCACCGTCAATACCGCCCCTCGAATCGCCCCAAAACTGGCAGGTACGGGCGTAAATGAGCCGAGGAGGAGAAGGCGATCAGTCGCGACAAACTACGGCGCGCCGTCGAAGCCGCTTCTTTCAAGGACGATTCCGAGGATTAGCCACGGCGCGAATCGGAACATGCTCCAAGGCGTGAAGACGGGGTGGGACTGGTCGCAACGTCAACCGTTCCGAGGATGATGGTTCAGCGGCCAGTCCCAGTACGTCACGTTAGCGTGGCGCTGCCCGGGCTTGCGAGCCAACGGGGTTGACTTCGGTTCCGGTTGCGTGGAGCGTGCGTGGTGGGTGCTCGGGCGGGCGGAATCGGACCGAGACAACGGTTTAGGGCCGACTCAGGCGGACGATCCGCTCGCCCGAGCCGGGGTATCTTCCGCTCGTATCGTGATCCTCCGTGTTAGGGCGTTCTGGAGGATCTGCGCCGCTAGTTGTTCCGGGAGTAGGTGGTGCTCGGCCGCTGCCTGCAGTAGCCGGACGTAGTCGCGGCTGCTGAAATGCGCGGTCAACGAGAAGCCGCCCCCCGGGGCTGCTCGAGCGAGGAATGCTGCGTCAGTCGTCCTGTCCATACCGCAAGGATGAGACAACGATTCACGCCGGCACCACCCCACTCACGTGAAGGAGATCACAGCTTCGCCGACACCAATGACGACGAGTGGTCGGGAATCGCGGAGCCACTCGTTGCGTGTCCCCCCGATCCGGTGGATGGTGGATGGGCGTAAGGGGATGGTTGAGATGGGCGTGGATGGGACGCGCTGCGTGGCGTGCGGCGAGAATTTGGCTATGGGGCGTAGGTTGGCGCCGGCCGCCAGGGGGCGTGGGTAGTGGTGACGACGCGGGCGCAATGCCTGAACCCGCGCTGCTGCCCCTCGATCATTGCAATTCAGGTCCCCTCCGGCCAGCCGTCGCAGGGGGCTTGAGGTATCTGTCGCGCGTTAGACGCATCGCCGATCTGTGGAAGCCGCGGCTGGGGGAGGGGTCCCGGCGCGAAGTCGGGGAGGGTCGCGTCGGGACCCCGGTTGTGTTGCTCCCGGTGAGGAGAGCGCTGCGCTGCGGAGCACAGTGATGCTACCAACGTACGGGTCGCGGAAGCTGTCTGACGATATTCCGGCGCAGATGCCTGAGAGATTGTGCAGGAATCCCGAATGTATTCGGCCACCCCTGCAACAGGCGAGGGGCGCCCTTTCCTATGTAGGGGCTCGGGGGGTTTCGATGATGCGGGTGAACGCAGCAGCGACGTGGATCTGGACCTGATTTCGTCCTGATTTCAAGACCCGCCTCTTGTGGGGAGACCGACACCGGTAACGGCGCCTGGGCAGCAGCTGGTCGCTTGGCCAAGTCGTGTTTGTTGTGCGGCGCGGATGCCGGACGCCGCGCAGGACTTGCAGCCCGGCTTCCGTGTTAGGCGTGTTCGATCGTCAACGATCAGATTGCGAAGGAAGGGGGGCTAAGTCGATTGATGGCGTCGTCGGAGTTGCCGTTTTCGTTCCCTATCTGGGCCGGGACCTCGGGAAGGGTGATCTTTGGTCGATGATGGTGCAGAGGTCGTGATCCGAGCACGGCGGCGGCAGGCTCGGCGGGCCGCGCCCAAGTGATCGGCTGACCAAAGAATGTGACAATTTGGTAACGAGCGCATACCATTACCGGGTATTCCCATCGCGAAACTTGAGTTCCTTGCTCGGTTCGCGTCCCCCGGCGAAAGGCATTGTGTGGCACGCTTGAGCACGCCTGCGGGCAACTTGTCCTCGCCTCGCGACCTCGTCGAGCCTCACGCCGCGCTACGATCTGCAGCGACGGAACGGCGTTCGAACCCTCCGACTGTAGTGGGCGCTTTTTCGTCTCGACGTGAGAGACACGCCTTCGAACGCCGCGAAGTCGAGTTGGGTCCTCGCAAGACACCGGGTCGACGAGCTCAGCAAGCCGTATCTGCCTCGAGCCGCCGGGCCAGCCGTCGAGTTTCAGCGTCCCCGAGGCTTAGCGATGACGCCCTTTTCACCGAAGGTAACAGCCCGATGGCGCTTAGTTCGCGCCCGCTCGGCAATGGGCGGCCAGCGAATGCACCTTTTGCCTATCGGTCCTCAACAACGAGCAGATTGCGGAACCGGCGACTGCGCTCGATCTGGGCAAAGGTTGTTGTGGTTGTAGCGGCGAGTGGGCTCGTTGGCACAGCCGCGTTGCCCGCGTACGCCTCTTCAACTGACGGCTCCGCCACTGCGTCTCGAGCCGGTGCAGCAGTGCAAACGTTGCTGAGTGGCGGAGTGGCTATTCCAGCGGCCGCGCGGGACGCCTTCTCGATCACTGAGAACAGTGCGAAGCTGGACTCCACGGTGGAGTCGACCGTCTCGCCGACGGTTCAACGGTTGGCGCAGACTCTTATGGTCGCAGTTGGGCAAGGACGGTTGACAGGGTACGTTCCCGACCACATCCCGGAGATCCGGAACCTCGCGGAGGGCCGTGCCGTTCCTGGATGTGGTGTGGACTATCGGGTGCTGCAGACCATTGAAGTCGCGTTAGCGAACTTCAATACCGTCGGCGTCAGTGATATCAACCGACGGTGTACTGGTCAGATCGAGGGTGCCGGTAGTGCGTCCTCGCATTACGCCAACGGCGGAGGTCATGCCGTGGACTTCTATCTTCTCAATGGTCGCCCGCTCACGGGCGGAGATCCAGGCTCGCTGAAACTGATTCGCGCGCTAGATCCTCTGATGCCGCCGGATACAGATTTGGGTCAAGTGGGCTGCCGGGGGAGCGTGGCCGTCACCAACTTTCTGCCGTTCGACGACACCTGCGATCACCTCCACATCGACTTTCGGCAAGCGCAAGGCCCGACGCTCAAACTCTTCACCTAACCTGTAAACGCAGACAGGTCATCCGGTCTGCTGCCTCCCACCCAGCACCGCTCGCTAAGATGCGGGTGCCCCCAACCGTCAACCCCAGGACTGAAACCATGACGCTTACGCGACTTGACCCGAACCGGGTCGCTGCTATGCGTCGGCGTCGGATCCTACTCTCAGTGCTGTCCCTGTTGGCGTTGGCGGTCGGGATGTTTGTGATGACATCCATGAACTCGACGCACCCGCATGAGGTCGTCGCGGCTTCGGTTGGCAGCCAATCGAACGCCCACCCTGTCGTGACCCACGCGCACATTGCGCCGCCCATTCTGCTGGTTGCGCCAGCCGCAAGTGCACCCGTGAGCCTGCAGAGCTCTCCGGGACCGCAGTGCGATACCGTCTGCGAGCTCAGTTGTGCGATCGCCGGCGCTGCGTGCGTTCTGGTCGTGATCGCGGCCGCCGTCTCCCTCTTCGCGGTAAGTAGGGGGCTTGCGCTTGGTGACCTTGTGCAGCGATTCGTGCCTGTCGCCATATCGTCGATTACGTCTGTCCGAGCGCATGGTCCGTCGCTAGTCGCGCTCTCGGTAAGCCGCACCTAGACCGGCATTCTGGAACCCACGGCGCAACGCCGACCGGACTAGCAAAGGACTAGTGGTTGGCTGGCCTGGGCTTTTTGCGCTCCACTGCTGTGACGTGATCGACGCGTCTCGTCGAATGCTCTCTGTCACGCACCTTCCCCGTCATTCGGCGACTGAATGCGGCCTCCGGTCGGCATTTCTCGTCGTTACCGTTTCGAGCGGACCTACGGGTCTTCTCACGCAAAAACGTCGGAGCCTTTCGCCACGATGCCCGCACATTCTCGCCACCGACAAAGCGCGAACGCGCTTCTCTCGACCGCCTACCAGCACGAATCACGCCGCGCCCGACGCGACGCCGAGCGGCGTCGACCAGTCAGCCGTCCTGCGGCCGTCGCAAGGCAACGACGTACCCGCAAACGGTGGGCGCCTATTGCTGCACTGGCACTGGCCGGAACCTTGTTCGGAACCTACGCCCTGCCGGCCTATGCGGTCGTGCCCGGCGAGCGGCAACAGATTGCAACGGCGCGGCCGGGAGAGTTGCAAACGGTAACGGTCGCCGCCACTGAGCTGGCACCCGTCGCACGCGAAGGAGTCGCAGTGACCGCGCCGCCGAAACCGAAACCAAAAGCCACAGTCACTGCCCCGAACAGTGTCCGGCGGACAGCGAACACGTTCACAAATGACCCCGCTTCCCCGATCCAGTGGCCATTCGATGTTGGCGTGCCCATCAGCGACGGGTTCGGCTACCGAGTCGCGCCCTGCTCTGGCTGCTCCTCCTATCACGAGGGCATCGATATGAATCCGGGCGCCGGGTCCCCGATCCAGGCGATCGCGGATGGCGTCGTCCGCGAGGTGGGAAATCCGTCCGGAAGCCTGGGCGTGTACGCCATCATCGACCACCAAATCGACGGAGAAACCGTCAGCAGCCTATACGCCCACATGGCCTACGGTTCGCTGGCACTCCGTGTGGGACAAACCGTCAAAGTCCGGCAACTGGTCGGCCTGGTCGGCAGCACCGGCGCCAGCACCGGCGCCCATCTGCACCTCGGCATCTCCGTCAACGGAACCCCGGTCGACCCCTTTGCGTGGCTTACGCAGAAAGTGAAATAGCCATGCGCTCTCGCATCCGTCGGCACACCTCGGCCCTCATCGTCAGCACGCTCGCGGTCGCCCTCCTGCTCAGTGGTTGCAGTGCGACCACACCGGCGGCTCCGAGAATGAACGTGCTCGGACACGTGCATGGCCTGGATGCCACGCACGGTCGCATCTTCGCCGCAACCCACCAGGGAGTGTGGGCGATCGACGCGGCGAAACTAGGAGATGGTTTCGCCACCGAAACCACCGCCCGGGTCGGCGATAGTAGCCAGGACACAATGGGGTTCACCATCGCCCGTTCCGGCGTCATGTTCGCATCCGGGCACCCCGACCCCGGCAACAACCCGCAGCAGCTACCCGCGAACCTCGGTCTAATCCAAAGCCTCGACGCCGCACAAACCTGGACAACCGTGTCGCTTGCCGGTCACACCGACTTCCACGACCTCGTTACCGCCACCACAAGCGACGCCCGGGTACGGATCTACGGCTTCGACGCGGCCCAACAGCGCGTCCGGATCAGCGATGATGGCGGTCACACCTGGCACGATGGCGGGACACTGTCGTTGCGGAAGCTCGCGGTCAACCCAAACGGGCCGGATACGCTCCTTGCCACAACCCAGGCCGGTGTGCAGATCAGCCGGGATGCTGGCATGACCTTCTCCGCCCTGCCCGGCGGACCGATGCTGTATTTGCTCGCCCCGGTGGATGCCGCACCGGGACAATTCGTCGGCGTCGACGTCAGCAAGAAGATCTGGGCAACCACAGACGACGGTTCCACCTGGGCGCGGAAGGGAACGTTCGACACTCTGCCCGAGTCGCTGGCAACAGTGCAGGGCGCGTCAAGACTCTGGATCCTCGGTGCCCATGCCAACGGAATCGTCGCGACCGCCGATCACGGCGCCAGCTGGGTCACCTTGATCGAGGGCACCCCATGAGCGCCACACCGGGCTCGACGAAGAGCACCCGTCGAGTCCGACCAATTCGAGTGCGGTGGCCAGCGGCTGTGCTGATCCTGACCGTTCTACTCAGCAGCCAGCTAGTGGCAGCAGGCCCGGCACGAGGCGCCGACTATCCGTCCTGGTCGGAGGTTGAAGCCGCACGCTCAAGCGAGAGTGCGAAAGCAACCGAAATCAATCGGATCACCAATCTTCTGCGCACACTGGAAGACAACGTCCGCACCGCCGAGGCGGCAGCAGCCGACCGTGGCAGCGACTACGAGAAGGCGCAAGCACGACTCGATCTAGCAAATTACCGCGCACAAACGCTGCGTACTTCGGCCGATGCGGCGCAAGCGCTCGCGAACGCATCCCAAGCACGCGCCGGCCAACTTGTCGCCCAACTTGCACGCTTCGGCAACGGCGACCCGACCACGCTGCTCCTGCTGAACGGGCAACGAGCAGAGACGCTGCTGTTCCGACTCGGCACCATGAGCCAACTCACGCAACGCTCCAATCGGGCCTTCGCCGCCGCCACCACCAGCGCAAACACCGTCCGATCACTTACCCGCCAGGCCGATGCCGCCCAAGCCGCTCTGGCGAACCTTAGCCGCGCAGCCGAAAAGGCGCTGCAGGACGCGGTCGCTGCCAGCCGCACTGCAGCGAACCAGCTGGCTGAACAGCAACAGACACAGGGAACCCTGCAAGCCCAACTGGCAGTGCTGGTCGAGAATCGCAAAGCGACCGAAGCCGACTACTGCAAAGGGGAAGAGGCCCGACGTCAGCAAGAAGCGGCCGCCGCAGCCGCCGCAGCCGCCGCTGCTGCCGCCGCCGCTGCTGCCGCTGCCGCTGCTGCCGCGGCTGCGGCAGATGGTGCACCGGTGCCGTCGGGGGACGGCGGGCAACTCGGTGGACAGGGTTGGGCGAAGCCGGTGTCCGGATGGATCAGCGACCGGTTCGGGCCCCGCCCGGACAAACCGGTAGCCAGTTCGGGCGCATTCCACTACGGCACAGATCTTGCCGCCGGTTGCGGCACCGCGATCTTCGTCGCCGCCCCCGGACGCGTCGTATACGCAGGCTGGCTTGGAACCTACGGCAACTGGGTGCTCCTTGACCACGGCACCGGGGTGATGACCGGGTACGCGCACATCCGCGGGGGCGGAGTCCTGGTCAACGTGGGCCAAACCGTTCAAGCCGGCCAGAACATCGCCCAGGTCGGTACGACGGGCCGCTCCTCCGGCTGCCACCTGCACTTCGAAGTCCGCGTCAACGGTAACCGGATCGACCCGCAACCATTCATGAGCGCGAGAGGAATCACCCTTGGCTAACCGCATCATGCGAACCATCAGGCTGCGGACCGCCCTCACCTCGGTGGCCGCAGCTGTCATGCTCGTCGTCACGCTGGCGGGGTGCAGCAGCAACAATGATGCCCTCGCTCAGCAGTACAAAGACGGATCCGGGAAGAACTACGTCGCCGGCGACGGCACCATCACCGAAATCAAACCCCAGAATCGTGCGGCACCCGTCGCATTCGCGGGGAAGCTCGAAGACGGCAAACCGATCACTTCAGCGACGTACGCCGGGAAAGTTCTGGTCCTCAATTTCTGGTACGCCGGATGCGCCCCCTGCCGGGCGGAGGCACCAGCACTCGAAAAGACATACACAAAATTCGCCGGACAAGGTGTCGAATTCCTCGGCGTCAACGTCAGGGACCAAGCCGACACCGCCCGCGCGTTCGCTCGCACCTATGGGGTGACCTACCCCAGCGTGCTCGACGCCTCCGACGGCGCCCTGCAACTGGCGTTCAGCGGGATTGTCGCCCCCAACGCGGTCCCCACCACACTCGTCGTGGACAAGGACGGGCGCGTCGCCGCTCGCATCCTGGGCCAACTGCCGGACGCGTCCGTGCTCAGCGCACTAATCAGCACCGTTCTGACAGAACAGGGACCGTAACACCCTTCCGCGCGTTAGGAGCCCCCCGCAAACCCCTCACCGAAAGCCCTTTCATGAACCGCCATCTCAGCATTCCCAGCCCCGACCCCGTCTTCGCGCAGTTCACGGTGGGTCCGCTTACCATCCACACCTATGCGCTGTGCATTCTCGCCGGAATCGTCGCAGCCACGTTGATCACCTCCAAACGACTCGCCCAGCGCGGCGCCCGCGGCCCCGTCGTTCTCGACATCATTCTCTGGGCGGTGCCGTTAGGCATCGTCGGCGCCCGGTTCTACCACGTCTTCACCCACACCGGCGACTACTTCTACCCCGGCGCGAACCTGTGGAACGTGTTCGCCATCTGGGACGGCGGAAACGCCCTCTATGGATCCCTCATCGGCGGAGCCGTCGGCGCCTACATCGGGTGCCGGCAAACCAAGATCCGGTTCTGGTCCTTCGCAGACGCGCTGGCACCGGCCATGCTCGTCGCACAATCGCTTGGACGGTTCGGCAACTACTTCAACCACGAACTCTTCGGCCTGCCCACCACGTTGCCGTGGGGCCTGCAGATCGAAGCGAGCAATCCCAAATTCCCTGCCGGCCTGCCTGCTGGAACGCTCTTCCACCCGTTGTTCCTCTACGAGATCATCTGGAACCTGATCGGGGTCGGCATCATCCTGGTGTTGGAACGCCGCCTCAACTTGCGATGGGGGCGAGCCTTCGCCGTGTACCTGATCTGGTACGGCCTGGGCCGGAGCTGGCTGGAAGCCATCCGGATCGACCCCACCAGTAACACGTTCCTCGGTATCCCCGCCAACGTCTGGGCCTCCTTCCTCCTGGTCGCGCTCGGCGCGGCGCTCTTCCTCGTGCAAACCAAACGCCACCCCGAACCCGAGGACTCGCCGTACCGCGACGGCCACCAACCCGCACCCCTCGACGACCCGAATCCCGCCGTCACCACCGCCCCAGCCGTCGACGATGCTGCAGGAGCCCCCGAAGACGAACCCCGGTCGAACTCGATGCGAAAGCCGTCCGATGTCTAGGCCCCTGGACCACATCGACGTCAGACCACCCGGTGCGAGCAGAATCACCGAACCGGCGCTCGGGTTCACCGGATGGATGCGCTGGATGTGGCGACAGCTGACCAGCATGCGCGTCGCCCTGTTCCTGCTGCTGCTGCTCGCTCTGGCCGCCGTCCCCGGATCCCTGGTCCCACAACGCAGCTCCGACCCCAACGGTGTCGTTCAATACTTCAAAGACAACCCGGGCCTCGCCCCAGTCCTGGACAAACTCCAAGCCTTCGACGCCTACACCTCGTTCTGGTTCTCCAGCATCTATCTGCTGCTGTTCATCTCCCTGATCGGCTGCGTCCTGCCACGCACGATCCACCACCTCCACTCCCTGCGCGCGACACCACCAAGAACGCCCGCCCGACTATCACGGATGAGCGGCTACACCTCCATCGAGTTGTCAGCTGGTCGGGGAGCCGCCTCGGCGGCAACGGCCGCCACGGCAATCAGCACGGCGGCAACAATTCTCCGCAAACGCGGCTACCGGATTGCCGCCTTCCCCGGCACGCAGGCCGCTGGTCGGCGGGAGCTGTCGGTCAGCGCCGAACGGGGCTATCTGCGCGAAGCGGGCAACCTGACCTTCCACATCGCCTTGGTAGGGATCCTGATCACGGTGGGAATCGGCGGCGGGTTCGGGTTCAACGGCAACCGGGTGGTTGTCGAGGGGCAAAGCATGATCAACACCCTCGCCGCCTACGACTCGTTCAACCCCGGCCGCTTCTTCAGCCCCACAGAGCTGGCACCCTATTCGCTCACCCTGAACAACCTCGCGGTCACCTACGAAACCCAGAACAAGCGGGCACGCGGACTCCCGACCGACTACACCGCGACCGTCACCACCCAAACCCAAGGCTCGCCAGACAAGACGAGTCGGACAATCAAAGTCAACGACCCCCTGTCGATCGGGGGCACCGACGTCTATCTGCTGGGAAATGGGTACGCCCCCCGGATCACGGTCCGCGACCCGCAAGGCCACGCCGTGTTCAGCGACGACATCCCCTTCCTCCCACAAGACGCGAACCTCACCTCCCTCGGCGTCGTGAAAGTCCCCGACGGACTTGCCAAACAAGTCGGTTTGATCGGGTTCTTCTACCCCACGAAGTCCACCGCACGCACCGGCGCGTTCTATTCCTCGTACCCCGACCTCACCAACCCCGTTCTGACGTTGAACGCCTACTCCGGCGACCTCGGCATCAACACCGGGGCACCTAAGTCCGTGTACGCACTTGACACCACGAAGCTCACCCAACTCACCGGCGGCACGACCGGGGTCCGGTCAATTGAGCTCAAACTCGGTCAGACGCAGCAACTTCCCGACGGTCTCGGCTCGATCACGCTGGAGCGCGTGTCCCGGTTCGCGTCCTTTGAAATCCATCACGACCCGGCCCAGGGGTGGGTGCTGTTCTTCGCCATCGCCGCGCTCGGCGGCCTTCTCACCTCCCTGTTCGTGCCACGCCGACGCCTGTGGGTGAAAGCGATTGTCGACGAAGCCAAACCCGTCCGCATCGAGTACGCCGGACTCGCTCGAGGCGACGACCCTCAACTACAGGACGCGGTGGCCGACTTGGCGTCTGCCCACCAAGCAGCCCTGCGTAGCACAAGTGCAGCCGATCAGGACTCACAACGAAACACCGACCTGAAGGGAACACCGTGACCGACTCTTTGTCACAGATCTCCGTCATCCTGCTCATCTGCTCGATGGTCCTCTACGCGGCAGCGTTCATTGCTTTCGCGCTGGACCTCGCCCGACGCAGCGGCCACGCGACCGCCGCCGTCCCTAGCGCCGTCGCCCGACGAGCGCAAGAAGCGGCGGCCAGCAACACGCCCGGTCCGGCACACACGACAACCCTCATCCGCGGATCCGTGGACCGGGCCGACTCCTCGAGGTTGGGGTCGGCGAGCTTACGCACCGGCTACTCACTCACCGTCCTCGCCTTCATCGTCCAACTCGGCGCCGACATCTTCCGCGGCATCGCCGCCGGACGCGTGCCGTGGGCAAACATGTATGAATTCTCCATGACCGGCACCCTGCTCATCGTCGGCGTCTTCCTCGTAGTCACGCTCAGGTACGACCTAAGATTCCTCGGCTCCTTCGTCACCGGGCTTGTGCTGATCCTCCTGGGGATCTCTAGCATGCGCTACTACGTCGAGGTCGCACCGTTACCGCCTGCGTTGCAGTCATACTGGCTCGTCATTCACGTGATGGTCGCGATCATCGCTACCGGCTTCTTCGCGATCGGCTTCGCGCTTTCCGCCGTACAACTCCTGCAGACACGCAGAGAGACTCAGATCGCCGACGGCCGACCAGCCCCGCTGCGGTTCCTGGCAACCCTTCCCAGCTCCGGCACCCTGGAGAACCTGGCGTACCGGATCAACATCGTCGGTTTCATCCTCTGGACCTTCACGCTGATGGCCGGTGCGATCTGGGCAGAAAAGGCCTGGGGGCGCTACTGGGGGTGGGACACCAAGGAAGTGTGGACCTTCATCATCTGGGTCCTTTACGCCGGCTACATCCACGCTCGCGCCACCCGCGGCTGGCGCGGATCCCGCTCGGCCTGGCTGGCGATTATCGGCTTCTCCGCGGTCATGTTCAACTTCGGCATCGTCAACGTCTTCTTCAAAGGCCTGCACTCCTACAGCGGCCTCTGAAACCAACCACCCCCATCAACCACAAACAGCAGCAGGAAGGCAACCATGGCTCGCAAGAACGCAGAATCTCCTCGGCGACGTTCCACTCACGAGGAAGCCAAACCAACCCCGGAGCAATTGCGTGCCCGCTACCTACGCAAACGCCGGTTCCTGCGCGTCGGCCAACTGATCATGCTGATCGGATTCCTGGTTGGCCTGCAACATTGGCTCGCCCATCTCGGCGTCTTTGGCGCACAGCCCCCCGGCTGGGTCGACCTTGCCGCCGGATACCCGATGGCCGCAGCCCTCATTCTCGCCGGTGCCATCACTGCTGGCCAGAAATGATCAGACTCCTCCCGCACCCCAATTGGCGCCGATCGGCGGTGACCTAGTGGGCGCACAATTCGCCTCCATCATCGCCAACGGCGGACTGCTACTGGCCATCCCGATCGCGATCTTCGCCGGGCTGGTTTCGTTCGCCTCCCCATGCGTGCTCCCGTTGGTGCCCGGGTATCTGGCCTATGTCGGAGGAGTCACCGGGTCCACGGGGCGCGTCAGCCGACGTCGAACCGCCACCGGAGTCGCGCTTTTCGTCCTCGGCTTTGCCATCGTGTTCATCGCCTACGGTGCCCTGTTCGGCGCCTTCGGGTCCTGGCTGGTGCGCTGGCAAGACCTCATCACCCGTCTGCTCGGCCTTCTAGTGATCGTGATGGGCCTGGCCTTTATCGGCACCTTCTCGTTCTTCCAACGCACCCTGAAATTGCCCATCCGTCCCTCGACCGGCATCATCGGCGCACCCCTGCTCGGAATCGTCTTCGGGCTCGGCTGGACACCCTGCATGGGACCCACCCTTGCCGCCGTCCTCTCGCTCAGCCTGTCCAGTCAATCCGCCGCGCGCGGCGCCATCCTGACCGGCTTCTACTCAATCGGCCTCGGCATTCCCTTTGTCCTCCTCGCCCTCGGAATCGGTTGGGCGACCGGCGCCATCAGCTTCCTCCGTCGACACATCCGAGCCATCAACATCGCCGGCGGCACCGTCCTGATCGTGATCGGCGTCCTCATGGTCACCGGAGTCTGGACCGCGTGGATCTACAGCCTCCAAGCCCTCATCGGCGGGGTCACACTCCCGATCTGATCAACCGGTCCGACGAACGTCCCGAAGGAGTTCCTATGATCCGAGAACACAACATCGGCGAAAGCGCCGAACGCAACGACGCTCGGCTTCACCTGGTCTACACGGGTGTGTGGTCGATGGCGAAGGTATCCCTCCTCGTCGGCCTGATCATGGCCGCAGTCACCGTGCTTGCCAGCACCCTCCTGTGGACGTTCCTCACTCAGGTCGGCGCGTTCCACCAGATCGACACCCTCCTCTCTGGCCCGGCAGGCGAGACGACGGCATTCTCCGCCTCAAGCGTTACCAAAGTTGTGAACTTCGGAACCGTGCTCATCGGATCGATCGTGGTGGGACTCGCCGGTGCGCTGGCGACGATGGTGGGCGGGATGCTTATCGCACTGCTTTACAACCTCAGTTCCAAAGCGACCGGCGGACTGTTCGTCGGATTCAGACAGGACTGATACCCGAGGTAGCGCGGCACCTAAGGCGCTACGCGCGGCGCCTGCTGCACGCACCGCGCGGCGGGAAGGGGAAGACGTGGTGCCTGAAGATCAGAGTGAGCGACCCTGGTGGGAAACTGGAGCTGCGCCTGAACCCGTGCTCCCGGCAAAGGCGCGTAAACATCGCCTCGTTATCATCGGTGCTGTGCTGCTTGTCGCCGGCGGCGGGCTCGCCTTTTTCCTCTCAATGTTCTCAATGAGAATGTGACGGCACATTCCTCGCCCCAGCACGGGCACCTCATCACGACGACACGTCAATGATCATGGTCAGGCCGCCCGCGCCGTCCTGCTCCACATTGTTGTTCGTGGTGTGGTGATTGATATGGCAATGGATCAACCATCTTCCGGGCGCACGGGCCGTCCAGAGGACGTCATAGCGTTGCCCGGGGGCAACGTTGATCGTGTCAGCGGCAAACCGCGCCGATAGGGCAAGGGTCTCTCCGTCCCTTGCGACCACCTCGAACGGGCCACCGTGGATGTGCATCGGATGAATATCGACAGAGTTCGTTCCGATGAACCGAACTTTCAGCACCTGTCCGACCTTCATTCGAATCGTCTCGGTGGACGGGTACGCCTTCCCGTTGATCGTGAAGTAGTTTGCCAGCCCACCCTCCATCGGCATCGCCGGCCAAGTGAGGCCGTTCCGGTTGAGCCATTCGCCGAGCTGGATGGTGTAGTCCATATCCGCCGGAATCGCATCAGCAGGACGTTTCGGCGCAATGATCAGCGCCCCGTAAAGTCCTAACGCCTCTTGACGGTCGGCGTGATCATGCGAGTGGTAAAAGAACGTACCTGCCTGTTTCACCGTGTATTCGTAGGTGAACGTCTTGCCGGGCTCGATCGGATGTTGAGTGATCTGGGCCGGGCCGTCCATGTCATTGGGAACGTCGAGACCGTGCCAATGCACCGTGGTGGATTCCGGCAGTCGATTGGTCACATTGATGCGTACGCGATCACCTTGCACAAAATCCAAACGCGGACCGGGAACCTGGCCGTTATACGCGTAAGCGTCCACCCACACACCCGGAAGGATCTGCCACCTCACTATCGAGGCAGTGAGGTCGAAGACCTTCACACCGTCGACCATTCGCGGCTGAAGGGCCTGGTCGCCGCGGGCGTTCCCGGCAGCGGTGGCGGTCACGTCTCTTGGGTCGACCGCGGCCATATCCCGCATCGCAGCTCCCGGGGTGTCGCGCGTCATGATCATCCCGGGCGGCATGATGGAACCGCCCACGTCACGGGCGCTTAGGGACATGTTGACCGTCGTGGACGGCGCCGAGATCCCCGCAACAAGGGCAATCATGCCGACAAGGGCAACGGCCACCAGTTGCGGCCGAGTGGGCTGCTGGGCCCCCGGCAGGCCCATACCGCCCATGCCTTTCATGCCGCCTTCGTGGTTCTGGTGGCTCTCGGCTGGGGCGGATGGCCGGCGTGTCATCAAGCCGTGCTTGAGGCCCTTATAGACCAACCAGACATTCGCCGGATACGCCAACGCGAAACCCGCGGCAACACCTACCGACATCACCCCCCAAAACACGAGTTCAGTCGGCTCCATTGCCCGCATATCGGGACCCATCATCAGCAATGTCATCACCGGCGCCATGCCCGCCATCATGAAGTTCATGCTGATGAATTCCGGCAGAAACGTACTGCGCACGTTTTGCAGGTACGTGCCGCCCATCAGGCTTTTCATGAACAAGGATTGAAAAATTAGAAGCCCGAACGCGAACCCGGCCAGGTACTCGACGATGAGGTCCAGCCACATCGGCAGGCCAAGGGCGGCGGTGATCGCCGCAGCCGCGATGATGCCGGTGGCATCACCCGCGACACAATGGATCGTGGAGCCGACGCCCTGTTTCCATAATGGTTTCGTGAACTCTTCATGTTCGCCCGGATGCGGTTCCTTGTCGACCAGCACGTAGAGCAGTAACCCGATCGGTCCTAGATAGAGCGTGACGAGAATGAAGCCCCACTTCATCACGCCCGGTTCTGGGTTGTTTCGGAATTGGTCCACTCCCACGTAGAGGGCAGAGAGGGCCGCCAAGACAAACCAGGCAACGAGGAAATAGTCGATCGGTTGAATAAGCACGCTGCTCCTTCCCAGGGCGCAAGCGCTGATACCCCGGCGGGGTAAAAAGTACGCTCAGTTCTCTCGGCAGGCAAGATCGGCAATGGCGTTGCAGGGTCCTTCGAATCAGAGGATCGCGTCGAAGCCTGCCCGAGCTCGTTGACGGCGTGTTGCGGGAGATTGAGAAGCCGCCGCGGGTTAGCGTCGGGGGGCCAATGACCGATCTCTTTCCGAAAGCTTCGGCTTCGCACCTATGATTCGGACCCAGAATGCTACGACGTCACGCCTCAACTCCGTCACGCGGCCCGGGCCCGTGGAGACTTTGGGCTGGCCTGGTGATCGCGGTCCTCGTTGCAGCCTCGGGCGTCGTCACGGCCCCCACAGCGATGGCTGATAGCTATCCATCGTGGGGTGATGTTCAAGCCGCCCGTTCAAACGAGGCGGCAAAACAGGCCCAAGTCAATGCGATTACCGCGCTGATTTCGAATCTCAAGACGCAAGTGAAAGCGGCCGAAGACGCCGCCGTCGCCCGCGAGAGGGAGAATGAAGCTGCCCAGCTCGCACTCACTGCGGGCCAAGACAAGGCGGATGCGCTCACAGCCGTCGCCGCGAAGCTGAAGATCAAGTCCGAAACCTCCCACCAGCAGGCGGCGACGGTCCTGGCGAAGTTCGCCCGCACAGGCGGTCCGAATCTCACCGGCACGCTACTGATCAGCAAGTCCTCAGACCGGGCCGGCCTGCTCTATCGCTTGAGTAGTTTGGGCAAGCTGACATCGACCATCAACCGGCTGTATTCGCAGGCAGCGCAGGACAGCAACAACGCAAAAGCTGCCAGTGATCAGGCCGTTGCCGCGAAGGACGCTCTCGCCACGCTTGCCGCTGCCGCAAAGACCGCGTTGGCCAAAGCGGCCCAGGCACAGAAGGACATGATTGCGTCGCTGTCCGCTCAAACCGCCCACCAGAACGAGCTTCAGGCCCAACTTGCGTCGCTGACCAGCGCCACCGCTATGACCGAACAGCAGTATCAGGCTGGCGTTGCGGCACGAGCGGCAGCGGAAGCGGCCGCCGCGGCGGCCGCTCGCGCCGCGGGATCAAGTGCCCCGGTGTCCTCCGACGCCCGCGCCCTCGCCCAAGAGCTGATGGGGTATGTCGCAGCTGGTCAGCTTTCCGGCTCTTCCCCCGACCACATCATGGAGATCCGATGGATCGCGGAGGGCCGCTCGGTCCCGAACTGCGGGATCGACACCCAAGTCTTGCAGGTCATGGTGATCGCCCTGCATACCTTCGCAAGCGTCGGCGTCAGCGACATCAACCGGCGCTGTACCGGCCAGATCGAAGGGGCGGGGATCTACTCACAGCACTATGCCGGAGGTGGTGGCCACGCGGTGGACTTTTATAGCCTCGGCGGCAGCCAGGCGACCGGCGCAGACGGCAACTCCCTGGCGTTGATCCGAGTCCTCGACCCGAGGATGCCGTACGGTTCGGGCCTTGGCCAAAGCAACTGCCGAACGGCGGCGGGAAACGAACCCGCCCTGCGCAATTTCCAAGACTTCTACGACACCTGCAACCACCTTCACATCAACGACCCGATGTAACCCTCTCCCTGCCGCAGCACGTCTATGAGGGCGGAGCTGAGAATGCCCCGCGCGCGTTTCCGCGCCATACCACTGGTGGGTATTCTGGAGGAGATGGAGAGTGAGAACGGGCGGCCCCGGACCCGAGCGGCGACGATCGTCGGTCGGGTACTGATGGTGCTCGCACTCGTCTCCGGAATCGCTGCCATGCACACCGGAATCGACATGCCCATGGCGGCCGCTTCCACCGGGGCCTCCGTCCAGGCGGGCCTAATGAGCATGCCCTCTTCTCCGGCTGCGCCCACCACGCAACAATCCCCAGACGCGGCGGAGGTGGGAGGTACCTCCACGCCGGCACTAGACGCACCGATGAGCCACGACGCTATGCACGCCTGCCTGTTCCTGCTCGGTGCCGCCCTGCTTTTCCTGCTCGCTTCCCCGTTGGGAAACAAGGTTCCGTTCAGCGCGCCTCGACTCATCGTGAAATGGCGCCACGCCGCTGCCGTGCGTGTCCGCGATCGGACTCTGGTCCTCCAGGTATTGCGGATTTAGAGGCTCCCGGGGAGAGCTCTGCTTCTCCCCTCCGATACACCCTCGAAATCCCCAAACCAAACCTCTTGGAGTACTGATGAAAATCGCACCTCGTCTCGCCCTCGCCGGCGTGGCCTTGGCCGCTGGCGGCCTCCTCACCGCCTGTACCGGTTCCGGCATGGGGGACATGTCCGGCATGTCCGGTATGTCCTCGACACCCGCCGCGGCGCACAACGCGCAAGACGTCACATTCGCGCAGATGATGATCGTGCACCACGAAGGCGCCATCGAGATGGCCGACCTCGCCCCGTCCCGTGCCGCCTCAACTCAGGTCAAGGACCTGGCCGCGAAAATCAAAGCCGCCCAGCAGCCCGAGATCGAGCAGATGACGTCCTGGCTGAAGTCCTGGGGTGAACCGGTCACCATGCCCGGGATGGGCTCGAGCTCTCCGACCCCCAGCGACATGTCCGGAATGGACATGTCCACGCCGATGCCTACCGATTCCTCCAGCATGGGCTCCATGCCCGGGATGACGACGCAAGACATGGACAGCCTGAAGGCCGCAACCGGGACTGCGTTCGATAAGAGATTCCTCACCCTGATGATCCAGCACCACGAAGGTGCGCTCACCATGGCCAAGCAGGAACAGTCGGGTGGCAAGGACGGTGCCGCCATGAAGCTCGCGGATAACATCGTCAGCTCCCAAACTGCGGAGATCGCCGACATGAAAGCCATGCTGACAGCGCTCGGCTAGCGCGCGGGTCGCGATCTGTGAGTCGCGCCTGACCTTGACCCCGGTGGGGTGGAACCCGCATTCCCCCTGCTCCGCCTCACCGGGCCCCCTCTCTCTTGATCTGCTCTGCCCACCATGAGGTCCACCATGCCGCTTTCTGCTCAACCCCCACGCCCGCTCACCCGACGCACCTTCCTCAGCGCGAGCATCGGTGCCGCCACCCTCGCCGCACTGGCTGCGTGCACCCCGGCAACACCCGCTCTGATATCTCCAACTTCCGCTGCCATTGCAGCGGCGGAGAAGACGCGCCAGCGCACCGGACGGGTTACCGCTGTGGCGTTGGACGCCCAGCCCTCCCAACTCGATCTCGCCGGTCGGGTCGCGAACACATGGACGTTCGGGTCGACACCGGCACCTGTCATCCGGGCCCGTGCCGGTGACACTATCCAGGCGGACGTCTCCAACCAGTTACCTACGTCTACCTCGGTGCATTGGCATGGCGTTGCTCTGCGCAACGACATGGACGGTGTGCCTCCGCTGACCCAGAACCCGATCGCTGCCGGAGACGCCTTCCGCTATAGCTTTACTGCCGAGCACCCGGGAACCTACTGGTTCCACCCGCACGTCGGCGTGCAAATCGACCGGGGCCTCTATGGAGCGCTGATCATCGACGATCCGCGAGAACCCCTGAGCTACGACCAAGAATGGATCGTCATCCTCGACGACTGGCTCGATGGAGTAACCAGCACACCCGACCAAGTCTTGAACGATCTCTCCAAAGGGATGGGGGCAATGGGGATGAACGGAATGCTCATGAGGATGGGAAACATGCTGATGGGCACCAACTCGGCATTGCTCGGTGGCGACACCGGCGACGTCTACTACCCGCTCTATCTGATCAATGGCCGGCCCGCTGCTGACCCGGAAACCTTCACAAGCAAACCCGGATCGAAAATTCGGATCCGGTTCATCAACGCTGGCGCCGATACTGCATTCCGGGTCGCTATCAGCGGCCACACCCTGACAATCACCCACACCGACGGGTACCCCGTCCGGCATCGCGAGGTCGACAGTGTCCTAATCGGGATGGGGGAGCGCTACGACGTAATCGTCACCGCCGGCGACGGAGTCTTCCCACTCGTTGCATCCGCCGAGGGCAAGGACGCCGCCGCATACGCCATCCTCCGCACCGGCACTGGGGCCGCGCCAGCGCCCCTGAAGACGCTGCCCGAGCTGAACTCGCCGCGGGTGGGGGTGGCCGAAGATCTGATCGCGGACGACGCGGTGCAGCTGAGGCCACGCGCCGTCGACCGCACGGTGCAAATGAAGCTGTCCGGCAGCATGAACTCGTACAAGTGGGCAATCAACGGCCGACAGTTCAATCCGGACCGGCCCTTGCAAGATGCACTCGCGGTTCACCAGGGGGAGCGGGTGCAACTGGAATTTGTCAACGACACCACCATGTGGCATCCGATGCACCTGCACGGGCACACGTATCAACACCCCGGCCGCGGTCCCCGCAAAGACACCTCGATCGTCCTTCCGGGCAAGACTCTTCGTGTCGACTTCGACGCCGATAACCCCGGCCTCTGGCTAAGCCACTGCCACAACATCTACCACGGCGAGTCCGGCATGATGGCCGTGCTCGCCTACCAGAAATAGCAGCCGCGTCGACTGTCCGCGCGAACAGCTTGGCACCTTCGTGGTGCATGCCCACTTTGGCGGGAATACGGGCCGGGGGTATCATGTTGTTGAGGGAGGGATACCCCTTGCCCGTATTGCTGGAGGAATGACAATGTCGACTACTGAGTATGAAGTCACCGGGATGACCTGCGGTCACTGTGAGATGTCGGTCCGCGAAGAAGTGGAACAGATCGCAGGTATCGAAAACATCGACGTGTCCGCAACAACCGGCAAGCTGGTTGTGACCAGCGCGACCGACCTTGATGACGCGCAAGTCTTCGCCGCGGTCAAGGAGGCGGGCTACTCAGCCGTTCGTGTCTGAGCTGAGCTCACCCATCAAACAGGGTGGAGTGGGGCTGGATGCCCCTTTGGCGCGGGCCTCACCCTCGTCCGGCTGATGTTCCCGGCAGACGCGGTGGGATGTTCACCCACTCACGCTGAGCAGTCGCCCGTGAGTTACACCGGCCCCTCGCGCCGCCAATCCGTTCAACCGCCTGTTGGCGCTGCCCGATCCCGGAGGATCACATGCCCACAAACGAAGCGCTCGTACCACCTCCTGCCGCGAACATCGAACTCGAAATCGGGGGAATGACCTGCGCATCGTGCGCGATGCGCATCGAGAAGAAGCTGAACAAGCTCGACGGGATCAACGCGACGGTGAACTACGCTACCGAGAAGGCGCGGGTGAGCGCCCCGGCCGAATTCGATCCGCAGACGCTGATCGCCGAGGTGGAGAAGGCAGGATATAGCGCCACGCTTCCGGTCGTGGCTCCGCAAAGCGCAGCGCCCGAGGACGCCCCCGACGCGGAGCACATTGCGCTGCGACAGCGACTGGTCGGGAGCATCGCACTTTCTGTTCCGGTGATCGCGCTGGCAATGGTCCCGGCGTTCCAGTTCACCTATTGGCAATGGTTGTCACTGACGCTCGCCGCCCCGGTGATCGTGTGGGCCGGTTGGCCGTTCCACAAGGCCGCGTTCATCAACCTCCGGCATGGAGCAGCGACGATGGACACCCTTGTCTCCGTCGGCACGTCCGCTGCCCTGCTCTGGTCTCTATATGCCTTGTTCTTCGGCACGGCCGGAATGCCAGGGATGACCCACGGTTTTGAATTTTCGGTCGCCCCCAACAGCGGCGCCGGCAACATCTATCTCGAGGTCGCTGCCGGAGTGACGATGTTCGTCCTAGCCGGCCGATACTTCGAGAAACGTTCGAAGCGCCAGGCTGGTGCAGCATTGCGCGCCCTTCTGGCGCTCGGCGCCAAGGACGTGGCCGTGCTCCGTAACGGCATCGAGACGCGCATCCCCACCGATCAGCTCGCCGTCGCGGACGAGTTCGTGGTGCGCCCAGGGGAGAAGATCGCCACCGACGGTGTCGTCGTGGACGGCACGAGCGCGGTCGACGCGTCCATGCTGACCGGCGAATCCGTCCCAGTCGAGGTTGGTGTGGGCGACAGCGTGGTGGGAGCAACCGTGAACGCCGGCGGRCGGCTGGTCGTCCGCGCGACGAGAGTCGGAACAGATACCCAGTTGGCACAGATGGCGAAGCTCGTCGAGGATGCACAATCGGGCAAGGCCGAAGTGCAGCGCCTGGCGGACAAAATCTCCGGCGTGTTCGTCCCCATCGTGATCGCAATCGCCGTCACCACACTCGTCGTCTGGCTGGCAAGCGGATTCCCGGTCGAAGCCGCCTTCACCGCCGCTGTCGCTGTCTTGATCATCGCCTGCCCGTGCGCGCTCGGGCTGGCCACACCGACCGCGCTGCTGGTCGGAACCGGCCGTGGGGCCCAGCTCGGCATCCTCATCAAGGGACCGGAAGTACTCGAATCCACCCGCAAGGTGGACACGATCGTGCTCGACAAGACGGGCACGGTCACCACCGGCAAGATGACCCTCCTGGCCATTCACACGGCCGAAGGGGTCGAGGAGGCCGAACTACTGAGACTGGCAGGCGCCGTCGAAGACGCCTCTGAGCACACCATCGCGCAAGCCGTCGCCAAGGGAGCCACGCAACGCGTCGGATCCCTTCCCACGGTCGAATCGTTCGCCAACATTGAAGGAATGGGCGTGCAGGGCGTCGTCAACGGTCACCTCGTATTGGTCGGGCGTGATTCGCTGCTGACAGAATGGTCGGTTCCGGCCGATTCGACGCTTGTCACTGCCAAGGAAGCTGCCGAAGAGGCAGGGCAAACCGCGATCGTCGTCGCCTGGGACGGAACCGCGCGTGGCGTTCTCGTCGTAGCGGATGCGATCAAAAACACCAGCGCCGAGGCAATCAGACAATTCAAACGACTGGGCCTAACGCCCGTACTCCTCACCGGCGACAACGAGACTGTCGCCAACCAGGTTGCCGCACAGGTGGGGATCGAGCAGGTCATCGCCGAGGTACTGCCCAGGGAGAAAGTCGCTGTCGTGACCCGGCTGCAGGCCGAAGGGAAAGTCGTTGCGATGGTCGGTGACGGCGTCAACGACGCCGCCGCCCTGGCCCAGGCCGATCTCGGCTTGGCGATGGGTACCGGCACGGACGTCGCCATCGAAGCCGCGGACCTCACCCTGGTGCGCGGCGACCTCCGCTCCGCCGCAGACGCAATCCGTCTCTCCCGGCGCACCCTCGGCACAATCAAAGTCAACCTCTTCTGGGCGTTCGCCTACAACGTGGCAGCCATCCCGTTGGCCGCTCTGGGCCTGCTGAATCCCATGCTCGCGGGCGCCGCGATGGCGTTCTCCAGCGTCTTCGTCGTAAGCAACAGCCTCCGCCTCCGCTCGTTCAAGTCGAACGCAAGCAACACAGAACGGCTCGTACAGCGCGCGACCGCCAAGCAGGCCCTTCAAAAAGCCTGAACCCACCCACCAACCCAACCGTCGAAGGAAGAAACCGCCATGACCGACAACCACCACCACACCCCCAGCGCACCCGATCACCACCACGGGGCGCCAACCGGGACCCGGAACCTCCTCGGACCGGCCGCCACCGACCTGGCAGAATGCCCGGTCATGAAGGGCAGCCTGGTCGTCAAGGCAGACGCAGAAGCGGCTGGCCTTTACCGCGACTACGAGGGCACCCGCTACTACCTCTGCTGCGCCGGATGCGGACCCAAGTTCGACGCCGACCCCGCCCGCTACGCCACCGCCTGACGCAACCGCGACTGGCATTAGCCGTCGTCTCGACGCCAGAGCTGATCTCGACAGAAACCTGCAACCGTTACAGGGTAGGAACCATGACCAATCACGCCGGGCGGGACAACCACTCCGTCCCCACCCAGACCGTGCAGACCGGTCCGGATGCGCACGCCCACCACGACACGGCCCGACCGGAAGAACCGAAGACGTCCACCCACGCCGGCCACGACGTGGCGGGCCACGACGGTCACGATATGGATGGGCATAGTGGGCACGACATGACTGGGCACGCCGGTCACGGCGACCACGTCGGGCAATTCCGTCGCCTATTCTGGATCATGCTGGTCGTGGCCGTGCCCGTCGTCGTCTTCTCGCAAATGTTCGCGATGATCCTCGGCTACCACCTCCCCGACGCTGCATGGATCGGCTGGATCTCGCCGGTCCTGGGCACGGTCATGTACGTGTGGGGTGGGAGGCCATTCCTCACCGGTGCCGTCGCTGAACTTCGTTCCCGGAAACCCGGGATGATGCTGCTGATCGCTTTGGCCATCACGGTCGCGTTCTTCGCATCGTGGGGCGCGAGCCTCGGGATCCTCGACCACCAGCTCGACTTTTGGTGGGAACTCGCCCTGCTGATCGTGATCATGCTTCTCGGGCACTGGATCGAAATGCGATCTCTCGCCCAAACAACCTCCGCGCTCGACTCCCTGGCCGCGCTCCTACCGGACGAGGCCGAACGGGTCGACGGTGACCAGACCATACCGGTACCACCGTCCGAGTTGCAGGTCGGGGACGTTGTCGTGGTTCGACCCGGCGGCCGCGTCCCGGCCGACGGAAAAATCGTGGACGGTTCGGCGAGCATGGACGAGTCCATGATCACCGGTGAATCGCGCACCGTCCGACGCGGTACAGGTGACACCGTCATCGCCGGGACGGTCGCCACCGACTCCGGCCTGCGGGTAGAGATCACCGCCGTCGGCGATGACACCGCCCTGGCCGGCATTCAACGCCTGGTCACTGAAGCGCAAAACTCATCCTCCCGCGCCCAACGGATTGCCGACACCGCTGCTGGATGGCTCTTCTGGTTCGCTCTCGGCTCCGGCATCATCACAGCGATCGTCTGGACCCTGATCGGACTCCCAGACGACGCCGTCGTGCGCACCATCACCGTTCTGGTGATCGCCTGCCCGCACGCACTCGGCCTCGCGATCCCGCTCGTCGTGTCGATCGCGACCGAGAGAGCGGCTCGTGGCGGCGTGCTGATCAAGGACCGGCTGGCGCTGGAGAGCATGCGGACGGTGAACACCGTCCTGTTCGACAAGACTGGAACGCTCACCAAGGGCGAACCAACCGTGTCCGCGATCGAAGCGACCGACGATCACGGAGAGGACCGTGTGCTCGCCCTGGCTGCCGCCGCAGAGACCGACTCCGAACATCCACTTGCCCGAGCGATCGTGAACGCGGCAAAGGAGCGGCAGCTCACCGTACCGAGAGCCACCGGATTCGAATCGTCCCCGGCGATCGGTGTAGCTGTAACGGTTGACGGTTCTCGAGTCCAGGTCGGCGGTCCGCGCCTTCTGGCGCAGGAGAACGGCTACGAACTCGATGTCGCCTACGACTGGCGCGAAGAGGGAGCGATCATCCTGCACGTACTGGTCGACGGGCAGGTCGTCGGCGCGCTCAAACTCGCCGACGAAGTGCGCGAAGAGTCCAGGCAAGCCGTCGAAGCGCTTCACGCCCAGAACGTGCACGTCGTCATGATCACCGGCGACGCTGACGCTGTCGCAAAATCCGTTGCCACCGAACTCGGAATCGACCGCTACTTCGCTGGTGTGCGCCCGGAAGACAAATCCGCCAAGGTGAAAGAACTCCAGGCCGAAGGACGCAAGGTGGCGATGGTGGGTGATGGTGTCAACGACGCGCCCGCGCTGGCCCAGGCCGACGTCGGGATCGCGATCGGCGCCGGCACTGATGTCGCGATCGCGTCCGCCGGCGTCATTCTCGCCAGCGACGATCCCCGTTCGGTGCTCTCGGTCATCCAGCTGTCCCGAGCCAGTTACCAGAAGATGAAGCAAAACTTGTGGTGGGCGGCCGGCTACAACTTGATCTCGGTCCCGCTCGCGGCGGGCGTTCTGGCTCCCATAGGATTCGTGTTGCCGATGTCGGTCGGTGCGATCTTGATGTCGCTGTCCACGATCGTCGTCGCACTGAACGCGCAGCTGTTGCGTCGCCTGGACTTGCGACCAGAAGTGAGCACCCGTGCCATGCTCGATCGAACCGATCAACCCGCTCAGCCAGAGCTGGCGCGTCAGTCGTAAAACGCACCCGAAGAAAGACAGACGATGGACACCGCTACCGAATCAACGCATGGCTACATCACCGACAAGGACAAGTACCTCAACCGTCTGAAGCGGATCGAGGGCCAGACCCGTGGGGTGTATCGGATGGTCGACGAGGAGCAATATTGCATCGACATCCTCACCCAGATTTCCGCGCTCACCTCGGCGCTGCAATCGGTGGCTCTCGGACTCGTCGACGACCACCTCAAACACTGCGTCACAGACGCGGTCAAGCTAGGCGGCGCGGAAGCGGACGCCAAGATCAAAGAAGCATCGGACGCGATAGCGCGGTTAGTCCGGTCGTAAGCACCCGCGAAGGCGGCCTAGACGAGGGCGGCCGGGAGAAGCTTCAATCCTCATCGACCGGGCAATGATGGGGGAGCGCCGCTCGTGTAAGGCCGCTCCGTGGCTCCCAAGGTCGGGACTCGGCGTACGCGGACCATCAACCAGACCACGAGCACCGCTCCGATCGCGACAAGTGACAGGGCAAAGAGGTACTGTGGCGGGGACCATTCACGAGTTTCCGTCGGTTGATATAGCGCCCGAGTTTGGGTGATGGTTCCAGTGAAGTTCTGGGAAATCGGAAGCCACACCTCGAGCGTCCCGACAGAGGATGAAACGTCCGCGTAGACGAACCACAGTCCTGGGTGTGGAAGTGAGATTCGACCGGTCGCCCGACCGGACCTGCTCACCGACCCGGCCGCCAGCGGTACCGTAATGGTTTGGCCGGCCCGCCGGGCAACCAGCCAAGCCCGGCCCGGCATTGTCGCCGTGGTGCTGAAGTCGTCCACGGTAACGGTGAGTTCGCCGCTCCCGTCACCCTGAACCGAAAGTGCCGCCGTTCCGAAGGACGGCCCCTGCCCAGGATCATGAGCGCTAGCCGGCACCGGTGTGACCAGTGCAAAACTCAACCCGAGCAGGAGAACGATCGTCGCTGTAACAGCGCGATTCCTGACGCCGACCACAAAGACAGCTACGAGAGCCGCGCCCACCACTGCCATCGTCCACGGCAGAATCGACCCTATCTGCACGCTGCTGAGCCCGATTGCAGAGGAGGGATTCAAGGGCGGCCACGATGCTGGCGGCGACCAGCCATCGCAACCGTGGCAGGCTCTGAAGAAGATCAACGGCCGCCAGCCCGAGAAGCGCAAGCGGCAGATCCGGCGCCAACCAGCCCGCCCCGGTGAGCCCGGCGGTCAGCGCCGCGCGCAACAGGATGTACGCGACGATCGCCGTTGTGAGGGCGAATGGGAACCCGGTCATGCGAATGATCACCCACCCAGCGCTCAGCAACGAGAGCAGGGCAACAGGCAGATAGAGCGTCTCGCTGAACTGGGGGACGTCCGTGTCGTACTCCATCACAAGGATCTGAGCTGCAGCCAGCACGACGGCGGATAGCCCGATCTGCAACTGGCGCCACGGTCGATCCGAAACGCTGACCAGCATCGCACCCAAGAGGACCGTCGTTGAAATTACCGACAGCAGGTGCGGAGGCGACCACAAGACTGCGTCGCGACCAAAAGTGCTGTGCCAAAAGGCATCAGCGGGAGCGGCGATTGCTGTGGCAGCAGCGCTTGCCGCGGCGAGGATGAACCCCGGCGCGCGACCAAGGGCATTCAGGGAACGAGTATCGCGAAGTATCCGCATCGCCCAGAGACCCAAAATGACGCCAACTGCGACGATCGATGCGTACAAGAGAAGGTGCGGAGGAATCAGGGCACTATCTCGCCCGAGGGTGGAATGCCACGAGTCGTCCCAATACGCCGACGCGAGCCCCATCCCGGTCGCGCCGACAATCATCCACCCGCTCGGGCGCCCAACACCGGTCGGCAAGGTGGGATCCATAACTGGATGGTATACCCACCCCGGGTATACGGGGAGGTTACCTGGTGGTAGTTACAGCGGACCCTACTCGCGCTGGTGTCTGTTCCTCGGGTCGAAGGGAGCGTGCGACAGCGTCTAGCTAGTGTGCGGTCATTTCTGCTTGGTCAGAATAGTTGGGAGCGGGAGCAAGCCCGAAGAGCTCTTCGAATGTCCGCTTTCCGCTGTCGCGGAGCTGGGACGCCAACGCTGTGCCGACCCACCGAAAGTGCCATGGCTCGTACGCGAACCCCGTGACGGCCGATTTGTTGGGCGGGTATCGCAGGACCCATCCGTATCGGTAGGCGTTGGCAGCAAGCCACACTCCCGTGGGCGACCTTCCGAAACAATCGTCCTCGAGCCCGCAACCGCTTTGCGTGTCGAGAATGTCAACAGCCATCCCCGTCTGATGTTCGCTGTAACCGGGCCGTGCGCTCGTTGTGTCCGCGTTCGCAACTCCGCCATCGGACTTCGTGTAGGAGGCGTACACATCGGTCTGGTATTTGAAGGAGCGGTATCCGCTTTGGGCGACGAGAGTCGCTCCGGTTTCAGCTTTCGCGGCCGCGGCGAGCTGGACGAATGCTGCTGCAGCAGCCCGGCGGAGGGTTTGACCATTTGGGTTGGGGATATCCGGGGGGAGGGTTGTCAGGTCACTGGGTTCGTAGGTGGCAGCGCCGGGGATGGGGCGGAGCTTGTTGACGATGAACCAGGGGCTGCTGGGCTCAGTCAGCGAGTACACCCCCAACTGCACCGGCGTGGGCACGATGCTGGGGACCGGTCGCGTCTCTGGGGGAGAGGTAGTGGTCGCAGGTTCGCTGCGGCCGTGGTCGATAGTGCCGGCCGGAGCGATGATGCCGTAGACAGCTCCAAGGCTCACCATCACTGCCGCGATGAGAATCGCGCCGATAACAATTGACCACGCGAAGGTCAGGCGCTCCCGGTAAGGCCTTCGCGCCAGCGGCCGCAAGTGCGTATAGTCAGCCCACATCGAGCGCAGCAGAGCGAACGTTTCGCGACTAGCCCTTCCGGCTTGCGCGATTCGAGTTTCCAACCCTCGGGCATGTCGAGGCGTCACCGACGCCGACTTCCGGAGACCCGCGCCAGCTGCTCGGCAGCGTGGCTGAGACCGGGCAGCTCGACATGACCGAAGCGACGCTCCAGCGCGACGCGGATCAGGTGATCGGCGAAGAGGGGATTGCGTGGAAGGAGAGGCCCGTGGAGGTAGGTGCCGAAGGTGGCCCACTTGCGCGCGCCTTCTGTGCGGTCTTTGCCGTTGTTCCCTTGGCCGGCCGCAACTGTGCCCAGGGGTTGCGCTTCTGGGCCAAGAGTGGTCGCTCCGGCGTGGTTTTCGTATCCGACGAGCGTTCCAAAATCCGACGTTTCGGCGGAGATGTTGCCGATGCTGCGCTGGGGTGCCGGCTGGGTCTCCATGTCTAGGATCCCGATCCCGGCTAGTCGGGTGCCGTCGGTTACTTGCAAGGAATGGCCGAACAACTGGTATAGCCCGCACACCAGCAGCATGGGGGTGCCGTCTTCGGCCATTGCCCGCAAGTCGTGACGGTGTCGAAGAAGGTCCGGTTGAATTGCAACCTGTCCGCGGTCCTGCCCGCCTCCACCGACAACGAGATCGACGTCTCGGGGGAGCGTTTCGCCGGGATCGAGTTCGAGAACGTTGGCTCGGTAGCCTCGCCACTCCAGGCGACGCCGGAGGACGAGCACATTGCCGCGGTCGCCGTAGACGTTCATCTGCGAGGGGTAAAGCGACAGGATTGTGAGCGTGCGCTTCATGCTGCTTCTCCAAGGATTCCGGGACGGAGCGTGCGTCTGACCGCGAGCATCGCCGTGTACGTGCAGTAGATGCGCTTGAGAGTCGGCGTTGGAGTCTTAATGAAGAGGTCCAATGCGCGTCGAATATCAGGTTCGCGGATGGCCACCGCTATGTCGTCGTAGTGAAGCCGCAACTCAAGATCGGGCGCGCGTGTTCCGGTCACGAGCTGCACTTTGTCGGATTTGAGGGGGGCGAAGTCGACATCCCAAATCCAGGAGACGTCTTTCCCGTCGGCGTCATGATCATTGAGCGCGATCATCGTGTGAGCGCCGTCGCCCGAGTACGATTCCAACGCTGCCCGGAATGCGCCGGGATTCTTAACCAAGACCAGGTGGATCGTCTGTCCTTTGAACGTGATGAGTTCGCCGCGCCCAAACGCGGGCGCTGCATGGGCTAGTGCTTCGGAAGCGCGGTGTGGATCGAAATCGCTACCTAGAACCGCGCGACTGATCGACAGGGCAGCGACCGCGTTGAGGGAGTTGAACGAACCTCCGAATGAGAGCGTGAATGGAAGCGAAGCGCCGTCAAATGATGCGACAGGAGTTGGCTCAATCCGCTCAAGCGTGGTCTGGTCGAAGATTGCGATGTTTGCCCGTTGATCCGTCTCAAGCAGCTCGTCGTCCCCGGGAAATAGGGGTTGAAGTTCAGGGGATGCGCTGAAGGCTGATACAGCAGCGTCGACACCTTGCAGAAAGCGTTCACTGTGCAGCCGGGGATCCAGATCGTTGACGATGACATCGCGAGTAGTTGCCACAGCGACTTGATGTAGCAGGTTCGTCGTGTGGTCGATCTCGCCATATCGATCCATTTGATCTCGCATCACATTCAATATGAGTGAGTGTCGTGGCGGCACCGCGCTCACGAACGCGGCCGCGTGTCCCTCGTCGAGTTCAAGCACGGCAATGTCTGCGTCGAGTCGGCCTGAGAACGAGATTTGTCCCAGGAGCGACGAGAGGATGCCGCGGCTGTAATTGCTGCCGCTCGGGTTTGAGAAGACTTTCAGGTCGTGCGCTCGAAGAACTTCAACGATGAGTTTTGTTGTCGTGGTCTTCCCGTTGGTTCCGGCGACCACCACCACGCCGCGGGGTAGGGAGGCAAGCACGTCCGGGAGGAGCGCAACATCGATTCGTTCGACGATCAGGCCGGGGAGCGCAGATCCGCGGTGGGCGAGTCGCAGCAGAGATCGAACAGTCTTTCCTAGACAAATGGGGAGGAAGTGTTTCATGGTTGGGGCTTTCAATGAGTCGGCGAAGCGTGGCGCGCAGAGGATGGCGCGAGAACATGCCGCACCTGGCGGCTAGTAGGTACATCGGATCGGGACGCGACGGTCCCGGGAAGATGATTCCTAAGTTCGACTCACTGAAAGTTTGACCACTGCGACAGACCAGTCCGGAGGAGCAACTAGCCATTCATTGGGTGCACGCGTCAGAACGTGCCTGAGCTCGATGGGCGCCGTGGCGGCGCTTCGAGCGGCCAATATGTTGGCTAGGGGGAGAGGTGTGTCGCTGTGGCGAGAACGGAGGTACGAATGGTCCTCTGATTCCGCGGAGGAGCTATTGTCACTGTGGCTTTCGGACATGTCATGCACAGCGTCAACCGGGCTTGGCTGCGCCGCCACTACGGCATCCGCAGGGTAGCCGCCGACGGCATGGCGAGGACTTGAATGGACCCACGCCATGGTCACCAGAACTGCGACAAACAACATGGCCAATGCCATCAGAAACGCGCGCGTGCGAGGATGCCCATTAGCATCGTGTACGCGAATCATGTTCATCCCTTGCTAGCTCGATCAGGATCATTCTCGCAAACGGTCCTGAGCGGTCGCTTCGCCCGCGCTCCGCTGGCGTTGCGGTTGCCGGAGAGGATCTGGAGCGATGCTGAAAAAGTGCGAGCGGGCATTGTGGGAAGAAGTTGAGTGATCCATTTGCCCGGTTTTTCCCAAAGCTCGTGGAACCGTCGCCCGAACTACACCGCTGATCAGGCCGATGCGTTCATCTTGCTGGGCATCGCGGCTTGCAGCTCGGAAAGGGTCCGTCTGTCGGGGATCGGTTGCCGTTAGGGGTACGTGGGTGCAGCCTTGCGTCTGCACCTCATTTCTGATGCCCGCAATGGATCGGAAACCAATCGCGTGTGTGCGGATCGTGCCGTTTGCACTTTCGGCGTACTCTCGCCCGTGCAGGGGGCTGCTGATCGTGAAGGAGAAGCATTATGTCTACCGTTGAACAAATGCTCGACAGCTACCCCGCCGACCTCGGAGACATCGACCGGCAAAAGCTCGTGGCGTGCATCGAAGCGTGCATCGAGTGTGCGCAAACCTGTACCGCTTGCGCGGACGCCTGTCTCAGCGAAGAGATGGTCGCAGACCTGGTCAAGTGCGTGCGCACCGACCTCGACTGCGCCGACAACTGCGCCGCCACCGCCAACGTGCTCTCCCGACACACCGGCTACGACGCAAACGTCACCCGAGCGGCACTCGAATCGTGCCGAGCGGCCTGTGGTGCGTGCGCAGACGAATGTGACAAGCACGCCAGCATGCACGAACACTGCCGCATTTGCGCCGAAGTTTGCCGGCGCTGCGAACGGGCCTGCGCCGACCTCATCGCCAGCCTCTAGCCGGCATGCGGGTTCGAGCGGTCGCGGCCGTCATGGCCGTGATCGCCTGAGTGGTTGTGCTCGAAGCGGGCCAGAAGGTGCTCCCTCGTCAGCGCCGGACCCACGTGGCCGTGCCCGCGGGCATGTTCTCGAGCGTTCTCCACAAAGTCGTCGTCGGTGTCACCCACAATGACCTCGCCACACGCCTTACACGTCAGATTGCGCGCCATAAGTTCTCCTCCATCGACGTCCCGGCCAGGTTCTCACGCGACGCTGTGACCTCGGTCCCGACAACCTATGCAATAATCTGCGTATGGATGCAGATAACGCGATATGTGGGCGCTTGCCCGACAGTCAGTACGTCGAGTTGGCCGTGGAAGTGTTCGGCATGCTCGCCGATGCCACCCGGGTGCGGATCATTCTTGCCCTCCGCGACCAGGAACTCTCGGTCAACCATCTCGCCGACATCCTGGACAAGACACCCGCTTCAGTCTCCCAACACCTGGCCAAACTCCGCCTCGCCCGGATTGTTTCCACCCGGCAGGAAGGCACCCGTGTCTTCTACCAGCTGGCGAACGAGCACGCACGACAGCTGGTTACGGACGCCATCTTCCAAGCCGAACACGCCCTCGGCGGCAGCCCCCGGCACCACCACAACCAGACCGAACCCGATGAGGCGACAGCGTGACCACTCCGCACCCCCACCACGGAGCCATCGGCGAGCACAACCAGGACGATGGCCGCCACCACGGAGCCATCGGCGAGCACGAGCATGATCACGCGCACGGCGAGCACGGACATGGGCACGACCACGACCACGACCACGACCACGACCATGGTCACCCCACCGGGTTCAAGGGGTTCCTCTACAACCTGTTCGTACCGCACTCGCACGACGCCGCTGACTCCATCGACGACGCTCTCGAGGCCAGCCGCGAAGGGGTTCGGGCGCTGAAGATCAGCCTGTTCCTGCTTCTGGGAACAACGATCCTGCAGTTCGTCGTCGTGCTTCTCAGTGGTTCGGTGGCTCTGCTGGCGGACACGGCCCATAATTTCTCGGACGCGCTGACCGCTGTCCCGCTGTGGATCGCATTCATCCTCGGCCGTCGCGTCGCCACCCGCCGCTACACCTACGGATTCGGTCGGGCAGAAGACCTCGCGGGCCTCTTCATAATCGCCGTCGTCGCCCTCTCGGCGATCGTCGCCGCCTGGCAATCGATCGAACGCTTCATTAGCCCGCAGCCGCTGCACAACCTGTGGTGGGTCGTTGCTGCCGGTTTCATCGGCTTCGCCGGCAACGAGGCGGTCGCTATCTACCGGATCCGCGTAGGGCAGAAGATCGGCTCCGCCGCGCTCGTCGCCGACGGTGTGCACGCCCGGATGGATGGTTTCACCTCGCTCGCCGTCGTCCTGGGTGCCTTCGGAGCAATGCTCGGCTTCCCGATCGCCGACCCGATCGTCGGCCTGCTAATCTCCATCGCGATCGTCATCCTCCTGTGGGGCACCGTGCGCAGCATCGGCCGCCGGCTGATGGACGGCATCGAACCAGAACTCGTCCACAAGGTCGAACACGTCCTCGCCGACACCCCCGGCGTGCGCGGCGTCAACCAGGTACAGCTGCGGTGGGTCGGTCACCGTTTGCAGGGCGCGGCCGAGATCCAGGTCGAAAATGACACCCTGGCTGCAGCTGACACCATCCGACTGGATGCTCTCGCGCACCTGCGCAGCACCGTAGGAAACGTCGACGACTTCCACATCCGCCCGGTGCCCGCTCGCTCGACCTGATGCCCGCACTTACCGCTGATCTATGTCATACAACCGCCGGGGCCGAGTGTTCGATGAGTAGGCTCGGTCTGCGGCTGGAGCTGTGGACCAAATGGCGGTCTGCCCCGCCGTTCACCCAGGCGTCTATGTCCGCTTGCTCGCTGTTCTTTAGGCGTATCGGGATGTCACCCGCGACTGTATAGTCAGTCTGTGCTGACTATTGCTTCTCGTCTTAACGTGATGAACCGGCTGGGTCGTGCGATGGCGGATCCGACCCGTTCCCGGATCTTGATGACCTTGCTAGAAGGTCCAAGTTATCCGGTGGTGTTGTCGCGGGAATTGGAGTTGACGCGTTCGAATGTGTCGAACCATCTGACGTGTCTGCGAGATTGCGGGATCGTCGTGGCGGAACCGGAAGGCCGGCAGACCCGCTACGAGATCGCCGACCCGCACCTGGCCGCCGCACTGACCGCGCTCGTCGATGTGACGCTCGCTGTGGACGAGGACGCGCCATGCTTGGATGCGGGCTGCACAGTCCGCGGGTGCTCCGAGCAGGTGACCGAGTGAGTGCTGTAGACACCCACGCCGGTGTGCACATCGAGGACGAGCGCGAGGAGGACTCGCCGTGGTGGCGGGATCGCGAGGTTCTGCTACCGATTGCCTCGGGGGTGTTCTTCCTCACCGGGCTCGGCTTGGAATGGGGTGGCGCGCATGTCCTCGCCCTAGTTTTGTTCTGGATCGGTCTGTTGCTGGGCGCGTTCACCTTCGCGCCGGGCGCGATTCGGAAGCTCTTCCGCGGCAGAATCGGTATTGGCCTGCTGATGACAATCAGCGCGACCGGTGCCGTCATCCTGGGTTACGTGGAGGAGGCGGCCGCGCTGGCCTTCCTCTACTCCATCGCGGAAGCCTTAGAAGACAAGGCGATGGACCGGGCGCGCAACGGCCTCCGCGCGCTGCTTTCACTCGTGCCGCAAACCGCCCGCATCCTCGATCGCGGCGCAACGCCTGAGGTCCCGGCAAAGGACCTCACGGTCGGACAGTTGATGATCGTCCGCCCAGGCGAGCGGGTCGCAACCGACGGTGTTGTGCGCACCGGAAGCAGCAGCTTGGACACATCGGCGGTCACCGGCGAATCAATCCCGGTCGACGTGAGGCCCGGCGAGGCGGTGGCCGCTGGTGTGATCAATCTCTCTGGTGCGCTCGAGGTGGAAACGACGGCGGCTGGTGCGGACAACTCGCTGACCACGATCGTGAAGCTGGTCGAGCAGGCGCAGGCCGAAAAGGGCCAGCGGGCACGGTTGGCTGATCGGATCGCGAGGCCGCTGGTTCCCGGCGTGCTGATCCTCGCCGCGCTCGTCGCAGTGATCGGTTCACTACTCTCCGGTGACCCCGCATTCTGGATCAGTCGGGCACTCGTTGTGCTGGTCGCCGCGTCTCCGTGTGCGCTGGCGATCGCGGTGCCAGTGACCGTCGTCTCCGCGATCGGCGCAGCAAGCAAGTTCGGTGTCGTGATCAAATCCGGTGCCGTGTTCGAACGGCTCGGCTCCATCCGGCACATCGCTTTCGACAAGACCGGCACCCTCACCCGCAACCAGCCCACCGTCACCGCAGTGCTCACGGCAGACGGCAGCACGAAAGACGAGGTACTGAACCTGGCGGCCGCGCTAGAGCAACTGAGCACACACCCACTCGCAATTGCGGTCACCACGGCTGCCCCAAACGCGGCCACCGCGTCCGACATCAGCGAGATAGCTGGCCACGGCATCCGTGGCACCGTCGACGGGCAGGTCATCACGGTCGGCAGCCCCCGCTGGCTCAACCCCGGCATCCTCGCAGCCGAAGTCGAAGCCTTGGAGGGGCGGGGGATGACCGTCATCATCGTCCACCGGGACGACACCGCCGCTGGCGCCATCGGTATCCGCGACGAGTTCCGCCCCGAAGTACCAGAAGTGATCGCAGCCCTGCGCCACGACGGGGTAGAGACCACGATGCTCACCGGTGACAACAAGCGCACCGCCACCGCCCTCGCACGAACCGCGCAGATCAGCGACGTCCGCGCGGAGCTCCGCCCGGAAGACAAAGCCGCCAACATCCACGCGCTGGCCAAGGTGCGACCCACCGCGATGATCGGCGACGGCATCAACGATGCCCCAGCCCTCGCTGCCGCGGACGTCGGAATCGCAATGGGTGCCACCGGCTCCGATGCCGCAATCGAATCCGCCGACGTCGCCTTCACCGGACACGACCTGCGCCTGATCCCACAAGCGCTCACCCACGCCCGCCGCGGTCGGCGGATCGTGAATCAAAACATCGTCCTCTCCCTCGCCATCATCACCGTGCTTCTCCCGTTAGCAATCACTGGCATCCTCGGCCTGGCAGCCGTTGTATTGGTCCACGAACTCGCGGAAGTCATCGTCATCCTCAATGGCCTCCGCGCCGCCCAGGCGAAGCGACGCCCGCTCGGCGACGTCGACTCACCCCGGCAGACCGTGAGCGTGCCATAACCGGACCCCACAAAGAGGCTCCATCTGGCATAGGGGTGGGGGCAGCTTGGAGAAGCGGTGTTGTGTAAGCCGCCATGCCGAAAGGCACGATCCGGTTCGACGCCTCAACCAGGTACGTAAGTCGACGGGGAAGCCAGATGGTATCCACGTTCGCGTTGTGCCCGCTCGAATGAGTTTCGTGGGCTTAGTCCGACAGAGCTTCCTCATTGAGGTTCACGGCTCGCGATTCACCCATCGCTGCCACACAACAGCATTAAGACCTCAGGTCTTACTGGCAGGAGCGGGTGTCACTGAGGAGGGAGTTGTGCCGCTGTCGGCGGCTGGGCTGAAGCCAGGTTCGGCTTGTCCTATCGCACCCGGCCGAAGTCCGCTCATGGCGGAACCTCTTTTCGAAGGATCGACTCAGAGCATGTAGTGGAGGTCGGAGCCAATCGAGGGGTAATTTGCGGAGAATGACGTTAGCTGTCGGGTGGTTAGCCCGAGTTTTATCGCGAGACCGAAGAGGTTGACCAACTCCGCATATCCGGGACCGAGCAAGTGGGCGCCGAGGATCTGGTCGGTGTCCTTGTCGATCAGTAGTTTCGTTGCGGCGGTCGACTCACCGACCCGGAAGTTGGAGTACCACCGGCTCGTGTCGTTGTATCGGACCGTGACGTTGTACCCGTTTTCGTGCGCATCGCTTTCGAGCATGCCCACCCGGGTCAGCTCCGGAACCGTGAATACGGTCGTGGGGACACCTGCGTAGTCAGGAACGGTCTTTGCGTTCTTAAGTAGGTTGGAGGCGGCGACCTTGCCCTCAATCACAGCAACCGGCGTGAGCGGCTTGCCCACTGTGTCCGCGACGTCGCCGGCCGCATATACGTCGGGGTTACTGATGCTCTGGAGATGCTCGAAAACGCTGACACCCCGCATGCTCGATGCGATGTTGCCGGCCTCGAGATTTAGCCCATCGAGGTTAGGCACACGGCCAGCACCGTGAACCACGAGATCCGCCCGGATCGTGGATGTTACGCCTCCTCTCTCGACCGCTACTTCAAGTTCGGCCGGCGCGCGGGTGACCGCGGTGACCGTGCTGGCCTGGTGCACTCGGATTCCGGCTTGTTGGGTCCTTCTAACAAGGAGCTCGACGAGGTCGGGATCGAACTCTCGAAGTGGCCGGTCGCCGTGTTGGACGATCACGCATTCCGCACCGGCGCGAGCAGCAATGTGTGCGAACTCGAACGAGATGAACCCGCCGCCAACGAAGACAATTCGCTGCGGCAGCGCGTCCAGGTTGAGGAAGTCTGTGCTGTCGGTGACGTATTCGCGCCCAGGAAAGCCCAAGGATCGCGGCCGGGCTCCAGCTGCGATGAGGAATCGTTTAGCACGGTGCTCCGTGCCGTCGATATCAAGCTGATTCGGGCTGACAAATTGGGCGTGGCCGTGGAACGTTGCTATTCCGTTATCGGCGAGCCTCTTTTCCGCGCCCTCGGGTACACGGTCGGTGTAGGCGCGTTTGTGGCGAATCAGATCAGCCCAATCGGTCGACAACCCGGTGGCGGAAAGGCCCTTGCCTTGCATCAAATAGGCCGCGTCCACAATTTCCGCGCTCGAACAGCTCCGCGACCGAGTCTCGTAGCGACAGCATGCGGGAGAACCGGGGTCAGTACGCTCACAGGAAACTCTCAACCTGACGTAACATGCGTTATCGGCTATGAACTGTCGGGGAATTGCAGTGGCAGCATGCGCGGCTTACCCGGGCTGAAGAAGTACGAACTTCTCCGATCAGTGGATGGGTAGTGAGAGCAGATTGTCGCTAGATGTTCCATCGCCTTGAGTGCGGAGGTAGTCAGGCTGGCCACTGACGACTTCTACGAATACGGTGGCTCCTGCGCCGCTCACGTACACGGTCGAAGGATTGTTGGCCACATAGGTGACGGCGTTCGGTTTGCTCACCCATTGGTTCGGCTCCCCACCGCGTCCTTGGAAGTAATAGTCAGTGATCGCCCCGAGGGTGGGCGGTTGTCTCGACACTTTGATCGCGGTGATTTCATACATGCCAATGCTCCTTTTCTTGGTTATGACGCTGAAGAGAATGTCGGCGCAAGCGATGATCCATTTGGGCCATGGCGTGTTCGAGGAGAGCGGTCATGTCGATGGGTTGCGTGGGTGGGAGTTCGATCGCGGCCGGATCAATTCTGCTCATGGTCGGGCCTCCTTTCTTGGGTGGATGTCACACTTGGTGCAGCCGGTCCCGTTTCTGATTGCCTCGGGTCGGTAGGTGCCCGCCGCTGCCCCTCCCCAGGCGCGAGGGCGGCGGGCACCGCCCCTAACCGCACGATGAGCGATCCCCGTTTTCACGCGTGCGGGCTAGTCAGGCCGAGTTTCGAGCACAGCTCGTTCGCGGCTAGGTCGGAGGGGAATACGCCCAGACGTCCGTCGGGCAGCTGACAGGTCTGCAGGTTCGGAACCGCGAACTCCCGGTTGGCAGTGGATCCACCCGGCGAGAAGGTCCCAATTCGCCAGGTCGCCTCGCACATGTCTTCGGCCAGGCTGATGCGCTCCTGCAGGGGCGTGGGGGTCTTTGCGTTCTGATTTCCCGGCAGGTAGGCGGAGGTGGCGTGGCGGGAGTTGAGGTCGGCGCTGGCGTAGCAGTCGGCGACGTAGTTGATCTGGCCTTGTGGCGCCTGGGCGATGGCGACGGCGCCGGCCGTGGTGCCGAGCGCGAGACTGCCGGCGATTCCCAGGGCGACGAGGCGGTGCTTGCGGGTGCGGCGGCGGTCGTCGACCGCGATCGCTTCGAGGACGCGGTGCTTGATCTGGTCGAAGCGTTCATCGGTGGGCAGTAGGTCGTGGTGGGTCATGGTGTCCCCCTGAGCGTGTGAAGTTCGTTGCGGAGGCGGGTGCGCAGCCGGGAGAGTCGGTTGCGCACGGCGCCTGTGGTGATGCCGGCCTGGGCGGCGGCTTCCTCGTAGCTGTGATTGCCGCGGATGCACAGCTCGAACACGGTCCGGTCGGGCTCGGGGAGGGTGGCGGCCACCGCTTCGACATACGCGAGCAGTTGCTTCCGCTCGGAGAGCTCGGCCGGCCCGGGCCTCGAATCAGGCATTGTTTCGTCGACAGCAGTACTGGCGCGCCGTTTCTCGGCGGAGTGCAGGGATCGTCGGCGGTTGGCTATCAGGTTGCGGGTGGTGACCAGCAGCCAGGGCAGGAGGGAGTCGCCGGCGATCGTGAGGCTGGATCGTTTCCGCCACAGGGTGACGAATACGTCCTGGCTGATTTCCTCGATGTCCTCTCGGGTATTGAGGCGGGCGGCGATGTAGGCGTAGATGACGCGGCTGTGCCGGTCATAGAGCGTTCCGAGCGCGCGCCGATGACCGTCGACGAGGGCATGCAGGAGGTCGCGGTCCGAGAATTCGGATCGCGACCTCCTGCATGCCCTCGTGCTCGTCTCGGTCTGCTCGCTCATACCTAGGAAATGTGCCTCCGCGCCGAATCCTCTCAACGAGTTTCGGATTTCGGCTCTTGTGACCGTGGCGATCCGGCGACAGACTGACCCTGCCCGGCACCGGGCCGGGCGTATTTACTTCTGGGGAGAAGTCAAATGGCAATCAAACCGCCTACTCGCGCGCGCCGTTTTCTGGCATCGGCACTGGGTGTCGCCGCGCTCTCGCTCGGCTTCATTTCGATCGGCGGTGCGGCGAACGCGACCGCCGAGACCGCGGCCGCACCCGCCCAGTCGTGTTCCTACGACCTCGGCACCAAGTCCCTGGTCTGCGTCGACGCCGGGCAAGATCTGAACAAGGCTGTCCTCGAGCAGGCTCACCTCCAGGTCGTCGCCCCCAGTGGTGCTCGCGGGGCCTCCCCGAGCGCGGCCCTCGCCGCGGCCGGCGTTGAAACCACGTTTGTCCAGAGTCAGCTCTACGACGACGCCAACTACGGCGGCTCCTTCTTCCAGATCACCAACTCCAGCGCCTGCAACGGCAGCACCACCTGGTACTACGGCCCCCTCGGTAACGTCGGCTGGTCCGGACGCGTCAGCTCGTTCAAGAGCTTCTCCAACTGCACCACCAAGGTGTGGCAGGGCACCAACTACAGCGGCGCCGCATACGGCTACGCCGTCAACGCCGCAAATCTCGGTGCGATGAACGACCAGGCAAACTCCGTCACCATGAAGTAACCCATCGGCTGCGGGGCCTCGCCAACACTTCGCGGCCCCGCAGCCAGTCATACGCCCCGAGGGAGCAGTTAGTTCGCCTACGCCCCTATAACGATGGTTTTCGAGCAGTTCAACGGAGCGCGTAAGCGGATGCGTCTTACGGGCGCGCCGACCCGCGTCACTCGGGCTCCGGCAGGCTACGAGCTGCGCCGTCCGGTTTGGGGTTCCTGTATCTGTCCGATTGGTCCCCCCAACAGACAGGCTGCCGAGCCGGAAGGTCCTGAAAGAGCCGAGTTCGCGTTGCGGCGATCGCCTTGATGAAGGCCACGTCACCAGGTTCTTCTGCCCAGAAGACGTAGTAACGGTCATCCGAGCTGCGTCCGCGGACTTGCACCTCGACCGTGTACGCGCCGGGTGGGCGGGAGGTAGTGGTTTCGCAGGAAGGGTTCCCGAGAGTCGGACTCGATGAGGCGGCTTATCGCCTCCCGGATGACAATCGGGCGAGCTGGGCCTGCTGCTGATCGCCTCCCCGCTCACGCTGCTGATCCCGCTGACCGGTCAAATCCACGTCCTGCTCGGTGTCGTGCTGCTCGGTGTCGTGCTGCTCGGGTTGTTCGTCTTCTACCTGTGGCGCGTCGCCAAGGGAGACAGCGAGGAGCCGGAACTCGTCGGCGTGCCCCATGCCATCGGCACGCTTCCGACGGTCGCGCGCCGCGTGACCGTCATCAGCATCGTCGTGCTGGCGGCAGTCGTCATCCTGCTCCTCGCGGAGCAGTTCGCCAACAGCCTGATCGCCGGAGGAAGAGCGGCCGGGATCGACGACTTCCTGCTCGTGCATTGGCTCGCGCCGCTGGCCTCCGAGGCGCCCGAGTTCGTCATCGCGATCATCTTCGCCGCACGCGGCAAGGCGGCGATGGGGGTCGGCGTCCTCCTGGCCAGCAAGGTCAATCAGTGGACCGCGCTCGTCGTCACCCTCCCCGTCGCCCACCTCATCGGAGGCGGCGGCTGGGCGCTCCCGCTGGACGGCCGACAGGTCGAAGAGTTCGACCTCACCGCCACCCAGACCCTCCTCGGGGTGGCGATGCTGATCGGGCTTCGGTTCTCAGGCCGCTGGGCCGCCGCGCTGGTCGGGCTCTTCGCGGCCTCGTTCGTGTTGACGACCACCGAAGCCCGCTGGATCATCTCCGGTATCTACATCGTCCTCGCCGTTGCCCTGCTTATCGGCAACAGCAAGCTCATCCCGCGGACATTCGCCGCTCCCTTTCGACCCTTCGAACGGGAGTAGGCCTGCCGACCCTCACGCTGACGCCCTCGGGTGACACCGGCAATGCCAGCTCTCCGCGGCGCCTCGCGTTCGCAGGGATGCGGTCCGACTCCCGCCATCGACCTCTAATACCAACCGATCTTCCATTTGATGGCGTTGAGGATACTGCGACCGATGGCGCGCAGAAGCCACCAGGCGCCGCGGAAGAGGGCGCTGACGAGAATGCGGCCGGCCCAAATGCCGAGGCCGCCGAGGATGCTGAGGACGATCGTGGGCCAGTGGGTCGCGATCAGGGCTCCGATCTGCTCGATCATGGCGTGCCTTCCTGGGAGAGCGATGCACTGAAATCACCACGAAAAAGCTCCCGGCCTTTGGGGGGTCGGGAGCCTTGATTTCAGCGGAGCAGGCCTTGTGCGCGCTCGATGCGCTCACGGAGGCCGGCTTGGAACTTCTCGTCGTTTGAGACGGTCTCGATGTGGGTTGCGATGGCCGCCCGGATCACTTCTGATACCGGCTGGTTCTCGACACTCGCCACGGTTTCGAGTTGGTCCGCCTGCTCGGCGGACAGCCTGATCGTCATTGCTTTCTGTTGTCCCGGCATGCCTCTAGTTTGATCCCAAACCGGCATGATTGTCAACTGTCTTGCATTCGTGGTATCGTGGTATCACTCCACCGACATGGAAAGGAACCATCGTGGAAACCGCAGCAGCTCATCACCCCACCATCACCATCTACATCGACGCCGAGGCCTACGGGGTCCCGGCCGGTCGCACCACCGTCGAAAGCCTCCGTGCCGTGCGCAGGCCGCCGGTGTCCGACGGAAAGGAGCTGTGGCTGGACATCGAAGATGCTCAGGATGAGCTGATCGACAACGCCGGCACCATCGAACTGCGCGACGGAATGCGGTTCTTCACTGAAATCGATGCCATCAACATCCGTATCGACCGCATCGAGTACGAGGTCTACAAGCGCAAGATGACCGGCGCTGAGCTTCGCACGCTGCCCAGCCCTGATGTTCCGGCCGACAGGGATCTGTGGCGAGACGTCCCGGACAAGCGAGACGTCAAGGTCCAGGACGAAGACATCGTCCATCTCAAGGACGGCATGCGCTTCTTCACTGCTCCGGGCCGCATCAACCCCGGCTCCGAGCGATGAAGCTGCCGGAGCCGGACCGGGAGTTCCTCGAACGGGCAAATATTCCCCATCGCGTCTTCGAGGACGGCACCGGCATGCTGAACGTCGAGCTGATCGACTTTCCCCTGCCTCCCGGGCTGAGCGCCCCGCGCGCGAATGTGCTGTTCCGGTTGTCCGCGAGCTACCCCGACACGCCCCCGGATATGTGGTGGATCATCCCTCACCTTCGGCCGGCAAGTGGCGGTACCATCCAGGCCACCGAAATCACCGAGATCCATGACGGCCGCACCTGGCAGAGGTGGTCCCGCCATCTCGACGCCATGACGTGGCGTTCGGGCATCGACGGACTCGAAAGCTACGTGCGCCTGCTGCGCACCGAGCTCGGGAGCGCGGCCGCGTGAACATCACACTCCGACTTCCCATGCCGGTTCATGACGAGCTCCTGGCCATGGCCACCGGACCGGTCGAATCGGGTGCTGTCCTGATCGCCCACCTCGTTCCGGGCCGGGATGACAGCATGATCCTGCTCGGTGCACAGCTAATCCCGGTTCCCGAGGGGGCCTACGACATCAGGAGCGATCGGTCGTTGCAGGTGACCTCGGACGGCTACGTCCACGCCCTCAAAGTCGCCCGTGACCGGGGCGGTGTGGCACTATGGGTGCACAGTCACCCCGGTGAGGGGGCCCTCCCCCATGCGAGCAAGCATGACCGAGTGGTCAATTCTGAGCTGGCCGACCTTTTCGCCGACCGAACCGAATCGGGTCAGTACGGATATCTCGTGGTCAGCCATGCGCGCGGTGCGCTGACCTTCACCGGCGCGCTCACTGGGCAGGTGGACGGACCCATCACGCGACTCGCCGCGATCGGCGATCGTTGGATCTTCCGCCCGGCCTACGACACCGAAGACGCCCGAAGCAGCACCGACCTGTTCGACCGGAACATCCGCGCTTTCGGCCACCAGATCCAGGCCACGATCGGCGACCTCACCGTGGCTGTGGTGGGTTGCGGCGGCACCGGTTCTGCCGTTGCAGAACAACTCACACGACTCGGCGTGCGGTCTCTCGTCCTCATCGATCCGGACACGCTCTCGGCGCCGAACACGACGCGCGTATACGGATCGACGCTGGCGGATGTCGGCCGGCTGAAAGTAGACGTTCTCGGCGACCATCTAGAACGCATCCACCCCGACGTGCACACCACCCGAATCAATGGGACAGTCCTCAGCAAGGCAGTCGCGCGAGAGCTTGCCAGCGCGGACATCGTCTTCGGATGCACAGACGATAACGCCGGGCGCCTCCGGCTCTCCCGACTCCCCTACTACTACCTCGTCCCGCTCATCGACTGTGGCGTCCAGATCCCGGCCGACGACAGAAACACCATCACCGGCATCTTCGGCCGGGTCACCACCGTCTACCCCGGCGCCTCTTGCTTGATCTGCCGAGACAACATCGACCTCGGGCTGGCTGAAGCCGAGGTACGCTCCGCCGAGGAACAGCGCCAGCTGGAGAAGGAGGGATACGCCCCCGCGCTTCCGGGTGTCGAACCGGCAGTAGTCGCCTTCACCACCCTGGTCGCCGCCACAACCGTGAGCGAATTCCTTGAGCGCCTGGTCGGCTATGGAGACACACCCACGCCAACGGAGCTGCTCCTGTTCGTGCACGACCGGATGATTCGAGCCAATGCCATCGAACCTCGCGCAGGGCACTACTGCGACCGCTCTAGGAACCTGCTCGGATCCGACGGCGATATGTACTTGGGGTTGAATTGGGCCTCATAGAACGCATCCGTTACTGGCGGCGGTGGAAGGCCGACCAGCGCATCGAGTCCGTCAGCGACATACCGGAACAGCTCCCGGCGCGTCACGCGATCGTTGTGGCGTCAGCGTCTCGAGAGAAGTGGCTCGTGTTCGACTGCCCGTGCGGACGCGGGCATCGAGTGATGCTCAACCTCGACCCTGAGAACCGCCCACTCTGGCGCATCAACACCGCCCTTCCGCTCACCCTGTATCCGAGCGTCGATGAGCGAAGCAACGTCGGCCGCTGCCATTATGTTGTGCGCGCAGGCCGCGCGCGCTGGATCGAGCGAACGGAAACCCGATGAGTACCACCACAGATCAAGACGCCCCGCAGCCTTCGCCCACGACCCCGCCGGCCGTCTACGTGCCTACACCCCCACCACCACAGCCCACGCCAGCACCTAAGACGCCATCGAAGACGCCACTATACGAGGCAATGAACGCCCCCCGGTACGCTCGCCAAGCGCTGATCAAAGAAATCGAGAGCACCACCGGCGCTACCCTGATTTGCTACGTGTCCCCCAGTCCACGACAAATCGACCGGAACGACGTCGTCGCCATGGTGGACCTCCTGCACAACGTCACGCCAGGTTCGCCTATCGACCTGCTCCTACATTCGCCCGGCGGTGATATCGACGCGGCCGAAAAGCTGATGACGCTCATCCGCAAGCGGGCCGGCTCGGCGCCGGTCCGTGTCATCGTGCCCGACTATGCCAAGAGCGCCGCCACCTTGCTCGCGCTAGGCGCCGACACAATCGTCATGTCCGATTCCTCCGAACTTGGAGCCATCGACCCCCAGATCGACCTGCCCGACTCCAACGGTCACATTTCGACCCTCTCAGCGCAGAGTTACCTCGATGCCTTCCACCTCCACGCCAAGAGCTTGAAGGAGGACCCTTCAGATCCAGTAGCGAGGCTGATGCTCGAAAAGATGGAGCCGGCCACCGTGCGCAAACTAGAGCGGATAACAAAACGTTCCCGCGCCATCGCCGAGGACCTCCTGAAGCAAGCGATGGTAAAAGACGAAAAGCGCGCCACCGACATCGCGAACAAGCTCAGCGACACCAAGCGGTGGCACTCGCACGGTCAGATGATCTCCCACGAAAACGCCGCCGGCTTGGGCCTCGACATCACGTATCGCGCCCCGAACGACCCCCAGTGGTTGCTCTACTGGCGTCTATACTCGCTCCAGCTTTGGGCGGCGGACGGCCACATCAAACTCTTTGAGAGCTCCTGGGCCTCCCTACCGATGTCATAACCCATTGAAGCCGTCACGGCTGACCCAGTAGCCGCGTTCCGCAATTTCGGTGAAGGTGACCGGTGCGCCATGCTGAGCTGGGGATTTCTTGAATCGGCAGTTTCCACGCTCCCCGACGAACGCGGTTGGCAGTTTTAGTCTGCCGACTAGATTCAGTCGCAATGGTGAGCAGCGCGGCGGCCAGGGCGTGGCGCTGACCTCGCGGGGAACGGAGTCGGCGTCCGCTACGCATTGACTCCTTCGAGCGGCCGGGATGGCATATCTGCCGTCGGCCGCGTTCGGATGGGACGCCGGGCGGCGCTGACACCATTGAGGATGACGACGACTTCCGCGATTTCGTGGACCAGTACGACGCCGGCAAGGCCGAGAACACCAAACAGCGCAAGCGGGAAGAGCACAACGATGATTGCCAGCGCCAGGCCGATGTTGACGGTCATGATCCGACGTCCGCGGCGAGCGTGCGCGAGTGCCCCGGGGAGCAAACGCAGGTCGTTGCCCGTGAAGGCGATGTCGGCTGATTCGATCGCGGCGGCCGACCCTTTGACGCCCATTGCGATCCCGACGGTCGCGGTCGCCAGTGCGGGGGCGTCGTTGATGCCGTCGCCGACCATCGCGGTGGGTGCGTTCGCGACCAGCGTGGCAATCGCGTCGGCTTTGTCTCTGGGGAGCTGCTCGGCGCGGACGTCGGTGATCCCAGCCTGGTTGGCGAGGGCACGGGCGGTGCGCTCGTTGTCGCCGGTGAGCATGACCGTGCTGATGCCGAGACGGGTCATCATCGCGATCGTCTCGGCCGCTTCGGGACGGAGCTCGTCGCGGACGCCGATCAGGCCGGCGATCCTTCCGTCGGCCTCGACGACGACGATGGTCATCCCGGCGCCGGCCATGCGGTCCGCGTCCTCGCGCAGGCTCTGCGGGTCGAGCCAGCGCGTGTTGCCCACCCGCACGGTCGCGGCGCCGACACGACCGGTGATGCCGCGCCCGGCCTCCTCAACCATCTCCTGCGCGGCAGAGGTACCGGGGGATGCGGCGGTGATGGCGGCGGCGAGGGGGTGGCTGCTGGTCGCTTCCAGCGCGGCCGCCAAGGCCAGCACGTTCTCGCGGGTGCGGCCGGGAGCGGTCGCGACCTCGACCACCTGGGGTTCGTTCCGGGTGAGCGTGCCGGTCTTGTCCAGGGCGACGGTGCGGATCGTGCCGAACCGTTCGAACGCTTCGCCGGACTTGATAATCACACCGAACCTGGAGGCGGCCCCGATAGCACTGATCACCGTCACCGGGACGGCAATCGCCAGCGCGCACGGAGATGCGGCAACCAGAACTACTAGGGCGCGTTCGATCCACAAGCCAGGCTCGCCCACGATGAACCCGAACGCGGCGACCACGGCTGCCGCGATCAGAACGATCGGCACCAGAGGTCGGGCGATACGATCGGCGAGGCGTGCACGTTCGCCCTTGCGGGCGTGGGCCTGCTCGACGAGCTTGACGATTTGGGTGAGGGAGTTGTCCCTGCCGTTCGCGGTCGCCTCCATCCGCAGCGTGGCGGATCCGTTCACCGATCCGGCAGCTACTGCGTCGCCGGGACCGACCTCGACCGGGATAGATTCCCCGGTGATCGCTGAGGTGTCCAGGCTGGAGCGACCATCCACGATCACGCCGTCCGTGGCGACGCGTTCGCCGGCGCCGACAACGATAATGTCGAGTTCCTGCACCTGAGCGGCAGGGATCGTGATATCTCCGTTCAGCCGCGACACCCGCACGGTGTCGGGGATGAGGGACAACAAGGCGCGCAGCCCCTCCTTCGCCCGGTCCATTGCCCGGTCCTCGAGCGCTTCGGCCAACGAGAAGAGGAAGGCCAGCGTCGCCGCTTCACCGACATGGCCGAGAGCGACGGCTCCCACAGCGGCGATCGTCATCAGCAGCCCGACACCGAGTCGACGACGCAACAGGCGGCGGATCGCGCCGGGAACGAACGTGTATGCGCCGGCCAGCAGGGCCGCGGATTGGAAGACGAGCGCCGGGATTGGTAGCCCGGTCCACTGGAAGATGTATCCGATCAGCAACGTCACGCCGGCGATCGCGGACGGCAGCAGAGCGGTGTCGCGCCACCAGGGCGGCCGCGCCTCCGACTGGCCCTCGTGGTCGTGCTCGTCGTCGTCATCGCCGTGCTCGTGCTCGCGGGCAACGGCCGCCTCGTCGCCGAGGCGATTTCCCGCCGGCATCGTGTGACTGTCATCTGGGCCGCAGCAGACATCGCCCGTGGTGAGTGGTCTCCTCAACTGCAGCCGCCGGACACTCGTGGTTGTCTTGCGGGGCTCATCGGGGCCGCAGCATTCCTCGCTCATCGGGCGCTCTCCATGAACGTCTCGGCTGCGGGGGTGCAGCACAGCGGAATATCGCAGTTCTCGTCCGCACATGGTTCGCCATCGTCAACGGCAAGGACGGTGTCCACCAGGATGGTGATCGCCCGGGTGAGGTGCGGGTCAGCGATCTCGTACCGTGTCTGTCGACCTTCCGGGGTCGCGACTACGATCCCGCAACCACGGAGGCAGGAGAGATGATTCGACACGTTCGTGCGTGTCAGCCCTAGGCTTTCCGCGAGTCGGGCCGGGTATCCCGGACCAACCAGAAGCTCCATCAGGATTCTGGAGCGAGTGGGATCAGCCATCGCGCGACCCAAGCGGTTCATCACATCCAGCCGCGAAGCAATAGTCAGCATATGCTGACTATACATCAATCACTGTACAATCGTCGGGTATGTCCACTCTTGCGCGACGATGACCCCACCTGAGTCCGTGGCTTCGCCCTGATGCCGCCGCACACCAAGGGCCCGAACGGAACTACCAACGCGTGCGTCGTGATCAGTCAGGGACTGCGCGGTGGCATCGCCGATAGCCGCACGGAGGCGTGCGCGGCCTACAGACCGGAATAGGTGTGCAGTCCCTTGAAGAAGACGTTCACGATGCCGAAATTGAATAGCACTGCGGCGAAGCCGATGATCGCCAGCCACGCGGATCGCGAGCCCCGCCACCCGCGGGTAGCGCGGGCGTGGATGTAGCCGGCGTAGACCACCCAAATGATGAATGTCCAGACTTCCTTGGTATCCCACCCCCAGTACCGACCCCAGGCCGCGGAGGCCCAGATGGCTCCCGCGATCAACGTGAACGTCCACGCGACGAAGCCGACAATGTTGATCCGATATGCCAGATTCTCCAGACCAGCGGAGTCGGGAAGGGTCGCCAGGAACCTGAACTGCTGCGGCACGGATTCCTCAACTTGCCGTTCACGACGTTGCTGCAGCAGCTGCAATCCCGAGAGTGCAAAGCCGAGGGCGAAGAATGCCGTACCCAGAACGGCCACGATGATGTGGATGACCAGCCAGTACGACTGCAGCGCCGGTTGTAGCGGCACGACTGGGACGTAGTACCGCAGTAGGGCGATGCCCTGCAGAACGAGGATCAGACCGATGATGAAGGTTCCGAGGTACTTGAGCTCCCACTTGAGGTTGGCGATCAAGAACACGCCAACGATGACCAGGGTGCCCGTCATCGAGAACTCCCACATGTTCGCCCACGGCACCCGGGCGGCAGCGATTCCACGCAACACGGTCGCGATGAGGTGGAATGTGAAGCCGGCGATGGTCAGCCCAAATGCCCAACGAATCACGACTTGGGCCGCTTGAGACGGCGCAGGGCGCGCGTGGATTTGGGGAGCATCAACCTCCTCACCGATGACCAACGTGGTTCCCTGCTGCGCTGCTGTGGCGCGCCGGGCGACGACGCTTGGCACGCGCGCGGTTGATTCGGCTCCCCGCCTGGCCAGGTCGATGGAGAAGGCAGCAAATGCGGCGGTGTAGAAACCCATCGCCACGTAGATCCCAAGGGTGGAGAGCATCGAGAGAGTGGCGGTCATTGGGGCGCTCCCTTTTGTCGGCGGCCAGCAGGAAATGCGTCGCGCCGGGTGCGCGACTGCTGAAACGTTGCGATGGCCAATGCCGCAACGATTCCGCAGACGGTGAACACGTCAGCGAGGTTGAACACGGCGAACCAGCTAACGGAGAAGTAATCGATCACGGCGCCGCTGAAGATGCCCTGATGGCCTCGGAAGACGCGGTCGATCATGTTGCCCCAACCGCCGCCGGCGGCCACCGCGAGCAGCACGGTGACGGTCGGGTTCTCTTCCCGGATCACCCGCCTGATGATCCAGGTTGTGAGAACGACCAGGACCACGAGGACGCCTGCCGCGAGCAGCGGTCCGACGCCCGCCCCAAACCCGAATGCCGCCCCAGGATTCAAAACCAGGCGCAGGTCCAGGCCCGGGATCGCCGTGGGAATCGGCTGCCCGTAAGGGAGGGCGAGCACAGCGACGCCCTTAACGATCTGATCGGCTGCGATCGCAAGCAGACCCGCGGCCAACGCTCGGACCCCCAGGCGTCGACGCTCGACGGCATCGGAGCGAGAGGCCACATTCTCGTCGTTCAGCATGGTGCCGTCAGTGTTCTGACCTGCTGTGAAAGCTTCTGTCGAAGCGCGTCAGAACTCGGTTCGGAGGGTGCGCCGGCCGCTTCCTTCTTCAGCACAGGGAGAAGCTGATCGATCGTGTCGACGACAGCTTGAACTCCCGTCTTCTGCTGGCCCGAAGGGAGCTGATCTGCGACCGGCGCCAACACGCCACGAGCCATTGTGAGCTGCTCGGCTGCCGCCGCTGGATTGACAACAGCTGATTTCAACGCCGTGTCAATATCAGAGGTAACTTGTTCGGCGATCGGTGCCACCAGCGAGCAGGCGGCGTTCTTCGCTTGGTTGGTGAACATCGCGCCAGCAGAGCATCCGGAGAGCACGAGTGGCGCGGTGAGGGCTACCGCTGTTGCGGCAAGGATGAACGGTCTGTGAAGTGTGGACACGGTTCGTTCTCGATTCAATGGTTAGGACGGTAACGCTGCATCACCCGGATGAGGCGCTCCAGATCGGTCTCGAGCGAGTCGACGGCCTCGTCAGGGTTCCCCGAGCCACGGCGTAGGAGCTGCAGTTGCGTGGATACTGTTGTCGCTGCGTCGATGAGTTCCCGATACACAGCGGGCGGGATGGTTTCGCGTGCTTTCGGCGTCCTCCACAGGCGCTGCATCTGGCGACGAATGCGTCCATCACCGAGCCTCATCGCCGCCACGCTTTCTCCAGCTCGGCGGCGAATTGTTCGCTTGAAGTCAGCGCGAGCTTCTTCCCATTCAGGAAGAACGTCGGCGTCCCTGTCACACCCAATCGGACGCCGTCGGCCTGGTCCTTGGTCACCCGAATCCGGAGTGCGGGGTCGGCGATGTCTTTGTCGTACTGGCTCATATCCAGGCCGATCCACGCGGCCAGCGAACGCAGCGCGGGAGACTGGTCATCCTGTCGTTCAGCCCATTGCGTCTGCGTCTCGAACAATTTCGAGTACATTTCGGTGAACTTGCCCTGGCGGCCAGCTGCCTCAGCAGCCATCGCGGCGTTCATCGCGTTCTTGTGACTCGGGATAGGAAAGTAGCGTGCGATGAATGTGACGCGATCTTTGTAGCGCTGGCGCAGTTGTTCCACCATCGGATAGGCGGCGCCACATGCTTCGCACTCGAAGTCAAGGAACTCCACAACAGTCACTTTGTCCGTTGGCGCCTTTTGCAGGATCCGGCTGTCGGCCCGGACGACCGCGGGCGCGGCCGCCTGTTGCGAGGCCGACTGGGCGCGACCGACGAGCACGACAACGATCACAACGATGAACGCGAGCCCGATGACAACGGTGTTGGCCCAGAACCGGGTGGAGAGCCGACGGCCAGCCCGTGGCTGCTGACGTAATTGTTTGGTCATGGTCGGGCTCATCTCGCGCGAGCTCGGAGCCAGGAGTACGGGTCGGTGGGAGTCTCCCCGTTTTCCCAGATCTCCAGGTGAAGGTGATTGCCGGTGCTGGCGCCGGTGGTGCCGACTCGCCCGATGATCTGGCCGGCGACGATCCGGTCTCCCGCGCGGACCTGAAGCGATCCGAACTGCATGTGCGCGTAGAGACTCGCGAATCGTTCACCATTGACGCGGTGGTCGATGATGACGTTGACGCCGAACCCCACATCGGACTCTTCTGCCGAGCGGACGACGCCGTCGGCGATCGCGCCGATCTTGGTGCCCCCACCTGGGGTCATGTCCAGGCCCTTGTGGTTGCTGGAGCAGCCAGAGCACGGCGCCGAGCGGGACCCGTACCCGTCGCTGATCGGGACATCGCCGGGGAAGGGCCACTGGATTGGCCCTAGGGTGTTGCCCACGAGGGTCCCGGCCGGGTCGGTCCGTGCTGCGGCTGCGAGTTCGGCCTCGGAGGTCGCGGTGAGCGTGTCTCGGTTGACCGGCACGGCCGCACCGGCGGTCTCCCCGATTGCCTGCGGAATGCCGGCGGTGGTGGCACCGGCCACCACTTCGCGTGCGGCGTCCGGTTGCACAGCCTCGGCAGGAACCGAAGTCGCCACACTCAAGGCCATCGCGAATACGGCACCCACAAGGGGAAGTAGCAGCGATCGACGGGCGCGGGGGTTACCAGTGCGGGGACGGCTGCGTCGCGGCTGCCGACCCGGGACGTCGCGTTCGGCGGCGAGGGCCTCACGACGAGATCGGTGCTCTGCGGGGGCGGGGGTGAAGGTTGCGCGGCGGACCGGCCGCGCGCGGCGGGTGATGAGCATTCAGGGGTTTCCGGACGTGGCCCATTGCGGGCGCGGACAAGGACGACATGGCACCGGCAAGGGTGCGCACAAGGTCCTCAGGTCCGGCTGATCGCCAGAGACTCCAGGGAAGGCACGAGAGGCCGCTCACGGAGCAAAGACGCGGCCAAAGATCGCACCACGCGCGACCGAGCGAGGCGGACGTCGCGGCGCAGCAAACACACGAACAAGGCTAGAGCCAGGGCCGCCGCGGCAAGCCCGAGGACGCACCCCAACACCAGCATCTGGTCGTGCGGGACACCACCGCTATCGGAGGAAACGACCGCGGCCGCAGCCTCTCCCGCAACCGTAGCGGCGCTATCGACGACGGCCGACGTCGCGGTTCCTGTGGTTTCGTTGGTCGGGTGCGCCGTCTCGAACATGTGCGCCAGCAGCAGGGCGAACACGACAGTGAGCGCTGAGATGGCGAGGACGACCCAGCGTCGGATTCCTCCTCGGTCCAGCGCGTTCACGTCACCTCCACAGTCACAGATCGATAACAGCCAGCTTTGGTGGGAAGCGTAGCAAACGGCCGCTGATGGTCGCATCCAAGCGCAGGAGGCCGTCAGGCGACTCTCAGACGAGGTCTCTACGCTCCGGCAACCATACCGACCAGAAGGGTACACACCATGAAATGTCCCGTTGATGGCGAGACGCTGCTGCTCTCCGATCGCTCCGGAATCGAGATCGACTACTGCCCCACATGTCGTGGCGTGTGGCTAGACCGCGGGGAACTCGACAAAATCATCGAACGCTCGCTAACTCAGAGCGCCCCAGCCGGATACGCCACCCCTGCCGACCCGCAAGGATGGTCCGACGCGAACCGATCAGGCCACCACGGCAAGAGCGGCCACGGCAACTCCGGCCACGGCAACTCCGGCCACGGGAACTCCGGCCACAACGGCTACGGCAACAAACGCCGCGGCGGCTGGCTCGGGGATCTTTTCGGCGACTAGTCTCCACCCGGCTGAGCATGACCGAGGTGCAGCAGTGCCTGGTCGAAGAACTCGACGACGTGGTCATCGAACAGCCGGTACGTGATCGAGCGTCCGTCGCGGTCGCCGATAACCAGCTTCGCCTGGCGGAGGATGCGCAAGTGGTTCGACAGCGTCGCCTGTCCAATCTCGAGCTCCTCCGCCAGCGCGGTCACGCTCGATGGGCGCTGCCGAAGCCGGGCAAGCACCCGCAATCGCGTCGGCGACGCCAGGCCCTGAAAGACCTCCGCCAGCTCGCCGGCGCTCTCGATATTCAACGTCAGTTCGTCCACGACTCGCTCCTCGAGTCTCCATCGTACCGAGAACGGTTCTGATTACGGTTCTCAACTACATTAACGAATGTACATATGCACATGTATTGACGTAGAGTGGGTGGGGACGAAAGGAGGTCGCGATGGACGGCCACGACCACGGCAGCACAATGGAGCTCTTCGGCGCAGCAGCCAAACGCCACCGCGTCCGCCTCTCGATCGCGTTCGGCATCACCTTCGTCATCCTGATCGCGGAGGTCGTCGGCACGATCCTCACCGGCTCCCTGGCGCTGCTCGTGGACGCCGGTCACATGCTCACCGACACCTCCGGACTGGCGATGGCCCTCGTGGCCTCATATCTGAGCACCAAGCCGGCCACCAACAAGCGCACCTGGGGATATCGCCGTGCCGAAGTGCTCGCGGCGACCGCGCAGGCCGCGGTCCTCCTCGCTGTTGGCGTCTTCGTGCTGATCGAAGGGATCCGGCGCCTATTTGAACCACCGGAGATCCCCTCGACGGAGCTGCTGATTTTCGGAATCATCGGCCTTCTCGGCAACGTGGCATCTCTCACCGTCCTGGCGTCCAGCCGGAGCGAGAACTTCAACTTGCGGGCGGCCTTCCTTGAGGTGATGAACGACGCTCTCGGCTCGGTCGCCGTCATCGTCGCCGCAATCCTGATCGGCCTGACCGGATGGGGCGCCGCCGATGCGCTGGCCGGCATGTTCATCGGTGTGCTGATCCTCCCGCGTGCGTTCAAACTGCTCCGCGAGACCACCAGTGTGCTGCTGGAGTCCACACCTCCCGGACTGGACCTCGATCAAGTCCGCAGCCACATCTTGGAACTGCCGGAAGTGGTCGACATCCACGACCTGCACGCCACTCAGATCGCGACTGGACTGCCGGTTCTCACCGCCCACGTCATCGTGGAGGCCGATACCTTCGAGAACGGGCGACTGCCCGAGCTCCTGGACAAACTTCAGGACTGTGTTGCAAGCCACTTCGATATCAGCATCGAACACTCCACCTTCCAGTTCGAGCCCCCACAGCACAGCCGCCACGAGCATTCCGCACACGAGTGAACAGGGACCATTGATGACTGCCACCAGCGCCTCCACCGAGCCCAGCCGTTCGCTGTGGAGGATTCTCGCCCTCGTCGCTGTGGTTGCACTCGCCTTCGTCGCCAACTGCATCACCGCCCCACCCGCACAAGCGCACGATGCTCTCGCGGAATCCAACCCCGCCCAAGGGCAAACCGTCACCGAAAAGTTGGACCAGATCGTTCTCACCTTCAACGAGGCGCCGCTCGGGGGCCTGCAGGGTGGCATCCTCATCCAGGCGGTCGGTCCTGGCGGCCATGAGGTCACGACAGGTGAGCTACGAACCCAGGACCGCACTCTGTCGCGAGATGTGCTGATGACCGATCAAGGCGAATACACCGTCTCCTGGCGCACCGTTTCCGCCGACGGTCATCCAATCGACGGCAGCTACACCTTCAACTACGCCGGACCTATCCCAGCTACCCCCAGCGTCACCACGGCACCGACCCCCTCCGCGACGCCGACCACCTCACCCGCCTCTTCGCCCACAGCAGCCCCGACCGCGGCGAACGCGTCATCCGGCACGCCGATCGCGCTGGTCATCGTCATCATCATCGCCGTGTTGATCCTCGCCGGCGGCGGTCTCTGGCTTGCCATTGAACTCAATCGTCGACGCGCCAGCAAACCGTAACCTTCTCGCTCAGCGACGACCCAGCCGCGATAGCCACGCGTTATAGGCTTCGAGTTCTAGATCGCCTTCCCTATCCTTGCGCCGGTCGGCAGCCTCTGCCCGGCGGGTGTCATCAGACGCCCACGCGAACAGCAGGATCAGCACAATGATCAGCGATGGCAATTCACCGTACGACCACGCCAGCGCGCCCGCGATACGCTGATCGGCCACGGCATCGATGTTCCAGGCCGCCGGTGGCCGCGCGAAGAAGCTCACCAGCGGGATGGTCGCCATCATCGCGATCACCCCAAAGAACGCGTGAAGCGGCATCTCGATGAACATGTCCAGCAGACGGCCAAAATGCGACTGGCGACGTGGCAGTGGATCTGGGGAAATCAACGGCAGAGTGAACAGAATGCCAGCGCCCAGGAACACCGCCTCGAGCGACAGGTGGCCGGCCACGGATCCCAGCAGCGTCGACGCGATGCCGCTGAAATAGAGGCCATAGAACACCATCAGAAACAGCGGCACCATGAAGCCCGGATGCAGCAACAAGCGCGCAAACCGGGAACGCAGACCAGTCAGGGCGAACTGCCGAACGAAACGCCACCGCCCTCTCGAAGGCGCCGCCTTCAGCAGAAGCGTACCCGGCGCTCCCAGAATCAGCAGCGGTGGAATCGCCATCATCAGCGTGAGCTGCTGAAACATGAACACCGAGAACATCCGGTAGCCGTAACCCTCCAGCGCTGTGCCGGTCAATGCAACCAGAACTCCGCAACCGGTGATGAAGAGGATGGTCCGCCACCACGGCCAAACGATACGACGACGCAACAACAGCATCACACCGCACAGGTATCCGAGAGCGAGCAGGATACCCACCATCGGGAAAAGTGGGATCGGTTGTGGAGCCCACGCCAGGAAAAGCTCCAAGCTCGGCTCCCGATCGGGCAAGTAGGCGGGCCCATCCATCTCAGGCCTGCTCCTCCCCCGGCCCCTCCGACCGGGATTCAATAACCCGCCGACCCAAGACCAACAGAAGCGCAAACACGGCGACGGCGGCGATAGCCCACAGCAGCACGGCCCCGATGAGTTGATCAACCGCAGGTGTCACGCCTAGCGCTGGCATTGTCACTCCGTACCACGCCGGAAGCACACCCCCGGGGAGGAAGGCGACGACGACCGCGATCAAGCCCACCGCCAAGACCACCGCCATCGCGATCCCGACCGCCTGAGTCATCAACCGTTGACCTCCACCGGCGGTACGCAACACAGACACCGCGAAGAGTGACGTCACCCCGAACAGCAATAACGTGGTGAGCACGCGGCCCACCGGGTCCTGTACCGCCCAACCCAACCAGGGCGACAACACCACTGCGGCGAGCAGAGCAACCAGCGCAGCAGCCGACAACCACGGCGCCCGTAACGACACCGTCAAAGCTCGGCCCCCCAGCATCCAGGTTGTCCACTCGCGAGCACCGAGGCTGCCATCCCCACGCAGTCCCACGACGATGTGGAGTAGCCGTGCTGGCCGCGCGGCCACAACCAAAACCGCTGCCAACATTCCGCCCAGCAATAGCATCGCCGCGTACGCCGCGAACGAAAACGTCGCATACGCTCCGGGGAGCGAACAGAACGCGAACAGGATGACGACGGCAGCTAGCACCGCAGCGGTTGTCCGCGACCGCGGCCACCCACCGTGTCGCCGTGCAGCGCATACACCGTAGAGGTAAGCACCGAGGCCAAGAAGCACACCGAACACCGCTGCGGCGTCAAATACCCATGTGTCAAGGAACCGGGCGACACCCGGCGCATAGGGAACCCGGTCGCCGGTTAGCTGCTCAGCCTTCGTCGCTAAGAGGATCTGACCACCGGGGGTTTCCGTCCGAGACAAGGTGGCTCCTGCGCCCATCGCTACGCCCATCACCAGAAGCTCCCAGAGCGCGAGCGATCCGAAAGCGAGCCGGCGCTGCAGCCCGGGCACAACCGCGGAGTCGAATCGTCGAATCACCCAGGTTCGCTGCAGCCATCCCAAGCCGACCAGAAGCAGCAGTGCGACAAGCTTCAACGACAGCAGCCGACCATAGTCTGTTGTCAACAGTTGCGCCGGTTGCGACAGTCGGACGAGGGCACCTGCCATTCCGGAAATGGTCACCGCGCATAATCCTGCAAGCGCGATCGCCGAATAACGTCGCACCAACGCAACCCATGAGCGCTCGTCGAAAGCCGCGGCATAGGTCACAGCGGCCAGACCTCCAACCCATACCGCAGCTCCCGCGACGTGCAGCCACAGCGCGATCGTCGCCGTGACATGGTTCCCGGCGCCCGCGGCATGCCCCTGCAAGGCCAGCGGAACCAGTGCAATGAACGCCAGCAGCAACGCTGCCGCGACACCTCCCTGCCCACGGGCTGCGAAAGTCAGGACACTGATCACCGCGGTCATCAGGATCGTTGCGAACCATCCCTGGCCAACCGCGATCTGCGTGAAAAACTGAGCGAGGCTAGAGCCGAGCATGTTGACCTCGACCGGCCCCGTCAGACTGATCGAGGTCATCACAGCCGCCACGCAACTCGCAACAAGCCAACAGCCAGAACACCAGGGCGCAATATCGAGGAGCCTGTTCCACGATCTCAACCCGACCGGTACACAGAAGGCTGCAACGACCAAGACTCCGATCGTCGCAGCTGCTGCCAGGTCCACGACCACTTTGACGGCCGGTAGCCCGTACGTGACGACCGGCCCCGGATCGAAGACCGATCCGTCAGGCGCGATCGTCAGCAACGACAGAACGAGCGCCGCGACAAGGGCAGGTATGGCAAGAGTGGCAACCGCGAGAACTGCAGCACGCGTTCCCACCGTCCGCGTAGAGCTTGCGTCAGTCACGACACGTCCTTTTTAGGAGGCTGCGTCAGATCCGCAGTCATGCGTTGCGCACGTTGCCGCTGTTCTTCGCGTGCATAAGCCTCACGTTCGCGGCGGTCGGCACGAAATATCGAGCGCAGCACGAACCAGAAAATCGACCCCACCAACACCGTCGGGGTTAGAGACCATAGAGCGTTCGTCCAAAAGTCGTCCATCTTCACCCTCACAAACCGTCAAGATCGTGGCTCGCCGAACGTGGGCGCGCACACGCAGAATCGCGGAACGGATGGTGCTCAGATGCGAAGTACGCCCAGCAGGTGTAGTGGCGGCGGCACGGCCGGCGAAGGTTGTTTCTGAACAGCGACCGCGGCCGGCACCGGCTGTGCGACAGCAAATTGCTCGCCGAGCGCTGCCGTCAAATCGGCGACCGGGGTCGCGGTGCCAGCTGTCGCGCACAGCGCCGCACAAAATTCAGCATCGCTGTGTTCGGGGCATGTGTCGCCTACACTCACCTGCTGTGAGCATGAGGCGGTGGCGCCCACGTGTGCCGCGTCAGAAGAGTGGCCAAAGCCGATGCCGGCGATCATCGCGGCGACGAGAAGGAGCAGAAAGATCGGTACGACGCGAACTCCGCGGAGTATCCCGCTCATTCCGACCTCCTCTTTCGGGACTCAGCGTATCCAGTAGACCTGTGAGGGACCCAGCGAGGTATTCGCGTTCTGGTTCGCGCACCTGTATTCGACTGACATGCGAGCCGATGCTCGAGGCGGTTGTCGCCCTATCGGCATCTCTACTGCCGGCGGCGTACGGTGCGGCGGCGATGAGAGAGGAGTTAATGGCGCACTGGACGGCGCTGTCACGCTGAGGTTGCTGGACTGCATCGTCGCGCGGCTCCGCTCCTCACCTCGCTCCCCGCGACTGTCGCTCTTGCCGTTTCTCGTGAGTAAATGTCGGTTGACATGGTTGACATCTTGCTGAAGAATTGGTTGACATAGTTGACACGGGAGGTCACCCATGAGCACTGCAGCACCAGAACGTCGTCGCCGGCGGACGGCCGGGCCGCGCCAGGCGCAGGAGCACGCGGTGGACGATATCGTGGCCGCGGTCCGTGCGCGACTTCTCGAGCGCGTCGACCGTGGCGAAGAACTGACCAACCTCGGCGACGCCGACGAGATCGCCGAGCAGGTCGTAGAGCGGCTGCCGATCGCGACGAGCCCGTGGGCGGAAATCGTTGGACCCTGCTACACCAGCGGATCGCTGCAGAAGGAGCTGAGACGCGGCCGCGCGGCCGTCTCCAAGGCCGTCGCCGAGTTGAGGCTGCTGCGGCTGCGCACCGCGGACGGCCAGACGGTGTACCCGGCGTTCCAGGTCGTGAACGGCGCGATCGTTCCCGGCATGCGTGATGTGCTCAGCGAGCTTCGACGCGGCATCGACGACGAGTGGACCTGGGCGCAGTGGCTGAACACTGCGGTCCCTGACCAAGCGTCCGAGGACGGGGCGAGCCGAAACCGGCGGAACATCGACCGGTTGATCGCCGGCGAGGTCGAGGCGGTCGTGAAGGCTGCTGAGCGCACGGCTGCGAGCTGGGCCGCGTGACCGCCACTCAGGGGGCGCCGGTCCCGGGGCAGGATTACCGCAGGATGCCGCGACACACTGTGTCCGCAGAGACCCAGATGTACCGGGCGCACAACACAGCGCGCGGCGCATGGTGGTTCGACAGCAGCCGCAACGGCCGCTTCAACCTCCCGGCCCCGTCGGGAACCTGCTACGCAGCGACCAAGGTCGAGACCGCGGTGCGCGAGAAGGTCCGAGACGCCGTGAGCGCGTCGAATGTCGTCTCGCGAGCGCTGGCCGACTCCTTCCAGGTCTCGACCATGGCGGCACCGGTCGACTACAAGTGCGCTGCGGTCAGCTCCGAGCGCGCGGTTCGATTCGGGATCGTACGCGAGCTGGTCACCATGGAGGATTACGCGATCCCGCAGCAGTGGGCGGAGACCATCCAGGCGAACTCGTTCGAGGGGATCTACTACGCCTCCGCCTACACCACCGGAAGCGTGACGGCGCTGGCCCTGTTCGGCAGCGCCGGCTCTCCTGGCCCACGCTTCGCTGAGGCGCGCCACATGACCGGACCGGAGGCCTGCGAAGCGTCCGGCATGGTCGTGGCCGGCCCGCCCACGCTCAAGTCTCTGACCGTCATCTAGGCGTCTTGCCGTCTGGGCAATGCCGCACCGCAATGTCCGCCCCTCGTGAAAGGATCCAGCCGTGCTGCGATCGAAGAAGGAAACCGTCGAGCTACCTGAAGACTCCGGATGGTGGGCATTCGCCTACGCTGGCCTCGTCGTCGGCGTCGCTCTCGGCTTCGGCTACGCCCTGGCCCGGAACATCGCAGTCGGCGCGCTCTCATCGTCCGACGTGTTGATCGCAGCCGCGATCGGCGCAGTGCCATTGGCGGTGGGCTTCGCGCTGGTCGAGGTGGGCCGCCGCAAGTTTGAGGCGCGTCAGAGCAAGGACTAACGGCCGCTCTTCTTGAGTTCCGCTCCCGGGCGGGCCCCGCTCAGTCGACGGAGAGCACGTACAGCAGACGGTGATCGGAGGGGATGGACGCCTCCAGAGCCTCGCGTGCGCTCCGGTAATCCTGGCCCTCGGCATCGAGCTCCCGAGTGGCGGCGCTACGGATGCGTCCGGTCGCAATGACCCGGCCGCCCCGCGGCATCGAGTTATGAACCTGGATCAGCTCGTACCCGTCGGGCACCTGCGCCTCGATAAGCGCGCGCGCCGACTGAGCATCGTCGGCCTCGGCGGTGATTTCGTCGACCACGTTGGATTGGATCAGGCCCCGAATGTGCATGCATCCAGGCTAGATCGGACCACCGTCGCTACGGTCAGCCCGGGATGTTGCGAGGGTCGTTCCCATGGCTGGATCGGTCACCGATCCGCCCATCCAGGTTGTGCACGATGTGCTCTACCTTGCGCCTCTCCGCTTCCGCGCGCCCCTCGGCGACGGCATCCTCGCGCTTGCTGTGGGCGCGGCCCACGCTCTCACCAGTGCCCTCGATGCGGTTGTGCCAGGCACCGTTCTCGTGGAAGGTCTCAACGTCTCCTCTAGGCATGCCCGCACCGTACGCCGCGAGAACCGCCAGCTCCAGGCCGGCCCCGCCGAAAGTCTGCGCGCCGCTTTCGGGGGGTCGCCGACAAGAACCAGCGACACGGCCCAACGGCTCCTATAGCGAAAGGCGGGACGATGAACGCACTAGACCCTCAGGACCTGGTCGAGGCAGCACGACGGGCGGCGGTCCTCCGACGGGCCAGTCGACAGGCGTGCGACCTCGCCCTCCGCAACGCTGTAAAGCAGCTCAGCCGACACATGACCCACGAGGAGATCGCAACCGAGACGGGGCTTACCGTCGCGCAGGTCGAAGTGCAGCTCCGCAGCGATATCTCGTTCCCGGCACCCGGCAACGCTGCAGCGCGCGGCATCTTCGACCAGATCCATCACGAAGTCTGGTCACACGTCGACTCTCCCGCCGTGCACCTGAACAACGAGAACTGGCGTCACGAGCACCCCTCGCTGGGGCTCTTCGCCCGGGTCGGCCACGGAGCACGCCGATGAACTGCCGAGTCTGCGGCAGCCAACTCTCACCCGCCGCCCGCAGCTGCATCGAGTGCGGCAGCGCGGTCCTCCTCACTCGTGCGGCAGAAGGCGACGCCGCCGCCACCACCCGGCTCGAACTGCGTGCCGAGGATGACGACGCTCCCGTCGCTGAGGCCGATGAGCAGCCCATCGAGACAGCCGATGAGGCGCCCATCGGCTCGCCTCCCCCAATCCAATCCCGACCCGCCCGAGTCTCCCGTGCATCGAAGTCTCGTCCATCGAACGTCACCGCACTCCCCAAGCGAGCCACGGCGCACACCGCTGGTGCAGCCGCCCTGCTCAGCCTGGACCCGGTACCAGAAGCGACTCCCATCCCCGACGTCGAGCCGGGCCAGACTTCACGGGGACGGTCACCTGAACCTGCACTTCCAGAACCACAGCAGGCGGCATTCGTGCCGCCTGCACTGCCCGAGCCAACCCCTACCACGCTCGCAGATGGGGTCGACCAGACCCGCATCGTCGTGCGCGCCCCGCGCGCGCGATTCCGACTCACGTTCAGCAACGGCGAGGATCACCAGGTGGTCGGCCACTCGATCCTCGGTCGACGACCGACACCGCAGCCCGGTGACGAGTCGCCCCGCCTCATCACCGTCTCCGATCCCGAGCGCTCGGTATCGAAGACCCACCTCGAGCTGGGCATCGAGAACGGAACCCTCTGGATCTCAGACCGGTGGTCCTCCAATGGAACAGTCCTTGTCACCCCGCACGGCGTCGGCCGGATCTGCGACCCCGGGCGCCGGTACGAGGTCGAGGCTGGCAGCACCGTAGAAATCGGCGACGTGACGTTCATCGTGAGCACGCTGTGACGCGGCCGCCCACCGACCAGCGGGGACCGATCCCCGCACCCCCGGCCCCTGCGCCTGACACCGCAGGGATCGAGGAGGACACGAATTCCGTTGAGAAGGCAAGGCCGGCGGATCGAGGTGGCAGCGACGGCGAGAGCTATGGTCAGACCGTGGCCAAGAATCAGACCAAGCGAGCGACACTCTTCGGCGTCGACGAGCTCGACTGGCCCGGCCTCCTCCTGCTCGCAGTCGCCATGGGCTTCGGCGTACCTCTCCTGACTCGCACGCTCCTGCCCAACTGGCAGAGCGGATCTCTACAGCGGTCCTCGTCCCGGTCTACCTCACGGTCGCGCATTGGATCGCCGTGGTCGCGATCGGTGGCGCAGTGCTCTGCGGCCTCCTCGACTGGCTCCGCGAGCGCCCGACACAGGCCGGCTAGCAATGCGGCCAGCGAACGCTACGACCTCGCCGGCGTCCGCGGCCGCCCAGTCCGCGGATCCAACCCTGCCCGCCACCGGGCACGCTGCTCTTCGGGAGTCACGATCGAGCCGTCTGGGGCCGTTGCCGGAGTGAGGAAGTTCGGCATCCCCAGCGCCAAGGCGCAGGCGTCGAGGGCTTGCGACAACTCATCGCAGAAGACGAGGGGCCAGCGCTGATCGCGCTGAAGCACCCAGTGATCGACGCGGTACATCATGAGCGACTCGTGCGTGTCCTTGCGCACCGCGAGCCGGTACTCGATTTGGAACCGGATTTTCAGAGAGTCGTCGAGCACGAGCCAGACGCGCTCCCCCGGCCGTAGCACGTGCATCCTGACCTCCCTGTGGCGTGATGCAGACAAGCCCGCGGCTGTCCACTTTTGACGTGTCGATGGTGCGACGTACACTCCCCAGTATCGAACAAACGTTCGAGTGTTCAAAGATGGAGTCGCCGTGCTGCAGGTCCTCGGTCGGGTCGACGAGCTGGCGCCACCAGGCGGCGTTCTCACCCCAGTCGCGGCTGCCGTGTCCGCGGGGTTCCCGAGCCCGGCCGCCGACTGGTATCGGGGTCCCATCGACCTCAACGAGAATCTCATCCTCGATCGCACGTCGACCTTCATCCTGAACGTGGCCGGCGACTCGATGATCGGCGCCGGGATCTTCGACGGCGACCAGATCCTCGTCGACCGAAGCATCGAGCCGGGCATCGGCGACGTCGTCGTCGCGATCGTCGACGGCGAGCTCACGCTCAAGCGTCTCGCCCGCTCCTCCGGAGGATGGATCCTCCGTGCGGAGAACCCTGCGTTCCGATCCATCCCTCTGGAGGGCGAGACCGAGATGGTCGTGCGGGGCGTCGTCACCTTCAACATCCACCGTCACCGATGATCACGTGCCTCGTCGATTGCAACAACTTCTACTGCTCCGCGGAGAGAGTCTTTGACCCGAAGTTGGAGAACCGGGTCCTGCTCGTGTTGTCCAATAATGACGGCGCAGTGGTCTCGAGGTCTGCCGAAGCGAAGGCGCTCGGCATCGAAATGGGCACCCCGTGGTTCAAGATCAAGGGTGCCGCGAAACGCTTCGACTGGATTGCAAAATCCAGCAATTACGAGCTGTACGGCGACTTGAGCCACCGAATGCATGAGCTGGTCGGCCGCTACGCGGCCTCTGCCTTCGAGTACTCGATCGACGAGAGCTTCCTCGAGATCAACGAGAAGCGCGAGGACCTCACCGCGCTCGGGCGCGAGATTCGACGGGTCGTCCGACGCAACGTCGGCCTGCCCGTCTCCGTCGGCTTCGGGCCCACACGAGTCCTGGCGAAGTTGGCGAACCACGGGGCGAAGAAGAACGCCCGACTCAACGGCGTCTGCGACTGGACCAGCTACTCGACCGAGCAGCAGGAGCGCATCCTCGCCTCCTACCCGACCAGCGAGACCTGGGGTATCGCCGGCCGCCTCGAGCGCCGGCTCGCCGAGCGGAACATCCACACGATGCTCGATCTGAAGAACGCCGACCCGGCGGTGATCAAGAAGGCGTTCGGCGTCGTCGTACAGCGGATCGTCTACGAGCTCAACGGGATCCCCTGCATCGAGATCGAGCCCGTCCGCGCCACCAAGCAGCAGATCATCGCCTCCCGGATGTTCGGCCACCCGGTCACCGATCCCGCGACCGTCGAGCACGTGCTCTCGGTCTACGCGCAGCGCGCCACGGCGCGCATGCGACGGGAGAAGTCCGTGGCCGGTCTCGTCTCCGCGTTCGCGGCGTCCTCGCCCTACGGCGACGACTACGTCTCCGCCTGGGGCCAGGCGGCGTTCGCCATGCCAACCGATGATCCGGTGGCGATCGCCAAGGCGGCCGCCGAGAGCCTCCGCGAGAAGCTACGGCCGGGGGTCAAGTACGTGCGAGCGGGCGTGATGCTGAACGACCTCTCTGCCGCCAGCTCGCACTCGTTCCTGCCGATGTTCCAGCCGAGCTACGACCACCGCGGCGTCGGTGAGCTGCTGGACAAGGTCCACCGTCGCCATGGCGAAGCAGTGATCGGCCTCGGCATGGCCGGGATGCGCCTCGGCGCCGGCTTCGAGATGCGCCGCGAGATGCTCTCGCCGCGCGCGACGACCCACTGGGCAGAGATGGCGACTGTCCTCGCGCGTTGACGGCTGGCTCCAAATGCGCCGATTCGTCGTTTCTGCTACCGTGCCTTACACAACGCACGACCGTGCGTTGTGTAAGGCAAGGAGGAGCGAGTGCCCATTCCTACGATCAGGCCGCCGCGCAATTCGTCCGACGCTGACCCGACAAGGCTGGTGACCCGGGCGGAAGCTGCCCGCCGACTGGACGTGAACGCCTCCGGAGGGCTGCGCAAGATGATGCGTTGCGGGCTGCTCCCCCAGGCGCCCACCGACGCCGACGTAGCACGCTGGGAGGGTCGCCCGTTCCTGGGTCTCGACAGCGGCGAGCTGACCGTCCTGCGCACGGACAGCAAAGAGCCGTCGCCGCCGGTCTATCCGACAGACCCACGCAGGTGGCTCGGCTTCGACGTCGCCATGACCGACGTCGAGCTGGAAGACGCTTCCCTGCGGTGGTGGCGCTGCAAGCCCGCCCGCGTCCTCTCCAACGAACTGTTCGCGGTGACGATTGCCGAGTTCCCGGTGGCCCTCTATCTCCTTCACGAACACGTCGACCATCGCCGCTTTGGCGACGAAGAGTTCGATCGCCACCGCTTCGCCGGCGCCCTGCTGGCTCGGCTCGACGACAATCTCAAGTTGGACGTCCGGGCCTCCCCTGCACTGTCCGAAAGCGACGTTCGAACCATCATGGCGTCCCGAATCCGTACCTCATCTGGAGGCCCGATCGGCTACCTGGAAGTCGACTGATGCGTGCGGCGCGAGGGTGGCTGCATAAGGGGGGTGCTAAGCGTAAAAACCGGTCCTAATCAGGGATTTCCCTAGAAAGTGGGTCTGTTAAAAGCCACTCGATTCTGTTAACGTCGGCCACGAAGCTGACAACGAGGAGCGAGTGAATGGCTGGCCGACGACCCAAGAAGACCACCCCCAACGACCAGGTCGAACTGGACCTGTGGGGATTGGCCGAAGAGGCCGCCGATGCACGCGTCACCGACGCACGCGAGGCGGCACCGAGCAGCACCGAGACGGCGCTGGTCGATGGCCAGTTGAGCTTTGACGAATTCTTCAAGCAAACGGCAGGAGAAACGGATGAATCAGTACGGGACGCGGATCGAGGAGCACTGGCGGAGGGTAGCCCCGACGCAGTATCGGCAGATCGAGGATCCAGAGACGTACTTCACGGAGCTGGGCGAGGAGATGTTGACGGTCGTCGACCAACTGCAGCAGACCCTGGCCGGTCCGGACGTGGAGGGCGAGAGCTACCTGGAGAAGGTCGGACGGTTGAACGCCGCCCGGAAGCAGGCGGAGGAAGTGGCCTGGGAGAACCTGGTGACCGTCCAGCCCGAGCAGACGGACGCGGAGGCGCGGGAGAACTGGGCGGCAACGCAACCGTCGCTGGACTCGCTGGCGGACTGGGCGGAAGCGACCAGGGACGGAGCCGACTGGGCGAAGCCGATCGAGATGGTCTCGGAGGAGTGGATGCTGGATCGCACGTTCCTGCAACACCTGGTGGAGCAGGAGCAGCCGTACACGTTCCTGTTGAACAGCACCGAGACCTTGCAGCAGTCGGAGGCGGCACGGTTCGCTCGGTGGAAGGCGAGCACGCCCCAGTAGCGTTCCGTCCGCACGCCGGCGACTACCTCACCCCGAGCGGCGCGAAGGCACGCTTTGACGCCAACGTCGACGCCATTCGCGTCGCCGACCGGCTCGCTAGCGAGGGTCGACCGGCCACCCCCGACGAGCAGCTCATTCTGTCGCGGTTCTCCTCCTGGGGAGCCGTCCCCGACGTCTTCGACGAGAGCAAGGCGAACTGGTCGACCGAACGTGCCCTCCTGCAGTCGCTTCTCTCCGAGGAGGCGTACTCCCAGGCCCGCCGCACGACGATCAACGCCCACTACACGGACACCACGTACGTCCAGGCGATCTGGTCGACCATGCGCACTCTCGGATTCCAGGGCGGCACGGTGCTCGAGCCCGGCGCGGGATCCGGCACCTTCATCGGGATGGCACCCGTGGACGCGCGGATGGTCGGCGTCGAGCTCGACCAGACCAGCGCCACCATCGCCGCTGCGCTCTACCCGGGCGCGGAGATCCGCGCCGAGTCGTTCGCTGACACGAAGCTTCCCGAGGGCTACTTCGACGCCGCAGTCGGAAACGTCCCCTTCGGGAACGTCCAGCTCCACGACCCGATCCACAACGCGGGCCGTCACTCGCTGCACAACCACTTCATCATCAAGTCCCTCGCGCTCACGCGACCCGGAGGCTTGGTTGCGGTCCTCACCAGCTCATACACGATGGACGCGCAGAACCCCGCCGCGCGCCGCGAGATGAACAAGCTGGCCGACCTGGTCGGCGCCGTCCGGCTGCCCACCGGAGCCCACCGACGCACCGCCGGCACCGAGGTCGTCACCGACCTCCTCATCTTCCGTCGCCGCGAGGTCGGCGAGCCGCCCCGCTCCGACATCTGGGAGACCGTCTCCGCCCACAAGGTGGGCGAGAGCGTCGTCAAGATCAACGCGTACTTTGACACCCGCCCTGAGCACATCCTCGGTGAGCTGAGCGTCGGCACCGGCATGTTCGGCAACGACACCCTCCACGTGACGTCGGATCTGGCGACCGTGCCCGAACGACTGCAGCGCGCTCTGGACAGCGTCGTCGCCGACGCCCGACACAACGGCCAGCTGATGACCCCTCGCTCCGAGCGCTCCGAGGCGCAGCTCGCGGCCTACCGGCCCGCCGACGCCACGCTCTGGGACGGCACCATCCTGGCGCAGCCGGATAACACGTTCACGACCGTCGAGCGCGGCAGCCTGCGCCCGCTGAAGGTCCCGAAGACGGTCTCCGTCGAGCTGCGGCACCTGCTGCGACTCCGCGACACCGCGAAGCAGCTACTGGAGACTGAGGCAGCAACCCGCGAGGAGACCGCAGACCTCGCGGCCGCACGCAGCGACCTGCGTTCGCAGTACGACGCCTACACGGCCAAGTACGGGCCGCTCAACCGCTTCACCCTCCGCAACACCGGTCGCGTCGACCCGGAGACCGGAGAAGAGACCCTGGCGCGGGTCTCCCCGACCGCCACACGCATCCTCCGCTCCGACCCGTTCGGCCCCGTCGTCATGGCGCTCGAGCTGTTCGACGAAGAGAAGCAGATCGCACAGCCCGCCGCGATCCTGACCCAGCGCGTCGTGAGCACTCGGCCCGACGTCCAGGGAGTCGATACCCCAGCCGAGGCGATCGCCGTCAGCCTCGACCGTCTGGGCCGCATCGACCTGCCCACCATCGCCCACCTGCTCGGTGAAGAAGAGGCGGAAGCGCGCGCAGCGCTCGGTTCCCTCGTCTACGACGACCCGGTAAGCCACGAACTGGTCGCCGCCGCCGAGTACCTCTCCGGCGACGTCCGGGTCAAGCTCGACGCCGCCCGCCAGGCCGCCGCCGAGGATCCCGCCTTCCGTCCCAACGTTGAAGCACTCGAGAAGGTGATCCCCGCACCACTCACCATGGAGGACATCCAGGCCCGTATGGGCGCCGTGTGGATCGACGAGCGCACGCACCTCGAGTTCCTGCAAGAGATCCTGCGCGACCCATCCCTGACCGTCGAGAACCCGCTGCCAGGCACCTGGGACGTCCGCGGGAAACGGCAGGGGATTCTCGCCACCGACGAATGGGGCACCACCCGACGGCCGGCGCCCGACATCGCCGCGGCCGTACTCGAGCAGCGCAGCCTGACCGTCTACGACGAGATCAAGACCTCCGAAGGCACCCGCCGAGTGCTGAATCCGCTGGAGACGCAGGCGGCGACCGAGAAGGCCGAGAAGATGCAGGAGCGCTTCTCCGAATGGGTCTGGGAGGACTCCGACCGCGCAGCCCGGCTCACGGAAGAGTACAACCGCCGCTTCAACTCGATCGTGCTGCGCGACTACACCGACGCCGGCGACTACCTCACTTTCCCCGGCATGTCCGCCACGTTCAACCCGCGCGCTCACCAGCGGGCGGCCGTCGCGCGCATGATCGCCGAGCCCGCGGTCGGTCTCTTCCACGAAGTGGGAGCCGGCAAGACCGCCGAGATGGTCATGGGCGCCACCGAGCTCAAGCGAATGGGGCTCATCACCAAGCCCGTCGTCGTCGTCCCGAACCACATGCTGGAGCAGTTCGCTCGCGAGTGGCTTCAGATCTACCCCCAGGCACGCATCCTCGCCGCATCCAGTGACGACCTCACCGGCGACAAGCGCCGCCTGTTCGTCGCCCGCGCAGCGGCCAATGACTGGGACGCCATCATCGCCACCCGCACCGCGTTCGAGCGCCTGCCTGTCTCGCCCGACTTCGAGCAGGAGTACATCCAGAGCGCCGTCGACGAGCTGCGCGCCGTCGTAGAAAGCTCGCAGGCCGAGGATCGCCTCACCACCAAGCAGCTGGAGAAGAAGCTGCTGCGGCTGGAGGAGAAGCAGAAGGCGATGATCGACCGCCCCCGGGATCCGGGCATCACCTTCGACTCGACCGGCATCGACTACGTCATCGTCGACGAGGCTCACGAGTACAAGAACCTGTCCACGGACTCCAACATCGACGGTGCATCCATCGCCGGCGCTGGCAAGGCCACCGACCTGCACATGAAGCTCGAGTACCTCCGCCACCGCCACGGCGGCCGCGTCGCCACCCTCGCCACGGCCACGCCGATCGCCAACAGCGTCACCGAGGCCCACGTCATGCAGCGGTACCTGCGCCCGGACCTGCTGCGCGACGCCGGCGTCCACAACTTCGACGCCTGGGCCGCCACCTTCGGCCAGACCGTGACCGAGATGGAGATGGCACCCACCGGCGGCGGCAACTTCCGCCTGAAGACCAGGTTCGCCAAGTTCCAGAACGTCCCCGAGATGCTGCGCATGTGGCACGTCTTCGCCGATGTGAAGACCGCGGAGGACCTCAACCTCCCGACCCCGGACCTCCGCGAACGCCCTGACGGGCAGCGGCTGCCCGTCACGCACGTGCTGGCGCCCACCCCGCTGCTGCAGCGCTACATCGAGAACATCGCCGAGCGCGCCGACAAGGTGGCCAACAAGATGGTCAAGCCCGAGGTCGACAACATGCTCAAAATCTCCACCGATGGACGGAAGGCCGCGCTCGACATGCGCATGGTGGGCTTCGATGAGCAAACCGACCAGAACAAGCTCACCGCTGTCGCCTCGCAGATCCTCACCATCTGGGAGGCCAACCGCAGCAACCGCTACACCGACACCGTCAGCGGGCAGCTCTCCGAAGTGCCCGGCGCGCTGCAGCTGGTCTTCAGCGACCTCGGGACGCCGGACCCGCAGCGCTGGGACGCCTACAACGAGCTCAAGTCGCTGCTGGTCGCCGGCGGGATGCCCGCCGACCAGGTGCGGTTCATCCACCAGGCGAAGAACGACGCCGAGAAGGGACGCCTCTTCGCCGCCGCCCGCGCCGGCCACGTGGCGGTCCTCCTCGGATCCACCCAGAAGATGGGCGTCGGAACGAACGTCCAGGCACGCGCGATCGCACTCCACCACGTCGACTGCCCCTGGCGCCCGGCCGATATCCAGCAGCGCGACGGCCGGATCGTCCGACAGGGCAACCAGAACAGCGAGGTGGAGATCCACCGGTACGTGGTCGAGGGTTCGTTCGACGCCTACATGTGGCAAGCCGTTGAACGGAAGGCGAAGTTCATCGCCCAGATCATGCGCGGCAAGCTCGACGTGCGCGAGATGGACGACATTGGCGACGTCGCCCTTTCCGCGGCCGAGACGAAGGCGCTCTCCAGCGGCAACCCGCTCCTGCTCGAGCAGGCGCTCGCCCGCGATGAGGTCGCCAAGCTGCAGCGCCTGAATCGGGCGCACTCCCGCAGCCAGCGCAACATGATCGACCAGAAGAAGTCGGCAACCGGTCGGCTCGACGCCATCGACAGGAATATCTCCGAACTCGAGGCGGCGATCCCCAAGGGACGCCCGACGGACGGCGACAACTTCGCGGCCATCATCGACGGGCGCGCCGTCACCAAGCGCACGGATGCAGCCGACGCTCTGCAGAGCTGGGCGAACCGCAACTACATCACCTCGCTGCCGTCCTACACCGACCGCAAGCTGGGCACGATGGCCGAGATCGGCGGGTACACGATCAACGCTCGAGCGCAGTACAGCACTCTCGGGCTACAGATCGTCGCCGAGGTGTCGGAGGCGCCCGTCGCGGCGATCGCCGTCACACGCGACTCCTTCACCAAGGGCATGGCCGGCATGGTCACCCGGCTCGAGAACCTCGCCAACTCACTGCCGCGTCTGCTCGATGAGCAGAAGCAGCGTCGCGGTGAAGCACAGGAGACGATCGCGGAAGCCGAGCAGCGCATCGGACGCCCCTTCAAGTACGCCGACGAGCTGCAGGCCGCGCAGGAACGACTCGATCGCGTCGAAGCAGACCTCGCCGCCCTGGCCGCCGCGGACGCGAGAGAGGGAACAGAGCGCGCGCAAACGCCCGACGTGCCGCCGAAACCGCACGCTGGTGTTGCCAGCGGCAACCACCTCCCGAACTCACCTCACGCCACGGGCCCGACCCGGCCTGCAGGAAGTCGGTTCAGTCGATGAGCGGGGGCGGCCCAACGGGCCGCCCCTCTCGCTCAGACCTCGGCGGGCGAATACGCGGTCAGGTACTCCTCCATCACCTTCCCTCCCTCGACGCTGAATCGCTCAACCTCACGCATGTCGGTTCCGAACTTGGTGACCGTCTCGTTGGGCTCGTTGATGAGAACGGTGTGCTGCATGGTGTGCCTCCAGGTGCACTTGGATTGACCAGCTGAGCCGGGAGACCGCGACGCGCTCTCACTACCTCTATGCGCGGCACGAGCCACTGAGGTGGGACCGGACGGCTCCGACCCGTTCCCAGGGACTCCAGCTGAGAGAGCGCGGGCGCGTTCTCCACTACCTCTATGCGCGGCACGAGCCCTTCAGCTGCGGCTGGCGCCTTCCAGGACGCCGGCGAGGGACGGCCCTCGCGCTCCCGACGCCGGCTTCGCCGGGCGCGCTCGACGGAGCTCCCGCGAACGAGCGCCCTCCGGGCGCGGCATCTTCTTCGCCGATTTCGCTGTCCCAGCGTTCCGCTCCACGGCCGGCCGTAAAGGGCGCCTGCGGCGTCCCTCCGGGATGCGCTGCGCGCACCCTTGACTGCCGTCCGCTGCGCGGATCGGCACTCCGCGCCGAAATCGGCAAAAGAACGATCAGGGGTCCACGGACCAAAGCGGAAGGAGCGGCACATGGCATTCCTCATCACACGAGACGTCATCACCCGGAAGGACGAGGAGGGCTACGGCTTCGGCGTCCAGGGACCGAGCGACGCGCACCAGGACACGCTCGACCGGCTCGCCGCCGGGGAAGGCCGTGCCTTCCGGATGCTCGACGACGACGGGTTCGTCTACTACCACGGGCGCATCCTCGAGGACGAGCGCGAGCAGACGTGGGACCCCGTCGAGTGGGAGTTTCAGCCGCTCTTCTGCTACGGCGCCCCCAACGCGGGCGCGGTCACCATCCAGTACCGGGACGAGAGCGGCGCCTGGCGCTCGATCTGACCATCTCACCCTCGCGGGGGCCGCGCTGCGGCCCTCGCCAACCTCAAGGAGACGACATGAACACCACCGAAACCGCCCGCCACAACGTCCCAGTCACCTTCGGAGACGGCGTCTACATCGCCCACGCCGTGGCCGCGCACCGATGGAACGGCTGGATCCTCCCGTCGTTCACCCGCGAGGTCGCGGACCAGCTCGCGGCCGACCTCGCCGCACAGGAGGCACTGGATCCTGACGAGTACCGCACCCTCGTGCGATGGAACGACGAGCTGCAGGGCTACATCCTGCAGAGCGCCGATCTGGAGTCGCAGGGTTACCAGCCCGAGGTGGTTACCGGACATGACGTCGACGACGTCACCCTCTACGCCATCGGCGCCGGGGTGTGGACGTGGTACGAGGCCGAGGAGGGCAACAAGTGAGCCAGCTCACCTTCGACATCGACGCGATGATCCGCGAGGTCGACGTCCAGCAGATGCCCGCTTGGAACGGTGCGCCCCTGCGGTTCACGACCGACTACTACGCGCCCAGCCAGTTCGACGCGGCCTTCCGCCGCTACCAGGTCGAGCGAGGACACTTCGGCTGCGTCCCGCTCTCCCACATGTGGAACCGCACCGGCCTCACCGGAGCGCACGCCAACACCAATGGCCACACCCTCGTCTCCTTCACCGCCGACCTCCGCCACAGCTACCTGTGCGGTGGACACCGGTGGCAGTCGGAGACCCCGTGCACCTGCCTCGGCGACCTCATGCACCAGGGGATCTGCGAACAGTGCAGCTGGCATGCGATCGCCGCCGACGAGAACGACGTCGTCGAGGCATGGCACGACCACGCAATGCCCGGATGGCGATCGCTTCCGATCCTCCCCGAGACGCTGCGGATCAAGCTGCAGAGCGGCGAAAGCAGCCACCGCGGCCAGGAATGGCTCGACCGTTACCCCGAGGCGTGGCAGTTCGACGGTGCCCCGATCCGCACCGAGCGCCCGACGCGAGCCACCCGCCACATCGCAGGCCGAAGCCCCTGGGGCGGATTCGATCTCGCCGCCTGACGGCCGCCGCCGGGAGGGTCGCCCCATCGAGGGGCGGCGGCCCTCCCGCTCGTTGGGGCGAGTTCGGCGCCGACCTCGCCGCCCAGCAATCAGAGCCCAGGGCGGGAAGAGGACCGCCTGCGGCGGACCCCTATCTCTGAGCGGAGCCGGCCAAGGCCGGCACTGATTCTTTGCTTTTGCCGCCATTCACGGCAGCCCGAACCTATCCGCTCCAGTCGCTCCGGCCAACGGGGCGCCCTCCGGGCGCTGCGGAGTTGCACGAAAACTTTTGTCGGGGCGCAAGCGCCTTATCCGTCAAAACTTTTCCCGCAACTCCGCAGTGAACCCGCTTATGGCCTCCACTCCTTCCGCGGAGAGGTTAGGTCTCGCCGAGATGGCAACAAAAAACGATCGACGGAGAAGGAGAACGAATGATCATCACTGGCGTCCGAATCGACCTGGACAACACCCTGTGCGCCGTGAAGCTGGACAACACCAGCGACTCGCAGCGGGCCGCCGGAATCCGAGACCAGGTGGAGTCGGCACAGCCGTACGCCCTGCGCTTCGCGGATGGCATCGAGGTCTGGATCGACGACGAAGGCCCCTACCGCTCCGAGCGGAACCACCTGCTCGCGGCCATGGTCCGCAAGGCGTACCCCGAGTGGTCCGAACCGATCCACGGTCGCGGCCTGTTCCTCGGCGTGGACCCTACCGACGGCACCCCGACCTCGCTGACCACCGAGCAGCAGATCGCCGTCGTCACCGCCTGGCGAGAGGCGTCGGTCGAGCCGACACCGGTCGCCGTCACCGCCCACTGATCGAACAGAAAAAGGTCGGGCACCAAGACAGTGCAAGTGCCTTGGTGCCCGACCAACTCCCGAAAGGATACCGCACGATGAACACCCACGAAGCCCACACCGACCTCCCGGCCCTGATCCAGGCGGGCGCGATCACCATCGAAGTGATCGACACCGCAACCGCCCAGCTGGACCCCAACGTCCGCTCCCGCCTCGACGGCCTCGACACCCTCACCGACTCCATCCGCGAGGTCGGCGTCCAGGAGCCGGTCCGCGCGCGACGCGGCGATAACGGCGAGGTGTACGTCTGGGACGGCCAGCGCCGACTGCTCGCCGCACGCGAAGCCGGTGTCGAGAAGATGCTCGCCGTCTTCGGCCTCCGCGACCACAGCGGAAGCGAGGCAGACCGCATCCTGGACCAGCTCCGCACCTTCACCCGCGAAGACCTCAACCTGGTCGACCGCGTCAAGGCCGTCGAGCAGCTCACCCTCGAAGGCGTCTCCGTCGCCAAGATCGCACGCAGCACCGGCCAGTCCAAGGACGATGTCAACGCGGCAGTGAAGGTGGCCAAGTCCGAGGTCGCGCTGCGCGCCATCGACACCTACCAGCTCACCCTCGACCGCGCGCTCTATGCCGCCGAGTTCGGCGACGATGAGGACGCCCTCTGCGCCATCGCGGACGCCGAAGAGGAGGAACTGGAATTCATCGCCCAGCAGCTCCGCGACCGCCGCGAACTCGATGAGCACACCGAGGCGCTGATCGCCAAGCTGCAGGCCGAGGGCAAGACCATCGCAAGCTCCTACAACGCGGGAGTCCAGCTCTGGAGCCTCACCGACGCCGATGTCGACGCGGACGAGCGGCCCTCGCTCGACGCCGAGTCGCACGCCACCTGCCCCGGAGCGATCTACTACCTGCGGGTCTGGGGAACCGAGGACACCGGGTACCGCCTGGACCAGCTGTGCAGCAGCCCGGAGCTCCACAAGCCGCGCATCGGCACCAGCGTGGCACGCCCGACCGCCGGCCCCGTGGACGAGACTGACGAGGAGCGCGAGGCGCGCCTGGACGCCGAGAAGGACGCCCAGCGCCGCGAGCGACGCCGCGTCGTCAAGTACAACCGCATGTGGCGCTCCGCCACCAAGCTCCGCCTGCAGTGGCTGAGCGAACTGGTCAACCGCAAGAAGCTCCCGGCCGACGCGAACGCGTTCGTCGCCTTCACGCTCACGCGCTTCCGCTACGAGGTGATCAACAGCGAGCACAGCTCCATCCTCGGCAAGCTGCTCGGGTTGGAGGGCTACGACGAGCGCAACCAGGCGGCGACCCTGGTCGAGAACAACCCGGCGAAAGCCGAGCATGTCAACCTCGCCGTCGCCCTCTCGGGTCGGGAGAACCACACCAGCGAGTTCTCCTGGCGACAGCCGAACAAGACCGACGAGGCCTACCTGCTCACGCTGGAGTCCTGGGGATACCACCTCACCGAGGTCGAGCGGATCGCCGCCGGGTACGCCGAGCCGAACGACGACCCGGCCCCCGTCGAGTCGAGCGACGACGAGGACGACGAGCCGGTCGAGGACTGAACAGAAGGGGCGGCGGCCTGACCGGTCGTCGCCCCAGGGCCGTCCCGCTGGGACGCCCCGCGAGAAGGCCCCGCCCCCTCGCGCTCCCCCTGGTGCCGGCGGCCGCCGGCGCGGTCGACGGAGCGCCCGCAATGGAGCGCCTACGGCGCGACCATCTTTTCGCCGATTTCGCTGGACCAGCGTTCCACTCCGCCCGCAGCCGTAAAGGGCGCCTCCGGCGTCCCTGCGGGATGCGCTGCGCGCACCCTTGACGGCTGCGGTCTCCGTGGAGCGACCCTTCGGGCCGAAATCGGCAGAAAACGTGGTGGGGGTTCTGAAGCGGACCGCTCGGCACCCAGCCCCGGCTCACGACACGAAGGGAACCGACATGACGAACACCAGCACTCCCGCCACCCAGGTCACGCGGCGCGAGGTCGTCGCCCTCCGACGCATCGTCGTCGCCGCACGGCGCACGCGGAGCACCCGGCAGCGCGTCTTCCGCGCCAGCTACGCCGCCATCATCCTGGCCGAGATCATCACTCTCGCCATCGGCGCGACCTCCTTCATCGACTTCATCCACACAGGCGACCCCGCAGCGGCCCAGAGCACCCGCACCGCCCTCCTGGTCGCGCTCGGCACCTTCCTCTTCATCCTCCCGGCCGTCGCCTACATCGACCTCATGACCGAGCGCTCCCCCCGACGCCGCTCCTGAACAGCACACCCGAAAGGACAACGACATGACCGCCTACCGCGCCGCAATGCATCAAGGGACCGTCCGCGAGTTCACCGTCGACTTCACCAGCGACGGCAAGGTTCTCCGCGGAGCCGACAACCTCCACGACGACGATGACCCCGGCATCTTCGCCGTCGTCGGATTCGTTCGCGACGAGGTCAAGACCGAGCTGGCCGACGGTCTGCGCGACACCGACAGCATCATCGGCTCGTCGCTGGCGATCGAGATGCTCGGCGGCTGGGAAACCTACACCTTCGCCGTCATCGACGCGATCGAGTCACTCGACATTCCGGGGTGACGGGGCAGCAGCGGGGCCGGCCTCCGGTCGGCCCCGCGAGGGGGACCCGCCCCCTCGCGCTCCCCCAGTAGCCGGCGGACGCCGGCGGCGGCCGATGGAACGGCCGCGACGAGCCGCCTACGGCGGCACCCTCCAGGCCTTCGGCCCCAGTTCTTTTGCCGTGAAGCCTGCGGCATTCTACGGTCGGCGACCTGCGCGCAAGAGGCTTTCGCGGCATATCCTCCTTCGCTCGCTGCGCTCACTCACTCCGGTATTCCACTGTGAGTCTTGGACTGGCTGGTCTGGGACTGGCTGGCAGGGTTGATGTTGGTCGTCTCGCCCGGTTCGTGACTCATATTCCACGTGGCCTCGACAGAGTGCCTTCGGGTCGACTTGTCCGTTCGGGGCGGGGCGGCTGGCGTTGGCCCGGCCCACGTCGGTGGCTTGATTAGAAGCTTGTCCAACCCCGTCAGGGTTGTGGCCCCTCACAGTGTTGCCCCGAAGTGATTTCCTCCCGGATCAGCGCCGGCCGCGTCGCGGCCGTTCGAAGGACCCCTAGAGAGAGGAGGCGGCCGCTGTGACTATCGTTGCGCACTCCCGCCCGTATGTCGTCGGCGTGGACTGCCACGCCCGCACCCACACCTACGTCGTCATCGACACCAGCACCGGGCAGCAGCTGGGTTGTCAGCAGTTCCCCACCAGCACGGCCGGCATCGCCCGAGCGATCGCATGGGCCGGCCGCGGAACCGGCGGTGACGCCGAGACGTTATGGGTGATCGAGGGCGTCGGCAGCTATGGCGCCGGCCTGGCCCGCGCGGTCACCAATGCCGGCTATCAGGTAGCCGAGGCGCCGCGGATGAACGCCCGCGTCCGCCGCGGAATCGGGAAGTCCGACCCGTTGGATGCCCACACGATCGCCGCCACCGCCCTCAGCCTCGAGGAGACTCAGCTGCGGACGCCGCGAGAGGGCCAAGGCGCCCGCGCTGCGCTGCGGACGCTGGTCGCCGCGCGTGACCAACTGAGCCACGAGCGCACGATGAACATCAACGCGCTCACTGCGCTGCTTCGCGTGAACGACCTCGGAATCGATGCCCGCAAACCTCTCAGCGCAGCGCAAGTGAGCACCGTGACCCGATGGCGGGAACGGGATGAACCCTTGGAAGCGGTGATCGCTCGGGAAGAGGCCGTCCGTCTCGCCCGTCGCGTTCACGAACTCACCGAGCAGCTGGCAGCGAACCTGAATCGCATGACCGGACTGATTCAGACCAGCCCCGCCGCTCCGCTTCTTCAGATCA
>QKXI01000002.1 GCA_003367665.1 Leifsonia sp. ku-ls | reverse complement strand
TCCGCCGCGCCGGCCACCGTCCGGCCGCCGAGCGGGAAGCCGGCCGCCTCGAAGCGCGCCGTCACCCCGCCCTCCCCGGCGAAGCGGCGCCCGAGCAGCGCCGCCAGCAGCGCGTCGTGGCTGCGCCGCGTCCACTCGTCGTCGTCCCGGTCCGTCAGCCGGCTGAGCGCGAGCGCGACCGCGGCCTGCTCGAGCACGTTCGAGCGGCCCGCGGGATGCGGCTCCCCCGGCAGCGCGATCAGGTGCCCCCAGCGCATCCCGCGCGCCTCCACCGGCACGATCGTCCACCCGGACGCGGCGGAGCGGTGCTCGGCGCGCGACCGCTGCTCCCAGTCGGCGAGCTCCGGACCGCCGCCCGGACGCGACGCCGCGTCCACGCCGCCGGCCGCGATCACCCGATGGTTGGTGTCCTCCAGCACCACCGGGCAGCCGAGCACGCGCGCCGCCTGGTCGACGATGAAGTCGGCGGGGCTGCCGCGCAGACTGAGGTCGGTGAAGAGGGCGTGGATGTCGTCCCGCGCCCGCAGCGCCCCCATCTGCTCCGCGATGATGCGCGAATGCACGGCCTCCGTGATCGCCACGAACCGCGCCTCCCTGTGTAGCACCGCGAACGGAAGCCCGGCGGTGCGGAACTCGTCGACGAGCGCCGGCGGCGGGACGGGCATCGGCGCGCCGAGCTCGAGCACGAGCCCGGCGACGTCCGCCTCGATCAGCACGCGCCCCAGCCGTCGCAGCGACGCGTCGTCGGACGGCCAGCCGACGCCCGTGGCCAGCAGGAGCTCCCCGCCCGAGCCGAGCCGTGCCGCCTCCGCCGTCTCGGCGACGTGCACCCAGCGCACCGGCGCGTCGAGCCGCTCGCGCCCGGTCAGCACCTCCGGCAGCGCGCGGGCGACCGGCTCCAGCCGCAGCACCTCGCGCACGGTCGGCAGCACGGCCGACGAGGTCTCCGCGCGCTCCGGACGAACTGTCCGACCCGTTCCGTGGTCCCGACGATCTGGCATCGCTCCTCCGGCCCCCGCTCTGTGATCATTGGGAGGAAAGCCTACCGCCCCGGCCGGGCAGAACGTCCGGCCGAACCCCGAGGAGGACCCCTGTGGCCCTGATCCGACACGTCATCGCCGGCGAGGAGTCGCCCGCCGAGCAGACCGCCGCCCTGCGCACCGGCCCCGTCTTCAACCCGGCCACCGGCGAGCGCCAGCACGAGGTCGCGCTCGCCGACACCGCCGAGACCCAGCGGGCCATCGCGGCCGCCCGCGCCGCCTTCCCCGGCTGGCGCGCGACCAGCCTGACCAAGCGCGCCGACGTGCTGTTCCGCCTCCGGCACCTCCTCACCGAGCGCCGCGGCGAGCTCGCCGCGATCGTCACGAGCGAGCACGGCAAGGTGCTCTCCGACGCCGCGGGCGAGATCGGCCGCGGGCTCGAGAACGTCGAGTTCGCGAGCGGGCTGATCGACAAGCTCAAGGGCGAGTACAGCGAGCAGGTCTCCACCGGCATCGACGTGCACAGCGTCAAGCAGCCGGTCGGCGTCGTCGGCTGCATCACCCCGTTCAACTTCCCGGTCATGGTGCCGCTGTGGATGGTCGCGAGCGCGATCGCGTGCGGCAACACCGTCGTCCTGAAGCCGAGCGAGAAGGACCCGAGCGCGTCCGTGTACCTGGCGAAGCTGTTCCGCGAGGCCGGTCTCCCCGACGGCGTGCTGAACGTCGTGCACGGCGACAAGGAGGCGGTGGACGCCATCCTCGACTCCCCCGACGTCGCCGCGGTCAGCTTCGTCGGCTCCACTCCGATCGCGCGGTCGATCTACCAGCGCGCCTCGGCCAACGGCAAGCGCGTGCAGGCCCTCGGCGGCGCCAAGAACCACATGGTCGTGCTGGAGGACGCCGACATCGACGCCGCCGCCGACGCCGCGGTCTCGGCGGCGTACGGCTCCGCCGGCGAGCGCTGCATGGCCGTCAGCGTCGTCGTCGCGGTCGGAGACGTGGGCGACCGGCTGGTGGCCGCCATCCACGCGCGCCTCGACGCGCTGCGGATCGGGCCGGGCACGGACGCGGCCAGCGAGATGGGCCCGCTGATCACGCGGGAGCACCGCGACAAGGTCGCGTCCTACGTCACCGGCGCGGCCGCCGAGGGCGCCACGGTCGTCGCCGACGGCACGCAGCGCGCCTTCGAGGGCGACGGGTTCTTCGTCGGCGTCAGCCTGCTGGACAACGTCAAGCCCGGCATGAAGGCCTACGACGACGAGATCTTCGGCCCGGTGCTCTCGGTGGTGCGCGTCGACACGTTCGAGGACGCCGTCGAGCTCATCAACGCCAACCCGTACGGCAACGGCGTCGCCCTGTTCACCCGCGACGGCGGCGCGGCCCGCCGGTTCGAGTTCGAGGTGGAGGTCGGCATGGTCGGCATCAACGTGCCCATCCCCGTCCCGGTCGGCGCCTACTCGTTCGGCGGCTGGAAGAACTCGCTGTTCGGCGACTCGCACATCTACGGGCCGGAGTCGTTCCACTTCTATACCCGCAGCAAGGTGGTCACGACGCGCTGGCCCGACCCCGTGCACTCCCGCATCGAGCTCGCCTTCCCCGGCAACTCCTGAGACCTCGAGGATCGACGACATGACCGACACCATCCACTCGGCGGCCACCCGCACGGGATACGTCGACCGGCACGGCGCCGAGCACGCGTTCGGCGACGCGGCGGCCGAGGCGCAGGTGCGCTCGGACGACCGCGGGCACGTCTTCCACTCCTGGAGCGCCCAGGCGAAGATCGACCCGCTGCCGATCGCGGCCGGTGAGGGCTCCACGTTCTGGGACTACCAGGGCAACGCCTTCCTCGACTTCAGCTCGCAGCTGGTCAACCTCAACCTCGGGCACCAGCATCCCGACCTGGTCGCGGCGATCCAGCAGCAGGCGGGTCGGCTCGCCACGGTGCAGCCGTCGATGGCCAACGATGTGCGCGGGGAGCTCGCCCGGCGCATCGCCGAGGTCGCGCCCGGGAACCTGAACAAGGTGTTCTTCACCAACGGCGGCGCGGACGCGAACGAGTACGCGGTGCGCCTGGCGCGTCGCGTCACCGGCCGCCGCAAGGTGCTGTCGATGTACCGCTCGTACCACGGCGGGACCGCCACCGCGATCGCGCTGACCGGCGACCCACGGCGCTGGGCGAACGAACCGACCGACCCGTCCGTCGCGCACTTCTTCGGGCCGTATCCCTACCGCAGCGCGTTCCACTCCGCGACGCCGGAGGAGGAGACGGCGCGCGCGCTGGAGCACCTGGAGAACGTGATCGTGCTCGAGGGCGCCGGCACGATCGCGGCGATCATCGCCGAGACGATCGTCGGCACCAACGGCGTGCTGGTGCCGCCGCCCGGCTACCTGGCCGGCGTGCGCGAGCTGTGCGACCGCTACGGGATCGTGTACATCGCCGACGAGGTCATGGTCGGCTTCGGCCGGGTCGGCGAGTGGTTCGCCGTCGACGCGTTCGACGTGGTGCCGGACCTCATCACCTTCGCGAAGGGCGTCAACTCCGGCTACGTGCCGCTCGGCGGCGTGGTGATCTCGGACGCGATCGCGTCGTTCTTCGACGAGGTGCCGTTCCAGGGCGGTCTGACCTACTCGGGTCACCCTCTGGCGTGCGCGGCGGGGGTCGCGACGTTCGAGGTGTTCGAGCGGGACGGCATCCTCGACCGGGTGCGCGACCTCGGCTCGCGTGTGGTCGAGCCGGAGCTGCGGTCGTGGCTCGACCGGCACCCGTCCCTGGGCGAGGTGCGCGGCCGCGGACTGTTCTGGGCGCTGGAGCTGGTGCGCGATCGCGACGCGCGCGAGCCGCTGGTGCCGTTCAACGCCGCCGGGGCGGACGCCGCGCCGATGGCCGAGGTCGCCGCCGCGTGCAAGGCCGCCGGGGTGTGGCCGTTCACGCACTTCAACCGCGTGCACGTCGCCCCGCCGCTCATCATCGAGGAGGACGAGCTGCGGCGCGGCCTCGCCGCGATCGACGCGGCGCTCGACGTGGCCGACCGGTACGCCCGCGTCTGACACGACCGACGGCCGTCCTCCCCAGGGAACAACCTCTCCACAGCCCGCGCCCACCCGGCTCCGCCGTCGTGGGCGCGGGCTATCGTTGCAGCATGACTGAACCCGGAGACGGCCGCGTCGCCGTCTACATCGACTTCGACAACATCGTGATCTCGCGCTACGACCAGGTGCACGGCCGCGGCTCGTACATGCGCGACCGGCCGAAGTCGAGCTCCACCCAGCCGAAGGCCGGCTTCGCGGAGAAACTGGAGGAGGCCCGGGTCGACCTGGGCGCGGTCATCGACTTCTCCTCCTCCTTCGGCACGCTGGTGCTGACCCGGGCGTACGCCGACTGGTCGTCCGCCGTGAACGCCGAGTACCGGGGCCAGCTGGTGGGGCGTGCGGTCGACCTGGTGCAGCTGTTCCCGGCGGCGGCCTACGCCAAGAACGGCGCCGACATCCGGCTGGCGGTCGACGCCGTGGAAGACCTGTTCCGGCTGCCCGAGCTGACGCACGTCGTCATCGTCGCGGGCGACTCCGACTACGTGCCGCTGGCGCAGCGCGTCAAACGGCTGGGCCGCTACGTGATCGGGATCGGCGTGGCCGGGTCGACCGCGAAGTCGCTCGCGGCGGCGTGCGACGAGTTCGTGAGCTACGACGACCTGCCGGGTGTCGCCCGCGACGAGGCGGCGAAGGCCGACGAGGTCGAGCTCGCCGGGGTCCCCGGCGAGACCGAGGAGGCGTCGCCCGCTCCCGCGCGCGGTCGGCGTCGCGGGGGCAAGGCCGCGGCGGAGGCCCGGGCGGTGTCCGAGGAGGCCGCGGAGGGTGCTGCTTCCGAGGGCGGCTCGCCCGCCGAGCCGGAGCCCGAGAAGCCCGCGGGGCGGGGCCGCCGCAAGGCCACGTCCACGAGCACCACGACCGACGACGGCGGGGACGAGCCGTCGGAGGACCGCCAGCTCGTCGCCACCCGGCTGCTGGCGCGCGCGATGCAGCTCGGCCACGAGAAGGACGACTCGCCCTGGCTGCACAGCTCGTCGGTCAAGGGCCAGATGAAGCGCATGGACCCGTCGTTCAGCGAGAAGGCGCTCGGCTACCGCTCGTTCAGCGACTTCATCAAGTCGCGCAGCGACCTCGTCGAGCTCGACGACAGCTCCACGGCGCAGATGCTCCGGCTCGCACCCACCCGCTCCCGTCGCGCCCGGCACAGCGGCCGGGCCAGCGACCCGGTCTCCGCGTCTTGAGCCGCCGGGCCACGAGGGGTTGACTGCGGGCATGGCACGACAGTGGAGGGCGACGACCTGGGGCGATCCCGACGGCTGGGAGTTCGCGGAGGTGGAGACGCCGGAGCCGCGTTCGGGCGAGGTCACCATCGAGGTGCGCGCGGCCGGCGTGAACCCGGCGGACTACAAGCACGTGGCGACGCCGCGGGACGGCCTGGAGCTGCCGGTCCCGATCGGGTACGAGGTGTCCGGGGTGATCTCCGCGATCGGACCGGACACCGAGATCGCCTCCGGCGGCGCCGCGATCGGCGATCCGGTGGTGGCGTTCCGCATCAGCGGCGGCTACGCGACCGAGGTCACCGTGCCCGCGAAAGACGTCTTCGCCAAGCCGCCGCGGCTGGCCGACGAGGAGGCGGCGAACCTGCTGCTGGTCGGCACCACGGCCGCCCAGATGCTGCACGTGACCGACGTGCGGGCGGGCGAGACCATTCTGGTGCACGGGGCCTCCGGCGCGGTCGGCGTCAGCATCCTGCAGCAGGCGGCGGAGCTCGGCGCTCGGGTCGTCGGCACCGCGAGCGAGTCGAGCTTCGCCCGCGTGCGCCGGTTCGGCGGGCTCCCTGTCGCGTACGGCCCCGGGCTGGCCGAGCGCGTCGCCGAGGCCGCTCAGGGCACCGTGGCGGCCGCGCTCGACACCGTCGGCACCGACGAGGCGGTCGACGTCTCGCTCCAGCTCGTGCCCGACCGGGTGCGCATCGTCACCATCGTCGCCGCGAAGCGGGCGCAGGAGGAGGGCTTCCACGCGGTGTTCGGCGCCCAGCCGGAGAGCCAGGCGTACCGCGACTCCGTCCGCGGCCGCCTCCTCGAGCTGGCCGCCGAGGGACGGTTGCAGGTGCCGGTCGCCCGCACCTACCCGCTGACCGAGGCCCCCGACGCCCTGGCCTTCCTGAAGCAGGGCCACCCCGGAGGAAAACTGGCGCTGCTGCCGTAGCGCACGAGCGGTCGCCGGCTCAGGCGGAGGGCTTCGTCGCCTTCCCGTCGAGCCAGAGCGTGTCGGACGCGTCGCGGTGCACGCCGTCCGTCCCGACGTGCTTCGTGCTGATCGTCGGACCCTTGGTGATCACGTGCACCAGCGCCATCCCGTGGCCCCGGCCGAGACCGTAGTCGTCGGCCAGCCAGCTGAGGATCTCCCCCGCCTTGGTGCCAGGCCCGAAGCCCTTGGCCGACGCCTCGTCGACCAGCTGCCGGGGCGTCCGGCCCGTCTTGTCCTCGATCGTGTCGAGATATGCCTGGAACGACATCCACTCCCCTGTGCGTGTCCCCGCCGGCGACCTGCCGGGCGCACCGAGCCTAGCGCGACGTGCGCGGCCGGGTCAGCCGCGCTCCTGGCGCGTCTCCACCTCCGCCTCGGGGACGATGACCATGCCGCCGGTACGCTGGCTCGACTGCAGCAGCGCCTCCATCCACCGCTCGTTGAGCTTCGGCGGCCGACTGCCGGAGAAGAGGAAGGCCATCGGGATCTCGCGGCTGATCCACAGGCTGACCCGGCCGCCGCCGTGCTCGCCCGGCACCTGCCAGTTCAGCAGGAAGCTCTCGTGCCGGCGCAGCTTGGTGACGATCGCGATCTTGACGTGCGACAGGGTCCGATCGTCGAACTCGTACTCCTGCGCCGCGTAGCCGTAGATCAGCCTGCCCACGTCAGGCTCCTTCGTGCCGCGCGCCCGGCTTGGTCTTGCTCGCCCGGTAGCTGCCCTCGGGCACCTCCTCGCGGATCTCGGCGCGCAGCTCGTCCTCCAGGATCAGCCCGGTGTTGCTGTTGGCCCGCTCGCTGAGGATGGTCAGCCAGTCCCGGTTGAGCTCCGGAAGCGTCGCGCCGGTGAACACGAACTGCACGGAGATGGACGGGTCGAGCCAGATCGAGCGGAGCACGCCGATCGGCCCCGCCGTGCGGTCCGTCCAGAGCAGCAGGAACCCTTCACGCCGGCGCAGCTTGGTCTGGATCACCGCCTGGAGGTGCGCGAGCACTCGGTCGTCGAAGGTGAAGCCGTCGGCTCCGTCGTAGATCAGGGTTCCCACGCGTGCCTCCTCTCGTCATCACTTTCTCCGACCGGCCGCGCGCCGTCAAGGGACAGGCCGGACAACCGCGTAAAGTCCGGTCATGGACGCTCTCACGCGAACCATCAAAGCGGCCCTCCTCTACGAGGACGGCCGGACCCTCGACAGCGTCGTGGTCGTGCCCCTGATCGGCGGTTGCCCGCCCGGGGAGATCCGCGTCGCCACCACGTTCGCCGGCGCCCTCGCCTACGACGTGTACGAGCTGGCCGACGAGGAGGAGTACTCGTCGATGCCGGCCTACCCCTACCGCTCCACCGTTCCGGTCACCACGGAGGACCTCGCCGACTGACGCCGCGATCCGAGTAGCCTGGTCGGAGTGACCGCCTCCGCCGACCCCGCCCGCCCGCGCACGGGGGCCGCCGTCGCGGCGCTCAGTCTCGGGACGCTGCTGAACCCGCTCAACTCGTCGATGATCGCGGTCGCCCTGGTGCCGCTGCAGCACGACTTCGGCGTGGATGTGACGGCCGTGACGTGGGTGATCACCTCCTTCTACCTGGCCTCGGCCGCCGGCCAACCGCTCATGGGCCGGCTCGCCGACCGCTTCGGCCCGCGGCGGCTGTTCCTGTTCGGGATGGTCGTCGTCGCGCTCGCGTGCGCCCTCACGCCGTTCTCGGGGTCGTTCGCCGCGGTCTGCGCCGGCCGCGTCGCGCTCGCCATCGGCACAGCGACCGCCTTCCCGTCGGCGATCGCCCTGCTGCGCCCCCTCGCGGCGAGCTCCGGAGTGGGCACGCCGCGGCTGCTCGGCCGCATCCAGATCGCCAACACCTCGGGCGCGGCGATCGGGCCGGTGCTCGGCGGCGCGCTCATCACCTTCCTCGGCTGGCAGGCGATCTTCTGGGTGAACGTTCCGCTCGCCGCGCTCGCCTTCCTCGGCGCGTGGGCGTTCGCCCCTCACGACGCGGAGCGGGCTCGCACGCCGCTGCGGCAGACGATCGCGGAGTCCGACATCCCCGGCATCCTCCTCTTCGTCGCCATGCTCACGTCGCTGCTGATCTTCCTGCTCGACCTGGAGCCGCAGCCGCTGTGGTGGCTGCTGCCGGTGTGCGTCGCCGCCGGGGCGCTGTTCGTCGTCCGCGAGCTGCGCACCGCGCACCCGTTCCTCGACCTGCGCCTGCTCGCCGCCAACCGCCGGCTGCTGCTGGTGTACCTGTCGTTCGCGATCTTCAACGTCGTCTACTACTCCGCCTTCTTCGGGCTGCCGCAGTTCCTGCAGACGCACGGCGGCTACTCCGCGGGCGTGGCCGGCCTGCTGATGTTCCCGCTCGCCGCCGTCACGATCGTCATCACGCCGCTGGCCGCGCGCGCGATCGAGTCGATCGGCCTGCGGCCGACGCTGGTGACCGGCGCCGTCGCGCTGGTGGCCGGCGCCGCCCTGCTCGCGGTCGCCGCCGCCACGACCGCGCCGTGGGCGGTGCTGCTGCTCACGGCCGCGCTCGGCATCCCGTACTGCGTCGTCAGCATCGGGATGAACCAGGCCCTGTACTCGTCGGCCCGCCCCGAGGACTCGGGGGTCGCCGCCGGCATCTTCCAGACGTCGCGCTACGTCGGGGCGATCGTCGCGACGACCGTGCTCGGGCTCCTGTTCAGCGGCGGGACGACCTCCGTCAACTGGCTGACGGCGGTGGGCGTCGCGACCGCGCTCGCGCTCGTGCACCTGGCCCTCCTGGTGTTCGTGCGGCCTCGGCGGAGCGGCGCGGCCGAGGGCGCGACGGCGTAGCGCTACGGTGTGCGGGGCGGCCCCGCGACCCTAGAATCCGGCCATGACGTTGTGGCTCGGCGGGACGGAGCTGGTCACCCAACTCCTGCTCCTGCTGCTCGCCTTCGTGCTGTCCGCCGTCATCGGCATCGAGCGCGAGCGCAGGCTGAAGAGCGCGGGGCTGCGGACGCACATCCTGGTCGGCCTCGGGTCGGCCCTGTTCACCCTCATCTCGGCCTACGGCTTCACCTCGTTGGGCCATGCGGCACCCGACCCGTCCCGGATCGCCGCCCAGGTGGTGACCGGGATCGGCTTCGTCGGCGCCGGCGTGATCTTCGTGAACCGCGGAAACGTCGTCGGCCTGACGACCGCCGCCTCCATCTGGGTGACCGCGGCCGTGGGCATGGCGTGCGGCGCCGGCCTCCCCGTGCTCGCGGTCGCCGGCACGGCACTGCACCTGGTGGCGGTCGGGACGCTGCCGACCGCTGAACGCCTCCTCCGCCGCACCGCGGGCACGACGCTCGTGGTGCTGGCCGCGCGGACCGGTGACACGGTCACGCGCGTCCTGGAACTCTGCACGCAGGCCGGCGTCAAGGCCCGCGTGGACGAGCTCGGCGCCGCGGGCGACCGCGACCGCGTGGAACTGCATGTGCGGGTGCGCGGCAGCGGGGTGGAGACGGGGCGGTTGGTGGACGAACTGGCCGCCGTGCCCGGTGTGGCGAGTGTGCGGGCGGTGGATGGCTCGGAGGCGGGCGGGTGGTGAGCCCTCCCGCGGGCGGGTGCGGCGCCTCAGGCGGGCGGGAGCCCGGACCGTGAGGGGGCTCAGGCGATGGGGAGCTCGACCGTGAGGCCTCAGACGACCGGGAGCTCGGACCGTGTGGGCTCAGGCGACCAGCGACCCCGGGCCGCGCGGCGCCTCGCGTCGGAACGCCGCGCGCGGGCACAGCGGATTACGGCAGCCGACGGGGACCACGGCCACCGCCCATGAGCCGGAGGAAGTCGGCACCAGCCGTCGCTCCGCGGAGATCGGCGCTCCGCACGCCCTGCACACCCGTGATTCCGCGACCATCGTGCTCAACCCCATCCGGCCCGTGGCGCCCCAATCGCCTGCATCCATGGTCCGCTTGCCTGCGGCGGGAAACAAGGTCCGCGGCGATCCAGACGTTCGCATTTGCGTCTGCGGCGGTGCGGTGGCGGCTGCCCGGCGTGCGCGCCGCCGCGGATCCGCCGCCCTTCCGTCCACCCCCCGCGCATCCACCCGCACTTCCGTCCGCCGCCGGGCATCTATCCGCACCTCCGTCCACCCCCGCGCATCCACCGCCCTTCCGTCCACCCCCGCCCATCCACCCGCACCTCCGTCCGCCGCCGGGCATCCACGCCATCTCCGCCCACCACGGCGTATCCACGCCCCGTCCATCCCGCTCGCCCCCACTCTCTCGGCGCTCCCACATCCTCCGCTTTCCGTCCACAACCCCGCCCGCCGACGAGTTCTCCACAACCCGCACCGACCCGCACCACCGACTGCCCCCGCCGGGTAGCGTCGTGGCCATGATCCTCGATGTCCCCACCACGGTCGGCCCCGGCCGGCTCACGATCGCCGCCGCCGAGCATCCGACCGCCGTCCTCTGGCTCGGCCACGGCGCCGGCGGCGGAATCGATGCCGCCGACCTCGCCGTGCTGGCCGCCCGCCTGCCCCCGCTCGGCATCACGGTGGCGCGGTACGAGCAGCCGTGGCGCGTGGCCGGCAAGAAGGTGGCAGCGCGACCGCCGGCACTCGACGTCGCGTGGCGCGAGACGGCCCCGCGCGTGCGCGAGCTGGCGCAGGGTCTGCCCCTCGTCGTCGGCGGTCGGAGCGCGGGCGCCCGGGTCGCCTGCCGCACGGCGACGGAGGTCGGTGCGGCCGCCGTGGTGTGCCTCGCCTTCCCGCTGCATCCTCCCGGCGGCCCCGACAAGACCCGCCTGCCCGAGCTGTTGGAGCCCGAGGTGCCCGTCCTCGTCCTGCAGGGCACCCGTGACCCGTTCGGCAGCGCCGAGACCGTGGCCGCCGAGGTCTCCGGCCGGCGGAACATCCGGGTGGTTCCGGTCCCGGAGGCCGATCACGGCATGAGGGTGGCGAAGAGCGCATCCGTCACTCCGGCCGAAGTGCGCGACCTGCTCGCGGCGACGGTCGCCGGCTTCCTCTCAGTACGTGCCCTTGATGACGAAGTAGGAGCCGCGGATGGTGCCGGCTAGCCGCGACTTCTGGCGCGCGAACTTGAAGGAGGAGAGCTCCTCCGGCACCTCCATGCCGTCGGAGAGCTTGAAGCCGACCGCCCGCTTGCCACCGTCCTCGACCGAGTAGAGCACGTTGATCGACAGCCCCGACTCGTAGAAGACGTACGTCCAGTCGATGCCGTCGACCTCGAAGCGCGTGGCCTCCAGAGCCGGCGACGCGATGCGGATGCCGCGCTCCTCCTCCAGGATGCGGGCCACCCGCTCGACGGCATCGGCCTCCTCCTCCGCTGTGCCGACGGTGAACACGTGGTCGTACTTGTTGCGGAAGTAGCGCGCCTCGTTCGCGCGCAGCCCGGCGAGCGCGTCGGCGACGGGCGACGATTCCAGTCCGACGGTGGAGACGTTCTCGAAGTCGACGACATACGGCATAGCTGGTCCTCCTCGGCTCGTGCTGCTCGACCACCGTAGCGCGATCGTGGGCCGTGCCAGGATCGTTGCGTGTCGGATTTCCTCATGCGCATCCACAGTCCCGAGTTCCAGGCCATGTCGCAGCGCGTGCTGGAGGTGACGGCACTCACGTCGCGCCTCAACGTTCTGCCGTTCGACGACGAGGCGGGCAAGGCGGAGCTGTTCGCCCAAATCCTCGGAGCCCCGCTGCCCCCGCGCACGACGATCTATCCGCCGTTCTTCACCGACCACGGCCACAATCTGCACCTCGCGGAGCGGGTGTTCATCAACCAGAACTGCACCTTCCTCGACTACGCCGGCATCCACCTGTCCGAACGGGTGATGGTGGCCCCGAAGGCGACCTTCATCACCGTCGGCCACCCCGTCGACACGGCCGACAGGAAGCTGTGGCTGACCGGCGGCCCGATCGTCGTCGAGGAGAACGTCTGGATCGGCGCGGGCGCCACCATCCTCCCCGGCGTGACCATCGGCCAGGATGCGGTCATCGCGGCCGGCGCCGTCGTCGCCGAGGACGTCCCGCCGCGCACCCTCGTCACCGGCGCGAAGGCGGCGGTGCGACGCAGCTGGATGGGTTGACCGCAGTCCGACACGGCCGACCGTCCGGATTCCGACGTTCGTCTTCACGGAATAGACGCATAAGACAGCTCTATGTCGCTTGACAAGGATGTGGTCGTTGCTGGAACAAGCCCATAACGATCTCCACCTCGCCGGTTGGGCGCTCAGGTGGCGGTGCCGTGGAACAATACGGCGCGGATCAAGAAGGACGCACGATGACCACGATGATCGGCAACCTTCGGATGTCCACTCGAGGAGCAAGCCAACAGCGGACTCGGCCTGGTGGCACAGGGCGACACCGTCCAGCGCTAAGCCGCTACGACGACGCACATGGCTGGGACGTGGTCTGATTTGAGGATGCGGGACTAAGCGCCAAGTCGCTAGACCGGCCACAGCTACAGGCCGCGCTCGACCGACTGAACGTTGTCGCAAGCGCCGCGACGTGGACGGAATCGTGGTCGCCAAGCTCGACCGCCTGAGCCGCAGCGTGGTGGACTTCGCAGGCGTGCTAGAACTTGCCCGTGCGCGGAAGTGGGCGCTCGTCGCGATTGATCTGGGCGTGGACACCAGCACCCCGACCGGTGAGCTCGTAGCCAACGTGACGATGTCAGTAGCACAGTGGGACCCCGGGAGATCGGGGAGCGCACCTCCTGCGCCATGCAGGCAGCCAAGCGAGCGGGTCGTCACATGGGCCGCGTGTCCGTCCTGCCGCAGATTACGGCTGAACGCCTGCTGGCCCTGCGCGCCACGCGCACCCTCTCCGCGCGGCCGACGCGCTCAACGCCGAGGACCTTATGACGGCTACCGGCACGACCTGGACGGAGAACACCGTTTGCAAGGCGGGGACGCGCCTGCTCGCCGTCGGGACCGGCTCCTGCTAATCGTCGTTCGGCAGGTACCAACCGTGCTCGCGGTGCCTGGTGGTTGCGTCCGGATTCTCGCGTTCGTAGACCTCGTTCGCGCGACGCGTTGACTCTTCGTCGTAGCGGTTCAACTCGTCGTATAGCCCCGTCGCTTCATCGACATCTTGACTGGTGACGTATCGCAGCCGTAGCGCCTCGCGCTGCTCTTCGAGTTCCGCGTCGGAAAGCGAGCCCAGGAGCCCCATCAGACGACCTGCACATCGGGCAGTCGCCCGGCTGCCGGCCGAGTGTCGCGTCGCTTTGACGTCCCGAGAGCCTGCACTTTGCTCTCCGCAGTCGCGAGGTACTCGCGCGCGGTGTCGGTGCCAATCGCACGTCGGCCGAGCGCCAATGCGGCCACGACCGACGTACCTGACCCCACGAATGGGTCGAACACAACGTCACCAGGCTCTGTGGATAGCGCGATGCACCGGCCGGGCAGTGCAAGGGGGAACTGTGCGCCGTGTCCGTCTCCTCCGCTTGAGGTCGGGATGACCCACACGTCGGACAGTTTGGCCGTTTCGAGGAGCTCGTTGCGTCCGCCCAGCGTGGTCGACAACCGGCCGTAGGCTTCCTTGTCGAACTTAGGCGTCCGCTGCTTTGAGATGTGGATCACGTACTCAAGTTGGCGGGAGACCCGCGATTTCTGAGGTTCCGGCAGCGTTGCCGTCTTTGCCCATGTGATCGTGCCCTTCACGAATAGCCCGAGGCGCGATGCTCGCTGAGCGATCATCGCTGGGATGCCCACCTGCTCGCCGTCCTTCAGGTAGGAGTGCCCCGCGCTGTAGCGGCGGTACTCATGTTCGCTCCAGAGCTTGTAGTGCTCGCCGCCCTGCATCGCACGCAGCGCCTCGACCGCCGACCCTCGGATCTGCGTGCGAGTGTTGAAGGTGTCCATGACATTCCACCAGATCGAGCCATCCCGAGTTAGTACGCGCGAGAGCGCGTGCAGGATCTCTACGGTATGGCGAACGAAGCCCTCGGGCGTCTGCTCATGACCATATGGCGCGACATCGCCGTCCGCCCAGGCGATGGCCCGTGACTCCTTGTAGACCCGCATCGCCCAGTAGGGGGTCGACGTCACGATGCAGTTGATCGACTCATCTGCGAGCCGCCGGACAAAGGAGAGACAGTCCTCGTGCACGAGGTCATACCGCTTGGGATTCTCATACTGATCGACGGCGGGTTGCTCTTGTTCGCTCATCAGATAATCGAGAACGCGTGAACGCGGCACGAAGGTCTCAGCGTACGCATCCTGATCGAGTAGGAGAATCACCTCTTCTACCGACAGCGCCCGATCGTGCCCGACCGCGCGACGAATGAATGGTGCTTGCATGCCTACGAGTGGTGCGACCTGCGCCACCGGGAACGCGGCATCCGAGTCAAGATACCTAGTCCGATCGAGACTGGACACCGGAGTACGTGGCTGGATGGTGGCAGAGAGTTCCGGCATGAGCCAATTTTATGGGCGCACCGCACATCGTCCCGAACGCCTCGCCGATGATCGGTAGCGTTGCGATGTGCCGAGGTGAGTGAAACTCCCTCGCAAGGCCGAATCGTATCGACGGGAGACCGCATTGGCCCGCATCAGCCTGGTTGCCATGGAGGCAGCGCTGAACTATTTCCACGGCATGGAACCTTTCCAGACCAAGGTGTCCTCGGCATGGGAGGCGTTGCTGACTGGGCTGGTGTTCACATCAGAGGGTGTCGCTTCCCCGACTATCAAGGACGCCGATGAAACTGTCGACAGGCTCTTCACTTTCGACCGTCGACTGGAGGAGGGCAGACTCAAGCCCTTCCGCTACTCCTGGTCACAGGTGGCGAACTCGGGACGGAAGACGGTCTGGAACCAGACGTCTCGCGGCAACAACAACCTGGCCGGATCGCTCTTCAACAATCTCGACATTCGACGGGGCCTAGTGCCGAACGCTCGCAGCATTGTGGTCAATGCGTCTCCACACCTGCCGGCGAAGGAAGCGCTGACGGCGATCCTCGTACGCGATCATCAGTTCCCGTCAGGCTCCGGCTGGGGGGACGCCCACAAAGTGGCCGAGCAGTTGCTTGGGTTGACCCAGCCTGAGTACGACTCGATCACGGACAACAGCCTCTCTCTCGGACAGCCTCTCCTAGCGGACCCCGAGTGGTCGATGGCGGCGCTCCCCGATTTCCTCAAGCCTGTTGCCACGACAACGATCCAAACGCCACCCAAGGCCGCCAGCTCGTTGACCCAACAGGCTCCGACGACGCTGGTCATCGAAACGAGAACCGAGCGAATGATTCGTCGCGCCGTCGCACGGTTCCCGTTCATCCTCCTGGTCGGCCCGCCCGGGACCGGCAAGGGAACTTTGGTTGCGTGGATCACAGAGCAGGTGAGGCAGGATCCAGAGTCATTCGGTTTCCCCGCAGGTTTCGACCCGGAGCCGATCTGGCGCACACCCGATGAGTCCTGGTCTACATTCGACCTGATCGGCGGACTCGCTCCCGACGACACTGGTGCGCTCAAATGGTCGGCAGGGACGCTGCCGAACGCCGTGGCCGAGGACAGGTGGCTCGTCCTTGACGAGACGAACCGCGCTGACATGGACAAGATTATGGGGCCGCTGCTTACGTGGCTGTCCCTACAGAGCGTCGAGATCGGTCGTAACACGGCGCACGCCGGAGAATCCATCACCCTGGATTGGACGGACAACGAGGAGTCGTCGTTCGAAGCCCTGACCTACAGCGCGGGGCGCAGCTGGCGACTGTTCGGGACCTACAATCCTGCCGATGCTCAGCGGGTGTTCCGCATGGGCCTGGCGCTTTCCCGTCGCTTCGTGGTTATCCCGATCCCGGCATTAGACCCGGCGTCGTTCGACACCCTGATGTCGAAAAAGTTCCCCGACCTCGACCAGGACCTCAGCGACGCAGTCTCCGCGCTGTACTCAGCCCACTACGCCGACCCGCACACTCAGCTCGGTCCTGCGATTTTCCTGCGCATCGCGGAGTACATCGTGGACGACGACCCGACGACCAACGATTCCGACGAGCTAGTGGCGGAGGCCTACGTGATGAACCTGGGCAAGTACATCGCAGCATACGATGACGCGGTACTAGAAGCCCTTGGCGAGCGGCTCAACTCGAACGGCGCTATCACGGAGGACGGGTGGTCGTGGATCACGAGCCATCGCAGCACACTGGGGTGAGCAGCCTTGAGGTTCCACTCGATGGTGTCGTCTATGTCCTCTCTGGATGGTCGGGGCAGGGCAGCCTCTACCAGGCTCTGAGCGTCCTTGAGGAACCAGACGCTACCGAGCGGGCGTGGGACGAGAAGACGATCCGCAGCCGTGCAGGACGAATCCTCATCGAGCACATCCGCGCCGACCTAGAGCGCTGGCCGCAGTCTGTCGAGGAGTGGCTCCCGCACCTGCCGATCGCCTCGCACTCACGTTCGTTGGTTTCTCGGATTCCGCATGGCCGCGTCGACTGGCGTGAGACCTCGCGTCGCTTTGGTTGGCCGCCTAGCGCATACGTCGCTCGACTGCGCGAACGCGAGATCGCGGACGTAACCGTGAGCACACTCGCGTGGACCGTCAACGCGATTGATCGCATCGTCGTCCAAGCCAAGCGCCGGGGCGCGCTGGAACAGAGCGTGCCAGCATTGGATCTCCCACTCTCCGCCGCGCGTGACGCCCTTGCGTACACTCGGGTGCCGGACGACCTGCCTCGCCCTGTCCGGCATGATCTCGAGTCGCTGCGCACGTCGGGTAAGCCTTGGTCAGACGTGCAACCCGTCACGGAGAAGATCGTGCGCTCCGAGACCGACCTGGCATGGTTCGCACTGCAACTCCTCGCGCCCGACCCCGAGTTCCGGTGGCGGCTTTACCATCTCGCCGTTCTGGGGCATGTCCTCATGGCGCTCCGCGCCGAGGGCGCTACTATTCGATGGCAGACGCCTATGGGCTCAGGTGCGTCCGGCCCCAACTTCGTCGCACGTATGCTCGACGGCACCGCTGTGGACGTCTGGTTCGAGGCATCCGGGTCACGCAAGCACTACAAGCAGGGCGAGTCGACATATCGCCGTGTCATGCGTTCCGTACTGGGCTCGGAATCCTCTATCGGCGCTGACCTCGGGCTGTTCATCCCGAGCCGAGGTCACGCCCTCTTGCTGGAGTGCAAGTTCTCGTCATACGGCCCCTACATCGCGCGCAACGGGTATCACCAGGCCGCAGGGTACGCCCTCAACGAGCATGACCGGTGGGAGCGCATCTGGTCCTACGTGATCGGTCCCCGGGAAAAGATTGCAGCGCCGTCCCACGTGGATGCCGCCGGAGGAGTCGGTGACGTCGCGCTGGGGGTCACTGCGGTGCCGTGGGTACCGCAACTCGTCGCATCGTTCATCGCTGGCCCGTAGTGCAATGAAGTTATTACTGAAGGGGGCCCTTTCGGCGGTATCGTTCCGCTGCTGTCCTCCCCAACCGGGTTAGCTGGTGGTCTCAACTAGTGCATTCGTGGCAATCCACCGCTGAACCGCCTCCCATGACTCCGTGACGTCTGGAACGTGTCCAAAGCGATAAGCGCCGATTCGGCCGAAATCCACCAGGTCCCGTCGCAGTTTTCGCTCTTCCTCGGTCGCCAGAGGCGCTTGACGGAGCCACTGAAGACCGTAGGTGAGATATACGGCGAATGTGTGGGGTGAATTCTTGCTGGAGTCATTCATGATCGGGACTGCAGTTTCGAACGCCTCCCTCACGTACACCGACGCGTCCGGCGCAGTCGGCTCTCGAAGCGCCTTTTTCATGAGTAGCATCGCCCATGCGGTGTCCACCCAGACGTCATCCGGCGAAAGGGCTCGAGCTTGGCGCAAGAAATTCTCAGCCGACCCCAAGTCGTCATATGTTGTTTCGAAGCTGCCACGTTGAAGCCAGAAATGTGGGTCTCGGGAGAGCCACTCTTCGACGGTGCCGTATATGCGCTGAACCGCCGAAGTGTCACCTACGAGCTTCTTGAGGTTTTCGTGATTCACCAGCCTGATGAGCAATCGTCCGTATCGGGTACGACGTGCGTTAGCAGGCTGATAATGCGATGCGACAAGGAAAATAAGGTCTACTAACCAGATTTCAAGCTGACCTTCCGCGCGGAAATGGTCCATCGCTGACTCCGCAACAACCCGATGACGGGCCCTGTAGCCCGATTCCTCGGCAACCAGCAAACGCGAATGTTCCAGCCTGTGAAGTGCAGCCATGCCTTCATTCGGCGGATAAGACCTCGAAGACGCGAACAATATATCTTGCCTCGACAGCGGTTTGTTGTCGGCCCAGGCCGACGTACAAACCACGCCATAAATGTCCAGTTCGGCTCCGCTGAGCGATCTACACTCGCCGGCCACCTTGTCGTGGAAACGTTCACCGGAGGTGGCCTCGATCAGCGTGACAAGAAGCTGGCGATCGTCACGCTCTCGTACCTTCCGCACGCGCTCATCGTGGCTCAACGCCACAAGTGCACCCAGTCGATTACCGCGTGCGAGCTGGCCGAGGAGCGCATCTGCATCTTCATCCGACAGTCGATCCTGTTCGAGATGGACGTCCTTTCCTATTGTTTCGTCGTATTTCAATTGGAAGTAGCGAGCGCTACGACAACTCGCCACCACTACCAGCGCGTCGGCTTCATTCTGGAGCCCGCGAAGCAATGACGGCGCGTCGCTGCCGAACCTGTCGATGTCGTCGATAAAGACAAAGTCCGGTCGTCGCTGTCTAACTTCGCGTCTGATATCGCCTATGGGCGCCTCGGTCTCCCGGCCCAACCAAAGGACGAAGTTGCCATCGGCCGCAAGGGAGGCTGCGGACCGCATGAGGGAAGTGGTTTTTCCTGATCCGGCGCTCCCAATAACAGTGACCGTCCCGGATGCGAGGGGATTGATGGCGTCCGCCATCTTCGAGTCAAACTCAAACTTCGCGGCGTAGCCATTGACGACGTCCGACCACGTGGTGCAAGACCAAGTAAGTAGTCGGGGCTGCCCTTGTCGGCGACGCGCACAAGAGACGACACATCTTGTAGCGCTTCAGGAGCGGAGCGCGTGTATCTCGACTGGGCGACTGACACTAGCCGAGGTACCGACGGCTCTAGCACCTGCGCAAAGAACTCTTCTTCGCTAGCGGGGATGTGAGTGAAGTTGAGCGTTTCCAGCATTGTCTTTCGGCCGAGATCTAGCCGCGGGGACACCAACCACGATTTCGGGCGCAACTCTTTGGCTGACCCCCGATGGCCGCGCAACTGGAGATAGTGCCAGAGAGGCGGCTCATCTAGCACGGACCCAACTACAACCACAGGGCGGCTTGCGATGTCAGTGACAAATTCTTCGTACCAAGGATCACTGACTGCCGTACGCTCCGCGAACTCGAAGGGGCTGAAGGTGACTCGGGGAAACTCATTAAGGCGTCCGTTTAGGTGGATAACCGCTAGTCGGTCCCCAGAGAGACCTCCTGGCGTCGAGGTAAGGGCTGAAAGAATTTGTAAGCGGGCTCCAGCAGGTCGCTCCATGAGAGCGTCGTCGCAGTCGTCGATGTTGAGGGTGTAGATACGATGCCAGGGAAGCGAAAACCACGTCCAAAGCAATCGGTTAGTCCACGGGAGAATCCCGCACCAGTCAGGAGTACGGCCTGACCCGGCTGACGGCGTTAACAATCTCTGCGCTGCTGCCAGCCATGGCAACCTCCCCCGCCTAATTGGCGAAATCGTAGCGATAACCGCCATCATCAGCAAACTGCCTGGGGCTACCCACACAGGAAATGCCTAACTGTGACGGAACTCCACCACATCCCCGTCCTGCATCACGTAGTCCTTCCCCTCCATGCGCGCCTTCCCCCGCGCGCGTGCCTCGGCGACGCTGCCGGCCTCCATCAGGTCGTCGAAGGAGATGACCTCGGCCTTGATGAAGCCCTTCTCGAAGTCGGTGTGGATGACGCCCGCCGCCTGGGGGGCCTTCGCGCCCTTGGGGATGGTCCAGGCGCGCGACTCCTTCGGGCCGGCGGTCAGGTAGGTCTGCAGGCCGAGGGTGTCGAAGCCGATGCGGGCGAGCTGATCGAGGCCCGACTCCTCCTGGCCGGTGGAGGCGAGCAGTTCGGCGGCGTCGGCTGGGTCGAGGTCGATCAGCTCGGACTCCAGCTTGGCGTCGAGGAAGACCGCCTGGGCGGGCGCCACGAGGGCCGCGAGCTCGGCGCGGCGGGATGCGTCGGTCAGCACCTCCTCGTCGACGTTGAACACATAGATGAAGGGCTTGGCGGTGAGCAGGCCGAGCTCTTTCACCGGTTCCAGGTCGATGGTGGAGGTCGACAGTGGCTTGCCCTCGTTGAGGTAGGCGATCGCGGCGCGCGCGGTCTCCAGGACCACCGGCTCCAGCTTGCGGCCCTTCAGCTCCTTCTCGTAGCGCTGCTCCGCCTTCTCGAGGGTCTGCAGGTCGGCGAGGATGAGCTCGGTGTTGATGGTCTCCATGTCGCCGGCGGGGTCGGTCTTGCCGGCGACGTGCACCACGTCCGAGTCGCTGAAGCCGCGGACCACCTGCGCGATCGCGTCGGCCTCCCGGATGTTCGCGAGGAACTTGTTGCCGAGGCCCTCGCCCTCGCTCGCGCCCTTCACGATGCCGGCGATGTCGACGAACGACACCGGGGCCGGGACGATCCGCTCACTGTGGAACAGCTCCGCCAGGCGGTCGAGGCGCGGGTCGGGCAGGTTCACCACGCCGACGTTCGGCTCGATGGTCGCGAACGGGTAGTTCGCCGCCAGAGCGTCGTTCTTGGTCAGCGCGTTGAACAGGGTGGACTTGCCCACGTTGGGCAGCCCGACGATTCCGATAGTGAGAGCCACGGTCGTCCATCCTACTGGGGGCCGCTGCGGTCAGGCCCCGAGCGTCGTGCGGTACGAGCGGGTGACGTACGGCAGCTCGATCGTGTCGCGCCCGGCCAGGTCGGGGTGCTCGCGCAGCAGGCGGCGGAGCGACTGGATGACCGCCGCCTGCGCGTCGGCGTCCTTGGTGATGAAGTAGCTGCGCGAGCGGGCCAGGTCGAGCAGGCCGTCGTGCGTGAGCGCCTGCACCCAGCGGGTCTCGTGCCTCTCCAGCGGACCGAACGGCGCCGGGACGACGGGCTCGCTCTCGTCGTCGAACGCCGCGGTGCCGGCATCCATCAGCTGGCCCAGCTCCCGCACCCAGCCGACGCTCTCGTCGCGCTCGTTCCAGATCAGCCCGAGCCGGCCGCCCGGTCGCAGGACGCGGGCGACCTCCGGCACGGCGCGCCCCGGGTCCACCCAGTGCCACGCCTGGGCGACGACCACCAACGCGAAGGCGCGGTCGGGGGTCGGGATGCGTTCCGCCGTCCCCTCCACCGCCTCCACGCCCGGAAGGCGCCCGCGCAGCACCCGCAGCATCTCGGGCGACGGGTCGACGGCGGTCACCGAGCGGCCGCGCTCGACGAGGGCGGCGGTGAGCTTGCCGGTGCCCGCACCGAGGTCGAGCACCGGCCCCTCCACGCCGTCCAGGAGCCAGCTCACGGCGTCCGCCGGGTACGACGGCCGCGACGCGTCGTACACGTCGGCCGCCCGGTCGAAGGAGGCGGCATGGAGGTCGCGCTGCTGTCGGTTCCGCATGCCGCCGATGCTACGCGGGAGCCGCGCGCCACACCCGGCGAATCGGTCGAGAGGTGAGTAGGTGCGGTTATCTCGCGCGTTTTCGACGATTTCTCTCCTGTCGATCGGGCACGCCACGCCCGGAGTCTGGGCGGCGCGCGGGTCGGATGCCGGGAAGCGTCGGTGGGGCGTGTGAGCATGACGACGTGAGCCTGAACTTCACCGCCATCGACTTCGAGACCGCCAACTCCTCCCCCGCGTCGGCCTGCTCGGTCGGGCTGGTGAAGGTGCGGGACGGCAGGGTGGTCGATCGGGCCGGATGGTTCATCCGTCCGCCGCTCGGACACGACCACTTCCAGGAGTGGAACGTGCGCATCCACGGCATCCGGCCGGAGCAGGTCGCCGACGCGGCCGGGTGGGTGGACCAGCTGGCCGACCTGGTGGAGTTCGCGGAGGACGACCACCTGGTGGCGCACAACGCGGGCTTCGACATGGGCGTGATCCGCGCGGCGTGCGCGGCGACGTTCGTGGCCTGCCCCGAGTACAGCTACCTCTGCAGCCTCCAGGTCGCGCGCCGCACCTACACGCTCGACTCCTACCGGCTGCCGGTCGCCGCGATGGCCGCCGGGTTCGACGGCTTCCAGCACCACGACGCCCTGGCCGACGCGGAGGCGTGTGCGGCGATCGTCATCCACGCCGCGCGCCACCACGAGGCGGCCACCGTGGAGGACCTCGCCGGCCTGACCGGCGCGCGGCTCGGCCGCATCGGCGTCCCGGTCGCCGCCTGAGCGGTGCCGCGAGTGGTGACATTTTGTCGCCACTCGGCGCGGAAAACCGCCATATCTCACCACTCAGCGGGACGCGCGGGCGCGGAGCGACCCAGTGTCGGAGGGTGCTGACACACTGAGGGCATGGACATCCTCGCCCTCCTCCTCGGCCTCCTGATCGGGCTCGTCGCCGGCGCCGTCGGCGGCGGCTTCGCGGTCGCGAAGCTGGTGCGCTCGCGCGCCTCCGAGGGCGGCGCGCCCGCGGTCGACCCGGCCGTGCTCGCCGCGCAGCACCAGGCGGAGCTCGCCGAGGTGCGGGCGGCGGAGGCGGCGGTGCAGGCGGAGATCCGAGCCGATCTGGCCTCGGCCCACGGTCGCGTCGACGCGCTGCAGGAGCAGCTGCTCGCGGCCCAGCAGCAGTACCGCGAGACGATCGAGCGGCACAGGGCCGAGGCGGAGGCCCGGGCCGAGCGGGAGCGGGCGGAGAGCAAGGTCCTCCAGGCGCTGGCGCCCGTCCGGGAGAGCCTGACCGACATGCAACGCAAGGTGGTCGAGCTCGAGACGCAGCGCAATCAGCAGCACGGCCAACTCGCCCAGCAGCTGCGCTCGGCGGCGGAGTCGGAGGAGCGGCTCCGCAGCACGGCCGAGGCCCTCGCGTCCGCGCTGCGATCGAACAGCACCCGTGGCGTCTGGGGCGAGACCCAGCTGCGTAGCGTCGTGGAGGCCGCGGGCCTGCTGGAGCGGGTCGATTTCGAGGTGCAGTCCAGCATCCACTCGGAGTCCGGCGCCGGCCGACCGGACATGATCGTGCGGCTGCCGGGCGGCAAGAGCATCGCGCTCGACGCGAAGGTGCCCTTCAACGCGTACCTGGAGGCCAGCCAGATCCCCGCGACGGCGACCGGTCCGGAGGCCGCCCAGCGCGAGGCACTGCTGAAGCAGCACGTGAAGGCGGTGCGCGACCACATCACCGCGCTCGGCAGCAAGGCGTACTGGACGGGGTTGGAGTCGTCGCCGGAGCTGGTCATCGCGTTCATCCCCAGCGAGTCGCTGGTCTCGTCCGCGCTCGAGGCCGACCCGTCGATCATGGAGTTCGCCTTCGGCAAGCGGGTGGCCCTCGCCTCCCCCGTGACGCTGTGGTCGGTGCTCAAGACGGTCGCGTTCAGCTGGCAGCAGGATGTGCTGACCCAGGAGGCGAAGCAGCTGTTCGACCTGAGCCGCACGCTCTACGGCCGGCTGTCGACCACCGCGGGCCACATCGAGAAGCTGGGCCGTTCGCTGGAACGCACGGTGAAGGACTACAACGGCTTCGTCGGATCGTTCGAGCGCCAGGTCTTCCCGGCGGCCCGCAAGCTGAACGCCCTCGACGAGTCGAAGGTGATCGGCGCGCTGGAGGGCATCGAGGAGGCGCCACGCGAGCTCACCGCCTTCGAACTCGTGAGCGAGCTGGAACCGCGCGACATGCACGGCATCGACAAGCTGGCAATCGAAGAGCGGGAGCGGGCCCACGCCGCCGACGCGGAGCGCGACGAGCCCGGGGTCGCGTAGCGGCGGAGCTCAGAGCTGGTCGGGCTCCAGCCACTTCTCGGCCAGGTGGTCCGCGATCACGCGGCGGGCGGTGCCCGACTTGGAGCGCAGCACGATCGACTCGGTGCGGATGATGGGGCCCTTGCGGCGCACGCCCTCGACCAGGCCGCCGTCGGTCACGCCGGTCGCGACGAAGAAGGTGTTGTCGCCCTGCACCAGGTCGTCCGCGCCGTAGATCTTGTCCATGTCCAGCCCCGCGGCGATCCCGGCCGCGCGCTCCGCGTCGTCCTTCGGCGCCAGCCGGCCCTGCATGAAGCCGCCGAGCGCCTTGATCGCGCACGCGGTCGTGATGCCCTCCGGGCTTCCGCCGATGCCGACGCACATGTCGATGCGGGACTCGTAGCGGGCCGCATTGATCCCGCCGGCGACGTCCCCGTCCAGCAGCAGCCGCGTCCCCGCGCCGGCCGCGCGGATCTCCTCGATCAGGCCCTCGTGGCGCGGCCGGTCCAGCACCGCCACGCGGATCTCGCCGACCGGCTTCTTCTTCGCCTTCGCCAGCTCGCGGATGTTGTCGCCGATCGACTGCGACAGGTCCACGACCCCGCGGCCCTCCGCGCCGGTGACGATCTTCGACATGTAGAACACCGAGGACGCGTCCAGCATCGTCCCCCGGTCCGACACCGCGATCACCGAGAGCGCGTTCTGTCGGCCCGCGGCGGTCAGCGAGGTGCCGTCGATCGGGTCGACCGCGATGTCCACCGCCGGTCCGCGGCCGTTGCCGACGTGCTCGCCGTTGAACAGCATCGGCGCGTTGTCCTTCTCGCCCTCACCGATCACGATCAGGCCGTCGAAGTTGACCGTGCCGAGGAACTTGCGCATCGCATCCACCGCCGCGCCGTCGGCCGCGTTCTTGTCGCCGCGCCCGATCCACGGGGTCGCACGGATGGCCGCCGCCTCGGTCGCGCGCACCAGCTCCATGGCGAGGTTCCGGTCCGGGTGCGTGAAGTGGGGTGCGCTGTCGGTGCTGGTCATGATGGGTCCTCCCGGACGGATTCGGAACGTCGTCGTCGATGCCGGCGCGACGGCGCCGACCCCGCCGGCGCACCGGCCGGGCGACGTCTGCGGCCGGACGCTGCCAGTGTATCCGCGGCCCCACCCGGCGTCATGGGTTCTGCACGGACGTTCACGCCCGCTGCGCGCACGAGCACGACGCCGCCCCACCGGCACCACCCGGCCCCCGACCCGCCTCCGGGCACGCCGGTATGATGAGGGCGTTCGACACACCGATCCCCAAGGAGCTGCAATGCCCATCGCCACGCCGGACCAGTACGCAGAGATGCTCGACAAAGCGAAGGCCGGCGGCTTCGCCTACCCCGCGTTCAACGTGTCGTCGTCGCAGACGATCAACGCGGTCCTGCAGGGGCTCACCGAGGCGGGCAGCGACGGCATCATCCAGGTCACCACCGGCGGCGCCGACTACTTCGCCGGGCAGAGTGTGAAGGCGCGCGCGACCGGTGCGCTGGCGTCCGCGAAGTTCGCCACCGAGGTCGCCAAGAACTACCCCATCACGGTCGCGCTGCACACCGACCACTGCCCGAAGAACGCGCTCGACGACTTCGTGCTGCCGCTCATCGCCGCCTCCGAGGAGGAGGTGAAGGCCGGCCGCAACCCGATCTTCCAGTCCCACATGTGGGACGGCTCGGCGGTTCCGCTCGACGAGAACCTCGAGATCGCCAAGGAGATGATCAAGCGCACCAAGGCCATCAACGCCATCCTCGAGGTCGAGATCGGCGTCGTCGGCGGCGAGGAGGACGGCGTCCGCCACGAGGGCTCAAACGAGGCCCTCTACACGACCCTTGCCGACGCCGAGAAGGCGGTCGACGCGCTCGGCCTCGGCGAGAACGGCCGCTACATGGCCGCGCTCACCTTCGGCAACGTCCACGGCGTCTACAAGCCGGGAAACGTCAAGCTGCGCCCGGAGCTGCTGAAGGAGATCCAGGACGGCCTGGCCGCCAAGTACGGCACCGGCCCGAAGCCGCTCGACCTCGTCTTCCACGGCGGCTCCGGCTCGACCGACGAAGAGATCGCCGAGGCGGTGCGCAACGGCGTCGTGAAGATGAACATCGACACCGACACGCAGTACGCGTTCACGCGCTCGATCGCCGGCTACATGTTCCAGAACTACGACGGCGTGCTCAAGGTGGACGGCGAGGTCGGCAACAAGAAGGCCTACGACCCGCGCGCCTGGGGCAAGGTGGCGGAGTCCGCCATGGCCAAGCGCGTCGTCGAGGCCACCCAGCAGCTCGGCTCGGCCGGACACTCCGGCAAGTAGGCCGCCCGGGCGGCGGGGCCCGTCCCCGCCGCCCCGCACCATCACCCGACCCAACGAGGAGCCGCCGGCATGGCCGAGCAGGAACAGCAGCCGGACGACCGGCCGCGGCCCCGGTACGGCGAGCTCGCGCCGCCCGGCTGGGTGTGGCATCCCCCGGCCGACGCGGACCGCCTCGACACGTCGCGTCGCGTCGACGACGAGACCGAGGCCCGGGAGCACACTGCGCCGGCGGGCTCCCCGACGCCGCCGGAGGGCGGCTATTACAGCCAGAACGCGCGCCCCGACCGGCCCGCGCCGACCTGGAACCTGACCCTCACCATCCTGTTGACGGTGTTCGGCTTCTTCGGGATGTCGTACTCGATCGCGACGCTGCAGGCCATCCCGGCGTCGATGCAGCTGCTGCACAGCACCAATGGACTCGGCGAGTACACCCCGGCCCCGGTCGTCGGCACGCTCGTGCTGGCGGGCTCGATCACGATGGCGGCCGTCTGGGCCGTCTCGGCGGGCATCGGCGCCTGGCTACTGGTGAAGCGCCGGCTCGCGTTCTGGGTGCCGCTCGTCGCCGGCATCGTCGCGATGGTGGCGCTGCTCATCTTCGCGGGAGCCGTGCTGGCGACCGACCCGGTCCTGCTCGGCTTCTACGGCGGGGTCACGCCGTCGACCACGACGCCGACGCCGTAGGGCCGGCCCGACCGCAGCAGCGGCGAACGGCCGGCGCGGTGAGCGGCCGCAGTCGTCCCTGGTCGCAGCCGCCGCTGACGGCGACGCCGCGAGCGGCCGCAGCCGTCCTGCCGCTCAGCGCCCGCGCCCGCCCAGCGCCCGCGCGTCCTGCTTGCCGGTGATGTCCTTGCGGAGCTCCTTCGGCAGCGAGAACATGAGGTCCTCCTCCGCCGTCTTGACCTCCTGCACGTCGCGGTAGCCCGCGCCCGCCAGGTCTTCGAGCACCTCCTGGACCAGCACCTCCGGCACCGACGCGCCGCTCGTGACGCCGACGGAGGACACGCCGTCGAGCCACTCCTGCTTGATCTCGCTCGCGTAGTCGACGCGGTAGGCGGCCTTCGCGCCGTACTCGAGTGCGACCTCCACCAAGCGGACCGAGTTGGAGGAGTTGGCCGAGCCGACCACGATCACGAGCTCCGCCTGCTCGGCGACCTTCTTGATCGCGACCTGGCGGTTCTGGGTGGCGTAGCAGATGTCGTCGCTCGGCGGGTCCTGCAGGTTGGGGAAGCGCTCGCGCAGGCGGCGCACCGTCTCCATCGTCTCGTCGACCGAGAGCGTGGTCTGCGACAGCCAGACCACCTTGTCGGGGTCCTTCACGACGATCGAGTCGACGTCCTCCGGGCCATTGACGAGCGTCACGTGGTCGGGCGCCTCGCCCGCGGTGCCCTCGACCTCTTCGTGGCCGGCGTGGCCGATGAGCAGGATCTCGCGGTCGTCCCGCGCGAACCGTACCGCCTCGCGGTGCACCTTGGTGACGAGCGGGCAGGTGGCGTCGATCGCCTGCAGCCCGCGCTCGGCCGCCGCGTTCACGACGGCCGGCGAGACGCCGTGCGCCGAGAAGACCACGTGGGCGCCCGGCGGCACCTCGTCGACCTCGTCCACGAAGATCGCGCCCTGCTGCTCCAACTGGGAGACCACGTGCACGTTGTGGACGATCTGCTTGCGCACGTAGACCGGCGCACCATACAGGTCGAGCGCCTTCTCCACGGCGACCACGGCGCGGTCGACACCGGCGCAGTAGCCGCGCGGAGCGGCCAGCAGCACCCGCTTGTGTCCGACGACCGGGTTATCCTGAAGCCGTCGCCTGGCGCCGGGAATGCGCGGCATCGGGAGGCTGATGGTTGCGTCGCTCACCCTTCGATCCTACGTGAGCACGCTGAGCACGGAATGGGAGGGGCCAGTGAGCCAGACCTCGGCACCGCCCGCGTCGGTCACGATGCAGGCCGCTCCCCCGACCCTCGACGCGCCGTGGCCGGTGGCGCTGCTCAGCAGCAAGATCAAGGGCTGGATCGACCGCCTGGGCACCGCCTGGGTCGAGGGCGAGATCACGCAGTGGGGCGTCTCGGGCGGCAACGTCTACGGCAAGCTCAAAGACCTCAACGAGGACGCCACGATCAACTTCACGATCTGGTCGTCCGTGAAGGCGCGCATCCCGGCCGACCTGAAGCAGGGCGACCGCGTCGTCGCCGCCATCAAGCCCAACTTCTGGGTCAAGGGCGGCACGCTGACCATGCAGGTCTACGACATGAAGCACGTCGGCCTCGGCGATCTGCTGGAGCGGCTGGAGCGGCTGCGGCAGCAGCTCGCGGCCGAGGGCCTGTTCGCGGCGGAGCGCAAGAAGCGCCTGCCGTTCCTCCCGCACACCATCGGCCTCGTGACCGGCAAGGACTCCGACGCCGAGAAGGACGTGCTCCGCAACGCGCAGCTGCGTTGGCCGCAGGTGCGGTTCCGCGTGGTGCACGCCGCGGTGCAGGGCGAGCGGACGGTGACCGAGGTCGTCTCCGCGATCCGCACGCTCGACGCCGACCCCGAGGTCGAGGTCATCATCGTCGCGCGCGGCGGCGGCGACTTCCAGAACCTGCTCGGCTTCAGCGACGAGCGCCTGGTGCGGGCGGCCGCCGCGGCGCTCACCCCGATCGTGAGCGCGATCGGACACGAGGCCGACCGGCCGCTGCTCGACGAGGTGGCCGATCTGCGGGCGTCGACGCCGACCGATGCGGCGAAGCGCGTCGTCCCGGATGTCGCCGAGGAGCTCGCCCGGGTGCACCAGGCGCGCGCGCGGCTCGGCACCCGCGTCACGCACCTGATCGCGCATGAGATCGACCGGATCGGCCACCTGCGCACCCGGCCGGTGCTCGCGTCCCCGTCGTGGATCGTGGATGCGCGTGCCGAGGAGCTCACCCGCCACGTCGCGCGCGGCACGGAGCTGGTCGGCCGCTGCGTCGAGCGCGAGACCACCCGTGTCGCGGAGCTGCGCGGCCAGCTCCGTGCGCTCTCCCCGCAGGGCACGCTCGACCGCGGCTACGCGATCGTGCAGACGACCGCCGGGCACGTCGTGACCGACCCCGCCGAGGCACCGGAGGGCGCCGCGCTGAAGCTGACCGTCTCCGGCGGGTCGCTCGCCGCGACGGCGGGAGCCGCGCTGCCGTCGCCGGCCGGTCATCCACAGGCCCCAGCGGACGCCCAGCGGGCCAAATAGAATGGACGCCATGCCCACATCCGAGACGACCCCCGCCGGGGATCCGCTCAGCACGCTCACCTACGAGGAGGCGCGCGACGAGCTGATCCGCGTGGTGCAGGAGCTCGAGCAGGGCTCGACCACCCTGGAGGAGTCGATCGCGCTCTGGGAGCGCGGCGAGGCCCTCGCGCGGCACTGCGAGGAGTGGCTGATCGGCGCCAAGGCGCGCCTCGACGCGGCCCGCGCCGGCGCCGCCACCCCGGGGGCGATCGACGGCGAATGAGCCCCCGCAACAAGCCGCCCGCGGTCGTCGCGGAGCTCGGCCGTCCGGAGACGCCGGAGGAGACCGCGGCCCGCAAGGCGCAGAACTCGGCCAACCACCGCAACCGGCAGACGATCAACAACCTGGTCTACTCGCTGCTCGCGACGCTCGCGATCGTGGCCGTCATCGTCCTCATCGTCCCGCGCGGCAACCCGTCGGCGACCAAGCCCGCCGTGGACTACGCCTCCATCGCCCAGCAGGCGCAGGGCAGCGAGCCCGACCGGCTGCTGGTGCCGAAACTGCCGGCCGACTGGAAGTCCAACAACGCCGAGCTGCGCACCAAGACGGCCGACAAGGTCGACTCCTGGTACGTGGGCTTCATCACCCCGAAGCAGCAGTTCATCGGCCTCACGCAGGGCTTCGGCGCGAACGAGAGTTGGGTCTCCGACCAGGTGAACAAGTCCCGGATCAAGGGCACCAGGGTCATCGACGGCGTGACCTGGGACGTCTACGACAACCGCACCTCCAGTTCCGACGACGGCAACGTGGAGTACGCTCTGGTCACCTCCTCCGGTGACAGCACGATCATCGTCTTCGGCACCGCAGAGGACGCCGAATTTCGCACGGTCGCGTCGTCCCTGGCCGACCAGATCCGCTCACTCCCAGGAGGTCAGTAGCAGTGCCCACCACGCGCCCCGGCAAGGTCTGGAACGCCATGCTCGACGGCAACGCCCGCTTCATCGCCGGCGAGCCGCAGCACCCGCACCAGGATGTGGAGCGACGCGAGAGCGTCGCGAACGGCCAGGAGCCGGTCGCCGCGATCTTCGGCTGCGCCGACTCGCGCCTGGCCGCCGAGATCATCTTCGACATGGGCCTGGGCGACGCGTTCGTCGTCCGCAACGCGGGCCAGGTCGTCTCCGACTCGGTCATCGGGTCGCTGGAGTACGCGGTCGCCGTGCTGCACGTCCCGCTCATCCTGGTCCTCGGCCACGACAGCTGCGGCGCGGTCGCGTCCGCCATCGCCTCGCAGGCGGAGGACGCCGACCCGCTGCCACCGCACATCGCGCAGCTGATCGCGCCGATCGTGCCCGCCGTCCACCGTGTCGGCGGCGACGGCGCGGTCGACCCGAAGAGCGTCGACGCTTCCGAGGTGGGCCGCGAGCACCTGCGCGACACCGTCTCCGAGCTGCTCGCCCAGTCCGAGATCATCGCCTCCGCGGTCGCCGAGAACACCCTCGCGATCGTCGGCGCCAACTACCGGCTCGCGGAGGGCCGGGTCGTCCCCGACGTCGTCGTCGGCATGCGCGACTGACACCGAGCTCCGCACACAGAAAGGAAAAACACACCGTGGTGGACACCCAGGCGGACACCGAGTACCGCATCGAGCACGACACGATGGGCGAGGTGCGCGTCCCGAAGGATGCGCTCTACAGCGCGCAGACCCAGCGCGCGGTGGAGAACTTCCCCATCTCCGGGTCCGTGCTCGAGCCGGCCCAGATCGCCGCGCTCGCGCGCATCAAGAAGTCGGCCGCGCTGGCGAACGCCCGCCTCGGCGTGCTCGACCAGGACGTCGCCGACGCCATCGCCGCGGCGGCCGACGAGGTCGCGGCCGGGGCGCACGATGCCGAGTTCCCGATCGACGTCTACCAGACCGGATCCGGCACCTCCTCGAACATGAACATGAACGAGGTGCTGGCGACGCTCGCGACCCGGCGCCTCGGCCGTCCGGTGCACCCGAACGACCACGTCAACGCGTCGCAGTCGTCGAACGACGTCTTCCCGACCTCGGTGCACATCGCCGTCACCGGCGCGCTCACCGACGACCTCATCCCGGCGCTCGACCACCTCGCGGTCTCCCTGGAGGAGAAGGCGGAGCTGTGGGCGGAGGCCGTCAAGAGCGGTCGCACGCACCTGATGGACGCGACGCCGGTCACCCTGGGCCAGGAGTTCGGCGGCTACGCGGCGCAGATCCGCTACGGAATCGAGCGCATCCGCGCCGCCCTCCCCCGCGTCGCCGAGGTCCCGCTGGGCGGCACCGCCGTCGGCACCGGGATCAACACCCCGCTCGGCTTCCCGCAGCTCGTCATCGAGCTGCTGACGCAGGAGACCGAGCTGCCGATCACGGAGGCGCGCAACCACTTCGAGGCGCAGGCGAACCGCGACGCGCTCGTCGAGGCGTCCGGCGCCCTGCGCACGATCGCCGTGTCGTTGACGAAGATCTCCAACGACCTGCGCTGGATGGGCTCCGGCCCGAACACCGGCCTCGGCGAGCTGCACATCCCGGACCTGCAGCCGGGCTCGTCGATCATGCCGGGCAAGGTCAACCCGGTGATCCCGGAGGCGGTGCTCATGGTCGCCTCGCGGGTGGTCGGCAACGATGCCACCATCGCCTGGAGCGGTGCGTCCGGCCTGTTCGAGCTGAACGTCGCGATCCCGGTGATGGGCACGGCGCTGCTGGAATCGATCCGCCTGCTCACCCAGGCGAGCCGGGTGCTGGCGGACAAGACGATCCGCGGCCTCGAGGCGAACCTCGACCGGGCGCGCGCGTTCGCCGAGTCGAGCCCGTCCATCGTCACCCCGCTCAACCGTGTCATCGGCTACGAGGCCGCCGCCAAGGTCGCCAAGCACGCGGTCGCGAAGGGCATCACCGTGCGCGAGGCCGTCATCGACCTCGGCTTCGTGGAGCGCGGCGAGGTCACCCTGGAGCAGCTGGACAGCGCCCTCGACGTCCTCTCGATGACGCACCCCGGCTGACCCCCTCCTCCCCCTCCATCGCTTCCTCGAAAAGTCCGCCGTCACCCCGCGTGTCGGCGGATTTTTCGAGGAATCGGCGGTGGAGGTGAGAGGCTCGGGGGGTGCTGGGGTTTGACGATCGGTTGCCGGGGCGGGCTCGGCGGGTGGTGGTCGCGGGGGTGTCCGGCAGCGGCAAGACGACCCTCGCCGCGCGCATCGCCGCGGTGACCGGCGGCCCGCACACCGAGATCGACGGCCTGTACCACGGTCCCGACTGGGAGCCGCGGCCGGAGTTCCGGGACGATGTGCTCGCGTTCACGGCGGCCGAGGCCTGGACCACGGAGTGGCAGTACTCGGCCGTCCGGGAGCTGCTGGCGGAGCGCGCGGACCTGCTGGTGTGGCTCGACCTGCCGTACTGGCGGGTCACCTTCCCGCGGGTGGTGCGCCGCACCGTCGCCCGCCGCGTCCACCGCCGGGAGCTGTGGAATGGGAACCAGGAGCCGCCACTGCGCACCATCCTCCGCGACCCGGAGCACATCATCCGCTGGTCGGTCTCGACGCGCCGCCTCTACGCCGACCGCATCCCCGCCGTCGAGCGCGCCCACCCGCACCTCACCGTCGTACGCCTGCGCACCCCCCGCGAAGTCGAAGCGTGGCTCGCCGGCCCGCTCACCATCGCTTCCTCGAATCCTCCGGCCGAACGCGGCGTGTCGGTCGATTAATCGAGGAAGCGATGGTGTGAGGTCAGGCTAGTTCGTTGGCCTCCAGCATCTCGGTGACGAGGGCGGCGATGGCGGAGCGCTCGGAGCGGGTGAGGGTGACGTGGGCGAAGAGGGGGTGGCCCTTCAGCGTCTCGATCACGCTGGCGACGCCGTCGTGGCGGCCGACGCGGAGGTTGTCGCGCTGGGCCACGTCGTGCGTGAGCACCACGCGCGAGTTCTGGCCGATGCGGCTGAGCACCGTCAGCAGCACGTTGCGCTCCAGCGACTGCGCCTCGTCCACGATCACGAAGGCGTCGTGCAGCGACCGGCCGCGGATGTGTGTGAGCGGCAGCACCTCCAGGATGCCGCGGTCCTGCACCTCGTCGAGCACGTTCTGCGACACCAGGGCGCCGAGGGTGTCGAACACGGCCTGACCCCAGGGGTTCATCTTCTCGCCCTGGTCGCCCGGCAGGTAGCCGAGCTCCTGGCCGCCGACCGCGTAGAGCGGACGGAACACCATGATCTTCTTGTGCTGCCGCCGCTCCAGCACCGCCTCGAGGCCCGCGCACAGGGCGAGCGCCGACTTGCCGGTGCCGGCGCGCCCGCCGAGCGAGAGGATGCCGATCTCCGGGTCGAGCAGCAGGTCGATCGCGAGCCGCTGCTCGGCCGACCGGCCGTGCAGGCCGAACACGTCGCGGTCGCCGCGCACGAGCTTCACCTCGCCGTCGGCGACGACACGCCCCAGCGCCGAGCCGCGGTCGGAGTGGATGACGAGGCCGGTGTTGACGGGGAGGCCGGCGGCCAGCTCGGTGCGCATCCACTCCTCTTCGTAGAGGGAGGCCATCTCGTCGCTGCCGAGGTCGATGGAGGCGAGGCCGGTCCAGCCGGAATCGACCACCTGCTCGTGCCGGTATTCCTCCGCCGCGAGACCGATCGAGGCCGCCTTGACGCGCAGCGGCAGGTCTTTGGAGACGACGGTGACGTCGAGCCCGTCGTTCGACAGGTTGAGCGCCACGGCGAGGATGCGCGAGTCGTTGTCGCCCAGCTGCATGCCGCTCGGCAGGACCGACATGTTGGAGTGGTTCAGCTCCACCCGCAGCGACCCGCCGTCGCCGACCGGGATCGGGAAGTCGAGCCGTTCGTGCTGGACCCTCAGGTCGTCGAGGTTGCGCAGCGCCTGGCGCGCGAAGTAGCCGATCTCGGGATCGTTGCGCTTGCCCTCCAGCTCGCTCACGACCACGACCGGGATGACGACAGCGTGCTCCGCGAAGCGGAAGATGGCCTTCGGGTCGGAGAGGAGGACGGACGTGTCGAGCACGTACGTGCGCTCGCTCGTCTTGGCCCTGTCCTCCACCGAGCCGGTCGACCGGGTTGCTGCCTGTCGGGATGTTGATGCCGCCACGACCACTCCCACCCCGCCGCCCCCTCGGGGGCCGGCGGATCTCACTGGCGAGACGGCCGCTGGGTTCCGAGACGAACTTTTGTGGCCGTCTCGATCGGGCGCGGTGCCCGATGCGTCGAACCTACGCCCGGCCACCGACACGCGAGCACCGTACGGCCGCGTGTCGTGTTTCGTGCAGGTGAACAATCCGCCCCCTTTTCGGGAGCGGCGGCGACCGGGAGGCGACGCGGGTCAGGCGACCGACGCGTACGAGGTGAACGCCGCGCGGAGCATGTCGAAGGTCTCCTCCGTCGTGCCGGCGTGCACGCTGATCCGCACCGAGGTCGCCCGCACGCTGGCCGTCACGCCATGGTTGAACAGGGAGGCGCCGAGCGCGGTGAGCTGCTCGGGCAGCGGCTCCAGCACCACGATGCCGGCGCGTTCATTCGGGCTGCGGGAGGAGCTCACCGGCACGGCGAACTCGTCGGCGAGCTGCAGCACGCGCTCGGCGTTGTCGGCGACGGCCGCCGCCACCGCATCCACGCCCACCGCAGCGACCTCCTCCAGCGCGGCGGCGAAGCGTGCCTCGGCCACGAGGTCGGGGTTGGAGATGGAGAACGCTGCGGTGCCGCGCACCGGCTCGCGCACCTCGTCCCACGGCTGGTCGGGCCCGGAGCCGGTCCAGCCGCTGAACACGGGCGTCAGGTGGTCGATCGCGCGCTCGCTGAGGGCGAGGAAACCGGTGCCCCAGCCGGCGCGCATCCACTTCTGGCCGCCCGAGACGACGACGTCGGCCACCTCCCACGGCGCGTCGACCACGCCGAAGCCCTGGATCGCGTCGACGATCAGCAGCCGGTCGCCGATGACCTGCCGGATGCCGTCGATGTCGGCGAGGTAGCCGGTGCGGGAGTCCACCAGGCTCACCATGACGGCGGCGGTGCTCTCGGTCAGCTGCTCGCGGATGCGCGCCGGCGTCACGCGCCCGTGGTCCGTCTCGAGCCAGGTCGGCGTGATGACGCGCAGCGCGTGGGCGGCACGCTCGGCGGCGTAGGTGAGCGAGGGGAACTCGGCAAGCGACAGCAGCACCTCGCCGCCGGTGAGCCCGAAGGCGGCGTGCAGCAGCCCGCTGGAGGCGTTCGGCTGGAACACGACCTGGTCGGCGGCGAATCCGGTCAGCGCGGCGACGGCCTCACGCACGCGCGCGTCCTCGACGCGCATCCGCTCGATGGTCCCGAATCGGGCCCGCGACAGGATGTCGTACTGCCCCAGCGTCTCGGCGCGCGCCGTCGTCGACAGCGGCCCGACCCGTCCGTAGTCCAGGTACCCCGGCTCTTCGCCGAAGCCGGCGCGGAACTCTTCGATCGTCGTCACGTCCCCATCCTGGCCGCCCGCCGTCGAGTCCACAAAAACTGCACGCGACACGCCGCGCGAGCGGGCAGTCTTCGCGGACTCGACGGCGGGGCGGAGGGTCAGCCGCCGAAGCGGCGCTGGCGGCGGGAGTAGTCGCGGACGGCGCGGAGGAAGTCGACCTCGCGCAGGTCGGGGCCGAGCGCCTCGACGAAGTAGAACTCGCTGTGCGCGCTCTGCCAGAGCATGAAGTCGCTGAGACGCTGCTCGCCGGAGGTGCGGATGACGAGGTCGGGGTCGGGCTGGCCGCCGGTATACAGGTGCTCGCCGATGAGGTCCGGCGTGAGCAGATCCGCGAGCGTCTCCAGGCTGCCGCCCTCGGCATGGTGCGCGGCGACGATGCTGCGCATGGCGTCCGTGATCTCCTTGCGGCCGCCGTAGCCGACGGCGAGGTTGATGTGCATGCCGGTGTTGCCCGCCGTGCGCTTCTCCGCCGCCGTCAGCGCCTCCACCAGCCGCGGCGGCAGCCCGGTGGCCGAGCCGACGTGCTTCACCCGCCAGTCGCCGTAGCGGGAGAGGTCGTCGGCCAGCTCGGCGATGATCTCGATCAGGTCGCCCAGCTCGCCGCTCTCGCGGTTGGTCAGGTTGTCCGACGACAGCAGGTAGAGGGTGACGACCTGGATGCCCAGCTCGTCGCACCACTCCAGGAACTCGCGCATCTTGGCCGCGCCCGCGCGGTGTCCGTGCGCGACGGTCGTGAGGCCCGCCTGCCGCGCCCAGCGTCGGTTGCCGTCGATGATCATCGCGACGTGCTTCGGCAGCGCATCGCGGTTCAGGTCGCGCCGGAGCCGTTTCTGGTAGAGCCCGTAGAGCAGCCCGCTGGCCTGCAGCCGGCTCCCCGGCGATCCGCGTCTGCTCACGCTGCTACGTTAGCGCGCCGAGCGGACCCGACTCACAGCATCCGGACACCGCCTCTCCCCTACGCTTGGTCTATGTCGCCCCGAAAGAGCCCGAACACCGGCAGCGCCGGCGCCCGCCGCTCCGGTGAGGACGTCGCCGAGCTCCTCCGCGAGCCCACCGCCGACCTCGACGCCTCCGGGGCCGCCGTGCAGGCCGACGAGCGCGCCACGCGCGACGGCGGCCCCGATCTGCCCAACATCCCGCTGCTCGACGCCTCGCCCGCCAACCCGGCGGAGCTCAAGCCGACCTGGCGCGGGTGGATCCACGCGGCGACGTTCCCGGTCACGATCGCGGCCGGCATCGTCCTGATCTGCCTGGCGCACGGCGCGCCGGCGAAGTGGGCGTCGGCGGTGTTCATGCTCACGTCGATGCTGCTGTTCGGCAACTCGGCGCTCTACCACCGGTTCAACTGGCGGCCGCGCACCAAGGTGGTGCTCAAGCGTATCGACCACGCCAACATCTTCCTGCTCATCGCAGGCACCTACACGCCGCTCGCCGTGTTGGCGCTCCCGCCGGACAAGGGCATCCTGCTGCTGTCGCTGGTGTGGGGCGGCGCGCTGCTCGGCATCGGCTTCCGGGTGTTCTGGATCACGGCGCCGCGCTGGCTGTACGTGCCGATCTACGTGGCCCTCGGCTGGGCGGCGATGATGTACATCGTCGACCTGGTGGACGCGAACGTCGCCATGATGGTCCTGGTGCTGGTCGGCGGCGTGTTCTACACCGTGGGCGCGGTCATCTACGGCATGAAGCGGCCGAACCCGATCCCCGGCGTGTTCGGATTCCACGAGATCTTCCACACGCTCACGGTGCTCGCGTTCCTCTGCCACTGGACCGCCACGCTGCTGATCGCGCTGCACCCCGCCTACAACGCCGGCTGACCGCGCTCAGGTCGGCAGCGCCCGCCGACCGGTCACCTGCTTCATGACCAGCGTCGAGGACAGCTTCCGGACGCCCGGCAGCGCCCCGAGGGGGCCGTCGAACAGCTCCTGGTAGGCGGTCAGGTCGGCCGTGAGCACGCGGAGCATGTAGTCCGGGTCGCCGAAGAGCCGCTCGGCCTGCACGATGTTCGGGATGGCGAGCACGCCCTCCTCGAACGCCCGGACCGTCTCCGGGTCGGTGCGGTCGATGGTGACGAACACGATCGCCTCGAAGTCGAGGCCGACGGCCGCGGGCGACACGACGGCCCGGTACTGCTCGATGACGCCCGCGCGCTCCAGCTCGCGCACGCGGCGGTGGCACGGCGACAGCGTCAGACCCACGCGCGCGGCGAGGTCGGTGAGGCTGAGCCGGCCGTCCTCCTGCAGTGCAGCAAGGATCTGGCGGTCGATGGCGTCCATGCGGTGGATTCTTCCACAGCTGGGCCAGATGTGCTGGAAAGTGGCAAGCACTTTTGCGCCGATCCGCCATACCTTTCCCGTATCACCCTGAACGGAGGAAAGGCGGCGCACGATGGAACTCTCGATGGTCCTCGGATTCTGGAGCGTCGCGGCGCTGCTCGTCTGCACGCCCGGCGCCGATTGGGCGTACGCCATCACCGCGGGACTCGGGGGCCGCACACTGGTGCCGTCGATCGGCGGCATCCTGTTCGGCTACGCGGTCGTGGTGGCCGCGGTCGCCGTCGGGCTGGGGGCGCTCGTCGCCGCCAACCCGGTGCTGCTCGACGCCCTCACGGTCGGCGGCGCGCTCTATCTGCTCTGGCTCGGGATCGGCGGCCTGGTGCGCTCCTCCCGGCCGCTCGCCGCCCAGGCGGAGGCGCAGGCGCCCCCCGCCGCGTCGCCGGTGGGGTCGTTCCTGCGCGGCGCGGGCGTGAGCGGCTTCAACCCGAAGGGGCTGCTGGTGCTGGTCGCGCTGGTCCCCCAGTTCACGACGGCGCACGGCGCGTGGACTCCGGCCGCGCAGATGCTGGTGCTCGGCGGGCTTTTCGTCGCGACCTGCGCGGTGGTCTACCTCAGCGTGGCGGTGCTCGCGCGGCGGCTGCTGGCGGCGCGACCGCGCGGCACGATCGTGATGGCGCGGGTGTCGGCCGTCGCGATGACGCTCATCGGCCTGTCGCTGCTGGTCGAACGCGCCGTGCAGCTGTTCTGAGGCGACGGGGTCAGCGCTGGGGGCCGCCGCCGTCGTCGCGCCGGGCGGCCGCCTCCGCCTCCTCGGCGTCCAGCTTCTCGGCGATCTCGGCGCGGTAGCGCACCCGGCGGATGCGACGCACCATGTCCAGCACCAGCAGGACGGCGGCGACCACGATCAGGAACGTGACGAGGAAGCCCAGCAGGCCGGGGGTGACGGAGTCGTCGCTCGGAGCACCGGACGGGGCAGGGGACGGCGTGGCCGCGAGCCACACGGACGCGCGCAGCAGGGCGTCGTGGATCACGCACCCACCCCCGGTACGGCGACGAGGGCGGTCTGGGGCATCAGGGTCGCGCGGGCGCAGGCATTCACAGCTTCATCTCCTAGTCTGGTCTCAGCCTACCGTCGCCCGGCGGGAAGGCCCCTGAGACCGGGAGGGTTGTGCTGGACGGCATGGCGGTGCACGCATGACGGCGACCCCGACCCTCGACACCCGGTACGGCCGCACCCCGCAGCGCAAGCGGCGCGACCGCTGGCTGCTGATCGGCGGTCTCGTCGGCCTGGTGGCCGTCGTCACGGCGTGGGTCTTCTGGGCCGGCTGGGACAACGACCAGGCCAACCTCGAGGCCACCGACACCGCCTACACGATCACGGACGACCACCACGTCGACATCTCGTTCACCATCAACGCGCCGGTCGGGAAGCCGGTCACCTGCGCCCTTCAGGCCCTCAACGAGGACTTCGCGATCGTGGGCTGGCGCATCGTCGAGTACCCCGGATCCGACACCCGGGTGACCGCCCACACCGAGACCATCCGCACGATCATGAAGCCCAACACGGGTTTGATCAACACCTGCTGGCTGGCCTAGTATTGTGCGGATACGCCCCGGCCGTGGCCGGGGCGTCGACTTTACACCCGGTAGTCAGACCGGCCCATCAGCCGACGCGGCACACGCCGCACAGGCGCGAAGGAGTTCATCATGTCTCAGGAGTCTCAGGTCACGTTTCTGACCCAGGACGCGTACGACCGTCTCTCGGCCGAACTCGAGGAGCTCAGCGTCAACGGCCGTAACGAGATCGCGAAGCGCATCGAGGCGGCCCGCGAGGAGGGCGACCTCAAGGAGAACGGCGGCTACCACGCCGCCAAGGAGGAGCAGGGCAAAATCGAGGCCCGCATCGTGCAGCTGACGAACCTGCTGCGCAACGCGACCGTCGGCGCCGCTCCGGAGAGCCACGGCGTCGTCGAGCCGGGCACCGTCATCACGGCGACCATCGCGGGAGACGAGAGCGTCTTCCTGATCGGCAACCGCGAGATCGCCACCGGAACCGACCTCCCGGTCTACAGCGAGCAGAGCCCGCTGGGCGCCGCCATCCTCGGCCTCAAGGTCGGCGAGAAGACGGAGTACACCGCCCCCAACGGCCGCCAGATCGCCGTCGAGATCACGAAGGTCGAAACCTACTCCGGCCAATAACCCCCTGCCCTAAGCCAAGAGCTCCGGAGTTTTTCGAGCGAATCGCCGCGATTCGCTCGAAAAACTCCGGAGCTCCTTGCTTGGCGGGGCTAGTCGTCGTCGACGACGGGGTCGTAGCCGGCGGCGCGGAGGGCGTCGATGACGTGGCGGCGGTGGTCGGTGCCGCGCGTCTCCACGCTCACGTCGAGCTCGACCTGGCTCAGCTGCATGCCGCGGCCGTGGCGCGTGTGCAGCACCTCGACCACGTTCGCGTTGACGCCGGCGAGGATCTCGGCGATGCGGGCGAGCTGGCCCGGGCGGTCGGGGAGCATGATCCGCAGCTTCAGGTAGCGGTCGGACGCGGCGAGGCCCTGGCTGATGACGCGCTGCATGAGCAGCGGGTCGATGTTGCCGCCGGAGAGGATGGCCACCGTCGTGCCGTCGGCCGGCACCTGGCCGGTCAGGATGGCGGCGACGCCGGCCGCGCCGGCGGGCTCCACGACGAGCTTGGCCCGCTCCAGCAGCACGACCATGGCGCGCGCGATGTCGTCCTCCGACACCGTCACCACCGCGTCCACGGCCTCGCGGATGATCTCGAAGTTCAGCGCGCCGGGCCGGCTGACGGCGATGCCGTCGGCGATCGTGGCGAGCAGCGCGATGTCGGTGGGCTCGCCGGCCGCGAGCGAGGGTGGATAGGCGGCGGCGTTCGCGGCCTGCACACCGATCACCCGCACCGTGCGGCCTTCGATGGCCGCGCGCTGTTTGATGGCGCTGGCGACCCCGGAAATCAGCCCGCCGCCGCCGATCGGCACGACGACGGTCGCCACGTCGGGCACCGCGTCGAGGATCTCGAGGCCCAGCGTGCCCTGGCCGGCCACCACGTCCGGGTGGTCGAACGGCGGGATGAGCACCGCGCCGGTCTCGGCCGCGAAGTCCGCCGCCGCCCGCAGCGTCTCGTCGACGATGCTGCCGCTCAGCACCACGTCGGCGCCGTAGGCGCGTGTCGCCTGGAACTTCGGGATGGCGACGCCCACCGGCATGAAGATCGTGGCGTGGATGCCGAGCTCGCGGGCCGCGAACGCCACGCCCTGCGCATGGTTGCCCGCGGAGGCCGCGACGACCCCGCGCTCCCGCTCCTCGGCGCTCAGCTTCGACAGCCGGTTGTACGCGCCGCGGATCTTGTACGACCCGGTGCGTTGCAGGTTCTCGCACTTGAGCAGCACGGGCGCGCCGAGCAGGTCGGTCAGGTAGCGCGAGCTCTCCATCGGCGTCGGCTGCGCCACGCGCGCGACCGTGGCCCTGGCCGCCTCGAACTCGCCGAGTCCGGGCCCGGCGAACGGGGTGCGCGTGTGATCGGTCGCGGTTGCCACGCGCTCAGCCTACCGGCGGACGTATTCTCCGGGCCGCATGGGGTTCGTTCCGGTCAGGACCGGGCCGGGGGCTTGCGAACCGGTCGCGGCACCGTCTCCCAGATCGCACGATCGGGCGCGTCCTTCCATACCGCCGCCGGATCCGTCCGCCACACCCCGCTCGACACGTAGTGCACCATGACGTTGAGCACCGCCACGAACGGCACCGCGAACAGGGCCCCCGGGATGCCGGCGAGCAGCGAGCCGGCCGCGACCGCCAGCACCACCGCGAGCGGGTGCACCTTGACGGCCGAGCCCATGATGAGCGGCTGCAGGATGTGTCCCTCGATCTGCTGCACCAGCAGCACCACGCCCAGCATGATGAGGGCGAAGACCCATCCCTTGAACACAAGCGCGATGAACACGGCGAGCGCGCCGGTGACGACCGCGCCGACCACGGGGATGAACGAGCCGAGGAACACCAGCACCGCGATCGGCAGCACGAGCGGCAGTCCGAGGAAGAACGCGCCGAGGCCGATGCCGAGCGCGTCGATCGACGCGACCAGCACCTGCACCTTGGCGAAGTTCTTCAGCGTGACCCAGCCGGCCTTGCCCGCGCCGTCCACCGCCGGGCGGGCACGCTTGGGGAAGATCCGCACGATCCACGCCCAGATGCCCTTCCCGTCGATGAGGATGAAGATCGTGCTGAACAGCGTCAGCAGCGCGCCGGCGAGCACGTGGCCGAGCGTCGACCCGACCGAGAGGGCGCCGGAGAGGAACACCTGGCTGTCCTGCTGGACCGACTTGCCGATCGACGCGAAGGCGCTGCTGATCTGGTCGTGGGTGAGTCCGAGGGGACCGGTGGTGAGCCACTGCTGCAGGCCGTTGAACGCGGTCACCGTCTGGTCCCGCAGCTGGGCGCTCTGGCGCGTGACCTGCCAGATGGCGAGGTAGAACAGCCCGGCGACGACCACGACGAGCACGATCAGGACGGTGACGACGGCGAGCCACTTCGGCCAGCGGTGCCGCACCAGGAAGTCCTTGAAGGGCACGAGCAGGCCGGACAGCAGCACGGCGATGAGCACGGGGACGACGATCAGCTTGAGCTGGATGATCAGGAAGATGAGCACCGCGATGACGGCGCCGACCACCAGCAGACGCCACGACCACGCCCCGGCGATGCGCATCCCGCGCGGCACGGCCTCGTCGGCGGACTCCACCGGCTCCCCCAGGTCGCGGCGGCGGCGCTGGAACCAGGACCGCGCCGGCGCCCGGTTCGTCTCGGCCGCCTCGCCGGTCGTCGGGGCGGACGGCGGGGTGGGGCGGTCGATGTCTGACATGCCCGTCAGTGTAGGCTGCCGAACCCCCCGATCAATGGAAGGCCCGCGCCGCGGCCAGGGGGTTCACAGTCGGCGCCCCTCACAGCTGGATCACGAGCGGCGGATACTCGATGGCCGTCCGGTACCACTGCCAGCCGGCGCCCCCGGTCTGCTGGATGGAGGCGTAGGTGACCTGCGTGGGCGGCACGTTCCTAAGACCGACGACGATCGCGACGTTGCCGTTGACCGTCCGCGGGCCGAGTCCGGTCGGGGTCGTGCCGCCGGCGTACGCGCCCACGTTCAGGTTCACGGCTCCGTTCGCGGTGACGACGAACGTGACCAGGTAGTCGCTGACCGTCGTCGCACCGTAGTCGCCCGGCGTGAAGTGCACGGACACACCGGGCCCGCCGGACGGGGTGGGGCGGAACGTGAACGACGCGTACGGCGTCCCGGTGGTGTCCGTCTGCATGATGTCGGGCGCGATCAGGGTGAGGTTGGTCCGCCCCTTCCCCACGGTATGGGTCGGGCTGATGGTGTCGATGGGGCGGAACCACGGGAAGGTGATGACATCGCGCACGCTGATCCTGTGCGCGATGTCCGTGAGGGACTGGGTTCGCTCGAACGTCGCGGGGTCGATCGGAACAGCGGCTTCCTGCTCCTCCCCCGCACGCTCCCCCTGCGGAGACTCGCTGGACATGCGCGAAATCTACTCCGCAGGCTGCGCGGCGGGGCTGCCCGGTTTCCGCGGTCACGCCGCCGCCTGACGACCTGGGAGTACCCGATGTCGGCCTGTCCATCCGTTCTGACAATCGGCGGAGATCCGCACGCGAGGCGAGCGAATCTCCGCCGCTGCGCGGCATGAGGGCAGGTCAGGAGGTGGTGCGGGGGGTGGCGGTGACGGGGGAGCCCGTGAGGGCGACGGAGACGCGGTCGCCTGGTTCCGGGCGCTCGCGGGCGCCGTGCTGCAGGGCGAGCTCCGTGCCGTCGGCCAGGCGCACCCGGGTGCGGCGGAGGGCGCCGAGGAAGCTGGTGGTGAGCACCACGGCGGGGAGGCCGTCGGTGGCGAGCAGCACGTCCTCCGGGCGCAGGTAGGCGGTGACGGGGCCGTCGGCCGCCTCCGCGGCGAGCGGCACCTCCTGCCCGAGCACGTGCAGGCGACCGCCCGCGACCGTGCCGTCCACGCGGTTCGTCAGGCCGACGAACTCCGCGACGAACGCCGTCGCCGGGCGGTGGTACAGCTCCTCCGGGGTGCCGATCTGCTCGATCCGGCCGGCGCGCATCACGGCGACCCGGTCGGCGACGGCGAGGGCCTCCTCCTGGTCGTGCGTGACGAAGAAGGTGGTGATGCCGAGCTCGGTCTGGATGCGGCGGATCTCGTCCCGGAGCTGGACCCTGACCTTCGCGTCGAGGGCCGACAGCGGCTCGTCGAGCAGGAGCACCCGCGGTTCGGTGACGAGGGCGCGGGCCAGGGCGACGCGCTGCTGCTGGCCGCCGGAGAGCTGGTGCGCGTAGCGGCCGGCGTGGTGGTCGAGGCCGACCAGCTCGAGGGCGGCGGCCGCACGGCGGCGACGCTCCGCCGGGGCGACGCGCCGCATCCGGAGGCCGAACTCGACGTTCTGGCCCGAGGTCAGGTGCGGGAACAGCGAGTACGACTGGAACACCATCCCGAGGTCTCGGCGGTTCGTCGGCTCGTCGGTGACGTCGCGGCCGTCGATGAGGATGCTGCCGCTGTCGACCCGCTCGAGGCCCGCCAGCGAGCGCAGCGCGGTCGTCTTGCCGCATCCACTCGGGCCGAGCAGGGCGATCAGCTCGCCGGGCGCGGCCGCCAGGTCGAAGCCGGAGAGGCCGACCCCGCCGCCGAAGTCGCGGACGAGGTCGCGCAGCTCCACGGTGGAGCCGGTGCGCGCGGCGAGGAGCGGTGTGTCGAGGGCGGTCATGTCAGCCTTTCGCGGTGCGCCGGCGCCGAACGCTCACGAGGCGATCGACGGCGACGAGGAGGACGAACGCGAACACCAGCGCGAGGAGCGCGAAGATGACCGCGACGAAGGGGTCGGACTGCGACACCAGCAGCAGCGAGGTCTGCAGGTTGACGCGGGAGAGCAGCGAGGCGATGGTGAACTCGCCGAGCACGACCGCGACCGACAGCGCGGACGCGGCCAGGATGCCGCGGCGCAGGTTCGGCACGAGCACGCGCCAGAACACCGTCCACCAGCCGGCGCCGAGCGAGCGGGCCGCCTCGCTGAGGGTGACGAGGTCGACGCCCGCGACGTTGCTCTGGATGGCGCGGTAGGCGTACGGGAGCACGGTGATCCCGTACGCGAAGGCGAGGGTCCAGGCGCCGGAGCCGAAGACGTCGGTCACCACGGCGTAGGTGGGCGCCAGGCCGACGACCATCACGATCGCGGGGATCATGATCGGCAGCAGGCATACGGCCTCCAGCAGGCGGCGCAGCTTCGGGAAGCGCAGCTCCACCAGCACCATGGTCGGCAGCAGCACGAGCAGGACGATCGCCACGGTCACCGCCGCCAGCACGAGCGAGTTGCCGAGGCCCTGGTAGACGCGGTCGTAGCGTGTGGTCGCGCCGGAGAACACCGCGATCCAGCGGTCGACGTTGTAGACGCCGGGCTTCGCGGTGCGGAGGGTGAACTCCACCATCGAGAACAGCGGGATGAGGAAGAACAGGCCGAGGACGACCCAGATCACGGTCCGGACCGTGCGGCCCGGTCCGAGCCGCAGCTCCGGAGCTCGCCGCCGACGGGCCGGCCGGACCGGCTGCGCCGCACGCGCGTCCACCGCCCGGGTCATCGCTGCCACCGCGCGGTCCGGCGCACGAGCGCCGAGTAGGCGAGCATCACGACGACCATGACCACGAGCATCCCGAGCGCCATCGCGCCGGCCAGGTTCGCCCGGCCGAGCACGGTCTCGCTGATCAGGGCCTGCCGGATCTGCAGCGACACGATGTTGTTCGCCTGGCCGACGAGGGCCGCGGCGGTCGCGTACGACGAGAACGCGTTGGCGAACAGCAGCAGCAGGCTGCCCAGGAACGACGGCAGCAGGATCGGGCCGCCCACGCGCGTCCAGTACGTCCAGCGGCTGCCGCCCAGGGTCGCTGTCGCCTCCAGCCACTGCGGGCGCAGCCCCTCCAGCGCCGGCAGGAAGGTGATCACCATGAGCGGGATCTGGAAGTACAGGTACGGCAGGATGAGGCCGGGCACGGTGTAGAGCCAGACGCCGTTCTCGTAGATGTTGACGTGGGCGAGGTTCCGCAGCAGCACGGTGATCAGGCCCTGCGCGCCGATGGTGGCGATGAACGCGAACGCCAGCATCACGCCGCCGAACTGGGCGAGCACGCTGCTGGCCGAGTCCACCAGCGAGCGCGCCACGCCGCCCGGGCGCGAGCCGAGCATGGCGAAGCACAGCGCGGCGCCGGCGATCGCCCCCACGATCGCCGTGACCGCGGAGAGCCAGAAGGCGCCGAAGAAGGACCCGGCGATGGCCGGCTCCGCCAGTCCCGTCAGGTTGGCCCAGGTGAAGCGGCCCTCCCCGTCCACGAACCCGCTGCCGACGGCGACCAGGGTGGGCACGGCGAGGAACACCACGACGTAGAAGGCGAAGGGCGTCAGCCCCAGCGCGGCCACGACGCCGCCCCGACGCCGGCGCCCGGCCCGCGTGCCGGCGGGCCGGGCCGACGACGGCTGCCGCCGGGGCTCCGTCTCGGAGCTCCCGGCGGCAGTGCGTCCGGCCGCGGGCGCCGTGACGCCTGCGACGGTGTCGGTCATCAGCCGACCGCGTTCGCCCAGGTGGAGTTGAGCAGGGTGCCCGCGTCGGTGGCCTGCTTGTCGGTCATGACGGCCACCTTGTCGAGCTTGCCCGGGAACTCGGCCTTGTCGAGCGTCCCGGCCTTCTCCATCGCGTCCACGCGCGCCGGGTAGGCGCCGCCCTTCAGCCACGCGTTCTGGGCGGCGTCGCTGTAGAGGTACTCCTCCCACAGGCGGGCGGCCGCCGGGTGCGGGGCGTCCTTGTTGATGGCCTGGTTGTAGTAGCCGACGTACGCGGTGCCCGGGAGCACGACGTACTTCCAGTTCACGCCGCCGCCCTTGATGGTGTCGGAGGTGGCGTAGCCCTTCTGGTTGAACGACCAGTCGAGCAGCACCGGGGTCTCGCCCGAGGCGATGGTGTTCGGCTTGCCGTCGGCGGCGTTCCAGTTGCCGGCCTTCTTCAGCTTGGCGAACCACTCGACGCCCTTGCTGAGGTCGTCGAGCGTGCCGCCGTTCTGCAGAGTGGCGTAGGCGACGGCGCCGGCCGCGGCGGCCGCCTGGGTCGGGTTGCCGTTGAGCGCGACGGCGCCCTTGAACTCCGGCTTCAGCAGATCGTCGAAGGTATTGGGCGCGGTCTTGATCTTGTTGGCGTCGTAGCCGACCGCCATCACGCCGTAGTAGCCGACCTTCCAGAGGCCGTCCTTCTCCTTCTGGTTGTCGGGGATGTCGTCCCAGCCGGTCGGCTTGTACGGCGCGAAGTACTCGGTGTTGGCGAGCGCGACCGAGGAGCCGATGTCGAAGGTGTCGGGGGCGGTGTCCTGGCCCTTGAGCTTCTTGGCGGCGTCGATCTCCTCCTGGCTGGAGGCGCTGTCCTGGCTCGGGTTGATGGTGATCCCGTACTTCTTGGTGAAGCCGTCGAAGATCTCCTGGTAGTTCGCCCAGTCGCCGGGGGTCGCGATGATGTTGAGGCTGCCCTCCTTCTTCGCGGCCGCGACGAGCGCGTCCATGCCGCCGGCCGACGCGACGTCGGTGGCGGACTTGATCTTCGAGGCGTCGGGGGTGCTGGCGTCCGCGCCGCCCGAGCAGGCGGCGAGGGAGAGTGCGACGACGGCAGCCGCGGCGGCGAGGCCGGCGACACGTGCGCGCTTGTTGATCACGGGTTTCCTCCAGTGCAGGGTGTCGCCCGGGCGGTGCACCCGGGCGCTGGTCACGCTAGAAAGACCAGGCGTCCGGATGGCCGCCGCCCGGTGACGGGTCGGTGAACGTCCGATGTCCGGGGTTGTCGGTAGGGTCGTGCCGTGGTCGAACAGGTCTCCCCCGCTCTCGCCCGTCGCATCGCGCTCGCCGCCCAGGGGTTCGGCCGGCCGCGTCCCGCCGTGGTCGGCACGCGTCAGCTCAACGGCCTGATCGACCGGCTCGGCCTGCTGCAGATCGACTCGGTGAACGTGTTCGAGCGCAGCCACTACCTGCCGGCGTTCGCGCGGCTCGGCGGGTACGACCGCGGCCTGCTCGACCGCCTGACCTTCGACGCGCGCGGCCCGCACACCGAGTACTGGCCGCACGAGGCCGCCTTCATGCGCAAGGAGGACTGGCCGCTCTTCGCCTGGCGGATGCGCGCCTACCGCGAGCGCTACGGCGGGCCGGGCAGCTGGTTCGAGGTCAACGAGAGCACGGTCGAGTGGCTGCGCTCGGAGCTCGCCGCGAACGGCCCGCTCGTCGCCGGCGAGATCGAGCACGACGCGAACCACCGCACCGGGCCGTGGTGGGGCTGGTCGGAGGTGAAGCGCGCCCTGGAGCGGATGTTCCTGTTCGGCGAGGTCGCGATCGCGGGGCGCACGCGCTTCCAGCGGCGCTACGCGCTGGCGGAGGACGTGCTGCCGAGCGAGGTGCTGGCACGCACGGTCGACGACGCCGACGCCATCCGCGAGCTGCTGCGCCGCGCCGCCGTCGCCTACGGCATCGGCACGGCGCGCGACTTCGCCGACTACTACCGGATCAAGGGCCCACGCGTCGCGGTCGCCCTGCAGGAGCTGGAGGACGCCGGCGAGCTCGTGCCGGTGACCGTTCCCGGCTGGGAGAGCGCGGGCCGGCCGCTGAAGGCGTGGCTGCACCGCGACGCCCGCAAGCCGCGCAGCATCGAGGCCGCCGCGCTGCTCTCGCCGTTCGACCCGGTGGTCTGGTTCCGCGACCGGGCGCTGCGCATGTTCGGCTTCCACTACCGCATCGAGATCTACACGCCCGCACCGAAGCGGGTCTACGGCTACTACTCGCTGCCGATCCTGCTCGACGACGCGCTCGTCGGCCGGATCGACCTGAAGAGCGACCGGCAGGCCGGCGTGCTGCGCGTGCAGTCGGCGTGGACGGAGCCAGGAGCCCCGGCGGCGACGCTCGACCGGCTGACGCCGCTGCTGCACGAGACGGCCGCCTGGCAGGGGCTGCAGGGCGTGGAGGTCGCCGACGGCGCCCGCGGCGACCTCGCTCCCCTCCTCGCGGACGCGCTCCGGGCGGGGGTAGGGTTCGGGGCATGACGTCACCGCTGGACTACTTGGACGAGGACGGGGCCGACGAGGCCGACTACGAGTCGCCGATGCGCGAGCTGTACGCCTACCGCGACGGCGACACCTGGCTCGACGGCGTCGTCACCGGCGTGAAGCCACACGGCGCCGCCGACGGCGGCACGCTGGTGCAGTTCGACGGGCGGCTGTGGGTGCCCGCCCGCGAGGTGCGGCGATCGGACCACTACATCGCCGTGCTGCTCAACCCGGACTCGGAGGTCTACGCCGAGGTCATCCAATCGTTCGTCGACGGTCAGCCGAAAGACGTCATCCGCGACGTCTCGGTCGTCGGCGACGGCGACAACGTCGGCACGGAGTGGCAGCGGCTGGACGAGCCGGCCACCGGCACGCGGGTGCGGTACCGGTACACGGGGACGGCGGAGCTGCAGGAGCCGGATGAGGACGCGGCCTTGGCGTAGAGCTCCGTTATCCACAGCCGAGCGCGACCACGGACCGATGACGGTGGTGACATCTAAGATCGCTCCGTGTCCTCAGTCCGCCGCATGGCCGCCGATAGCGGCCGGCTGTTCCTGTGGACGCTCCTGCCCGTCCTCCTCACGGCATGCGCATCCGTTCTCGGCATCATGGCGGCAGGCGATCCGAATGCAGCGCCCACTCTGCGAGTGTGGGCGATCTCCATCACCATCGCATTGGGAGTTCTGCTCCTTGCCAAAGGCCTCCGGGACTACTTGTGGGGGCGGTCTCTCGAGAGTGCCCGGTACGACGCCGTTCGCGAGTTGCACAACACGCTCGGGCCGGCGCTCGACATGATGACCAAGATGGCGATCATCGATCCCGCCGAGAACGCCGCGCGCCGCGCCCTGCTGGAGAAGGTGGCAGAGGTCTGCTGCGGCGCCCTGGTCGCGATGACGCCGAAGAGCGCACAGGTGCGGGCCGTCGTCTTCGAACTCTCCGCCACCTCTGGGCTGCTCGAGCCCATCGCCCGGTTCGGGCGCCGAGACGTTCCTCGCACATTCGACTTGTCGACGGCGGCAGGCACCGAGATCGTCCGATACCTCGAGGACGCTGCGACGGTGGGCGCCGAGCTCTACCGAGACATCAAGAAGCGTGCCCCGCGGCGGTACGCGGGCGATCGCGACCGGTACCGAACCTTCATCCGCGCGCCGATCTGGGCGAACGACGTCGTCTTCGGGATGATCGCTGTCGATGCGCCCAGGAAGAACAGCCTGGTGGATGGAGACAAGCTCCTCGCCGAGCTGGTCGCGGCGGAGCTTGCGACGGCGTTCGCCCTGAACGCGTCCTGAAACCGCGACAATGTCAGCGACGGGTTCTAGACTGGATTCATGAGCAGCCACGTCGAAGTCTCACCCAACGGGGTCGGGTTCCTCCGGGTCAGTGCGCGCAAGTCCATTCCCGGCGAGCCCATCGCGGCGAAGAACGCTCGGCTCCGTTCCTGGATCTCCGGACGGGCCGAAACCAAGCCCGTCGACGCGTCGTCGATCGCTCCGCGGAACTCGACGGCGAAGTAGCCGCCCTACGCCGTCCGCCGCTGCAGCGTCAGCGCCCCGAGCACGACCGCGGCCACCGCGAAGGCGCCGATGACGAGCAGCTGGCCGCCGACGTAGGCGGCGTCGTGCGAGTCCGTCGCCACTGCGTTGAGGGCGTCCACCGCGTGCGACAGCGGCAGCCAGTCGCTGAACTCCCGGAGGCCGGCGGGCAGCTGGTCGCGCGGGAGGAAGATGCCGCCGAGCAGGATCTGCGGGAAGACGAGCAGCGGCATGAACTGCACCACCTGGAACTCGGTGCGGGCGAAGGCGCTCGCGAACAGTCCGAGCGTCGAGCCGAGCACGGCGTCCGTCACGGCGACCGCGACCAGCAGCCAGGGGTCGCCCTTCACGTCGAGGCCGCACACCCAGAGCGCGTAGGCGCACGCGAGCAGCGCCTGCACCACGGCCAGCAGCCCGAACGCGAGCGTGTAGCCGAGGATGAAGTCGCCGCGGCCGAGCGGCATCGAGAGCAGGCGCTCCAGCGTCCCGGTGCGACGTTCGCGCAGCGTCGTGATCGAGGTGACGAGGAACATCACGATGAACGGGAACAGGGCGAGGATCGCCGGCCCGATCGTCTGGAAGACGGGCGTGTCGGTGAAGATCCACGCGACCAGCCCAATCAGCAGGCTCGGGACCACGAGCAGCAGCACGATGGTGCGCGGGTCGTGACGGATCTGGGTGAGGACGCGGCCGGTGGTCGCGAGCGTGCGGGTCGGGTTCATCGCGCGTCCTCCTCGATGCCGCGGTCGGCGCCGGTGTCGGGCAGCGCGTGGCGCGCGTGGTGGCGGCGCAGCAGCGCCAGGAACGCGCCCTCCGCGTCCTCCGCGCCGGTCTCGGCGAGCAACTCGGCCGGCGTCGTGTCCGCCAGGATCGCGCCCTCGCGCATGAGGACCAGTCGGTCGCAGCGGGTGGCCTCGTCCATCACGTGGCTCGAGATCAGCAGGCTCGTGCCCGCGTCGGCGAGCCGGTGGAACAGCGCCCACAGCTCCACCCGCAGCAGCGGGTCGAGGCCGACGGTCGGCTCGTCGAGCACCAGCAGGTCGGGCGACCCGAGCAGGGCGGCGGCGAGGGAGACGCGGCTGCGCTGGCCGCCGGACAGCGACGAGACCAGGCGGCCGGCGTAGTCCCCCAGCTCGGTCGCCTCGATCGCCCGGTCGACGTCGGCACGGCCGGCGCCGAGCACCCGGCGAAAGTAGTCCAGGTTCTGCCGGACGGTGAGGTCGTCGTAGACGCTCGCCGCCTGCGTGACGTAGCCGACGCGGTGGCGCAGGGTCGCCGACCCGGCCGGCTGGCCGAGCACCGACACGGTTCCCGCCTTGACCCGCTGCACGCCGACGATGGAACGCATCAGCGTCGTCTTGCCACAGCCGCTCGGGCCGAGGAGGCCGACGACCTGGCCGCGCGGGATGTGCAGGTCGAGCCCGTGCAGCACGTCGACCCGGCCGCGGCGCACCCGGAGGCCTTCGATCACCACCGCGGGCTCCGCCGCGCTCGGCGAATTCATCATGTGCTGAATTATTCGCCCGCGGGCGCAGCGCCGTCAAGGGGCGGGAGCGGGTCGGCGAACAGGTGCCACTGCACCACCGGTCCCACCCGGCGGGCGAGCTCGTCGGCCGACGCCCCCGCGATCGGCTCGACCCGGAGCGCATACCGGGTGACGATGAGCCCGACCAGCTGGGCGGCGGCGAGCTCCGCGCGGAGGTCGGCGTCGGAGCGGTCGCTCAGCGCGGCGAGCTTCGACAGCACCTCGCGGACGAGGAACTCGCGCACCATCCGCGTCCCCGGCCCGCCGCCGAGCACGGTGCGCAGGATGACGAGCATGCGCCGCGACGCCCGCTCGTCGTCGAGGCGCTCCAGCAGGTACCGCACGAGGGACTCGCCGACCGCCTCCCGAGGGCCGGCCAGCACCACGTCCAGCACGCGATCCGGACGCAGCGGCGCCTCCAGCGTCGCGGCGAACAGGTCCGACTTGCCGTCGAAGTAGTGGTGCACGAGAGCGGAGTCGACCCCGGCCCGCCGCGCGATCGCCCGCAGCGAGGCCGCCTCGTACCCGCGCTCGGCGAACTCCTCGGCGGCCGCGCGCAGGATCGCGGAGCGCGCGGACGCGCCGCCGCGCTCCTTGCGCGGACGGCCGGGGCGACGACGCTCGGCGAGCTCACTCATCCCGCCATTGTGCACCCGGGCGCGACCGCGTCCCAGCTGTCCACTGTCGAAGCGCTTGCTTCGAGTGTGATGGGAACGCGGTGAGCGCCGCGTCCGCGAAAGCTAGGATGTGGACGGCGCACACCGACGCCCGTCGCCCGTCACGCAAGGAGTTCTACCACCATGGAATGGCTCATTCCGGTCATCATCGTCGTCGTGATCGTGGCGATCATCGGGATCTACCTTTGGGCCACCTACAACTCCCTGGTGACGCTGAAGGTCCGCGTCGACGAGGCGTGGAGCGACATCACAGTCCAGCTGAAGCGCCGTGCCGACCTCATCCCCAACCTGATCGAGACGGTGAAGGGCTACGCGGCGCACGAGAAGGGCGTCTTCGAGTCCGTGACCAAGGCGCGCGCCGAGACGCTGTCCGCGCAGACGCCGGGCGAGGCGTCCGTGGCCGAGGGGCACATGCAGACGGCGCTGAAGAGCATCTTCGCGGTGGCGGAGGCGTACCCGCAGCTGCAGGCGAGCCAGAACTTCCTGCGGCTGCAGGCCGACCTGGTCGACACCGAGGACAAGATCCAGGCGAGCCGCCGGTTCTACAACGGCGGTGTCCGGGAGTTCAACACCAAGATCAAGGTGTTCCCGAACAACCTGTTCGCCCGCCGGCTGGGCTTCACCGAGCGCGAGTTCTTCGAGGTCGACAACCTCGCCGCGATCGCCGAGCCCCCGCGCGTCCAGTTCTAGGGTCTCGATGTATCGGGCTATCGCCAGGAACAAGCGCAATACCGTCTTCATCATCCTGCTGTTCCTCGTGCTGATCGGCGCGCTCGGATGGCTGGCGGCGTACATCTACCAGAGCTACACCATCCTCGTCGTCGTGCTCATCGGAGCGGTGCTGTACGCGCTGTTCCAGTACTACGTCGCGAGCAGCCAGGCGCTTAGTCTGGCCGGGGCCGTGCCGATCCAGAAGGCCGACAACCCGCGGCTCTGGAACATCGTCGAGAACCTCTCGATCACGACCGGCACGCCGATGCCGGCGGTCTACATCGTGAACGACCCGGCCCCGAACGCGTTCGCGACCGGTCGCGACCCGCAGCACGCGTCGGTCGCCGCGACGACCGGGCTGCTCGACATCATGACGGACGCGGAGCTCGAGGGCGTCATGGCCCACGAGCTCGGGCACGTGCGCAACTACGACATCCGGCTCGGGATGATCGTGTTCGGGCTCACGGTCGCCGTGGGCTTCGTCGCCGACATCTTCCTCCGGATGGCGTTCTTCGGCGGCAACCGGAACAACAACAACAACGGCGGCAACCCGGTGGTGCTGGTCTTCGGCCTGATCGCCGCGATCGTCGCGCCGCTCGTGGCGACGCTGGTGCAGCTGGCCGTGTCCCGGCAGCGCGAGTACCTGGCTGACGCGACCGGCGCGATGACCACGCGGCACCCGGACGCGCTGGCCAGCGCCCTGCAGAAGCTGGAAGCCTACGGGCGGCCGATGCAAAAGCAGAACTCGTCCATGGCGCACCTGTGGATCAACGACCCGCTCAAGCCGGGCCTCATGGCGCGCCTGTTCTCCACCCACCCGCCGATCCCCGAGCGCGTCGAGCGCCTGCACGAGATGGGCGGCTCCTTCTAGCCGAGTGGTGAGAAATCGCGGCTATTCCCGCCGAGTGGTGACGAGATGTCACCACTCGGCGGGGCCGGCGGGGCCGGGGTCAGCGGCGGATGCGGTAGGTGCGGACCTCGAACGGGGTGAGGGAGAGGGAGACCGGGGCCGGGAGAGCCGGAGCCTCGCCGAGCGGCTCCTCCAGGAGGGTGACCGGGTCGACGCTCGTGTGCGGGAAGTCGACATGGAGCGTTCCGGCGGCGCGACGGCCGGCGGCCTCGTAGAGCCGCACGATCACGTCGCCGGAGCCGTCGGCCGCGAGCTTCACGCTCGACAGGCGCAGCCCCTCCCCCTCGACGCGCACCAGCGGCTCGACCGGGGCCGCGCCGGCCGTCCGCGTGCGCGGCGCGTTCAGCTCGGCGCCCGCGGCGGTCGCCGACACCGGGTCGGCCCCGACGAGCAGGGCGACGGCGATGCGGTGCCGACCCTGATCCGTCTCCGGATCCGGGAACCGCGGGGCGCGCAGCAGCGACAGCCGCACGGTCGTCGTCACGCCCTCCTCGGGCGTCGAATCGCGCGTGGTGTCGTAACCGTAGAGGGAGTCGTTGAGCAGGGCGACGCCGAACCCCGGTTCGCGCACGAGCACGAACCGGTGCATCGAGGTCTCGAACTTCGCCGCCTCCCAACTCGTGTTCACGTGGGTCACGCGCGCCTGGTAGCCGAACTGGGTCTCCGCCTCGGTGTGCGTCGCCGCGATGTCGAGCGGGAAGGCCAGCTTGAGCAGCTTCTCCGTCTCGTGCCAGTCGACGTCGAGCTCCAGGTGCAGGGCCCGGTCGACGAGGCGGAACGTCTGCCGCACGGTCGAGTGCGAGAAGGCACGGTCGACGGTGACGGTCGGGATGCCGTCCACCACCGTGGCGTCGATCGCGACGACCTCGCGCACGTCGCTGACGATGTTCCGGTAGAACCGGTCGATGTCCCAGGCGTCCCACATGTTGGGGAAGTCCTGGTGCAGCTGCAGCAGCGCCGCGGGACGACCGGCCGGCACGGCGTCGCGGCCCGTGGCACGGTCCACGGCCGAGACGACGAGGCCCTCGGCCGAGAGGCGGATCACGACGGCGTCGTTGGCGAGCTCCCACCCGCCGTCGACCGCGGTCACCGTGCCGGCCGCGATCGGGGGCGCGGCGTCGACGACGAGCGCGGCGCCGGTGGCGGGGTCGAACTCCAGCTCGCGCGTCCCGCTGCCGGCGAGCGCCGCGCGGGCCTCCTGCGCCAGCCGCTGCGCCGCCGCGGCGACGCGCGCGAGCTCGGCGGCCGCCTCGCGGTGCACCCAGGCGATCGACGTCCCCGGCAGGATGTCGTGGAACTGGTGCAGCAGCAGCGACTTCCACAGCGCGTCCAACTCGTGGTCGGGGTACGCCCGCCCCAGCCGGACGGCGGCGGTCGCCGACCACAGCTCCGCCTCGACCAGCGCATGCTCGGCGCGGCGGTTGCCCGCCTTGGTGGCGTGCTGGCTGGTCAGCGTGCCGCGGTGCAGCTCCAGGTAGAGCTCGCCGACCCAGACGGCGGGATGCGGCAGCTCGGCTGCGGCCTCCCGGAAGAAGTCGTCGGGATGCGTCCACGCCACGCGGGCGCTGCCCTCCAGGTCGGCCAGCCGCCGGGCCTTCGCCGCCATCTCCCTGGTCGTGCCGCCGCCGCCGTCACCCCAGCCGACCGGGGCGATCGAGCGCGTCGCGACCCGGTTCTCCTTGAACTGCCGCGTCGCCTTGGCGACCTCCTCGCCGCTCAGACGCGAGTTGTAGGTGTCCATCGGCGGGAAGTGGGTGAACATCCGCGAGCCGTCGATGCCCTCCCAGAGGAAGGTGTGGTGCGGGAAGACGTTCGCCTGGTTCCACGAGATCTTCTGGGTGAAGAACCACTCGAACCCGGCCCGGCGCATCAGCTGCGGGAGCGCCGGCGAGTACCCGAAGCTGTCCGGCAGCCACACCCCCCGGGAGCGGATGCCGAACTCCTCCTGGAAGAACCGCTGCCCGTAGGCGAACTGACGCACGATCGACTCGCCGGTCGGCATGACGGTGTCGGACTCCACCCACATTCCGCCGAGCGGGAGGAACCGCCCCTCGGCCACGGCCGCCTTCACCCGGGCGTAGACCTCCGGCCGGTGCAGCTTCAGCCACTCGTACTGCTGCGCGCTCGACATGCCGTAGCGGAAGTCGGGATCGGCGTCGAGCAGCTCCGTCATCGAGGAGGCCGTGCGGGCGACCTTGCGGATCGTCTCGCGCACGGGCCAGAGCCACGCGGAGTCGATGTGCGCGTGCCCGATGGCGGCGATGCGGTGCGCGCTCGCCTCGGCCGGGGACGCGAGCACGTCGGCCAGCCGCGCCCGCGCGTCCGGCGCCGTCTCGGCGATGCGCTGCAGGTCGAGCACGTCGAGCGCGTCGTCGAGGGCCTGCAGGATGCGCAGGCGGCGCGGACCGGTCGCGGGCAGCTCCGCCTGCAGCTCGAGCAGCACCTCCAGGTCGAGGGAGAGCTCGAACACCTCCTCCTCGAACACCGCCAGGTCGAACCGCCGAGAGCGGTAGAGCGGGTCGGGCGAGGAGGTCAGGATGTCGCCCTGCCGGGTGGGGAGGAAGGGGTGGTAGTCGAGCAGCACCGGGTTGGCCGCCGCCTCGAGGAACAGCTCCAGCTGCTCCCCGCCCGCGGCCTCGGCGGTGACCGGAATCCACTGGTTGCGCGGGTTCAGGCTCTTCACCGGCGTACCGTCCGGCCGGTAGACGAGCGCCTCGCACTGGAAGCCCGGCATGTTGATGTCGAAGCCGAGGTCGACCACGACCTCCACGCGCCGTCCGCGCCACTCCTCCGGCACCCGTCCGCGCACGCGGAACCAGGTGGTGCTCCACGCCGGCCCCCACGGCGTGCCCGCGGTGTCGGCCGTGAAGTCGAGGGCGAGGCCGTCGGCCGGCGGGATGGGCTCCCCCGGCAGCTCGTGCCGCGCCACCTCCAGCGGGACGGTCAGCGAGTGGATGGCGGGCCGGATGCGCTCGCCGAGGACGCGGGTGACGCGGCCGACGGTGAGGGCGGGGTCGTCGTGCATGGGGACCTTTCGTGACGGTGTCGGAAACGGGGCGGCGTGTCAGGGTATCGGGAGGGGCGCGGGTGAGGGAATGATCCGCTCGATGCCGCGCGCGGCGAGCAGCTGCGCGTCCGTGCGGCGCGACCGCAGCAGCACCTGCGGCGATCCGCCCGGGGCCGCGGCGGCGAGCCAGGCGCGGTGGAAGGCGCCGCCGGGCGCGCATGCGCTGCGGTGGGCGGGGTCGGTGTCGTCGAGCTCGACGGCGACGGGGTCGGGACGAGTGGGCGGCGCGTCGCGCAGCTCGGCGGCGAGCGCCGAGAACGCCTCGCCCGCCGGTTTCGGGCGGCCGGCGGCGTCGAGCAGGCCGAGGTCGTACTCCACCGGCGGGAAGTCGGCCAGTGCGCGCGACACGTCGTGGGAGCACCACCAGGTGACGGCGGCGAGCCCGGGGACGCGCACGGCGTGGCGGATCGTCCGCTCGATGAACGCCGGGACCTCGTCGTCGCACATCACGGTCGTCGGCGCGCCCACCTCCTGGAGCCACAGCGGGCGCGCCGATTCTCGGTGCCAGGCGGCGGCGAGCGCGAGCAGGTACTCGGCGTGCCGGGTGGAGGCGTCGGCGAGCGGCCCGTCGAGGGCTGCGGCGCCGTTGAAGACCCAGGAGTGGACGATGGTGGCGTCTCCGAGCTCCGCGGCGTGCGCCGGCAGGAACGGCTGGTCGTCGCGGTACCAGGAGGCGTCGTACTGGGCGTGCGTGACCCCGAACGCCGGCCGCGACGCGAGTCCGCGCCGGGCCGCGTCAAGGAGCTCGCGCAGCCAGCTCTCCGCACCGGCCGGGGTGACCGGGTGCGGGTCGGGATGCGGCGGCCCGGCGAACTGGTTCACCTCGTTGCCGAGCGTGATGCCGAGCAGGTTGGGCCGCTCCCCCACGGCCTCGGCCAGGGCGGTGAGGTAGGCGCGCTCGCCGGCGACGGCGTCCCGGTCGGTGAAGAGGTTCCTGCGGTGCCAGGTGCTGAGCCAGGCCGGGAGGAAGTCGTAGCTGGACAGGTGGCCCTGCAGCCCGTCGACGCTCACGTCGAGCCCGACGTCGCCGGCCAGGTCGACTGTGCGCGTGACGGCGTCGAGCGCGCTCCGGCGGACCAGCGCGCGGTTGGGCTGGATGTGCGGCCAGAGCGGGAAGATGCGGACGTGATCGGCGCCGAGCCGGGCGATCGCGGCGAGGTCGGCCGCGACCGCGCGCTCGTCGAAGTCGAGCCAGGAGTGGAACCAGTGCCCCGAAGGCGTGTAGTTGACGCCGAACCTCACGCGGCGCCCACCTTCCCCCGGCGCGCGCGGCGTCGGCGCACCACGAGGGCGGCGGCGCCGCCGGCGAGCAGCGCCAGGGCGAGGGCGAAGGGCGGAGGGGCGTCGGCGCCCGTCGCTGCCAGCTCCGTCGTGCCGCCTGCGGCCGCCGTGTCCTCGACGGCCGTCGCCCCCGGCATGGCCGGGACGGCCGGGACGGCCGCGCCGCCGGACCCGGGCTGCTGCGCCGGGATCATCGCGTCGCGCAGCAGCGCGGCCCAACGCCAGGGCGCGGCCTGGCCGTCGGGGTCGCTGTTGAAGTACTCCCAGCCCATGACGCCGCCGAAGTCCGGGTACTTCGCGGTCAGCTCGCGCGTCACCTGCTGGACGGTGTCGAACGGGATGTAGCCGGAGCCGCAGTTGCCGGCGTTGGTGATGGTGCCGGCGACGACCTTGCTCGCCGGGAAGCCGTTGGCGATGATCGCGTCGTAGCCGGCGGTGCCGGTGAGGTCGCCGTTGCCGCAGTAGAACTGGGTGTTGAACCAGGCGATGTCGTCGCCGCGGTCGGCGTACAGCTGCTGGTAGTCGAAGCCGGAGAGGTTGCTCCCGCCGGAGAGCGCGCCGGGGACGGGCGCGAGCGTGAGGAGGAAGTCCGGCCCGAAGTCGGCCCGCAGCCGGTCGATGAGGCGCTCGATCCCGGCCAGCGACATGGGCTCCTCGACGTCCAGGTCGAGGCCGTCCAGACCGTACGTCGCGATGAAGTCGTGCAGTTCGGGATAGTAGGTCGCGAAGTCGGTGTCCAGTCGGGTGAAGGTGCCGGGGGCGGCGCCGCCGAGCATCCCCAGCACCCGCACGCCGTGGGCGCGAACGTACGCCAGGTCGGCCCACACGGGGTCGAAGTACGGGTCGTCCGGGGCGAAGTCGTTGAGGTGCAGGTCGCCCGGGGTCGCGTTGAGGTGGATGGCGCCGACGACGACGTCGGTGACGCCCGTCGCCTGGTCGACCAGCGGCCGCAGCGAGACGAACGAGCCGTCGGAGTAGTAGTGCGTCTGGTAGTACGTCACGATCCGATGGTCGTCCGGCGGGGCCGCCGTCGCCGGTGCGGCGGTCAGGACGCCGAGTCCGGCGGCGATGAGGAGCGCGACGCCGCCGAGGCGCGCGAAACGGGTGGATCCCACAGGTGTTCCTAACTGCTTTCGGTGCGGTCCGGGCGCGTCAGCCTTTGACGCCGCCCTCCTCGACCCCGCGGAAGAAGTACCGCTGGAGCGAGGCGAACAGGATCGCGATCGGCACGAACGCGATCATGGTGCCGGCGGCGATCAGCCGCTGGTCGTTGGTGAACGTGCCCGCGAGGTACTGCAGGCCGATCGTGAGGGTGAAGTGCTCGGGGGTGGTGAGCACGATGAGGGGCCAGAGGAAGTCGTCCCAGGCGCCGATGAACGAGAAGATGGCGATCACCGCGATGGTGCCGCGCACGCTCGGCAGGCCGATGCCCACCAGCCGCTGCCAGGCGTTCGCCCCGTCGACGATGGCCGCCTGGTCGATCTCCTCCGGGATGACGCGGAAGGCGTTGTACATCAGCAGCACGTTGAGGGCGGCGACCATGCCGGGCAGAGCGACGCCGACCAGGCTGTCGGCGAGCCCGAGGTCGCGGATCGTCACGAATTGGGACACGATCGTCGCCTCGCCCGGGAGCACGAGCGTGGCCAGCAGCACGGCGAGCACGATCCTCCGGCCGCGCCAGCGCAGCCGTGCGATCGCGAACCCGGCCAGGGTGGAGAACACGACGTTGCCGCCGACCGAGAGGGCCGCGACCAGCAGCGAGTTGCCGATGTACTGCCACACCGGGATCGCGTCGAGCACGCGGGCGTAGTTGTCCAGCGTCGGCTGGGACGGGATGAGGCTCGGGTTGGTGGTGTAGATGTCCTCCCCCGCGCCCTTGAGCGAGGTGGACAGCTGCCACAGGAACGGCCCGATGGCGATGAGCAGCACGACGACGAGCAGCGCGTAGCGGAGCACCGTCTCGCCCGGGCCCGCGGTGCCGAACGCCCGGCGGCGGCGCGACCGGGCCGCCGGCCGCGGGGGCGCCGCGGGCGTCGGCGACACCGCCCCGCGCACGCTGCCGCGCCGCTCCTCCACACCGGCGCTCATGCGTTCGCCTTCGCGTTGACGCGCGCGAGCACGAGCAGCGGCACCAGCGTGAGCAGGAACAGCAGGATGCTGAGCGCCGACGCGTAGCCGAGGTCGCCGTAGAACCCGCGGGCGTACTGCTGGATGAGCATCACGATCGTCGCATCCTGGCCGCCCGGGCCGCCCTTGCCCCCGGTGAGGATGAACACCTCCGAGAAGACCCGCAGCGACGACACGCACACCAGGATCGCGATGAGCGTCATCGTGCTGCGCACGCCGGGCACGGTCACCGACCAGAACCGCCGGGTCGCGCCCGCGCCGTCCATCGCCGCGGCCTCGTGCAGGTCACGGCCGACGTTCCCGAGCGCCGCGAGGTAGATGATCATGTAGTACCCGAGGCCTTTCCAGATCGTCAGGCTGGTGGCGCTGACGATGACGAGCCAGCGGTCGGTGAGGAACGGCAGCGGTCCCTGCAGCACGCCGAGCGCCTGCGCCAGGTTGTTGATGAGCCCGCGGTCGTCGAGCATCCACGTCCACATCAGGCCGACGACGACCGCCGAGGCGATCACCGGCGTGTAGAACGCGGTGCGGAAGAAGGCGATGCCGCGCAGGGGCTTCTCCACCAGCACCGCGATGAGCAACGGAAGCAGCGTGAGCAGCGGAAGGCAGATCAGCAGGTAGACGACGCTGTTGAGGATCGCGCCCCACACCTGGTCGTCCGCGAGCAGGTCGGCGAAGTTCCGCAAGCCGACGAACTCCGCGTCGCCGCCGAGCGGCTTGGCGTTCGTGAAGGCCAGCCGGATGGTGTTCACCGACGGCCAGACGGTGAACACCCCCAGCCAGAGCAGCGCAGGCGCCACGAGCAGCCATGGCGTCCAGAGCCGTGTCGTGCGCGTCATCGCAGGGCCTCGCTCACTGGCGGGCGAGGAGCTGGTTGAGCTTCGCCACGGCCTTGTCGAGAGCCTCCTTGCTCGGGATGTCGCCCTTGATCGCCAGCGCGATCTGCTGGTTCAGGTAGTCGCTCATGGCGGAGTTGATCTCGTACGGCTGCAGATTCTTCGCCTTCTTCAGCGAGGTGAACGCGAGCACGCGCGCCTTGCCGTCGATCGTGCCGTCGTCCTTGGAGAAGTACGGGTCGTCGGCCGAGGCGATGGTCGACGGGAAGACGTTGACGAGGTGGCCGAAGGCGTTCTGGTTCTTCGCGTTGGTGACCCACTGGGCGAGTGCGACCGCGGTCGCCAGGTGCTTCGACTTCTTCGAGACGCTCAGGCCCTGCACGTACAGCGGCGGGGTGTTCAGCGCGGGCGACACGGTGACGTGGTCCTTCAGGCTGGGGTTGTCTGTCGTGAAGTCCTTGTAGCTGGTCGCGCCGCCCGTGGTCCAGGCCACCTTGCCCTGGGTGAACAGCTTGCTGTTGCCCAGGTAGTCGTTGTTCAGCACGGAGGACGGCATCAGCCCGCCCTTGTAGGCGTCGCGGTACTGGTCGAGCAGCTTCGCCGCCTTCTCCGTGTTGAAGACGAACTTGGTGCCGTCGCTGTTGAGCACGGGAACGCCCTCGAGCACGAAGTCGCCGACGCCGGGCTTCCGGCTGAGCAGGTACGTGTCCGGGCAGGCGGTGTGGGCCTTCTCCGCCGCCGCGAACAGCTCCTGCTGCGTCTTCGGCGGCGCGGCGGCGTCGAGGCCGCACGCGTCGAGCTGGGAGGCGTTCCACCAGTTGAGGTCGGTGTTCAGGTACCAGGGGTAGCCGAAGGTGCCCTTGGTGGACGCGAACTGGTAGGCCGAGATGCCGCCGGGCACGTAGGTCTTCGCCAGGTCGCCGTGGGTGGACACGTCTTCCAGCAGCCCCTGCTGCGCGAGCGGCAGCGCGAAGTCGGGCGGGAGGTTGATCACGTCGGGCAGCGTGTTCGACGCGGCCTGCGACAGCACCTTGTCGGAGTAGCCGTCGCCGGGCTGGTCGAGCAGCGTGACCTTGGTGCCCGGGTACTTCTTCTCGAAGCCGTCGATCACCCCGTTGAGGTAGTCGGTGAACTTCGGGGTGAGGGACCAGGTCTGCAGCGTCACCTCTCCGGTGATGTCGCCGGAGCCGGCGCTGGCGTCGCTGCCCGACGCGCAGCCGGCGGCGAGGAGGGCGACGGCGGCACCGAGCCCGGTGACGGCGAGGAGACGGCGGGACGATCTCACGATGACAACTCCTTCGTTGGGTGATCGCGCTGAACTAAAGCGCTATAGCGATTTCGTCCGATCGTGCCAGAAACCCCTTCCGGGTGTCAACAGATATACAGGTAAACCGATATAGTGATCGACGACCGAAGCCGCCGAGCGGGGAGTCCCGATGAACAGCTCCAACCCGACCGCACGCCCGCGGGTGACGATCGCCGACATCGCGAAGCAGGCCGGCGTCTCGCCCGGCGCCGTCTCGTTCGCGCTCAACGGCCGGCCCGGCGTCAGCGAGGCGACCCGCGAGCGCATCCTCGCCGTCGCCCGCGCCAACAACTGGCAGCCGAACACCGCCGCCCGTGCCCTGGTCGGCGCGCGCGCCGGGGTCGTCGGCCTGGCGATCAACCGCCCCGCCCGCACGCTCGGCTCTGAGGCGTTCTTCGCCGACCTCATCTCGGGAGTGCAGGCCGGCCTCGCCCCGACGCGCACCGCGACGCATCTGCGGATCGCGGCGGGCCTGGACGACGAGCTCCAGATCTATCGCGAGTGGAGCAGCTCGCAGCAGGTGGACGGCGTGGTCGTGATCGACCCGCGCGACGACGACCCGCGCTTCCCGCTGCTGGCCGAGCTCGGCCTCCCCGCGATCGTGCTCGGCAGCCACCCGGCCGGTCCCGACTCCCCGGCCGCCGTGTGGATCGACGACACGGCGACGGCGGACACGCTGTTCGCCTACCTCGCCGCCCTCGGCCACGACCGCATCGCGTACGTCTCCGGACCGGCGGAGTTCGAGCACACCGCGCTGCGCTGCGCCGCGCTCCAGCGCGTCGCGGGCGACGCCGGCACCTGGACGGCGACCGGCTACGCCCCCGCGGCCGCGGCGGCGGCCACCCGCACCCTGCTGAGCTCCGAGCGCCCCACGGCCATCGTGTACGACAACGACGTCATGGCGGTCGCCGGCCTGCGGGTGGCGCAGGAGATGGGGGTCGCGGTGCCCGCCGACGTCTCGATCGCCTCGTTCGACGACTCGGTGATGGCGAGCCTCGTGCACCCGTCGCTCACGGCGATGACGCGCGACACGTTCGAGCTGGGGGCGCTGGCCGCGTCCACCCTGCTCGCCCAGCTGGACGCCGGTGCGGAGCCTGTGCCGAGCATCCCGGGTCCCACCCCGGCGCTGACCGTGCGCGAGTCGACGGCGCCGCCCGCGCGCTGACGAGTCACCCGACGCCGAGCAGTTCGACCTGCAGGAGCGACAGCGGGTGCACGGCCGTGAGCCGCACGGCCACGAGGCCCGCCGCCGACGCGTGCAGCGCGAACGGACGCGTCTGCCGCGGCCACGCGAAGCTCTCCTCGTCCCGGCGGTCGAGCTCGCGCCATCGCCCGTCCGCGTCGACTCCCTCCAGCAGCCACGAGGCGACGCCCGGCTCGGCGAGGGTGACGGTCGAAAAAACCGCCTCCGCCCGGCTGTCGAGCGGAAGGTCCACCGACTCCCCGGCCGCCAGGTCGACCCGGGTCGCTCCCCGGTCGTCGGTCAGCGGGTGGCCGGGGCGGAGCAGGTCGCGCAGCGGCGCCTCCACCCCGAACTCCTCGGAGAACGACGGCGGCCGCGTGTTGGCCGCCCAGCCGTGCGGCTCGTCGTCGAGCTCGAACGCCAGCCAGCCGCCGCGTGCCAGCCGCCGGTGCGGGATCGCGATGTGCGACCACTCCACGCCGTCGAGCGTGACCCGGCGGATGTGCCGGGCGCCCGGCCGGTCCGCCGTCACCTCCAGCGTGCCGCCCGGCAGGCGCAGCCGGGCACGCCGGACCGCGGGCGGAACCAGCACGTAGCTGCCCGATGCGGGCACCAGCGGGTAGAAGCCCAGCGAGGCGAACAGGTGCCAGCCCGACATCTCGCCGTTGTCCTCGTCCCCCGGGAAGCCCTGCCCGTGGTCGGTGCCGACGAAGAGCCGGTCGCGGGCCTCCACGACGATCCGGTGGGCGTCGTCGTGCCGGCCGGCGAAGCTGTACATGAACGGGATGTGGTGCGCCGGCTGGTTGCTGAGCCCCAGCATCCCCATGCGCACCTCGCGCGCCTCCGCCATCTCGTGGATGACGAAGCCGTACGACCCGCAGAACCGCTCGTCGGCGGTCTCCGGCTCGGCGAAGAACCGGTCGAGCGCGCGGCCGAGGGCCTCCTCGCCGCCGTGCAGCGCGGCGAGCCCGGCGCCGTCGTGGGGCGCGGTGAAGGCGGTCCCCCACCCGTTCGTCTCGGTGTAGTCGTAGCCCCAGACGCGCGGGTCGTAGTCGTCGGGGTCCACGCGCCAGGCGCCGTCGGGCCGGCGGCCGAGGAAGAAGCCGAGCCCACGGTGGAACACGCGGCGGTAGGCCAGCGCGCGGTGGGCGAAGTACCGCTCCTCGGTCGCCAGACGCTCGGCCTCGCGGCACCCGGCGGGGACCGTCTCGGCGCGGCGCCGGGCCATCCGGGCGACGGACGCGTCGTTGATCGCGTTGTCGAGCGTCCAGGACAGCCCCTCGTGCAGGTCGCTCGCGGTGTAGCCGCGGAAGATCGCGGTCTCGAGGCCCTTGCGTCCGACGGCCGGGTCGGGCGAGGGGACCGTGGCGTTCTTGAGCGCGGAACGGTACGCGTCGTCGAGCGGCAGGCCGGGCGCCTCGCACTCGGCGAGGCCGGCGAAGACGGTGTCGCTGGTCGTGCCGGTCATGGAGTCGACCGGGCCCGGCGCGCTCCAGCGGCTGGTCCACCCGGCGTCGCGGAAGTGCTCGACGAAGCCGTCGGCGAGTGCCGCCGCACGCTCGGGCGCCAGCAGGGCCAGCGCGGGCCAGCACGTGCGGTAGGTGTCCCAGAAGCCGTTGTTGGCGGAGTACGGGCCGCGCCGCACCTCGCCCGTGACCGGGCTGCGGTAGCGGCCGTCCTCCGCGTACGCGTTGGGGTAGAGGAACAGCCGGTAGAGGTCGGAGAACAGGGAGGAACGCTGTTCGTCGGACGCCCCGTCGAGTTCGAGCACGTCGAGCGCCTGCTCCCACTCCGCGGTCGAGCGGCGCAGGACGTCGTCGAAGCCGCCGGCGCCCGCCAGGGTCGAGGCGGCCTGTGCGGCGTCGATGGTGGAGGTGCCGATCACGACATCCACGACGGGGGTGGCGGTCGTGTCGACCGTGAGGTGCCCGCGCAGCGAGCCCGGACGCCAGGTGAGGGCGTTGCCGGTGACGGCGCCGGTCACGGCGACCGCGACGTGGTGCGCCGGCCGGCCGGGACCGTCGTCGAGGCGGGCGTCGACGCGGAAGCCGTCCGCGGTCGGCCGGCGCACCACGTCCGACGCCGCGCCCAGGTGGTCGAGGATGATCGCGCCGTGGGCTCCCGGGAACCGGAAGCGCATGGCCACGGCGCCGCCCGCGGCGGTGAGCTCGGCCTCGATCCCGCCCTCCAGCCGCAGGCGGTGGAGGTGCGCCCGGTCTTCGAGCGTGTCGCGCTCGAACGCCAGCGCGCGGGCGGAGCGGTCGGCGTCCGGGCGGGAGAGCGGGCTCGGCATGACCTGGAAGACGCCGCGGTCGCCGATCCACGGGCTCGGGAGGTGGGAGGTCGCGAACGCCTGGATCGCGTCGTGGTCCGCCCGGTACGGCCAGGTGGCGGAGGACGCGTCCGTCATCGGCAGGCCGAACACGGCGCCGTGCGGCGAGGCGACGAGCGGAGCGGTGTTGCCGCGCGAGAACCGCTCGGTCGAGCGGGAGCCGCGCGTGGCGACGACGGCGTCCAGCGGGCGCGGCCCGAGGCGGCGGGCCGGCCGGACGCGCAGGCTGCCGAGGATCCCCCGGACGGCGCCCACGCGCGGTCCGCCGAACCGGACGAGCGTGCGCTCCACCGTGCGACCGACGGCGACCGCCAGGTCGACGCGGCGCAGGTTCTCCTGATCGACCCAGAGCATCTTCGCCGCGGCCTGCGCCTCCGGCGTGAGCGGCACCCCGTACTGGTCGACGGCCAGCTCGCTCAGTCGGCTGCCGTCGTCGAACACGAGGTCGACGGCGAAGGCGGTGGCCGCGTAGCGCGCGGCGCCGGCGATCGGCGTGTACACCCACTCCAGCTCCTCGTCCGGGAGGATGCGGCGCCCGCCGAGCAGGTCGAGGCCGAGCGCGGCCTCCCCCTCTCCGGCGGGGACGGTGAGCGGCAACGGCACGCGGGAGCTCCTTCGCTGGGTCACAAACCCAGCACCCTACCCCCTCCCGCCGCCCCCTGACCCCGCACCGGCCACCATCCGGCCACCCGTGCCCCCCGCCGAGCCGTGAGGAATCGTGCTTATTTCCGTCGAGTGGTGACGAGATGTCACCACTCGGGGCGGAGGGTCACGGGCCGAGGACGCGGCGGAGGTAGGCGTTCTCGAAGCGGCGGTCGGGGTCGAGGCGGTCGCGGACGGCGAGGAAGTCGTCGAAGCGGGGGTAGAGCGCGCGCAGGGCCTCGGCGTCGCGGGTGTGCAGCTTGCCCCAGTGCGGCCGCCCCTCGTGCGCGACCATGATCTCCTCCACCGCCGCGAAGTACTCGCGCTGGTCCTCGCGGTAGTAGCGGTGCACCGCGATGTAGCCGCTCTCCCGGCCGTACGCCGTCGACAGCCAGAGGTCGTCCGCCGCGGCGCTGCGCACCTCGATCGGGAAGGAGATGCGCCAGCCGCGCCGCTCGATCAGCGCCTTCACCTCGGCGAGCGCGGCCGGCACCGCCTCGCGCGGCAGGGCGTACTCCTGCTCCCGGAACCGCACCGTGCGGTTGGTCACGAAGACCGCCGGCGAGAGGTCGGTGAAGTCGCGGTTGCCGGTCATCCGCTGGGCCAGGCGGCTGAACGGCGGGATGACGGCGGGCGCCACCGTGCCGAGCGCGCACACCCCGCGGTAGACGCCGTTGGCGAGCAGTTCGTCGTCGACCCAGCGGCCGGCGCGCGAGAGCGGCTTGCGCTCCGCGGTCAGGGGCAGCCGGGTGTTCGTCTTGGTCAGCGCCGTCTCGGTGTGCGGGAACCAGTAGAACTCGAAGTGGTCCTCGCGCGCCGAGCGCTCCAGGTAGCCGTCGAGCGTCTCCTGCAGCGGCTCCGGCCGCTCGACCGCCTGCAGCAGATAGGCCGGGACGCACTGGAGGGTGATGTCCACGATCACCCCGAGCGCCCCGAGTCCGAGGCGCGCGGCGGGCAGCAGGTCGGCGTTCTCGGTCTCGTCGATGTGCAGCAGCTCGCCCGTCCCGGTGACCAGGGTCAGGCCGACGACCTGGGTCGCGAGGCCGCCGAACGACCCGCCGGTGCCGTGCGTCCCGGTGGAGGTGGCGCCGGCGATGGTCTGCCGGTCGATGTCACCCATGTTCTCCAGCGCCAGCCCGTGCGGGCGCAGCAGCCGCGGGAGCTGGTGGAGGTGCGTGCCGGCCGCGAGCGTGACCCGGCCACGCTCCGCGTCGACGTCGAGCACGCCGGACAGGTCCTCCAGGTCGAGCTGGACGCCGGGCGCGACCGCGATCCCGGTGAAGCTGTGGCCGGCGCCGACCGCCTTGATCCGCATCCCCTTCGCGGCGGCCGCCTGCACCGCGCGCTGCACCGCCTCCGCCGACGCGGGACGCTCGACGCGCTGCGGCCGCACGGCCTCGCTGCGGCCCCAGTTGCGCCACAGGCCGCCGACCGCCGTCACAGGAAGACCTTCCCGTCGCCGCGGTAGGTCGCGGCGACGCCGACGACGCGGGCGCGGCCGTCCACCGTGTCCACCAGGTGGAAGCCGTCGAGGTGCTCGCTGGGCTCGCCCGACTTGGTGTGCCGCAGCCAGACCCGGTCGCCGAGCCGCAGGATGCTCGCCGCGGCGCCGGTGACCGGCGTCTGCACCTCGCCGGCCATTTCGCGCGCCACCATCGCGAGGCCGGTGGGCCAGGCGATCGACGGCAGGCGGTCGGGGCCGGGCGGGCCGGAGGCGATCCAGCCGCCGCCGAGCAGGGTCGCGGTCTGGGCGTTCGGCCGCCGCACCACCGACAGCGCGAACGACGCGGCCGGGGCGGGATGGAAGGACCGGTAGGTGTCGAACAGGTGCCCACCGAAGAGCCCGCTGCCCGCAGCGATCTCCGTCACCGACGGGTCGGAGGCCGTGAACTCCAGCGAGCCGGTGCCGCCGCCGTTGACGAACTCCAGGTCGGCCACGCCGCGGACCGCCGCGACGGCCTCTCCGCGGCGGGCGAGCAGCTCCTCGCGGGAGTTCTTCTGCATCCAGCGCAGCGTCGCGCCCCAGGCGGGCTTGCCGGGCGGGTTGTCGCCCTGGCCGGCGATCTGCGCCTCGTAGCCCATCATGCCCACCAGGGCGAAGCCCGGGCGCGCGGCGATCGCCGCCGCCAGGTCGCGCGCGGCCGCCGCCGAGTGGACGGGCGAGCGGTACACGCCGACGTGGCCGAGCACGGGCGCCAGCCACGACGAGTCGAGCTCGAGGCAGAGCCGGATCGTCTCCCGCTCCCCCGGCGGCACCACCGCGTCGATCAGGTCGAGGTGCGCGATCGAGTCCACCATCAGCGTCACCCGCGCGGCCAGCTCCGGCGAGCGCGCCAGCCGGGCGATGGCGGCGCGGTCGGCCGTCGGGTAGCCGACCACGACGTCCTCGATCGGCGCATGCTCGGCGTCGCCCTCCGCGAGCCACAGCGCCTCGGGCAGCGTGTACGCCAGCACGCCGGCGTACCCTGGCAGCGCGAGCACCGCGTCCAGCACCGAGCGGACGCGCACCGACTTCGAGGCGACGCGGATCGGCTTCCCCGCCGCCCGGCGCAGCATGTCGTGCGCGTTGTGCCGGAGCGCGGGCAGGTGCAGCACCCCGAGCGGCGGCTCGAGCCGGGCGGTCGCGGCCGACAGCGCCGGCCAGAAGACGTCGGGGGTCCGCCAGGTGCGCTCCGCGGGGACGGGAGGCGCGGACAGGTCGAGATCGGTCACTAGCGCACGGCTTTCACTCGGGCGACCGCGAGAGCACCCGCGAACGCGAACAGGGCGGAGAGGACGAACAGGCCGGCGAACCCGCCGAGGGCGGCGACGATCATCGCGCCGAACAGCGGCGCGACCGCCTGCGGCACGGCCAGGGCGATGTTCATGATGCCGAGGTCCTTCCCGCGGTTCTCCGGGTCGGGCAGCACCTGGGTGGCGAGCGCCTGGTCCACCGAGAGGAAGCAGCCGTACCCGATGCCGAGCAGCGCCGCCGCGACGACCGCCACGGTGAGCTCCGGCACGAACGCCAGCAGCAGGGCGGCGACGCCCTGCACGGCGGAGGAGACGAAGACGAACGCCTTGCGGCGGCCGAGCCGGTCGGACAGCCGCCCGAGCACCAGCGACGCCACGATGACGAACACCATGTAGACGAGGATGAGGACCAGCAGGTCGTCGTCGGCGTTCGGGTCGCGCAGCCCGAACTCGAGGAAGTACAGCAGCAGCGACGTGCCGAACGCGTTGCCGAAGTTGACGAGCACGCGGCTGAGCAGCGTCCAGCCGAAGTCGGGGTGCTGGCGCGGGCTGATCCACAGCCCCTCGACGACGCCGCGCCACGACATCCGCTCGCGCAGCTCTCGCGGGAGCACCGCGTCGGGGAGGAACAGGAACGGCAGCACCAGCAGCAGGAGCAGCACGGCCATCGCCGTGTAGCCGAGCAGCGCGCCCGCGAAGACGTAGGTGACGAGGGCGACCCCGAGGATGATCCCGATCGCCTGCGGCGCGCTGATCCAGCCGCTCACGTACCCGCGCTGGTCGACCGGCACCTGGTCGCTGATCGTCGCCGTCAGCGCGGCGGTCAGGATGCAGAAGCCGGTCAGCGCGAGCGACCAGAACACGCCCATCCCGACGATGCTCGACTGGAGGCCCAACAGCACCAGCGACACCGCGAAGACCACGGCGCCGGCCGCGATCCACGGGCGGCGGCGGCCGAAGCGGCTGGTGGTGCGGTCGGACAGCGCGCCGGTCAGCGGGTAGGCGATGATCGCGCACACGCCCGAGATGCCGGAGATCACGCCGAACGCGACGACGTTGTCGACCCAGTACGTCGTGTCCAGCTGGGCCTGCACCTGGTCGGGCAGCAGCTTCTGGATGGGCGCGAGCTGCGCCATCCACACCCCGAGCCAGGCGACGGCGAAGGCGGCGATCCACCGCCCCGGCACGCGGCGGACGGGTTCGGCGAAGACCGCAGGGGTGGACGTGGACGTCATCGGGCACCTGCCTCGGGGCTGTGGGCGGCGGAGGGAACGGCCAGGGCGGCGAGCGCGTCGGCCGCGACGTCCATGGTCGCCGCGGCGGCCGCGTCGTCGCGGGTGACCAGCCAGCCGAGGGTGAGGCCGTCGGTGAAGGAGACGAGGATGCGCGCCACCTCGTCGACCGGCCGCAGCCAGACGCAGCCGGTCAACCGGGCGACATCCCGCGCGGCCGCGGCGGCGACCTCGTGGTAGCGGGCGTACTGGCGCCGGGCAAGCGGCTCGAAGCCGGGCTCGCGCAGCGCCCACTGGGTGAGCTCCAGCATCGCCTTCTCCCGGCCGGGGTCGGCGCGGACGCCCTCGAAGTAGTGCTGCAGCCCGGCGCGGATGGCGTCGCGCATCCCGATCTTGCCCGGCTCGCCGGCGAGCGCGGGTGCGAGGTCGGTCTGCTCCCCCGCCACGGCGGCCTCGATCAGTTCGGCCATCAGCTCGTCGCGCGAGGCGAAGACGTAGTGGAAGCTGGCCAGCGACATCCCGGCCTCGGAGACGATGCGGCGCGTGGTGGCGGCGGCCACCCCGTCCCGGGCGACGACCCGCAGCGCGGCCCGAACCAGCGCCGTGCGGCGGTCTGCGACCGGGATGCGCGTCATCCGGACTCCTCGACGGTTCGTGCCGCGCGCCGTCGCGCGACAGAAGTGGGACAGTTGACCCAGATCACAGTATGCCGTAAATACCGGCGTTTCGTTTGACAGACCGAGGGGCTGGCCCCTGGAATGGGGTGGAATGCGGGGATTTCTGAGCGACGTGTCACCACCAGTCCGGCCACGGGGGTCGATCGGACTGGTGTCTTTCGCGATCGTCGTCGCCGTCTCCGCCCTCCTGCTCAGCGCCGTCGGCCTGATCGGGGACGCCCCACCGGCCTCCGCCACGACACCGCCTGCTCCGCACTCCACCCGCACCGCCGCAGCATCCGCTCCACCCGCCGCCACCGCCGCCACACCGAGCGACACGGCGACCTCGTCGGAACCGCCGACCACCACACCGACACCGACCCCCGTCACGCTGGACACCCTCCCGGACGCGCTGGTCACCTCCTTCCCTCTCACCGTCTCGGGCTCCGGCACGCCCGGAGACAGGATCACCGCGACCGCCGGCTCCTCGCCGGGCGCGGCGGAGACCTGCCAGGCCACCGTGGACGACAGCCAACGGTGGACCTGCGACCTCGCGTCTCTGCCCGACGGCGGCGCGGTGCCCGTGCGCGCCGAGTCGGCGTCCACCGGGAGCGCCGACAGCGGAAAGGTGAAGGTGCTGCACCCTCCCGTCATCGCCGGGGACGGCGTCCTGGCCATGGGCGGCGGCGTGCGCGGCACCGCGTACCCGAACGCGAGCGTGACCGTGACCGCCGACAACGGCGCCAGCTGCACCTTCCCCGCCGACGGGAACGGCGCCTGGGGCTGCGTGCTGAGCGGCGACCTCCCCGACGGCCGGCACACCGTCACGGCGACCCAGGTGGCCCCGTTCTCGTCGACTCGCTCGGCGAAGAGCGCGCGCACCACGATCGACGTCGACCGCACCGCGCCCCCGGCCCCCTCGATCACCGCCCCCGGTCCGGGCGCGAGCCTGACCGCCGGCCGCAGCACGGCGTTCGGCGGTGCGGGCGAGGACGGCGCCCATGTGACGCTGTACGCGACGAACGCCCAGGGCACCACGGTGGTGTGCACGGCCGACGTGGCGGGGAGCGCCTGGGCGTGCCAGGGCGCTCTCCCGGCGGGCGGCTACCAGCTGTCCGCGCTGCAGCGCGACGCCGCCGGGAACGTGAGCGCGGGCAGCAACACGATCGCCGTCACGGTGGCGGGCGCGCCGGCGCCGCCGAAGCCGTCGCCGACGCGCACCCCGACCCCGACGCCGACGCCCACCGTTCCCGCGCCGGCGGCGCCGGGCGCCGCGCCGCCCAGCGGCCCGCTGCGTCCCGACACCCGCGGGTGGGTCCCGACGCCGTTCACCGCCGCCTCGGCCCCGGTCGTGACCGCGGCCTCGCTGCCCGGGTGGATGCGCTCGGTCGGACTCGCGGTCGCCGCACTGCTCCTGCTGGTGCTGCCGGCGCGGCTGCTCGCCGCGGCGCTCGCGCGCGGCCGGCAGCAGCGCGACGCCGGGCGACGGCGGTCGTCGCTGTTCGGCCGGAACCGGCCGCGGGCGGAGGTGACGGACGCCTCCGCGCTGTTCGGGCGCGATCGGGCACCGCGCACAGGGCCCGTCGCGGCCGTCGGCGCCGCTGCGTCCGCCGCGGCCGGCCGCACCGCCGCGGGCCAGCCGCGCTGGCTCGCGCCCGTCACGGTCGCTGCGGCGGCCGTCCTCGTCACCTTCTCCACCCCGCTCACCGACGCCGCGACCTACCTGCGGGTGCTACTCGCGATCGCCATCGCGGTCACGGCCGTCAACGCCGTGTGGGTGCTCGTCGGCCGCGGTCTCGCCGCGCACCTGCGGCTGCCCGCCCCGCACCTCACCGTGCGGCCGGGCCTGCTGGTGGTGGTCGCGGTCGCGTCCCTCGGCTCGCGCCTGCTCGGGCTCGCGCCGGCGCTGCTGTTCGCGGTGGTCCTCGCCGTCACGGTCGGGCCGCACGCCGGACGCGTCCGCCGCGGCCGGGTGGCCGCGGTGCAGATCTCCGCCGTGGCCGCGCTGGGCGTCCTCGCCTGGCTCGCGGTCGGCGTGCTGCCCGCCCCGACGGGGTGGTTCAGCGCGCTGCTCGTGGAGCTGGTCAACGCGGTCGCGCTCGTCGGCATCGGCTCCGCCGCCATCCTGTTGCTGCCCGTCGGCGGCCTCGCCGGACGGGCGGTGGCGCAGTGGTCGCGCTGGCTGTGGGGCGGCCTGAGCCTCGTCGTGTACACCGTGCTGTTCGCGCTGCTGCTGCCGGTGGCGTCCCTGATCGAGCGCGGGGTGGGCGTGGTCGCCATCGTCGGCGTGGCGGCCGGCTTCGCCGCCGCGAGCGTCGCGTTCTGGCTGTGGGAACGCTACGTGGCCCCGGCGATCGACCGCAGCCTGCGCTAGGACCGGGTCAGCGCGTCCACGTAGAACCAGTCACGTCCCTCGCGGACGAACCGGGACACCTCGTGGAGGCGGCCCCGCTCCTCCCCACGGTAGTGGGCGGTGAACGCCACCACCCCGTCGGTGTCGAGGGGCCCGCCCCGCTCGGTGCGCTCGATGTCGAGCCGATACCAGACAAGGCCAGGGTCGAGCTCTAGCGACGAGGGTCTGGTCGACGGATGCCAGCTGCGCAGCAGGTAGTCGGCGTCGCCCAGGGCGAACGCCGAGAAGCGCGAACGCATGAGCCGCTCGGCGGTGGGCGCCGGCTCGCCCCGGTGCAGCGGACCGCAGCAGGCGTCGTACGTCTCGCCGCTGAGGCAGGGGCACCGGGAGCTCACCCGACGAGACTACGGGAAGATCCGGCCGGCACCCGCGTCGGGGGATCCCGGGCGCCGGCCGGATCGATGGGACACCTCACCAGAAAGGGTGCCGGAACCAGTGTCGGAGGTCAGGATGGGGAAGAACTTCGGATGAGATGAGCGTCCTCGCAGACAGAGCCGCCGTGGCTTGTCACACCGGGGCCGCCCTCTCCCCCGCCTCGACGACGCAGAACCGGTTGCCGTCCGGATCGGCGAGGACGACGTAGTCCGCGCCGTTCTCGTACTCCCACTCGACCGGGGAGGCGCCGAGAGAGCGGAGGCGCGCCACCTCGGCCTCCCGGTCGGAGGCGTACAGATCGAGGTGATGCCGTGGGCTCGGATTGGTCTCGCTGCCGACCAGCTTGAGCGCGAGCTGCGGCCCGGCGCCCCGCTCGGGCACGAGGATCGCCCAGTCCGCCTCCGGCTCCCGCAGCGGCCGGTAGCCGAGCGCCTCCGTCCAGAACGCCACCGCGCGCGGGACGTCCCGCACACCCCAGACGATGGATCCGATCCTGATCACGACCCCACCGTCCGCCAGGCAGCGCCCCACGACAAGGGGACGCTGTAGTGTTGACGGCATGGAAGGTCTGCTCATCGGATTCATCTGGCTCGTGGTCCTCGTCGGCGGCGGCATCGCCGTGGCGGCTGTCGTCCAGATGATCAGGTCGCCGTTCCGCAACCGCTGACCGCGCTGCCCGTCGGCCCCCATAGCCCAATCGGTAGAGGCAGGCGACTTAAACTCGCCCGAGTGTGGGTTCGAGTCCCACTGGGGGTACTGGTGAGGCCGCCGCTCAGCCCCCCGCCCCCGCCGGCCCGTCGAAGAACGGCCCGGAGGGCGGGCGCTGGCCCGTCTCCTGCTCCCACTGCTCCAGCTGCTGGGTGAGCGCCTTCGCCAGTTCGAACACCTGCTGCGGGGGGATGCGGATGCGGCTCACCACCTGGCCGTTCAGCAGCATCTGCGGCTGGCCGGTCTCGCCGACGCCGACCCGCGGCGGCTGGGACATCGCGACGAAGTCGAGGACGAAGATGTTCGGAGTGTGCCAGATGCTCGCGAAGTCGGCGTAGCGTCCCGGCGCCACCTCCGGCGGGAGGTCGATGGAGTAGGTCTGCTCGACCGGTTCGTCCGTCACGGTGGTCCTTCCTGTCGGGTCCGGTCATCGTAGTACGGCGGGCCGGGGAGCCGTCAGGCGCCGTCGGACAGCGTGGCGCTCAGGGCGCGGACGCCCTCGCGCGCGCGGCGGTGCAGGGTCCGCAGGCGCGCATATTCCGCGGCGGCCTCGGAGGGAGCGAGCGGGTCGCCCAGCCGGACCATTGCGGCCACTGCCTCGTCCCAGCCCGGGTGGAGACCGGCTCCCACCGCCGCGCACACCGCCGCGCCGAGACCGGCCGCGTCGTCGACCGCGGCACGGCGGACGGGGAGGCCGGTGACGTCCGCGACGATCTGCGGAAGGACACGCGACCGCGCTCCTCCGCCCGTCACGATCACGTCCTGGAAACCGCGGCCGAGCTCCGCGGCCATGTCGTCGGCGTTGTCGGCCATCTCGAACGCGATGCCTTCGAGGAGAGCGCGGTAGATGTGCGCGCGACCCTGCGTGCCCGAGAACCCGAGCAGAGCTCCGCGCCGGTGCGGTTCGTCGGTCGGCGCCAGCCAGTCGAGGACCGCCCGGACGCCGTCGCTGCCGGGCGCGAGCCGCGAAGCCTCTCGGTCGAGCTCCGCCTCCAGGTCGTACATGCCGTCGTCGTGGACCGCGGCCTCCTGCAGCAGCGAACGGAACCAGCTGACCGTCCACATCCCGCGGCGGATGCCGAGGCTCTCGGCCAGGTACTGCCCGGGGCGCGAGCCGAAGTTCACCCAGTGCCGCTCGCCGCCGCCGGGCGCCGCGGCCACCGTCATCGACGAGATGTAGGTGCCGAGGGAGAGGAGCAGCTGGTCCGGCCGGGCGAGGCCGGCGCCGAGCGCCTCGACCGCCTTGTCGTTGGCCGTGGCGAAGACCGGCACGCCCGCGGGGAGACCCGTCTCGGCAGCCGCCGACGCGGTCACCTCTCCGAGCCGGTCGCCGGGGTCGACCAGGTCGAACAGCTGCGTGCGCGGCATCCCGGTGTCCGCGTACGCGGCGGGGTCGTCCGACCAGCGCCAGCCGGCCTGGTCGATCGGCCACACGCCCTGGTAGTTGGCGGCGGTGTCCACGAACCGGCCGGTCAGGCGGTGCGTGACGTACCCGGAGGACGTGGTGAGCCACGCCACCCGGTCGTCCTCCGGCACGTACGGCCGGCTGACGCGCTCGTCCATCCAGCTGAGCAGCGGTTCGGCCAGCTCGCCGCTGGCGGTGAGCAGCGCCCGGCAGAAGCGGATGGTGCACAGCCCGACGCCGACGATCCGCGTCGGGTCGCCGGCGAAGCGCTGCAGCGCGGTCCGGCAGGCCGCCGCGATCGACCGCCACACGTCGTCGTCCGGGTGCACCGCGCGCCCGGGCGCCGGGTGCTCGTACGGCAGCAGGCCGACGCGCGCGGAGGCGTGAACGACGCCGCGCTCGTCGACGACGAGCACCTTCGTGCTCTGCGAGCCGTTGTCGATCGCGACGACGTACGACGAGCTCACGCCGGTGCGCCCTCCGCGGGCAGGGGCAGGATGGTGCCCGGGTTCATGATGCCGTTCGGGTCGAGCGCGGCCTTCAGGCGCACGAGAAGCTCGTACGCGGAGCCGTGCTCCTCGGCCGTCCAGTCGGTGCGGTACTTGCCGATGCCGTGGTGGTGGACCATCGAACCTCCCAGCCGCAACGCCTCCTCCACGATGATGGCATTGAGCGGCTTGTGGTACACCTCGATCTCCTCGCGCGGCTCGCAACGGATCTCGTAGTCGTACACGAAGTACAGGTTGGTGCCGGTCTGGTAGCTGTGCGAGGAGTGCGCCCCCAGCATGGTGAGGTCGCCGGCGCGGTCGAACGTGGTGCGGATGCGCTCCATCACCGCGGTGTACAGCGCGTTCACGCGCGACCAGTCCACCGACACCTCGGTGGTGTATCCCAGGTGGCGCGTCTCCAGCATCTGCCGCTTCTCGGCGTCGATCTTGTCCTGACCCCAGTTGAGGTTGTCGAACCACGAGCGGATGCGCTGCTCGTCCAGCCGGGTGAACACGGGCTCCGGGAACAGCTCCTCGATGGCTTCCGCCGTGGCGTCGGCGATCCGCTGCGGGCCCTCGGCGACGAGCACCACCACGTTCCTGCCGTCGTACACGTCGGCGAAGTGCTGGCGCGCGTCCTCCGGCGAGTACAGGCGGCAGATCGAGGGCCGGTAGCCCTGCGTGATCAGCTCGCGCAGCGCGTCCACCCCCGCGGCGAAGTCGTCGACGAGGAAGCCGAAGAAGCGGTAGTTCTCCGGCTGGAAGCGGAAGAGCTTGATCGTCACCTCGGTGATGAAGAAGAGCGCGCCCTCGTTGCCGATCGCCAGGTGCCGGATGTCCGGCCCGGCCGCACGCCGCGGCACGTTCTTGATGCGGGTCACGGTCCCGTCGGCGAGCACCGCCTCCAGGCCCACCACCATGTCCTCGATGCCGCCGTACAGCGTCGAGAACTGGCCGATGGAGCGTGTGGCGGTGAGGCCGCCGTACTGCGCGAGCGGCTTGGACTGCGGCGAGTGGCCGGTGGTCAGCCCGCGCTCCCGGAGCTCGTCCTCGAGCCGCTGCAGCGGCACGCCGCACTGCACGGTCACCATCATGTCGGTCTCGTTCACGTCGAGCACCGCGTCCATCCGGGAGCCGTCGAGCACGATGGAGTCGGCGACGACGGTCTCGAGGCCGCCCTCGGTCGCCGTGCGCCCGGTGCGCGGGACCACGGCGACGAGGTTCGCGTCCGCGAAGCGCAGCACGGCGGCGACCTCCTCGGTGGAGCGCGGGTAGGCGATGGCGGCCGGGAAGGGGCCGTCGAAGATGCCGTGCACGGCCGTGTACTTCTTGAACCGGTCGACGCTGGCCTCGCGGAGGGCGGCGTCGTCGGTGTCGACCTGGTCGGCGCCGAGCAGCTGGACGAGCCGCTCGGCGATCTGGTCGCGCGAGAGGGCGGAGCGGGATGCGGGCATGGGTCGGTTCCTTGCGTGTCGGTGTCGGTGTCGGTGTCGGTGGAGGCGGGAGGTCAGCGGAGCAGGTAGCCGCCGTCGACGACGAGCGTGTGGCCGGTGACGTAGTCGGAGGCGCGGCTGGCGAGGAACACCAGCGCGCCCATGAGGTCGGCCGGGTCGCCCCAGCGTCCCGCGGGCACGTGGTCGACGATCCGGGCGTTGGCGGTCTGGTCGGAGCGGGTGCGCTCGGTCAGCGCGGTGGCGAAGTAGCCGGGCGCGATGGCGTTCACCTGGATGCCGTACTCCCCCAGCTCGTCGGCGTACGCCTTGGTGAAGCCGACGATCCCGGCCTTCGACGCGGCGTAGGCCGGCGACTGCTTCCCGCCCAGGAACGAGAACAGCGAGGCGATGTTGACGATCTTGCCGGAGCGCTGCGGGACCATCGCCGCCGCGGCGGCGTGGGCGAAGTCGAAGGCCGCGGTCAGGTTCACGGCGAGCATCGGGTCCCACTTGTCGCGGTCGAACGCGAGCACGTCGTCGAGCAGGTTGATCCCGGCCGAGTTGACCAGGATGTCGAGGCCGCCCAGCTCGGCGACGCAGCGGTCGACCATGCGCTGCGGCACCCCGCGCTCGGTGATGTCGGCGGCGGCGAAGGCGTAGCGTCGTCCATGCTCCTCCACCAGACGGGCGGTGGTGCCGTCGTCGTCGGCGAGGCTGGGCACGAAGACGTCGGCGCCCGCCGCGGCCAGCGCGACGGTGAACGCCCGACCGAGCCCGCCGTTGCCCCCGGTGACCATCGCGCGCTTGCCCTCGAGCGAGAACAGCGCGGTGCTGAAATCGGTGATCTCCATGCGTCAGCCCTTCCGTGCCGCGAACGGGTCGGCGATGCCCACGTAACGGGTCTCCAGGTACTCCTCGATCCCCTCGAAGCCGCCCTCGCGGCCGAGACCGGACTGCTTCACGCCGCCGAAGGGGGCGGCGGGGTTGGAGACGACGCCCGCGTTGACGCCGAGCATCCCGGTGTCGAACTCCTCCGCCAGGCGCAGGGCGCGGTTCAGATCCTGCGTGTAGACGAAGGCGACCAGGCCGAACTCGGTCGCGTTGGCCAGGCGGATCGCCTCCTCCTCGGTGCGGAAGGTGGTGATCGGCGCGACCGGGCCGAAGATCTCCTCGTCGAGGATGCGCGCGCCGGCCGGAACGTCGGTCAGCACCGTCGGCTGGTAGAAGTAGCCGGCGCCGCTCACGCGCGATCCCCCGACGGCGACCGTGGCCCCGTCGGCGAGGGCGCTCTGCACCAGTGCCTCCACCTTGTCCCGCGTGGCGGCGTCCACCAGCGGACCCATGGTGACGCCCTGGTCCGTGCCGCGTCCGACCCGGAAGCCGGCGATGCGCTGGGCGAAGGCCGCGGTGAACTCGGCGGCCACCGACTCGTGAACGAGGAAGCGGTTGGCGGCGACGCAGGCCTCGCCACCGTTGCGCATCTTGGCGAGCACGGCGCCGTCGACGGCGGCGGGGATGTCCGCGTCCTCGAAGACGACGAACGGCGCGTTGCCGCCGAGCTCCATCGAGACGCGCAGCACCTGGTGGGCGGAGTCCGCGATGAGCCGTCGTCCGACCTCGGTCGAGCCGGTGAACGACAGCTTGCGCAGGCGCGGGTCGCGGATCAGCGGCCCGGTCACCGCCCCGGCCCGCGTGGTCGGGATGACGTTGAGCACACCGGCGGGGAGTCCCGCCTCCTCCAGCACGCTGGTCAGGAGCAGCGCCGTCAGCGGGGTCAGCGCGGCGGGCTTCAGCACCATCGTGCACCCCGCCGCGATCGCCGGGGCGATCTTGCGCGTCGCCATGGCCAGCGGGAAGTTCCACGGCGTGATGAAGAGGGACGGCCCGACCGGCCGTCTCACCACGAGCAGGCGGTTGGCGCCGTCCGGCGCGGTGGCGTAGCGCCCGGAGACGCGCACGGCCTCCTCCGAGAACCAGCGCAGGAACTCCGCCCCGTAGGCGACCTCGCCGCGGGCCTCGGCGAGCGGCTTGCCCATCTCCAGGGTCATCGCGAGCGCGAAGTCATCGGCGCGGGCGGTGACCAGCTCGAAGGCGCGGCGCAGGATCTCCGCCCGCTCGCGCGGAGCGGTGGCGGCCCAGTCGCGCTGAGCGGCGTCGGCGGCGGCGAGCGCCGCGTCCCCGTCCTCCGGCGTCGCGTCGGCGACCCGGGCGAGCACCTGCTCGGTGGACGGGTCGACCACGTCGAACCGGGCGCCGGAGGCGGAGTCCTGCCACCGGCCGCCCAAGTACAGGCCGGTCGGGATGCGGTCGAGCAGCTCGTGCTCCGCGGTCATCGGGCGACCCCCTCACGCACACCGGCGAGCCGCAGCGGCGTGCCGATGAGGTCCTCGTACAGCTTGAACGGCGCCATCTCGCCCGCCCGGTCGCCGTACTGCGCGCGCCCGCGGCGGAAGACCTGGTCGACCAGCGAGGAGAGCTCGACCGGAACGCCGACCGAGCGGGCGAGGTCGATCGAGAGGCCCAGGTCCTTGCAGGCGAGGGCGAGGGCGAAGCCCTCGTCGTAGTCGCCGTTCTCCAGGATGGAGAGCACGTCGTTCTGCACGAAGTTGCTGTTCGCGGGGCTCGCGACCAGGGAGTCGCGCAGCACGCCCAGGTCCACGCCCGCCTTCACGCCGACCGCGAGCACCTCGGCGGTGGCCACCAGGTGCGAGAACCAGAGCTGGTTGATCATGAGCTTGACCGCGTAGCCGGCGCCGTGGCCTCCGACGTGCAGGATCCGCTCCGGATCGCCCATCGCCTCGAACACCGGGCGCAGGCGCTCGACGTCCTCCGCGTCGCCGCCGACGAAGATCTGCAGGGTGCCGTTGGCGGCGCCCACCGACATCCCGCTGACCGGGGCGTCCAGGATGTGCAGGCCGCGGTCGGCGTTCGCCGCCCGGACGGCGTTCGCCACCTCCGGCACCGAGGTCGACATGTCGATCCACGTGCCGCCGTCGGCGATCCCCTCCAGGATGCCGCCGGGTCCGCTGACCGCGTCCGCGACGTGGCGCGGCGTCGGCAGCATCGTGATGACGAGGTCGGAGGACGCCGCGACCTCGGCCGCGGAGTCGGCCCAGCGGGCGCCGCCGGCGATCAGCTCGGCGGCGGCTTCCGGCCGCAGGTCCGTCACGACGAGGGGGAAGCCGGCGCTCTGCAGGTTGCGGGTCATCCCGCCGCCCATGCTGCCGAGGCCGATGAAGCCGACGGTGGTGTTCTGTGCTGTCATGTTCCTATTCCTTGGAGGCCGGGGGCCGGGTCGCCGACGCCGCGGTCAGGCGGGGGCGGTGTAGAAGGGGTTCGCCGGGCGGTCGCGGACGGCCAGCACGTCGTCGAGCTGCGGGAGCCCGGCGACGCCGTTGCGCAGGGCGTTCGCGGTGGCGGCGCGGTTGTTGCGGTACACCGCGTCCGCGTCATCCGCGCCCGGGTTCACCCAGACGGCGGCGATGATCACGTCGGTGTCGGCGGTCTCGCGCGGCACGACGCCCTCGGCGACGGCATCCGCCACGCCGGCCGCGACCCCCGCCTGCGCCGGCCCCCAGATCAGGGTGCCGTGCTCGTCGCCGGCGGGAGCCGACTTGGTGACGAACAGGGTGAGGGGCTTGACCGGGAGGGAGGGGGCCAGCACCGCCACGAAGGGCACGTGCCCGGCGCTCGGCGAGGCGAGCGCCGTGGCCCAGGCCACCCCCGCCGGCCCGGAGCGCGGTCCGGCGACGGTGTTGATGTGGGCGGCGTTGACACCCTCGCCGACGAAGCTCTCGCCGAGGCGCAGCGCGGCCTGCGCGTCCTGCTCCGCCGTCATCAGATCAGGCCCTCGTCCTGGAGGAACTTCTTGGCGACGTCGGCGGGCTCGTCGCCGTCCACGTCCACCTTGGCGTTGAGCTCCTGCATCTTCTCGGTGGTCAGCTTCGGCGCGACCTTCGCCAGGATGTCCGCGATCTTCGGGTACTTCTTCAGGATGGAGTCCTGCATCGAGAACGCGCCCTGGTAGACCGGGAAGAACTTCTTGTCGTCCTTCATCACGGTCAGGTCGAGCGCCTTGATCCGGCCGTCGGTGGCGAACACCTCGCCGAAGTTGCAGTCCTCGCCCTTCTGGGCCGCGGTGTAGATGATGCCGGTGTCGAGCATCTTGACGTTCGCGTCGGGCACGTCGAGGCCGTACGCCTTCTTCAGTCCGGGCCAGCCGTCATCGCGGGTGGAGAACTCGCTCTCGATGCAGAACGTCTTGTCGCTCGACTTCAGCTTGGCCACGTCGCTCAGCGTCTTCACGCCCAGCTTCTTGCCCTCCGAGGAGCGGATGGCGAAGGCGTAGGTGTTGTTGAGCGGCGCCGGGTCGAGCCAGGCGATGCCCTTGGCCTCGTCGGCCTTCTTCACCGCGTCGAACTGCTCCTTGGGGTCGGTGATCGGAGCGGTGTTGCCCTGGTACGTGATCCAGGCGGTGCCGGTGTACTCCCAGTAGCCGACGAACTGCTTGTTCTCGAGCGCCTGGCGGACGTTCTGCGAGCCGACCAGCTTGGTGTTCGCCTCCAGGTTGGCGCCGTGCGCGTTGAGCAGGTCGGTGGTGATGTAGGCGAGGATGTACTGCTCCGAGAAGTCCTTCGAGCCGATCTGGCCGCTCAGGCCCTTGAGCTCGTCGCCCTTGCTTCCGGAGGCGCCGGCGCCGCTGGCGGCGCATCCGGTCATGAGCAGGGCCGCCGCGGCGACGACCGCCGCCGCGGAGAGGTGCCTCGTGGTGAACATGGTTCTCCTTCTGTGTGGGTGGTGCAGGTGGGGTTTCGGGGGGGGGGGGGGGGGGGGGGGGGGGGGGCAGAGTCCGCGCGGCCGGACGAGGTCCTCGACCAGCCCCGCGAGCCAGTCGATGAGGATGGCGATGGCCGCGACAAGCACGGCCCCGACCAGCAGCACGGGGAACCGCTGCAGCTTGAGGCCGTTCACGATCATGTCGCCGAGGCCGCCCGCGTTGATGAAGGTCGCGACCGTCGCGACGCCGACGCAGAACACGAGCGAGGTCCGCAGGCCGGCCAGGATCGTCGGCGAGGCGAGCGGCAGCTCGATCTGACGGAGCACCTGGCCGGGTGTCATGCCCATGCCGCGTGCGGCCTCCTTCGCGTCGGCGCTGACCTGCTCCAGTCCGATCAGCGTGTTCCGCAGCACGGGGAGGAACGAGTAGGCGACCAGCGCGATGAGGGCGGTCAGGAATCCCGTCTGCCAGACGATCGCCAGCAGGATCACCACGCCCACGGCCGGGGTGGCCTGGCCGATGTTGCCGAGGCCGAGCACGATGGCGCGGAACCAGCCGGCCTTCACCCGGTGGACCGCGATGCCGGCCGGGATGGCGAGCAGCGCGACGAGGGCCGAGGCCACCACCGTGAGCACCAGGTGCTCGCGGATGCGCGCGGTGATGTACTCCGGGTTGAGCGTGCGCTGCTCGATGGAGTCGAGCTGCAGGCCCGAGACCCAGAGGAACACCAGACCGACGAGCAGCACGACGACGACCGGCGCGGCGAGGCGTCGCGCCAGGGTGCCGACGCGACGGCCGGTGCTGACGCGCGTCGTGCTCCAGTCCAGCGCGGCGGTCATCGGGAGCCCCCTCCCTGCGGCGCTGCCGGCACGGGCGACCCGAGGACGGCCGAGATGGCCGCGTGGTCGAGTGCGCCCGCCGCGGTGCCCCGCTCGTCGACGACGGTCACCGACGGGCTCCCGGTGAGGACGATCAGGTCGAGGGCGTCGCGCAGCGTCGCCGTGGCCTCGATCCGCGGAGCCCCCTCCGCGACGGCGTTCGACAGCCGGGCCTCGGTGACCGGGATGAGCGAGAGGCGCTTGATCGCCGCGCCCTGCCCGATGAACGAGGCGACGTAGTCGTTCGCCGGGTTCGCCAGGATGTTCGCCGGGGTGTCGAACTGCTCGATCCGGCTGCGCTCGCTGAGCACCGCGATGCGGTCGCCGAGCCGCACCGCCTCGTCGAAGTCGTGCGTGACGAAGATGATCGTCTTGCCGATCTCGGCCTGCAGGCGCAGGAACTCCGCCTGCAGCCGCTCGCGCGTGATCGGGTCCGTCGCGCCGAACGGCTCGTCCATCAGCATGACGGGCGGGTCGGCCGCCAGCGCCCGGGCGACGCCGGCGCGCTGCTGCTGGCCGCCGGAGAGCTGCCGCGGGTACCGGCGCGCGAACGTCGCCGGGTCGAGCTGCACCGTCCGCAGCAGCTCGTCCACGCGCTCGGCGATGCGGTCCTTCGACCAGCCCAGCATCCGCGGGACCGTCGCGATGTTCTCCGCGATGGTGCGGTGCGGGAAGAGGCCGATCTGCTGGATGACGTAGCCGACGTGCCGGCGCAGCTGGTTGGGGTCGAGCGAGAGCACGTCCTTGCCGTCGATGCGGATGCTGCCGGAGGTCGGCTCGATCAGCCGGTTGATCATCTTCATCGTCGTGGTCTTGCCGCAGCCGCTCGGGCCGACGAACATGACCAGCTCCCCCGGCTCGACGCGCATCGAGAAGTCCTCGACGGCCGGCGCCGGCTGACCCGGGTAGCTCTTGGTGACCCGGTCGAGCTCGATGGCGACGCCTTCGGACTGGCGGGAGAGGGCGGACAGGAAGCCGGTGTTGGTGATCTCGGCGGTTCCCGGAGTGTTGGTGAGCTCAGGCACGGAGTCCCCTCGAGGTGGTGTAGCGGGCGATCAGGATGAAGGCGCCGTCGACCAGGAGCGCCAGCACGATGACCGCGACGGTGCCGGCGACGGCGTAGTTGATGGCGTTCTTGGAGCCGATGGAGGACAGCCCCTTGAAGATGTACTGGCCGAGGCCGGGGCCGGCGACGTACGCGGCGATGGCCGCGATGCCGATGGTGAGCTGCGCGGCGACGCGGACCCCGGTGACGATGACGGGCCACGCGATGGGCAGCTGCGTGGTGACCATGATCCGGCCGCGGCCCATGCCCATCCCGCGGGCGGACTCGACCACCTCGGCCGGCACCTCGCGCAGGCCGACCACCGTGTTGCGGATGATCGGGAGGAGCGAGTAGAAGACCAGAGCGACGATGGTCGGCCCCCAGCCCAGGCCCAGCAGCGGGGAGAGCAGCGCGAGCAGCGCCAGCGACGGGATGGTGATGGCGATGCCTGCCGCGGTGAGCGCGGTGGAGCGAGGGATCGGCCGATTCCAGACCGCGACGCCGATGAGCACTCCGACGGCCATGGCGACCAGGAGCGAGATCAGGACCACGGCCAGATGCTGACCGGTCAGGTCGAGGATGTCGCTCCAGCGTTCGCTGAGGAATTCGGCGAACGAGCTGAAGCTGAAGCCTGCGTTCATGCATCGTCCCTTCTCTTCGTTGAGGGGCTTCGGTGGTACCCGCTCACCATAAAGCCCCGAGATGCCATTTCGCCAATGGGGGTTGTGCATATGGCAACAAGATCCCTAGAGTGACCGCATGACTCCCGCCACCGAGCCGCGCCGGAACGCGTCGGGGCTCGCCCGCGACATCGAGATCCTCGAGCTCCTGGGCGGCTCCGAGGCGATGCAGCAGCGCGGCCTCGGCGTCCTGCGGATCGCCCAGCTGACGGGCCGCGACAAGGCCGTCGTCTCCCGAACCCTCGCCACCCTGGCCGACGCCGGGCTGCTCGAACGCGACGAGGAGACGTTGACCTACCGGCTCGGCGCGCGGCTGTTCTCGCTCGCGGCACGCACCACGGAGAGCCGACTGGTCGCCGAGTCGCGCGCGTCGCTGCGGCGCATCGCGCAGTCCACCCGCGAGACCACACACCTGTGCGTGCTCCGCGGCGGGAACGTGCTCACCATCCTGAGCGAGTTGAGCCCGCACGAGTTCCGCACCACCGGCTGGGAGGGGGTCACCACGGCGGCCTGGCGGACGCCCTCCGGCCGCGTCCTCCTCAGCGACTGGGACACGGCCTCGCTGGAACGCTGGTACGCGGAGCACGGGCAGGACGTGCCGATCGTGGGCCCGGCCGACCCGATCATGGCGGCGTCCGGCTTCTCGGTGCTCAGCGCGCCGCCCGAGGACAAGGCGGTCGTTCGCGACTTCCCGTCCCTGCTCGAGGAGCTGGCACGCATCCGCACCCGCGGCTACGCCCTCCTCGACGAGGAGTTGGAGCACGGCGTGGTCGGGGCGTCTGCACCGATCCGCGACCTCAACGGCCGCATCATCGCGGCCATCAACGTGAGCGCGCCGAAGGCCCGCATCGGCGAGCGCCTCGATGCGCTCGGACGTTACGTGGCCGCGGCCGCGGGCGAACTCTCCCGACAGCTCGGGGCGGCCTAGCGGGCGCGGCCACCGACGCGCGAAGGCCCGGCCCCTGACGGGACCGGGCCTTCGTGCTCACGGCGACGTTACTTCGCAGAGACCTCCGCGGGCTGCTTCTCGGCGTCGGCCTTCTTGCGGGTGACGGGCTTCTTCGCGGGCTCCTCCGGGGCGGCCTCGACGGCCGGCTTCGGACGCGCGGCGAACTCCTCGAACCCGGCGCGGGGGTGCTGCAGCGCCTCCAGCGACACGATGTCGCGGCCGAGCCAGACGTTGTTCCACCAGCCCCACAGGACGCGCCACTTGCGCTCCCAGGTCGGCATGGCGAGACCGTGGTAGCCACGATGGGCGGCCCAGCCGAAGAAGCCCTTCACGGCGAGCTTGCCGGACTGCAGCACGCCGATGCCGAGGCCGAGGCCGGCGACCGCGCCGAGGCTCTTGTGGTAGTACTGGCGCGGCAGCTCGCCGCGCAGGGAGGCGACGATGTTCTTCGCCATCAGCTTGCCCTGGCGCACCGCGTGCTGCGCGTTCGGCACGCAGTAGCCGCCGACGCCCGCGCCGGTGAGGTCGGGGACGGCCGAGACGTCGCCGGCGCCCCAGGCGTCCTCGATGATCTCGTCCTCGGTGCCGACGCGGAGGTCGGCGCGCACGCGGAGGCGGCCGCGCTCCTCGATCGGCAGGTCGGTATGACGCACGACGGTCGGGTTGGCCATGACGCCCGCGGTCCAGACGATCAGGTCGGACTCGAAGGTCTCGCCGGTGGAGAGCTGGATGACACCGTCGACCGCGCTCTGCAGCTGCGTGTCGAGGTGGATCTGCGCGCCGCGCTCCGCCAGGTTCTTGATCACCCAGTGACTGGTCGGGAGCGACACCTCCGGCATGATCCGGCCCATGGCCTCGATCAGGTGGAAGTGGGTGTCCTCGAAGGACAGCTCCGGGTAGCGCTTCAGCAGGGCGCTGGCGAAGGAGCGCAGCTCGGCGAAGATCTCGATGCCGGCGAAGCCGCCGCCGACGACCACGACGGTGAGCAGGCGGTCGCGCTCCGGCCCCGGGGGCAGCCCGGCGGCCTTGTCGAAGTTGGTGAGGAGCGTGTCGCGGATGTACACGGCCTCCTCGATGTTCTTGAGGCCCACGGCCTGGTCGGCGACGCCCGGGATCGGGAACGTGCGCGACACGGCGCCCGCGGTGACCACGACGATGTCGTACTCGAACTCGTACGCCTCGCCCACCGGCGGCTGGATGGTGGCGACCTTGCGCGCGTGGTCGATGTAGGTGACCTTCGCGGTGATGATGTTGGTCGTCTTGAGGTGACGGCGGTGCGCGACCACCGCGTGACGCGGCTCGATGGAGCCGGCCGCGACCTCGGGGAGGAACGGCTGGTACGTCATGTACGGCAGCGGGTCGACCATGGTGACCTCGGCCTCGCCCGGGCGGAGCTGCTTCTCGAGCTTCCACGCGGTGTAGAAGCCGGCGTATCCGCCGCCGACGATCAGGATTTTGGGCACAGTGATGCGTCTCCTCAACACGAAAGTTTGGGCCTACATTACTCCTTGCTCCGCATTCGCCTGAAATGCGACCACGCGCCGACGCCGCCGAGCGCGGCGAGGGCGAGGAAGCCGGCGATCAGGGCGAACGGAAGCCAGAAAGCGGTGAGGACGCTCCATTGCGGCCAGAAGATCCGATTCCATGGTAGCGCGCGCTCGGGGGCGAGTCTCACCGGCGCCGGCTCTGCCTTCACCTCGCCGCCGGCCGACGGCGCGGACGGTGCCTCCGCCCGGCGGTGGACGCGGATCCACTCCCCCAGGTCGCCCATGGGGTTCGCGGTCACGTGCGGCACGTCGGCGGTGACCGCCGCGGCGGCGTCGAGCAGTCCGTACCCGTAGATCGGGCTCGGCACCGCTCCGCCCACGGGGCGTGCCGTGTGGACGATGCGCTCGATCACATCCGCCGCCTTCAGCTCGGGATGCGCGGCCCGCACCAGCGCGACGGCCCCGGAGACGAGCGGAGCGGCGCCGCTGGTGCCCGCCCACTGCACGTAGCCGCCACCCGGGTTGGCACCGACCAGCTGCTCGCTGGGCGCCGAGACGCCGATCGTGATGCCCTGTGCCGAGGCGTCGAAGCTCGCCGTGCCCTGCCGGTCCACTCCGGCCACGGTGAGGACACCGGGAATGGTGGCGGGTGCCCCGACCTCGGTCGTGCCGCTTCCGCGGTTGCCGGCCGCCGCCACCACGACGACGTCGTGCGAGAACGCGTACTGGAACGCCTCGTCCCAGCTCGGCGGCCAGTCGAGCGTGTTGCGCGTGAGCGACATGTTGATCACCGTGGCGCCGTTGTCGACCGCCCAGCGCACGGCCTCGGCGATCTGGTCGTCGCTGGAGACGGATCCCGTCGTCTTGCCGAGCGCCACGGAGGCGGTCAGCACGCTGGCCTCCGGCGCGGCGCCGAGCACGCCGTTGTCGCCGCCGGTTCCGCGACCGGCGAGCAGCGACGCCACCCAGGTGCCGTGGTTGGCACTCTCCGCGTCGCCCAGCGGCTTCTGACCGGAGGCGGCCCCGACCCCGCTGACGTCCGTGCCGCCGACCACGGCCCCCGCCAGGTCGGGCACGGAGCCGTCGACGCCGGTGTCGATGACCGCGACCTTCACGCCCGCGCCGCGGGTGGTCTGCCAGGCCCGGGCGAAGCCGTAGTCGTTCAGCCAGTACTCCATGTCGCGGACCTGGTCGGCCCGCGCCACGGTCGCCGGCACGAGGGCGGCGCCGAGACCGAGCACGACCGCGCCGGCCGCCGCGACGAGCCGCCGCATCCGCTCCCCCACCGCTGCGCTCCTAGTCGACGACGTCGATGCGGCACTCGCACACCGCGGGCGACCAGCCGCCGCGGGCGAGCGCGAGGTCGCCGATCGGGTTGGCTCCGGGGCCGGCGGCGAGGGCGTGCGCGGCCAGGGCGTGCAGGCACTTCACCCGGGACGGCATGCCGCCGGCGGAGATGCCCCGGATCTCGTCGACCACGGCGATGGACTCGCGGTCGGCGAGGTACTGCTCGTGCGCCGCGCGGTACTGCGCGGCGACGTCGTCGTCCTCGCCGAGCAGCTCGTTGTACTCGGCCATGACCTGCGTCGCCTCCAGCGCCGACATGGCGGCGGTGGCGGCGGGATGCGTGAGGTAGTAGAAGGTCGGGAACGGCGTCCCGTCGCCAAGCCGTGGGGCGGTGGAGACGACGGTCGGCCGGCCGCACACGCAGCGCGCGGCGATGCCGACCACGTCGCGGGCGGGCCGTCCGAGCTGCTCGGAGACGACCGCGATGTCCTCGTCGGTCACGGGGTCGAACGGGGGTCTGGTCATGCTGCTTACTTCTTCGGGCTGGAGGTCGGGGTCGGGGTGGGCGCGGGCGTCCCGCTGAGCTGCTGCGGCGTCGCGTCGGTCAGCCCGGCCCCCATGAAGGAGCCGAACAGCGAGCCCACCCAGTCGGTCTGGGTCTTCTGCAGCTTGGAGGTGACCGGCCCCTCGTCCTTGGTCGCCGCCGGAGGGCGGTCGTCGATGACCAGGTAGCTGACCTCGCCCGGCATGACGTAGTACAGCCGGTCGCGGGCCTGCGCGCGCAGGTAGCTCGGGTCGTTCCAGCGGGCGCGCTGGTCCTTGAGCGTGTCCACCTGGGCGGCCAGCCGGTCCACCGCGTGCTGCTGGTCGGCGATCTGCTGCCGCTGCACCAGGAACGCCTGGATGGTGGGGGCCAGGATGACGACGGCGAGCACGAGCACGCCCATCATCACGAGCGAGAACGCCGAGAAGTGCAGCTGGCGCAGCCACCGTCCCGTGCCGCTCGGCCGGGTCATGCGCACCGGGACGCGGCGCGTGCGCGGCTTCGGCATGGCCCTCCCCGGTCGGTCGTCTCGGGCCGGTCGGCCCGTCTCTCATCGTAGGCGATGACGCTGCGCGGACCGGAGGCGCGGCGGGGTGTCGGGATGCGCTCAGCCGACGGTCAGGAGCGCCACCAGCCGCACCACCCCGAGCACGGCGAGCGCGGCGCCGCCGACCGCGAAGACGACGCCGAGCGCGCGCGCGTCGCGCGGGCGGAAGCGGCGGCGGGCCTCCGCGTCGGCGAAGAACGCGGCGGCGTTGCCCGGCCGGAGCAGCAGGAACAGCCCGAGCAGGCCGAACAGTGCCGCCAGCGCCAGGAACAGCACCAGGGGCACCACCTCCGACTCGGTCTGGAGGACGGCTCTGGCCGCGCGGCCGAGGCTCGCGAACCCGGCGAGCTCGTCGGTGATCGGTCGCAGCGACGTCACGCGCTCGTCCTCCGCCCGGTGCGGTAGGCGAAGCCGGTGACGCCCGCGCAGGCGAGCGCGGCGACGCCGACGCCGATCAGCAGCGCGAGCGAGCCGAGGTGCGCGACGACGGGCGTGGCGATCACGGCGACCAGGGCGACGATTCCGCACCAGAGAGCGGTCCTGCGCCAGGCGCGTGCCGTCGTGGCGTCGACGACGCGTCCAGGCCGCTCCCCCAGGATGTCGGCGAGCTGGTGTCCCGCCACGGCCAGGAGGACGACCCCGGGATGCGCGAGGGGCACCAGCAGCCCGGCGGACACGAGCGCGGCGCACACGGACAGCCGGTAGCGACGCACCCAGACGGCCGTGAGCGTCTGGTACGCGAACCAGCCGCAGGTCGCCAGCCCGACCGCGGCGACGACCGCGACCGACGCCGCGAGGTCCAGGTAGCTGCTCCACGCGTTGCCCAGACGCGGCCCCAGCCAGAGGGCCGCTGCGGCCGCCCCGAGCGCGAGCAGCAGCGGCGGGACCGCGACCGTGGAGTGCCGGAGCGGCGCACCGGCGACGACCACGTCCTCCTCGTCGCTCACCTCCTGCATGCCTGCACCTTAGCGGGGCACCCGCCGCCGAGTGGTGACTCGTCGCGGGTATTCCGGCCGAGTGGTGACGAAATGTCACCACTCGACGGCGAACGGCCCCCGGGATCCGGGGGCCGTTCGTGCGGGAGGGTGCGGCGTTACGCGGTGAAGCGCGGGAAGGCGCTGCGGCCGGCGTAGACGGCGGCGTCGCCCAGCTCCTCCTCGATGCGGAGCAGCTGGTTGTACTTGGCGACGCGCTCCGAGCGGGCCGGGGCGCCGGTCTTGATCTGGCCGGCGTTGGTGGCGACGGCGAGGTCGGCGATCGTGGTGTCCTCGGTCTCGCCCGAGCGGTGCGAGAGCACGGCGGTCATGCCGCTGCGCTGCGCGAGCGACACGGCGTCGAGGGTCTCGGTCAGCGTGCCGATCTGGTTCACCTTGACCAGGATGCTGTTCGCCGCGTGCTTGGCGATGCCCTCGGCGAGGCGCTTCGGGTTGGTGACGAAGAGGTCGTCGCCGACGAGCTGCAGCTTCGAGCCGAGCTCGGCGGTGAGGTGCGCCCAGCCCTCCCAGTCGTCCTCGGCCAGCGGGTCCTCGATGGAGACCAGCGGGTAGTTCGCCGCGAGCTCCTGGTAGTAGGCGCTCATGTCGGCGGCGGTGCGCTCCTGGCCCTCGAAACGGTAGACGCCGTTCTCGAAGAACTCGGTGGAGGCGACGTCGAGGCCGAGGGCGATGTCGCGGCCCACCGTGAAGCCGGCCTTCTCGATGGCCTCGGAGATCAGGTCGAGGGCCGCGCGGTTGTGCTCGAGCTCCGGAGCGAAGCCGCCCTCGTCGCCCAGGCCGGTGTTGAGGCCCTTCGACTTCAGCAGCGCCTTCAGCGAGTGGTAGGTCTCGGCGCCCCAGCGGAGGCCCTCGGAGTAGGTCTCGGCGCCGAGCGGCAGGACCATGAACTCCTGGATGTCGACCCCGGTGTCGGCGTGCGCGCCGCCGTTGATGATGTTCATCATCGGGACCGGCAGGACGTGCGCGTTGGGGCCGCCGACGTAGCGGAACAGCGGGAGGTCGGCCGAGTCGGCCGCGGCCTTCGCGACGGCGAGGCTCACGCCGAGGATGGCGTTCGCGCCGACGCGCTTCTTGTTGTCGGTGCCGTCGAGCTCGATGAGCGCCTCGTCGACGAGCCGCTGGTCGGAGGCCTCGAAGCCCTCGATGGCCGGGCCGAGCTCGTCGAGCACGGCGTCGACGGCCTTGAGCACGCCCTTGCCGAGGTAGCGCTCCTTGTCGCCGTCTCGCAGCTCGTAGGCCTCGAACGCTCCGGTGGACGCGCCGGACGGGACGGCGGCGCGGCTGACCGTGCCGTCCTCCAGCAGGACCTCGACCTCGACGGTCGGGTTACCGCGCGAGTCCAAGATCTCGCGAGCGCCTACAGCTTCGATTGCAGCCACAACTGTCTCCTTGCGTGGTTTTCGTGGGATTCCGAGGCCAGTCTAGTGAGCACCCGCCGCGCGGCACCGCCGTGGCCGGATGCTTGCGGGGTTTGGCGCGGTCGCTCGCCGGGTCCCGCGTCTCACCCGGTTCGGGTGAGAGGGCCTCCGTCCGCGCCCGATCGACCGTCCGGGCCGGCCCGTCGCGTCGTGGCGCGCCGCGGGCCCGCGGACGGGCCTCACCCGGTTCGGGCGATTGTGAGGCCTCCGGCCCCTCGGAAGGATCCAGACAGGTCTCGTTATCCGAATCTGGGGGTCTGTGATGATCGGTCTTGTCCGTCCACGCCGCGCTCGCGCGCCGAGAGAAGAAGCGGAGGGGCGGCGCAGACCGCTCCTCCCGGTGGTCGCCGCCGGCGCGGCGATCGCCCTGCTGACGACGGGGGCGGGCCTCGCCGCCCTCCCGGCCCAGGCCGCCCCCGGCGACCACTCGAACGCCACCGGCCAGTACCTGCGCGGGTCGCTGCTGGGGCTGGATGCCGCACTCGTCGCGTCTCTCGGCGGCGAGGCGGCGGCCAGCACGGGAACCACCGCGCAGACGAACGCGAACAACCTCGACGTCGGCGTGCTCGGGCTGGTCAACCTCACCGCGCCGGGCGGCGTGCAGCTGCCGATCGACCTGGGCAGCGTCGGCGTCGTGGGCCAGTACGCCTCCGCGCTGCCCGACGCCTCGTCCGTCGGCGCCTCCGGGCTCACGTCGGCCACGGGCGACATCGGCACCGGGATCACGCCGGCGCCGGGGGTCGCCCCCGGGCCGCTGCGGCTGAGCCTCGCGCAAGCGGTCTCGTCGCTCGGCCTGCCGACGGCGACGCTGAACGAGCTCGCCCAGCTGGAGCTGACCGTCGGCGTGACCGCGGCCCGGGCGGCGCAGACCGCGCCCGGCGCTCCCAGCGGCGGGTATTCGCTCGGGGACGTCGGAGTGCGCTTCCAGAGCCCGACCGTGGCCGGCGTCGCCGGCGTGGTGAACACGCGGGTCGCCGCCGTGCAGTCCGCGGTCGACGCGCTCGCCGGTCCGAGCGGCACGCTGGCCAACGCCCTCGACGCGCTTCCGATCGGCGGGGTGCTCTCCACCACGGCCGCCGTCGACTCCTCGGGACTCCCGGCGGCCGTCGCGCCTCTGCTCACCGGTCCGATCACCGACCCGGCCTATCCCGGCGTCACGATCGATCTGGGCACCGGGACGGTGACGGTCGACCTCGCCCAGCTCACCGGCCTGGAAGGCCTCGCCCCGAACACCGATCTGCTGACCGCGCCCGTGATCGCCGAGCTCGGCGACCGGATCACGGGAGTCCTCGGCTCCCTCGTGACCCGGGTGCAGTCGGCCCTCACCACCGCCGTGGACGCGCTGCACGTGACGGCGACGACGAGCCTCCTCGGCGCGCCGGTCATCACCATCGACTCCACCCTCGGGCAGCTGCTGCACGGAGACACCTCGGGCATCTCGCTGCTGGGCGCCGGGGCGCTGCTCCCGCTCTCCTCGGTCACGGCGGCGCTGCTCACCCCGCTGAACACCCTCGGTCCGGCGATCTCCGCGATCGGGCCTGCGGTCCTCACCCCGGTGGCCGACGCCGTCATCCCGGCCCTCGACCCGGTGCTGAGCGGCGTGCTCTCCCTCACCGCCAACAACCAGGCCACCAGCGGCGGCGTCTTCACCGAGACGGCGCTGCGCGCGACCGTGCTCCCGGCGACCAGCGCCCTCACGCTCGAGGTGGCCAACGCCAGCGTCGGACCGAACGCCCTCGCCGGGCCGCCCACCGCCACCGGCATCACGCCGACCAGCGGGCCGCAGAACGGCGGAACGGCGGTCACCATCACGGGGAGCGGCTTCACAGGGGCCACCGGCGTGACCTTCGGAGGGACAGCCGGCACCGCCTTCACCGTCGTCGACGACTCCACGATCACCGCGACGACCCCGGCGCACGCGCCCGGAGCAGTGGATGTGGTGGTGCAGCATCCGAGCGGAGACGCCGCACCGCTGACCTTCACGTTCCTTCCGACGCCCGCGATCGCCTCGGTGACCCCGAACAGCGGGCCGGAGACCGGAGGGACGGCCGTCACCATCACGGGCACCGGATTCACCGGCGCCACGGGCGTGACCTTCGGCGGCACCGCCGCGCCCTCCTTCACCGTGGTGGACGACACCACCATCACGACGACGACTCCGGCGCACGCGCCGGGCGCGGTCGGCGTCGTGGTCACGGCCCCGGGCGGCCAGTCCGCCCCGGGCGACTTCACCTTCCTGTCGCTCCCGGCGCCGGTGATCACGGGGCTCGCCCCCGATCACGGTCCGCAGACCGGCGGCACCACGGTGACGATCTCCGGCACCGGACTCACCGGCGCGACCGGCGCGACCTTCGGGGGCACCCCCGGCAGCGCCTTCACGGTCGTGAACGACACCACCGCGACGGTCACCTCGCCCGCGCACGCGCCCGGCACGGTCGACGTGGTCGTGCAGCACCCGAACGGGGCGTCCGCGCCGGCGCCGTTCACCTTCGACCCGGTCGCGGGGGCGCCCGCGATCACGGGGCTCGCGCCGGACCACGGTCCGTTCACCGGCGGCACCGTCGTGACGATCTCCGGATCCGGGTTCACCGGCGCGACGGGCGTGACCGTCGGAGGCGTCTCCGTGCCCTTCACCGTCGTCGGCGACGGGACCATCACGATCACGACGCCGCCGCACGCACCCGGCGCGGTGCCGATCGTGGTCACCACGCCGGTCGGCGCGACGCCTCCCGCGTCGTTCGTCTACGATCCCGGGACCACGGTCGACGGCGTGACGCCCGGCAGCGGACCCGCCGCCGGCGGCACGACCGTCACCGTCACCGGGGGCTGTTTCACCGGCGCCACCGCGGTGCTGTTCGGGACGACTCCGGCCGCGTCCTTCACGGTGGTCGACGACCACACCATCCGCGCGGTCACTCCGGCCGGGACCGGAACGGTCGACGTGACGGTCGTCGGCGCGGCGGCGTGCGGCTCCGGGACGCTCCCCGGAGGGTTCCACTACGTCGACCCGATCGCGGGCGGCGGGACCACGCCCGCCGGCACGGCGACCGGCGCGACGACGGGCAGCGGTTCGGGCGGTTCGGGCTCCCTGGCGAGCACCGGCTCCGACGCCGGCGCGGCGACGATGCTCGGCGGCCTGGCGCTGCTGCTGCTCGCCGCCGGCGTCCTGCTCGTGGTGCGCCGCACCCGTCGGGCGTAGCGGCGTCGTTCGGCGGCGGCAGCCGGGGTCACGCGCCCCGGCTGCCGCCGCTGTGCACGTGGCGGTGTGCCCCATTCGGGGAGCGTTGCGACAGAAACCTCGCCCAGGTAGGTTTTGGCTCATCGATCCGGCACCAAGGGGGCGCAAGAATGGGATCTGTCGATCGATCGGGCACACGGGGACCGTCATGACGGGGGCTCGGGACACCGCTCCGGACGACCCCGGGAGCGCTGCCGCGCAGCGCGAGGGGCCGACCGTGCCGGCGGATCAGCTGCGCGTGCTGTTCGGCGTGGACTATCTGCTGCGGACGCTGGTGGGCGCGCTCGCGTCGCGGTCGGCCGAGACGCTGAGCCTCGCGGACCTGGACCAGTTGGAGGAGCTGGCCCGTTCCATCGAGCGCTCGTCCTCGGACGTCGCGCGGCTGTGCCAGGAGTCGGCGCATCCGGTCGGCGCGGCCGCGCTTCTGACCAAGCGCGAGCAGCAGATCCTCGTCCGGCTCCCCCGGCACGAGTCGACCGTGTCGATCGCCCGGGCGATGAAGATCAGCCCGAACACGGCGAAGTCCCACATCCGCTCGATCTACGCCAAGCTCGGCGCGCACAGCCGCAGCGAAGCCGTGACGATCTCGCGTCGCCTCGGCATGGTCTGACGCGCGTCGCGGTCGGCCGTCGATCCGGGAAGGGCCACGCGTATGCTGTGCGCCATGGCGACGCGCGGGCCGTACGCGAAGGGCACGGCCAAACGGGAGGAGATCCTCGCCGTGACCCTGGAGGTGGTGGCGGACAAGGGCTGTCGCCGCACCTACGTCAGCGAGATCGCCGAGCGCGCCGGGCTCACGCAGGCCGGCCTGATGCACTACTTCCGCTCACGGGAGGAGCTCTACGAGGAGGTCCTCACCGCGCGGGGCGGATCGCCGTGGCCCGACGCCGAGGCGCCCGCGTCGGCCGTCGAGCGGTTCATCGCGGCGCTCGAACGCGAGCAGCACGTGCGCGGGTTCGTCCAGCTCGCGGTGGAGTTCTCGGCGGAGGCCAGCCATCCCGGGCATCCCTCCCACGGGTTCTTCCTGCGACGTCAGGAGGAGCACAGGCAGGCTTTGGTCGCCGCCATCGAGGCCGCGCAACGCGAGGGGGATGTGGGACCTCGCCTGGACGCCGCCGCCGCGGCCGACACCCTGTCGGCCACCGCCGACGGCCTGCGCGCCCGCTGGCTCCTGGAACCGGACCTCGACGTGGCCTCCCGGCTGCGCGCCCTGTGGGAGCAGCTGCGCACCGCGTCGCACCCGCACGCGTCGTCGCACGCGGACGCCTGCTCCGCCGAAGCGCGCTCACCGGAACGCGCGGCGCCTCTCGCCGGGGCATGACGCCTCACCCGTCGGCTGTCACCGCCCCACGTCCCTCATGTCTCGCCGCCGCGGCCGTCTGATGGGAGGCCGCGGCACCGGGGTCACCCGAGCGGCTTGCGCTCGAGGGCCGCGGCGTCGGCCGTGTCGGCGTTCACGAAGGCGAACGAGCGGAACCCGGCGGCGGCCGCGCGGTCGAGCACGGCCTTGAGGTTCTTGGCGCGGCGGTCGAGCCGCACCCGGGAGCCGGATGCGACGAGCTCCGACTTGATGGCGACGAGGCGGTCGAGCGGCACCGCCGGGTCGTACACGAGCACGACCGACTCCTGCTCGGCGTCGTCGGGCAGTTCGATCAGGTCGACCACGCGCTCGAATCCGATGGAGAAGCCGGCCGCGGGAACGTCGGTGCCGAGGAAGCGCCCGATCATGCCGTCGTAGCGGCCGCCGCCGCCGACCGAGCTGCCGGAGCCGGGGTGTGCGATCTCGAAGATCGTGCCGGTGTAGTACCCCATGCCGCGCACCAGGGTCGGGTCGAAGCGCAGGCTCACTCCGGGCGGGAGGGTGTCGAGCGCGTGCGCCAGGGCCTCCAGGTCGGCCACCGCGTCGGTGTCCATGCCCTCGGGCAGGATGGCGGTGATCGCCTCGACCGTCAGCTCGACGCCGCCCTGCGCCAGGTGCGGCTCGAGGTCGGCGAGGATGCCGCCGAGCACCGCCGCGGCGTCGGCGCCCCCCTCGGCCAGCTCGGCCACGACCCCGTCGGCGCCGATCTTGTCGAGCTTGTCGATCGAGATGAGGACCTGCGGCCAGCGCGTCTCGGCGAAGCCGCAGTACTCGAGCAGCCCGTTGAGGATGCGGCGGTCGTTGATGCGGATGGTGCAGTCGGTCAGCCCGAGCGCGTCGAGCGCAGCCGCCGTCGCCGTGATGAGCTCCACCTCGGCGAGCTGCGACGGCTCGCCGATGATGTCGATGTCGCACTGCACGAACTGGCGGTACCGCCCCTTCTGCGGACGCTCGGCCCGCCACACCGGGGCGATCTGGATGCTGCGGAACACCGGGGGCAGCTCGGCCCGGTGCGAGGCGTAGAACCGCGCGAGCGGCACCGTCAGGTCGAATCGCAGCCCCAGGTCGGACAGGGTCAGCAGGTCGCCCGACTCGATGGCGCCGGCCAGGTCGTCGGCGTCGAGACCACGCTTGAGGATGCTGAATGAGAGCTTCTCGTTGTCGCCGCCCAGCCCCGAGTGCAGCCGCTCGATGTCTTCGACCACCGGCGTCTCGATCTCGTCGAAGCCGTGGGCCGCGAAACTGCGCCGGATCACCCCGAGGGCATGCTCGCGGCGGGCCTTCTCGGCGGGGAGGAAGTCGCGCATGCCACGGGGAGGGGTGATCGGTGATGCCATGCGTCGATTCTTCCATGCGGCGGATCGGGGCCGCCGCCCGCCGCCGGAAGCTGTGGAGAAGTCGCCGCGAGGCCCGGGCTGTGGACACCCCCAGGGGTATGGCGGCCGGCCGCGGCACGCGCGTATGCTGTGGGCGTTGCCACCCTCACGGTCGCGCCGGCCAGCGCGGCTCGGTGGTGTCCCGCAGGAGGACCTGGCATGAGTCGCATCCGTCCGACCACGGCGCTTGCTCGCTGCCAGACACAGGCCGACAACGCGTCCGCCCGAAACCAGGAGAGCGTCGCCGCGAGGCGCCGTCTCACCCGAATGGCGAACTGAACCGGACGGACGCGCTGCCGGCCACTTACGCCCCCGCGGGCGCCCCTCCGCCGACCGTGTGGTGCCTGCCCAGCGGCACCACCAAGGGCGTCCCGGTCACCGGATCCGCCGCGACCACCGACTCCACCCCGAACACCTCGCGCACCAGCTCGGCCGTCACCACCGAGGAGGGCTCCCCCGCCGCCACCACCGCGCCCGAGCGCATCGCGACCAGGTGACCGGCGTACCGGGCCGCCAGATTGAGGTCGTGCAGCACCATCACGACGGTGGTGCCGCGGGCCGCGTTCAGGTCGAGCAGCAGGTCGAGCACGTCCAGCTGGTGGCTCACGTCGAGGAACGTCGTCGGCTCGTCGAGCAGCAGGATGTCGGTGCGCTGGGCGAGCGCCATCGCGATCCACACCCGCTGGCGCTGGCCGCCGGACAGCTCGTCCACCGGACGCTCGGCCAGGTCGCCGATCCCGGTCGCCGTCATCGCCTCCGCGACGGCCGCATCGTCGTCGGCGGTCCAGCGCCGGAACCAGCCCTGGTGCGGGTACCGGCCGCGCGAGACCAGGTCGGCGACCGTGATGCCGTCGGGCGCGGTCGGCGTCTGCGGCAGCAGCCCGAGCCGCTGCGCGACGCGCTTGGTGGGCAGCGAGTGGATGTCCGCGCCGTCGAGCAGCACGGCGCCGGCCGTGGGCGGGAGCAGGCGCGACAGTCCGCGCAGCAGGGTCGACTTGCCGCAGGCGTTCGGGCCGACGATCGCGGTGACCCGGCCGGCCGGGACCGCGAGGTCGAGCCCGTCGACCACCGTCCTGCCGTCGTAGGCGAGCGAGAGCCCGCGGGCGGAGAGCTCCACGGGCGCTGGTTCGTGTGTCATGTCAGCCTCCACGACCGATGCGGTTGGTCCTGGCCAGGAGCCAGAGCAGGTAGGGCGCGCCCACGATGCCGGTGACGACGCCGACGGGCAGCGAGACGCCCGGGATCGCGAACTGCGCCGCGACGTCCGAGACGACGAGGATGAGCGCCCCGAGCAGGGCGGAGGGCACGAGCGCCAGCGAGCCCCGGCCGAGCAGGCCGCGGGCGATCGGCGCGGCGAGGAACGCCACGAACGAGACCGGCCCCGCGACCGCGACGGCGATGGCGGCGAGCGCGACCGCGACCGCCACGACCAGGAGACGGGTGCGTTCGGGGCGGACGCCCAGCCCCGCGGCGAGGTCGTCGCCGAGCGACAGGGCGCCGAGCGGCCGCCCGACGACGAGGGCGCACGGCAGCAGCACGATCGCGCCGACGGCCAGCACGGCGAGCGCCGCAGGGTCGACGCTGTTGAGGCTCCCGGTGAGCCAGACCAGCGCCTGCTGCACGTCCCGGAGGTCGGCGCGGGTCAGTACGTACGAGACGATGCCGCCGCAGAAGGCGGCGATCCCGATCCCGACCAGCACGAACCGGTAGCCGCTGACGCCGCGCCGCCAGGCGAGCACGTAGATCAGCGCGGCGGCCGCGAACGTGCCGGCGAGCACGATCCCGGAGAGCAGGATCCCGGTCAGCCCGAACCACACCAGCGCGATCGAGCCCGTCGCGCTCGCCGCCGCCGTGATGCCGATGATGTCGGGGCTGGCGAGCGGGTTGCGGGCCATCGACTGGACGAGCGCGCCCGACATCCCGAGGCACGCCCCGACCAGCGCGCCGGCCGCGAGACGCGGGAGCCGCAGCTCCAGGATGACGAACGACGTCAGCCGGTCGGCCCGCCCCACGAGCGCGGCGAGCACGTCGGCGGGCGCGACGCCGGCGGCGCCGAGCGTCAGCGAGACGGCGCCGACCAGCACCAGCAGGACGGCGAGCGCGACGGAGACGCGGAGCGCGCGCATGCGGCCGCGTCGGCGGTCGCGCAGGACGGACGCGATCGCGTCCTGCGGCGAGACGGCGGCGCTCACAGGCTCACCAGCTTCCGGCGGCGCACCAGGGCGATGAACACGGGCGCCCCGACGAACGCGAGCACGACCCCGACCTGCAGCTCTCCCGGAGGTGCCACGACGCGGCCGACGACGTCGCAGGCCAGCAGCAGGGCCGGGGCGACGATGGCCGAGTAGGCGAGGATCCAGCGGTAGTCGGCTCCGACCACGCGGCGGGCGATGTGCGGCACGATCAGGCCGAGGAAGGCGATCGGCCCGACCGCCGCGGTCGCCGACCCGCAGAGCAGCACGATGGCCGCGCCGCACAGCACGCGGGTGACCCCGACGCGCTGGCCGAGGCCGCGGGCCACGTCGTCGCCGAGCGCGAGACCGTTGAGCAGCCGGCCGAGCACCAGGGCGAGCACCGCGCCCAGCGCCAGCGTAGGGAGTACCTGCAGCAGCACGCCGAACCCGCGGCCGGCGAGGGAGCCGACCTGCCAGAACCGCATCGCGTCGAGCGAGACCGGACTGGTCAGCTGCACGGCGGTGATCAGGGAGCCGAGCGCGGCCGACACCGCAGCGCCGGCGAGCGCCAGCTTGACCGGGGTCGCCCCCTCGCGGCCGAGCGACGACACGGCGTACACCAGCGCGGAGGCGAGCGTGGCTCCCGCGAAGGCGAACCAGAGGTATCCCGAGGGCGAGGTCACCCCGAGGACCGCGATGGCGACGACGACCGCGAGCGACGCGCCGAAGTTGACGCCGAGGATGCCGGGGTCGGCGAGCGGGTTGCGCGAAAGCCCCTGCATGACCGTTCCGGCGAGTCCGAGCCCGAGGCCGGCGACGATCCCGAGCAGGGTGCGCGGGAGCCTGCTGTCGACCACGACGAGGGCGTCGGCGTCGGTGCGCGAGTAGTGCAGCACGGCGTGCAGCACGTCGGCCGGCGCGATGGTGCGCGCCCCGACCATGAGGCTGAGCACCGACACCGCGACGAGGACGACGATCGCGGCCAGGAACCCGAGGAACAGGCGCCGGCGGCGCCGGCCGAGCGGGGACGCGCTGACGCTCCCCGGCCGGCCGGCGTGCGGTGCGATGGTGCTCGCGGGCATCCTCGCGCTACTGGACCTTGGCGGCGGCCTCGGCCAGCTGCGGCACGTAGCGGTCGAGCATCCACGGGATGCTCAGCACGCTCGGCGCGCTGGTCGCGGCGACGAAGGACTCCCCGACCAGCGGGGCGAACCGGCCCTCCTTGATCGTCGGCATCGCGGCGACGAGCGGGTCGGAGGTGAACGCGTCCACCGCCGCCTGGTTCACGAAGTACATGACCAGCAGGTCGGTGTCGATCTTGGAGAGGTTCTCGTAGCTGAGCTGGTAGAAGAAGCTGCCGTCGCCCTTGGAGGGGTCGAGGGCGTCGATGCTCGGCGAGTTCTTGAGGCCCAGGTCGTTCAGCAGCTGGACGCGCGGGTCGTCGGCGCGGTAGACGTTGAGCTTGCCCGGCTCGTTGGCGGCGGCGTAGTAGAAGGTCTTGTCCTTCAGCGCCGGGTACTTCGCGGCGAGCGCGGTCATCGAGTCCTCGGTCTTGGCGATGAGGGCGTCGGCCTGCTTCGACATCCCGAGGGCCTTTCCGACGATCCTGGTCTGGTCGCGCCAGCTGGTCGCCCACGGCTTCTCCGGGTAGGCGACGACGGGCGCGATCTTGCTGAGTTTCGCGAACTCGTCCTTGGTCAGGCCCGAGTACGGGGCGAGGATGACATCGGGCTTCGCCGCGACGAACTGCTCGAACGGCGCGTCGCCGCTCGCGTCGAGCAGCTCCGGCGTCGTGCCCTTGAGCTCCGCGATGCGGTCCTTGTCCCAGGGGAGGATGCCCTTCGCGTCGCCGCCGTAGACGAACTTCGGCATCGCGACCGGGACGATGCCGAGCGCGAGCACGATGTCCTGCGCGCCCCAGCCCCAGGTGGCGACACGCTTCGGCTTCTCGTCGATCGTCGTCGAGCCGAGCGCGCTCTTCACCGTCACCGGGAAGGCGCCGGATCCGTCGCTCGTCGAGCCACCGGATCCGGACCCGGCCCCTCCGGCCGAACAGCCGGTGAGGACGAGGGCGGCGGAGGCGACGACCGCGGAGGCGATCAGGGCGAGGCGCGACCGGCGTCGGGCGGGGCGTCGGGCAGGGAGCATGGTTCTCCTCGGGAGGGTGGGATCAGGTTTTCCGGAGCGCGGATCGAGCCGCGCGCTCCGTCTTAGGCAAGCCTAACCTAATCTTTTCCGCCGGGCCAGCGGCGATCACTCGGTCCGGGCGCCCGCCTCCTGCTCCCGGATCTCGTCCTGCAGCTCGCGCAGGGTCGACCGCAGCGCCCGCTCCGCATCCAGACCCTGGGCCTTCGCCGACGCGACGATCGCGAGCAGGAGCGGACCCAGCTCGTCCTCGCTGCCCACCTGGACCCCGCCCTGCTCGCCCAGGTCGAGCAGCCCGACCTTCTCGGCGCGGCCGAGCAGCTTGTCCGCCAGCGCGAGCGACGGCATGCCCTGCGGGATGCCGTCGAGCACGCTCGTGCGGCCCGGCTTCTCCTGCTTCTTCAACTCGTCCCAGAAGCCGACCACGTCCTCCGCCGTCTCGGCGTGACGGGCGTCCGCCGCGGCGCGGTCGCCGAAGACGTGCGGGTGCCGGCCCACCATCTTGGCGGTCATGTGGGCCGCGACGTCCTGGATGTCGAAGCCCTCCCCCGGCGTGTGTGCCGCGATGTCGGCGTGGAACAGCACCTGGTAGAGCACGTCGCCGAGCTCCTCCAGCAGCTCGTCCCTGTCGCCCGTCTCGATGGCGTCGATCAGCTCGTAGGTCTCCTCGATCAGGTACTGGACGAGCGACTCGTGCGTCTGGTCCGCGTCCCACGGGCACCCGCCCGGCGCCCGCAGCCGGGCCATCACGGCGACCAGCTCGTCGAGCTTCGTCGCGGCCCCGGGGACCACCGCCTCACCGACCGTCTCTCCCATGGCGACCTCCTCGCTCTACGATGCACCCATCCTGCCACCGGGTAGAGTGGGACGCGGTGTGCCGGGAAGTCTGGTCGGCGTCGATCCCCCGACCCCGCACGATTGGTGACCGCATGAGCATCATCCGTTCCGAGCGCACCGCCGCCGGCCTGCTGCTGGGCGCCGCCGCGCTCGGCCTGCTCCTGGCCAACACGCCCGCAGGCCCCGCCCTGCTCGACCTCCAGCACGCCCACCTCGGCGGCAGGGTGATCGACCTGAGCGTCGGTCACTGGATCAGCGACGGTCTCCTCGCGATCTTCTTCTTCATCGTCGCGGTCGAGCTCAAGCACGAGCTCGTCGCGGGCGAGCTGAACAGCGTGCAGAAGGCCATCCACCCCGCCATCGCGGCGGTCGCGGGGGTGATCGTGCCGGCCGGTCTCTACCTGGCGTTCACGGCGGGGAGCGGACTGCAGCAGGGCTGGCCCATCCCGACCGCGACCGACATCGCCTTCGCGCTCGGCGTGCTCGCGGTGTTCGGCCGCGGGCTGCCCAACCGGCTGCGCGTGTTCCTGCTCGCGCTTGCCGTGCTCGACGACCTCATCGCGATCGTCATCATCGCGGTGTTCTTCACCCAGGACCCGAACCTCGTGGAGCTGCTCCTCGCCGCCGTCACGGTGACGCTGTTCGGGGTGCTCAGCCGGATGCTGCGCGGCCGCCTCCGCTGGCCGCTCGGCGTGGTGATGGTGCTGCTGGCCGTGCTGACCTGGTGGCTGGTCTACGACTCGGGGGTTCACGCCACCATCGCCGGCGTGGCGCTGGGGCTCGTGATGGCCAGGCGACCCGCGGGCCGCGTCACGCACGCGCTGGAGCCCTGGTCGAACGGGCTGATCCTGCCGCTGTTCGCGTTCTCGGCGGCGCTGGTGCCCATCCCGCAGGTGGCGCCGTCGGAGCTGTCGCCCGCCTTCTGGGCCATCCTCGTCGCCCTGCCGGTGGGCAAGCTCGTCGGGATCACCCTGGGCGGCTGGCTGGGGTCGTTCACCAAGCGCGGCGCGGAGCGGGGGCGCATCTCGCTGCCCGGGCTCCTCACGATCGCCGCGCTCGGCGGGATCGGCTTCACGGTGTCGTTGCTGATGAACGAGCTGGCGTTCGCCGGCTCGGAGGAGGTGCGCGCCGAGGGGACGCTCGCGGTGCTGCTCGGCTCGGCGGTCGCGATCGTCGTGTCCGGCGTCTGCGTCTCCCTGCTGGCGCGGCGCAACCGCCGGCTGCACCCGGTCGCCGCGAGAGCGGGCGACCCGGCGGGCGGCCGCGGCTGACCCTCGGCGCCACCGTATGGCCACGGTGTGCGCGGACGCCGGACAGCGCGCCCTGCACCCGGACATCCGCTGAGCCAGGACAGCGCGCCCGGCGTCCCGACGTCAGCTGGCGCGCTCGGCGGCGGCCGGCTCCTTCTCGGGGAACAGCGCGCCGAGCAGGTCGGCGACCCACGCGATCAGCGCCGCATCGTCGAGCGGCTCGCCGTTGACGCGCGGGAGCGGGACGGTCGCCACCTTCGGCGCGGCGTGGTACTTCGACCCCGGGTACATGCGCTGCAGCCGCACCTGCAGCGAGTCGGGCAGCACCGCGGGGGCGAGCCGGAGGTTGGAGCCCATCGCCACGACTTCGCCGAGCCCCGCCTTCTGTGCGGCCCGGCGCAGGCGCGACACGGCCACGAGGTTGGTGACGGCCTCCGGAGGCGTGCCGTAGCGGTCGGTCAGCTCCTCCAGCACCAGGTCGATCTGGCCGTCCTTCGCGGTCGGCGAGCTCGCCGTCGACAGCTTCTGGTAGGCCTCCAGCCGCAGCCGCTCGCTGTCGACGTACTCCTCCGGGATGTGCGCATCCACCGGCAGCTCGAGCCGCAGCTCGGTCTGGCCCTCCGCGACCTCGCCGCGGAAGGTGGACACGGCCTCGCCGATCATCCGCAGGTAGAGGTCGAAGCCGACGCCGGCGATGTGGCCGGACTGCTCGCCGCCGAGCAGGTTGCCGGCACCCCGGATCTCCAGGTCTTTCAGCGCCACCTGCATGCCGCTGCCGAGGTCATTGTTGGCCGCGATCGTAGACAGGCGGTCGTGCGCGGTCTCGCTGAGCGGCTTGTTCTCGTCCCAGAGGAAGTACGCGTACGCCCGCTCGCGACCGCGGCCGACGCGACCGCGCAGCTGGTGCAGCTGGCTGAGGCCGTACTTGTCGGCGCGGTCGATGATGATCGTGTTCGCGTTGGCGATGTCGAGGCCGGTCTCGATGATCGTCGTGGACACGAGCACGTCGAAGCGGCGCTCCCAGAAGTCGACCACGACCTGCTCCAGGGCGTGCTCGTTCATCTTGCCGTGCGCGACGCCGATGCGGGCCTCCGGCACCAGCTCGGCCAGCTTGGCCGCCATGCTCGTGATCGAGCCGACCCGGTTGTGCACGAAGAACACCTGGCCCTCGCGCAGCAGCTCGCGGCGGATCGCGGCGGCGACCTGCTTGTCGGAGTACGGCCCGACGAAGGTGAGGATGGGGTGCCGGTCCTCCGGCGGCGTGGCGAGCGTCGACATCTCGCGGATGCCGGTGACCGCCATCTCCAGCGTGCGCGGGATGGGCGTCGCGCTCATCGCGAGGATGTCGACGTTGGTCTTGAGCTTCTTCAGAGCGTCCTTGTGCTCCACGCCGAAGCGCTGCTCCTCGTCGATGATGACGAGCCCCAGGTCTTTGAAGGTGACGCCGTCGGCGAGGATGCGGTGCGTGCCGATGACGACGTCCACGGTGCCGTCGGCCATGCCGCGCAGCGTCTCGCGCGCCTCCTTGTCGGTCTGGAACCGGCTCAGCTGCCGCAGATGGATGGGGAAGCCGGCGAACCGCTCCTGGAACGTCTCCGCGTGCTGCTTCACCAGCAGGGTCGTCGGCACGAGCACCGCGACCTGCTTGCCGTCCTGCACCGCCTTGAACGCGGCGCGCACGGCGATCTCGGTCTTGCCGAAGCCGACGTCGCCGGAGATCAGGCGGTCCATCGGGATGGGCCGCTCCATGTCGGCCTTCACCTCGTCGATGGTCTGCAGCTGGTCGGGGGTCTCCGCGAACGGGAAGGCCTCCTCCAGCTCGCGCTGCCACGGCGTGTCCGGCGCGAAGGCGTGGCCCTTGCTGGCCATGCGCGCCGAGTAGAGTTTGACCAGCTCCACGGCGATGTCGCGCACGGCGCGGCGCGCCCGGCCTTTCGCCGCGGCCCAGTCGCTTCCGCCCATCTTGGACAGCTGCGGCGCCTCGCCGCCGACGTACCGGGTGAGCAGGTCGAGCTGGTCGGTGGGCACGTACAGTTTGTCGCCCGGGTAGCCGCGCTTGGACGGCGCGTACTCCAGCACGAGGTACTCGCGCTTCGACTTGACCGCATTTCGGCCGCCGCTGGAGACCTCGCGCTGGGTCAGCTCCACGAACTTGCCGATGCCGTGCGTCTCGTGCACGACGTAGTCGCCGGGCTTCAGCTGCAGCGGGTCGACCACGTTCTTGCGCCGGGTGGCGAGCTTCTTGACCTGCCGGGAGTCGTAACCGATGGTGCGGCCGTAGAACTCGGCCTCGCTGATCAGCGCCAGCTTGATCCCGGGCAGCTCGAAGCCGTGCTCGGCGGTCGCCTTGAGCAAGTACGCGATGCCGGGCTCCGGCTCGGCCGGGAACTCCTCCACCGGGCGGGCGGGGAGCTCCGCCTCCGCGAGCACGTCGACTGCGCGCTCCACGAGGCCCGTGCCGGCCGCGACGATGGCGACCTGCCAGCCGTCGCGCAGGCGGGCGCGCACGTGCTCGACGGCGCCGGAGACGTTGCCCTGGAAGCTCGGGACGGCCTCCGCCTGGATGCGCACCTGCAGGTGCTCCTCCAGCTCGCGCTGCTCGGGCAGGATGTCGTCGGCCTGGAAGCCGCTCATCGTCCACCACGGGTGGTCGGGCACGGCCGCGCCCGGGCGGCTGAACTTCACCGAGTCCTTCAGCTGCTGCAAAGTCAGGAAATCGCCGGCCGCCAGGTCGATCGGGGCCTGCGCGCCGACCGTCGCGGCGCTCCACGCGGCGGAGAGGAACTCGCGGTTCGTCTCGGCCAGGCTGACGGCGCGCGAGGCGACCCGCTCGGGCGACATGACCGCGACGGCGGCCCCGTCGGGCAGGTAGTGGGTGAGCGGGACGAGGCGGTCGACGAGCGCGGGCGCCAGCGACTCCATCCCCTCGACCGGGATGCCCTCACCGATCTTCGCGAGCATCGACGACAGGCTCGGGAACTCGTGCTCCATCTCGCGCGCCCGCTGCCGCACCGACTCGCTCAGCAGCAGCTCACGGCTCGGCGGGAGGCTGACCGACGGGATCGGGTCGGGCAGGGAGCGCTGGTCGGCCACCGAGAAGGCGCGGATCTGGTCCACCTCGTCGCCGAAGAAGTCGACCCGGTACGGGTGGTCGGCCGTCGGCGGGAAGACGTCGAGGATGCCGCCGCGCACCGCGAACTCGCCGCGCCGCGTCACCATGTCGACGCGCGCGTAGGCGAGGTCGACCAGCTGCGCGGCGAGGCCGCCGAGGTCGAAGCCGCGACCGCCGATCGTGAGCTCGACCGTGGCGTAGTCGGTGAGGTTGTCGGCGACCGGCTGCAGCGCGGCCCGCACGGAGGCGACGAGGATGAACGGCGTGCGCTGCTCCCCCGCCGACCAGTCGGCCAGGCGCCGCAGCGCGCTGAGGCGCTTGCCGACGATCTCGGCGCTCGGGCTGAGCCGCTCGTGCGGCAGCGTCTCCCACGCCGGGAACTCGACGATCTCGGCGTCGGGCACGAGGCACGGCAGCGCGCCACGGATCGACTCCGACTCCCGGCCGGTCGCCGTGATGAGCAGCACCGCCTGCGACGCGCCCTGCTCGGCGCGGCGCCGGAGGAGGCCCGCGAGCAGCGGAGCACGAAGCCCGTCGGTCAGCGAGAAGTCGGCGTCGCGCGACGCGGAGGCGAGCGCGTCGCCGAACGAGGAATCACGCGCGAGCGCGCCGACCAGACCCTGCAGTATCACTCGGTCGATTCTACGGGGCACCACCGACAGGTCGAGGGGTCGCGGCGGTCAGATCCAGCCGTCGAGGGCCTGCATGAAGCCGTCGTGGTCGTCGCGGTTGACCACGTGACCAGAGCCGGGCACGACGCGCACCTCGTAGCCGTCCTCGCGCAGCCGCTCCGCCAGGTGCGGTTTGACCAGCTGCGAGTTGTCGGCGAGCACGACGAGCGACGGGACGGTCATGGTGTCCGGGGCGCGCATCGCCGCCGGCGCCAGCACCACCGGGAGCACCGCGCGGTCGAAGACGCGGAAGGTCTCCACCTCGATGGCCACGTCCGCCGGATCCCAGCGCGGGTTGCGGCGGGCGATCGCGGTGGCGGACTGCCGGGCGAGCGTGCGGAGGAAGGCGGGCGCGAGCATCCGCTGGAACCAGTTCGCGGCCGGGCAGGAGAACGCCGGGTCGACGTAGACGACGCGCCGGGCCTGCAGCCGCTCGATCGCCAGCGACACGGTCAGGCCGCCGAGCGAGTGCCCCATGACCAGCTCGGGCTCGACCGGGACCGACTCGAGGATGTCCTGCGCCATCAGTTCCGCGGTGTACTCGTCGGCGCGCGGGCTGTGTCCATGACCCCGCAGGTCGACGGCGACCACGTGGTAGCCGCGGTCGGCCAGCGCCGGCCCGACCCGGCGCCAGTTGCGCGAGTCGGACATCACCCCGTGGACCAGGACGGCGTGACGATCGCCGCTGCCCCACTCACGCGTGTACAGCTTCATTGCGGTCACGCTACGCGGCCTCGCTGACCGGAGGCAGGGGTTCCGCTACGCTCTGGCTGAGCATCCGATGTGCAACCGGCGTGAGACGCGCGCCGGACACCGGACCAGCGGAGGGGGAATCGTGACCGACCCGAACAGCACGACACCGGATGGGACGTATAGGGCGCCGGAGGGCGGGCACCAGCCGGTGCCGACGCACGCGCCGGGTGGGGCGGAGGCGGCGGAGGCGGCGCCGGAGGCGGGAGCGGCCGTGCCGCCGGCGCAGGCGGAGGCGGGAGCGGCAGGGCAGGCGCCGGCGGAGGCGGCGGGGCAGCCCGCTCAGTCGCCGGCCTCGGCGCAGCCGCAGCCCGCGGAGTTCACGCCGCCGCAACTCACGCAGCCGGCCGCACCGCCGCAGCCACGACCTGCCGAGTTCGCGTCACCGCAGCCTGCGCAGCCCGCGCCGCCTCGTCCGCAGTACGGCGAGTACGCGTCGCCGCAGTCCGGCCATGCCGCACCGCCGCAGCCGGCCTACGGCGAATACGCACCCACGCACCCCGGCCAGCCCGCGCCCTCGCAGCCGGCCTACGGCGAATACGCACCCACGCACCCCGGCCAGCCCGCGCCCTCGCAGCCGGCCTACGGCGAATACGCGCCCACGCACTCCGGCCCGACGCCGCCGCAATACACCGCGCCCGCCTACGGCGCCCCGCAGTACGCCCCCGCGCCGACCGCGTGGCCTGCGCAGGAGCCGGCGCCGCGCTCCCGGGCCCTCGGGCTGACGTCGATGCTCATCGCCCTCCCCCTGTTCGTGCTGTCGGTGATCGCCTCGGCCATCGTCGGCGTCACGATCGGCCCGTTCGCGACGCGCAGCGCGACCGGCTTCTCGTACAACACAGGCGACCTTCCGGCCTCCGAGGCCGCGAGCATCGCGCCGGTCGGACTCCTCATGGGCGCGCAACTCCTCGTCGGCACGGCCCTCGGGATCTTCGCGCTCGTGCTCGGGATCGTCGCGGTCGCCACCAAGCGCGGACGTCCGTTCGGCATCGTCGGGATCATCGTCTCCGTCGCCGCGCCGATCGTGTCGTTCGCCGTCTACGCCATCACCCTCGCCGCGTCCCTGCCACCCGCCTGACCCGCGAATTCGTCACGAATCGCCGCCATTCGTCACGAATGACGCGCTTTCGTCACGAATCGCCACAGCCGGAGGCTGTCGCGCAATAGCGAGCGACCGGTCAACTTCGTGACGAACGGCGGCGATTCGCGAAGAATGGCAGGCATTCGCGACGAACGGCCGGCGTTCGTGGCGAACGGCAGGCATTCGTCACGAACGGCGGGGGTTCGTGACGAACGGCGGGGATCCGTGACGAACAGCGGGGATCCGTGACGAACAGCGGCATTCGTGACAAACAGCAGCGATTGGCGACGAACGGCAGGCATTCGCTACGACCAGCGGCGATTCGTGACGAGTCGCAGCGATTCGTCACGAACGGCGGGGATCCGTGACGAACACCGGCATTCGTGACAAACAGCAGCGATTGGCGACGAACGGCAGGCATTCGCAGCGACCAGCGGCGATTCGTGACGAGTCGCAGCGATTCGTGACGAACGGCGGCGACTCGTGACGAACGGCAGGCATGCGCGAGGCACGACACGCATTCGTGACGAACTCCGCCGATTCGCGACGAACGGCCGACATCCGCCACGAACGGCAGGGATGTACCGGCCGGACGCGCGCCGCGTCAGCGCGCGTGGAAGCGGTTCTGCGCGGCGGTGAGGCCCGCGGCGGTGATCTCCTCGACGGCGTCCGCGGCGTCGGAGACGAGGATCGGCAGGTTCTTGCGCTCGGCGGCCGAGAACGCCTTGAGCACGTGGTCGGCCGCCGCGGAGGAGCCGGGAGGGCGGCCAACGCCCACGCGGACGCGGGTGAAGTCGCCCGTGCCGGTCGCCGCGATCACGTCGCGGACGCCGTTGTGGCCGCCGTGTCCTCCGCCGTGCTTCAGACGGATGGTGTCGAAGGGGATGTCGAGCTCGTCGTGGACCACGATCAACCGCGACGGGTCGAGCGAGTAGAAGCGCAACAGCTGCGAGACGGGGCCGCCGGACACGTTCATGTACGTGTTCGGCTTGGCCAGGACGAGCCGCGGGCCGCCGGGGGTCAGCCGACCCTCGGCGACCGTCGCGTTCGTCTTGTGGGTCTTGAAGGTGAGACCGCCGCGCGAGGCGAGCTCGTCGAGCACCATCTGGCCCACGTTGTGACGCGTGGCGGCGTAGCCGGGCCCGGGGTTGCCGAGCCCGACCACGAGCCAGGGCGTCTCCATGGGGAGTGTTACTCCGCGGCGCTCTCGGCGGCCTCGGCCGAGGCGGCCTCCTCCGCGGCCTCGGTCTCCTCGTCCTCGGCGCGCGCGGCGGCCGGGACGACGATGTTGAGGATGAGGAGGTCCTCGTCCTCGGCGAGCGTGGCGCCGGCCGGCAGAGCGAAGTCCTTCGCGTGGTACTGCGTGCCCTCCTCGGCGTCCGTCACGTCGATGACGATGCGGTCCGGGATGTGGGTGGCCTCGACCTCGAGCTTGATGGTCGGGATGTCGAGCACGGCGATGGTGCCGGAGAACGGCTCGCCCTCGACGTGCACCGGGACCTCGACGGTGACCTTCTCGCCGCGCTTCACGACGACGAGGTCGAGGTGCTCGATGATCTGCGACACCGGGTCCTTCTGCACGTCCTTGACCAGCGTCAGCTGCGAGGTGCCCTCGATGTCGAGGTCGAGCACGGCGTTGGCCTTGCGGAGCAGCAGCGAGACCTGGTGGCCGGGCAGCGTCACGTGGACCGGGTCGGTGCCGTGGCCGTAGATGACCGCGGGGATCTTGCCGACGGCGCGGATCTTGCGCGCCGCGCCCTTGCCGAAGCTGTCGCGCCGCTCGGCGCTGACCTTGTTGGACTCTTCCGTTGCCATGGTGTCTCCTCGCCGGCGCCTGGCCGGCTGTCGGGCGAGCCGCGAGGCCCGCAGTGTTGGTGTTGTTCGACTCGAACGCATCGAAGTGCGCGAGGAAAGACTGCGTAGCCTGCTCCACCGCGTCGATCACGGATGCCCTGGGGGCATCCCTCGCCGAAGTTCTTGACGAGTCTACCCGATCGCCATAAACTAAGCGCGCTTACTAAATGCGACGAGAGGATCTCCCATGTGGACTACCGACCACACCGCCACCACCACCGCCCCCGCCGCCGCCGTCTGGTCGGCGCTGCGCGACCTGCACAGCGGCATCCCGCTCGGCCCGGCGAGCGACGCGTTCGAGCTGCACGGACCGTTCGCGGTCGGCACCGAGGTCACCGTCACGCCGCAGGGCCAGGACCCGATGACCTCCACCATCGTCGAGCTGGAGCCCGAGCGGGTCTACGCCGACCGCACGGTGTTCGGGGAGCTGGCCCTGACGTTCCGGCACACCCTCACGGCGACGCCCGATGGCGGCACCGCCGTGACGCACACGCTCGAGATCGACGGCGAGGGCGCGGACGCGGTCGGCCCGGAGCTGGGACCGCAGATCGCCGGGGACTTCCCCGTCGCGATGGCCGAGCTGCTGCGGGCGGCCGAGGAGCGGGCGGCGGCGGGTGTCTGACCAGGGCCTCGGCAGCCGGTTCCCGGCCGCGTCGCAGAGCCCCGGCCTGCTGCTCTGGCGCGTGACGAACCGCTGGCAGGCGGCGATGCGGGCGGCCCTGGCGCCGCACGAGCTCACGCACGTGCAATACGTGCTGCTGGCGTCCCTGACCTGGCTCGGCGACCGCGAGCCGGAGCGGCTCGTCACCCAGGTCGACCTGGCGGCCTTCGCCGCCACCGACCCGATGATGACCTCGCAGGTGCTGCGGACGCTGGAGCGCGCCGGCCTCGTCGAGCGGCTGCCCCATCCCACCGACGGCCGCGCGCGGGTGCTGCGCGCGACACCGGACGGAGCCGCGGCCGCCCGCCGGGCGACGGCGGACGTGGAGGCGGCGGACGCGGCGTTCTTCGACGGGGTGGATGCGGCGGCCTTCGCCGCGCAGCTGGCCGTGCTCGCGGAGAGCGGACGGGACGGGGACGGCGCGCGGTGAGGCGTCCGCGGCGGCCGACGTGGTCCGGCCCGGCCCGCGCCGCCGCGCCCCGCGCCTTACGCCGCTCTCGCCCGGACCGCCGCCACGATCGCCTCGGCGAGCTCCGCGGGCGGGCGGGCGACGTCGAGGCGCAGTCCGTCCTCCTCCGGCCGCAGCGGTTCGAGCGTCGCGAGCTGCGAGTCGAGCAGCGACACGGGCATGAAGTGCCCGGGCCGCGCGGCCATCCGCGCCGCGAGCAGCGCCCGGTCGCCGTCGAGCTCGGCGAAGAGCGCGTCCGGGGCCTCCGACCGGATCAGGTCGCGGTAGGCGTGCCTGAGTGCCGAGCACGCGACCACCGCGCCCTCCGGCGACGTGTCGGCGAGCGCGCGTCCGACCGCGCGCAGCCAGGGAATGCGGTCGTCGTCGGTCAGCGGGACGCCGGAGGCCATCTTGGCCACGTTCGCGGCGGGATGCAGCGCGTCGCCGTCCACGAACGGCACGCCGAGCCGCTCCGCGACCAGCTCGCCCACGGTGCTCTTGCCCGAACCGGACACGCCCATCACCACCACCTGCGGTCGCCGCACACCGCCTCCTCCACTCGGGCCGTCACGACAGTATCCCCCGATGACACGGCGCGACTCGACGACCCCCGGCCGCGCTACGCTGGGAGGCACTGCTCGATTCTTGCCACCAGCGGGAGAGCTGACCCCCGGACCACACCCGTCGCGGCGGACGGCCTTCCGCCTGCCGCGGCACCACGAAGGAGCATGACGTGTCACAGCAAGCACAGGCCAACATCGGAGTCGTCGGACTCGCGGTGATGGGGTCGAACCTCGCCCGCAACCTCGCCTCGCGCGAGGGCAACACGGTGGCGGTCTACAACCGCACGTTCGCGCGGACGGAAGACCTGATGAAGTCGCACCCGGAGGCCGGCTTCGTCGGCTCCGAGGAGATCGACGACTTCGTCGCCTCGCTGTCGAAGCCGCGCACCGCCATCATCATGGTGCAGGCGGGCGCCGGAACCGACGCCGTGATCGACCAGCTGGTCGAGCGGTTCGAGCCGGGCGACATCATCGTGGACGGCGGCAACGCGAACTTCCACGACACCATCGCGCGGGAGAAGCGCATCGCGCCGACCGGCATCCACTTCGTCGGCGCCGGCATCTCCGGCGGCGAGGAGGGTGCCCTTCACGGCCCCTCGATCATGCCGGGCGGCTCGGCCGAGTCGTACGAGACGCTCGGCCCGATCCTCGAGTCGATCGCCGCGGTCGCCGAGGGCGAGCCGTGCGTCACCCACGTCGGCACCGACGGTGCCGGGCACTTCGTGAAGATGATCCACAACGGCATCGAGTACGCCGACATGCAGCTGATCGCCGAGGCGTACGACCTGCTCCGCACCATCGGCGGCCTGGAGCCGGCGCAGATCGCGGACGTGTTCGCGGAGTGGAACAACGGCTACCTGGAGTCGTACCTGATCGAGATCACCGCCGAGGTGCTGCGCCAGGTGGACGCCGAGACCGGCAAGCCGTTCATCGACATCGTGCTCGACCAGGCCGGGTCCAAGGGCACCGGCGTGTGGACCGTGCAGAACGCCCTCGACCTGGGCGTCCCGGTCGGCGGCATCGCGGAGGCCGTGTTCGCCCGGGCCGTGTCGTCCAAGCCGAACCAGCGCGCGGCGGTGCAGGCGACCATCCAGTCGCGGCCGGAGGTGCAGAAGGCGGCGGATGTGGCCGCCTTCGCCGACGACGTCTCGAAGGCGCTCTACGCCTCCAAGGTCGTCGCGTACGCCCAGGGCTTCGACGCGATCATCGCCGGCGCCGAGAAGTACGGCTGGGACATCCACAAGGACCGCATCGCCAAGATCTGGCGCGGCGGCTGCATCATCCGCGCCCAGTTCCTGAACCGCATCGCGGACGCGTACGACGAGAACCCGGACATCGCGACACTGCTGGAGGCGCCGTACTTCGCCGACGCCGTCCGCGAGGGCGAGGCCGCCTGGCGGCGCATCGTCGCCACCGCCGCCCTGTCGGGCGTCCCGGTGCCCGGCTTCGGCGCCGCCCTCTCGTACTACGACTCGCTCGCCTCGAAGCGCCTCCCCGCCGCGCTCGTGCAGGGCCAGCGCGACTTCTTCGGCGCCCACACCTACAAGCGCGTCGACAAGGAGGGCACCTTCCACACCCTCTGGTCCGCCGACCGCACCGAGATCGAGACAGAGGGCTCCTCGCACTAGCCCCACCGCCGAGTCCGCGAAGAGTGCACGCCGATCACGCGATCGGCGTGCACTTTTTGTGTACTCGACGGCTAGGGCGAGAGAGGATGGTGGGGTGAGCTACGAGGACCACCCCGAGCTGGCGGGGTACGAGCCGCTCGACGACGGGCGACCGCTGCGCGGGCGCACGATGACGGTCGCCAGCCGGGTGTTCGTGTTCGTCGCGCTGACCGCGCTCGTGCTGCCCGGCGTGCTGCTCACCGTGAGCATCCAGACGCAGACGGCCGACTACACCTGCGGCGTCTACAGCCGCCACTACGAGCCGGAGTCGCAGGGAGCCTCGGCGCGCTTCGAGCTCTTCGGCCCGCTCGGCCCGGGATGGCAGTGCTACGCGCTCAACACCGAGGGCGACGCGACGTGGGTCGCACCGCTGGGACTCATCCCGTCGGCGCCGCACCGGCTGCCCTGAGCCGGCACGGCACGGTCAGTCGCCCGCGGTCGAGACCAGCGTCCGCACCGCGCCCAGCAGCCAGACCGTGTACCGCTCGACGCTCCAGCCGCTCTCGCCGACGAGCTGCTGGTGGCCCTCCGGCGACATGACGAAGGAGAGGGCGTCGGCGAGCTCGCGCCGGCCGGCCGCGTCGAGCCGGCCGAGCGACGGGGCGCCGCGCTCCGCGAGCAGCTCCACCAGCGCCGCGTAGTCGGCGTGGCGGCGCTCGAGCAGTCCCGCGAGCACCGCGCCCACCTCGGCGTCGTCCCGGGCGGCCTCGGTGAAGGTCGCCCAGAGTCCGGACGTGCGTGCGTTCGCGGCGGCGATGAAGGGCACGAGCTCCGCGAGCATCCGGTCGGGGTCGTCGAGGGCCGCGATGGCCGCGATCTCGGGACGCTCGGTGAGCGACGACTCGCCCGCCTCCCCGCCGAAGGTCAGCTCGAAGGCCGCGAGCAGCAGCGCCCGCTTCGGGCCGTGCACCTTGACGCTCTCCACCGAGACCCCGGCGGAGGCGGCGATGTCGGCGAGCGAGGCGCTCGCGTAGCCGCGGGCCGAGAACACCGCCGCGGCGGCCTCCAGGATGCGGCGGCGGGTCTGCCGGGCGTGCTCCTGCCGGAGCGTCGAACGGTACGGACGGGTCGCGGCCACTATTGACTACCCTTCGTGTGTAGTGAATACTGTTGACGTTTATTCGACTCTACCCGAAAGAGGCCACCATGCCCCGTCGCCCGCTCGACATCCTGCTGTGCAGCACGCCCGTGCACGGCCACGTCACGCCCCTGCTCGCCGTGAGCCGGGCGCTCGTGGAGCGCGGCCACCGCGTCCACTTCCTCACCGGCGAGCGCTACCTCGACCGCGCCGCCGCGACCGGCGCGGAGGTGCTGCGGCTGCCCGCCGAAGCCGACTACGACGACACCGACATGGACGCCGCCTTCCCCGGCCGGGTCGGCCTGACCGGTCCTGCCGGCATCCGCTACGACATGACGGAGATCTTCCTGCGGCCGGCGCGCGCCCAGCTGGTGGCGATGGACGCCGTGGCCGGCCGGCTCGGCCTCGACGCCGTGCTCGCCGAGAGCCTCTTCCTCGGCGCCGCCCTCCTCGCGGGCCGGCCGCGCTCCGAACGCCCGGCCCTGCTCAACCTCGGGATCGTCCCGCTCGGCCTGAAGAGCCGGGACACGGCGCCGTTCGGGCTCGGCGTCCCGCCCCGGCCGGGACGGGTCGGTCGGCTCCGCAACGCGGCGCTCACCGCCGTCGCCGAAAAGGTCGTCTTCGCCCCGGTGCAGCGCGCCGCCGTCCGGGTCGGCGCGGAGGCGGGCACGGGGCTGCCGGGCTTCGTCCTGGACTGGCCCTCGCACGCCGACGGCGTCATCCAGTTCACCGTGCCCGAGTTCGAGTACCCGCGGGCGGATGTGCGCGTCCCGGTGCACTTCGTCGGCCCGGTGTCGCGCACCCAGGCCTCCGAGACGCCGCTCCCCGCCTGGTGGTCCGACCTCGACGACGGCCGGCCGGTCGTGCACGTCACGCAGGGCACGGTCGCGAACCGGGACTTCGGCGACCTCGTGCTGCCGACCATCCGCGCGCTGGCGGACGCGGACGTCTGGGTGGTGGCGAGCACGGGCGGTCGACCCGTGGCGGAGCTGGACGCCGTGCTGCCGGCCAACGCGCGCGTCGCGCCGTACCTGCCGTACGACCGGCTGCTGCCGCGCACGGCGGTGTACGTCACCAACGGCGGCTACGGCGGCATCCACTACGCCATGGAGCACGGGGTGCCGGTGGTCGTCGCCGGCACGACCGAGGACAAGACCGAGGTGTCGGCGCGCGTCGCCTGGTCGGGTGTCGGCGTGAGCCTCCGGACCAACCGGCCGGACGCGGCCGCGATCGCGCGCGCCGTACGAACGGTGCTCGACGACCCCGGCTACGCGGAGCGCAGCGCGCGCATCGGCCGCGCGATCCGCTCCTCCTCCGGGCTCGACGGCGTCGAGCGTGCGGTGCGGGAGACGGTGGGCGGCCCGGCGACCGAGGCCGAGGCCGAGGAGGCTACGCGGCCCCGTCGAACATCGACGTCACCGAGCCGTCGGTGAAGACCTCGCGTATGGCGTTCGCCAGCAGCGGCGCGATCGGCAGCACGGTCAGCTTGTCCCAGCGCTTGTGCTCCGGCAGCGGCAGCGTGTCGGTCACGACCACCGAGTCGATGACCTCGCTCTGCAGCAGCTCCACCGCCGGGTCGCTGAACACCGCGTGCGTCGCCGCGACCACGACGCCGGTCGCGCCGTTCGCCTTGAGAGCCTCCGCCGCCTTCACGATGGTGCGGCCGGTGTCGATCAGGTCGTCGACGAGCAGGCACACGCGCCCCTTCACGTCGCCGACGATCTCGTGCACCGACACCTGGTTCGGCACCAGCGGGTCGCGTCGCTTGTGGATGATCGCGAGCGGCGCGCCCAGCTTGTCGCTCCAGATGTCGGCGACGCGGACGCGGCCCATGTCGGGCGAGACGACGGTCAGGGTCTCGGGGTCGAGCTCTCGGCGCATGTGCTCCAGCAGCACCGGCATCGCGAACAGGTGGTCGACCGGTCCGTCGAAGAAGCCCTGGATCTGCGCGGCGTGCAGGTCGACCGACATGATGCGGTCGGCGCCGGCCGCCTTGAACAGGTCGGCGACGAGACGGGCGGAGATCGGCTCGCGGCCGCGGCCCTTCTTGTCCTGGCGGGCGTAGGGGTAGAACGGGGCGACGACGGTGATGCGCTTCGCGGAGGCGCGCTTCAGTGCGTCCACCATGATGAGCTGCTCCATGAGCCACTCGTTGATCGGCGAGGTGTGCGACTGGATGACGAACGCGTCCGAGCCGCGAACGCTCTCGTCGAACCGGGCGTAGATCTCGCCGTTGGCGAAGGTGCGGGCGTCCGTCGGGACGAGCTCGCTGCCGAGGGACTCGGCGATCTCCTGGGCGAGCTGGGGATGCGCGCGACCGGAGATCAGGACGAGACGTTTCTGGCCGGTCGCGGTGATCCCTGACACTTACTCTCCGCTCTCTTCCGCAGCGCCGCTCTCTCTGGCGGCCCTGTCGGCGTCCGTGCCCGGCCGCTTCTGTGCGACCCAGCCTTCGATATTGCGTTGCGGAGCGACGGTGATGGCCAGCGAGCCCGCCGGGACGTCCTTGCGGACGACCGTTCCGGCGCCGGTGTACGCTCCGTCCCCTATCCTAACCGGCGCGACGAGGACCGTGTTCGTGCTGATCCGCACGTGCGAGCCGATCACGGTGCGGTGCTTGTTCACGCCGTCGTAGTTGGCGGTGATGACGCCGGCGCCGAGGTTGCCCTTCTCCCCCACCTCGGCGTCGCCGACGTAGTTGAAGTGCGCGAGCTTCGTGCCCTCGCCGATGACCGCGTTCTTGGTCTCGGTGAAGGTGCCGATCTTGCCCTTGGCGCCGAGCACCGTCCCGGGGCGCAGGTAGGCGAACGGGCCGACCGTGGCGTCGGCGCCGATGACCGCGAGAGTGGCGTCGGTGCGGGTGACGGTCGCGCCCTCGCCCACCTCGGTGTCGACGAGCGTGGTGTCCGGGCCGATGGTGGCGCCGGTCTCGACCACGGTGGCGCCGCGCAGCTGCGTGCCGGGCAGCAGGGTGACGTCGGGCGCCAGCTTCGTCTTCACGTCGATCCACGTCGTCGCCGGGTCCTGGACCGTGACGCCGGCGAGCTGCCAGGTGCGCACGAGGAGCGCGTTCAGTTTCGCGGCCGCGTCGCTGAGCTGCGCGCGGTCGTTGATGCCCTCCACGAGCCACGACTCGGCGACCGGGAGCGCGTCCACATCGAAGCCCGCCTCGCGCAGCAGGCCGATCACGTCGGTCAGGTACTTCTCGCCCTGCGCGTTGTCGGTGGAGACGAGTGCCAGCTTGTCGCGCAGCGCGGCTAGGCCGAACAGGTAGATGCCCGCGTTGATCTCGCCGATCGCGCGCTCGTCCTCCGTCGCGTCCTTGTGCTCCACGATGCGGTCGAGGTGCCCCTCCGGCGTGCGCACGATGCGGCCGTACCCGGTGGCGTCGGCGGGGAACGACGACAGGATGGTCGCCGCCGCCTCGCCCGAGCGGTGCGTCGCGATCAGCTCGCGCAGCGTCGCCGCGTCGAGCAGGGGGACGTCGCCGTTCACGACGAGCACGTCTCCGGAGAAGTCCTCCGGCAGCGCCTCGATGGCCTGCTCGACGGCCCGACCGGTGCCCGGCACCTCGTCCTGGTCGACGATCACGGCCTCCGGCAGGTCGGCCTCGATCACCTCGGCGAGCCGGTCGCGCTCGTGCCGCACGACGGCGACGACGTGCGCCGCGTCCAGCTCGCGCGCCGTGGCGAGCACGTGGGACACGATCGGCAGACCGCCGAGCGGGTGCAGCAGCTTCGGGGTGGCGGACTTCATCCGCGTGCCCTGGCCCGCCGCGAGCACGACGATGGCGAGATTCTGGTCGGTCATGTCCCTCCAGGGATCGGGGCGTGTCGGAACGCTCCGCCTCCAGGACTCGAACCTGGACCTCACAGCTCCAAAGGCTGTCGTGCTGCCATTACACCAAGGCGGAACGCGCGCTTCGCGCAGGTGACAGTCTGCCAGACGCGTCCGGGGCGGAGCCCCGCATAGCATGGGACCATGGCCGACGCACGTGACGAGGTGGACCGCATCGTGGACGCCTGGCTGCGCGAGCGGCCCGACCTCGACTTCGCACCGCTGCAGGTGCTCTCCCGGGTGGACCGGCTCTCCCGTCACCTCGACCGGGCCCGCCGCGGCGCGTTCGAGCGCTCCGACCTGGACTCCTGGGAGTTCGACGTGCTCGCCGCGCTCCGCCGCGCCGGGGCGCCCTACCAGCTGAGCCCGAAGTCGCTGCTGCAGCAGACCCTCGTCTCGTCCGGCACCATGACCAACCGCATCGACCGGCTGGTCGCGCGCGGGCTGGTCGAGCGCCGCACCGACCCCAACGACGGCCGCGGCATCCTGGTGCAGATGACCGCGCAGGGACTGACCCGGGTGGATGCTGCGATCACACGCCTCGTGGACGCCGAGGCCGAGCTGCTCGACGGCCTCTCCGCCGCCGAGGCGGAGCGGCTCGCCGGCCTGCTGCGGAAGCTGAGCCTGGGGTTCGACGCGGGACCGTGATCCGGCATGGAGCCCGGCCACATGCCGCTCTCAGGTGACCGTTATGCCGCTCTCATAAAATCGGCGGTGATGAGACTCTCCCGCCTGAAGCGCCTCCCCTCTCGCGCCAAGCGCGCCGCGCGCTACGAGATCCACGCGCACTGGCGTCGCCAGCCAATCGTGCAGGGCGCGGTGCTCTACGAGTCGTTCTCGGGCAACGGGATGCTCGACAACCCCGAGGCCGTCTTCCGCGAGCTGCTCGCCGCCCCCGACCTGCAGCACCTCACGCACATCTGGGCACTGTCCGATCTACGGCTGTACCGTTCGGCCGTCGAGGAGTTCGCCGGCGACCCGCGGGTCAGCTTCGTCCGCTACGGCTCCGCCGCGTACTACCGCGCACTCGCCACCAGCCAGTACCTGGTCAACAACGCGACCTTCCCGCCCGACTTCTCGAAGCGGCCGGGACAGGTGTACCTCAACACCTGGCACGGCACCCCGCTGAAGCGCATGGGCTACGACATCGAGGGCGGCGCGCTCGGCACGGCCAACATCATCCGCAACTTCGTGCAGGCCGACTACCTGCTCTCGGCCAACCCGTTCATGTCCGAGCAGATGTACGAGACCGGCTACAAGCTGACCGGCATCTACCGCGGCACCCTGGTCGAGGAGGGATACCCGCGCATCGACCGGCAGTTCCTCGACGACGCCGGCCGGGAGCGGGTGCGGCGGCGGCTCGTGGAGGCCGGCATCCCGCTCGGCGACCGACAGATCATCCTGTACGCGCCGACCTGGAAGGGCCAGATTTTCGGGCGGCCGGAGGACGACCTCGACGCGCTGCTCGCCCACATCGCCCAGATCGAGGAGCGTATCGACACCAGCCGCTACGCGGTGCTGCTCAAGACGCACCAGACCGTGCACGCGATGGCGGCGCACCGGCCGGAGCTGGCCAGGATGCTGGTGCCGAACGAGATCCCGACCAACCTGGTGCTCGGCGCGACCGACATGCTGATCTCGGACTACTCGAGCATCTTCTTCGACTTCCTGCAGACCGGCCGGCCGATCGTCTTCTTCACCCCCGACCTCGTCGACTACGCCGGCACCCGCGGGCTCTACTTCGAGCCGGAGGAGTGGCCCGGCCCTGTGCTCATGTCGGCGCGCGAGGTCGGAGACGCGCTGCACGCCATCGCCGCCGACGGCGGACGGCTTCCGGCCGAGTCGCGCGAGCGCTACCTCGGGATGCAGCGGCGGTTCACCCCGTACGAGGACGGCGCGGCGTCGCGGCGGGTCGTCGACGTGGTGTTCCGCGGGGTGCGCGACGGCTACCGGCTGCGCACCGACCTGGCCGACGACGGCCGCGAGAAGATCCTGCTCTACCTCGGCGGGATGCGCCCGAACGGCATCACCACCTCCGCCCTCAACCTGCTCAACAACCTCGACCACGACCGCTACGACGTCTCCGCGTTCTTCGCGCAGAGCCGGTCGCAGGTGATCATCGGCAAGCAGAGCCAGATCCACCCCGCGGTGCGCCAGTTCCCGCGCGTCGGCGGGATGAACGGCGCGAAGCTGCTGCACCTGGCCCGGCACCTCGACTTCCGCCGCGGACGCATCGCCCAGCACGCCGACATCCCGGCGCAGAACCGGCTGTGGGACGACGAGTGGTACCGCTGCTTCGGCGACAGCCGGTTCGACTACGTGGTCGACTTCTCCGGCTACGGACCGTTCTGGGCCACCCTGCTGCTGCACTCGCCCGACGCGCAGCGCGCGATCTGGCTGCACAACGACCTGGCGTCGGACGCGCACCGCGAGGTGAACGGCGAGAAGCGGATGCTGCACAGCCTCACCCAGATCTTCACGCTCTACGGACAGTACGACCACCTGGTGTCCGTCTCTCCGACGCTGGCCGAGATCAACCGCGCCGCGCTCCAGGAGTACGCGGCCCCGGAGAAGTTCGTCTCGGCGCTCAACACGGTCGACGCCGAGCACATCCTGGAGAACGCGGCCGGCGACCTGCACGAGCTGACCTTCGACGAGGAGACCGGCAGCATCCCGGACTGGGCGGAGCTGCTGCTCGCCGACGACGACGTCACCACGTTCGTCAACGTCGGCCGGCTGTCGCCCGAGAAGAACCAGGCGCGGCTCATCGACGCGTTCGCGGCGGTGCACGCCGAGAACCCGAAGACGCGCCTCGTGATCGTCGGCTCCGGCCCGCTCGCCGGCGCCCTGGAGGCACAGGTCGCCGCGCTCGGACTGCAGGGCTCGGTGTTCCTCACCGGGATGCAGCGCAACCCGCACGCGATCATGGCGAAGGCGGACTGCTTCGTGCTCTCCAGCGACTACGAGGGCCAGCCGATGGTGCTGCTGGAGGCCCTGGTGCTGCAGCTGCCGATCGTGACCGTCGAGTTCGCCTCGGCCAAGAACGCGTTGCCGGCCGGCAGCGGCATGGTCGTCCCGCAGACCGTCGAGGGCGTCGCGCAGGGCATGCGCGCCTTGCTCGCCGGCGCCGTCCCCGACAGCCACTTCGACTACGCCGCCTACAACCGCAAGGCCGTCGCCGAGTTCTACGCCGCCATCGGCGCCGTCCCCGCCCCCGCCCCCGCCGGCTCCTGACCCCCATCCATCGCTTCCTCACTTAATCCGGCCACCGTCGGCGTGTCGAACGATTAATCGAGGAAGCGTTTCGGGCGGAGGGGTTAGGCGCGGGTGAGGAGAGCGGCGAGGGGGAGGCCGGAGGGGAGCTCGCCGTAGAGGGAGCCGCGCTCGGGGCCGAGACGGGCGGCGACGAAGGCGTCGGCGACGGGGTCCGGGGCGTCGCGGATGAGCAGGGAGGCCTGCAGAGCGACGGCGAGCGCGGCCACGAGCGGGCGCACGGCGGCCTCGGCGGCGGACGGGTCGGCCTCCGCCGCCGCGACGCAGGACGCGACCCGGGCGCGCAGCCGGTCGTGGTGCGCGTCGAAGGTGCGGTAGACGCCGCGGGCCGCCGCGAGCTCCCGGTCGAACGCCTCCCACGCGGCCGGTTCCCGCCGCAGCGCGCGCAGCACGTCGAGGGCGATGACGTTGCCCGAGCCCTCCCAGATCGCCATCACCGGCTGCTCCCGGTAGCGCCGGGCCAGCGGGAACGCCTCGGTGTAGCCGTTGCCGCCCAGGCACTCCAGCGCCTCGTACGCGTGCCCGGGGCCGCGCTTGCAGACCCAGTACTTGGTCACCGCCGTCGCGAGCCGGCGGAAGGCCACGTCGGCCTCGGACGCATCCGCGTCGTGGGCGCGCGCCAGCCGCAGCGCGACCGTGGTGGCGGCCTCCGACTCCAGGGCCAGGTCGGCGAGCACGGCGGCCATCGCGGGCTGATCCACGAGCCGGGCGCCGAACGCCGACCGGTGCCGCGCGTGCCAGGCCGCCTCGGCCACAGCCTGCCGCATCCCGGCGGCGGTGCCGTAGACGCAGTCGAGCCGTGTGCGGTTCACCATTTCCAGGATGGTCCGCACCCCGCGCCCCTCCTCCCCCAGCAGGTAGCCCACCGTCCCGTCGAACTCGACCTCGCTCGACGCGTTGGAGCGGTTCCCGAGCTTGTCCTTGAGCCGCTGCAGCAGGAAGACGTTGCGCTCGCCGCCCTCCAGCACCCGCGGCACGAGGAAGCACGACAGCCCGGACGCGGTCTGCGCCAGGACCAGGAACGCGTCCGACATCGGCGCGGAGCAGAACCACTTGTGGCCGGTGAGCAGCCAGCGCCCGTCGCCGTCGGCGAGCGCGCGCGTGGTGTTGGCGCGCACGTCGGAGCCGCCCTGCTTCTCCGTCATCGCCATGCCGAACAGGGCCGAACGTTTGCCGGGGCGGAGGCGACCGTCGTATTCGCGGCTGAGCAGTCGCGGCATCCACTCGGCGGCGAGGGCGTCGGACGCGGCCAACGCCGGCACCGCCGCGTGTGTCATCGACACCGGGCAGGCGTGACCGGGCTCGATTTGGGCGAACAGCATGAAGGTCGCGGCGCGGGCGACGTTCGCCCCCGGCCGCGGCTCCGCCCAGGCGGAGGTGTGCGCTCCGGCGGACACGGCGGCGGCGATGACGCGGTGGTAGCCGTCGTCGTACTCGACCTCGTCGATCCGCTCGCCCCAACGGTCGAACGCCCGCAGCTGCGGCTCGTGCCGGTTCGCCAGCTCGGCGTCGCGCTGGAACCCGGCCGACCCGACCAGCCGGCCCACCTCGTCGAGGGCGCTCGTCGCCCATCCGGCGTCGTAGCGTTCGACGCCCTCCCGCAGCGGCGCGTTGGCCGCGAACTCGTCGACGTCGACGCGCGGCGGGGCCTGGTTCACGACGGTGTGGGTGACCATGGCGGGAGTCTAGCCCCGGCCGACGGGTAGGCTTGACAGCCTCATGGCACACCTTCTCGGCGCGGAAGCGCTCCACCTGGAGTACCCGACGCGCACCGTCTTCGACTCGGTCACGCTCGGCATCGCGGAGGGCGACAGGATCGGCGTCGTCGGCCGCAACGGCGACGGCAAGTCCACCCTGCTGCAGCTGCTCGCCGGCCGGCTGGAGCCGGACTCGGGCCGGGTGACGCGGCGCCGCGACGTCACGGTCGGGATGCTCGACCAGCGCGACGAGCTGCCTCCGCAGCTGACCGTCGGTCGGGCCATCGTCGGAGACCGCGAGGAGCACGTCTGGGCCGGCGACCCGCGGGTGCGCGACGTGCTGGCCGGGCTGGTGTCCGACATCCCCTGGGACGCCACGATCGGCGAGCTCTCCGGCGGCCAGCGGCGGCGGGTGGCGCTGGCCGCGCTGCTGGTGCACGACCACGACATCCTGTTCCTGGACGAGCCGACCAACCACCTCGACGTGGAGGGCGTGGCCTGGCTCGCCCAGCACCTGAAGTCCCGCTGGCCCGCCGGCTCCGGCGCGGTCGTGGTGGTGACGCACGACCGCTGGTTCCTCGACGAGGTCTCGACGACCACGTGGGAGGTGCACGACGGCATCGTCGAGCCGTTCGAGGGCGGGTACGCCGCCTACGTGCTGCAGCGGGTGGAGCGCGACCGGATGGCCGCCGTGGCCGAGACGAAGCGCCAGAACCTGATGCGCAAGGAGCTGGCCTGGCTGCGCCGCGGGGCGCCGGCCCGCACCTCGAAGCCGAAGTTCCGGATGGACGCCGCCGCGACGCTCATCGCCGACGAGCCGCCGCCGCGCGACACGGTCGAGCTGACCACCATGGCGACCGCGCGCCTCGGCAAGGACGTGGTCGACCTGCTCGACGTCTCGGTGTCGTACCCGCCGAAGACCGTGCTGCGCGACGTGGAGTGGCGGATCGCCCCGGGCGAGCGCACCGGCATCCTCGGCGTCAACGGCGCGGGCAAGTCGACCCTGCTGGGGCTCGTCGCGGGTACCGTGCGGCCCGACTCCGGGACGGTGAAGCGCGGAAAGACGGTGAAGATCGCCACGCTGACTCAGCAGCTCGCCGAGCTCGACGACGTGCAGGAGGAACGGGTCAGCGCGGTCGTCGCCACCAAGAAGACGACCTACCTGGCCGGCGGCAAGGAGGTCACGCCCGGCCAGCTGCTGGAGCGGCTGGGCTTCTCGAACGCGCAGCTCTCCACGCCGGTGAAGGACCTCTCCGGCGGCCAGAAGCGCCGGCTCCAGCTGCTGCTCATCCTGCTCGACGAGCCCAACGTGCTGATCCTCGACGAGCCGACCAATGACCTTGACACCGACATGCTCGCCGCCATGGAGGACCTGCTCGACTCCTGGCCCGGGACGCTGCTGGTCGTCTCGCACGACCGGTACCTGCTGGAGCGGGTGACCGACCAGCAGTACGCCATCCTCGACGGGCGGCTGCGTCACCTCCCGGGCGGCGTGGACGAGTACCTGCGGCTGCGGCGGGCACAGAGCGCCGCGGGCGCGGGCGCGACGACGGCGCCCGGGCCGGCGGCCACGCCGACCACGACCCCGGCTCTCAGCGGCGCTGCGCTGCGCGCCGCGGAGAAGGAGCTCTCCGCGCTCGACCGGCGGCTCGCCAAGGTCACCGACCAGGTCGCCGCGAAGCACGAGGAGCTCGCCCGCCACGACCAGAGCGACTACGTCGGGCTCGGTCGGCTCACCGACGAGCTGCGTGCCTTGGAGGGTGAGATCGCCGACCTTGAGACGCGCTGGCTGGAGCTGTCGGAGCTGCTGGAGGGCTAGCGACACGCCGCACCCCCCGGACTGGGGAACGAGTCGGCCCCGCCGCTGTGCGATGATCCAGGGAATCGACCGCACCCGACCCGACGCGGCCGAGGGGGACAGGAGCGACGCGTGACCGACGAGAACCGAGCCGGGCACCGACCCTTGTTCGGCCGTGACCGTGCGCGCGAGACGATCCTCCTGGTCGCGCACCGGGCACGGGACCACGGCGGCGCCGTGCTGGTGACCGGGGAGGCCGGCCTCGGCAAGACCGCCCTGTTGGCGGACGTGGCCGAGCGGCTGGACGGGTGGACGGTGCTGCGCGTCCACGCCGACTCCTTCGAGTCCGACCTGGCCTACGCCACCGTCGAGACGCTCGTGCGCGGCCTGAACGCCCTCCGCGGGGACGCCAGGAAGGCGGGCGGCCGCGGCGCGGCGATCCGGCCGCCGGCCCCGGGCGACGACCCGCTCACCGTCGGCCGCCTGCTGCTGGACGCGATCGACGGCATCGACGGCCCGGTCTGCCTCGTCGTCGACGACGCCCAGTGGGTCGACGAGCCGTCCGCCCGGGCGCTCCGCTTCGTGGTGCGGCGGCTGGCCGACCAGCGCTTCCTGTTCACGGCGGCGACCCGGCCGCAGCAGAGCAGCCTGGTCACCCTGTTCGACGACGTGGCCGCCGTCACCGCCAACCACGCCAGGGTCGACCTCACCCCGCTCAGTGTCGGCGACACGCAGGAGCTGGCGCAGCACCTGCTCGGCCATCCCGTGTCCCGGCGCACCGCCACCCGACTGACCGATGCGACGCAGGGCTCGCCGCTGCTGCTCAGCGTGCTGCTGGTGCACCTGCGCGACACGTTCTCGCAGGCGCTGCACCCGGCCGGCTGGGACCTGCCGGCGACCGCGATCACGCCGCTGTCCACCGCCATCGCCGCCTCCCTGGAGGGCGCCGACGCGTCCGTCCGCGCCGCCGCCGAGCTGATCGCGGTGCTGCGCGACCCGCTCCCGCTGCCGGTGGTCGGCACGATCGCCGCCCGCCTCGGCGACGAGGTGGATGTGCGCGGCGCCGTCTCCCGCGGGCTGGTGCTCGCCGAGTCGCAGGACGGCGTGACCCGGGTGGAGCCGGCGCACGCCATCCTCGCCGACGCGCTCGCGGCCGAGCTGACGCTGGAGCGCCGCGTCGCCATCCACCGGGTGGCGGCCGAGGTGCTCTCCGGCCACCGCGCGCTCCGCCACCGGGTGGAGGCGGCCGACCGTGCCGACCCGACCCTGGTGGACGAGCTGCTCGCCGCGGCGCTGACCGCCTCCGACCTCGGTCAGGCCGAGCAGGCGCTCAGCTACGCGCGCTCCGCGGTGCAGCTGGCGGCCGGCGCCGAGGCGGAGCGGGCGCTGTTGGAGCTGGGGCTCATCGCGATGCGGTTCCGCATGCAGGAGCGCATCCTGGAGCTCCGGCCGGCGTTCGAGACCGCCACGCCGTCGCCGACCCGCGACGCCGTGCTGCTGGAGCTCCGCACTCTCTCCGGCGACCTTCCCGGCGCGCTCGCGCTGGCGCTCGCCATCGAGGAGCGGCCGGCCGCCACGCCGGACGAGCGCGCCATTCGCGCCCACGCCGCCGAGGCGCTGCCCAAGGTGCTCATGGCGATGGGCGACTTCCCGGCGGTGCTCGACCACGTGGACGCGGCCCGGCGCCACATCGCCGAGAGCCCCGACCCGTCGGAGGTCGCCGACCCCGCCCTGCGCTGGCTGGCCGCACCGCAGGAGGACCTGACCCGCGTGCTCGGCTGGGCGGTCATCTCCGCGGCCCACGCCCGCCGGCCGGACCTGTTCGTCCCGCTCACCGCGGAGCTCGACGAGCTGGTCGTCGGCCACGAGTCCCCCGCCGCGATCGACGCGCTGGTCGGCCGGTCGCGCGTGTTCATCATGAGCGGCGACCTGGAGCGGGCGCGCGCCGACCTGGCCAGGGCGAACGACCTCGCGCGGCGCTACCCGGGCAGCTGGACGGCGGGGTTCGCGCGCACGATGTACGCGCACATGCTGTACCTCACGGGCGAGTGGGAGGAGTCGGTGACGCTGGCCGACACCGCCGTCGCCCTGGCGCTCGACGAGACCGACCTGTCCTGCTGGCCGATCGCGCTCTGGACCTCCGCCCTGGTCCGCGCCGGTCGCGGGGAGGCCGAGGCGGTGGAGGACCGGCTGCGCGCCGCGGCCCAGGCCGACCCGCGCATCTCCGGCTCGTACGACGGCGACCTCCCGCACCTCGCCCGCGCGGAGCTCGCCCGCGCCCTCGGCCGGCCGGAGGACCAGCTGGCCGCGACTTTGGCGGCCGAGGCCGCGGGGAATCGCGGGTCGACGCTCGGCTGGCTGACCTACCGGGTGGATGCGCTCGCCGCCTTGGGCCGCCCTGCCGACGCGCGCGCCGCCTACGAGCGGGCGGCCGCGCCCGGCCTCTGGCGGCCCTACTACGGCTCGCTGCGCTGGCTGGAGGGCCGGGTGCGGGAGGCGGAAGGGAACGCCGCCGACGCCCTCGCGGCGTACGAGGAGGCGGCGGCGGACCCGGCAGGCGCACTGTTCCCGCTGCCGCAGGCGATCGCGGCCCTGGACGCCGGACGCCTGGCGGCGACGGCCGGCGCCGCCCAGGGCGCCCGCGCCCGCGAGCTGCTCGAGTCCGCCGTCGCCACGTTCCGCCGGCTCGGCGCCGCCGGCTACCTGGCCAGAGCGGTCCGGCTGCTCGACCAGACGGCCACCGTCACGACGACCGCCGACCCGCTCGCCAGCCTCACCACGCGGGAGCGGCAGGTCGCGCACGCGCTCGCGACCGGGATGACGAACAAGGAGATCGCCGAGCACCTGTACGTGTCGGTGACCACCGTGAACTTCCACGTGCGCAACATCCTGGCGAAGCTCGGACTGCGCTCGCGCCGCGAGCTGCGTGCGCTGTCGCGGAGGCGGCCCGTCAAGTCTTGACGGTTTCGTCGCCCGGCCTGGGAGTGTCGCGACGGCGCTCGCTAGGGTGAGGATCACCCGGGATGCCCGGCCCGGACGCGGACACGTTTCTCACCTTCGACGAATCGTCTCAACCCGACGCGCCCGTCGGCCGGGCATCCTCGGGCGGACCGCCTGCCGGGCCTGCGCCGTCTCAGTCGCCGACGATGCGGGCGCCGTGGACGGGCCCGGTGGCGCGCACCGCGGTGATGCGCGCGGCGCTCAGCGCGATCTGGAGGTCGATCGCCGAGTCGAGGTCGGAGGTCAGGAACGCGACGGTCGGCCCGGAGCCGGAGACGACGCCGGCGAGGGCGCCGTTGGTCTCGCCGAGCTCGATCACGTCGGCGAGGTCGGGCACCAGGTGGATGGCCGGCGCCTGCAGGTCGTTGGTCAGCGCCTCCGCCAGCATGGCCGGGTCGCCGGCGCGCAGGGCCTGCAGCACGCCGGAGTCGACCGTCGGCGACGCCTGCGCCGGGGCGATGTCGGCGGCGTGCCGCTCGCGGTGCCGGTCGAGCTCGCGGTACACCAGCGGGGTGCTCAGCTCGCCCTCAGGCAGGGCAAGCACCCAGTGGAACTGGCCGGTCGCGAGCGCGGGGCTGAGCCGGTCGCCGCGTCCCGTGCCGATCGCGGTGCCGCCGACCAGGGCGAACGGCACGTCCGCGCCCAGGCGGGCCGCCAGCGTCTGCAGTTCCTCGCGGCCCACGTCCGTGCCCCACAGCGCGTCGCAGGCGACCAGCGTGGCCGCCGCGTCGGCCGAGCCGCCGCCCATGCCGCCGGCGACGGGCACGTGCTTCTCGATCTCCAGGCGGACGCCGCCGGTGTAGCCGGTGCGCTCCGCGAGCATCCGGGCGGCCTTGATGGCCAGATTGGACCCGTCGAGCGGGAGCGAGCTCGTGTCTATGCTGCCGCCGAAGCCGACCGAGAACTCGTCGTCGGGGTAGGCGCGCACGTCCTCGTAGAGCGACACGGCCTGGTACGCGGTGGCGACGTCGTGGTAGCCGTCCTCCATGACCGCGCCGACGCGCATGAAGACGTTGATCTTGCCCGGCGCGCGAACATGCACGCTGTCAACGCCCCAGCCGTCCACCATGTCTCCAACCTACACACCCGCGGCGCTCGACGCTGTGGGGTCCCTGGACGCCCGTGCGACAGGCGGCCGTTGCGGTCAGTCGGCCGACGCCGCGGCCAGACGGGCGAAGTCGGCGAGGGCCAGCTGCTCGCCGCGCAGCGCAGGCGACAGGCCGGCCCGCTCCAGCGCCGCGGCGGCCGCGGTGGGGTCGCCGAAGACCGGGGCCAGCGCCTGACGGAGGGTCTTCCTGCGCTGCTGGAAGGCGGCGTCCACCAGGGTGAAGGCGCGCAGCCGCAGCTGCTCGTCGCCGGGCGGGGTGTCGTGCCGCTCGAAGCCGACCAGCACCGAGTCGACGTTGGGCACGGGCCAGAAGATCTGCCGGCTCACCTGGCCCGCCGTGCGCCAGGTGCCGTACCAGGCCGCCTTCACGCTGGGCGCGCCGTACACCTTCGACCCGGGCTGTGCCGCGATCCGATGGCCCACCTCGGCCTGCACCATCACGACGCCCGAGCGCAGGCTCGGGAAGTGCTCCAGGAAGTGCAGCAGGACGGGCACCGAGACGTTGTACGGGAGGTTCGCCACCAGCCGCACGGGCTCCGCCGGCAGCTCGGTCACCGCGAGGGCGTCGCGGTGCACGACCGTGAGACGCTGCGCCGCCTCCGGCGCGAGCTGCTCGACGGTGACGGGCAGCTGGGCGGCGAGCCGGCCGTCGATCTCGACCGCCGTCACGTGGGCGCCCGCCTCCAGCAGACCGAGCGTGAGCGAGCCGAGGCCGGGGCCGATCTCGACCACGCGGTCGCCGGGCTGCACCTCGGCCACCCGCACGATGCGCCGCACGGTGTTCGCGTCGATGACGAAGTTCTGGCCGAGCTTCTTGGTCGGCGTGACGTCGAGCAACTCGGCGAGGTCGCGGATCTCGGCCGGCCCGAGCAGGCGCAGCTCGGTCACGCGATGATCCCGATCGGCTGCGTCGGCGGCGGCCCGACCGGCTCGCTGTCCCAGCGGCCGTAGACCAGCTCGGTGTTGGAGTTGATCTGGGCGGCCAGCGTGGACGCGTCCGTGCCGATGACCTCGGCCATCGCGCGCAGGGTGTGCGGGATGAGGTACGGCGCGTTCGGACGCCCGCGGAACGGCGTCGGCGTGAGGAACGGCGCATCCGTCTCGACCATGATGAGGTGCCGCGGGGCCACGGCGAGCGCCTCGCGCAGGTTCGGCGCGTTCTTGAACGTCACGTTGCCGGCGAACGACATGTACCAGCCGTTCTCGGCGCAGATGCGGGCGAGCTCCACGTCGCCGGAGAAGCAGTGGAACACCGTGCGCTCGGGCGCGCCGACGCGTTTCAGCGTCGCGGCGACGGCGGCGTGGGCGTCGCGGTCGTGGATCTGGAGCGCGATGCCGTGCCGTTTGGCGATCTCGATGTGCGCCTCGAACGAGCGGAACTGCGCGTCGCGGCGCGGCCCCTCCTCCGTGCGGAAGAAGTCGAGCCCGGTCTCCCCCACCGCCCGCACGCGCGGCCGGCCGGCCAGCTCGTCGATGACCGCGAGGGCGTCGTCCAGCTCGCCGCGCTCCGCGTAGTCGGGGGCGTCGTTGGGGTGCAGGGCGACGGCGGCGAGCATCCGCGGCTCGATCGCCGCGGTCTCGGCCGACCAGCGCGAGGTCTCCACGTCGTTGCCGACCTGCACGACCCCGCGCACGCCGACGCTGGAGGCGCGGTCGAGCTGCTCGCGGTAGTCGAGCGGCTCCTCGCCGTCGGCGATCTCGAGATGCGTGTGGTTGTCGTACACCGGCACGGTGAGCGCCTCGGGCAGCGGAGGGTACGCCAGGTCGCGGCCGTCGGTGACGTGCCGCTGACGGACGAACGACGGGTCCGTCATACCGCGGCGACCGCCTCCGCGTCGATCCGCGGGAACAGCGCCGCCAGCCCGTTGACCTCGGTGCCGGCCGGCAGCCGGCCCCACTCGCCCGCCGCGCGCAGCGGCTGCGCGGTGAGCGCGCCCAGCTCGCCCTCGACGCCCAGCGCCTCCCACAGCTTGGCGGTGGCGGACGGGATCACCGGCGACAGCAACACGGCGAGCGCGCGGAGGCCCTCGGCGGCCGTGTAGAGCACGGTGCCGAGGCGCTCGCGCTGCGCGTCGTCTTTCGCCAGGGTCCACGGCTCCTGCTCGGTGATGTAGCCGTTGAGCTCGTCGACGATGCGCCAGACCGCCGCGAGGGCGTCGTGGATGGCGAGCCGCGCGATGGCGGCGTCGGCGTCGGCCGCCGCGGTGCGCACGACCTCCTGCACGTGCAGGTCGACCTCCTGGTACGCGCCCGCGGGCGGCACGACGCCCTCGAAGTAGCGGGTCACCATGGCGATGACGCGCGACGCGAGGTTGCCGAAGCCGTTGGCGAGCTCGGCCTGGTAGCGCGCCGCCAGGTCTTCCCAGCTGAACGAGCCGTCCTGGCCGAAGTTGATCGCCCGCATGAAGTAGTAGCGGAACGCGTCGGAGCCGAAGGTGTCGGTGATCTGCGTCGGCGCGATGCCCGTGAGCTTCGACTTCGACATCTTCTCGCCGCCCACCAGCAGCCAGCCGTGGCCGAACACGCGGTGCGGCACCTCGAGCCCTGCGGCCATCAGCATGGCCGGCCAGATGACGGCATGGAAGCGCAGGATGTCTTTGCCGACCAGGTGGTTCGCCGGCCAGCGCCGTGCGAACTCCTCGTCGTCCTGGCCGTAGCCGACCGCGGTGATGTAGTTGAGCAGGGCGTCGAACCAGACGTAGACGACGTGCGACTCGTCCCACGGCACCTTGATGCCCCAGTCGAAGCTGGAGCGCGAGATGGAGAGGTCGCTGAGGCCCTGCCGCACGAAGCTGACCACCTCGTTGCGCGCCGACTCGGGCTGCACGAAGTCGGGCCGCTCCTCGTAGAGCGCGAGCAGGCGGTCGGCGAACTGGCTCATCCGGAAGAAGTAGTTCTTCTCCTGTAGCAGCTCGAGTGGCTTCGAGTGGATGGCGCAGACCTTCTGACCCTCGTACTCCCCCGTGCCGTCGACGATCTCGCTCTGCGGCTTGAACTCCTCGCAGCCGACGCAGTAGAGCGCCTCGTACTCGCCGGCGTAGATGTAGCCGTCGTCGTACAGCTTCTGCAGGAACTTCTGGACGTTGACCTCGTGCCGCTCGTCGGTGGTGCGGATGAAGTCGTCGTTGGAGATGTCGATGGTCTTCAGCAGCGGCAGCCACTCCTCGCCGACCAGCTTGTCGGCCCAGGCCTTCGGCGTCGTGCCGTTGGCGGTCGCCGTGCGCAGGATCTTCTGGCCGTGCTCGTCCGTCCCGGTGAGCAGCCACGTGTCGTCGCCCGCCTGGCGGTGCCAGCGCGCGAGCACGTCGGCCGCGACCTCCGTGTAGGCGTGCCCGATGTGCGGGACGTCGTTCACGTAGAAGATCGGCGTGGTGATGTAGAACGAGGAGCCGTCGGACATGGTGACTATCCTAGGGGCGCGCGGCGACGCGATCCGGTCTGTTACCGCGCCTGTGGAGAACGGTTCCGCAGGATTCTCTGTGGAAAACTTTCCGATTGATATTTAAATCCATATTCTGAGTGCATGATCAGCACTCGACATCGGAGCGGGCTGGCCTCGGCCGCCGCGATCTCCGCACTCATCGCCTCACTCCTCATCGCCGCCACGCCCACCGCGGCGACCGCGGCCACGTCCTGCACGCCCGTCCAGATCCTGGCGTTCCGCGGAAGCGGCGAGACGGCGCTGACACCCTCGTACTCGGGCACCACGGTCAAGACCAGTGGCTGGGAGGGCAAGACGATCTCGCGCGCCATTCAGTCGTATGTGACCCAGAGCCGCGGCAAGGCGGCGCCGAACCCGCGCGTCGACGAGGTGCCGATCGTCGCTGTCGGTCCCAACCAGTTCGGCACCGGCAAGGGGTATCCGGCGGTCACCGTGCCGAACACCGCCGATGTGGGCGCGGTCAAGAAGACCCTCGGCGACTCCGCGCGAGCGGGCGCGGTGAGCACGGCGGAGTACATCGACAAGACCGTCGCGTCGCAGACCGCCGCCGGGTGCCCCAGCCCCCGGTTCGTGGTGCTCGGCTACTCCCAGGGCGCCATCGCGGCGCGGTGGCTGACACAGTTGCGCCCGAAGAACATCGCGCTCTCCGAGATCTTCGGCGACCCGCTGCAGTGGCAGAACCAGTCGGGCAACCACGGCAATGGCGCCGGAGGCAACGGATTCCTCCGCTACGTGTCGACCGACGACGAGAAGCGAACCGACAACGGCTACTACACGGTCGGCGGCCCGGCGAAGTCGGCCGTCTGCCACACCGGCGACCCGATCTGCGACTACAACTGGCTCCTCGTCGGCGTGCTGGCCCTGGTGCTGCATCAGACCGACGAGCACTACAACTACGTCGTGCAGTCGGCGGAGACCACAGCCGAGGGCCAGACGATCAGCCGAAAAGTGGCCGATCTGCTCGCCGCGGCGAACCAGCCGAAGTCGGCCGCCGGTCAGCTCGCCCCGGAGCCGGAGAGGAACTACACCGACGACATCGACATCGAGAAGTGGATGTCATCGGAGACCACGGTGGTGAACGCGGACGCCTCCGACGCCCTGCTTCCGCCCCTGAGCGCGACAGGCCCGACGGCCTCGGCGGCGACCATCGCGCCGATCGAGCCGAGGACCCAGAGCAGCGCCAGTTCGCCCGCCGGGCCGCAGGGCATCACGGTGCGCGACGGCCAGACACTCCGCCTCACCGCCGGCGCGGTTCCCGCCGGCCAGCAGTTCGGATTCCGCATCACGCCGGCGACCAGCGAGGGCTCGTGGAAGCTGCCCGCACTGCTCACCTCCGGCGTGGTGACCTCGTCCGGTGGCCCGCAGTTCGTCGACGTGACGGTGGAGGGACTCGCGCCCGGCACCTACACCGGCGGCGTTCTGACCGAGACGTTCACCCACACGCCCGACATCACGATCACCGTGCTGCCATGACCGCCCGGGGTGACCGGCCTCGACAGCCTGGGGCCGAAACCCGCCGCGTCCCGTCAGCGCCGCCCCAGCGCGGCCTGATACAGGTCACGCTTCCCCAGTCCGGTCGCCTCGGCGACCTCGGCGGCGGCGTCCTTGAGCCGGGTCCCCGAGGCGACCAGGGCGAGCACCTGCTCGACCGCGGCCTCCGGGTCCGCCGCGCGCGCCGGGGCGCCGGCCACCACGATCACGATCTCGCCGAGCACGCCCTCCGCCGCCCAGGCGGCCAGCTCGGCCGCAGTGCCGCGCCGCACCTCCTCGTAGAGCTTGGTCAGCTCCCGGCAGACCACGACCCGGCGGTCGTCGCCCAGCACGGCCGCGATGTCGGCGAGCGCGGCGGCCAGCCGGTTGGGCGACTCGAAGAAGACCATCGTGCGCGGCTCGGCGGCGAGGGCGCCGAGGGTGGAGCGGCGCTCGCCCTGCTTGCGCGGCAGGAAGCCCTCGAAGGTGAACCGGTCGGTCGGCAGGCCCGAGACGGCGAGCGCCGTCAGCACCGCGGAGGGTCCGGGAAGCGCGGTCACACCGACCCCGGCGGCCGCGGCCGCCTCCACCAGGTGGAAGCCCGGGTCGGAGACCGTCGGCATGCCCGCGTCGGAGAGCAGCACGACGTCCTGGTCGCGGGCCAGCTCCACGAGCTCGGCCGCGCGGTCGCGCTCGTTGTGGTCGTGCAGGGCGATCAGCCGCGGCCGGTTGCCGACGCCCAGGCCCGCGAGCAGGCGCTGGGCGACGCGGGTGTCCTCCGCGGCGACGACCGTCGCCTCCTCGAGCACCTCCACCAGCCGGCGGGACGCGTCCCCGAGGTTGCCGATCGGGGTGGCCGCCAGGATGATCATGGCCTCTAGTCTGGCAGCCGAAAGGCGAACCACAGCCGCACGCCCCTACCATGGCCTGGTGACCTCCGCCCCTCTGACCGACGTCCCGGCCGCGCACGTCGCCCCCGAGCGCACCGGCACCCGGCTGGACGACTGGTGGGCGCGGATGCTGCGCACGCCCGCCCGGCTGCGGCTCTGGTACTGGGGCGCCCCGGTCGCGGTGACGCTGCTCGCGGCGGTCCTGCGGATGTGGAACCTGGGGGCGCCGCACGCGCTCGTGTTCGACGAGACCTTCTACGTCAAAGACTCGTGGACAATCTGGAACCTCGGCTACGAGGGCAGCTGGCCGGACAAGGCGGACCCGCGTTTCGCCGCCGGCCAGACCGGCATCTACTCCAGCGACCCGTCGTTCGTGGCGCATCCGCCGCTCGGCAAGTGGCTCATCGCGCTCGGGATGGCGGCCACCGGGCCCGCCAATTCCTTCGGCTGGCGCCTCTCCACGGCCGTCGCGGGCACGATCGCCGTGCTGCTGGTGTTCCTGATCGCGCGCATGCTGTTCCGCTCGACGATGCTCGCGACGATCGCCGGCGTCCTGTTCGCGATCGACGGGCACGCCATCGTGATGAGCCGGGTCGCGCTCCTCGACGGCTTCGTCATGCTGTTCGCGCTGCTGGCGTTCTTCTGCATCCTGCTCGACCGGAGGTGGTCGGCCGGCCGGCTGGCGGCCAAGGTCGCGGCGGCCCGCGCGTCCGGCCGCGACCCGGCCTGGGGGCCGGTGCTGTGGTGGCGGCCGTGGCTGATCGCCGCGGGCGTGCTCTGCGGCCTGTGCGCCGGGGTGAAGTGGACGGGCTTCTACTTCCTCGCCTTCTTCGCCGTCTACACCGTGGTGGTGGACGCGGTGGCCCGCCGGCGCGAGCGACTGCCGTTCCACGTCAGCGGCGCGCTGCTCAAGCAGGCTCCCGCGACGTTCGTCCTCATGGTCCCGCTCGCCTTCGTGGCGTACGTGGCCACCTGGGCGGGCTGGATCTTCAGCTCCGACGGCTACTACCGGCACTGGGCGCAGAGCGTCCACATGCAGTGGACCGGCGCCCTGAGCTGGGTGCCGCTGTGGGTGCAGAACCTCTGGCACTACCAGACCGAGATGTACAACTACAGCATCAACCTGCACACTCCGCACCCGTACCAGTCGAACCCGCTCGGCTGGACGCTGATGCTGCGACCGACGAGCATGTACTACGTCGGCACGACGCAGGGTCAGGCGGGCTGCACCGCCAACGCCTGCTCCGCGGCGATCACCTCGCTCGGCAACCCGCTGATCTGGTGGGCCGGGACGGCCGCGATCCTGTTCCTGGTGTACTGGCTCATCCGGTACCGCGACTGGCGGTACGGCCTGATCCTGACCGGCCTGGCGGCGGGGTATCTGCCGTGGTGGCTCTACATGCAGCGCACGATCTTCACGTTCTACTCGATCGCGTTCGAGCCCTACCTCATCCTGGCCCTCACGGCCGCCATCGGGATCGTGCTGGGCAGGCGCACCGATCCGGAGCACCGCCGCCGCCGGGGCATCGCCTGGGCGGGCGGCTTCCTCGTCGCCTGCGTCGTGGTGAGCGCCTTCTTCTGGCCGATCTGGACGGCGCAGCAGGTGCCGTTCTGGTTCTGGCAGATCCACATGTGGCTGCCGAGCTGGGTCTGACCCCGACCTCTCCCGGCTGTCGGGGGCCGGTGGTAGACCGAGGGGTATGACCGACGCAGAAGAGCCCCTCGACCTCGTCCCCCTCCCCGGAAGCGAGCGTCCCGCCCGCCCGGGTTTCCGCGCGCACGGCGGCCTCGCGCCCGACGTGCGGGTCGACGCCACGCTGGTGCTGCGCCGGCGCGCCGAGCTCCCGGAAGCCGCGTTCGCGCACCCGCTCTCGCGGCAGGAGCTGGCCGATCGCTACGCCGCCTCACCCCAGGACGTGGAGCTGGTGCGGAGCACGCTCGAAGGCCTCGGCCTGACGGTCGACGAGGTGGATGCGGGCGCCCGCCGCGTCCGCGTCTCCGGCCCGGTGCAGACGGTCGCCCGGGTCTTCGGCACCGACCTCGCCGAGTCCACCCCCGACGACGACGGCGAGAACGCGCCGCGGTACCGGCAGCGCACGGGCGGCCTGAGCATCCCGGCGGCGCTCGACGGCGTGGTGACCGCCGTGCTCGGCCTCGACGACCGGCCGCAGGCCCGCACGCAGTTCCGCTACGTGCCCGCGGCGGCCGTGAACACGAGCTACACCCCGCCCCAGCTGGGGACGGTGTACTCCTTCCCGGAGGGCACCGACGGCAGCGGGCAGACCATCGCGATCATCGAGCTCGGCGGCGGGTACGTGCCGTCCGACCTCGACGCCTACTTCGCCGGCCTGGGCATCCCGACGCCGTCGGTCACCGCGGTCGGCGTCGACGGCGGCTCCAACGCCCCGGACGGCAACCCGAACGGGGCCGACGGCGAGGTGATGCTCGACATCGAGGTCGCCGGGGCGCTGGCGCCGGGCGCGTCCCTCGTGGTCTACTTCGCGCCGAACACCGACGCCGGCTTCCTGGATGCCGTCAGCATGGCGGCGCACGCCGACCCGACGCCGGCGGCGATCAGCATCAGCTGGGGCCAGTCGGAGGACCAGTGGACGCCACAGGCGCGCACGGCGTTCGACCAGGCCCTGCAGGATGCCGCGGCGCTCGGCGTCACCACGACCGTGGCCGCCGGCGACGACGGCAGCAGCGACCGCGTCGGCGACGGCCGCCCGCACGTCGACTTCCCCGCGTCGTCCCCGCACGCGCTGGCGTGCGGCGGCACCCGGCTGGAGGCCGACGCGACCACGGGCACGGTGCACTCCGAGACGGTGTGGAACAACGGGCGCGGCGGAGGCGCGACGGGCGGAGGGGTGAGCGCGGTCTTCCCGCTGCCCTCCTGGCAGACCGGCGTCGGCGTCCCGAGAGACGCCGGCGGCACCGACGCGGGCGGCGCGGCGAACGGTCCGGGCGGGCGCGGCGTGCCCGACGTGTCGGCCGTCGCCGACCCGCAGACCGGCTACCGCGTCCGCGTCGACGGGCAGGACACGGTCATCGGCGGCACCAGCGCCGTCGCGCCCCTGTGGGCGGCGCTCGTGGCGCGCCTGGTGCAGTCGACCGGCAAGCCCCTCGGCCTGGCGCAGCCGGCGCTGTACGACTCCATCCGCACCGGCCAGGTCGCGGCGGGCTTCCGTGACATCACCGTCGGCGACAACGGCGCCTTCGCCGCGGGGCCGGGGTGGGACGCGTGCACCGGCCTCGGCGTCCCGAACGGCGCCTCGCTGCTCTCCGCGCTGTGACGGGTGCTTCAGGAGGAGCACGCGCGTCCGACGGCGATCCTCGGCGCGGTCGACCCACGGGTCGACCGACGGTGAGCCGCCTCGGCGCCACGAACGTGGGGCAGTGTGAGGGGCGCGAGATGGCCCGGTCGCGTCCGCTCGGACCGGAGGCCCTTGACCCGGCCGGGCGGACGCGATGAGGCGGGCGGCCCACGCGACCTTCGGCAGAATGGACCGGTGACCTCCTCCCCGGCCGCCGTCCGCCGACCGCTCCCCTGGCTCCCGGGGCTGATCGTCTGCGCGCTGGCGGCCGCCGCGGCCTGGGCGATCCACTGGCTCGCGCCGGCGGTGCCGCTGCTCACCGCCGCGGTGGTGCTCGGCATCGTGGTCGGCCAGGTGCCGGCCGCGCGTCCCGCAGTGACGGGTGCGCTCGCGCCCGGGCTGTCGCTCAGCGCCAAGCGGCTGATGCGTGTCGGAGTGGTCCTGCTCGGCCTGAAGCTGAGCCTCGGCGACATCGCGGGGCTCGGCTGGGTCGCCATCCTGACGACCGTCGCCGTGGTGCTGGTCAGCTTCGCCGGGACGTTCTGGATCGGGCGCCTGCTCGGCCTGCCCGGCCACCAGCCGCTGCTCATCGCGACCGGGTTCTCGATCTGCGGCGCCTCCGCCATCGGCGCGATGAGCGGCGTGGTCAAGCCGAAGGACGAGGAGGCGGCGACGCCCGTCGCGCTGGTCACCCTGTGCGGCACGCTCGCGATCTTCGTCCTCCCGCTGCTCTGGCATCCCCTCGGACTCGACGCGCAGCAGTTCGGGCACTGGGTCGGCGCCGGTGTGCACGACGTCGGCCAGGTGGTGGCGACGGCGCAGATCGCCGGGGCCGCGGCGCTCGCGGTCGCGGTCGTCGTGAAGCTCACCCGCGTGCTCATGCTCGCCCCGCTGGTCGCCGTCGCCGCGGTCGTGGAGCGCCGCCGGCACGTGGAGGGCGACCCGGCCGCGAAGCGCCCGCCGATCGTGCCGCTCTTCGTCGCCGGATTCCTCGTCGCCGTGCTCGTGCGCACGTTCGTGCCGCTCCCGGCGGCCGTCACCGACGGCGCCGACACCCTGCAGACGATCCTGCTCGCGATGGCCCTGTTCGGCCTCGGCACGGCGGTCCGCCTGCGGGCGCTCGTCGGCACCGGCTGGCGCGCGCTCGTGACGGGCCTCGCCTCCTGGGTGCTCATCGCGGCGCTCGCGCTCGGCGCGGTCTGGGTCAGCGCGGCCTGAGCGACGCGCTAGTCGACGAGCTTCAGCCCGATGACGCAGCCGACCAGGCCGACGATCAGCAGCGCCTTCACCAGCGAGAACCCGTCGCCGCCGAACACCATCGCGTAGAGCACGGTGAGCGCGGCGCCGATGCCGACCCACACCGCGTAGGCGGTGCCGGTCGAGATCTCGCGCATGGCGAAAGCAAGGCCGGCCATCGAGGCGAGCAGCGCGCCGGCGAAGACGACGGTCGGCCAGAGGCGCGTGAAGCCCTCCGACTTGCCGAGGGCGGTCGCCCAGACGGCTTCGAGCACGCCGGAGAGGATGAGGACGATCCAGGACACGGTCTGACTCCTTGGCCAGTCTTGTCGCTCACCGGGTACTGAACCGTCGTCCGGGGCCCCGATCGGGGCCTGCCTCCAGGCTAGCAAACCCGGTTGCGGCGTGTTACGGAGGCCGGCCGGCGGTGTCGGCCGGTTCGGGTAGCGTGAGCCCATGGCAGATCGTGAGTACGGCTTCCGCACGCGTGCGATCCACGCGGGCAACATCCCCGATCCGGTGACCGGCGCGCGCGCCCTCCCGATCTACCAGACCAGCGCCTTCGTCTTCGACGACACCGCCGACGCCGCCGCGCGCTTCGCGCTGCAGAAGTACGGCAACATCTACTCGCGCCTGGCCAACCCGACCGTCGCCTCGTTCGAGGAGCGCGTCGCGAGCCTGGAGGGCGGCCTCGGCGCCGTCGCCACCGCGTCGGGCCTCAGCGCCCAGTACATCACCTTCGCGTCGCTGGTCGGCGCGGGCGACCACATCGTCGCCTCGGCCAACCTGTACGGCGGGTCGATCACCCAGCTGGATGTGACCCTCCGCCGGTTCGGCGTCGACACCACGTTCGTGCAGAGCTCCGACCCGGCCGACTACGCCGCGGCGATCACCGACAAGACCAAGATCCTGTTCGCGGAGACCATCGCCAACCCGTCGGGCGAGATCGCCGACATCGAGGGCCTGGCCGACGTCGCGCACGCGGCCGGCATCCCGCTCGCCATCGACTCCACCATCGCGACGCCGTACCTGAACCGGCCGATCGAGTGGGGCGCCGACATCGTCATCCACTCGGCCACCAAGTTCCTCGGCGGCCACGGCACCACCCTCGGCGGGGTCGTCGTGGAGAGCGGACGGTTCGACTGGCACTCGTCGAAGTTCCCGCTCTTCGGCCAGCCGGTCCCGTCGTACGGCGGCCTGCAGTGGTCGGGCAACTTCGGCGAGTACGCCTTCCTCACCCGGCTGCGCGCCGAGCAGCTGCGCGACATCGGGCCGGTGCTGGCGCCGCACTCGGCGTTCCTGCTCGCGCAGGGCGTCGAGACGCTGCCGTACCGCATCCAGGCGCACGTCGACAACGCCCGGGCGGTCGCCGAGTGGCTCGACGCCGACCCGCGCATCGAGAAGGTGTTCTGGGCGGGCCTGCCCGAGCACCCGCACCACGAGCGCGCGCAGAAGTACCTGCCGAAGGGTCCGGGAAGCGTGTTCAGCTTCGTCGTGAAGGGCGGGCGGGAGGTCGGCCAGAAGTTCATCGAGTCGGTGAACTTGGCCAGCCATCTGGCCAACATCGGCGACGCGAAGACGCTGGTGATCCATCCCGCCTCCACCACGCACGCGCAGCTCACCGAGCAGCAGCTGCTCGACGCCGGCGTGCTGCCCGGCGTCGTGCGCATCAGCGTCGGCATCGAGGACGTGGAGGACATCATCTACGATCTGGATCAGGCGCTCACCACCGCCGTCGAGGAGGCGAAGGCCGCATGACCACCGCAACGGAGGCGACCACCGAGATCCAGCTGGCAAACGGCCTGAGCTGCGCCGTGCCGGCCGACTCGCCGCTGGCGAAGCTGCTGAAGTCGCAGCGCACCTGGGTCGGCCCGGACGCGAAGGAGCGGCTCAAGATCCTGCGCGCCGCGAAGTCGGTCGCGATCGTCGGCGCCTCGCCGAACCCGGCGCGCTCGTCGTACTTCGTCGGCACCTACCTGCAGCAGTCGAGCGACTACCGGGTCTACTTCGTCAACCCGAACGCCGACACCATCCTCGGCGAGAAGGCGTACCCCGACCTGGCGTCGCTGCCCGAGGTGCCGGACATCGTCGACGTGTTCCGCAAGCCGTCGGACATCCCCGCGGTGATCGACGAGGTGCTCGCCGTCGGCGCCCCGACGGTGTGGGTGCAGCTCGGCATCTGGAACCAGGAGGCCGCCGAGTACGGCGAGTCGAAGGGCCTCACGGTCGTCATGGACCGCTGCATCAAGATCGAGCACGCCCGCTTCCACGGCGGCCTGCACCTGCTCGGCTTCGACACCGGCCAGATCACCTCCCGCAAGACCCTCCGCTGACCCGGCCCCCAGCCAACAGCTCCGGAGTCTCTCGCCCGAGAACGCCTGTTCCGGTCGAAAAAGTCCGGAGCTGATGGCTTAGGCGCGGGCGACGATGTGGAAGACGTGCCAGTGCTTCGGGCCCTCGAACGACATGCCGCGGCGGTCGTCCTCGACCAGTTGCAGCACGTCCATCCCGGCGAGCATGCCCTCGACCTGGGCGCGGTCGTGGAAGCTCATCCCGGGCCGCCCGACCCACTCGTCGTGCGGGCCGAACAGCTCGCCCGCGAAGAGCCCGCCCGGCCGCAGCGCCTCGCGGATATCGGCCCACAGGTACGGGAAGTGCGACTCGTCGCAGAACGGCAGGGCGAAGCCCGCGTAGACGAGGTCCGCCGCGGGAAGCTCTCCCACCGTCTCGAACGACGCCCGCCGTACCGTCACGCGCTCCGCCGCCTCCGGCGACAGGCCGGCCGTGACGCGCTCCTCGACACCGGGGTCCGCGTCCACCGCGAACACCGTCCAGCCGTGCTCGGCCAGGTGCCTCGTCTCCACCCCGTCCCCGCAGCCCAGGTCGATCGCCTCGCCGGGCGGCCCGTCCCACGCCGCGAGCGCGCTCTGGAACGTGGGCCGCACGCCGCGTCCGCCCTGCTCCTCGTAGAACTGCGACCAATCGAACGCCATGCCGCGAGCCTACGCGCGCCCTCCCCCGTCGAGTCCGCGAAGAATGCACGCCACGGCGGCGTGTCGCGTGCAGTCTCTGCGGACTCGGCGGAGGGACGGACCGGGCGCGGTGGGTAGGATCGGGCGCGTGCCTTCATCGCCTCGCGTCGCCGTGCTCGGGCCGGTGCTGGTGGAGGACCGGACGGGCGAGCTCAGCGAACCGTCCGGGGCCCTCGGCAAGAGCCTGATCGTCGCGCTCGTGCTCGCGCGCGGCGCCGCGAGCGTGCCCTCCCTGGTCCAAGATCTGTGGGACGACGCTCCCCCGCGGCAGGAGCGCGCCGCGCTGCAGACGCTCGTGTCGCGGGTGCGCACGGTGAGCGCCGACGGCCTGCTGGAGTCGACGCCGAGCGGGTACGCGCTCGCGATCCCGCCCGAGGAGACCGATCTGGGGCTCGCCCGCCGCGCCCTCCGCCGGGCGGCCGCCGCGCTCGACGACGGCGACGCGGACGCGGCCGCCGCCGAGGCCGACGCGGCGCTGACCCTCTGGCGCGGCGAGCCCGGAGCGGAGCTCGGCGGAACCCCGTTGGCCGACGAGCTGCGCCAGACGGCCGACGCCCTCCACGACGACCTCTTGCTCGTGCGCGCCCGCGCCCGCGTCTCGACCGGCGACCACGACGGCGCGCTCGCCGACCTGCAGCCGCTGCTCGCCCGCCGGCCGCTCGACGAGAGCCTGCAGCTGGTGCGGTTGCGGGCGCTCGCGGACGCCGGCCGCCGCAGCGAGGCGCTCCTGGCGTTCGCCGAGCTGAAGGAGGCCATGCTCGACCGGCTGGGCACGCGCCCCGGCCCCGAACTGGTCGCCCTGAACGCCGAGCTGCTCGCCGACGACGACCGGGAGCGCCCGTCGGCGCCCCGCCGCATCCGGATCGGCCTGCGCTCCGCGCCGAACGCCCTGGTGGGTCGCGAGTACGACCTGCAGGCGGTGGAGGACCTGATCGCCACCTCGCGCCTGACGACGATCCTCGGCCCGGGCGGCCTCGGCAAGACGCGCCTGGCGCAGGAGGTCGGCAACCGTGCCGTCCACACGCCCGCGGTGATCGTGGTGGAGCTGGCCAGCGTGCGGACCGGAGAGGACGTCGAGCTCGCCTTCGCGTCCACGCTCGGCATCCGCGAGGCCCGCGCCGCCCGGCCCACCGACCCCGGCGCGCAGCTGGACCTGCGCGGGCGCATCCTCGGGCTCCTGGCCGAGCGCGAGACGCTCCTCATCGTCGACAACTGCGAGCACATCGTGGACGCGGTGGCCGCCTACGTGCAGGACGTGCTGGACGCGACCACCACGGTCCGGGTGCTGGCGACCAGCCGCGCCCCGCTCGCGATCGGAGCGGAGCGCGTCTACCCGCTCGACTCGCTGAAGAGCACCGACGGCGACGGCGGCGCGGCCGCCGCGGGCGAGTACGGCCCGGCGGTCGCCCTGTTCCTGGAGCGCGCCCGCGCCGCGCGTCCCGGCGTCGTGCTCCCGCTGGACGTCGTCGCCCGTCTCTGCGACCGCCTCGACGGCCTGCCGCTCGCGATCGAGCTGGCGGCCGCGCGCACCCGGTCGCTCTCCGTCGACGAGATCGAGCGCCGGCTCGGGAACCGCTTCGCCCTGCTGACCGGCGGCGAGCGCACCGCGCCCGAGCGGCACCGCACCCTGCTCGCGGTGATCGAGTGGAGCTGGAACCTGCTTCGCACCTCGGAGCAGGTGCTGCTGCGGCGCCTGTCGCGCTTCCCCGACGGCTTCAGCACCGACGCGGCGGAGGCCGTGGCAGGGCCGGGCGCCGCCACGGTGATCGACGACCTCGACGCGCTGGTCGCCCAGTCGCTGGTGACCGTCACCGAGGACCGCGCCACCGGCCTGCTCCGCTACCGGATGCTGGAGACCGTGCGCGAGTTCGGCGACCGGGAGCTCGTCGCGGCCGGCGAGGAGGCCGAGGTGACGGCCGGCATGGACGCGTGGGCGGTGGACTTCTGCCGCGCCGCGCTCACCGGCATGCACGGCCGGGAGCAGCTGCCCACCTTCCAGCGCGTCACCGCCGAGCAGGACAACCTGGTCGCCGTGCTGAGGTCGGCCCTCGACGGCGAGCGGCGGCAGACGACGGCCGTCGTGTTCGCCGCGCTCTCGTACTACTGGTCGCTGCGCAGCGCGCACTCGGAGGTGATCGGCTTCGGGACCGCGGTGCTGACCGCGCTCGCCCGCTGGGACCCGCCGGCCGCGGCGCGCGACGCGGTGGCCGCCTGCTTCACGGTCATCGGCGCGACCTTCCTGTTCATCGACCTGCGCACCTCCGCGCGCGCCATCTCGCGGCTGCGTCGGCTGCGCGGCGGAGGACCGCTCTCCGACCCGCGGCTGGACGCGCTCGCCGACCTTGTGCTGCACGCCGGCCGCGCCGAGGCCGGCCTCGCCCTCCTCGACCGCTACGCGGCGTCGCCGGACCCGGAGCGCGCGGCGATGGGCAGCCTCCTGAAGGCGCAGCTGCACGAGAACGCCGGCGAGCTCGACCAGGCGCTCGCCTGCGCCACCCGGGCGTGGGCGAACGCCGAGCGCGCGGGCGACACCTGGTCGCTGGCCGCCGCCGCGCAGTCGCTGGCGCAGTCGCACAGCCAGCTGGCGCACCCGGCGGAGGCGCTGGAGTGGGCGCAGCGGTCGTACGACCACATGGCGCAGCTGCAAGCGGACGGCGACATGCACCAGCTGGACTGGCTGATCGCGATCAACGCGATCTCCAGCGGCGACACCGCCCGCGGCCGGCGCCTGCTGGAGCGGTACCTGGCGGTGGAGGTCGACCGCAGCGGCATCGACTACGCCGACTACTACGCGATCGGGTACGCCGGGATGGCGGAGATCGCGCTCGCCGAGGGCGACGTGCCGGAGGCGGTGCGGCTCTACCGTCAGTCGCTCGAGGCGTTCGGCGACGCGCCGGGCGGACGCGCCGGCTCCCTCAACCCGTGGCTCATCGTCCTGAGCTCCGCCGCCCTCACGGCTCGGCTGCGGGCGCACACGGCGGACGACGCGCTGGACCGGTCCGAGACCGACGCGGCCGCGGCCGCGCTGCGCACCCGCATCCTGGTGACCGCCCGGCTGAGCCCGCCGTACCTCGATCGCTCGGTGATCGGGTCCGGCCTGCTCGGCTACGCGGCGTGGATGCTCGACCCGCGCACCGTCGAGGCCCACGGCGACGGCGCCTGGCTGGAGTCCGGCCTCACCCTGTTCGCGCTGACCGGCCAGGCCAACTCCCGCCAGGACGTGGCGAGCCTGCACCGCGACCCGATCGCCGCCCGCATCGCCGCCGACTGGGGCCGCGAGCGCCTGGACGCCGCGCTCGCCGCGGTCGGCGGGGTGGGCCCGGAGCAGGCCGTCGCCCGCGGGCTGGCGCTGCTCGCCGCCGTGCGCGCCTCCTGACTTACACGCCTCCCTCCGCCGTGTAAGCGCCGTGCAAGCGGTGTGTAAGCGCCCGCGCGCAGGATCGCCTCATCACCGATCCACCAGGAAAGGACACACCATGACTCGCAGCTCGGAGTGGGCCGTCGAGGCCCACGGGCTCGTCAAGGTCTTCGGCGACAACCGGGCGGTCGACGGCGTCGACCTGACCGTGCGCGCCGGCGCCGTCTACGGCGTCCTCGGCCCGAACGGCGCCGGCAAGACCACCACCATCTCCATGCTCGCCACCCTGCTGAAGCCGGACGCCGGCGAGGCCTTCATCTTCGGCCGCGACATCCGCCGCGAGCAGCAGGTGGTGCGCCAGCTCCTCGGCGTCACCGCCCAGTTCGCGTCGGTCGACGAGACACTGTCGGCCAACGAGAACCTGATGATCTTCTCGCGCCTGCTCGGCCTCTCCGGCCGGGAGGCGAAGCGCAAGACCGCCGAGCTGCTGGAGGAGTTCGGGCTCACCGAGGCCGCAAAGCGTCCGCTGAAGAAGTTCTCCGGCGGGATGCGGCGCCGCCTCGACCTCGCCGCCAGCCTGATCGCGCAGCCACCGCTGATCTTCCTCGACGAGCCGACCACCGGCCTCGACCCGCGCACGCGCGCCCAGATGTGGGACACCATCCGGCGTCTGGTCTCCACCGGCTCCACCGTGCTGCTCACCACGCAGTACCTGGACGAGGCCGACCAGCTGGCCGACCGCATCGCCGTCATCGACCGCGGCCGGGTCGTGGCCGAGGGCACCGCGGACGAGCTGAAGGCGTCGGTCGGCGAGTCGTCGCTGCAGCTGCGCCTGACCGACCCGGCCGACATCGAGGACGCGCGGCGCGCCATCCAGACCGTGCTCGGGGTGGACGCCGTGGTGTCGCCGGAGGGCTCGCGCATCACCGCGCCCATGCGCAGCGCGGACACGGTCACCGACCTGTTCGTCACGTTCCGCGAGGCGGGCATCCACCTGTCGGAGATGTCCGTGCAGAAGCCGACGCTGGACGAGGTGTTCCTCACCCTCACCGGCCACGGCGTCGAAGACGAGAAGGCGGGCGACGAGTCCGTCGAGGAAGAGAAGGTGAACGCATGAGCGCCATCGCCACCATCACGCCGCCGTCGGAGCGGCAGCTGAAGAACCACGTCAGCCTCCGCCAGACCCTGGCGAACACCATCACCATGGCGCACCGCGGCCTGCTGAAGGTGCGCCGGACGCCGGAGCAGCTGATGGATGTGACCCTCCAGCCTGTCATCTTCACCCTGATGTTCGCTCTGCTGTTCGGCGGCGCGATCGCCGGCAACGTCCAGAGCTACCTGCCGGCGCTGATCCCCGGCATCCTGGTGCAGACGGTGATCACCACCTCGGTCGTGACGGGCGTCCAGCTGCGCGAGGACATGGACAAGGGCGTGTTCGACCGGTTCAAGTCGATGCCGATCGCCCGCATCGCGCCCCTCTCCGGCGCCCTGCTGGCCGACACGCTCCGGTACGCGATCGCCACGACGATCACGTTCGTGACCGGGTTCTTCATGGGCTACCGGCCCGCGGCCGGCTTCGGCTTCGTCGTGCTCGCCGGCCTCCTCGTCATCGTGTCGGCGTGGGCGATCAGCTGGATCTTCGCCTTCTTCGGCGTCGTCGCCCGCACCGCCGGCTCGGTGCAGGGCATCTCCTTCCTGGTCCTGTTCCCGCTGACGTTCTTCTCGAACGCGTTCGTGCCGGTTGACACCATGCCGGACTGGCTGCAGGCGTTCGTGAACGTCAACCCGGTCTCGCACCTGGTGACGGCGGTGCGCGACCTCGCCAACAACGGCACCTTCGGCTCCGACGGCTGGTGGGCGCTGCTCGGCGCCGCGGTCATCGTGGCGGTGTTCGCCCCGCTCACGGTCCGGGCGTACATGCGCAAGGCCTGACCGGCGCGCCCGGTCGATCAGACGGCGGCCGTCGCACCCTGCGGAGGGGCGCGGCGGCCGCTCTGGCGTTCGCCCACGCACGATCTGTGCACGAATGCGCACCCAAACGCGGAATTCCCGCAACCAGGCCGCCTTACACTGGAGAGGTGACAGCGTACGTCTCGGCCTTCGACCTGTTCTCGATCGGCATCGGCCCCTCGAGTTCGCACACCGTCGGCCCCCTCCGCGCGGCGGCCGCGTTCGCTGCCGGGCTCGACGACGACGGGATGCTCGACCGGGTCGACGAGGTCACCTGCACGCTGTACGGCTCCCTCGGCTCCACCGGCATCGGCCACGGCACGCCCGACGCCGTGATCGCCGGACTCCGCGGCCTCCAGCCGGAGACCTGCCGCCCGGAGGACGTGCGCGGCGCCTGGTCGGCCCTCGAACCGGGTGCGACGCTGCTGCTGGCCGGCCGGCGACGCATCCCGATCGACAAGGACGACATCGCGTTCGAGCCGCGCACCCGGCTGCCCGGACACCCGAACGCCCTCACGCTGCGGGCCTGGGGCCGGGACGAGGCGGGCGAGCGGTCCGCGCTCCCGCTGCGGGAGGAGACCTACTACTCGATCGGCGGCGGGTTCATCCGCCGCGACGGCGAGGAGGCCGCCCTCGCGGCGCGAAACGCCCACCCGCTGCCCTTCTCCAGCGCCGCCGAGCTGCTGGCGATCTGCGAGCGGGACGGCATCCCGATCTGCGAGGTCGCCCGCCGCAACGAGGTGGCGCTGCACGGCGAGGAGGCGACGCGCGAGCGGCTGGACCTGATCTGGGAGGCGATGGCCGAGTGCGTCGCCCGGGGGCTCTCGGGCGAGGGGACGCTCCCCGGCGGCCTCGGCGTGTGGCGCCGGGCGGCCAGGATGCGCGAGCACCTGGAGTCGGTGCAGGACGACCCGGGCCGCGCCACCGCCCTGGAGTGGCTGCACGCGTTCGCGCTTGCGGTGAACGAGGAGAACGCCTCCGGCGGCCGCGTCGTCACCGCGCCGACGAACGGCGCGGCCGGCATCGTCCCCGCCGTCGCGCACTACTACCTCCGGTTCGTGCCCGGCGCGTCGCAGGAGGGCATCCGGCAGTACCTGCTCACCGCGACCGCCATCGGCTCGCTGTTCAAGGCGAACGCCTCGATCTCGGGCGCGGAGGGCGGCTGCCAGGCCGAGGTCGGGTCGGCCTGCGCGATGGCCGCCGGCGCCCTGTGCGCGGTGCTCGGCGGAACCCCCAAGCAGGTGGAGAACGCGGCCGAGATCGCGATGGAGCACCACCTCGGCCTCACCTGCGACCCGGTCGGCGGCCTGGTGCAGATCCCCTGCATCGAGCGGAACGCCATCGCGTCCTCGACCGCCGTCTCCGCGGCCCGGCTGGCGCTGCACGGGGACGGCTCGCACCTGGTCTCGCTGGACACGGTGATCGAGACGATGCGGCAGACCGGGCTGGACATGTCCACCAAGTACAAGGAGACCAGCGAGGGCGGCCTGGCCGTCAACGTGATCGAGTGCTGACGCGCCGCGTTACGACGCGTTGCGCGGTGCATTTCGGACGTCGGTGGTCCTGGCTAGCGTGATCGGGTGACCGAAACCCGCTCCCTCCCCGCCCAGCCCGCCGCCTCAGCGCTGGCCTCCGCGCTCGACGGCCCGCTGGTGTCCACCCAGTGGCTCGCCGACCACCTCGGCGCCGAGGGCCTCGTGGTGCTCGACGCCACCGTCATCCCATCGCGGGACGCGGAGGGCCGCCCCGGGTACGTCAGCGCCCGGCCGGCGTTCGCCGACGGCCGCATCCCCGGCTCCGCCTTCGCCGACCTGGTCGCGGAGTTCAGCGACGGCGACGCGCCGTTCGCGTTCACGCGGCCCGCCGCCGACGCGTTCGCGCGCGCCGCCGCGGCCGTCGGGGTCGGCGCGGAGTCCACCGTGGTCGTCTACGACAGCGCGCTGGGCCAGTGGGCCTCCCGGCTCTGGTACCTGTTCCGCGCGTTCGGTCACGAGCGCGTCGCGGTGCTCGACGGCGGTCTGACGAAGTGGACGGCGGAGGGCCGGCCGGTGGAGTCGGGCGACGCACAGGCGCGGCCCGCGACGTCGCCCCTGCCCGTTGCGGAGCGGCCGGGGTTCTGGGTCGGGACGGAGGAGGTCGCCGCGATCGTCGAGGGCGCCCGCGCCGGCGCTCTGGTCTGCGGGACGCCGGCCCGCGACTTCGCCGCGCGGCACATCCCGGGCAGCACGAGCGCCCCGGTGGCGCGCCTGCTCGACCGGGAGACGAACGCCTTCCTGCCCGTCCCGCAGCTGCGGGAGGCGCTCGCCGACGTGCTCGCCGCGCCCGGCCCGATCGTCGTCTACTGCGGCGCCGGCATCGCGGCCGCGGCCGACGCGCTCGCGCTCACGCTGCTCGGCCGCGACGACGTGCTGCTCTACGACGGCTCCCTCGGCGAGTGGACGGCCGACCCGGCGGCGCCCCTCGCGTCGGCGGCCTGAGCGGCGGCCCCCGCATTCCGAGCCGGTTCGAAGCCGGCGGCGTTACGCTGCGGACATGACCGTGATGGACATCCCCTTCCACACCATCGACGGCGACGAGACCTCGCTGAACGCCTTCGCGGGCAAGGTCATCCTCGTCGTCAACGTCGCCTCCCGCTGCGGGCTCGCCCCGCAGTACGAGAAGCTCGAACGGCTCCAGGAGACCTACGGCGACCGCGGCTTCACCGTCGTCGGCTTCCCGAGCAACCAGTTCCTGCAGGAGCTGAGCTCGACCGACGCGATCAAGGAGTACTGCTCGACCACCTGGGGCGTCACCTTCCCGATGGCCGAGAAGGTGCGCGTGAACGGTCGCAACGCCCACCCGCTGTACCAGGAGCTGACGAAGGCTCCCGACGCCGACGGCAAGGCCGGCCGCGTGAAGTGGAACTTCGAGAAGTTCGTGATCACCCCCGACGGCGCGGTGCACCGCTTCCGCCCGCAGACCGAGCCGGACGACCCGGCGATCGTCGCGCTGATCGAGGACGCGCTGCCGGCGGCGGCCTGACGGGGGCCGCGAGGCAGGTCAGGCGCGGCGGTACCAGCGGCCGCCCACCCGCTCGGTGAGGCGCCACGGGCCGACCTCCGCGAGGTTGCGCAGCCGGGCGACGGTGTGCTCGGCGACACGGAGCGCGGTGCGGGCATTGTCCTCGGTGAAGCGCACGGTGATGCGCGCCTCGCCGGAGACGACATCGACGCTCGTCGCCTCCACGACGGCCAGCTCGCGCGCCGTGGCCGCCGCCCGCGGTTCGACCGTTTTCGGGTCGACGCCGGGCTGGAGGCGGCCGACGGCGACGGTGACGCGGAAGGAGGGCACCCGCTGAGCCTACGCGCGTCGGATCGGCGGACGCGCACGACGAGGCGTACCCTGACTCGGTCAGAGGCACGTTCGGGGGAACGGAAGGGGTGCTCTGGTGCAGGAGGTGCGAATGGACGACGCGGTGCGGTCGGCGGACGGCGACGTCCTCGACGAGGAGGAGCGGGAGGAGCTCGCCGCGCTCCTGCGGGAGCGCCGCTCGACGGACGTCGCCGAGGCGCAGCGCATGGCGGAGTCGCTCGGCGTGCTCCTGTCGTCGCGGTCGGAGTCGACCGCCGACGACGAGCACGACCCGGAGGGGCCGACCCTGTCGTCGGAGTGGAGCCGCCTGCAGGCGCTCCGCTCGGACGCGGCGCACGACATCGTGGCGGTGGACGCCGCCCTCGAGCGAATGCGCCTCGGCACCTACGGCGTGTGCGCCCGCTGCGGCGAACCGATCGGGGTCGACCGGCTGCGCGCGCGGCCGACGGCCGAGCTCTGCATCCGCTGCGCGGTCGCGGTCGAAGGGTGATCCGGCCTACGTCAGCGGACGCGAGGCCAGGTACACCGCCTCGGTGCGGCTCGACGCGCCCGTCTTGCGCAGGATGCTCGAGACGTGCACGCTCGCGGTCTTCGCGCTGATGTACAGCCGTTCGCCGATCTGCTTGTTGCTGAGTCCCTGCTCGATCAGGGCGAGCACCTGCTCCTCGCGCTCCGTCAGCGGCTGGCCCTGGGCGCTGGCCGCGGCTGCCGCGCGCGCCGGCGGCTGGGCGCCGAGGGCGTCGGCGGCCGTCACGAGCATGGTCACGCCGCCCGCCTCCGCGAGCTCGCGGCCCTGCATGACGAGCCGGTCCGCGCCGGTGCGGTCGCCGGCCAGCTGCGCGACCCGCGCGGCCCGCAGGAGGGCGTACGGCAGCAGCTGCGCGGGCGCGAGCGGATGCTCGCCGGCCGCGGCGGCCGCCCGCCACGCGGACGTGGCGGTGGCGTAGCGCTCCGCCCGGTCGGCGGTGGCCGAGACGCTCGCGCGCGCCGTGGCGAGCTCGGCCTCGATCAGCGGCGCCCACGCGGCCGCGGTCGGCCAGCTGCGGAGGGCGTCGAGCACCGCCTCCAGGCGATCCGCCTCGGCGCCGACGACGGCGGCCAGGGCGGCAGCGGAGGCGCCGGCGCGAGTCGGAGTGTCGGCGATCGCGTCACCCGCGCCCGTCCCCGCCGCCAGCACACCGAGCGCGTGGCCCGGATCCGCGCTTCCCGCCAGTTCGGCCAGTGCGCGCGCAGCGAGCGCCAGGACCGGGAGGTCGTATCCGGGCAGCGAGCGGAACGGCGGGGCGCCGATGCCGCGTGTCTCCGCCCAGGCACGGTCGAAGTCGCGCAGCGCGATCGCCACCTCGCCGGAGGCCCGGGCGACGGCCAGCCGAGTCTGTTGCTCCAGCTCGGCGAGCGCGCGCAGCGGCGTCCGGAGGCGGCGGAGTAGATCGTCGGCGCGTTTCGGTTCGCCGTGCCAGACCCAAAGGCGCACGCGCTGCAGCTGCGCCGTCACGCCCGCGCGGTCGTCGAAGCCGAGGGCGGTGCGCAGCATGGCGGCCGCGTGCTCGTACCGGCCGAGGGCGATCAGCGGCTCGGCCGTGTTGGCCGCGAGCCAGATGCCCGAGGTGCGCTCCACGCCGCGCTCTCTGGCCCGGGCCACGCCCTCCTCGGCCAGCCGCACGGCCTCGGCGTAGCGGCCGACGGAGTTGAGCGCGTCGGACGCGTTGACCAGGTAGCGCAGGGTCGCGCCGGCGTCCCCGGAGGCAAGCGCGCCGGCGATCTCGAACTCGGCGAACCCCTCGTCGATCCGACCCGACTCCACCAGGGAGGCGGCGAGGATGTTGTGGGCGACCGAGCGCATCCGGGCCGGCGCCTCCTGCGCCTCGGCGATGGCGCCGCGAGCCATCTCGATGGCGGCGTCGAAGCGCCCGGCGAGCATGCGCTCCGCCGCGAGCTCGGTCATCAGGCTGGGGCGCAGCGCGTCGCCGGGCGGCACGGCGCCCGGTGGCACGATCGCGAGGGCCTGCTCCAGGAGCTGTGCGCCGCCCGGCCGGTTGAGGTTGGTCAGGTACTGGCCCTTGTCGCGCAGAAGCCGCGCCCGGCGCGACGGCGACAGCTCGTCGGCCTCGGCCAGCGCGGCCTCGACCAGCGCGAGCGCGCGCTCGTTGTTGCCGGCGTTGCGCAGCGCGGACGCGGTCTGCGCCAGCACCGCCACGCGGTCGCTGCCGCTGAGCGTCTCGGCGTCGGGAACGCTGTCCCACAGCTCGAGCACGCGGTCGCCCATGGCGGCGACCGTCGCGTAGGCGTAGGAGCGCTTGGCCTCGCCCATCGCCTCCAGCGACGCCAGGAACGCGCGCCGGACGTCGTGCGCGGCCAGCCAGTGCGCCGAGAGCTGCACCGCCGAGCGTTGCGGGCTCACCTCGAGCGCCTCGGCGTAGCGCGCGTGGAAGCGCGTCCGCTCCCCCGGCAGCAGGTCGGCGTGGATGGCCTCACGCACGAGGGCGTGCCGGAACAGGTACTCGGTGGAGTCGGCCGCGAGCAGGTTGGCGGTCACGGCCTCGCGGGCCGCGGCGTCGAGCTCGTCCGGTGTGCCGTCGAACACCGCGGCGAGCAGCTCGTGGGTCACGCACACCCCGCCGGCCGCCACCACCCGCAGCAGCCGCTGCGCCGGATCGCTCAGCCGTTCGTAGCGGGCGAGCACGAGCTCGCGCAGCGTCTCCGGGAGGTCGTCGCCCGACCGCAGGCCGTCGATGCCGACCAGCTCCTCCACGAAGAACGGGACGCCCTCGCTCAGCTCGGTGACCCGCTCCAGCGAGCCGTCGTCGGGCACCCGGCCGAGCAGCTCCGCGATCAGCTCGGCCACCTGCTCGTCGCCCAGCCGCGCCAGCTCCCAGCGGGTGACCCGCCGGGTGCGCTCCAGCTCGGGCAGCCACGAGCGCAGCACGTGGCCGCGCGGCACCTCGTCGCTGCGGTAGGTCAGCAGCACGAGCAGGCGAGCGTTCTCGGCCATGCGCACGATGAACCGCAGCAGCTCGAGCGTGGAGCGATCGGCCCAGTGCAGGTCTTCGATGGCGAGCACGACCGGATGCTCCGCCGACACCCGCTCGAGCAGCACCGTGACCAGCTCGTACAGCCGCTCGGCGCCCGTGCGGGGCGGAACCGTGGAGTCGTCCGCGAGCTCCGGCAGCAGGGCGGACAGCACACCGGCGCCCGGACCGGCCGCCTCCAGCACGCGCTCCAGGCCGACCGTCTGGATGAGCCGGCGCAGCACCGCGGCGAACGGCGCGTACGGCGCGCCGTCGTCGCCCAGGTCGACGCAGCGGCCGAGCAGCACGGTCGCCGCTTGCTCCTGCTCGCACAGGAACTCGTCGAGCAGGCGCGACTTGCCGATGCCCGCCTCGCCCCCGATCACGACCGCCCGCAGCTCGCCCCGCGCGGCCGCCGCGAACTCGTCGCGCAGCGCCGCCAGGTCGGACTCCCGCCCGACCAGCGTGGTGCTCGACGCCGGTGCTCGCATGCCTTCATCGTGCCACCGACCACCGACATCCGGGGCGCCTTCCCCGGCGGCTTCGCGGACAGCAGACGGCACGACGTCGGCGGCCCTCACCGGGCGGCGTGCGCGAGCTCGCGCTCGGGCTCCGCGACGACCGGGGAGGGGTCGGCCGCGACCGACGCTCCGGCCGGCGCGGAGGGACCCGCAGGCGCGCCCGCAGCCGCCCCGACCGCATCGGCCCCGACCGCCGCCGTCCCGCCGCGGCCGGCCCGCGCCGGCCGCCGCTCCCCGAGCGACCGCAGCCAGCGTCCACGTTCGCCCGCGCGGCGCACGTGCTCCTGCTCCTGCGTCGTCCGCTCCGTCTCGCCGGCACGCACCCGCAGTTCCACGAACTCGTCGATCAGCATCGTCCTGTTCCCCTCATCCGTTCTTCCGATGACCTCAGCCTTCTCGCTAAGGCACCGGGGCAGCATCGGACGAATGCCCTATTCCTGCCCGGCGTCCGGCGGGTAAGGGGCTTCACTCGGCCGCGCAGCGGGGGCAGCATGGCGTCATGGCGACGATCAACGAGCTCCAGCCTCCCTATAAGGTGGGCTACTTCGTGGGCAGCCTCTCCACCCACTCCGTCAACCGCACCCTGTCGAAGGCGCTCCTGCGGCTCGCGCCGTCCGACCTGGTGTTCACCGAGATCGCGATCGGCGAGCTCCCCCTCTACAACCGCGACCTCGACGGCGACTACCCGGCGGTGGCGCGGGAGTTCAAGGCGACCATCGCGGCACAGGACGCCCTGCTGTTCGTGACGCCCGAGTACAACCGGTCCATCCCCGGCGCGCTCAAGAACGCCATCGACTGGGCGAGCCGTCCGTACGGCGAGAACGTCATCGCCCGCAAGGCGACGGCGGTCATCGGCGCCTCGCCCGGTCAGATCGGCACGGCCGTCGGGCAGCAGCACCTGCGCAGCATCCTGAGCTTCCTGCAGGCCCCGCAGATGAACGCTCCGGAGGCCTACATCTGGATGCGCCCCGGCCTGATCGAGGACGACGGCACGGTCACCGACCCCGGCACGGAGGAGTTCCTGCGCGGCTTCATGAACTCCTTCTTCGAGTACATCGAGCGCGTGCTCACGGTGGTGCCGAGCGCGACGTGAGGCTGCAGGACGAGGGCGGGGACCGCAGCGTCGAGCTGCGGCCCGCCGCACGGGAGGCGGACGGCGACCGGGTCGTCGTCGATGCGGTCGTGCACGACGGCGACCGGCGCTGGTCGCTGAGCGAGGCGTGCCTCACCACGGACGAGGCGCGCGACCTCGCCGCGTGGCTCGCGGGCATCGCGGAGGACGCCACCGCCGCGGCCGACGAGTGGACCTCGCTCACCTTCGCCGCCACGGCCCTGTCGCTGAGCGGCCACCGCATCCCGGGCGGGACCGTCGAGCTGCGCATCGCCCTGCTGCGCATGCGCGCGGAGGGCCCCGGCACGACGGACGTCGTCGTCGGTCTCCGCGCTCCGCAGGCCGACGTCACCGCCGCCGCCCGCGACCTCCTCGCCGAGCTCGACGCTCTCGCCTGACCCGCCGGCACCCCGACCGCTTCGTGCCGGGGGTGCGGGCTCAGCGACCGCCCTCGCGCTTGCGGTGGCGCTGCTGGACGGCCTGGGGGCCGTACGGATAGACGTCGGTGCGCGGCGTGCTGGCCTCGTCGAGGCGGGCACGCTGCTCCGGGGTGAGGTCGAGATCGGCCGCGCCGAGGTTGTCCTCGAGCTGCTCGACGGTCCTCGCGCCCAGGATGACGGACGTCACCGCCGGGCGGTCGACCAGCCAGGCGAGCGACACCTGCGACGGCGAGGCGCCGGTCTCGCGGGCGACGGCGTCCACCGCGTCGATGATCTCCCAGGTGCGGGGGTCGGCGTTGCGCGCCTCCCACGCCTCCATGCCCCTCGTCGGGTTCTCGCCGAGGCGCGTCGCCCCGGTCGGCGGCTCGTCGCGGCGGTACTTGCCGCTCAGCCAGCCGCCGGCCAGCGGCGACCAGGGCAGCAGGCCGACGCCCGCGTCCAGCGCCGCCGGCACGATCTCGTGCTCGATGCCGCGCACGATGAGGCTGTACTGCGGTTGCAGCGTCACCGGCGCCGCCCAGCCGTTGGCGCGCGCCAGCTGCACCGCCTTCGTGAGCTGCCAGCCGAGGTAGTTCGAGAAGCCGTAGTAGGAGATCTTCCCGGCCCGCACGGCGTCGTCGAGGAAGCGCAGGGTCTCCTCGAGCGGCGTGAGCGCGTCCCAGGCGTGCAGTTGGTAGAGGTCGATGTGGTCGACCCCGAGCCGGCCGAGGGAGGCGTCGAGCGCGGTCCGCAGGTGCGTGCGCGAGAGGCCGAGGTCGTTGGGGCCGCCGCCCATCGGGAAGCGGCCCTTCGTGGCGAGCACGATGCCGTCGCGGCGGCCGGGATGACGGGCGAGCCAGCGTCCGATGATCGACTCCGACGCGCCGGCGGTGTAGACGTCGGCGGTGTCGATCAGGTTGCCGCCGGCGTCCAGGTAGCGCTCCAGGATGGCGTGCGACGTGGCCTCGTCGGCCTCCGCGCCGAAGGTCATCGTTCCGAGGGCGAACTCCGACACGATCGTTCCGCTGTTTCCGAGGTTGCGTGGCTGCATGCCTGCGAACGTAGCCCCTCCCCGGCCGTTTGCGTACTGTGGTGGCTCGTGAGGCTGCTGCTGATGTCCGACACCCACGTGCCGAAGCGCGCTCGCGCCCTGCCGGCGCCGCTGCTCGCGGCGGTGGATTCGGCGGACGTGGTGATCCACGCCGGCGACTGGGTGGACGCGCCGACCCTCGACCTGCTGGAGTCCCGCTCCCGCCGCCTGGTCGGCGTCTGGGGCAACAACGACGGCCCGGAGCTGCGCCGGCGCCTCCCGGAGGTCGCGCAGGTGGAGCTGGAGGGCGTGCGCTTCGCCGTCGTCCACGAGACCGGGCCGGCCGCGGGGAGGGAGGCACGCTGCGAGCAGGCGTTCCCGGACGCCGACGTGCTCGTGTTCGGCCACTCGCACATCCCCTGGGACACCGTCGCGCCGGGCGGGCTGCGCCTGCTCAACCCCGGTTCGCCCACGGACCGCCGCCGCCAGCCGGTGTGCACCTACCTGACCGCCGAGGTGCTGGACGGCCGGCTCGGCGCCGTCACGCTCGTCCCGGTCGATCGCTCCGCGTGAACTGTCTTTCGCATCCCGTACCCGCGGACGCACCCTGGCCGTGCAGCGACACGGGCGGGGTGACGGGATGGACAGGCGTCGGCGGCGGATCGGCGGCCACGCGTCGGCCTCGGCGTGGGCCGGGACGATCGCCCTCCTCGCGCTCGGCGTCGGCCTGACCGCGCTCTGGCTGGCGCTGCGCGTGACGCCGCTCGCCGCGACCCCGGCCGGCGCCGACCCCGTGCTGGGCGTCGCGCTCGCCGTCGCCGCGCTGTGCTGCGTGCTCGGCGCCACGACCGGCGCCGTCACCCTCCACCGCGACGCCCTCTCCCACCGCCCGCACTATGCGCGCCGCCCTCCGGCCGCGCTGCGCCGCCCCGCGCGCCACCTCACCACCACCCGCTGACCCGCCCCGCGCTCCATCGATTCCTCGAAAACTGCACGCTTCTCCGGCGTGTCGCGTTCAGTTTTCGAGGAATCGCTGGAGTGGGAGCGGGGGTCAGGCGTGGAGGAAGCGGTCGACGAGGAGGGCGCGGACGGCGGGGAGGAGGTCGGCGCGGAGGGCCGGCTCGTCCACCTCGAGGAGGTGGGCGAGCGCTGCGACGATGGCGCCGACGGCGAGCTCGCCGTCGCACGCCCCGACGAGGGCGGCGAGGCCCGTGTCGGCGGAGACCACGCGGCCGAAGCCTCCGCCCTGACGCAGCAGGATCGCGGTCGGCGAATCCGCCCCCGGCCAGAGGTGCCGCTCCTCGGTCACGTCGCCCGCCACGACCGGCCGCAGCCGGGCGAGCTCGTCGTCGTCGAGCGCCGCCTGCAGGTCGTGGGCGGCGAGCGCCTCCCCGAGGTGGACGCCGAGGCCCGCCTCGTTCGCGCCCAGCGAGCCGTGCAGCCGCTCGAACCGGCGCAGCGTCGGCACGCCGGCCGCGCGCCGCAGCAGCAGGTAGCCGAAGCCGACCGACCGCACGTCCCGTGCCGCGAAGTCGTCGAGCCAGGCGCCGAGCAGACGCTCGAAGTCCGGCGTCCCGGGGCGGGTGCCGCCGTCGCGGATCCAGGTCTCGGCGTAGCGCACGTCGTCCTCGACGTCGCGCTCGATCACCCAGGCGTCGAGCGGCTCGGGGGACGCGTCCACCCACTCCCGCACGCGCTCCAGCCCGTCCCCGGCGCCGCGGTACTCCCAATTGCCGAGCAGCTGGGCCACCCCGCCCTCGGTGAGGTGCTCCGCGCAGCCCCGCACGAAGGAGGCGACCAGGCCGTCGCCGACCATGCCGCCGTCCCGGTACTCGTACGCCGGGACGCCCTCGGCCCGCGGCGTGATGACGAACGGCGGGTTGGAGACGATGTGGTCGAAGCGCTCCCCCGCGACCGGCTCGAACATGCTGCCGAGCCGCAGCTCCACGCCGTCGATCTCGTTGAGCGCGAGGTTGAGGGCGGCGAGCCGCAGCGCCCGCGCGGAGATGTCCGTGGCGACCACCCGGCGGGCGTGCCGGGCGGCGTGCATGGCCTGGATGCCGCATCCCGTGCCCAGGTCGAGCGCGCTGTCGACGGTGCGCTGCAGCATCAGCCCGCTCAGCGTCAGGGACGCGCCGCCGACGCCGAGCACGTGGTCCTCCGGCAGCGCGTGGCCGAGCGCGAGCTCGCCGAGGTCGGAGACGATCCACCAGTCGGCCGGTCCCGCCGCGTCGACGAAGCTGTAGGGGCGCAGGTCGACCGCGGCGGTGACCGTGGCGTCGTCGACCGTGACCAGGCCGAGCTCCCGCGCGCCGTCGACGCCGAGCCGTGGCAGGGCAACCGCCACGTCGGTGCCTGCCACGGCCCGCCCGAGCACGAACAGCCGGGCGAGGGTCGCGAGCGCCGACGGCTCCCGCCGGGCCAGCGCCCGCTCGGCCGGGACGCGCTGCCCGCGGTGCAGCGCCTCCGCCGCCTCCTGCCCCCACAGCCCGGTGAGGGCGTCGACGGTGAGCCCCGCGGCGATCAGGTCGGCGCGGAGGTCGGGGATGCGGTCGGCGGGTTCGCTCATGCCTTTCATTGAAGCAGGAGCACAATGGGGTCGTGATCCGCAGGAGAGCGATCGTGGCCGGCGACGTCCAGGGCGTCGGCTTCCGCTGGGGCGCGCGGGAGGCCGCGCAGCGTCTCGGCGTGACCGGCTGGGCGCGCAACCGCCGCGACGGGACGGTGGAGGCCGAGGTCGAGGGCGAGCCGGAGCAGGTGGAGCGCATGCTCGACTGGCTGCGCACCGGGCCGCCCGGGGCGGGCGTCGAGAGCGTCACGATCACGGAGGCGGAGCCGCTCGGCGACGACGCGTTCCGCATCCACGAGACGGCCTGACCCGGCGGCGTGGAGAATGGTCGCATGACGCGTGCGACCCTGCTCACCATCACCTCGCCCACCGGAACCCCCGAGCCGGGCGACCCCGGCTTCGTCGTCGCCGACTTCGCCGCGCCGCAGGTGCGCATCACCGACCTGTCGGTCACGCGCGGCGACGGCGTGTTCGAGACCATCGCCGTCATCCACGGGCACCCGCAGGCGCTGGAGCCGCACCTCGCCCGGCTGGCGCACTCCGCCGCCCTGCTCGACCTGCCCGCGCCGGCCACCGACGTCTGGCGGGAGGCGGTCCGCGCCGGTGTCGCCGACTACCTCACCCGCAACGGCGACGCCGACGCCGAGCTGTACGCGAAGCTGATCTACACCCGCGGCGTCGAGGGCGAGGGCCGCCCGAGCGGCTGGCTGTTCGTCGACCTCGGCGAGGACTTCACGCAGGCCCGCCTCGGCATCCGCGTCGTCACGCTGGACCGCGGCGTCCGACACGACGTGGCCGAGACCTCGCCGTGGCTGCTCGCCGGCGCCAAGACGCTGTCGTACGCCGTCAACCGTGCGGCGCAGCGGGAGGCGGTGCGCCGCGGCGCGGACGACGTCCTGTTCGTCAGCAGCGACGGCTTCGCGCTCGAAGGCCCGACGTCGAACGTCGTGACGCTGACCGACGGGGTGGTGCGCACGCCGAACACCGACCAGGGCATCCTCGCCGGCACGACCCAGGCCGCGGTGTTCGACTTCTTCACCCGCCGCGGCCTGCGCACCGAGTTCGCGCCGCTCACGCTGGAGGACGTGGTCGCCTCCGACGCGCTGTGGCTGGTCTCCAGCGTCCGCCAGGCGGCCCCCGTCACCCACCTGGACGGCCGGGAGTACCCGGTGGACGCGGCCCTCACCGCCGAGCTCAACGCGTACCTGCTGGCGCGCACCGAGTGAGCCGCAGACCGATCGTTACACCCGGATTCGCGGCTGTCGGTCGCAGCGCCTAGGCTGAACCCACCGCGCGGGCGAGGGAGCCCGGGCGCACGGTGCGAAGCCCGTCCACGACCCGGGGAAGGAGGGCGCGAGATGACCGAGCAGGTGCCCCGCAGCATCGAGCTGCTCCGCCAGCAGGCGCGCGACGAGCTCTCCGCGATCATCGAGCACCGCTGCCGCGCCGGCGAAGACCCGTGGCAGTTCATCCCCGACCTCCCCAGCGTCGACGAGCAGGTCGTCATCTCGCTGCGGGCGGGCGCGATCGAGGCGTTCGACCTGGCCGAGGAGCAGTCCAGGGCGCACCACCCCGCCGCCGGCCGCGACGTGTTCGCGCGCTTCGAGTACGGCGTCCTGCGACGCATCGCGCTGGAGCATCCCGAGCTGAGCGAAGCGGTCTGGGGGATGCTCGACAAGGTCGAGCGCGCCTGACTACCCTGCGGGCATGGGAATCGTCACCGCCGACATCGGGATCTCGCTCGACGGCTTCGCCGCCGGGCCGAACCAGTCCCTGGAGCATCCGCTGGGCGAGGGCGGCACCGAACGCCTGCACACGTGGATGTTCCAGTACGCGGACGCCCACGCCGAGGAGATCGACGCCATCACCTCGGCCGGCGCCTATGTCATGGGCCGGAACATGTTCGGCCCGGTCCGCAACGAGTGGCCCGCGCCCGGCGAGCCGCTCGGCGACTGGCGCGGCTGGTGGGGCGACGAGCCGCCGTACCACGCGCCGGTGTTCGTGCTGACGCACTACGCCCGGGAGCCGGTGGAGACGGTCGGGACGACGTTCCACTTCGTGACCGACGGCATCCACTCGGCCGTGGACCAGGCCCGCGCCCACGCCGGCGACGCCGACGTGGCGATCGCGGGCGGCGCGGAAACGCTCAACCAGGCCCTGTGGGCGGGGATCGTGGACGAGCTGCGCCTGCACATCGTCCCGCTCACGCTCGGCGGCGGCGAGCGCGTCTTCGACCGGGTGCCGCCGCTCGACCTGGAGCTGATCCGGGAGCGGGTCACCCCGGAGGTCGCGCACCTCTCCTACCGCGTGCAGCGCTGAGCGCAGCGGGCGGCTACAGCGCGGCGGGGTCCGTGACGGGCAGGCGGCAGACGAAGTCGCGGCAGAGGTACGCGGTCGGGAGGCCGTCGCGCGCGCTGCGGCCGTCGTAGAGCTCGAACCCCTCCGCGGCGAAGGCGTCCGCCTGCGCCTGCGTGGCGACCGCGACGAGCGGCGCCCGGTGTCGCCGTGCCGCGGCGGTCAGCGCGCTCGACGCCCCTGCCTCCGGCAGCACGATCACCAGCTGCTCGACCTCGCCCGCGAGCTCCGACATGAGCGCGAGCGCCGTCCCGAACGCGCTCGGCACCTGCACCGCCTGCGCCGCCACCAGCCGCATCCCCTCGCGGGCCGCGCGCTCGTAGCGGCGCTCCCCCGTCATCAGGTAGAGCGTGTGCGCGGCGCGGCTCATCGACGAGAGCCCCGACGGGTACGCACCCTCCGACGGGTCGACTCGCACCGCCAGCCCGGTCGACTGCAGCACCGGGTCGCCGCCGCCGGGCGTCTCGAACGGGCAGGTCCCGTCCCCCGCCGCCTCCAGGCACAGGTCGACCAGGTCGCGCGCCGCCACGGCCATGCCGGCGTCGCCGTTCGCCAGCGCCAGCTCCAGCAGGCCGGACGCGATCCCGCCGTAGTCCTCCAGGGTCGCGCCGGCCTCCGACCGCCGGGCGCCGAGGGACGCGCGCAGCAGCGTCCCGTCGTCCCGTCGATGCCGGGCGAGCACGGCGGCCGCCGCCTCCGCCGCGGCGGCGACCCACGCCGGGCGGTCCAGGATGCGGCCCGTGCGGGCCAGCGCGCCGATCGCGAACCCGTTCCACCCGGTCAGCACCTTCCCGTCGAGCGGCGGCGGGTCCAGGCGGGCGCGCTCCGCCGGCGGGAGCGTGTAGTAGGTGCCCTCCACGCGGGCGCCGTCGATCGTGCTCTCGGAGTCCTGCGCCGAGGCGAACCCACCGGACGGCTGCCGCAGCACGCCCAGCAGGAACGACGCGACGCCGTCGGCCGTGCGCTCGGCCCACTCCTCGCCGGTCTGCCGCCAGGCGCGGGCGTAGGCGTCGACCAGCAGCGCGTTGTCGTACAGCATGCGCTCGTAGTGCGGCTCGCTCCAGTCGCGGCGGGTCGCGTAGCGGAAGAAGCCGCCGTCGACCGGGTCGCGCAGCGGCGAGGCGGCCATCGCGCGCAGGGTGCGCGCGGCCAGCTCCTGCCCCGCCGGCCGGGTCAGGAGGAAGTCGAGGATCGGCGCAACCGGGAACTTCGGCGCGCTGCCGAAGCCGCCGAACTCCGCGTCCTCGGCCTCCGCGAGCGCCGCCACCGCGCCGTCCAGCTGCGCGTCGCCGGGGAGCTCGGACACGGCCGTCGCGGCCTCGGACGCGGCGACCAGCGCCTCGCGCACTTTCCCGGCGTCCGACTCGACCTGCGCGCGACGAGAGGTCCACGCGTCCCACACCGCGTCGAGCACCTGACGGAACGACGCCCGCCCGGCGACCGGCTGCGGCGGGAAGTACGTGCCGGCGAAGAACGCGCGCCCCTCCGGCGTCGCGAAGACGGTCAGCGGCCAGCCCAGGTTGCCGGTGAACGCGCTCGCCGCGGAGAGGTAGGCGGCATCCACGTCGGGATGCTCCTCCCGGTCGACCTTGATCGCCACGAACCGGCGGTTCAGCTCCTCGGCGGTGACCGGGTCGCTGAAGCTCTCCCGCGCCATGACGTGGCACCAGTGACAGGTCGCGTAGCCGATCGACACCATGACCGGGACGTCGCGCCGTCGTGCCTCGGCGAACGCCTCCGGACCCCACGGGAACCAGTCGACCGGGTTGTCCGCGTGCGCGCGCAGGTAGGGGCTGATCGCGTCGCCCAGCCGATTCGCCATGGGCTCACCCTACGACCCCCGCGGCGGAGCGGAACCCCCCGGTCAGCCGGCGGTGTCCATCCCCTGCAGCCGGATGGAGGAGTGGAGATAGAACGCCGCGAGCAGCGCGTAGCTGATGCAGGCGATCGCGGGGATGAAGGCGTTCTCCGGATCGCTGGAGAACGCGCCGACGCCGGAGACGAAGGCGAGCGCGGCGAGCAGCCCGCCGATCCAGAACCCGGCCGCCGGTCGTGCCGTCGCGCGCCACCAGGGCCGCGGGTCGGCGCGGTTCTCGTCGGCGCCGCGGAAGCTGCGGACCCCGACGATGACGTACGCGAGGTTGAGGATGGCGACCACGAGCACATCGAAGGTGGGGTTCAGCAACCGGGCGAACACGAAGACGTTGAGCACCAGGATGAGCGCGAAGACACCCACGATATAGATGATCTTGCCGGTGATCGTCGTGATGCGCACGCGACGAGCCTAGCCGGGAGGGGCGACAGTGCGCGCCGCACCTCCCGGCCACGGATCAGTCGACGACGGGGATCAGTTGACCTCGTCGGGGTGCGCGCTGACGCGCCCCTCGCGCTCCAGCGCACTGATGGCGGCGACCTCGTCGGCGGTCAGCTCGAAGTCGAAGACGTCGAAGTTCTCCGCCATGCGCTCGCGCCGGTTCGACTTCGGGAAGACGATGTTGCCCGTCTGCAGGTGCCACCGGATGACCACCTGCGCCGGCGTCTTGCCGTGCGCCTCGGCGGCGCCGGCCACCTCGGGCAGCTCGAACAGCTGGTACTTGCCCTGGCCGAGCGGACCCCACGCCTCGATCGCGATGCCGTGCTCGCGCGAGAACGCGGTCACCTCCGGCTGCTGGTGCGCCGGGTGCAGCTCGATCTGGTTGACCGCGGGCACCACGTCGGTGTTGGCGAGCAGCTTCTCCAGGTGCGGCACGAGGAAGTTGGACACGCCGATCGCCTTGGCGCGGCCGGAGGCGTAGATCTTCTCCAGCGACTGCCAGGCCTGCACGAAGGTGTCCTTCTGCGGGGTGGGCCAGTGGATGAGGTACAGGTCGACGTAGTCGAGCCCCAGCTTGCCGAGCGACTCCTCGAACGCGGCCTCCGCGTCGGTCTGGCGGTCGTTCCAGAGCTTGGTGGTGACGAACAGCTCCTCGCGCGGGATGCCGGACGAGGCGATGGCCTGGCCGACGCCCTCCTCGTTGCCGTAGATGGCGGCGGTGTCGATGTGCCGGTAGCCGACCTCGAGCGCGTCGGTGACGATCCGGGTCGTCTCGGCCGGGTCGACCTTGAAGACGCCGAAGCCGAGCTGGGGGATGGTGGTCCCGTTGTTCAGGGTCAGAAGCGGAGTATTTGCGTTTGCAACCATATCCGCCACGCTACCAGCGTCACGGCGCCGCCGTGGTCTCCGCCTCGAACGCGGCCACCAGCTCCCGCTTGAGCACCTTCCCGCTCGGCCCCAGCGGCAGCGCCTCCACGATCACCACGCGGCGCGGGAACTTGTACGCCGCCACCCGCTCCCGCGCGTATGCGACCAGCTCCTCCCCTTCCGCCTCCGCGCCCGGCATGAGCGTCACCGCGGCCATGATCTCCTGCCCGTGCGTCTCGTGCGCCACGCCGAAGACCGCGACCATGGCGACCGCGGGATGGGCGGAGAGCACCTCCTCCACCTCGCGCGGGTACACGTTGTAGCCGTTGCGGACGATCATGTCCTTCTTGCGGTCGACGATGGTGATGTAGTCGTCCTCGCTCTTGGTGCCGAGGTCGCCGGTGCGGAACCAGCCGTCGACCACCGCCTCGGCATTCGCCTCGGGCAGGTTCAGGTAGCCCTTCATCAGGTTGTGCCCGCGCACGACGATCTCGCCGAGTTCACCGCGCGGCAGCAGCTCGATCCGGTCGTCGAGCTCGGCGTCGGCGATCTCCACGTCCACGCCCCAGATCGGCGTGCCGACGGTGCCGACGCGGGTCGGCCTTCCGCGGTGGTTGAACGACGCGACGGGTGAGGTCTCGGTCAGGCCGTAGCCCTCGTGCACGTCGATGCCGTACACCTCCTTCATCCGCTCGATGACGGCCACGGGGATGGCCGCGCCGCCGCTCATCCCGTAGCGCAGCGGCGGGCGTTCGGGGTTCGACTTCGCCGCCTCCAGCAGCGCGACGTACATCGTCGGGACGCCGGTCATGATCGTGCAGCCGTGCTCGTTGAGCAGCTGCAGCGCGGTCGCGCCGTCGAACTTCGGCACCAAGACGACGGCCGCGCCCGCGCGGAAGCCCATGTTCATCACGCAGGTCTGCCCGAAGGTGTGGAACAGCGGCAGGCAGCCGAGGATCCGGTCGCTCGGCTCGAGGTCGAGCGTGCCGGAGAGCAGCACGTTGACCTGCTCGACCAGCGAGAAGTGGCAGCCCTCCGCGCCTTTCGGCTTGCCGGTGGTGCCGCTGGTGTACAGGATGGTCGCCGTGTCGAGCGGCTCGCGCGGCTCGTACGTCGCGATCGGCTCCGCGGCGGCGGCGAGCTCCTCCAGCCGCGGGAACGGCAGCTGCTCGACCAGCTCGTCCGGCACCAGCACCGAGATCGTCGGGACGCCGGCGAGCCCGGCCCCGCGCGCCCCCTCGGCGAGCAGCGGCGCGGCGCAGATCAGCAGCTCGGACCCCGAGTCGCGCAGCACGTACGCGATCTCCTCCGCCTTCAGCAGCGCGTGGATCGGGACCACCACCGCGCCGAGGGCGAGCACCGCGTAGTAGGCGCGCGGAAAGTCGGGCACGTTCGGCAGCATCAGCGCCACCTTGTCCCCCGGCCCGACGCCGAGGTCGCGCAGTGCGCCGGCGTACGAGCGGGTCTGGTCCCACAGCTCGCCGTAGCGGATCTCACGGCCCGCGAAGATCAGCGCGACGTTGTCGGGCGACCTGTGCGCCGTCTCCGCCAGGATGCTCGCGACCGACATGGTGGCATAGCCATGACTCATGGGTTCTCCTCGTCCTCGTCGACGCCGGAACCGATCCGGGTTGAGCCGAACCTACGTCCTCCGCGGCCGCAGGGCAACGCCCCCGAACGGTAGACTGGAGGGCTCATGTCCTCCGCCGACACCCTCCCCCGCATCACCTTCCCGCCCGAGCTGCCCGTCAGCCGCAAGCGGGACGACATCGCGCGCGCCATCCGCGACAACCAGGTGGTCATCGTCGCGGGCGCCACGGGGTCGGGCAAGACCACCCAGCTGCCGAAGATCGCGCTGGAGCTCGGCCGGGAGAGCATCGGCCACACGCAGCCCCGCAGGCTCGCGGCGCGCACGATCGCGGAACGCATCGCCGAGGAGCTCGGGCAGCAGGTCGGCGAGCTCGTCGGCTACCAGGTGCGGTTCACCGACCGGGTCTCGAAGCAGACGCGCATCAAGCTGATGACCGACGGCATCCTCCTGAACGAGCTGCGGCGCGATCGGATGCTGCGGGCCTACGACACGATCATCATCGACGAGGCGCACGAACGCAGCCTCAACATCGACTTCCTGCTCGGCTACCTCAAGCAGCTGCTCCCGAAGCGTCCCGACCTCAAGGTGATCATCACCTCCGCCACCATCGACCCGGAGAGCTTCGCCGCGCACTTCGCCGCGGCCGACGGCACGCCGGCGCCGATCGTCGAGGTCTCCGGCCGCACCTACCCCGTCGAGCTCCGCTACCGTCCACTCGTCGCCGAGGCGCTGGAGGAGGAGGACGACGACGACCCGGACCCGGTCCCCACCGCCGACCGCGACTACCTGCAGGGCATCAACGACGCGCTCGACGAGCTCGCCAGGGAGGCGCCCGGCGACGTGCTGGTCTTCCTCTCCGGAGAGAACGAGATCCGGGACGCCGCCGACGCGATCCGCGGCCGCAACCTGCCCGGCACCGAGGTCCTCCCGCTCTACGGGCGGCTGTCGGAGGCCGAGCAGCATCGCGTGTTCCAGCGCTCGACGACGCCGGGCATCCGCCGCCGCGTGGTGCTCGCCACCAATGTCGCCGAGACAAGCCTCACGGTCCCCGGCATCAAGTACGTCGTGGATGCCGGCACGGCCCGCATCAGCCGCTACAGCACGCGCGCCAAGGTGCAGCGGCTCCCCATCGAGGCGATCTCGCAGGCCAGCGCCAACCAGCGCTCCGGCCGCTCGGGGCGCACCAGCGACGGCATCGCCATCCGGCTGTACTCCGAGGAGGACTTCGCCAAGCGTCCGGAGTTCACCGAGCCGGAGATCCTTCGCACCAACCTGGCGGCGGTCATCCTGCAGATGATCTCGCTCGGGCTGGGCGACATCGCCGCGTTCCCGTTCCTCACGCCGCCGGACTCGCGCGGCATCAAGGACGGCCTCGACCTGCTCACAGAGCTAGGCGCGATCACCACGGGCAAAGGCGCAACGCGGAGCGTTGCGAAGGGCGGCAGCCAGAATGCCGCGGAAGACTCCGCGAGTCGCGTAGCAGGACGAGGCGAATACAGACTCACCCCCGTCGGCCGCCAGCTGGCCCAGCTGCCGATCGACCCGCGATTCGCCCGCATGGTGGTCGAGTCGAAGCGGCACAACACCTCGCGCGAGGTCATGGCGATCGTCGCGGGCCTCACCATCCAGGACCCGCGCGAGCGTCCGGTCGAGAAGCGCGGCAGCGCCGACGAGAAGCACGCCCGGTTCGCCGACCCGACGAGCGACTTCCTCACCCTGCTGAACCTCTGGAACTACCTGGAGGAGCAGCAGCGCGAGCTCTCGTCGAGCGCCTTCCGGCGGCTGTGCAAGGCCGAGTACCTCAACTTCCTCCGGGTGCGGGAGTGGCAGGACGTCTACCGCCAGCTGCGGCAGCTCGCCAAGCCGCTGGGCCTGACGATCGGCGAGCCATCGGTGAACCCGGACGGCATCCACAAGTCGCTGCTCGCGGGCCTGCTCTCGCACATCGGGCTCAAGGACGCCCGCGACACCGGGTCGAACCCGCGCGGCGGCGCCTCCGCGAAGGCCGGCCCGCGCTCCCGTCAGGCCGAGTACCTCGGCGCGCGGCAGACCCGGTTCGTGATCTTCCCCGGCTCGACCCTGGCCAAGAAGCAGCCGAACGCCGTGATGAGCGCCGAGCTGGTGGAGACCTCCCGGCTCTTCGCGCGGATGAACGCGGCCATCGATCCGGCCTGGGCCGAGCCGATCGCGGGCGACCTGTGCAAGCGGCAGTACAGCGAGCCGCACTGGGAGAAGAACCAGGGCGCGGTCGTCGCCTACGAGCGGGTCACGCTGTTCGGCGTGCCGATCATCCCGCGCCGGCGCGTGCAGTACGCCCGGGTCGACGCGGAGCTGTCCCGCGAGCTCTTCATCCGGCATGCGCTCGTCGACGGGGAGTGGGATTCGCATCAGGCGTTCGACCGCGCCAACCGGAAGCTGCGGGCCGAGCTGCGCGAGCTGGAGGAGCGGACGCGCCGCCGCGACATCCTGAACGACGACGAGGCCGTCTTCGAGTTCTACGACAAGCGCATCCCGGCAGACGTGGTGTCGACGCGCTCCTTCGAAGGCTGGTGGAAGAAGGCACGGCAGGAGACCCCCGACCTCCTCACCATGACGCCCGAGGCGCTGCTCGACCAAGACGCGGCGGACGTCGACGAGGAGGCCTTCCCGCCGGTGTGGCGGCAGGGCGACCAGCGGCTGACACTGCGCTACCGGTTCGAGCCGGGCGCGGAGGACGACGGCGTGACCGTCCAGGTGCCGCTCCCGCTGCTCGCCGGTCTCCTGCCCGACGGCTTCGACTGGCAGGTCCCCGGCCTTCGCCACGAGCTGGTGACGGCGATGATCAAGTCGCTGCCGAAGGCGATCCGGCGCCAGGTCGTGCCCGCCGCCGACTGGGCGCAGCGGCTGCTCGGCGAGCTCGCGGGCACCGCGGGGATGCGCGCCCACGAGGGCGAGCGTCCGGCCGGAACACTGGCGGACACCCTCGCGGCGACCATCTCGCGGCTCACCGGTTCGCGCGTGAGCGGGAGCGACTTCGACCTCGACCGGCTGCCGCCGCACCTGCGGCCCACGTTCCAGGTGATCGGCGAGCGGGGCCGGCCGCTCGCGTCCGGCAAAGACCTGGCGGCTCTGCAGGACCGGCTGCGGTCACGCGCCCGCGACTCGGTCGCGAAGGTGGCGGAGGCGCGCACGCCCAACGCGATCGAGCGCGCGGGCCTCACCACCTGGAACTTCGACGAGCTTCCGCGATTCGTCGACTCGACGCACACCGGGCCGGGCGGCACCAAGAACGTCATCCGCGCCTACCCGGCGCTGGTCGACGACGGCGACTCGGTGAGCATCCGCCTGATGGGCACACCCGCCGAGCAGGCGCGCGCGATGCCCGGCGGGGTGCGGCGGCTGCTGCTCGCCAGCATCCCGTCGCCCGTCGCCTATGTGCAGCAGCACCTGACCTCGAACGAGAAGCTGACCCTCGCGGCCAGCCCGTACCCGAACACGAAGGCGCTGTTCGACGACTGCCTGCTCGCCGTGGTCGACTCGGTGCTGTATCGGATGAAGCCGGACGGCCAGGTCTTCATGCGCGCCGAGTTCGAGGCCGTACGCGACCGGGTCTCGGGCATCGTGATGGACGCGATGTTCGAGACGGTCGCGCTCGTCACGCGCATCCTCACCGCCGCCCGGGCCGCCGAGAAGGCGATCTCGGCCGTGACGGCGCTGACCTACCTGCCGGCACTCAACGACGCGAAGGGCCAGCTCGCGGGGCTGGTGTACCCGGGCTTCGTCTCCCCGACCGGGCTGGAGCAGCTGCGCCACCTCCCCCGCTACCTCACCGGCATCACGCAGCGGATGCAGGCGCTGCCGACGAACCCGGGCCGCGACCGCGCCTGGCAGACCCAGGTGGAGACCGCGGTCGCCCTCTACACCGACGCCGGCGGCCGCATCCCGCCCGCGCCCGGCTCGCCGCCCGCCCTCGTGCACGCGCGCTGGATGCTGGAGGAGTTCCGCGTCTCCCTCTTCGCCCAGTCCCTCGGCACCGCCGAGACCGCCTCCCTCCCCCGCCTCCGCAAACTCCTCACCCCCTCATAATCGCTTCCTCGATAAATCCGGGTCGTGGGCGCCCAAACGCGGATTAATCGAGGAATCGATGGTGGGTCAGACGGGGAGGTGGAAGCCGCCGTTGGAGTGGAGGAGCTGGCCGGTGACCCAGCCGCCGCTGACCGAGAGCAGGAAGGCGACGAGGTCGGCGGTGTCCTGCGGGCGGCCGAGGCGGCCGAGGGCGGTCTCCGCAGCGAGGGCCTCGGCCAGCTCGGGCGTCATCCAGCCGGTGTCGATCGGGCCCGGGTTGACCAGGTTCGCGGTGATGCCGAGGTGCGCCAGCTCGACGGCGGCGGCCATGACGATGCGGTCGAGGGCGCCCTTGCTCGCACCGTACGGCAGGTTGTGCGCGGTGTGGTCGCTGGTCAGCGCGACGATGCGTCCGAGCCCCGCGAGCCCGGGCTCGAACTGCTCGGCGAACGCCTTGATCAGCAGCCAGGTGCCGCGCGTGTTGACCGCGAAGTGCCGGTCGAACGCCTCCACGCTGGTGTCCAGGACGCCGCTGTCGACCGAGTGCCCATGGCTCGCCACGAGCGCCAGCACCGGCCCGAGCTCCTCCCGGACGCGCGCGATCGCCGCGGCCGGCGCCTCCGGATCGGCGAGGTCGACGGGCACGGGAAGCGCGCGGGCGCCGAGCGAACGCAGTTCCTCCGCGAGCGCCTCGTGCTGCGCGGGATCCGCGCCCCACGGCATGTCGGCGTCGTAGCCGTCCCAGTACCCGAAGGCGACGTCGAAGCCCATCGAGGCCTGGTTGCGGGCGATGGCCGCGCCGATCGTGCCCGGCCGGCTGGCGCCGGTCACGAAGACGACGGGACGGGCGGAGCGGGCGTCGATGTCCATCCGACGATTCTGTCAGACCGGAGACGCCCGCTCACCGTGTTCGTCTGCGGCGGCTAGAGCACCTTCGACAGGAAGGCCTGCGTCCGCTGGTGCTGCGGGTTGCTGAGCACCTCGCGCGGGTCGCCGGACTCGACGACGACGCCGCCGTCCATGAAGACCAGCTCGTCGGCCACCTCACGGGCGAAGCCCATCTCGTGCGTCACGACCACCATGGTCATGCCGCTGGCCGCCAGGCCCTTCATCACGTCGAGCACCTCGCCGACGAGTTCCGGGTCGAGTGCCGACGTCGGCTCGTCGAACAGCATCAGCTTGGGGTCCATCGCGAGCGCCCGGGCGATCGCGACGCGCTGCTGCTGGCCGCCGGAGAGCTGCGACGGGTAGTGGTCGCCCTTGTCGGACAGGCCGACGCGGGCGAGGAGCTCGTTCGCCCGCTCCACCGCCTTCACCTTCGAGATGCCTTTGACGCGCATGGGCGCCTCGATGATGTTCTCCAGCGCCGTCATGTGCGGGAACAGGTTGAACCGCTGGAACACCATCCCGATCTCGCGGCGCTGTCGGGCGGCCTCCTTCGGCTTGAGCTCGTACAGCTTGTCGCCGTGCTGGCGGTAGCCGACGATCTCGCCGTCGACCGAGAGCCGGCCGGCGTCCACCCGCTCCAGGTGGTTGATGCAGCGCAGGAACGTCGACTTGCCGGAGCCCGACGGACCGATGATGCACAGCACCTCGCCCTGGTTCACCTTCAGGTCGATGCTCTTGAGCACCTCGTTGGAGCCGAAGCTCTTCGAGACGCCCTCCGCCAGCACCATGGGTGCGGTCGTCGTGTCGGTCATCCCTTGCCTCCGAGGTCGTTTCCGTCGGGCGCGCCCGCGGCCGGCAGGGCGCCGGTCGCGAGGGCGGGGTCGTTGCGGTCGGGCCGCCGTGCGTTCACGCCGCGGGAGAAGCGCTTCTCCAGGAAGTACTGCCCGACCATGAGGATGGACGTGAAGAGCAGGTACCAGAGCGACGCCACGATCAGCAGCGGGATGGGCGTGTACGTCACCGCCGAGATGTCGCGCGCGACGCCGTACAGGTCGGTGGTGAGCGGGATCGCCGCGACCAGCGACGTGGTCTTCAGCATCGAGATGACCTCGTTGCCGGTCGGCGGAATGATCACGCGCATGGCCTGCGGGATGACGATACGACGCATGGTCTGGCCCCAGGACATGCCGAGCGCGGTGGCCGCCTCCTCCTGGCCCTTGTCGACCGAGAGCAGGCCGGCACGAACGATCTCCGCCATATAGGCGGCCTCGTTGAGGGCGAGGCCGACGATGGCGATGATGAACGCGTTCTGCATGAACCCGAGGTTGAGGTCCACCCCGATGTTCGTCCACGGCACGCCGAGGAAGATGTGCGGGTAGATCAGCGAGAACAGGCCCCAGAAGACCAGCTGCACGTAGACCGGGGTCCCGCGGAAGATCCACAGGTACACCCACGCGACCGACTTCACGACGGGGTTCGGCGACTGGCGCATCACCGCCAGGATGAGGCCCAGGATGACGCCGATGATCATCGAGAAGACGGTGAGTTCGAGGGTCACGAGCGCAGCGGCGCTGATGCGCTTGTCGAAGACGTACTTGCCGACGTACTGCCAGCCGTACGCGGAGCGCTGGGCGGCGTCGACGATGAACCACACCAGCAGCAGGATCAGGATGACGGCGAAGACGATCCGCCACGGGTGCTTGAGCTTGATCGCCTTGATCGGCTCGGAGCGGGAGCCCGCCGGCGACGGGACGGATCCCGTCGCCGGCCGGGCGGTGTTGCTCTGCGACATGAAGGTCAGCCCTTCGAGGCGGCGTTGAAGTCGGCCTTCTCGACCGCGCCGTCGGCGACGTGCCACTTCTCGAGGATCTTCTTGTAGGTGCCGTCGTCGATCAGCGCCTGGACCGTCTTCTGCAGCAGCGGGCCGAGCTCGGAGCCCTTCTTGACCGGGAGGCCGTAGGGCGCCTGGTCGAAGGTCTTGCCGGCGGCTTCCAGCTTGCCGTTCGACTTCGAGATCGCGTACAGGGTCACAGGCGAGTCGGCGCTGAGGGCGTCCGCCTTGCCGAGGATGACCGCGTTGGTCGCGTCGTCCTGGGTGTCGTAGCGCAGCGCCTGGATGGCGGGCTTGCCCTCATCCGTGCACTTCTTGGACTTGGCCGGAACCTCGTCGGTGTCCTCATAGGTGGTCGACTGGACGGCGACCTTCAGACCGCACGCGTTGTCCGGGTCGATGTTCTTGCCCTTCTGGGCAGCCCACAGGATGCCGGCCGAGTAGTAGTTGACGAAGTCGACCTGCTGCTCGCGCTCGGTGGTGTCGGTGAAGGACGACATGCCGTAGTCGTCCTTGCCGCCGGTGATGCTCGGGATGATGTTGTCGAACTTCGCGATGGCGAAGCTCGTCTTCACGCCCAGTTTGGCCGCGATGGCGTTGGCGAGGTCGACCTCCCAGCCGACGGGCTGCTGGTTGTCGTCCTTGAACTCGTTCGGCGGGTAGGTGTTGTCCATGCCGACGACGATCTTGCCCGAGTCCTTGATGCTCTGCGGGAGCTGCTTGGCGAGCGAGTCGTCCTTCTTCACGTCCGCCGCGCTCGACGTTGAGCCGGAGGACGGGGTGGAATTGTCGACACAACCGGTGAGCGCGAGCGCTGCAACGGCGGCGACTGCGGCGATGGGGGCCGCGGTTCGGATGCGCATGTTGTCGTTGTCCTTCTTCCTGGTGCAGGAATGGTCTGCGTATAGCAAGGGTAAGGGGAGGATACCCCAGCGGCGGGGCCGCGCCTCAACACTAATTCGCGCAGGGAACAGCGTTTTTCGCGGAGGTTTCCGGAAGATTTCGGCCGCCTGGACGCCGAAATCCACCGTTTGCGGTCTCTTCGGCCACGGAACGGGACCCCGTCGGCGGCGGGAGCCGCACGGGTCTCGGTTCGCTATCGGTTGCCGGTGGCGACGGCCCGCTCCGGGTCGTTCGACCACGCGGAGTACGAGCCCGCATAGAGCGCCGGCATCGGCAGGCCGGCGACGACCATCGCGAGCGCCTCGTGGGCCGCGGTCACACCGGAGCCGCAGTAGACGCCCACGGGTGTGTCGGGGCGAACGCCCAGGGCGGAGAAGCGCGACCGCAGGTCGGCCGCGGGGCGAATCCGGCCGGCCCCGTCGACATTGTCCGTCGTCGGCGCGCTCACAGCGCCCGGGATGTGGCCGGGACGCGGATCGACCGGCTCGACCTCGCCGCGGAACCGCTCGCCGGCGCGCGCGTCGAGCAGGACGGCGTCGGGGTCGGCCGCCAACGCGGCCACGGCGTCCGCGTCGAGGGTCGGCAGGTCGCCGAAGCGCACGGTGAGGGTGCCGGGGACGGGCGCCGGCGCCGGCCCGGTCGCGAGGGGCAGGCCGGCGTCGCGCCACGCGGCGATGCCGCCGTCGAGGACGCGCACGTCGCGCACGCCCGCGTGCCGCAGCAGCCACCAGGCGCGCGCGGCGGAGGTGCCGGCGGCGTCGTCGTAGACCACGACCGCGTCGCCGTCGTTCAGCCCCCAGCGGCGCGCGGCCGCCTGGAAGTCGTGCTCGCTCGGCAGCGGGTGGCGCCCGTCGGTGGGTGCGCCGTGGCCGGCGAGCTCGGTGTCGAGGTCGACGTAGACGGCGCCCGGGATGTGGCCGCGCTCGAACTCCTCCCGTCCGGGAGGGCCGCCGAGCTTCCAGCGCACGTCGAGCACGCGCCACGCCGAACGCCGCCGGCCGGCGCCGCTCCACAGGGACTCGGCCCCGAGAGCGACATCCAGCGCGGCGGCGGTGATGAGCGGAGAGGTCTCCGTGGTCATCTCAGCGTCCGGTGGACGCCTTGGCGTTCGACTCGTAGGAGGTGTTGGTGGACTCGAAGAAGTTCACCAGCTCCAGCGTGTCGTTGGCCGTCGCCATCCACTTGGCCGGGTTGGAGACCTTGTACTCGGCCTCGAAGCCCAGCTCCTCCAGACGGCGGTCGGCCAGGTACTTCACGTACTGGTTGATGTAGTTGGCGTTGAGGCCCAGGATGCCGCCCGGCAGGAGGTCGCGGTTGTACTGCTCCTCCATCTCGACGGCGTCGAGGATCATCTGACGGATCTCGTTCGCGAACTCCGGCGTCTGCAGGTCGGGGTTCTCCTCCAGCACCGTCAGGATGAGGTTGATGCCGAACTTGAGGTGCAGCGACTCGTCGCGCACCACCCAGTCGATCAGCGACCCGAAGTTGCGCAGCAGGTTCCGCTGGCGGAACGACAGCGCCACCATGAAGCCCGAGTAGAACCAGATCCCCTCCAGGATGACGTTGTACGCCACCAGGTTGCGGATGAAGTCCTGCTTGCCCTCGGTCGTCGTGATGTCGAGCGCCTGCTCGGTCATCCGCTTGATGAAGCGGACCTCGAACTCCTCCTTCTTCGCCATCGACGGCACGTCGACGTGGGAGTTGTAGGCCTGCTCGCGGTCGATCGGGAACGTCTCGAGGACGTACTCGAACGACATGCAGTGGTTCGCCTCCTCCCACATCTGCTTGGCGAGGTAGAGGTGCGCCTCCGCCGCGTTGATGTAGGGGTAGACGCCGAAGGCCAGCGCCTTGTTGACCAGCAGCTCGTTCGGGTTGAAGTAGCTCATCAGGAAGGTGACGGCGTGGCGCTCCTCGTCCGTCATCCGCTTGAAGTCGGCGATGTCCTCACCGAGCTGGATCTCGTTCGGGAACCACGTGTTGGCCACGGCCTGGTCGTACAGGTCCATCGCCCACTGGTACGTCACGGGCTTGAGCAGCAGGCCCTCTTCGATTCCGGTGCCCAGAATCCCCATCGTCGTGTCTCTCCTCTTGTTACTTCTCGCGGGTTACTGGCAGGACTCGCACTGTAGGTAGTCCATCGGGTCGACCGGCACGTAGTACTCCTCGATCTTGGTGCTGTTCACTTGTTCTCACCACCCGCGGCGTTGTTCGAGGTGAGGCCGCCGAAGCCGAAGCCACGGCGAGCGGGAGCGGCGGCCGGAGCCGTCTCGGTGACCGCGGGTGCGGAGGCCGGAGCGGCGGCTCCGACGGACGCGAAGCCCTTGCGGCCGCCCGAGATCTCCTCGGCCTTGTTGACCTTGACGGTCGACTGCTCGGCCTGGTGACGCGGCTTCATGTGGAGGTAGTACGTCGTCTTGACGCCCTTCTCCCAGGCCGCGTAGTAGATGTCCATCATGTCGCCGAGGTCACGCGTCTCGAGGTACATGTTGCGGCTGATCGCCTGGTCGATCCACTTCTGCGCACGGGCCGCGACCTCGATGAAGGCGTACGGCGAGAGCTGGAAGCTCGTCTTGAACGTGGCCTTCACCTCGTCCGGGATCTCCGCGATGTTCTGGATGTCGCCCTGCGACCGCAGGATCGACTCGCGGACGTCCTGCCAGATCCCGCGCTCCTGCAGGGTCTCGACCAGGTTGCGGTTGACCTCGAGGAACTTGCCCGACGAGGTCGACCGGCTGAAGATCTGCGAGAACTGCGGGTCGAAGCCCGGGGTGGTGCCGGCGACGAGACCGATCGACGCGGTCGGCGCGATGGCCATGAGCGTCGCGTTGCGCATGCCGCCCTTGACCTTCTCGCGCAGGCGGTCCCAGTCGAGGCGGATGGTGCGGTCCACCGTGATGGGCGTGCCGCGGTCGGCCTCGGTGAGCGCGATCGAGTCGTAGGGCACGAGACCCTTCGACCAGCGCGAGCCCTCGAAGTTCGGGTACGCGCCGCGCTCCTGCGCCAGGTCGGCGCTCTCGTCGATGGCGGCGTACGAGACGTGCTCCATGATCTCGTCGATCAGGGCGTACGCCTCCTCGCTCTCGTAGCTGAGGCCGAGCTTCTCGACGACGTCGGTGAAGCCCATGACGCCCAGGCCGATGGCGCGGTTCTGCTGGTTGGAGAAGTCGGCCTCCGGAACGCTCGAGACCGTGATGTCGATCAGGTTGTCGAGCTGGCGGACCGCCTGACGGGCGCTCTCCTCGATGCGGGCCCAGTCCATCTTCCCGTCGACCAGGTGGCGGCTCAGGTTGATGGACGCCAGGTTGCAGACCGAGACGTTGTCGCGGTCCTGCGGCAGCGTGATCTCGGTGCAGAGGTTGGAGAGGTGGATCGTGCCCGTGTTGTTGTTGAGGGCTCGGTTGTTGATCGTGTCCTTCCAGGTCAGCCACGGGTGGCTGGTGGTCTGCAGGCTCATCAGGATGTCCTTGAACTGCGCGCGGGCGCTGATCTTCTTGAACATCCGCAGGTTGCCGGCCTCGGCCTCGGCGATGTAGTGCGCGTAGCGCTCGGAGAACGCCTTGCCGTACAGCTCGTTGAGGTCGGCGACCTCCAGCGGGTCGAAGAGGTACCAGTCCTCGTCGTTCTGGACGCGCTTCATGAACTCGTCGCTGATCCACACCGCGGTGTTGGCGGTGCGGGTGCGGCGGTAGGGGTCACCGGAGTTCTGGCGGAGGTCGAGGAACTCCGGGAAGTCCATGTGCCAGTTCTCCATGTAGAAGCAGAGGGCGCCGAACTTCTTGCCGCCGCGGCTGACCGCGCGCAGCACCGAGTCGATCGTGTGCATGAACGGGATCGGGCCGGTGGAGGTGGTGTTGTTCGAGCGGATGGGCGAGCCCTGCGCACGGAGCTTGGTGACCGAGAGGCCGATGCCGCCGGTGCCCTTGGTGAGCCACATGACGTCGCGCACGCTCTTGGCGATGTGCTCGATGTCGTCCTGCATCTCCATCACGAAGCAGTTGGAGAGCTGCGGGTAGGCGGTGCCCGCGTTGACCAGCGTGGAGCCGGCCGCGAGGTACTCGAGCTTGGACATCTTGTCGTAGAAGGCGATCGCGTGACTGGTGGGGTCGGCCTCGTTGAGGGAGAGGCCCATCGCGATGCGCATCCAGAAGAACTGCGGCACCTCGAGCGAGTCGCCGTTGCGCGCCTTGATGCCGTAGCGGTTGTTGAGGGTGACGACGCCGATGTATTTCAGCAGCTCGTCGCGCGAGGGGTCGAGGTAGCCCGCGAGGCGGTCGAGGTCGAAGGCGGTGGTGAAGCGGCCGTCGAGCAGGGTCTCGGCGACGCCGCGCTCGATGTAGGCGCGGAAGCGCTCGGCGTGGAGCCGCACGAGCTCGTCGTGGCTCTCGTAGTCGCCGAGGACGCGCTTGTAGATCGTCTTGAGGAGGAGGCGTGCGGCGACGGTGTCGAACGCCGGGTCGTCCTTCACGTTCTGGAGCGCGACCTGGATGACCGCCTCGTCGAGCTGCTGCGTCGTGATGCCGTCGAACAGCGTGAGTTCGAGCTCGCTGGCGATCTGCGTCACCCAGGTGATGTTCTCGTCAAGACCCTGGGCCGCGTTCTCGATGGCCAGGTTGATCTTGTTGGCGTCGTACGGCTCGCGCTCGCCGTTGCGCTTGACGACTGTGATACCCACTGTCTCTCCCTCTTCGATGTGCCGATCAGACGGCGGAAAACCCCACGGAACCGCGACGTCGGGCGTCTGCGACGCTCGTCCGGCTCTTCGTGCTCGACCACTATATAGCGGGGGTCCGACATTTCCACTCCCCCACATCTAGTGGGCGTGTCATCCACAGATGGGGAGAAGTTATGCACAGTTTCCACACCCCGTGAACGGGGTACGCCGCCCTGTGGAGACCCCTGGACGCGCCACCGCGGACCACTAGTGTTGACTGTTGTGAGCACGTATTCGAGCCTTCTGAAGACGCCGGGCGTCGCCCGCATCATCGCCGCTCAGCTCACCGCGCGATTCCCGTTCGGCATGCTCTCGCTGGCCTTCCTGCTCCACATCGAGCGCGTCCACCACTCCTACGGCGCGGCCGGCCTCGTGCTCGGCGCGATGAGCATCGGCCAGGCGATCGCCGGCCCGATGACGAGCCGGCTGATGGGCGTGCTCGGCATGCGCACGGTGCTGTGGACGACCCTCGCGCTCTGCTCCGCGGCCGTCGCGGCGATCGGCCTGTTCGTCATGCCGGTGCCCGTCACGATGGCGATCGCCTTCTTCGCCGGCCTGAGCATGCCGCCCATCCAGCCCGCCGTGCGCACCATCTACCCCAAGATGGTCAACTCGCGCCAGCTGACGCCGCTGTTCTCGCTCGACGCGTCGGCGCAGGAGATCATCTGGATCGCCGGCCCGGTCGCGATCACGTTCGTCTCCACCCAGATCGGCACGGTCGAGGGCATCCTCATGTCGGTGGCCATCATGCTGGCGGGAGGCTTCTGGTTCATCTCGTCGCCCGAGGTCGGCCGCGTGCGCATCCCGCGCAGCAAGCGACGCTTCGGAACCGTGCTCGCCCGGCCGCCCGTGCTGCTGGCGACGGTCGTCGGCTTCCTGCTGATCGGCTCCTGCTCCGCGGTCGAGGCGGGCGTCGTCGCCACCTTCGGCGAGGGGTCCCCGCTCGCCGGCATCGTGCTGGCCATATGGTCGCTGGGGTCGCTCGTCGGCGGCCTGGCCTTCGGCCATATCCCGATCGGACCGTGGGCGACCGCGCGCCGCATGCTGATCGTGTTCGTCGGCGTCGTGCTGTCGACGTTCATGCTGTGGTCGTGGTGGGGCCTCTCGGTCACGCTGCTCATCGCCGGGCTCGGCATCGCCCCCGCGCTCGCGGTGCTGTTCGCGATCGTGTCCGCGAGCGTCAAGTTCTCGGACACGGCGGAGGCCTACGGCTGGGTCGGCACCGGCCAGCTCATCGGCGCCGCCCTCGGCTCCGCCGTCGCGGGCTTCCTCATCGACGGCGTCGGCGCGGTCGGCGCGTTCGTGGTCGCCGCCGCCTTCGCCCTCGTCGGCTTCGTCGTCCCCGCCCTCGCGCACCGCATCCACCCCGACCTCCGCGGCCGCGACGCCTCCCCCATCCCCGACACCGAGCCCGTCCCCGTCCAGCCCTCCTGACCGCGCCCCGGCCCCTGCCCGCCCGTTCCGCCCTCCGTCCCCCGGGCCGAGCGCCGAGTGGTGACATAACGTCACCACTCGGCCGGAATAACCGCGATAACTCACCACTCGGTGGTGGGCTGTGGAGAGATTTCGGCGAGGTTGGGCGGATGCGGGCAGGGTGTGGGCATGGCTCGCACCTCAACTCCCCTGCCCGGCCGCCTGAGCCGGACGGCGTTCTCGATCGCCGACGCCCAGGCGCTGGGGGTCACCTAGAGCCGCCTTCGCGGCGCCGACCTCGCCCGGCCGGTCCGCGGTTTCCGCGTGCGCGCCAGTGCCGGACTCCGCCCGCGCTGCCACGCCCTGCGGCTTCACCGCGCCGACATAGCGTTCAGTCACGTGACCGCCCTCGAGCTGTACGGTGCACCGCTCCCGCTGCGGGTCCGAGACGATCCGCGCATTCACGTCACGGTCTCCGCTCCCGCCCGCGCGCCGCAAATCGCCGGCGTGGTCGGACATGTGGCCCAGCAGGTGCGTGTCAGCCCATACCGCGGTCTCCCGCTGATCGAGCCTGCACAGTGCTGGGTGGACGCTGCGGCGACGCTCACCCGTCCCGAGCTCGTCGCCGCCGGCGACTTCCTGGTGACGCAGCGTCTGACGAGCATCGGATCGCTGGGCGAGGCACTTGCGATGTCGGCCGGCCGCCGAGGGCTGTCGACCGCACGGCAGGCGCTGCCGCTCGTGCGCGCGGGGTCCGAATCGCCGAGCGAGAGCATGCTCCGAGTCGTGCTCCACGACGCGGGGCTCCCGCCGTCAACGCTGAACTACAGCGTCTTCGACCATGAGGCCCGCTTCGTCGCCCGTGTGGACCTGGCCTATCCCGATCACCGCGTCGCCGTCGAATACGAGGGCGACCACCACCGCATCAACAAGGCGCAGTGGCGCAAAGACATCCACCGTCAGGGCCGCTTGGAGAACCTCGGCTGGCGCGTCCTCCGCGTCACCGCCGCCGACCTCACATCCCCGGACCCCCTCCTGAGCCGTCTCCGCCGAGCATTGGGCCTCGAATGGTGAGCAATCGCGGCATTTTCGGTCGGGTGGTGACGAGATGTCACCACTCGGCGCTACCAGCGCGGGTGGACGGCGGCGCGGAAGTGCGCGTCGTAGATCCGGTGCACGCCCTCGTCGAAGCCGACGGGGAGGCGGACGGCGCCGGCGGCGGCGTTCGCTCGCGCCTGCTCCGGGGAGCGCGCGCCCGGGATGACCGTCGTCACGCCCTCCTGCGCGATGATCCACGCGATCGCGGCCTGCGCGGGCGTCACGCCGTCCGGCACGAGCTCCGCGAACTCGTGAGCGGCGGCGACGCCCTCCTCGAAGTCGACGCCGGAGAACGTCTCGCCGACGTCGAAGGCCTCGCCGTGACGGTTGTACGTGCGGTGGTCGTCCGCGGCGAACGTCGTGTCCGCGGTGTAGCGACCGCTCAGCAGACCCGACGCGAGCGGCACGCGCGCGATGATGCCGACCCCGGCCTCGCGCGCGGCGGGCAGCACGCGGTCGAGCGGCTTGAGGCGGAACGCGTTGAGGATGATCTGCACCGTCGCGGTGCCCGGCCGCGCGATCGCGGCGAGCGCCTCGTCCACCGTCTCGACGCTGACGCCGTAGTTCTCGATCGCGCCCTCCTCGACCAGGGTGTCGAGCGCGTCGTAGACGGCCTCGGTGGAGAAGACGGGCGTGGGAGGGCAGTGCAGCTGCACGAGGTCCAGCCGATCGACGCCGAGGTTGCGGCGCGAGCGGTCGGTCCACTCGCGGAACTTCGCCAGCGTGAAGTTCGCCGGGTCCTGCGCCTCGCGCCGGCCCATCTTGGTGGCGACGGTCAGCGGGAGTTCCGGATGCTCGGTGATGAACCGGCCGATGAGCTGCTCGCTCCGGCCGTCGCCGTAGACGTCGGCGGTGTCGAAGAAGGTGACGCCGGACTCCGCCGCGGCCTCCAGCACGGCGAGCGCCTCGTCCTCGGAGACGTCGCCCCAGTCCGCTCCGAGCTGCCACGTGCCGAGTCCGACGACCGAGACCTCGCGGCCGGTCCCTCCGAGGATGCGCTGTTCCATGCAGCCAGCCTATGCCGGGTCGTTCCGCTGGGCGGCGGCCTGGTCCCGTGCAGGCTCTCGTGTATGCTCGCTCCTGCTCGCGCGGGGAATGTCGGCGCGAGAGTCACAGGAACTTCGGGGGACATGAGAGCTGCACCACAGGGCGGTCGACGCGCGCGCCGCCCCTTCGTCCGCGCGTTCTTCGCGTGCTGGGCGATCGTCTTCGCCCTGTCGGCACTGTGGGCGATCGCGACGCCCCTGATGGCCTCGCCCGACGAGCCCTCGCACGTCATCCAGGCCGCCGCGGTGGTGCGAGGACAGGTCGTCGGGCCGCCGTCGTCCCAGTACCCGGGGGCGACCGAGGTGGTCGTTCCCCGCTGGGTGGCGGACTCCCGCACCCTGCCCAACTGCTTCACCCCGGACCCGGCGGTCCCTGCCGACTGTGCGCGCTGGCCAGGGCACGACCAGACTCCTGTCGACTGGGTCACGACATCGACCCTCAACTCCCCCGTGGCCTTCTTCATCGCAGGGCTCCCGACGCTCTTCCTCAGCGGCGCGCCGGCGTTCTATGCGATGCGGCTGGTCCTCGCCCTCCTGACATCTGGCCTCATTGCGTCCGCTTTCGCCGCCCTGCAGCAGACACGCGGACGCTTCGCGTCCATCGGGCTTGCTGCCGCAACCACTCCGGTCGCCCTCTATCTCGGCGGCATGGTCAACCCCAGTGGTGTGGAGATCGCCGCCGCCATCGCGGCCACCTCCTGGGGCGCGCTCCTGGTCACCCGCCGGGCGGAGGGCTCCCGACGATGGTGGTGGGTCGCCGCCTTCCTCGTCGCCGTGTTCTTCCTCTGCAACACGCGTTCGATCGCTCTCGGCTGGCTCGCCGCGATCATCCTGCTGCTGTTCTTCCTCGTCGACCGCGAGGTCGGCCGCGAACTCCTCCGGTCGGTCGCCGGGCGCGTCGCCGTGGGCGGCACGGCCCTGATCGCCGTGGTCAGCGCCGCCTACTTCGTCCTGCCCAAGGGCATCAGCTCCACGGCTCCCCCCCAGACGTCGAACACACCGCTCGACACCTTCTCGTGGATGCTGGACAACACCTTCGACTACGCCAGCGGCTGGGTGGGCAAGTTCGGCTGGCTCGACACGCCCACACTGGGCTGGGTGGTCGTGCTGTGGTCCGCCATCGCGGGAATGCTGGCTCTGGCCGCCCTCGCCTACGGGTCGCCGCGATCCCGCTGGGCCGTTGCCGGACTCCTCGGAGGGCTGGCACTGGTCCCGGCGGTCTCACAGGCGCTCCTGGTGAAGGACTGGGGGTTCGTCTGGCAGGGTCGCTACACCCTCGCGCTCTTCAGCATCACCGTGCTCGCGGCGGCGGTCGCGCTCGACCGGAGGTTCCCGGGAGCGCGCACCGCCCGCACCATCCGTCCGTTGGCGATCGCGTCGGCGGTCGCTCTCGCGGTGGCCCAGCTTGTGAGCTTCGCCTGGGCGCTCCGGCGCTTCTCGATCGGGATCTCGATCGAGAAGAACTGGTTCGCTCTCCTGACGGCGCCGCAGTGGCAGCCGAAGGTTCCGCCCGTCGTGCTCATCGTCGCGTTCGCGGCGGTCCTGGTCGCCGGCCTCCTGCTGGCGCTGCGCCGGCGGCTGCGGCGGGAGACGGAGCCCGCGCTGGCGCAGGACCATCCTGCGTATGTCACGTCGTCGCACAGCCCCTCCACCGGGCCGATCGGTCGACGGTCCCTCGGCGGGAGCACCCCGGAGGCGGACTGACTTTCCACACCTTCTCGTGAGGGCTCCCGTGCCCGGTCGCGCTCCCCTAGTGTGAGGAACGTGACCGAGCACGACCCCACCGCCCCGCACCCCGACCCGCTCAGCGACGACCTGCTCTCCCGCATCCGCTCGCGCGCTGCGGAGTACGACCGCGAGAACCGCTTCTTCACGGAAGACTTCGCCGAGCTCGCCGACGGCGGGTACCTGAAGGCGCTCGTGCCGACGGAGTTCGGCGGTCTCGGGCTGAGTCTGGAGCAGACCGCGCGGCTGCAGGTCCGGCTGGCGGGCGCGGCGCCGGCGACGGCCCTGGCCGTCAACATGCACCTGGTCTGGACGGGCATCGCCAAGACCCTGCGCGACCGCGGCGACGACTCCCTGGAATTCGTGCTGCGGGAGGCCGGCGCCGGCGAGGTGTTCGCGTTCGGGCTCAGCGAGGCCGGCAACGACCTGGTGCTGTTCGGCTCCACCACCGAGGCGCGACCGGAGGCCGACGGTTCGTACACCTTCCACGGCCGCAAGATCTTCACCTCCCTCTCCCCGGCGTGGACGCGGCTGGGCACCATGGGTCTCGACAGCACGAGCCCCGACGCGCCCAAGATCGTCTACGGCTTCGTCGAGCGCACCGGCGGCGGCTTCGAGATCCGGGAAGACTGGGACACCCTCGGCATGCGCGCGACGCAGAGCAACACGACGGTGCTCGCCGGCGCGCGCGCCTCGGCAGACCGCGTGGTCCGGCGGCTCGATCCCGGCCCCAACCCCGATCCGCTCGTCTTCGCGATCTTCGCCAACTTTGAGATCCTGCTGGCGGCCGTCTACACCGGCATCGGCGCTCGCGCGCTCGACCTCGCCGTCGAGGCGGCGCACCGCCGCACCAGCCTCAAGAACGACGGCCGCAGCTACGCGAACGACCCCGACATCCGGTGGCGCGTGGCCGAGGCCGCGATCGAGCAGGACGCGCTGCTGCCCCAGCTGGATGCGCTCGCCCGCGACGTCGACACCCTGGTCGCGCACGGCGCGCTGTGGTTCCCGAAGCTCGTCGGGCTCAAGGTGCGCGCGACGGAGACGGCCCGGCGGGTGGTCGACCAGGCGATCCGGGTCTCGGGCGGGTCGACCTTCTTCGCCGGCAACGAACTCGGCCGGCTGTACCGTGACGTCCTCGCCGGCCTCTTCCACCCGTCCGACGCCGAGTCGGCGCACAACACGGTCGCCAACGCCTGGCTGGGTCCGATCGAGCAATAGGCGGCGGCAACAGAACGCGGCAACGGCACCCGACCTGCGCTGCGCGGCACGAACAGGAAGGCACAGGTCATGCGGGAGATCACGGCACGGCATTTCGCCGAGCGCCTGGAACGCGGGGCGCGGCACGCCGCCGCCGCCGGATTCGACGGACTGGTCATCGCGCCCGGGCCAGACCTCGCCTACTTCGCCGACTACCTGCCCGTGACGACCGAGCGGATCACGCTGCTGGTCGTCCCGGCCGACGGCGAGCCGACGATGCTGGTGCCCGCGCTCGAACACGGCGGCGCGGCCGCGACGCGCGCCGCCGGGGCGGTGCGGCTGGTCGACTGGGCGGACGGTGACGACGAATACATCCCGGCGGCCGGGCTGCTCCGGCCGGACGGGCACTACGCGATCTCCGACGCCACCTGGGCGATGCACCTGCTCGGACTGCAGCAGAAGCTGCCCGACGCGCGCTTCGACGCCATCTCGCACGCGCTTCCGATGCTGCGGGCGGTCAAGAGCTCGGACGAGGTCGACCGGCTCGCGGCGGCCGGGGCGGCGGCGGATGCGACATTCGAAGACGTGCTCCGGCTCCCGTTCGCCGGCCGCTCCGAGCGGCAGGTCGCGGCGGAGCTCGACCGGCTGCTACGGGAGCACGGCCACCAGCAGGTCGACTTCACCATCGTGGCGTCCGGGCCGAACGGCGCCGACCCGCACCACGAGCCCGGCGAACGCCTCATCGCCGAGGGTGACACGGTCGTGCTCGACTTCGGCGGCCTGCTCGACGGCTACGGCTCCGACACCACCCGCACCGTCCACGTCGGCGAGCCGACGGACGAGGAGCACGAGGTCTACGAGGTGGTGAAGCGGGCGCAGCAGACGGCCTTCGAGGCCGTCGGCGTCGGAGTGCCCTGCCAGGAGATCGACCGGGCGGCGCGACGCGTCATCCGCGACGCCGGGTACGGCGAGTTCTTCATCCATCGGGTCGGGCACGGCATCGGCGTCACGACCCACGAGCCGCCCTACCTGGTCGAGGGCGAGGAGCAGCCCATCGAGGCCGGGATGTGCTTCTCGATCGAGCCGGGGATCTACCTACCCGGCCGCTTCGGCGTGCGGATCGAGGACATCGTGGTCGCGGCGGAGGACGGCGCACACCGGCTCAACAACTCCAGCCGGGAGCTGCACCTGGTCGGCTGAGGCGGGGCGGCGCCTGCGCGCGCCCTGACAGCCTCCGCCTATCGAACGCTGCGGTCGACCGCGACGGCCGCGGCCGCGCGGGCGATCCGTCGACGCCGGGCGAACGGGAGCGCCACCAGGCGCCACCCCACCAGGAACGCCCCGAGCACGACGGCCGCGACGGCGATGAACGACGGCTGGACGCCCTGTCCGGCGGACGTGCGGATCAGCATCGCGAGCGCCACCGTCATCAGCCACACCGGGACGCCGGGCCAGACGATGGCCAGCGGACGACGCCACGCCCAGGTCACGAGCCACCCGACCACGAGGCCGACGAGGAAGGGCCACAGCGTGTCCAGCACGCCCGCGGCGGAGGTCGTCTCGCCATGGCTCCGCCGCCCGACGAGCACGAACAGGGTCACGAGGGCCGCGTCGATGACAAAGGCGACGAGCGCGGTCCTCCAAGGCTTCACGGGCTCCAGGCTACGCGGGGCCGCCCGTGCGTTCGCTGGGCGGAAGCCGTGCTGATACCGGTCGTCATCCACAAGCGGCAGCGTGTCCACAGCCTCTGTCCTCGTTCGACACGGCGTCGGCGACCGCTCACTAGACTGACCTCGAAATCGCCGCCGAGCCCTGGAGCCCCGTTGCCGAACTTCGACTTCCTCACCCAGCCCGCGCTCCCCCGACCCGACGTCACGGTCGAGGACGCCGCGGCGATCGCGGCCGCCCGGTTCGGGCTCGAGGGCGACATCGTCGAACTGGGCAGCAACCAGGACCGCAACTTCCGCATCGACACCGGCGCGGAGCGCTTCGTGCTCAAGCTCGCCAACCCGGTCTTCTCGGCCGACGAGCTGCTGGCGCAGAACGCCGCCCTCTCGGCCCTCGCCGGCTCCGGCATCCGCATCCCGGAGGTCGTCACCGCGCTGGACGGCGCCGAGCTGGTGGAGGTCGAGGTCGCCGGCCGCACCCTCCTCGCGCGGGTGCTGCGCTACCTCGACGGCGAGCCGCTCACCGGCGTGGGCCGGCCGACGCGCGACCAGTTGCGCACGCTGGGCGCGCTCGCGGGCCGCGTCGCCGGAGGCCTCGCAGCCCTGACGCATCCCGGCCTCGACCGCACCACCCAGTGGGACGCCCGGATCGGCGGCGAGGTCGTCGACCTGCTGCTCGAGCACGTCGAGCAGCCCGCGAAGCGCAGGGTCGTGCGCGAGGCGACGGACGCGGCTCTGGCGCGACTGGAGCCGCTGCGGCAGCGGCTCCGCGTCCAGGCGGTGCACGGCGACGTGACCGACGACAACATCGTGCTGGGCGACGACGGCCCCGGGGTGATCGACTTCGGCGACGTGTCCGACGGCTGGCTCGTGGCCGAGTTGGCCGCGACCGTGACGAGCGCCCTGCACCACGTGCCGGACGAGCCGCTCGCCGTCCTCGACGTGATCGAGGCGTTCCACGCCGAGGCGCCGCTCGACGACGCCGACCTCGCCGCGCTGTGGCCGCTCGTCGTGCTGCGCGGCGCCGTGCTCGTGGTCAGCGGCGAGCAGCAGGTCGCCCTCGAGGCCGACAACGTCTACGCCGACGAGAACCGCGCGCACGAGTGGGTCGCGTTCGACGTCGCCCGCCGACTCGACGCCACCGAGCTGGAGACGCTGATCCGCGCCCGGCTCGCGGGCGTCTCCGCCGACGCCGCGGCGAGCACGGCGGCGCACGCCTCCCTCGGCCGCCTCCTCCCCCTGGCGACCACCACCGCCCACCTCGCCGACCTGTCGGTCGAGGCCCGCGACCTCGACGCGGGCGCCTGGCTGCGTGAGGACGCCGAGCACACCGTCCTCGCACGCATCTCCCGCGAGCAAGGACACGCCGTGACGCGCTACGGCGAGGCACGGCTGACCCGCGCAACCACCGACCGCGCGCTCCCGGACGCCACGGTCGCGCTCGCCGTCACCGCCGACGTCCCCGCCGGCACGGACGTGACCGCTCCGTTCCCGGGTGAGCTCGCGCCGAGCGACGGCTCCTGGCTGCTCCGCGGCGTGGGCATCGCGCTGTGGCTCGACGGCCTCGTCCGTCCCCTCGGCCCCGCCTCCGTCGCGGCCGGAGAGACGATCGGGACGACGACCCGGCTCACCGCGCAGCTGAGCACGCTCGCCGGTCACCGCCCGCCCGCTTTCGTCACCCCCTCGCTGCCGTTCACCGCGTGGGCGGCCGTCTCGCCCGATCCTTCCGCCCTGTTCGGCGCCGACCTCACCGTCGTCGCGCCCGACCCCGAGGCGTCCCTCGCGCGCCGGGATGCGACGTTCGCGCCGGTGCAGGAGCACTACTTCGCGCATCCCCCGCTCATCGAGCGCGGCTGGCGGCACCACCTCGTCGACACGCGCGCGCAGAGCTACATCGACATGGTCAACAACGTCACCCAGATCGGTCACGGCCACCCGCGACTGGTCGACGCGGTTCGCGACCAGTGGGCGCGACTGAACACCAACTCCCGGTTCCACTACGACGAGCTGTCCCGCTTCACGGAGCGCCTGGCGGAGCTGGCGCCGGATGGGCTCGACACGGTGTTCCTCGTCAACAGCGGCAGCGAGGCGGTCGACCTCGCCCTGCGCCTGGCGCAGATCCACACCGGCCGCCGCACCATCCTCGCCGTGACGGAGGCGTACCACGGCTGGACCATGGCGTCCGACGCCGTCTCGTCGTCGCTCGGCGACAACCCCCGGGCGCTGGAGACGCGTCCCGACTGGGTGAAGCTGGTCGCCGCGCCGAACTCCCTGCGTGGCAAGCACCTCGGCCCCGACTCCGCCGCGGCCTACCTGGCCGACCTGGACGACGACCTCGCCGCCCTGGAGGCCGCCGGCACCGAGGTGGCCGGCTACATCGCCGAGCCGGTGTTCGGCAACGCGGGCGGCCTCATGCTGCCGGAGGGCTACCTCGCCGGCGTGTACGAGCGCATCCGCGCCCGCGGCGGTGTCTGCATCGCTGACGAGGTGCAGGTCGGCTACGGCCGCCTCGGGCACTACTTCTGGGGCGCGGAGCAGCAGGGCGTCGTCCCCGATGTCATCACCATCGCCAAGGCCATGGGCAACGGGCAGCCGCTCGGCGCCGTGATCACCCGGCGCGAGATCGCCGAGTCGTTCGCCGTCGAGGGCAGCTTCTTCTCCTCCGCCGGCGGCAGCCCGGTCTCGTCGGTGGTCGGCCTGACGGTGCTCGACGTCATGCGCGACGAGCGCCTGCAGGAGAACGCGGCGACCGTCGGCGACCACCTGGCCGCCCGACTCCGCGAGCTGGGCGACCGCCATCCGCTGGTGGGCGCGGTGCACGGCATGGGCCTGTACCTCGGGATGGAGCTGGTGCTCGACCGCGAGACGCTCGCGCCGGCGACCGCCGAAGCCGCCCTGGTCTGCGACCGGATGCTGGCCGAGGGCTGCATCGTGCGACCGACCGGCGACTACAAGAACGTGCTGAAGATCAAGCCGCCGCTGTGCATCACCCGGGAGAGCGCCGACCGGTTCGTCGACGCGCTCGACCTGGTGCTGGCGACCCTGTAGCGCGCGACGGCGGCACGAGCGCCCGCGCGGCCTCCCGCACGATCGCGTCCGCGACGGCGTCCAGCGCCGCCGACCGCAGCGACCACTGGTGCCAGTACAGCGGCACGCGTTCGACCCGGTCGGGGTCGAGCACGACCAGCCGCCCGTCCGCCACGAGGCGGTCCGCCTGCAGGTCGGGCAGCATCCCCCAGCCGAGCCCGAGCAGGGCCGCGTCGACGAACTGCGTGGACGCCGGGATGTGGTGCCGCGGCGGCCGCGATCCCGGCGCGAACGACTCCAGGTAGCGGTCCTGCAGCGCATCCTTGCGGTCGAACACCAGCACCGGCGCCTCGGCCGCGGCCTCCGGCGTCCACCCGTCCGGGCACCACCGCTCGACGAACGCCGGGCTGGCGGTCGCCCGGTAGACCATCGCGCCGAGCGGACGTGCGGTGCAGCCCTGGACCGGCTCAGGGTCGGAGCCGATCGCGGCCATGGCGGTGCCGTCGCGGAGACGGTCGAGGGTGTGCTCCTGGTCGTCCAGCGTGAGCTCGAACCGGATGCCGTCCAGCGTCGCCAGCGCCGGCAGCACCCAGGTCGCGAGCGAGTCGGCGTTGACCACGAGCGGGACGACCGCGCCCGCCGTCTCGTGCCGGCCGGCCAGCGCCGCCTCCGCCTCGCTCTCGAGCAGCGCGAGCTGCCGTGCGAGCCGCAGCAGCACGCTGCCCGCCTCGGTGGGCTCCACCGGCTTGCTGCGCCGCACGAGGACGCGCCCGCTCTGCTCCTCGAGCGCCTTGATGCGCTGGCTCACCGCCGAGGGCGTGACGTGGAGCGCGGCGGCGGCCGCCTCGAACGTGCCGGCGTCGATCACGGCGGCGAGAGCCCGGAGCTGATCGGCGTTGCCTGTCACATTAGCGATCCTAATCGTCGCTAAGAAACCTGAGCTGTACTGAGCGAACGTGCCCCCGTAGCGTCGAAGGGTGTCTCTCCACCTTCCTCACCGGCCTTGGCTCCGCCGCATCCCTTATCGTCGCCATCGGTGCTCAGAACGCCTTCGTGCTGCGTCAGGGGCTCCGGCGCGAGCATGTGCTCCCGATCGTGGCGATCTGCGTGCTGAGCGACGCCGTGCTCATCGCCGCGGGCGTGGCGGGCATCGGCGTGCTGGTGAAGCAGGCTCCCGTCGCGCTCACGATCGTCCGCTGGGCGGGCTTCGCCTTCCTCGTCGGCTACGCCGTCTTCGCCGCACGCCGCGCGCTCCGACCGCAGGCGCTCAGCACGACCGGCGCCGCCGCCGGCTCCCTCGCGGCCGCCGTCGCGACATGCCTCGCGATCACCTGGCTGAACCCGCACGTGTACCTGGACACCGTGCTGCTGCTCGGCTCCCTCTCCGCCGCGCACGGCGACCCCGGCCGCTGGGTGTTCGGCGCGGGTGCGGCCACGGCGAGCCTGCTGTGGTTCTCACTGCTGGGCTTCGGCGCGCGCTTCGCCGCGCCGGTGTTCGCCCGGCCGATCGCGTGGCGACTGCTCGACGGCGGCATCGCGGTGCTCATGCTCGTGCTCGCCGTGCTGCTCGTGCTCTGACCGGTGGACGCGCCCCGGCGAAGGCGCCCGGACAAGCAGAAAGGCCGCCCGAGCGGGCGGCCCTTCTGGTACCGGGTGGAGCTAAGGAGATTCGAACTCCTGACCTCTTCGATGCGAACGAAGCGCGCTACCAACTGCGCCATAGCCCCGGGGAACTGCTTAGAAACAATAGCACCTGACCGCCGTCGAGTCGAAATCGAGGGCGGCTCAGCTGGCGGCCCGGCGGCGCCGCAGCACGGCGTCGAGGTCCATTCCCGCCGCGTCCACGTCGTCGAGCACACCCATGCTCGCGTAGCGGCTGGGAGCGGCGACCGGCTCGGCGACCGGCGCCACGGGAGCGACCGAGGCCGCGGGCGCGACCGGGGCCGCGGGCGCGACCGTCGCCACCGGACGCAGGGGCACCGGCGCCGGGGCCGGCGCGACGACCTCCGCGGCCTTCCGCTCGAACTCGGCCCGAGCGGCCGCGCGCCGCAGCTCGGCGGCGGCGTCCACCGACGCCATCGCGGCCGCGGCGACCGTGCCCGGCGACAGGTGGAGGGGCTTGGGGAGCGGACGCGGCGTCCAGCTCTGGCGCAGCCGCTCCTGAACCGGAACGTCGTGCTGCGCGTCGTCGTACAGCTCGGGCGCGACCGGCGAGGTGCGCACCACCGGCGGCGCCACCACGGCCGCGCGCTGCGGGCGCGCGAGGCGGGCAAGCATCCAGCCGGAGAGCAGCACGGCGGCCGACGAGACACCGGCCAGCAGCCAGCCGCCGGTCTCGGCGGCGACCACCGCGCCGGCGACCAGGCCTGCGGCTCCGGCGACCAGCACCAGGGTGGAGAGGGCGCGGGCGCGGCGCAGTCGTCGGCGTCGCTGCGGCGAGAGCGTCGGCCGGAGCGTGGACGTGGCGAGTGCTCGTGCCCGCTGGGCCGCTGCCGCGCGCGCGGCACGTTCGACGGCGATCGCCTCGGCCGCGGCGCGTTCCGCCTCCTCGGCGGCACGGCGGCGCTCCTCCGCGATCGCCTGCTCGCGGCGGGCGTGGGCTGCGGCCTCCGCGCGGGCGGCGGCGAGCGTGCGCTCCTCCGCCCGGCGCAGGATGCGCTGCTGCTCGGCCACGGTGCGCGCGTTCGCCTCCACGCGCACCTCGTCCGGCAGCTCGCTCGTCTCGGCCAGGATGCGCAGCGTCTGCTGCAACCGGACGGCGTTGCGCTCGGTGGCGAGGTACTCGCGGCGCCTCAGCCACACCGGGACCAGATAGGCCAGCCAGAGCACGGCCGCGATCGCGACGACGACCCCACCGCCCATCACATCCCCGTTCATGCCTCTACGGTAGGGGCGGGGGACACCGCGTCGGTGTCACCTCCGGGGGTGTGTCACGCCTTCAGCGGTGCCGGGCCACCGGGAGCGGGACGGCGGCGGCCGCGCGATCCTCGGCCGGGATGAGCGCGGCGTCGGCCGGGACGTTGCCGTCGAGCCACCGCCGCAGCACGCCCTGGCTGAGCTCCTCCGTGACCAGTCCGAAACAGAAGTGGTCGCGCCAGTCCCCGTTGATGTGGATGTAGCGCCGGCGCAGCCCCTCGTAGCGGAAGCCGAGCTTCTCGACCACGCGCAGGCTCGGTCCGTTCTCGGGCCGGATGCAGATCTCCATCCGGTGCAGGCCCAGCTGGTAGAAGCAGTAGTCCGTGGCGAGCGCGACCGCGGTCGGCGTGATGTTGCGTCCGGCGAACTCCTCCGCGATCCAGTAGCCGATGGTGGCGCTCGACAGCGAGCCGTAGGCGATCGACGAGACGTTCAGCTGCCCGGCGAGCTGGCCGTCCCACTCCACGATGAACGGGAGGCCGTGGCCGGCCCGCGCGTTCGCCAGCAGCGACCGGATGCTCGCGCGGGTGTCGAACGATCCGGGCGCGTACGGACTCGTCGCCTCCCACTGCCGCAGCCAGCCGCGGTTGTCGAGCAGCGAGCGCTCCAGCGCGCGCGCATCCCGCAGCCGGATGGGACGCAACCCCACGCGACCCTCGGCGAGGGTCGGGATCACGATCGCCACGGGCTCTCCCTTCCGCCGGCCGTCAGTTGTCCCGGGAGGAGAGCGTCTGGATCGGACCGGTCGGGTCCGCCGGCATCTCCTCCACGAACTCCACCGGCTCGTCCTCCAGCTCGCTCGCGAACTCGCGCAGCCACGGCCGCAGCTCCGGCCCGAGGTCCTCCCGGTCGATCGCCAGGCGCACGATCGCCTTGATGTAGTCGAGCCGGTCGCCCGTGTCGTAGCGGCGGCCGCGGAACACGACGCCGTAGACACCGCCGGTCCAGTCGGGCGCCTCGGCCATCGACTGGAGGGCGTCGGTCAGCTGGATCTCGCCCCCGCGGCCCGGCTCGGTGCGCTCCAGCACGTCGAAGACCTCGGGACGGAGCACGTAGCGGCCGATGATGGCGTAGTTGGAGGGGGCGTGCTCCTTGTCCGGCTTCTCGACCAGGCCCGTGATGCGGACGACGTCGTCCTCGTCGGTGGGCTCGACGGCGGCGGCGCCGTACAGGTGGATGGAGTCGGGGTCGACCTCCAGCAGCGCGACGACGGTGGCGTGGCGCTCCTGCTGCACCTGCAGCATCCGCTTGAGCAGGTCGTCGCGGGCATCGATGATGTCGTCGCCGAGCAGCACCGCGAAGGGTTCGCGGCCGACGTGCATCTTCGCGCGCAGTACGGCGTGGCCCAGACCCTTCGGGTCACCCTGGCGCACGTAGTGCATGTCGGCGAGGGCGGTCGAGTAGTTGACCTTCTCGAGCCGGTCGGTGTCGCCCTTCTTGGTGAGCGTCTCCTCCAGCTCCGCGTTGCGGTCGAAGTGGTTCTCGAGCGCGTTCTTGTTGCGGCCGGTGACCATCAGGACGTCGTGCAGGCCGGCGTCGACCGCCTCCTCGACCACGTACTGGATGGCCGGCTTGTCCACGACGGGGAGCATCTCCTTCGGCATCGCCTTGGTCGCGGGGAGGAACCGGGTTCCGAGTCCTGCGGCGGGAATGACTGCTTTCGTGACGCGGTCGTGATTAGCCATGCCGCCTACAGTATCCGCATTTCCGCGGAGCGCACCGACGGCATCTCCTAGGATTGCCCTATGGACTCGGACACTGCCGCTCATCGCAAGCGCGCCCTGCGCGCCGAGCTGCGCGAGCGTCGGCAGAACCTCACCAGCATCGAGCGGCAGGCCGCGACGGCCGGCATCACGCGCAACCTGGTCGACCTCGCGACCGACCTGTCGGCCCGCTCCGTCTCCGCCTACCTGTCCACGCCGATCGAGCCGGACACGCGCCCGTTCCTCAACTGGGCGCACGCCCAGGGGCTGCGCGTGCTGCTGCCGGTCTCCCGCGAGGACGGCCTGCTCGACTGGACCACGGGCGACGGCGAGACCGAGACGGAGGGGCTGTTCGGCCTCCCGGAGGCGGTCGGCGAGCTGCTCGGACCGATCGCCATCAACGACGTCGACCTGATCCTCGTGCCGGCGGCCGCCGTCGACGCGACGGGGATGCGGATGGGCTGGGGCCGCGGGTACTTCGACAAGACCCTCGGGAGCATGGAAAAATGTCCCCCGGTGTACGCCGTCCTGTTCGACGGCGAACTCGTGGACGAGGTGCCGCGCGAGCGCCACGACCAGCCGGTGGACGGCGCGGTCACCCCGACCAGGATCGTCCAGTTCACCTGACCTCCCAGCGGGAAGAAGAATGCCCACCTACTCCTACTCCTGCCGCGACTGCGGCACCGCCTTCGACATCCAGCAGGCGTTCACCGACGACGCCCTCACCGTGTGCCCCACCTGCGGCGGCTCGCTCCGCAAGGTGTTCGGCGCGGTCGGCGTGACGTTCAACGGCTCCGGCTTCTACCGGACCGACTCGCGCGGCGGCACGAAGAAGGCGGAGTCGTCGTCCTCCTCCTCGTCGTCCTCGTCCAGCTCCTCCACCTCCTCGACCCCGTCGACGCCGTCGTCGGGCTCCGCCGCGTAGAAGGGTTCGTCTCGGCCATGATCAAAGGCTTCAAGGAGTTCATCCTCCGCGGGAACGTCATCGACCTGGCTGTCGCGGTCGTCATCGGCGCCGCGTTCACGGGCGTCGTCACGGCGATCGTGAACAACCTGATCAACCCGCTGATCAGCGCGTTCTTCAAGGCCAGCGATCTGGACAACGCCATGGTCGTGACCTTGAACCACTCCGACATCAAGTTCGGGGCCGTGCTCGGCGCGGTCATCAACTTCCTGATCGTGGCCGTCGTGGTGTACTTCGTCTTCGTCTACCCGCTGAACCAGATCAAGAAGCGCGCAGAGCGCCTCCGCAAGAAGGGCGTCGTCGAGCCGGAGGCCCCGATCACCGAGCTCGACCTGCTCACCGAGATCCGCGACCTCCTGCAGGCGCAGCAGTCCCCGCCGCAGGCCGCCGGGAAGCACGCCGACCCGCTCCCCTGACCTGACGCTTTACCAGTGCGGTGGGACGTCCCGCCGCAACCGCTCGTCGTTGGACGACCAGGCCGGGGCGTCGCCGCGGTCGGCCGGCGCCTCCTCGTCGCGCGGCTCGACCTTCGGCTCCGGGTCCGTTCCGGGCGCGCCCGGCCGCTGCACCCGGCGGTGCCGGCGTCGTCCGGGGGTCTCGCTCACCCTCCCAGCCTAGAGCGAGAGGTGGAAGCGCAGGGCCTCGTCGACCTGCCACATCAGCCACGAGGGGGTGACCCCGAGTTCTCGATGGACACGGTCGACGGAGATGGCTCGCATCTGCTCGGGCTGCGCTTTCGAGGCGACCCTCAACCCCATCTGGATCATGGCGTCCTCGTCGTCGATGAGCACTTGTCCGTCAGGATGGACGTACGCGGTCTTGGACGTCAACGGAACGACCACCAACGTGCCCCTCCCGCCGCCCATCGCCGCGCGGTTGGCACCGATCTGGCTCACCACGATGCAGGGGCGGCTCTTGGCCGCCTCACCGGGAAACGCAGGATCGAACTGGGCATACAGCACGGTGCCGCGTCTCACTCCTGCCACCCGTCGTCATCGAGACCGTCACCGCTCGTGCTGTCCCAGAGCTTCTCGTCCTCCGAGCCGTCCCATTCGGCAAAGGCACGACGGTAGTCATCTTCTGATCGGATTTCGCGGAAGAGCCGCACCATATCGTGAATGACTGCAGAACGGTTGCCGTCCCGCTCGGCGGCGAGGGCATCTACGTAGGCCACATCCTGCTCGGGCAGACTGATGCTCAGCTTGGCGGTCATACCGTGATGCTACCACGGTATGACCCCGCGCCTCAGAGCACCGGAAGTGTGATCGGCGCCGTCTCCGGCTCCGGCTCCGGCTTGCCGATGAGCTTGGCGATGCGTCCCGCGACGGCGTCCGGGTCGGCGAACAGCTCGAAGCTGTGCACGCGGAGGTAGTGCCAGCCGAGCCGCCGCAGCACGTCGGGGCGCAGCCGGAGCGACTCGCGCAGGCTGCCCTTCGACACGTCGGCGTCGGTCTCGACCGCGACGGCGCGGCCCTCGTGCGAGGCGACGAGCGTCAGCTTGCCGCGGTAGCCGAGGTGCACGTCCAGGCCGCGGCGGGCCAGGCGCTTCGCCAGGTCGACGACCATCGGGTCGGCGTCCGGGCTCAGGTACTCCGGGGCCGGAGCCTGCAGCTGGTCGGCCTCGCCGAGCACCTGCGCGAGCGCGGCGATGCCGTGGCGCATCCGGGTCTCGTCGATGTCCTCCGGCTTGAAGCAGGAGACGATGTCCATGCCGCGGCGGCCGCGGGTCATGCCGACGGCGAGCAGGCGGTCTCCGCCCGGCTCCGCGAGCGCGCCGAAGTTCGACAGCAGCCGGCCGTGCGGGGTGCGGCCGTAGCCGATCGAGAAGATGACGCGGTCGCGGCTCTGGCCCACCGACTGGTCGAGCGTGACCACGGTGAACGGCTCCGCCCGGTCGCCGAGGATGAAGTCGGCCAGCTCGGTCCGCTTCGCGAAGGCGGAGAGCACCGCCTGGTTGACCCGGACGGCGTGCCGTTCGCTCGCCGTGATGACCATGAGCGACTCGCGCGGCCGCTCGGTGGCGTGCGCGAGCACGAGCTCGACGACCTTGGCGACCTCCGCGTCCGTCGACTCGACCGCGCCGGTGTCGCTGTCGGGCATGCCCTGGCCGCCGGTGACGTAGTGCAGGGCGAGACTGCCGTGGCCGAGGTAGGTGCCCGCCCACGGGAGGGAGTCGATCATCCCGCCGTAGAAGCGACGGTTGACGAGCTCGGCGAGGTCCTCTCCGCCCGCCCGGTAGCTGCGGCTGAGCGTGTACACCGGGAGCAGCTCGGAGAGCCGTGCCAGCGCGGAGTCGGCGTGCAGCTCGTCCACATCGGCCGGTTCTACCGTCGTGCCGTACTCGTGCACGCCGATGTCGAAGCGCGACGGCGTCTGCGTCACCGGGTCGCCGAACGCGACGACCTGCCGCGCGCGGCGGATGACGGGCACGTTCTCGGCGAGGCTGGAGGCGCCGGCGTCGACCAGCAGCACGGCGTCGAAGCCGACCTCGCGGCCGATCGACGACACCTCGTAGGGCGAGATCAGCCACACCGGCGCGAGCGGACGGGCGAGGTGCGGCGCGGCCTCGGTGAGGGTCGTCGCCGTCGGGACGCCGCTCTTCAGCAGGCGCTTCAGCGCGGCGGCCTCGTCCGGCCAGTCGACGATGCCGATCTTCCAGGTCTCGGCCAGCATCCAGGCCAGCTGCTTGCCGGTGGCGGAGGCGTGCGCCTCGTCGACCAGCCGGAAGTCCGCCTCCAGACGGTCGAGCACGGCGGTGTTGGCGTTGAGCAGGGCGCGGTCGGAGGCGAGCAGCGACTCCAGCACCGACTGCCACCAGGCCAGCTCCAGCTCGGCGCTCACCTGCGTTTCGGGCACGTGGCGGATCGAGAGGTCGGAGATCAGCGGGTCGAGCTCCAGCTCGCGCAGCTGGGTGAGCAGGGCCGTGCGCTCCTGCAGGTTGGCGAGCACCTCCGACTCGGCGGCGAGCCCGGCGATCTGCCGGCTGAGCTCCTCGATCGGCAGCGCGGCGAGCGACTGCGGGGTGCCCGTGCGGCGCAGCGGGATGTCGAGTCGCGCCAGGTCTTCCGCGACGCGCTGGTAGGCGACCTGCACGTCGGCGATGCCGACCGGCACCTCCGGCACCACGCCCGCGACGGCGAACCGGTTCCAGAGGATGCGCTGCTGCTGGATGCGCCGCAGGCTCTCGTTCAGGTCGGTCACGTGCACGCCGGGCCGGACGTACTCGAGCGCGTGCTTGCGCAGCCGGCGACGGTTCGCGCTCGACATCGACGGCGACTCGCGCCGGGACGCGGTGGCCGCGATCAGCTCGGTCAGCGACCGGTCGAACACCGACGGCGTGAACTTGTCGAGCGTCTCGCGGATGTCGAGCAGCAGCCGCAGGTACACCCCGAGCTCCGCGATCGAGGTGAAGGGGCGCATCCTGGTCTGGCCGATGAGCGCGTTGGCGCGGTCGATCAGGCGCGGCAGCTCGGCGCGGTTCAGCTTCTTGGCCAGCTCGTGCGCCGCCTTGCCCTCCTCCGTGGTGGAGAAGGAGGCGCCGTACCAGGGCGAGTCGTTCGGGCCGTAGCGGAACTCGCCCAGCCGCGCCGCCCGGATGAGGGCGTCGGCGGAGGCCGCCCGGTCGCGGGCGAGCGCCTCGATCGCGCGGCGGCCGAGGCGGGCCGTGGTCGACGGCGGCGACGGCAGCAGCGACAGGCGCGACAGCTCGCGCAGCGCGTCCAGCACGGAGACCCGGAGCACGGGGTCGCGGCGGGTGAGCGCCGCGCGGTAGTCGACGAGCACCTTGCGCAGCCGCACGAGCGCCTCGTCCACGTCGGTGACCTTGGGCTGTGTCGCCTTCTCGTTGCGCCCGATGGACTGCACCAGGTCGCGGCGGAGGGTGCGCGGCGTCACGGCGAGCCCGGGGAGGCCGGCCTTCGCGAGCCTCTGGGCGATGTCGTCCAGGCTCGACCGGCGCGGGCTGACCACGAGCACGCGCTTGTGCTGGGCGACCAGGGCGCCGATGGCGTTCACGATGGTCTGCGTTCCGCCGGTGCCGGGCAGCGTCTTCACGACGAGCGAGTTGCCCGCGGCGATCTGAGCGACCACGTTCTCCTGCTCCTCGTCGGCGTCGAGCAGCAGGGTGTCGGTGGCCGGAGGGCGCTCGTCCTGGCGGATGGGCTCCACCGGGTTGAAGGCGCTCTCGACCGTCGTGCGCGCGGTCGGGTTGCCGGCGAGCGCGTCAAGGAGCACGGTGTCCAGGTCGCGCGCCTCCTCGGTCAGCGCGGGGGCGACGTCGGCGAACGACGACGCGACGAGCCGCGGCTGCACGTTGAACCACGGCAGGTGCGAGGTGAGGCCGCGCAGCCGGTCGATGACGGGCTGCGGCTTGAACACTCCGCCCTCCACGGCGAGCGCGACGAACGCGTCGGCGTCGAGGGTGATCTGGAACTGGTCGTTGAGGGCGCGCGCGAGTTCCGGGTTGAGGAAGGTCTGGCCCTTCAGCTTGAGCTCGAAGTCGCGGCCGTAGCGGCGGATGGCGAGCGGGCGCAGCAGGATCGGCGCCATGAACTCGTCGCCGCCGTGCCGCCACTGCGCCAGCCCGATGGCGAGGTGGATGGACTCGATGCCGCGCACCGAGCGCAGCTCGATCCCCTTGGCGGTGATCGCGTTCGCGGCCGCCCTCGCCGTACGCAGCGCGAGCTCGTCCCGGATCAGGCTGGAGAGCAGCGTGCTCTTCCCCGTGATGAACTGCGGCAGGCCGCCGGGATGCGTGGTGCTCAGCTCGATGCGCGTGCGCGGGCTGTCCTCGAAGTGCAGCAGCGGCGAGGCGCCGCCGATGGCCGCGATCTCCTCCCGCCAGCGCCGCCAGACCGGGTCGGCGATGTTGCCGGCGACGAGCGCCGGGTCGCCCAGACTGAGGGTGTGGGGCGCGGTCGTCGTGCGCGGGTTCAGGGCGTCGTCTTCTGGGATGTCCGACGTCGCGTCGTCATCCTCGGTCTTCCTGTCCAGTCGCCACACACGGACACCCTACGTTCACTTCCGCGGAATCGCCGGGATTCCTGGCGGGTTTCGCGGCAATATCACGTGCGCAATGTCGGCATACGAACGTCATGTCGGTGGTCGTTGGAATGCTTCAGAGGTGGATGTCTTGAGCTTGCAAGCCGAAGTGGAGTCCGTCTCGACGGTCTATGCCCGGCAGAACGGGATCGACCGCACCGACGACTGGCTGATGCTCAAGCTGACAGAAGAAGTGGGTGAACTCACCCAGGCCTATCTCGCGCGTACCGGCCGAGCACGCGACAAGGGCCGCTGCGAGGCGGAGCGGGAAGAGGACTTCCGTGCCGAGCTGGCCGATGTTCTCGCCCATGTCCTCCTGATCGCACAGCGCTTCGACGTCGACCTCGTGTCCGAAGTGGACGACAAATGGCTGCGATGGGTCCACGGCCGCGAGGATCCGGCATGAAGAGTGCGCGGCGGCGGGGTCCGCTCAGGAGCTCGGCGACGGCGTGAGGGTGCCGTACGGCTGCAGCGAGCCGGTCACGACCGGCACCTGGAGGCCGACCGTGTTGCCTCCGCTGGTCACGCTGACCGTCGTGAGCGCGCCAGGCTTCGCGTCCAGGCCCGTCACCTGCGACAGCTCGTTCGGCGGGTCGCCCAGCTGCTTGGTCTGGCGCGGCTTCAGCGTCACAGAGATCGTCTGGCCGCCCTCGGGCGCGATCTGCACGTGCTGGGTGGCGCCGCCCTCGTTGACGAGGGTCGCCACGAGGTTGGCGGTGTCCCCCTCGCCGCTGACCAGCACCGCGTTGCCGACGAAGACGTCGCCCACGGTAGCGCTCGGCCCGACGCTCGCCTCCTCGATGTAGAGGGTGTCCTGCGGCGCCCATAGCGTGCACGCGGTGAGGCCGGTGAAGGCGGACCCGGCGAGCACCAGGGCGATGGCCGTGCGCCTCACCGGCGTACGGCGGACCAGCGGGATGCGGAACGTCATCACTCACCTCCGGGGAGACCTCGGTGGCGCCACCCTACTGTCCCGGCGCCCGGTTATGGAAGACGCTTCTGACCCCGCAGCGCGACCAGCCCGATCACGCCGCAGAGCAGGTAGAGCGACGCCTGCACGTCGAGCACCGGGACGATGTCCCCCCGGTCGGCGAGCAGGCCGCCGAGCAGCAGCCCGAGGCCCTGCGCGGCGCCGTCCACGGTGGTCATCGCGGCGATGACGCGGCCGAGCGCGCGTGGAGGGACCGTCGTCTGGACCAGTGTGATCTCGCCGGTCGCCGTGGTGACCGCCGGGAGGCCCATTCCGATGAACAGGCCGGCGTAGACCCAGAGCGCGGTGGTGAACGGGGCGAGGTTCCAGGTGATCAGGGAGAGCATCCCGAACACCAGGTAGCCGCCGCCCACGAGCGAGCGCGGGCCGAGCCGGCGCGCGAGCCAGCCGGTCACGAGGCCGCCGAGCACGCCCCCGATCGCCTGGACGCCGCGGATGATGCCGGCGCCGGTGTCCCCCGCGCCGAGGTTCTGCGTGACGTAGACCAGGAACAGGACGAGGAAGAGGCCCTGCGCCACCCCGCCGAGCGCGGCGATGAGCGCGAGCACGCGCAGCGTCGCCGAGCGGGCGATGAGCGCGAGACCCTCGCCCCACTCGCGCAGGATGCGGCGCTCGGCGGCCACCGGCTGCTCCGCGTCGTCGTGCTCGACGGGCGGATGCGGCCGGCTGAGGGCGACGAGCACGGCCGTGACGAGGTAGGTCGCGGCGTCGGCGATGACGACGCCCGGCAACCCCCACAGGGCGAACGCGAGACCGCCGAGCGGCGAGCCGATCAGCCGGGCGAGACTGTCGCTCACGGCGACGAGCGCGTTGCCGCGGGCGAGCTGGTCGGGACCGACCAGCTGCGGGATCATCGCCTGCCTGGCCGGGTTGATGATCGCGCCGAGCACCGCCTCCACCGCCGCGACGGCGTAGACGATGCCCATGGTCTCGGCCGACGCCAGCAGCAGCGGGAGCAGCAGGACGCCCTGCAGCAGCGCGACGACGACGATGGTCCTGCGGTGGTCCCAGCGGTCGACGAGGACGCCGAGGAAGCTGCCGAGGAGCAGCATCGGCACCAGCTCCACCAGGAACACGGTGGAGGCGCCGAGGGCCGAGCCGGTCGCGGAGAGGGCGAACAGCGGCAGCGCGATCATCAGCAGCCAGTCGCCGGTGTCGGAGACGAGGCCCGCGGTCCAGATCAGGGCGAAGTCACGGCGGAACAGCGGGGACCGCGAGCGCGTGGGCGGCGCGGAGGGGGCGGGGGCGGTGGTCACGGGAGGTCTCCCTCGGTCGCCGCCGTCGCGCGCGCCGCCGCGTCGGCGTCGGGGTGCCGGAAGGCGTTCAGGTGCAGCGCGACGACGTCGCTCCCGACCGGTGCGTCCTCCCGGGTGAGGGCGATGTAGGGGCGGATGAGGGCGTCCAGCCGCTCCCCCAGCTCGCGCAGCTCGGCCGGCGTGAGCCGGAGCGCGTACCCGAACAGCATGCTCGCCTCCCGCCACTCCACCGGCTGCGCGTCGCGCTGGGCGATGGCGCGGTGGACGAGGGCGGCCTCGTCGTCGACCTGCCGGTCGGCCAGCGCACGCTCGACGGTGTCGGAGCCGATCGCGAACTCCGGGTCCTCCGACCGCCCGAAGGTGAGCCCGGTCGACACCGACCGCCAGGGGCGCTCGCGGCCGTCCTCGGCGTCCACCGCCTCCACCAGCCCCACCTTGGCCAGTGCGCGCAGGTGGTAGCTGCAGTTGGACGGCGTCGACCCGACGACCGCCGCGCATTCGCTCGCGGTGCGCGGGCCGAACGACATGAGGTGGTCGAGCAGCGCGAGCCGGAGCGGATGGGCGAGGGCGCGCAGCGCGCGCGGGTCGGTGACCGTGGTGCGGCGCTCGGGCCTGCCCGATGTGAAAGACATGTTTCAGATTGTCGCCCGCACTCTCTTTCACGTCAAGCGGGAATGCCTGCCGAGCGCGCAGACTTGTTGCTGGATATGAACGAACCCACCCGAGCGAGCGTCGGCTTCCGATCGGAGCGCGGCCCCATCCTGATCGCCCTCATGCTGACGACCGGGCTGGTGGCGATCGACTCCACCATCCTCGCGACGGCGGTCCCCTCGATCGTCCAGGACCTCGGCGGCTTCGCCCAGTTCCCGTGGCTGTTCTCGGTCTACCTGCTCGCGCAGGCGGTGTCCGTGCCGGTGTACGCCAAGCTGTCCGACACCGTCGGCCGCAAGCCGATCGTGCTCATCGGCATCGCGCTCTTCCTCGTCGGCTCCGTGCTGTGCGGGTTCGCCTGGAGCATGCCGGCGCTGATCGCGTTCCGTGCGCTGCAGGGACTCGGCGCCGGCGCCATCCAGCCGATGTCCATGACCATCGCCGGCGACATCTACACCGTCGCCGAGCGCGCCAAGACCCAGGGCTACCTGGCCAGCGTGTGGGCGATCTCCTCCGTCGTCGGCCCGACGCTCGGCGGCGTCTTCTCGCAGTTCCTGTCGTGGCGCTGGATCTTCTTCGTCAACGTGCCGCTCTGCGTCCTGGCGGCATGGATGCTGATCCGCACCTTCCACGAGAGCATCGAGCGCCGCCGGCACCGCATCGACTACGCGGGGGCCGCGCTGCTCACCGGCGGCATGACCCTCCTCATCCTCGCGGTGCTCGAGGGCGGCCAGGCGTGGGCCTGGGACTCGGTGTGGAGCATCGGCTCGTTCGCCGTCGGCGGCGTGCTGCTTGTCGCGTTCGTGCTGGTGGAGCGGAGGGCCGCGGAGCCGGTGCTGCCGCTGTGGGTGTTCTCCCGGCGGCTGCTGGTCACGACGACGCTCATCTCGCTCGGCGTCGGCGCCATCCTGATCGGCCTCACCTCGTACGTGCCCACCTACCTGGAGGGGACGATCGGGGTCGCGCCGATCGTCTCCGGCCTCGCCGTGGCGGCGCTGACCCTGGGCTGGCCGATCGCGGCCAGCCTCTCCGGCCGCTTCTACCTGCGCATCGGCTTCCGCAACACGGCGCTGCTCGGGACCGGCATCGCCATCGTCGGCGCGAGCGCCCTCGCCCTGACCTCGCTCACGCCGTCGGTGCTGTTCGTGGCGGTCAGCTGCTTCGTGGTCGGGCTCGGCATGGGACTCATCGCCACGCCGACGCTCATCGCCGCCCAGTCGAGCGTGCCCTGGAACGAGCGCGGCGTGGTCACCGGGAGCAACATGTTCGCGCGGTCGATCGGCAGCGCGGTCGGCGTCGCCGTGTTCGGCGCGATCGCCAACGCCATCATCGGCTCGTCGGCGGGAGGCGCGCACCACGCGGCCACCATCCGGGCGGCCTCCACGGCGGTGTTCCTGGCGGTGGCGGTCGCGGCCGTGCTCACCATCGTGGCCGGGCTCGCGATGCCGCGGTCGCACGTGGAGGACGTGGAGCTCGGCCGCGCGCCCGCGGCCGCCGAGTAGGACTACTCGCAGCCGATCCCGTCGCCGTCGCGGTCGAGGTCGTAGATGTCGGAGCCGACGACCGTGACGGGGCCCTGCACGTACGCGGGCCCATTCCCGCTGCCGCCCGCGCAGTCCACGTCGCTGGCGATCGGAACGCAGGCGCCGGAGTAGTTCGGGTCGCAGCCGCCGCCGGAGGCGGGCGGCGCCGGAGCCGGAGCGGGCGCCGCGGCGGGCGGCGGCGCAGGCTGGCGCGTGCCGACGGTCGTCACCTGGTCGACGGGAGCGGTCGTGACCTCCTCCGAGACCAGCTCCCGCGCCGTCTCGACGCCGTCGACGTAGGTCACGCGGTAGGTCGTGGTCTTCACACCGTTCTGTCCGGCGGTCGTGACGGCGGACCAGCCGACGTCGTGGCTCGCGTCCTCGGCCGTCGTCGCGGCGAACGGGACGGCCTCCTGCGCGGTCTCGGTCCGCACGTCCGGCGTCGGCGTCGGCGTCGGCGTCGGCGTGTTCCGCGGAGTGGCGGAGGCGGAGGCCGTGGCGGCGATGTCCGCCGAGGGTGGAGCGCCATGGTTGGCCGCGTTGGCCGCGATCCCCACTCCCAGGACCAGGGCACCGCCCAGCCCGATCGCCGCCCACGTCTTCGCCCCCGGTCGCGCCATGCTTCCGCCCCTCTCGCCGTCAGAAGGATGCTAGGGAACTGAGCACTGCTCGGATATCTCGCGAACGGGGCCCGGGCCGCTGGCACAGCGGGTTCAAAGCAAATCCCCCCTACGATCGTGGGAGAACTGTCCACTGTTCGATGGGATGAGCTGAATGGCAACTGGCAGGGGATCGACAGGTCCGACCAAACGCGACCGCCGCGAGGAGGCGCGCGAGACCGCCAGGAGGATGCGCGAAGAAGCCGCCAAGAAGGCGAAACGGCGCAAGGTCATCGTTCAGAGCTCCGTCATCGTCGGCGTGATCGCGGTGCTCGCGATCATCGGCGTCGTCATCTTCACGACCGTCGGCACCGGAGGCGGCGCGACGGCCAACCCGAAGAACATGGCGAGCGGCGGCATCCTGCTCACCGCGCCGGACAAGGCCGTCACCACCCCGGCCATCAAGAGCGGCGCGCAGCCGACGCCGACCAAGATGGAACTCGACGGCAAGACCGCTCACATCCAGATCTGGCTCGACTACCAGTGCCCCTACTGCGACCAGTTCGAGACCACCAACGACGACCAGATCAAGCAGTGGCTGAGCGACGGGTCGGCGACGCTCGAGATCCACCCGGTCGCGATCCTCGACAGCACGCAGAACCAGCAGTACTCGACCCGGGCGGCGGCCGCCGCCTCGTGCGTGGCGAACTCGCAGCCGGACAAGTTCTGGGACATCAACTCCGCGCTGTTCGCCAAGCAGCCGGACGAGCAGACCGGAACCGGGCTGAGCAACTCCGAGATCCTCTCGATCTTCAAGGACGCCGGCGTGGAGTCGAAGGCCGTCACGGACTGCGTGAACAAGCAGACCTTCGCCGACTTCGTGACCAACATGACCTCCGACGCGACGAAGAACGCGCAGTTGAAGAACCCCACGACCGGCGGCTTCGGCACCCCGACCGTGTTCGTGAACGGCGAGCGCTACCAGGGCGGCTTCACCAACGCCACGCAGTTCGCCGCCTTCAAGGACGCCGCGGTCAAGGACGCCGGCTCCGGCAAGACCATCACCTTCCCCACCTCCAACTGACCCACCGCTCCAGCCGACAGCTCCGGACTTTTTCGACCGAATCGCCGCGATTCGCTCGAAAAACTCCGGAGCTGTCGGCGTTGGCGGCGGGGGTAGGGTGCGTGGGGAGACGAGAGGGAGGCTGCGCATGGAGCGGATTCCGGAGGACGGCGTCGAGGGCGTCGAGGTCGGAGAGACAGACGCCGGCGAGACCCCCGGTTGGGCGGACCCGGCCGACGGCGACGTCGACTACGCACTGAACGACCCGGAGGCCGAGGCCGACTTCGCCGACGAGCTGGTGACCAACGACGCGGTCGCCGGCGAGACGATCTGGCCCGGCCCGGGCGACGGCAACAACGGACCGACCGGCGGTCAGTCCCGCGAGGCCGAGCCGGTGTACGACGAGCACGGCGACGACACGGACGACGACGGCGTGCTGACCGAAGAGGACGTCGAGGAAGAGGGCATCTAGCCCAGCGCGGCGACCACGCCGCGCGCGCTGCGTTCCAGGAACCCGACGATCTCGCCCGACGGCAGGTCGGTCCCGATCGCGCTCTCGACGAGCGCCTCCTCGGCGAACGCGATCCACGACCGCAGGGCGATCCGCAGCATCGGCGTGTCCGCCGCGCCGAGCTCCAGGAACACCGCCACCACCCGCTCCGCCTGCTCGCCGCGCGCCTCCTCGACGACCTGGCGCACCTCCGTGTCCCCGGACGCGACACCGCGCACCAGCGAGTAGAACGTGCCGCTGTGCTCGCGGACGAACGCGACGATCCGCTCCAGCGTGTCGTGCAGGCGTTCGAGCGGCGCCAGCCCGGCGACCGGCTCGGTCGCGTGCAGCATGGCGTCGCGCGCGGTGCGAACCACCTCCCGATGCAGCCCCTGCTTCGACCCGAAGTAGTGGAACAGGAGGCCGCGGGAGACGCCGGCGCGGGCCGACAGGTCCTCGATCGTCAGCTGGTCCAGCGGGTTGTCGGCGAGGAAGGCCACGCCGAGCGCGACGAGCTGCGCCCGCCGCTCGTCCGGCGTCAACCGCGTCCGCCGGTCGTTCTCCATCCCCCGAGACTATCGGCCGTCGCTTCGCGAACGGTGTGCGGGCGCAACTATTGACAGGTGGTCAATAACGTCTAAGCTCGCACCTGGACCTGATTGCGACGACGCTGTCAAGTCCCCCGAACAGGAGGATCGATGAAGTTCCGAAAGCTCGCCGGGTCGCACGCCGGACGGATCGTGCTCGCCGCCGTCCCCGTCGCGATCGTCTCCACGGTGCTCATGACGGGCGTCGCCCAGGGTGCCGTGCCCGTGTCGTTCGCCGTCTCCGGCAGCCAGTTCCAGATCAGCGCGTCGAAGCTCGACGGCACCGGCTTCTCGCAGTACGCGGGCGTCGCCCCGGACACCGCGGGCAAGGAGCACCAGGTCGCCATCGCGAACATCAAGTCCGCCACCCTCTCTGACCTCTGCCAGGCGGTCGTCACCGACACGCCGCTCGGCAAGGTCGGCATGCTCATCACCGCCGGCGGCGGCGGGAACCCGGCCTCCGCCTCCGACCTGCAGATCGGGATGACCGACCTCAAGGGCGACTCCGAGTTCCACAACATCCGCATCGGCGTCGACGCCTCCACCGTCAACACGACGGCGAAGGGCGCGGCGGGCGACTTCGCGCAGGACTCGGACACCGTGACGATCACGAACCTGCAGCAGACCGCGTGGAGCACCCAGGCCTCCGTCTTCACCCTCAGCGGCATGCACGTGCAGCTCACCGACGGCTCGAAGGGATGCTTCTGATCGTGGCCGCGCACGCCACCCGGCCGCGCCAGGCGCACGGGACGGACGCCGCACCCGGCGCCCGCGCCCGCTTCCGCGCCTGGCGCCGGAGCCGCCCGTTCTGGGGCGGGCTGCTCACCGCGCTCGGCGGCGTCGAGCTGTTCTTCTCCGGCCAGCTCGACATCGGCAAGATCCACGTGCAGCTCGGCATCGAGGGGCTGCAGGCGACGATCATCCCGATCCTGCTGGTGGTGCTGGGCGTGCTCGTGATCGCGATGCCCGCGCACCGCATCTTCTACGGCGTCATCGCCCTGGCGGTCGCGGTCTACTCGCTGGTCGGCGTGAACCTCGGCGGCTTCTTCCTCGGGATGCTGCTGAGCTGCGTCGGCGGCGTGCTCACCGTGGCGTGGATGCCGGCGAAAACGGCCGCGGACACCGGCGCGGCGGCCGGCGGCGCCGCGGAAGGTGGCGACGCGGGGGCCGACCGGGGGGAGGACGCTCCGGGTGACCCGGGTGCCGCCGACCCGGCAGAGGATCTCGCCGCGGAACCCCACACCACCCACCCCGCGGGCGACCTCACCGCGGAACCCCACACCACCCACCCGGCGGACGACGCCGCAGCAGACCGGCGCACCACTCACCCCGCGGACGACCTCGCCGCGGAACCCCACACCACCCACCCCACGGACGCCCAGACCGCTCCCACCGACGCCGCCGACCCGGCGAAAGGAGCGATCGCGTGAGCCGCGGCCGCCGCTCCGGCGTCGTCGCGGGGGCCCTTGTCGCCTGCGTGGCCGCGTCGCTCGCCGGCCTCGGCGCCGCTCGCGTGCCCACCGCCGCACCCGCGGCGCTGTGCATCCCGTTGTTCATGTCGTGCAGCTCCCCGAGCCCGACCCCCACCCCGACGCCGACCGGCACCCTGCCGGGCGTTCCCGGGGTTCCCGGCCTCCCGACGCCGCCCGTCCCCGGCTCCCCGACCGCACCGGGCGCGACGCCCACGCCCACACCCACCCCGACCGCACCCGCGGCCCCGGCCGGTCCGGACGCCGGCGCCCCCGTCTTCACGCAGCCGCCGGCATCCCTCGGTAGCAGCTCGCTGTCGTTCTCCGGGCTCAGGGGCGTCAGCGTGGTGACCGTCCCACTCGCCGACGGCAGCCGGATCCCCGTGCTGAAGATCTCCGCCGACAGCATCACCATCGACGGCTTCAGCCTCACCGTGCGCAAGGACACCGGGCCGAAGCTCGCGACGACCGCCGACCAGATGGCGCTACGCGGCAACGTGCAGGTCTACCTCGACTCGGTCACCGCGACCGGCCCCGACGGAAAGAGCATCACCCTCGGCGCCGCCACCCCTCCCCCGGCCGACGGCCTCCCGCCGCAGCTGCTGCGCGTCACCCTGGGCCTGGTCGGAGTCACCGCGGACAGCATCCATTTCACCGCCCCGCACCAGCACCTCACCGAGTAGCCCGCAGCGGTCCGAGCGGGCCGGATGCCGTCAGCGGCCGGTCTCGCGTCGCCGCCGCCGGCGCTCGCGCCAGGAGAGGGCGGCGTGCGCCTCGCGCTCGGCCCGACGGGCCTCCTCCGCCTGACGCAGACGCTCGCGGCGCCGGTCGCGCCAGCGCTCGACCTCGGCATCGACATCGCGTGTGGGCGTCACGACCGGTGGGCCGCCCTGCAGCTGCCGGCGCGCCTCGACGATGCGGCGGTTGAAGCCCTCCAGGTGCTCCCGCACCGCAGCCTCGGAGCCGAGCCGGTCGAGCCGCGCGTCCAGCTCCTTGTCCTCGGTGCGCAGCAGGAGCGCCGGAGGGCCGAGGCCGGTGAGCTGTTCGCGCTCGATCTTGCGGCGAATCCACCAGTCGGGGTCGTGGGTGCCGGTCAGACCGGGCAGCGGCTTCCCCGCGCCGGGCAGGTCGTCGAAGTCGCCGCGGCGGATCGCCTGCTGGATGGCCGTCTCCACGATCTGCGCCCGCTGGTCCATCGTCGGCTGGCCGGCGTTCGCCTCCTCGACCGGCTCGCCCCTCGCCTCCGCGTCGCGGCGCAGGCGGTAGCGCGCGGCTTCGACGAGCGGGTCCGACTCGCCGGCCGCGCGTCGCTGCTCGTCGCGGTCGCGGGGCATGCCTCCACCCTACGCTCGGCGACCGGCCGCGGTGTCGGTGGCCGCCGCTAGCGTCGGTCCATGGACTTCCGCATCGACGTGCCCGACGAGCTTCTCGACGACCTCCGGCGACGGCTCGCGGCGGCCATCCTGCCCGGGCAGACTCCGGGGCCCGACTGGAGCAACGGCATCCCGCCGCACGTGCTGTCCGCTCTGGTCGACCGCTGGCGCACCGGGTACGACTGGCGCGCGTTCGAGCGTCGACTCGACCCCCACGACCAGTGGATGCTCGACCTCGACGGCTGCGCCGTGCACGTCGTCCGCCTCCGGGCCCGCGAGCCGGGAGGCCTCCCGATCGTGCTGTCGCACGGCTGGCCGTACTCGTTCGCCTCGATGCTCGACCTGGCCGAGCTGCTGAGCGCCGAGCGCGACGTCGTCCTCCCCTCCCTGCCGGGCTACGGCTACTCGGCGCCGCTGCCCGAGCCGTACTCCTCCGCCGCGGTCGCCCGGCGGTGGCACCGGCTCATGACGCGCGAGCTCGGATACGACCGATACCTGACCTACGGCGAAGACGTCGGGGCCGGCGTGAGCGACTGGCTGGCGGGATCGTACCCGGAGGCCGTGGCGGGCATCGTCGCCACCCACGCGTCCTTCTCCGCACGGTCGCGCCCGGGCGTCGAGCTGACGGAGGAGGAGCGGACGTTCCTCTCCTCGGTCGTCTCGCACGCCGAGTCGGGCTACGCCCACGAACAGGGGACGCGCCCCGACACGCTCGCTGCCGCGCTGATCGACTCCCCCAGCGGCCTGCTGGCGTGGATCGCCGAGAAGGTCGCCGCCTGGAGCGACGGCGACGGCCTGGAGCGGTTCGCTGTGGACGACGTGCTGACCAACGTGACGCTGTACTGGGTCACGCGGTCGATCGGCACGAGCTTCCGTCCGTACCGCGAGTCCCCGGCCGACGACGAGCTGCACCCGATCGTGACCGTGCCGGCCGCCGTCCTGATCCAGCGTCACGAGGCGGCGTATCCGCGGTCGCTGGCGGAGAAGAGCTACACCGACGTCCGCTCGTTCTCACGGCTCGACCGGGGCGGCCACTTCACCGCATGGGAGGCCCCGGCTGCCGTCGTCGCCGCCGTCCGCGGCCTGGATGCGCTCAGCGAAGACGGAAATCGGCCGAACGGTTGACTTTGCGGGAAACCCCTTTACTGTGTGCACTAAGCAACCGGATGGCAGGCTGAACCGCAGGGGGCGGGCAGCTGTACTGCGTTCCCGGTGCGCGGCGGTCGGCTTCTTCGGGTGGAGCCGACCGCCGCAACGTCTGCTCGTCGCGACGTTCCGCTACGCTGACGCGGGTGACCGATGACGAACACCTCCGGGCCGTCCGCGAACGATTCGACGACCGCGCACCCAGCTACGATGAGAGCGCCATGCACCGCGGGCTGGCCACCGCGGTCGCCGCGTTCGCCGACCTCGACGGCGTGGACGCGGTGCTGGATGTCGCCACCGGCACGGGCCTCGTCCTCCGCGCCCTGCGGGACCGGGGCTTCACCGGTGCGATGGCCGGCGTCGACCTCTCCCCGCGCATGATTGACGAGGCCCGCCGCCACCTGCCGGACGCCGACCTGCGCGTGGCCGACGCGACCCGGCTCCCGCTCGACGACGACTCGTTCGCGTTGGTGACGTGCGTGACCGGCCTCCAGCTGTTTCCGCATCCGGTCGACGCGATCGCCGAATGGGCACGGGTCCTCCGGCCGGGCGGCCGGGCGATCACGGCGACCTTCCTCGCAGTCGACCCTTCCCGCCACCGCGCCGCCCCGCCGTCCGCGCACTCCGACCACCGGCCGTTCGACTCGGTCGAGCGCCTCGGCGAGACGGTCGCGCCGGTCGGCTTCGCCGTCGGCCGCACGACGACCTGGGTCGACGGTGAGGACGAGCTGCTGATCGCGGAGCTCACCCGGCGCGACTGAGCGGGCGACCGAACGCTCAGGCCATAGGCCGCCCGAACCACCGCCGCAGCGCCTCCGCCAACCCCGCCGGGTCGTCGCCCGCCCAGGCGACGTGGCCGTCCGGACGCAGCAGCACGGCCGGAGCCTCCAGCCCCTCCGCCGGCTCCGCGACCACGTCGACGCGGTCCGCCCAGCCCCCGACCGTGAGCGTGCCGGTCGGGTCGAGCAGCAGCCCGCGTCCGTCGCGCATCCGTTCGTAGAGTCGGCCGTGCGCCAGCGGCAGGTCGCGCATCCGGCGACCGACCAGTGGGTGTCCCCCGCCGAGGTCGTAGCGGACGCCCGTGCCCGCGATCTTCTCGGCGAAGAACCGCGCGACGTCGTCGAGCTCGATCAGGTCGGTGAGCAGCCGCCGCACCGCCTGCGGTCCGGGCGCGGGATCGATCAGCTCGCTCTGGGCGCGCGTGACGGTGAGCACCTGCTCGGCAGCCGGATGCCGCTCGGAGAAGTACGTGTCGAGCAGCCCGTCCGGCGCCCGGCCGCTCAGCTCGGCAGCGAGCTTCCAGCCGAGGTTGAACGCGTCCTGGATGCCCAGGTTCAGGCCCTGCCCGCCGAGCGGCGGGTGCACGTGCGCGGCGTCGCCGGCGATCAGCACCCGGCCGACCCGGTACCGCTCGGCCAGCCGGGTCGCGTCGGTGAACCGGGTGAGCGACCGCGGCGAGTGGATGCCGAAGTCGGTGCCGGCGTAGGCCCGCAGTTGGGCGCGGAACTCCTCCAGCGTCGGCGGCGTCGTCCGGTCCTCCGAGACGCTCGCTGCCGGCACGACCGCCCGGTACCGCCCCTCCGCCGCCGGGCCGATGCCGAAGCCGCGGTGCGTCTTCCGCACCTCCTCCGAGACGGCCGCGATCTCTTCCGCCGGCGTCGTCACCTCGGCCTCGCCCAGCAGCCACTCGGTGGTGGCCGCCTCGCCGGGGAATCCGATCCCGAGGGCGCGTCGGGTGAGGCTGCGTCCGCCGTCGCAGCCGACCAGCCACCGGGTCCGCAGCCGTTCGCCGTCCACGAGCGTCACGGTCACGCCGTCGTCGTCCTGCTCGAAGCCCGCGACCTCCGCGCCGCGGCGGAGTCGCGCGCCCGACGCGACCGCGTGCTCGGCGAGCAGACGGTCCGTCACGGGCTGCGGCAGGCCCAGCGTGTAGCCGTGTGCCGTGTCGAGCACCACCGGGCGCGGCGCCGGAATGCCGGCGAAGCTGCCGATGCCCGGGTACCGGGTGCCGGCCTCCAGGAACCGGTCGAGCAGCCCGCGCTGGTCCAGGATCTCCAGGCTGCGCGCGTGCAGCCCGAGCGACCGGACCAGCTGGGTCGGCTCCGGGTCCCGCTCCAGCACCAGCACGTCCGCGTCGTGCAGCCGCAGCTCGGCGGCGAGCATCGTCCCGGTCGGGCCGCCGCCCACGATGATCGCGTCGTACACGTGTTCCGTCATCCTTACCCCGTTCCTCGCGCCGGATGCTCGTCGGATTCCGGCCGCGACCAGCCATTCTGGTGGATGTGGGGGCCCTTGCGGCAAGCCCCCGCCGGTCCGGTATCCTGGAAATGCAGGAAGGGCGCGACGGTCACTCCGCCGCCCGCGCGCTCCACTCCTCCGCGAGCTGTCCGAGCACGATCTCGTCCAGGAACTCGCCCATCACCCACGCCGACGACCGCAGCCTCCCCTCGCGGACGAACCCGTTCCGCTCGGCCGCGCGCAGCATGGCGTCGTTGTCGGCAAGCGTCTCCAGCTGCAGCCGGCGGAGGCCCCGCACCACGAAGCCGTACCGGCAGAGCAGGGCGACCGCGTCGGTCCCGTAGCCCTTGCCGCGCGCGGCCGGCACCAGCCCGAGCCCCAGGTGCGCGTTGCGGTTGTGCGTGTCGATGCCCCACACGGTCGCGCTGCCGATGAGGACGCCGCTGCCGAGCTCCACCACGGAGAACGCGACGACGTCGTCGCGCGTCGGGTCCGGTTTCAGGCGAGGGTCGTCGGCCCACGGCACCAACGGCCGCCACGGGCCGCCCTCGGCGCGGGAGGACCCGGCCACGTCGTCGTAGAGCTCGGTGAGCAGGATGGGGATGTCGTCTTCGTGCCGGGCACGCAGCCCGACGGTGGTGCCCGTCAGCATGCCTCCTGTCTAGCGGACGTGCGGGCGCCTCGCGAGGGGCGACGGGAGGCGCGTCGGCTCACGGCGCCGCTCCCTCCACCCGGCGCACCGACACCACCTCCACGTGGAGCTCGTCGAGCAGTTCCAGCAGGCCGAGGACGGCCGCCTGGTCGGGCACCTGCCCGACGATGCGGGTGCCGCCGTGCTGTGCCGCCGTGCAGGAGAACCCGTGCAGCGCGCCGACCTGCTCGAGCAGGCTGCCGAGGTTGCCCTCGACGACGACCTCCACGTGACGACCCGCCATGCAGAACCACCCTTTCGTGCCCTGTTGCGCAGCATGCAGCATCGGGTGGAGGCTGTCGTCACCCTTGTAGGATGACTTCCACTCACATATCCCGAAGTCCGATCACGGGAGCGCAGGATGCCAGACCGCCGCCCGATCCCGGTCCACGCGGTCGACCGCCCCGGCCTGCTCCGGCTCCTCGACGGCGGCATCCGCTCACCGCTGACCGCGCTGATCGCCCCGGCCGGGTCCGGCAAGACCGTGCTGCTGTCGCAGTGGGTGCAGTCACGTCCCGACCTCGCCATCGCCTGGCTGGAGGTGTCGGACGCCGACCGCGATGCCTCGCGCTTCGCCCGGCGCCTCGGCGCGGCGGTGGCGGCCGCGACCCAGGGCGCGCCCCCGGCGCTTCCCGAGCCGGAGGCGACGGGCGGCCTCGGCGAGGCCTACCTCGACGCCGCGGTCGACGCGCTCACGTCGGACCGGGAGATCGCCGTCGTCGTCGACGACGTCCAGAAGCTGCGCAACCCCGCGGTCGTCGACGACCTCTGGACGCTGGCCGACCGGCTCCCGCCGAACGCCCACCTGGTTCTCTCGTCCCGGGTGGACACGGGCATGCGTCTGACACAGCACCGGCTCCGGCACTCGCTGGTCGAGATCCGGCAGCACGAGCTGCGGTTCGACGACCAGGACGCCGCGCGGCTGCTGGAACTGCTGAGCGGCGACGTCGTGCCCGCACGGACCGCCGCGCTGGTGCGAGAGCACACGGACGGCTGGGCCGCCGGCGTCCAGCTCGCCGGCCTCACGCTCCGCACCCGGGGCGACGAGGACCTGCTGGCGAGCATCGCCGAGGCGGATCGGATCATCGTCGACTATCTCGGCGAGGAGGTGCTGGACGCGCAGCCGGCCCCGCTCCGCGACGCGCTGCTCCGGCTGTCGGTGCCGGACGACCTCCACCCCGACCTCGTCCCACTGCTCGCCGGCGACCACCTGGCGCCCGACCTGCTGCGCGACCTGGAACGGCAGTCGATGTTCCTCACGGCGCGGCCGGAGCGGCCGGGCTGGTTCGCGTTCCACCCGCTGTTCCGCGATCTCATGCGGCTGCGGCTGCGCGTGGAGCATCCCGGGCTCGAACAGACGCTGCTCCTGCGTCTGGCCGACTGGTCGCGGGAGCACGACGACTCCCCGACCGCCGTGGAGGCGCTGCTGCGGGCCCGCCAGTGGGACGATGCGCTGCGGCTGGTGCTCAGCACCGGGCGGGAGGCGTTCGAGAGCGGCTACTCCGCCACGCTGGTCCGCTGGCTCTCGGCGGTGCCCGCGGAGGTGCGGAGGGCCGACGAGCAGGCCGACCTCCTTTTCGGCTTCGTGCTGGCGACGAGCGGCCGTTCGCTGGAGGCCATCGACACCCTGCGCGCGATCGCCGACCGGCCGGATGCGGATCCGGGTGTCCGGACCGTCGCGCTGGCGTTCCTGGCCGCGATCGTCCAGTTCCGGCCACCCGCCGAGGCTCACCTGGCGGACGCGACGGCGGTGGTGTCCGCGCTCACCGAGAGCCCGGCCATGGTGTTGCCGGACGTCCTGACGCTCAGCCATCCTGCCCTCGTCCTCGCCATCGCGCAGGGCTCGGCCGGTCGCGCGAACCTGTTCCTCGGTCGACGGGAGGCGGCGCGGCAGCAGCTGACGGCCGTGCTCGCCACGGCGGGCGGGCAGTATGCGCCCTATCGCATCCATGCCCTGGGCAGTCTGGGCGTGATCGACGCCCTCGACGGCCGGCTGACCCGGGCCACCGCGCACGCGGCGGAGGCGCTCAAGCTCGCCTCCGACGCGTCGCTGCTGGAGCATCCCTCCACCGGAGACGCCCACCTCGCGCTCGCGATCGTCGCCGCCCGCCGCGGCACCCCGGAGTCCGGCGCGCTGTCGTTGCGGGAGGGCGTGCTGCGGGCGACCTGGAACGCCCGCCACCAGCTGCTCTGGCTCGCCGTGCTGGCGGAACGGCTCGCGCCGTGCCCGGCCGGGAACGTCGAGGTGCCGGAACCGCCCACCGAACCTCCTCCGGTGGTCCGGGTGGAGTTGGACGCCCTGCGCCTGCGCGCCGCACGCCAGGCCGGCCTTCCGGAGCCGCTGCACGAGTCGCCGGACGGCTGGTCGCCTGTCGCCTTCGAGGAGGTCGCCGGTCGCCTCGCGCGGGGCGACCTCGCCGGGGCCCGTCACCGCCTGGGCGACGCGCTTCGTCACACAGCTGCGCCGACGCTCCTCGCCGAGGTCGAGCAGGAGCTGGCGATCGGGTGGGTGGACGCGTCCAGCGGCGACCGCGAGGCGTCGGAGCGTCACCTCGTGCGCGCGCTGTCGCTCGCCGAGCCGGAGCAGCTGCTCGGTCCGTTCCTGGCCGCCGGCCGTCCGGTCGCCGCCCTGATCGAGTCCCTCCCCGGTGCGCCGAACCCGTTCCGGCGCGAGGTCGTGCGCACGGCCGCCCTCGTCGGGCAGGCGGGTGCGGAAGAGCTCGCAGAGCCGCTCACCCGGCGCGAGCTCGCCATCCTGGCGTACCTTCCGACGCGTCTGTCGAATGCCGAGATCGCGGCGCGCACGTATGTGTCGTTGAACACGGTGAAGACGCACATCGCCCGCATCTACCGGAAGCTGGACGTGCAGTCCCGCTCCGCCGCCGTGGAACGCGCGGCCGACCTCGGCCTGCTGGAGCCGCTCGGCACGGGAGGCGAGCGCTGACGCGGGATGCCCGTCACGCCGAGGGTCACCCTCGCCGGGTGACGCGGCGCCCGGCACCCGCGTCTTAACGTGCTGCCCAAAGGGATGAGCCGCCGGCAGGATCGGGCCTCGGGCGGCGCATCCCGGACGGGAGGGGACATGACCGACATCGAGCTTCCGATCGGTCTCACGCCGCGCGTCGGTGCGGAGTTCCACCTGGTGCGCTGGACGCGCGGGATCGAGGAGTGGACGGCGCAGACCATCCTGGCGATCTACGTGTCCTCGACCGCCGACGAGTGGGTGGTGGAGCATCGCGGGCGCCGGCTGCGGCTGCCGCGCCAGGAGTGGTTGCGGTTCATGCCCTGAGGGCGCCGCGCTGAGCGCCGCTAGGCGGGCACGTGCTCGCTGTACGGCACGCGCAGCGTCTCCGCGAACCGGTCGAACAGGGACGCGTCGCCCTCGAGCTGCACGACGCCCGTCGCGACGGCGGTCGGAGGGTCCAGTTCGCCCGCCATCACGTCGCGGATCTGCGGGCCGGCCGTGATGACGAGGTCGGGCCGCTCTGCGGGCCCCTCGCCGACCGTGATCCGGCCGTCGCGCATGATCACGTGCGCCTCGATGTCGCCGACGCGGACGCCGTAGACGGTGTCCCAGTCCTCCGGCACCTCGCCCTCCCCCGCCGCCACCCGCAGCGCCGCGGTGATGGAGGCGCTCGTCACGATCTCGCCTTCGCGCGGCGACCGCATCCCGCCCGCGCCGAAGCGCGACAGGGCGTCGAGCGCCGGTCGCACCTCCTCGCCGCGCGGGGTCAGCGCGTAGACGACGGACCGCTCGCCGGCGGGCGGGACCGTCCGGGCCACCAGCCCCTCGTCCTCCAGCTCTTTCAGCCGCGTCGCCAGCGTGTTCGTCGGGATGCCGGGCAGGCCGGCAACGAGTTCCGAGTATCGCCGGGGGCCGACGCTGAGGTCGCGGAGGATCAGCAGCGTCCAGCGCTGGCCGACGATCTCGGCCGCCCGCGCCAATCCGCAGAACTGTCCGTAGTGCTGGTTCGTCATGGCTTCGATATTACCACTTGACTTCATTATTTGCAGTGTGCTTTATTTTTTGCAGTAACAAGATTCGACAGCCGCACCACCACTCCGACGAAGGGCAAGACCATGACCGACACCATCGCCCGCGACGGCCTCGGGGCCGCGCCGGCTCCCGCACCCGGCCTGACGGCCCGCGACCGCACCGCGCTCGGGCTCCTGCTCGCCGCCGTGTTCGTCGTCTTCCTGAACGAGACGATGATGGCGGTCGCGCTTCCCCGCATCCAGGAGTCGCTGCACATCGACGCCACGCAGGGCCAGTGGCTGACGACGGCCTTCGCGTTGACCATGGCGGTGGTGATCCCTGTCACCGGCTGGCTGATGCAGCGGTTGCGGACGCGGACGGTCTTCACGGTCGCCATGTCGAGCTTCGTGCTCGGCACCCTCGTCGCGGCCCTGTCGCCGGTGTTCGAGGTGCTGGTGGCCGGCCGCGTCATCCAGGCCGTCGGCACCGCGATCATGATGCCGCTCATGATGACGACGGTGATGACGATCGTGCCGCCGGACGAGCGCGGCCGCATCATGGGCCGGGTCTCGATCGTCATGTCGGTCGCGCCGGCGGTGGGCCCGATCGTGTCGGGCGCGCTCATCCAGGTGCTGCCGTGGCAGGGCCTGTTCTGGGTGATGCTGCCGATCGGCGCGGCGATGCTGGCCGTCGGCGTGCGGAAGGTGCCGAACGTGTCCGAGACGAGGACGGTGCCGCTGGACACGCTCTCGGTCGTCCTCTCGGCACTGGCCTTCTCGGCCCTGGTGTTCGGTCTCAGCCAGATCGGCGCCTCGGCCGTCGGCGAGGCCGCGATGCAGCCGTGGATCCCGATCGCCGCGGGCCTCGTCACGCTCGGCTTCTTCTGCTGGCGACAGCTCGTGCTGCAGCGGACGGACTCGGCCCTGCTCGACCTGCGGACGTTCCTCTCCCGCGACTTCGCGGTCTCGGTGGCGATGATGACGGCAGCGATGGTGTCCCTGTTCGGCGCGTTCATCGTGGTCCCGCAGTTCGCCCGCTACACGCTCGGCCTCGACCCGCTCTGGGTGGGCGCGATCCTGCTCCCCGGCGGCCTGCTGATGGGCCTGGCCGGCCCGACCGTCGGCCGCCTGTACGACCGCTTCGGCCCGCGCCCGCTCGTCGTCCCCGGCTCGATCGGCCTGGCCGCGTCGCTGTGGACGTTCGCCTTCGGCCTCGGCGTCGGCTCGTCATGGGTGGTGCTGCTGGCCGCGCACATCGTCCTGATGCTGTCGCTCGCCTTCCTCTTCACCCCGGCGTTCAGCTCGTCGCTCGGCTCGCTGCCGCCCACGCTGTACTCGCACGGCAGCGCCACCATCGCCACCCTGCAGCAGGTCGCCGGCGCCGCCGGGACCGCGATCTTCGTGGCGCTGTACGCCACGGGCGTGGCGTCGACCGGAGCCGCGAACCCGGACCTGCCGTCGGCGACGGCGGCCGCGGCGGGGGCGCACCTGGCGTTCGTGGCCGGCGGGGTGCTGTCGCTGGTGGTGATCGGGCTGGCTCTGCTGGTGCGGAAGCCGGCGGCGGCGGCTCCTGTGGAGTGAGTCCGCTCGTCATCGTCAATCGGAGGTCATCATGGAACGCAAGACTCTCGCCCGTACGATCCGGACCCTGCTCGCCCGGCCGTCCCACCGCCCGGTGCCCGCGCCGTTCGGGGCCCCGCACCCCTGATCCCATGGGAGACGCCCACCATGACCGACCGCGCAACCGTCGCCCGCATCCTGACCGAGAACCGCTATTGCGTGCTCGCCACCGTGGATGCGGGCGGCCGCCCGTGGGCCACGCCCGTCTTCTTCGCCCCGCTGGGCGACGACCGGCTGTGCTGGGTGTCCGGACCGGACGCCCGGCACAGCCGCACCCTCGCCGCGCGACCGTCGGTGGCGGTGACGGTGTTCGACTCGACGGTCGAGGTGGGGCACGCGGAGGCCGCGTACGCCGAGGGGTCGGCGTCGCTCGTGCCGGCCGACGAGGTGGAGGCCGCGCTGCGGGCGCTCAACGGGCGACTGCCGGCAGCGCGGCGACTGACTCCCGGCGATGTCGGCCCGCAGGGCCCGATGCGGGTCTACCAGGTGCGCATCGAGCACCGGTACGTGCTGGTGCGCGGCGGCGACCCGGACCACGGCAACACGCTGGACATGTCGCTCGAGGTGTGAGGCCGGCTCAGCGGACGGTGTGGCCGGCGTCGCGCAGCAGCGTCCGCGCCTCGTCGAACCGGTCCTGCGGCACGAGGACGATGTCGCCGTCGTAGCTCGCGGCCGTCCAGACCGGAACACCGCCCGCGCTGAGCGGGCCGACGATCGCGGCGAGCATGCCGGTCGCCTCCGGCGGGTGGGCGGCGTCCCCGTTCCGGAGGGCGATCCAGGCGTCGGAGGGGGCGGCGTCGTGGCGCCGCATCCGGGCGCCGCCGTCGGGGCCCTGGACGGTGGCGAGCACGTCGCCGTCGGGAGTGTCGGCGGTGAGGCGCTCGAGGACGTAGCGGCCGTCGAGGAGGCGGAGGGTCTGGTGGTCGGCTGCGGACATGGCGGCAGGGTCTCATCCTCACGGGTGCGGCGTCCAGTGGCCCCCGCCTGCGCGGCCTATCCCCAGCTCTGGGGCGAGTGCCGGAGACGAAGGGCCGGTTAGCGTCGACCCTCATGGGGGAGATCGCGGCCGAACGGCCGGGGAATGCGACGGGCCGTGTCGATTTCGCCGGCATCAGCGCGCTCTCGTCGCGTCCGGCGGGCTACGCCGTCGCGGCGAAGTGCCTTCAGGTGCAGGCGGAGGCAGAGCGCGCAGACCCGTCGCTGGCGTCTTCTGCGCGCACGACGCTTCACCCGGATGCGTGGCCCTGGTTTCAGGGCGCCCTGGGCGAGATCGAGGTCGGACGTCTGCTCGACGCCCTCGGCCCGGAGTGGTTCGTCCGGCACTCCGTCCCGATCGGCGCGAACACGAAGGACGTCGATCACCTGGTGGTCGGCCCGGCCGGCGTCTTCGCGATCAACACCAAGCACCATGCCGGCGCCTCCGTGTGGGTGGGCGATCATGTGCTGCGCGTGAACAACGCGAACACGTCGCATCTGCGGGCCGCGATTCGGGACGGCCACGACGTGGCCCGGCGCCTCGCCGAAAAGGTGGGCTTTCCCGTTCCCGTGAGGTCCGTGATCGCCGTCCTCGACGCTCGCTCCCTCACCGACCGTCGAGCTCCGCACGACGGCGCGGTGGCGGTGGTCGACGCCCGCAGCCTCGCGTCGTGGCTGCGCGCGCAAACCACGCCGCTCGGGTCAGCCCACCTGGACCTCGTGAAGCTCGCGGCAGAAGAACCGGGCACGTGGCACGTGGACCGCCACGCGGCGGAGACCTTCCGCGTCATGCAGCGGTTCGAGCGGCTCGTGGCTCGCGTCCGCAGCGAGCCGGCGAGGTCGTCTCGGCCGGGTGTTTCCAAAACTGCGCGGACACCTCGCCACGAACCCCAGCGGCGCCCGTCCTCCTCTCGTGGGCGGGGCGCACTGCGGGCCTGGATCGAGGCTGCCGTCATCATCGGCGCCGTGCTGGTCTTTCGGGCGTTCGCGAATCAGCCGTGCGATCCCCTCGCGATGTGTCTCGCGCCGCCGCTCTACGCCGCGTGGAAGCCTCTGCTGATCGTGCTCGCCGTGGCAGTTGTGGTGCGCGCGGTGATCCTCACCGCTCGGCGGCGCAGACGGTGACGCCCGCTCTGGCAGACTCGCTGGAGGAAGGGTGAACGATGACAATGTGGGGCATCCATAACGACACCGAGCTGGACCTGCTCGCCGGCAACTTCGTCTCCATCGGCTGGGATCTGCTGGGCGACCTGCGGCAGTACGACGGCCGGGAAGCACTCAAGACGGCGCTCAAAGAGGCCTACCCGGGTCGAAAGCAGGGCTCCTACCCGGTCCAGGCCGGAGTTCTGTACTCGTTCTCCCGGCAGATGTCGGTCGGCGATGTGGTGGTCGCACCGAACAAGGCCGACCGGACCGTCAACGTCGGCGTCGTGAGCGGCGACTACTACTTCGACCCCTCGGCTCCGCTCCACAAGAACCGGCGGCCTGTCCAGTGGGTGAAGACGGGCGCCAGCCGCACGACCTTCTCCCTCTCCGCGCTCAACGAGATCGGGAGCGCGATCACACTCTTCCGGGTACGCAGGAACGCCGACGAGTTCCGCGATTTCCTGGAGTCGCCCACCGAGTCGGAATTCCAGGCCAGGGCTGCTTCCGAGGCCGAGGCTCCCGAGGTCGCCGCCGAGCGCGCGGACGAGGCTCTCAACGCCGATCGCCTGGACCAGTACACGCGCGACTTCATCGCCAAGCGCCTCCTCACCGCTGTCGGCGACCGCGAGTTCGAGGAACTGACCGGGGACCTGATGCGCACGCTGGGGTACCGGGCCCGCGTGACGCGCTACTCCAACGACGGCGGTGTGGATGTGATCGCTCACCGCGACCCGTTCGGCCTCGAGCCTCCGATCGTCAAGGTGCAGTGCAAGCACACCGTCACGGCGATCGGCGGCCCCGCCGTTGCCCAGCTGGTCGGCAGGATCGGAACGACGGAGACGGGACTCTTCGTCACTCTCGGCACCTACACCCCCGACGCGATCGCACAGGAGCGAAACAACCCACGTCTGCGCCTCCTGACCGGCGACGAACTCATCGACCTGATCCTGCAGCACTACGACGAGCTGCCGCGCCGGTGGCGGGACGTCATCCCGCTGCGGCGGGTCTTCGTGGTGGACGAGGAGCCGGGGGTCGCGTAAGACGCGCCCGATGCCGCACATGCGCTTCACATCCCGTCTGGCCGCTTGCAGCGTCTCCGTGGCGACAGCCTGCGTGGCGGCCGTCCTGATCGTCGCCGCCGCCCTGTGGGCGCCCTCGAGTGCTGCGGCCGTCGAGGCGGGAGCAGTTTCCCTTGAGGCCGTGGCCGCATCGGCGCCCTCGAAGACGGTGCCGAACGTGGTGGGCAAGACCGCATCCGACGCCAAAGCGGTTCTGAAGAAGGGCGGCCTCGGTTACCGCTACGTGCCGCCGAAAGGGAGCATCGTCATCCTGTCGAAGAACTGGACCGTCACCAAGCAGTCCCCGAAGGCCGGCGCAACCGTGAAGGCGGGGACGAAGATCAAGCTGACCGTCGTGAAGACGCCCCGTGTGACGGCGTCGTCGTCTCCCGCCTCCCCGTCGCCGACACCCGCAGCTCCGCAACTCAGCGTCGCTCAGCAACAAGCGATCCTTGCCGCACGGAACTATCTGTCCAGCGGGATGGGTTTCAGCCGCCAAGGGCTGATCGACCAGCTCAGCTCTCCCTACGGCAACGGTTTCGCCGTCGCCGACGCGACGACTGCGGTGGACTCGCTCAACGCGGACTGGAACGCTCAGGCTGTGACCGCGGCACGGGCGTACCTCTCGATGGGCCAGGGGTTCTCGCATCAGTCCCTCGTCGAGCAACTGACCTCCGAGTACGGCAACAAGTTCAGTCCGGAACAGGCCGAGTACGCGGCGGGGCAGGTGGGTCTGTAGTCCAGCGCTTCGTCCACCGCGCGGCAGACAGATCAGGGGCAGACGCGAAAGCTGCGCCCCTCGAAGGCGACGACGTCGCCGATGCGCAGCTGACGTCCGCGTTGGCGATCGACGGCACCGTTCACGGTGACCAGGCCGTCGACGATCGCCTCCTTCACGTTCCCGCCCGAGTCGAGGAGCCCGGCGAACTTGAGGAACTGCCCGAGGCGGATGACCTCGCCGCCGATCGAGACGTCTTCGGTCGCGGCGGGGTTCGTCATGGGAGGGATGCTACCCGACCGCGTGCGACGGTGCCCCTGGAGGGACTCGAACCCCCAACCGTTTCCTTAGGACGGAACTGCTCTTCCATTGAGCTACAGAGGCTGGCCCCGCAAGTCTAGCGAACTGCCACGCGCTACCCCGCCAACTGCAGCTCGTGCCGGCGCCAGGGCTCGGTGAACTCCTCCCAGTTGGGGTCGTTCCAGCGCATGCTGATCAGCGACGCCATGTTGAGGTGCGGCTCTTTCAGCTCGAAGGGGAGCTTCCAGCCGAGCTCAGACAGCAGGCGGTCCGACTTGACGTTGTTGCAGCGGAAGCAGGCGATCACCACGTTGTCCCAGGTGTGCGTGCCGCCGCGGGCGCGCGGGATGACGTGGTCGAGGGTGTCGCCGTACTTGCCGCAGTAGGCGCAGACGTGGCCGTAACGCTCCAGGGCCGACTTGCGGGTCAGCGGGATGCGGCGGTGCGGGACCTTGATGTACTGGTTCAGGAGCACGACGCTCGGGGCGTCCAGGACCAGGGAGCGGCTGTGCAGCTGTGCACCGCTCCCGGCGACCGTGGACGCTTTGCCGCTCAGCACGAGCATGATCGCGCGTCGCGTCGAGATCACGCCGAGCGGTTCGTAGCTGGCGTTCAGAACCAGAGTCTTCATGGGCGACCTTCCGGGAAAAGGCGGGGGCGGGTGTCGGGGGAAACAAAAAGGGCACTGTCCGTGCGGACAGCGCCCAGGGAGGAGGCGGCATGGTGGCGGCACACCACATGGTGGCGGTGGCAGGCCTCCACGTGGTGGCGGCAGGCGAGGAAGTCGTCGCGGCGGGAGAGCGTGACGCTCGATCCCGGGAGGAGGCCGCGCTCGTCCCACCCGGTCGCACTCAGCGACCCGGCGGAACGCGTTCCGGCCATCGGATCCTCCGATCAGCGGCTGCATGACGCAGCGTCAGAACGCAAGGGTAACCCAGAAACGGCGCGCCACCTATTCGTGGCGCGCCGTTCCGGTGCTGTGGTGCGGAATGTTCACCGACTGGACGCCGGCAGGACAGCCTGGCTCAGATGCCGAGGCGGACGATGTAGTAGTCGCTGGTCCAGATCGGGCGGATGGAGATCGACTTGCCCTCGGTGGGCGCGTCCATGATGTTGCCGTTGCCCGCGTAGAAGCCGTCGTGGCCCGACATGATGACCAGGTCGCCTGGCTGAGCGTCCGCGATCGAGATGCGCTTGCCCGCCGCGGCCTGCCCGGAGACGGAGTGCGGCAGCGAGATGCCGAACTGGGCGTACACGTACATCACGTAACCGGAGCAGTCGAAGCCGGCCGGGCTGGCGCCGCCGTAGACGTACGGCGTCCCGATGTACTGCTGCGCCACCGAGAAGACCTGCGAGAGGCTGAAGTTCGGGTACGGCGGGTTGGCGAGGAAGTCGGACACCGACGGGCCGGAGGACGACTTGGCCGCGTAGGTGGTGAGCTGGATGGCGGCCTGGCGGCGGGCGGCCTCGGCGGCTGCTGCTGCCGCGGCCGCGGCCTTCTGCGAGGCCAGCTGCTCCTCGGTGGTGGCCGACGCGGCCTCACGGGTGACGGTGGAGGAGGCGACGCCGCCCACCTCGACGGTCTGCGACTGCGCCTTCTTCATCGAGTCGGCGGCGCTCGGGCCGAACGCGGCGTTCTCGGCGCCGTCCGGGTTGAACGCGAAGGCGGGGAGCGACATGGTCGCGATGATGCCGGTGGCGACGGTGATGACGCCGACGTTGAGGGCCCAACCGCCCTTGCGCTTCTTCTTCGACTGGGCGGCGGTCGAGCCGGTGGCGGTCGAGACCGCGCTGCCGCCGGCCGGCGACCCTGCCGGACGCGACGGGGTGGACGCCGAGCGCTCGGCGCGGAGCGCGCGACGCGAGGCGGGGGAAGAAGAGATGGCTGTGGTGCTCTGGTCCGGGTTCGAACGGTCCTTGTCGGGACCGGGCGTGCTCGTCAGTGCCAAAGTGTGACCTCCAGCGCTCCGGCAGCACTAGGGAGCTGCCCCCGTCCCAAGCTGGGTGGCTTCGGCTTCACGGATCGCGAGACGGGTCTAGGGGGGTGGAGCGTCACGATCCGAGGTCCTGATGGGCCGGCTTCTGACCCGTTCGGACTCGTAAGAGCCTAGGGGACGATGCGACGTTTGTCACACCTTTTGGCCGCTTTTTAACGAATCGGTAACGGCGATCAGGCGTCCACGAAGATGTGCGCGGCCAGCTCGTTCGGCAGCTCCAGGCCCGGCTCGAAACCGTCGATCTGGACGGCGACGTACGAGCCGGCAGGAGAAAAAGTGCCGGTCGAGCCCGGAAAAACGCCCGCCTCCTTGAGCTGCAGCAGGAGCTCGGGGTCGACCTGCGCCGGCTCCCCCAGCCGGCGGATCCTGGCAGTCACCCCCGAATCGTTGCCGCGCACGACGTCGACCAGATTGACCAGGCTCTCGGTGGACACCGCGGAGTCGGGCGCGCCGAGCTCGCCGAGACCGGGGATCGGATTGCCGTAGGGCGACTCGGTGGGGTGGCCGAGCATGGTGAGCAGCTTGCGCTCCACCTGCTCGCTCATCACGTGCTCCCAGCGGCACGCCTCCTCGTGGACGTACTCCCACTCCAGCTCGATGACGTCGCTGAGCAGACGCTCGGCCAGGCGGTGCTTGCGCATGACGTGGACGGCCTTGCGGCGGCCCTGCTCCGTCAGCTCGAGGTGCCGGTCGCCCGAGACGACCACGAGCCCGTCGCGCTCCATCCGCCCGACCGTCTGCGAGACCGTCGGCCCGGAGTGGCCGAGCCGCTCGGAGATGCGCGCGCGCAGGGGGACGATGTTGTCCTCCTCCAGCTCCAGGATGGTGCGAAGGTACATCTCGGTCGTGTCGATCAGATCGGTCATTACCCCTCCACATGCCGGCGCGCGAATGCCGGATATCAGCCTACTTGGTGCTGCCGACAGCCGCAGGCACGCGGCCGTTGCGGACGCCTCCCGCGCCGTTCGGACCGTGCAACAGCCAATACACTTCCTTTATGCCGGACGTCACGATCCCCTCTGAGCTGCTGCCCGCCGACGGTCGATTCGGATGCGGACCCTCCAAGGTCCGCCCCGAGCAGGTCGCCTACCTGGCCGGGCCCGGCGCCGAGCTGCTCGGCACCTCCCACCGCCAGGCGCCCGTGAAGAACCTCGTCGGCCGCGTGCGCGAGGGCCTCGGCGAGCTGTTCCGCCTGCCCGACGGCTACGAGGTCGTCATCGGCAACGGCGGGTCGACGGCGTTCTGGGACGCGGCGGCGTTCGGGCTGATCGAGAAGCGCAGTGAGAACCTCGTGTTCGGCGAGTTCGGCGGCAAGTTCGCGAAGGCGGCGAAGACCCCGTGGCTGGAGGCGCCGCACGTGTTGGAGGCGCCGGGCGGCTCCCGCAGCGAGGTGGAGGTCGTGTCCGGCGTCGACGTCTACGCCTGGCCGCACAACGAGACCTCGACGGGCGTCATGGCGCCGGTGCGCCGCGTCCACGGCGACGACGGCGCGCTGACCGTGATCGACGCCACCAGCGCGGCGGGCGGGGTGGACCTCGACGTGAGCGAGGCGGACGTCTACTACTTCGCGCCGCAGAAGAACTTCGCCTCCGACGGCGGACTCTGGCTCGCGCTGTTCTCCCCCGCGGCCCTGGAGCGGGTCGAGCGGATCGCGTCGAGCGGCCGCTACATCCCCGAGTTCCTGAGCCTGAAGAACGCGGTCGACAACTCGCGCCTCAACCAGACGCTCAACACCCCGGCGATCGCGACGCTCGTGCTGCTGGAGAACCAGCTGGAGTGGATGAACGGCAACGGCGGCCTCGCCTGGGCCGACGCCCGCACCCGGGAGTCGTCGGGCGCACTGTACGAGTGGGCGGAAGGCGTGGACTACGCGACGCCGTTCGTCGCCGACCCGGCCCACCGCTCCCAGGTGGTCGTCACCATCGACTTCGACGACCGGGTGGACGCGGCGGCCGTCGCGAAGACCCTGCGCGCCAACGGCGTGGTCGACACGGAACCGTACCGCAAGCTCGGACGCAACCAGCTGCGCGTCGCCACGTTCACGGCCATCGAGCCGGCCGACGTCCGCGCGCTGATCGGCTGCATCGAGTACGTGGTCGAGCGGCTGGGCTGACCGGCGCCATGCGCCTCTGGCTGCGCGACGACGAACGCCGCCCCGACCCGGTCCCCGCGAAGACGGACGACCGGCGGGCGGTGCTCGTCGGGCTCGTGCTGTGGGCGGTCGCGCTCGTCGTGGTGGTCGCGGTCGGCGGCGCGGGGACGACGGCGATGTGGACCGTGGTGGTGGGGCTGGCGCTCGGTGCGCTCGGGATGGGGTACCTGGCGGTCACGCGGCGGCGGTGACGCCGCGGCGGTGACGCCGCGGCGGTGACGCGGCGGCGGTGACGCGGCGGCGGTGACGCCGGGGTGAGGTGAGGGTCAGTCGGCCTCGGTGGTCGGGGAGTGCTCGTTGTCGTCCTCGTCCGAGTCGTCCTCGTCGTCATCGTCCGAGTCGTCCTCGTCGTCATCGTCCGAGTCGTCCTCGTCGTCATCGTCCGAGTCGTTGTCCTCGTCGTCGGAATCGTCGTCCGAGTCCTCGTCGTCATCGTCCGAGTCCTCGTCGTCGTCCGAGTCGTCCTCGTCGGAATCCTCGTCGGAGTCGTCCTCATCGTCCGAGTCGTCCTCGTCGTCCGAGTCGACCTCGTGGTCGGAGTCGTCGTCGTCGTCCGCGTCGAGGTCTTCGGCGCCCTCGGGGTCGGCGAGCGCCGCGGCCTCCTCGGCCTCCAGGTCGAGCTCGGGGTCGACGTCGGTCTGCTCGTCGTAGTCGACGTCCACGCTGTCGATGTCGACGCCGTCGAGGTCGTCGTCCTCGTGGAGGTCGTGGATGTCGTGGTCGTCCTCGGCGTCCTCGTCGGCGGCCGACGCGTCCTCGTCCTCGTCGGACTCCGCCTCCTGCGCCGCGAGCGCCTCCTGGGCGGCCTGGTACTCGGCGAGACGCTCCGACCACGGGACCCAGTCGGGCGCGAGCAGCGAACCGTCGCCCGGCATCAGCTCGGCCTCGAGCACGGTCGGCTCGTCGTCCTCGGCGGCGCGGGCGACGGTGACCGTCCAGCGCCAGTCGGGGTAGCCGGGGAGCCGGCTCGCGAACAGCAGGGAGACGACGCCGGGCGCCTCCACCACATGGCCGACGGGGTCGCCGATGGTCTTCTCCGGCGTGATCTCGGCCAGCGCCTGCCGGGCGAGCAGGACGGCGGCCAGCAGCACTGGGTCTGCGACAAGGTCCGCGGCGGGCTCGGCCGGCTCGGAAGCGCCGAGCCCGCCGGCCTGCTCGTCGGCGATGTCCGCTTCGGAGGAGTCCACCTCGGGAGCGCCGCCCGCGGCGGCCTCCGCCTCCGGAGACTCCACCTGGGGCGTGTCGACCACGGGCGACTCCACCTCCTCAGACTCCACCTCGGACGAGTCGGCCTCGGGCGACTCCACCTCAGCGGACTCCACCTCAGCAGACTCCACCTCGGACGAGTCGGCCTCGGACGACTCCCCCTCAGCAGACTCCACCTCAGCGGACTCCACCTCAGCAGACTCCACCACACCGGACTCCGCGCCAGCGCCCTCCGCCCCGGCCGCCTGCGCCGCCGGGTCGACCTCGTCGCCGAGCTCAGGCATCCAGGTCGTCCGCGACCTTGCGCAGCACGGCGGCGATCTTCGCGCCGTGCGCCTTGTCCGGGTACTTGCCGCGGCGCAGGTTCGCGCCGATGCCGTCGAGGAGCTTCACCAGGTCTTCGACGATGATCGCCATGTCGTCGGCCGACTTGCGCTTCATCTTCACGAGGCTCGGCGGGTTCTCCAGCACGCGCACCGAGAGCGCCTGGGCGCCGCGCTTGCCGTCGGCGATGCCGAACTCGAGACGGGTCCCCGACTTCACGACCGCGCCGGCGGGAAGGGCCGAGGCGTGCAGGAAGACTTCCTGGCCGTCATCGGAGCTGATGAAGCCGAAGCCCTTCTCCTCGTCGTAGAACTTGACCTTGCCGGTTGGCATGGGAACCTCACTTCGCATGGGGGATCGAATGACCAGCCTCAATTATCCTTGATTTCGTGACCCAGCAGACCCCGCCGCCGGCATCGCGGCTCCAGCGCATCCTGTCGTACATCGTCGCAGCGCTCGTCATCGTGTCCCTGGTCTGCATCGCGGCCATCCTCATCGGCACCGCGGCGGGGCAGTTCGCGCAGCAGGGCTCGGGGCAGGGGATCTGGCCGACCGTGTTCTTCTTCCCGCTGATCGCGCTGCCGATCGCGTTCGTGCTCATCATCGTGCTGCTGATCGTGAGCGCCGTCCGCAACAGGGCCGCCAACCGGTCCGGCGACACCAAGGGCCGGCGCTAGTCGCGACCGCGGCGGTCCGCGCGATGACGACGACCCTCGCTCTCGCAGCCCGGCTGCGGGAGCTGGACGACGCCGCGCTCGTCGGCGCCATGCACCGGCGCGCGTACCGGCGGACGGGGGTCGTCGACTTCTTCGACCTCGCCGACGCTCTGCTCGACGGCGACTCGGTCCAGCGCGCCCTCGTGCCGCTCGACCGGCCGAGACTCGCGGCGGCGGTCGTCCTCGGCCGGGCGGATGGGCCTCTCACCGCCGATGAGCTCGCCGACCGCCTGAGCGCGGAGCCGGCCACGGTCGGCATCGCGGTGGACGCGGTGGCGTCGGCCCTGGACGACGTGGCGGCCCTGCTGCTCGCGCACCCGCACGCCGGCGACCCGGCACGCTTCGGCGTCTACGACGCGGTCGCCGCACAGCTGGAGACCTGGCCCGCCCAAGGCCTCCCCTCCCCCGACGAGCTGCTGCGCACCCCGCCGCCGCCCGCCCTGGCGCCGGTGCCGGACACCGAGCGGCGGTTCACCGACCGGCTCGCGGCCGAGCGCGCCTTCGAGGCCGTCACCGCGGTCTCCGAGCTGCTCGCGGAACTCGCCAGAGAGGGCGCCCGCCGGTTGCAGAAGGGCGGCCTCGCGCTCCCGGCGATCAAGCGCCTCTCCGAGGCGCTCTCGGTCGACGCCGAGACCGTTCCGGTGGTCGTCTCGGCCGCCGAGCGCGCCGGCCTGGCGGCGGTGGACGACGGGATGTGGCTCCCCACCGACCACGCCGCCGCCTGGTCGCACGCCCCGACCCCGGAGCGCTGGCGCGCCCTCGCGGCGGCCTGGCTGGAGGCGCTGCCCGGGGATGTGCGCGCGCTGCTCGCGCTCCGCAGCCGGGCGGCGTGGGGCGAGAGCCTCCGGGAGCATGTGGCGTGGCTCCATCCCGCCGCGGTGCAGGAGGCGCAGGAGCGGGTGGAGGCGCACACGCGGCTGGCCGAGTGGCTCGGCATCACGGCGCACCAGGCGCCGAGCACAGCCGGGGCCGCGCTGGTGGAGCAGGGGCCGGAGGCCGCCACGACGGCGATGGCGGAACTGTTCCCGGCCGAGGTGGACCGGGTCTACCTGCAGCACGACCTCACCATCGTCTCCCCCGGGCCGCTCGCGCCCGAGGTGGAGGCGCGGCTGCGCGGCATCGCCGACCTCGAGTCGCGCGGCCTGGCGTCGACGTTCCGGCTCTCGGCGGCGTCCGTCGACCGCGCGCTCACCGCGGGCGAGACGGTGGACGACATCCGCGCGTTCCTCTCCTCGATCTCGCTCACCGGCCTCCCGCAGCCGCTCGACTACCTGATCACCGACGCGGCGGAACGGCACGGCCGCGTGCGGGTGGCCGAGGCCGACGCGGAGGGCGTGCGGTCGGCGGTGCGGTCGGCCGACGCCACGCTCCTGCGCACCATCCAGGTGGACCAGGCGCTCGGCTCGCTGCGGCTCGCCCCCGACGGCGACGGGGAGCTGCTCAGCCGCTTCCCCCGCGATGTCGTGTTCTGGGCGCTCAGCGACGCCCGCTACCCCGTCGTCGCCGAGGACGCGGACGGCCGCGAGGTCGTCCTGCGCCGGCAGCGTGTCGCGCGCGCCCGGCCGGAGGCCGCGGAGGACCGCGACGCCGAGCTGGTCCAGCGACTGCGCGGCGCGGAGGAGGAGGCCGGGGAGGACACGGGCGAGCGCTGGCTGGCGCGCCAGCTCGACCTCGCGGTGCGGGCACGGCAGCCGATCGTCATCGAGGTGGCCATGCCGGACGGGCGGGTCGTCGACTACCTGCTCGAACCGACCGGCGTGGGCGGCGGCCGGCTGCGGGGACGGGACAGGGCCGCGGACATCGAGCGGACGCTCCCGCTCTCGAGCGTGCGCGGGGTTCGTCCCGCGCCCTGATCCCGGGGCACAAAATGTATGCCAGCATTCCTTGCCGCACTGTCTGGCGCCGGCGCACGGGGGTGGAATAGCTTGTCCCGGGCGCAGAGGGACGGAGGCCTGTGGACGGGTACGTGCTGGACATCGCGGGGTACTCCGCAGCGAGCTCCTGGGGCTACGACGAGCTCGGCGACGTGCTGTTCGCCACGGTCGTGCCCGACGCGGATCCCGACGCGCCGCCGCTGGAGATCGTCGCCACGACGATCGACCAACTGCTCGACCGGCTCGACCTGGCCACCGGGTCGCGCCACGGCGTCGCCCGGATGGTGCTCCTGCTCGGCCGGGCCGAGGTGCGCGGGACCGCACGGGTCCAGCTGGCGTCGCGCGTCCGGCTGTTCACCGACCGCGCCCTGATCCGGGAGGCGTCACGGTCCGAGGTGCCGTGGCTCGCCGCCGAGGGGCGCAGCCACCCGCTGTTCGACGCGCCGCTGGACGCGATGCCGCCGTGCCCGCTGTGCGGGTCCGTTCCCGCCTCCTGAGCGGGGAGCACACCGGCAGGGCGTAGGCTGGTGAGCTATGTCCGATGGCCCCCTGATCGTCCAGAGCGACCGCACCGTGCTGCTCGAGGTGGCGCACCCGGACGCGGAGGACGCCCGCCACGACCTCGCCGTCTTCGCCGAGCTGGAGCGGGCGCCCGAGCACATCCACACCTACCGGATCACCCGGCTCGGCCTGTGGAACGCGCGGGCCGCCGGGCACACCGCGGAGGACATGCTCGGCACGCTGGAGCGGTACTCGAAGTTCCCCATCCCGCAGACCGTCTCGGTGGATGTGAGCGAGACCGTGGCCCGCTACGGCCGCCTGGTGATCGAGCGCGACGACGAGGGCACGCTGCTGCTGCGCTCCACCGACCTCCCGGTGCTGACGGAGGTCGCGAGCGCCAAGCGGATCGCCCCGCTGCTGCTGGAGCGGCGCGACGACGAGACGTTCGTCGTCGAGGCCTGGGCGCGCGGTCAGCTGAAGCAGGAGCTCGTCAAGCTGGGCTGGCCGGCGGAGGACCTGGCCGGCTACACGCCGGGCACCCCGCACGAGATCGGGCTGAGGGAGGACGGCTGGGCGCTGCGCGACTACCAGCGCAAAGCGGTCACGAACTTCTTCGACGGCGGATCGGGCGTCGTGGTGCTGCCCTGCGGCGCCGGCAAGACCCTGGTCGGAGCGGGCGCGATGGCGACCGCGAAGACCACGACGCTCATCCTGGTCACCAACACGGTTTCCGCCCGGCAGTGGCGCGACGAGCTGCTGCGCCGCACGACCCTGACCGCCGACGAGATCGGCGAGTACTCGGGCCAGGTGAAGGAGGTCAAGCCGGTCACGATCGCGACCTACCAGATCCTCACCGCCAAGCGGAAGGGCGAGTACGCGCACCTCGCGCTGCTCGACGCGCTCGATTGGGGACTCGTGGTCTACGACGAGGTGCACCTGCTCCCCGCGCCCGTGTTCAAGCTGACGGCGGAGCTGCAGGCCCGCCGCCGGCTCGGGCTGACGGCGACGCTGGTGCGCGAGGACGGCCGCGAGGGCGACGTCTTCAGCCTGATCGGCCCGAAGCGCTTCGACGCGCCGTGGAAGGAGATCGAGGCGCAGGGCTTCATCTCCCCCGCCGCCTGCTACGAGGTGCGCGTCGACCTGCCGCCGTCCGACCGGCTCAGCTACGCCGCGGCGCCGGACGACGAGCGCTACCGCCTCGCCGCGACGGCGCCCGCGAAGCTCGACATCGTGCGGCAGCTGGTGGCGCGGCACGAGGGCGAGCGCATCCTGATCATCGGGCAGTACCTCGACCAGATCGACGAGCTGGCGGAGGCGCTGGATGCTCCGCAGCTGACCGGCGCGACGCCCGTCGACGAGCGCGAACGGCTGTTCCAGGAGTTCCGCGACGGCCGGACGAAGGTGCTCGTGGTCAGCAAGGTCGCCAACTTCTCGGTCGACCTGCCGGAGGCGACCGTCGCCATCCAGGTGTCGGGGTCGTACGGCAGCCGGCAGGAGGAGGCGCAGCGGCTCGGGCGACTGCTGCGCCCGAAGGAGTCGGGACTGTCGGCGAACTTCTACACGCTGGTCGCGCGCGACACGGTCGACCAGGACTTCGCCCAGAACCGCCAGCGCTTCCTCGCCGAGCAGGGCTACTCGTACACGATCCTCGACGCGCACGCGCTCGCGGCGGCGTAGCGCGGCCGCCGCGGGCCGCGGCGGCGGGCGCGGGATTCGTGACGAACCGCGCGCAGTCGTCACGAATCGCGTGCATTCGTGACGAATCGCGGGAGGGGCGGCGGTCATCGGCCGAGGAGGCGCGCGAGCGTCGCGCGGGCCTCGGCGTCGGCGGGACGGTCGCGCAGGGTGATCGCGGCCTTCCACAGCGCCCAGCCGCGGGCGCGCGACCATGTCGCGTCGTCCAGGCCCGCGACGGCGACGAACGCGTCGCGCGCGTCGCCCTCGAACAGGGTCCAGGCCGGCACGAGGTCGCACGCCGGGTCGCCGACGCCGCAGGTGCCGAAGTCGATGACCGCCGACAACGCCCCGGATGCGTCCAGCAGCAGGTTGCCGGGCGCCACGTCGCCGTGGAACCACACGGGGTCGGCCTCCCAGCGCGACGCCGTCGCCTCCTCCCACAGCGCGCGGGCCCGTCCGGCGTCCGGCCCGAGCAGGTCGAACGCCGTGAGCGCCTCCTCCTCGTACACGGCGGGCGGCGCGCCGCGGAAGAAGTTGTGCGTCCCCGGCTCCGGCGCGCCCGCCGTCGGCGCGGACCGGAGCGCGACCAGGAAGGCACCGACCGCCTCGGCGAGCGCCGCGTCGCGCGACACGTCGCCGGCGAGCACCACGGGCGTGCCGGGCAGCCAGCGGTAGACCGACCAGGCGAACGGGTACCCCTCCCCCGGCTCGCCCTGCGCGACCCGCTGCGGAATCGCCGTCGGCAGGTGCGGCGCCAGCCGTGGCAGCCAGCGCTGCTCCTTCGCGACCTGCTCACGGTACCCCTCCGCGCTCGGCAGCCGGACGCTGAGGTCGTCGCCCAGCCGGAAGGTGCGGTTGTCCCAGCCGTCGTGCTCCACCGGCCGGACCGGCAGCCCCCGCCAGCGCGGGAACTGCGCGTCGACCAGCCGCCGCACCAGCGCCGCGTCGATCGCCGGCCGCCGTTCAGCCGCGCACATACCTCAGCAGCAGCGTGTCGTCTCCCGCGAGCGTGTGGGCGAGCCGCAGCCCGAGCGGCACGATCGGGGCCGCGCCGGTCGCGATGCGCGGCGACGTGCCACCCTCCAGCCGCGGGCTGACCGTGAGGCACAGCTCGTCCACTGCGCGGGCCGCGATCAGGTCGGCGAACAGGTGCGGGCCGCCCTCGCAGTGGATGCGCGTCAGCCCGCGCTCGTGCAGCACCGCCAGCCCGCGCTCGGCCTGCACGCGTTCCCGGCCGCAGATCACGACATCCGCCACCTCGGAGAGGGCGTCGCGCGCCTCCGGCCGCGACAGCTCGGTCGTCAGCACGACCGGGCGCTCCGGCGCGTCCTGGAAGATCGAGCTGCGCGGGTCCAGGTCGAGGCCGGCCGAGACGATCGCGAAGACCGGGTGGGCGGTCATGCCGGCGCCGCTGCGGGCCCGCGCCGACGCCGCGTCCACGCGCATCGCGCCGTAGCCCTCCGCGCGCACGGTGCCGGCGCCGACCAGCACCACGTCGCACAGCCGGCGCAGGATGTCGAACACGCGGCTGTCGACGTCGTTCGACAGGCCGCCGGAGAGGCCCTGGTGGGTGGCGGCGCCGTCCACGCTGGTGACGAAGTTGACGCGCAGCCACGGGTCGCCCGCGCCCTGCCGGTACAGGTCCGCGATCTCGTCGTCGGTCAGCCCGGTCTGCGACGGCAGCGGAGACAGCCGGTGGATGGCGGGGACGGCGGGGTCAGTCATTCACGTCTCCCATGTTGTGCTTGAGGTAGGCGGGTTGGCGCAGGCCGAGCACCGCCTCCGTCATCCGCACGGCGGCGACGGAGGCGCGCACGTCGTGCATCCGCACGATACGCGCACCGTTCATCACGCTGACGACCGCGGCCGCGAGCGACCCCTCCAGGCGCTCCGAGCGCGGGGCGTCGAGGGTCTCTCCGATGAAGTCCTTGTTCGAGACGGCGGCCAGCGTCGGGAAGCCGAGGTCGGCGATCTCGGAGAGCCGGCGGGTCAGCTCCAGCGAGTGCAGCGTGTTCTTGTTCAGGTCGTGGCCGGGGTCGAGGATGATGCGCTCCTCCGGCACGCCGGCGGCCACCGCCCGGTCGACCCGCTCCAGCAGGAACCGCGACACGTCGGCGACGACGTCGTCGTAGTGCGGCCGCGGGTACGGCCGCCGCGGCTCGGCGAGGCTGTGCGTGATCACGAGTGTGGCGTCGCTGTCGGCCACCACCGCCGCGAGCTCCGGGTTGCTGAGCCCGGTGGTGTCGTTGATGACCGTCGCGCCGGCCGCGATCGCGTGCCGCGCGACCGTCGAGTGGAACGTGTCCACCGAGATGACGACGTCGGAGCCGGCCCGCAGCGCCGCGACGACGGGCACCACCCGCTCCACCTCCTCCTCGACCGGGACCGGCTCTCCCGGCGCGAACGGCGCTCCACCGATGTCGACCCAGTCGGCGCCGAGCGCGACGGCCTCGAAGCAGGCGTCCACCGCCCGGTCGAAGGCGTAGGTGCGGCCCTGGTCGAAGAACGAGTCGGGCGTGCGGTTCACCACCGCCATCACGGCGACCCGGCGGGAGAAGTCGAAGGTGCGAGCGCCGATCGTCCGCACCGGGACGCGCAGCGGCGGGAGGTACGGCTCCGCGGGCCGCGCGTCAGACGGCGGCAAGGTCGACGCTCTGGTCGGCGAGCCGGTCGGCGTCCACCCGTTCGCCGTCGCGGATGAGGCGCTGGATGTCGTCCTGCACGTCCCACACGTTGACATTCATCCCCGCGACGACGCGGTCGTTGCGCAGCCAGAACGCGATGAACTCGCGCGCCTCCACGTCGCCCCGGAAGACGACGCGGCTGCCGGCGGCCAGCGACGGGTAGCCCGAATACTCCATGCCCAGATCGTATTGGTCGGAGTAGAAGTACGGGATGTCGTCGTACGACGCGCGCTCGCCGAGGACGGCGCGAGCGGCGACCGTTCCACCGGCGATCGCGTTCGCCCAGTGCTCGTTGCGGTAGTGCCGGCCGAGGGCGGGAAGGAACGGGTTGGCCACGTCGCCGACGGCGTAGACGTCCTCGATGCTCGTCCGCATGCCCTTGTCGGTCAGCACGCCGTTCGAGATCCGGGCTCCGCTGCGCTCGGCCACCTGCGTGTTGGGCACCGCCCCGACGCCCGCCACCACGACGTCCGCGGGGATGCGCTCGCCGGAGTCCAGCACGACCACCTGCTCAGCGCCGCCGTCGACGCCGACGACCTTCGCGCCGTTGCGGACGGTCACCCCGTTGTCGCGATGCAGCCGCTCGAAGACCGCGCCGAGCTCCCGGCCGATCGCGGCGCTCAGCGGCACGGCGGACCGGCCGAGCACGGTGACCTCGTTGCCGTAGCCGCGGGCGGCGGCCGCGACCTCCATCCCGATCCAGCCGGAGCCGACCACGACCACGCGCCGACCGCCGACCTCGACGGCGGCGCGCAGGCGGCTCGCGTCCTCGCGGGTGCGCAGCGGGAACACGGCGCCGTGCCCGCTCCCGGGCACCCCGAGCGGCCGCGCGCTCGCGCCGGTGGCGAGCACGAGGCTGTCGTAGGTGATGCGGCCGCCGTCGGAGACGAACAGCTCGTGCGCGCCGGGGTCGAACGATCCGGCCTCCACGCCGGGCAGGAACTCGACCGCGTGCTCGGCGTACCAGTGCCCGGGATGGACGTCCGCCTCGTCGATCGACGCGTCGCCCTTCAGGTACTCCTTGGAGAGCGGCGGACGGATGTACGGGCGGTGCTCCTCGGCGCCGAGCAGCAGGATCCGGCCCGCGAAGCCGCGCTCGCGCAACTCGGTGGCGACGGTCGCGCCGGCCAGCCCGGCGCCCGCGATGACGACGGTGGGATTCGACATGACCTCAGCATCCACTCTTCACACTGCGGGCGCCAGACCCGCGCACCAATCGCGCACCGACGGCTCACAGGTAGGACTCAGCCCACGCGCAGATAATGGTGCGCATGAACGCCGGACCCCGCATTCTCATCGTCGACGACGAGCCGAACATCCGCGATCTCCTCACCACCAGCCTCCGTTTCGCCGGGTTCGCCGTCCGCGCGGTCGGCAACGGGGCCCAGGCGATCTCCGCGGTCCTCGAAGAGGAGCCAGACCTCATCATCCTCGACGTCATGCTCCCGGACATGAACGGGTTCGGCGTCACCAAGCGACTCCGCGGCGCCGGCTACACCGCGCCCATCCTGTTCCTCACGGCGAAGGACGACACGGAGGACAAGATCACCGGCCTGACGGTCGGCGGCGACGACTACGTGACGAAGCCGTTCAGCCTCGACGAGATCGTCGCCCGCATCAAGGCCATCCTGCGCCGCACGATGCAGGCCGACGAAGACGCGGTGATCCGCGCCGGCGAGCTGACGATGGACCAGGACACGCACGAGGTCTTCGTCGGCGACACCCCGATCGAGCTCTCGCCGACCGAGTTCAAGCTGCTGCGCTACCTGATGCTCAACCCCAACCGTGTGCTGTCGAAGGCGCAGATCCTCGACCACGTCTGGGAGTACGACTTCAACGGCGACGCCGGCATCGTCGAGTCGTACATCTCGTACCTGCGCCGCAAGGTGGACGCCCACTCGAGCGAGCCGCTCATCCAGACCAAGCGCGGTTTCGGCTACATGCTGAAGGCCGCGAAGGCCTGAGCCGGGTCACCGGGAGCGCACATGCCCGGCACAGCAACCCCCGCATAGACTGACGGCCTGATGCACTCACGCCTGCTCGACCGCTGGAACGCGATCTCCCTCCGCACGAAGATCACGGGCGTGACCGTGCTGATGCTGACGCTCGGCCTGCTCGTGACCGGCATCGGCACCATGTCGATGCTGAAGCCGGTGCTGCTCGACCAGCTCGACGCGCAGCTCGCCGCGGCCTCCGGGCCCTCGTACCTGAACACGTACCTGTTCAAGGCGACGGCGAAGGAGGACCAGATCGCCGCCGACGCGAGCCCGTCGGACTACTTCGCCGTGCTCTACGACTCCAGCGGCGCGATGGTGAAGCACAACTGGAACAACATCCCGTTCGCGCACCGTCCCGCCGTCCCGAGCACCCTCACGGTGCCCGAGGGCAAGGCGATGACCGGCGGGTTCCCGATCCCGAGCAACGACGGGCGCACCACCTACCGCGCGCTCGCGCAGACCGTCACGATCTCGGGGACCGGCGAGCTGGCGACGGCGATCGTCGCCACCTCGACCTCGCAGATCGACACGGTGATGGCGAGCTTCCTCGCGATCTTCCTCGGCTTCGGCGTCATCGTCATCATCGTCGGCGCCGGGCTCACCCGGATGCTGGTGACCACGACGTTCGCGCCACTGCGCGAGGTCGAGCAGACCGCGGCCGCCATCGCCGACGGCGACTTCAGCCAGCGCCTCGGCGGCGCGACGCCGAACACCGAGGTCGGGCGGCTGAACCGCTCCCTCAACACCATGCTGAACCGCATCGACCGCGCGTTCAGCGACCGCGCGCGCACCATCGAGCAGATGCGCCGGTTCGTCGGCGACGCCTCGCACGAGCTGCGCACGCCGCTGGTGTCGCTGCGCGGCTACGCCGAGCTGTACCGGATGGGCGCGCTGCAGACGCCGGAGGACGTGGCGCAGGCCATGGACCGCATCGAGAAGGAGGCGATCCGCATGGGCATCCTCGTGGAGGACCTCCTGGAGCTCGCCCGCCTCGACGAGACCAAGCCGCTCGACCTCAAGCGCGTCGACCTGGTGAAGATCGCGCAGGACGCGGCGATGGACGCGATGGCCGGCTCCCCCGGCCGCGTGGTGACCGTGCTCACGCCCGAGCCGGTGGAGCAGGAACGGGACGAGGAGCCGGAGCCGGGCGTCGACACCGTCCCGATGACGATGCCGGACATGGCGGGGCGGCCGTCGAACGCGACCGGCCCGATCGCCTTCGCCGGCTCCGCCCTGGCCCGGCTGCGCCGCGGTCGCGGCCGGCGCGCGTCCACCGGCCCGCTGCCGATCAGCACCGCCGAGAAGGTCGTGCTCGCGCAGCCCGCCCCCGCCGAGCCGGCGGTCGTCCTCGCCGAGGAGAACAAGCTCCGCCAGGTGGTCACCAACCTGATGGGGAACGCCCTGCGCTACACGCCGGAAGGCAGCCCGATCGAGATCGCCGTGCAACTGGACCACCGCAGCCAGCGGGCGACGCTGGAGGTGCGGGACCACGGCGAGGGCATCCCGCCCCAGATCCGCGAGAAGATCTTCCAGCGCTTCTGGCGCGCCGACACCTCCCGGGCCCGCGAGACCGGCGGCAGTGGCCTCGGCCTCGCGATCGTGTCGTCGATCGTCGCGGCCCACAACGGGACGGTCGAGGTGGTGGACACGGAGGGCGGCGGCGCCACGTTCCGGGTGTCGCTGCCGTTGGCCGACTCAGCGGCGGCGCCGAAGACGGGTGCGCCGTAGGTTCGGACGGGGTCGGGGCGACCGTGCTACACCGTGCTACACTGCGGCCATGAAGTCGATCACGCACCGCGAGATGCGCAACAACAGCGCGGAGATCCTTCGTCGTGTGAGCGACGGCGAGTCCATCGAGATCACGAACAACGGCCGAGTCGCCGCGGTCCTCTCACCGCCGAACGGCGTGACCCTGGACGACCTCATCGCTCAGGGCCACGCGCGTCAGGGAATCTCGGACCTGTCCGGACTTCTCTCCATCGAACGACGGAAGTCGCCTGTCAGCTCGCGGGAGATCATCGAAGACAGCCGCGGCCGATGGTGAGCGTGGCCTACGTGGACACCTCCGCCGCCATGAAGCTCGTGCTCGAAGAAGCCGAGTCGGACGCGCTGGCGCGGGAACTGGTCACCGGCGATCGCCGACTGGCGTCATCGTGGCTCCTCCACACGGAAATGCACTGCGCGTCGGGACGTCGGCCCGAGATCGTGACGACGGAGGCGATCACCACCGTGCTCCGCCGCATCACCCTGGTCGACCTGACACGGGGAGATCTTCTCGCCGCGGGGAGCCACCCTCCCCTGCGCTCGAACGACGCCATTCACCTCGCGACCGCCCTCCGCATCGGCGCCGACGAGATCGTCACCTACGACGAGGAGCTGGCGCGCGCAGCGCAGACGGCCGGGTTGACGGTCGTCGCTCCGCGCTGAAGACCTACCGGGAACACGCCAAAGGGCGCCTCCCCCGACGGGGAGACGCCCTCTGCGCGTTGGGTGGGTGGGACTCAGAAGTCCATGCCCGCGCCCGGGTCGGCCGGCACCGGGGCCGACTTCTCGGGCTTGTCGGCGACGACGGCCTCGGTGGTGAGGAACAGGCCCGCGATGGACGCCGCGTTCTGCAGCGCCGAGCGGGTGACCTTCACCGGGTCGTTGATGCCGGAGGCGAGCATGTCGACGTACTCGCCGGTCGCGGCGTTGAGGCCGTGACCGACCGCGAGCTCGCGGACCTTCGCGACGACGACGCCGGCCTCGAGGCCCGCGTTGATCGCGATCTGCTTCAGCGGAGCCTCGATGGCGACCTTGACGATGTTCGCGCCGGTCGCCTCGTCGCCGGTCAGCTCCAGCTTCTCGAAGGCGGTCTTGCCGGCCTGGATGAGGGCGACGCCACCACCGGCGACGATGCCCTCCTCGACGGCGGCCTTCGCGTTGCGGACGGCGTCCTCGATGCGGTGCTTGCGCTCCTTGAGCTCGACCTCGGTGGCCGCGCCCGCCTTGATGACGGCGACGCCGCCGGCGAGCTTGGCGAGGCGCTCCTGCAGCTTCTCGCGGTCGTAGTCCGAGTCGGTCGACTCGATCTCGTTGCGGATCTGCTGCACGCGGCCGGCGATGGCCTCGGGGTCGCCCGCGCCCTCGACGATCGTGGTCTCGTCCTTGGTGATGACGACCTTGCGGGCCTGGCCGAGCAGGTCGAGGGTGACGTTCTCCAGCTTGAGGCCGACCTCCTCGGAGATGACCTGGCCGCCGGTGAGGATCGCGATGTCCTGGAGCATGGCCTTGCGGCGGTCGCCGAAGCCCGGGGCCTTGACGGCGACGGACTTGAAGATGCCGCGGATCTTGTTGACGATCAGGGTCGCCAGCGCCTCGCCGTCGACGTCCTCCGCGATGATCAGGAGCGGCTTGTTGGCCTGGATCACCTTGTCGACGATCGGCAGCAGGTCCTTGATGTTGCTGATCTTCTGGTTGGCGATGAGGATGTACGGGTCCTCGAATACCGCCTCCTGGCGGTCCTGGTCGGTGACGAAGTACTGCGACAGGAAGCCCTTGTCGAAGCGCATGCCCTCGGTCAGCTCGAGCTCGGTGCCGAAGGTGTTCGACTCCTCGACGGTGACGACGCCCTCCTTGCCGACCTTGTCGATCGCCTCGGCGATGATCTCGCCGATGGTGGTGTCGCCGGCGGAGATGGACGCGGTGGCCGCGATCTCCTCCTTGGTCTCGACCTCCTTGGCGGAGGCGATGAGCTCCTCGGTGACCGCCGCGACGGCCTTCTCGATGCCGCGCTTCAGCGTGATGGGGTCCGCACCGGCCGCGACGTTGCGCAGGCCCTCCTTGACCAGGGCCTGGGCGAGCACGGTCGCGGTGGTGGTGCCGTCACCGGCGACGTCGTCGGTCTTCTTCGCGACCTCCTTGACGAGCTCCGCGCCGATCTTCTCGTACGGGTCGTCGAGCTCGATCTCCTTCGCGATGGAGACGCCGTCGTTCGTGATCGTCGGGGCGCCCCACTTCTTCTCGAGGACGACGTTGCGACCACGCGGGCCCAGGGTCACCTTGACCGTGTCGGCCAGGGTGTTCAGGCCGCGCTCGAGGCCGCGGCGCGCGTCCTCGTCGAAAGCAATGATCTTTGCCATGTGTTTCTCGTCCCTCCCGGACGTCTGCGAAAGATTCCGTTGATTAGCACTCGAACAGATGGAGTGCTAAAGCGATTCTGGCACTCGTCGCTGTGGAGTGCAAGGCGACGGGCCCCCGGAGACGCCGAAACGCCGCCCCCCGCAGGGGACGGCGTCTCACGGGTTTCGTCGCGCTGTCGCTCAGGCCAGCCGCACCGACTCGGCCTGCGGGCCCTTTTGCCCGGAGCCGACCTCGAACACGACCTGCTGGCCCTCTTCGAGAACCTTGTATCCCGCCATGTCAATCGCGGAGTAATGAACGAAAACGTCCTGTCCCCCACCTTCGACGGTGATGAAGCCGTAGCCCTTCTCAGCGTTGAACCACTTCACGGTCCCGTTCGCCATGCATTACTCCCATTGCTGTGTCGCTCGCGCGATCCGACGCCGCACGTTGAATCCCGATCCTAATGCTTGCAATGGCCGCCGTCGCCAGTGTTTTCGGGAATCCGTTCCGAATTGTGTCCGAACTTAAACACGCGCGAAACAAAGCGGGAGGCAGGCTCAACCGGGATAGTTGGCTCCGACGACCACCGTGATGTCGGCTCCACTGTCGCTGTAGGCGGTGCTCTGCTGGATCGTGGACCCCGGAAGGGACTGCGCGACGCCGAGCGCGGCGGCTTGGTTCGCCGGGTCTCCGTAGTACACGACGGTCGTCGGGAGGTCGTTCTTGTCGGCGTTGGCGAGCGCGCCGATCTTCCAGCCCGCGGCCCTCAGCGTGTCGCCGACGGCGGAGGCGAGGCCCTCCCGGGAGGTGCCGTTGAGCACGTTGACGCTGAGCGACGGGTTCACGGTCGGCACGATCGTCGGCGTCGGCGTCGCGCTGGGGGTCGCGGGGGCGCTGGTCTTCCCCGTCCCGGTCCCCGTTCCCGACGGGCCGTGGAAGGAGATGCTGCCGTTGACGAGCGAGAGGCCGAAGATGCCGGCGCCGACGAGGAGCACCGTGGCGAGGGCTGCCCAGCCGACCGCGATCCAGCCGCGACCGCGGCGACGAGGGGCGCGGTGGGCGCCGACGCGCTTGAGGTCGTCCGGGATCTCGTCGAACCGGTCGCGGGGGAACTTCTCTGCCATCGGGTGGGGGGTCCTCAGGGTCGGTCGCCGGACGGGAGGGTCCGTGCGTGTCGTGCGGCCAGTCTCGCCTCGCGCAGCCGGAGCAGCCGCTTGACGAGCATGGGGTCGTGGCGCAGTGCCGCCGGACGGTCGATCAGCGCACCGAGCAACTGATAGTACCGAGCCGCCGACAGACCGAACTCCTCGCGGATGGCCTGCTCCTTGGCTCCGGCGTGACGCCACCACTGGCGTTCGAACGCGAGGATCGCGGCATCCCGGTCGCTCAGGCCGTCCGCCTCGGAGGGCTCGCGGTCGGCTGACCGTTCGTCGGCAGACCGGGTCACGCGCACCGCCTTCCCTCGTCGCGGACGCCGGGCGGCGGCCGGCATCCCGGTCGTGCCCCGCGTTCGCACGTCATCCTAGGGCGCGGGTGCTGTGTGTTCACCGTTTCCGTGCGGCACGTCGCGGGACGCAACCGGGAACACCGGGCGCAGGCGTGCCGTTTAGTCTGGTGACGACGAAAGGGACAGGCATGGCACAGAACCACACCGCCGAGGACGGCTACACCGTCTCCAAGACCGAGGACGAGTGGCGCGAGGAGCTCACCCCGGAGCAGTACGCGGTGCTGCGCGAGGCGGGCACGGAGCGTCCGTGGACGGGCGAGCTGCTCGACGAGAGCCGCGCCGGCCTCTACACCTGTGCCGCGTGCGGCGCCGAGTTGTTCAAGTCGGGCACCAAGTTCGACTCCGGATGCGGCTGGCCGAGCTTCTACGAGTCGGTGCGGCCGGAGGCCGTGCAGCTGCTCGAGGACACGAGCCTCGGGATGGTGCGCACCGAGGTGCGCTGCGCCAACTGCGGCTCCCACCTCGGCCACGTCTTCCCGGACGGCTTCGGCACGCCGACCGGCGACCGCTACTGCATGAACTCGATCTCGCTGAACTTCACGCCGGAGGCGTGATGACCGACCTCGCCGGCCGCGTCGCCGCGCGGCGGTCGTACTCGCGGGTCACGCCCGACGCGCCGACCCACGAGGAGCTGCTCCCGCTCGTCGCGGCCGCGGGCCGGGTCGCCGACCACAGCGCCCTGCACCCGTGGCGGCTCATCGAGCTGCGCGGCGAGGCGCGTGAGCGACTGGGCCGGGCGTTCGTCGCCGACGCGAAGGCGAGCGGGCCGGAGGCCGAGAAGCTCGCGGCGAAGCCGCTGCGGTCGTCCCTGCTCCTCGCGATCGTCTCGGTGCGGACGAAGAGCGAGAAGGTGCCGGGCTGGGAGCAGGACGCGGTCGCCTCGGGCGTCGCGCACGTCCTGAGCCTGCTGCTGCACGACGCGGGATGGGGCGTGATGTGGCGCACCGGCCACCACACCCGGTCGAAGGCGGTGCACCGGATGCACGGCCTCGCCGAGAACGAGCGCCTGCTCGGCTGGCTGTACGTCGGCGGCATCCCGGCGGACAGCAAGGAGGGTCACCGCACGACGATCGACCCGGAGCGGTTCCTGTCCGTCCTGGAGTAGCGCCCCGCGCTCAGGAAGCGGCGCTTCGCCAGCGCCACCGCACGCTGGCGACGGCGACCGCGACGATGGCGAGCAGCGTCCCGCCGATGGTGGAGGCGGCCAGCTGGTGGCCCGCGGTCGGAAGCAGCAGGTCGAGCAGGAGGGCCGCGACCAGCTGACCGGCGACGGTCGCGAGGCCGAGCAGGAGCACGCCGGTGATGCGGACCAGCAGCGCGGTCACGCCGATGAAGACGCAGCCCAGCGCGCCACCGATGTAGAGCCACGGCTCCGTCGGCAGGCGGTGCGGCATCCCGCCGACGCCCCAGCGCACCAGCATGAGCACGACCAGCACGGTGGTGCCGACGGCGAAGTTGATGAAGGTCGCGGTCAGGGCGCTCTCGGCGACCACGCGGACCTGTCCGTTGACCGCCTGCTGCCAGCCGGTGCCGAGTCCGGCGATGAACGGCAGGAGCATGAGCCAGACCGGCGCGCTCCCGCCGAACTGCGCGGAGACGGCCCAGGTCACCGCGACCAGGGCGAGCAGCGCCCCGACCAGTCGCGCGGCGGTGAGCGGGCGCCGCCCGCCCGGGCCGATGCCGACGCGGTCGAGCACGAGTCCGCTGATGGTCTGGCCGGCGACCACGGCGACGGTGAACAGCGCGACGCCGAGGGCCGCGGCGGCGAGACCCTGCGAGAGCACGAGGAACGAGCCGGCGGCCCCGCCGCAGACGTACCACCAGCGCAGCCGTAGGTCGCGCAGGGCCTCGCGAACGCGCGCGAGGCCGCGGCGGCCGGCGGGCGCGATCGCGAGGGCGACGGTGAGGATGACGAGCCCGGAGCCGAACGAGATGCTAGCCGCGGTGAAGCCGTCACCCAGGCGGCTGCCCAGCTCCCCGTTGATGCGGGACTGGATCGCGACGAGAGCGCCGCACAGCAGCGCGAGGACGAGGGCGAGCCAGAGCGGGAGGGAGCGAGGGGTCACTCCTCCCACCCTAAGCCGTGTGTGCGGACGATGCTGTGCCGCGCGATGCCGCGATCAGGGCGCCGGGGCCTCGCCGTCGGTCGGCTCCGGCTTCGGCAGCCAGTCGATGTTCTCCTCCGGCGCGACCTCTTTCTCTTCGCTCAGGTCGTAGTCGTCGTTCTTCTTGTCGCTCATGCCGCCACCCTACGCCCGGCCGCCGACGCCGCCGGGGAGGTCGGCGAGGGCGCCGAGCGGCGACTCGATGGCGTCCGCCACCTCACGCAGGAACCCGGCCGCGACGCCGCCGTCGGTGACCCGGTGGTCGAAGACGAGCGACAGCTGCAGGATGCGCCGGGGCACGATCGCGCCGTCCACCACCCACGGCCGCTCGATGGCGCGGCCGAGGCCGAGGATCGCCACCTCCGGGTGGTTGATGATCGCCGCGCTGCCGTCGACGCCGAGGCTGCCGTAGTTGTTGATGGTGAAGGTGGAGCCGGCGAGGTCGGCCGGCGGAAGCGTCCCCTCGCGGGCGGCGCGCGCCAGACGGTCGAGCTCGGCGTCGAGCTCGCGCACCGAGAGGCGGTCGGCGCGGCGGACCACCGGCACGAGCAGTCCGCGCTCGGTGTCGGCGGCGAAGCCGAGGTTCACGCCCTCGAAGGTGAGGAGGCCCTGGCCGTCGGGGGCCACCCGGCCGGCGAGCTCGGGATGACGTGCCAGGGCGGCGAGCGCAAACCGCGCGACGAAGGACAGGAACGACGGAGCGCGGCCCGACGCGGCCAGCCGACGGCGGCCGTCCCAGAGCTCTGTGGCGTCCACATCCACCCAGACCGTGGCCTCGGGGATCTCGGAGCGGCTGCGGGTCATGGTCTCGGCGACCGTGCGGCGCAGGCGCGAGAACGGGGTGCTCGCGGCGATCGCGAGGCCGGTGCGCGGATCGGTGGTGCCGGGCTCCGCGGCCGGAGCGGCGGGCGGGGTCGGGTTCGCGGGGTGCGATGGGGCGGCGATGCCGTCCGGCGCGGTCGCGAAGGCGGCCTCCACATCCCGTCGGGTCACCACGCCGTCGGGGCGGCTCGGCCGGAGCGTCGCCAGGTCGATGCCGTGGCTGCGCGCCAGGGCCCGCACCACGGGCGAGACGACGGGCACGACGCGGCCGGCGGGCGGTGGGGCGGACGTGGACGAGGTCGCCGTCGCGACCGTCCCGGAGCGCGCGGCCGCACCGCGGGCGGCCCTGGTCCGCCGCGCGCCGTGCGTGGTCGTGCCGTACCCGACGAGCACCTGGCCGGATCCCGGCGCCGCGGCCGCTTCAGCCTCCGCCGCCGCCTCCTCCTCGATCTCCAGCAGAGGAGCGCCGACGAGGATCGTCGCGCCCTCCTCGCCGTACAGCGCCGCGACCCGGCCGGCGAACGGCGACGGCACCTCGACCACCGACTTCGCCGTCTCCACCTCCGCGATCGGCTGGTCCGTCGTGACCGTGTCGCCGACGGCGACCAGCCAGCGGACCAGTTCGGCGTCGGTCAGCCCCTCGCCCAGGTCGGGGAGGGTGAACACCCGGGAGGTCACGCGTCCTCCCACTGCAACGTCTCGACGGCGTCGAGGACGCGGTCCACATCGGGCAGGTAGAACCGCTCCAGCTTCGGCGGCGCGAACGGCGTGTCGAAGCCCGTCACCCGGCGCACCGGGGCGAGCAGGTGGTGGAAGCAGCGCTCGGAGACGCGCGCCGCGATCTCGGCCGCCATGCTCGCGAAGCCCGGGGCCTCCGCGATGACGACGGCGCGGCCGGTGGCCCGGACGGCGGCGCACACGGTCTCGTCGTCGAACGGCACCAGCGAGCGGAGGTCGATCACGCCGAGGCTGCGGCCCTCCTCCGCGGCGGCCTCCGCGGCGGCGAGCGCCACCGGCACGGAGGGACCGTAGGCGATGAGGGTCGCATCCGTGCCCTCCCGCACGACGCTCGCGCGACCGATTTCGGGCAGCGGCGCCTGCGTGTCCACCTCGCCGGTGGACCAGTACAGCTTCTTCGGCTCCAGGAAGATCACCGGGTCGGGATGCGCGATCGCGGCCCGGAGCAGGCCGTAGGCGTCCTGCGGCGTGGTCGGCGACACCACGGTCAGACCCGGGGTGTGCACGTAGTACGCCTCCGACGAGTCGGAGTGGTGCTCGACCCCGCCGATGCCGCCGGCGTACGGGATGCGCACCACGAGCGGCAGCCGCATCCGTCCGCGCGTCCGGTTGCCCATCTTGGCCACATGGTCGACGATCTGCTCGAACGCGGGATACGCGAAGGCGTCGAACTGCATCTCGACGATCGGGCGCATCCCGTTCATGGCCATGCCGACGGCCGTTCCGACGATGCCGGCCTCGGCGAGCGGGGTGTCGAAGCAGCGGCTCTCGCCGAAGCGTGCCGTGAGGCCGTCGGTGATGCGGAAGACGCCGCCCAGCGGGCCCACGTCCTCGCCGAACACGACCACGGACGGGTCGGCGGCGAGCGCGTCGGCCAGAGCGCGGTTGAGGGCCTGCGCCATGGTCAGCGTGGCCGGCGCCGGCGAGGCGTCGGCGGGTCGTTCCGCGGGCGCGTCGTGCATGAGGGTCATCGGGAGGCCTCCTCGGCGGTGGCGAGCTCGGCGGCGAGCAGGTCGGCCTGCTCGCGCAGCTGCGGGGTCGGGCTGGCGTAGACGTGGGCGAACAGGTCCTCGGGATGCGGCACCGCGTCGGCCATGATCGCCGTCCGCAGGTCGGCGGCGACGCGCTCCGCGTGGGCGTGCGCCTCGGCGTCGTCGCCCTCGGTGAGCGCCCCCTCGGCGGCCAGCCAGGTGCGGAGCCGGAGCAGCGGGTCGCGCGCCCGCCACGGCTCCACCTCGTCGTCCGTGCGGTAGCGGGTGGCGTCGTCGGCGTTGGTGTGCGACTTCATCCGGTAGGTCAGCGCCTCGACCAGGGTGGGGCCGCCGCCGTCGCGCGCCTCCGCGACCGCCTCGCCGAGCACCGCGAGCAGCGCGGCGAGGTCGTTGCCGTCGACCAGGCGGCCGCGCATCCCGTAGCCGATGCCCTTGTGGGCCAGGCTGGGCGCGGCCGTCTGCCTGCTCAGCGGGACCGAGATGGCGTAGCCGTTGTTCTGCACCAGGAAGACGACCGGCAGGTGGAACACGGCGGCGAAATTCAGCGCCTCGTGGAAGTCGCCCTCGCTCGTCGCCCCGTCGCCGCACAGGGCGAGCACGACGGTGTCCTCGCCGCGCATCCGGGCGGCGTGCGCGAACCCGACCGCGTGCAGCAGCTGCGTCGCGAGCGGGGTGGACTGCGGCGCGACGTGGTGCTCGTGCGGGTCGTATCCCGAGTGCCAGTCGCCGCGCAGCAGCACGAAGGCCTCGAACGGGTCGACGCCGCGGCCGATGACGGCGACGGTGTCGCGGTAGGTCGGGAACAGCCAGTCCTGCTCGCCGAGGACCATCGCGGCGGCCACCTCGCAGGCCTCCTGGCCGTGCGACGAGGGTTAGACCGCGAGCCGGCCCTGGCGCACGAGCGCGTCGGCCTGGTCGTTGATCCGGCGGCCCAGCACGAGCCGGCGGTAACCCTCCCGCAGGGTGTCGGTGGAGGGCATCGGATGGCGGTCGTCCGGGTGGGACGCGCCATCCTGGTCGATGAGCCGCAGCGGGGTGTCGCCGGGCAGCAGATCGTCCGCGTGCATCTGTTCTCCTTCGAAAGACGTCGCTCCTCCCCAGGATGACTTCGTCAGACGGCGAGCGCTACGGGTGCACAGGAGTCGAGACGAACGGGTGCGAACCGGCGGCATCGGTGTCAGACTGTCCAGCACCATGGACGACATCGACGTACGCATCCTGGACGCTCTGCGCGCGGACGGTCGCGCCTCCATCACGGCCGTGGCGGAGGCGGCGCACGTCTCACGCGCCAACGCCTACTCGCGGGTCGCCCGCCTGGTGTCGGAGGGGGTCATCACGGGCTTCACGGCCAAGGTCGACCCCCGGCGGTCGGGCCGCGCGTCGTCGGCGTACGTCACGCTGCGGGTGGAGCAGGCGGACTGGCACGACCTGCGCGAGCGGCTGCAGCGCATCCCGGAGGTGGAGCACTTCGCGCTCGTCGGCGGCGACTTCGACGTCATCCTGCTGGTGCGCGCTCGCGACAACGAGGACCTGCGCCGCGTCGTCCTGGAGGAGCTCACCGCCATCCCCTCCGTGCGCGACACCAAGACCTCCCTCGTCTTCGAAGACCACGACCTCCGCTAACCCCGCCTTCCCTTCGTCGCTTCCTCACTTAATCCGCGATTCCGCCTCCAAGACCCGGATTAAGTGAGGAAGCGACGACGGGGAGGCGGGTTGCTTGCGGGGGCCGGGTCTGCGACGATGCAATTGCTGAACGATTGTTCGGTAATTCGTGGTGTCGAGGGAGAGAGCACGAAATGGCGGAGGCGTTCCTGGTGGATGGGGTGCGCACGCCGGTCGGGCGGTACGGCGGCGCGCTGGCCGGGGTTCGGCCCGACGATCTGGCGGCGCTCGTCGTCGGCGAGGTGGTCCGCCGCGCGGGTGTGCCGGGGGACGCGATCGACGAGGTCGTGCTCGGCGCGGCCAACCAGGCCGGCGAGGACAACCGCAATGTCGCGCGGATGGCCGTGCTGCTCGCCGGGCTGCCCGACGAGGTGCCCGCACTGACCGTCAATCGGCTCTGCGCCTCGGGACTGACCGCGGTGATCCAGGCGGCCCAGGGCATCCGGGCCGGCGACGCCGACCTCGTCGTCGCCGGCGGCGTGGAGTCGATGACCCGCGCGCCGTGGGTGCAGGGCAAGCCGGAGCGCGCCTATGCGAAGCCGGGTCCGCAGTACGACACCGCGATCGGCTGGCGCTTCCCCAACCCGCGCCTGCTCGCGCGCGACAAGGCCACCTACACGATGCCCGAGACGGCGGAGGAAGTCGCCCGGCTCGACGGCATCACCCGCGAGGACGCCGATGCCTTCGCCCTGCAGAGCCACCGCCGGGCGGCCGCCGCGGCCGACGCCGGGCGGTTCGACGGCGAGCTCCTGGCCGTCGACACCCCGGCCGGCCCGGTGAGCGCCGACGAGGGCATCCGCCGCGACACCAGTCTGGAGGCCCTCGCGCGTCTCCGGCCGGTCGTCGCCGGCGGCCACGTCGTCACCGCCGGCAACGCCTCCCCGCTCAACGACGGCGCCTCCGCGATCGTGGTGGCGAGCGCCGAGGCGGTGGAGCGCCACGGGCTGCGGCCGCGGGCGCGCATCGTGGCGTCCGCGAGCGCCGGCGTGGCGCCGGAGGTGATGGGCCTCGGGCCGGTGCCGGCGACGCGGAAGGCGCTCGCGCGCGCCGCCCTCGACGTCTCCGACCTGGGCGCGGTCGAGCTCAACGAGGCCTTCGCCAGCCAGGCGCTGGCGTGCATCCGCCGGCTCGGACTCGACCCTGCGACCGTCAACGCCGACGGGGGCGCCATCGCGCTCGGGCACGCGCTCGGGTCGAGCGGGTCGCGCATCCTCGTCACCCTGCTCGGCCGGATGGAGCGCGAGGGCGCCCGCTACGGCCTCGCCACCATGTGCGTCGGCGTGGGCCAGGGCACCTCCCTGATCGTGGAGGCCGTATGACCGCCGAGCACAGCCTCACGGTCGAGGAGCTCCCCGACCGGATGGTGGTGACCCTGGACCGCCCGGAACGGCGCAACGCGATCGACCAGCGCATGGTGGACGAGCTGCACGCGGTGTGCGAGGCGTTGGAGGCCGAGCCGCGCCTCCTCATCCTCACCGGCTCCGGAGGCGTGTTCGCCTCGGGCGCCGACATCGCCCAGCTGCGCGAGCGCACCGCCGCCGACGCCGCCCGCGGCATCAACGACATGGTGTTCACCCGGATCGCCGAGCTGCCGATGCCCGTCATCGCCGCGCTCGACGGCTACGCCCTCGGCGGGGGCGCGGAGCTCGCCTACGCCGCCGACCTGCGCCTCGGCACGCCGCGACTGCGCATCGGAAACCCGGAGACCGGCCTCGGGATCATCGCGGCCGCCGGCGCGCTCTGGCGGCTGCCTGCGCTGGTCGGGCTGCCGTTGGCCACCGAGCTCGTGCTGACCGGCCGCCTCCTCACCGGGGAGGAGGCGCTGGCCGCGGGCCTGGTGTCGTCGCTGCACGAGCCGGACGAGCTGCTCGCCGCCGCGCACGCCCTCGCCGACCGGATCGCCGCCAACGACCCGCTCGCCACCCGGCACACCAAGCGCGTGCTGCGCGAGCCCGCCGACCGTCACCCGGCCGCGGAGCGCGAGGCGCAGGCGGAGCTGTTCGACTCGCCGGAGAAGCGACGCAGGATGACCGAGTTCCTGGAACGGAGGAGACCGAGGTGAACGCCGGAGCACTGCCCGAGCGCGTCGCCGTCATCGGCGGCGGACGGATGGGCGCGGGCATCGCGCACGCCTTCCTGATGGCCGGCGCCGAGGTCGTCGTGGTGGAGCGGGACGCCTCCGCGGCGGCGGAGGCCCGCGACCGCATCCTCGCGGCCGTGGAGGGCAGCGTCCGCCGCGGCGCCGCGGCACCCGACCCGGAGCGCCTGCTGGTCACGGTCACCTGGGAGGCGCTCAGCGGCGCCGGGCTGGCCGTCGAGGCGGTGCCCGAGCTGGTCGGACTGAAGCGCGAGGCGCTGCGGCGGGCGGAAGACCTGCTGCCGGTGGACGCCGTGCTCGCCACCAACACCTCGTCCCTGTCGATCGACGCCCTGGCGGAGGGACTGCGGCGGCCGGGCGCCTTCCTCGGGATGCACTTCTTCAATCCCGTGCCCGCCTCCACGCTGGTCGAGCTGGTGACCGGCACCGCGACCGCGCCGTCCGCCGCCGAGGCCGCGGAACGCTGGGTCGGCGCCATCGGCAAGACCGCGATCACCGTGCACGACTCCCCCGGCTTCGCCTCCTCGCGCCTCGGCGTGCTGCTCGGGTTGGAGGCGATCCGGATGGTCGAGGAGGGCGTCGCAGCACCAGAGGACATCGACACGGCGATGACGCTCGGCTACAAGCACCCGGTCGGCCCGCTCCGGCTCACCGACATCGTCGGGCTGGACGTGCGGCTCGACATCGCCGAGTACCTGGCGCGGGAGCTCGGCCCGCGCTTCGAGCCGCCGGAGCTGCTGCGGCGGATGGTCGCCGAGGGGATGCTCGGCCAGAAGGCCGGCCGCGGGTTCTACGACTGGAGCGAGGGCGCCCCGCCTACCGCTCCGGGGCGTCGATGATGAGGTTGGTGATGCGCGCCGTGCAGAGCCGGTTGCCGTCCTCGTCGGTGATGACGATCTCGTGCGACGCGATCGTGCGGCCGAGCCGGATCGCCGTCGCGACCCCGGTCACGAGCCCCGAGCGCGCCGACCGGTGGTGGGTCGCGTTGATGTCGACGCCGACCGCGCTGCGTCCGGGCCCCGCGTGGATGACGGCCGCCCACGACCCGAGCGCCTCCGCGAACGCGACCGACGCCCCGCCGTGCAGCAGCCCGAACGACTGCCGGTTGCCCTCTACGGGCATGGTCGCGACCACGCGCTCCGCGGACTGCTCCAGGATGCGCACGCCCATCTTCGTGTCGAGCTCGCCCAGTTCGATCGTCCAGTCGCCGTCGGCCATGCCGCCAGCTTACGCATCCGCCCGCCCCTCGATCCGAAGGAGCCACCCATGATCCTGCCCAGCTATCTCCGTGACGGATGGTGGACGCCCGACACCGAGGACGGCGCCACCGACGTGCTCGACGCCTCCACCGGCGAACTGGTCACGCGCGTCAGCACCGCCGGCCTCGACCTCGCCGGCGCGCTGGAGCACGCCAGGACCGTCGGCCAGCGCTCGCTCGGCGAGCTCACCTTCCACCAGCGGGCGCTGCTGCTGAAGCGACTCGCGCAGGCGCTGACCGAGCACAAGGACGAGCTGTACGCCCTCTCCGCGCGGGCCGGCGCGACCCGGGCCGACGCGTGGATCGACGTCGACGGCGGCATCGGCGCCCTGTTCACCTACGGCTCGAAGGGCCGCCGCGAGCTCCCCAACGCGCAGGTCGTGCTCGACGGCCCGGCGGAGTCGCTGTCGAAGGACGGCAGCTTCCTCGGCCGGCACGTCTACACGCGGCTGCCCGGCGTCGCAGTGCAGATCAACGCGTTCAACTTCCCGGTCTGGGGGATGCTGGAGAAGTTCGGTCCGTCGTTCCTCGCCGGGATGCCGACGCTCGTGAAGCCGGCGACCCCGACGGCGTTCATCGCCGAGGCGGCGGTGCGGATCATGGTCGACTCCGGGCTGCTCCCCGCGGGGTCGCTGCAGCTCGTCTCCGGGTCGGTGCCCGACCTGTTCGACCACCTGCGGCTGGGCGACCTGGTCGCGTTCACCGGGTCGGCGTCCACGGCGGAGCGGCTGAAGGCGCACGACGCCGTGCAGACCGGCGGGGTGCGGTTCACCAGCGAGACCGACTCCATCAACGCCTCGGTGCTCGGTCCCGACGCGGTGACCGGGACACCGGAGTTCGACGCCTACGTGAAGGGGCTGGTCGTCGAGCTGACCGCCAAGTCGGGCCAGAAGTGCACCGCCATCCGGCGGGCGATCGTGCCGGAACCGCTCGCCGACGACGTCGTCGCCGCCGTGCGCGATCGGATCGCGTCGCGCGTCGTCGTCGGGGACCCGCGCGCCGAGGGCGTCACGATGGGTCCGCTGGCGTCGCGCACCCAGCGCGAGGAGGTGCTGCGGCAGGTGGCGCGCCTGGTCGCCGCCGGCGGCGAGCTCGTGCTCGGCGGGCTCGACCAGCCGACCGTGACGCACGCCGACGGCACCGTGGGCGTCGCGCCGGAGGGCGCCTTCGTCGCTCCCCTGCTGCTCCGCTTCGCGGACGCCTGGACACCCGAGGCGCATACCGTGGAGGCGTTCGGGCCGGTCGCCAGCGTGCTCGCCTACCGCGAGCCGGCGGAGGCGGTGCAGCTCGTGGCCCGTGGCGGCGGCTCGCTCGTCACCAGCGTCGCGACGCACGATCCGGAGTTCGCGCGCGCGTTCGTGCTCGGCTCCGCCGCGTACAACGGCCGCATCCTGGTGCTCGACCGCGACGACGCGCGCACGTCCACCGGCCACGGCTCGCCCATGCCGCACCTGGTGCACGGCGGACCGGGACGCGCGGGAGGCGGCGAGGAGCTGGGCGGCATCCGGGCGGTGCTGAACCACATGCAGCGGACCGCGCTGCAGGGCTCGCCGGACCAGCTGACCGCGATCACCGGCGTCTGGCACCCGGGCGCGGCGGCCTCGGCGGAAGGGCCGCATCCCTTCCGCAAGTCGCTCGCCACGCTGCGCATCGGCGACCAGGTGCAGTCGGGTCCGCGGCGGGTCACGCTCGACGACATCGAGCAGTTCGCCACGTTCACCGGCGACACCTTCTACGCCCACATGGACGAGGAGGCGGCGGCCGCGAACCCCTTCTTCCCCGGTCGGGTGGCGCACGGCTACCTGCTGGTGTCGTGGGCGGCCGGACTGTTCGTCGACCCCGAGCCGGGTCCGGTGCTGGCCAACTACGGCCTGGAGGACCTCCGCTTCCTGACCCCCGTCGTCCCCGGCGACAGCATCCGCGTCGCCCTGACCGCCAAGCAGATCACCCCGCGCGAGACCGACGACTACGGCGAGGTGCGCTGGGACGCCCGCATCCTGAACCAGCGCGACGAGCTCGTCGCCACCTACGACCTCCTCACCCTCGTCGCCAAGTAACCCCCTCGTCCCCCTCCGCCCCCCACCATCGCTTCCTCGCTTAATCCGATCTTGCCCGGCGTGTCACCCGATTAATCGAGGAAGCGATGGATTGGGGCGGGGTCAGCGGAGGGCGAGGGAGAGGATGGTGTCGGCGAGGTCGTCGGGGGTGAGGGGGCCCTCGGGGGTGTACCACTCGGTGAGGGAGTTGATCATGCCGAAGAGGAGGCGCGCGACGACGGCGGGGTCGGCGTCGGTACGCAGGGAGCCTTCGGAGCGGGCCTCGGCGACGAGGGCGGCGACGGCGTGGTCGAAGGCGCGGCGGCGCTCCAGCGCGGAGCGCTCGACGTCGGTGTTGCCGCGCACCCGCAGCAGCAGCGTGACGTAGGGCAGCCGGTCGGCGAGCACGCGCACCGCGCCGCGCAGCACGAACGCCAGGCGGTCGGCCGCCGTGCCGTTCTCCGCCTCCGGAGCCCGCAGCACGCCCTCCAGCCCGTCGAGCGCCTCGTCGAGCGCGAGGCCGAGCAGCTCGTCCTTCGACGCGACGTGGTGGTAGATCGCCGACTTCGACAGGCCGAGCCGCTCCGCGAGCATCCCGATCGACGTCGCGTCGTAGCCGTGCTCGTTGAAGGCGGCGACCGCGACCTCGAGGATGCCGCGCTGGTCGTAGCCGGGCCGGCCGCGGCGGAGGACGTCCGTCATCCGCCCAGTCTGGCACGCCGGCCGCGCTTCGGCATATACTGAACGAACGATCAGTAAGTAAAGGGGAGGTCGATGGAGACCACCACCGAGGCGGCCCGGTTCGACGAGCTCATCGCCGCCGACGACCGCATCGAGCCGCGCGACTGGATGCCGGACGACTACCGGCGCACGCTCATCCGCCAGATGTCGCAGCACGCCCACTCCGAGATCATCGGCATGCAGCCCGAGGCCAACTGGATCACGCGCGCCCCGAGCCTGAAGCGCAAGGCCATCCTGATGGCCAAGGTGCAGGACGAGGCGGGGCACGGCCTCTACCTCTACTCGGCCACCGAAACCCTCGGCGTCAGCCGCGACGAGCTGACCGAGCAACTGCTGGCGGGCAAGGCCAAGTACTCGTCGATCTTCAACTACCCAACGCTCAGCTGGGCGGACATCGGCGCGATCGGCTGGCTCGTCGACGGCGCCGCGATCTGCAACCAGGTGCCGCTGTGCCGCTGCTCGTATGCGCCGTACGGCCGCGCCATGGTCCGCATCTGCAAGGAGGAGTCGTTCCACCAGCGGCAGGGCTTCGAGATCCTGCTGACGCTCATGCGCGGGACGCCGGAGCAGCAGCGGATGGCGCAGGACGCGGTCGACCGCTGGTACTGGCCGTCGCTGATGATGTTCGGGCCGCCCGACGCTGACTCCCCCAACTCGGCGCGCTCGATGGCGTGGAAGATCAAGCGCTTCTCCAACGACGAGCTGCGGCAGCGCTTCGTCGCCATGCTGGTGCCGCAGGCGGAGGCGCTCGGCGTCACCCTCCCCGACCCGGACCTGCGCTGGAACGAGGACGCCCAAGCATACGACCTCGGCCCGATCGACTGGAGCGAGCTGCAGGAGGTCATCGCCGGCCGCGGGCCGTGCAACGCGCAGCGGCTGCAGCGCCGGCGCGAGGCCCACGAGGACGGCGCCTGGGTGCGGGAGGCCGCGGCCGCCTACGCCGAGAAGCAGGCCGCCGCCCGCGCGTCTGCGGAGGCGGTCGCATGAGCGCCGAGCCGTGGCCCCTCTGGGAGGTCTTCGTGCGCGCCTCGCGGGGTCTCAGCCACGTCCACGTCGGCTCCCTGCACGCCCCCGACGAACAGCTGGCCGTGCGCAACGCCCGCGACCTGTACACGCGCCGCGGCGAGGGCGTCTCGATCTGGGTGGTGCGCTCCGACGCGATCACCGCGAGCGACCCGGACGCGAAGGACGCGTTCTTCACCTCCCCAGAGGGCAAGAACTTCCGCCACGCCACCTACTACACCGCCGCCGAGGGGGTGAAGCACCTGTGACGGACACCGACCACGGCCACGTGGAGCTGTCCGCGGTGACGCTCTCCGACGAGTTCGTCACCGCCGACGCGCCCGCCTCCCGCGCGGTCGCCGAGTACGCCCTGTGGCTGGGCGACGACTCCCTGGTGCTATCGCAGCGACTGGGCGGCTGGATCACGCGCGCGCCCGAGCTGGAGGAGGACGTCGCGCTCGCCAACATCGCCCTCGACCTGCTCGGCCACGCCCGCTCGCTGCTGCGCTACGCCGGCTCGGCGGACGGCCGCACCGAGGACGACCTCGCCTACTCGCGCGACGAGGGCGACTTCCGCTCTGCGCACCTGTTCGAGCAGCCGAACGGCGACTTCGCGCACACGATCGTGCGCCAGTTCGCCGCCGCGCACTACCTGTATGCGCTGTACGACCGGCTGCGCGCATCCACCGACCCCGTGCTCGCCGGCGTCGCCGCGAAGGCGGTCAAGGAGGTCGACTACCACCGCGACCACGCCGACCAGTGGATGCTGCGCCTCGCTCTCGGCACCGACGAGTCCCGCCGCCGCCTGCTCCGCGCGCTGGACGACGTGTGGCCGTACGTCGACGAGCTGTTCGCCGACGAGCCGCTGCTGGACACGCTGGAGGGCGTGGCCGTGCGCCCCTCCACCCTCCGTGCCGCGTTCGACGCCGACACCGCGCCCGTGCTCGCGGAGGCGGAGCTGGAGCCGCCGCAGGCGTTCCACGCGGCCGGCGGCGGCCGGCGCGGCCGGCATTCGGAGCACCTGGCGCCGCTGCTCGCCGAGCTGCAGGTGCTAGCGCGGCAGCATCCGGGGGCGACATGGTGACGCATCACGCCGACGCCGCACGCGCCTGGTCGGCCGCCGCCGCGGTGGTCGACCCCGAGGTGCCGGTGCTGAGCATCGACGATCTGGGCGTGCTCCGCGAGGTGACCGTGAGCGACGACGGCGTGGACGTCGTCATCACCCCCACCTACTCCGGCTGCCCGGCGATGGACGCGATTCGGGAGGATGTCGTCCGGGCCTTGACCGCGGCCGGCTTCGACGAGGTACGTGTGCGGCTCGTCCTCTCCCCCGCCTGGACGACCGACTGGATCAACGCGAAGGGCCGCGCTGCGCTGAAGGAGTACGGCATCGCCCCGCCGTCCGCCGCCGGCCCGGTCAGCGTCCGCCTGTCGGTGAAGTGCCCGCACTGCGGCTCGCTGGACACCCGGGAGGTCGCCCACTTCGGGTCGACCTCGTGCAAGGCGCTCTTCGTCTGCCGCGGCTGCGGCGAGCCGTTCGACCACTTCAAGGCGCTCTGAGGATGGCGCGCGCCCGCTTCCACACGCTCGCCGTCGCCGACGTGCGCCCGCTGACCGCGGCCAGCGTCGAGGTCACCTTCGCGGTGCCGGAGGAGTTGCGCAGCGAGTACGACTACCTGCCCGGCCAGCACGTCGCGTTGCGCGCGCACGTCGGCGGCCGGGAGCTGCGCCGGAGCTACTCGCTGTGCCGTCCGCCGTCGGCCGGCCGCCTCAGCGTCGCGATCAAGCGTGACCTGGGCGGCGCGTTCTCCACCTGGGCGACGAGCGAGCTGCGGCCGGGCGACGAGATCGACGTGATGAGCCCGCAGGGCACGTTCACCATCGACCCCGCGCGCACCGCGGGCCGCCACATCGTCGGCATCGCGGCGGGCTCCGGCATCACCCCGCTGATGGCGCTCGCCGCCAGCGTGCTCTCCGGCTCGCCGGACTCCCGCTTCACCCTCGTCTACACGAACCGCACGGCGATCGACGTCATGTTCCTGGAGGAGCTGGCCGACCTGAAGGACCGCTACCCGGCGCGCCTGGCCCTGCACCACGTCCTCTCCCGCGAGCAGCGCTCCGCCCCGCTGCTGTCGGGCCGCATCGACGAGGATCGGCTGCGGCGGATGCTCGACGTCCTGGTCCCGCCGTCGTCGGTGGACGAGTGGTTCCTGTGCGGCCCGTTCGAGCTGGTGCAACTGTGCCGTGACGTGCTGGAGGAGTACGGGGTGCCGCGGGACCGCGTCCACTTCGAGCTGTTCACCACCGGCGACCCGGTGGAGCCGCGCGGCGACGTCGGCCGCCCGGTGGTGGTGCACGACGGCGAGCGCACCGCCGAGATCGAGTTCACGCTCGACGGGATGACGTCGACCGTGAGCACGCCCGTCGACGCCAACGAGTCCGTGCTGAACGCGGCGCTCCGCGTGCGCCCGGACGTGCCCTTCGCGTGCACCGGCGGCGTCTGCGGCACCTGCCGCGCGCGCCTGCTCGCGGGCGACGTGCGCATGACGGAGAACTACGCGCTGGAGCCGGAGGAGCTCGAGCGCGGCTACGTGCTCACCTGCCAGTCCCATCCCCTCACCGACCGCGTCGTCGTGGACTACGACGTCTGAACAGGAGGCCCCGCGTGATCGACCTGGACATCGCCGACGACGTCGCCCACGTGACCCTGAACGCGCCGAACCGCCTGAACGCCCTCGGCCCCGACGACCTGCGCGCCCTCGCCGCCGCGTACGAGGAGGCGGCCCACGCGGGCGTGCGCGCGCTCGTGCTGCGCGGCGAGGGCCGCGCCTTCTGCGCGGGCCGCGACATCTCCGCGGTCGACCCGGCCACGGACGACGTGAGCGGCTACCTCAACGGCCTGGTCACCCCGCTGCTGCACCGGATCGCCGAGTTCCCGGCCCCCACGTTCGCAGCCGCGCACGGGGCCTGCCTCGGCGTCGGCCTCGGCCTCCTGATCGCGACGGACGTGGTCTACGTGGCCGAGGACGCCAAGGTGGGCTCCCCCTTCGCGGCCCTCGGCGCCACCCTGGACTCGGGCGGCCACTGGCTCCTGGTCTCCCGCCTCGGCCCCCACCGCGCACTCGACCTGATCTACTCGGGCCGGCTGATCTCCGGCGCGGAGGCGGTCGCGGGCGGACTGTTCTCCCGCGCACTCCCCGCCGGCGAGGTGAGGCCGGCCGTGGAGGCCGCTGCCGCTACGGCGGCGAACGGGGCGACGCAGGCGTATCTGGCGAGCAAGCGCATCGTCGCGGGCCTACGCGACGGCTCGCTCGACCTGTGGGGCTCTGTGGCGGCGGAGAACGCTGCGCAGGCGCAGCTGCGCGACACGGAGGACTACCGCGAGGGGTTCGCGGCGTTCCAGGGGAAGAGGGAGCCGCGGTTCAGGGGGCGGTGAAGGGTGGCGGCGGTGGCGTGAGCGGAGCGTTGTTGCGCCACCGCTAGAAATAGAGGAGGCGCGAAGACAGCCCCACCGGGATGCGGGCGAGCACGAGGACGACAACGAGCAGGCCGGAAGCGATTAGACACGACGAAACCGCCGGGACTCGCCTCGCGTCGACAGACAACGTGACCGCGGTGGAAATGCCCCCGTGATGATCGCGACCCCGAAGAGCGGTGTGAGGCTCAGGCTCAGAGCACAGTGGTTGGCGGCGCCGAGCACCCAGCTCTTCACGTCAGCGGCGCGCCGGGCGGCACGATAGGCGCGGACGCCCAAGGTGCGCATGTGGTGCAGCGTCCTTCCATGGGATCGCGCTGACGGCCGCGCCCGCCAGGATCAGCGCAACGGCAACGACGGCCGCAATCCATTCCGGAAGCTGTCGGCTCTTCGTTCCCGCGGCGCTCCGACCCTCCCCGCTCTTGGCGTCAAAGCGCCGAGCCCACGGCATGGCCAACATGCCTCCTATGCCGACGCACAAGAGTGCGATCGCGACCCAAGCGGGCATCACTGCGTTCCTCGATGAAGCGCTTGTGGCGTACCCGGCTCCGGCATCTTGCCTGCAGAAACGTGCCGACCTCGTCACGGGAACGTGTCGCCTATGTCATACGAGTCATAGGCGCCCTGGTTCACAACGAGATCCCGACGGCCGCGAGCCGTGCTGATGGTGAGCACGTACGACTTCGGCGCGAGAATCGCGCGCGGACCACCTCCTGCCAAAGGCGTAGACGATTCCGCATGCTCGGCAGACACACGTTTTGACGTGACAACGCCATGCACGCCCTCTACCGCCGTGGCGCGCCTTCGCGAGACCTCCATACGCCATATCGCAAGGCCGCCTACCAAGGCAACAGCTGCCACTAATGCTGCCAGTACGATGATCGGCTCGCCCACGCGATCATCCACCCGCGCCAGCCGCGACGATGGCAGCCGTCAGAACCGTCGCGGCGAGCAGCAGTCCGCCGATGCAGCAAGGAACGAGGTACATCAAGCCATTTCGCCTGCTTCCGCCAACCTGTGCTCCGGCGTGCGCGAGCGACCGGCGCCACTCGTCCATCACCCAGCGGGATCGCTGCTGGCGATGATCCATCTTGGACTGCACCTGTCGCGGGTAATCGACCTGGGCAGGGCTCGGTGGCGGTGTTGTCCAATTCACGTCCATGGAAAGGGTGAATGAATCGAGGTCGTCATCGGCGTCCGAAATCAGCATGTTGCCGAAGAGGGTGAACCTCGCCACAACTTTCGAAACCGGCAAGCGGAACACCACACCGCTGTCGCTTCGCAACTCCAGAACCTCGTCTCCTAAGGTCAACACACAACTCACCCAGCTTGCCCCGTTGAGTGCACTCCGACGCCAATGGATCGGCGTCGCGTAATCGGCCTTCACTCCTTGCACCTTCCGGTCCTACCCGGCGGCTGATCCTTGTGCTCTGGTGCTTCATCCTGCGGTTCGGCACAAATGACCGGAGCCTGACGCACCACTACCTGAGAGAGCGTCACGGTGTGGACCGCTCCCGCGCGGAATCGCGTCGGCCGTCCACGATTCTGATCGGTCACAGAGGCGTTCCACCCGAGGCCGTCGTACTGGCACAAGGCCGTCCTGCCGTTATAGGCGACCTCCGTCATCTGACCGACCGGGTTGTACGCGTACCGCGTCGAGACACCACCGACCGTCTGGTTCACCCGGTTGCCGCAGGGTGTACGAATATGACGCCACGCCCGCGGTGGCCGCGACCGGGGTCTCGGAATCTGAAGCCGCGACCCGCCACCTCCATGTCATCCTTTCATCAGTTCAGCTAGGTGAATCAGAACCAAAGCAACAGCGAAGATGCCCACGAGAAACAAAGTTGTTGATGTGATCCAGACCGCTACGCGAGCGCTTCTCCTGGATTGGCCTGCATTAGTGAGCCAGCGTTGCAATCGAGACCGCGTCGATGTAACCCCGACGGCCATGCTCAATGCCACCAATCCAACGATGAAGAGCATGAGAAGGGTCCACGGATCGTTTCTCATGAAAGAAGCCAAACAAGTAGTCGCGCACCATTGAACAATCCGATCAACATAAAGCCGCAACCCACCAATGCGACCGTCCGCGGGCTTGCCGCCTTCGCGAACGGATCACCGATCCTGCCAATGGCAGCGAAGATGTCCCGGTACCACTCGGCTACCCGCTTCCGCCAGATGATGAGACCCGCGCCAGCCACAAGCGCTAAGGGGGTGGAGATAGCAAGCCCAACGATTGCCTCGGTTTTCATCACCACGTCCAAACGATCAAGCCACTGCACCCAAGAGACGCCCCGGCCGCATACCCGCCCCCGACATTCTGACGACCGGCCAAGTCGCGTGAGTAGTCCACATAGACGCCGCCGGGGCCGAGCGCCGCCGAGCAACTCCCCTGAACGCCGAGACCTGACGTTTTGTCACCGGTGGTGACACCGGCGCCGACTTCAACGCCCGCCTTGACGGCTGGTCCGATACCAACCATCGAGGGGCCCAAAGCCACGCACAGTAAGACGCCGCAGATCGAGCCCTGCGCGTTCGGGTGTTCGGCCAACCAAGCAATGATCGAATCGAGGCCAGCGGACTGCTGGCGCAACACCTCGGAGCTGACGCAACGACCGCTGGTGTAGGAGTTGGTGTACCACTGGGTGCCGGGCTTGCAGCCATGGCTGTCTGTGACGTCGTTCTTGCTGTTCGGCCCTGTTGCCTTCGGACGGTCCCCATCCTCTTGCCCTCGAAGATCCTGCGGCGGGTCCGGTGGCTTGCGCACATTGTCATGTGCTTGCACCGGTGGCGCGCCGCACCCGAGGGGCAGACCGTCCGACTTCGGGTTCACGCTCGCGCACCGGTTGCCGTCGATGTCGATGTTCGTGAGCGGGCTGTTCCACACGTACGCGTACCGGTGCAGCGACTGCGGCTGGTTCAGCAGCCCCCGCCACGGGTCCGCGCTCGTCCACACCCCCGCACCCGGGTCGTACGAGCGCGCGTAGTAGTGGTGCAGACCCTCGGTCGGGTCCGTCACCTCGCCGGTGAAGTTCTCTCCCGCCGACCAGCCTCCGGTCTCGAACCGCTGCCCGCCCCAGTCCTCGTACGCCGACAATTGCGTGATCGAACCACCACACGCCCCCGCCACCGTCGACCCCAGACGATCCAGCAGATCCCAGGTTGCCGTCCCGTCCTGCGTCACGTGCTCGGCCAGGCTGCCCAGCGCGTCACGGATCAGCGTCGTCGTGCCGCCCGTGTCGGAGCGGGTCTGAGCCGGGGCCGTTCCGTCGAAGGTCGTGCGCGTGGTCGTGGTGCCGTGCTTCGTCTGATCGGTCACCGAGGTGTTCCGGCCCAGACCGTCGTACCCGTACGAGACCGTCCGACCGTCGCGGGCGGCCTCCGTCGTCTGACCGGCCGGGTTGTACGCGTACCGCGTCGAGACACCCCCGACGGTCTGGTTCACCCGGTTCCCGGCGGCGTCGTACGAGTACGACGCCACACCGGCGGCGACGCCGCGACCGCGACCGGTGGTCTCGGAACCGGTCAGCTGGTTCGCGTCGTTGAATCGCGTCGACTGGGTGAAGTTCCCGTCCCTCGCGCCCGAGCGGGTCCAGCTCGTCCGGTTGCCGGCAGCGTCGTAGCCGTAGGCGTTCTTCTCCCCCGCCGACGTCGTCGACGACGTCAACCGGCCCAGCCGGTCGTAGCCGTAGGTCGTCGCGGTTGTCGTGACAGAGGTCGGTGACGTGGATGCCGGCGGCTGTGCAGCGGAGGCCAACTGGTCCGGAGCCGACGCGATGCGCCGCGTCGCCGAGGTCACCTGGCCGTCTGCGTCGTACACGTAGCGATACGACAGCACACCACCGTCGGGGACCGGGTTGCCTTCCACCGGCAGGGTGCGGCCCTTCACATATTCGGCCGTCTTCTCGCAGAGGGGCGCCGTGCTCGACGATGCCGCCCGCGCGCCCAGATACCCTCCGACCCCGGTGCACTTCGCGCCATCCGCGGTGCCCTTGGCGTACGGCGCAGGAGACGCAGTCGCGACAGGGGTCGGCGCGGACGCCGGCTGCGGGGTGATGTGAGTGATCGCGGTGATGCGGTCCGCCGGGTCGTAGGCGTAAGTCGATGCCACGCCGGTCGAGCGGTCCAGGCGGGCGAGGTTTCCGACCGGGTCCCAGGAGTAGGCTAGATCGCCCCACGGGGACGACTGCGAGGTCGGCCTGCCCGCCTGGTCGTAGGTGTATGACAGCTGCTGACCGGTCGGGAGGGTGACCCCGACGGTCTGTCCAGCCTTGTCGTACGCCGTCTTCAGCCGGCCGCCCTGTTGATCGATCTGGACGGCCGTCCGGCCGTCCGCGTCGTAATGGAAGCCGGTGACACCGCCCGGGTCGGTCACGGCGATCAGATTCTGCTCGCTGTCGTACTCGAACGTCGCGATCGTGCCCGCGGCGTCCTGCCGGGTCAGGTCGCCGCGCTTGTCATAGCGGAAGCTCGTTGCCGCACCTGTTCCCGTGATGACCGACCCGACACGGCCGGCGGCGGTGTAGGTGCGACGGCTCGTGTTGCCGACGGCGTTCGTCTCGCTCGTCGTACGACCTGCCGCATCCACGATGTAGCGGGTGGCGTGCCCGTTCGGGTCGGTCACGGTCAGGAGGTTCCCGTCCGGGTCATAGTCGTAGCCGGTGGAGACATTGACGTCGGGGCCCGGCTTGGCGCCCTTCTTGTACCCTTCGACGACTCGCGTGAGCTGACCGGCGAGGTCGTACTCGTAGCGCGTCGTGCTCCCACCGGGCGAGACCAGCGAGGTCTGCCGCCCCGACAGGTCGTAGCCGTAGGCGGTCGTCGCGCCTGTCGGGTCGGTGAGCTCCGTCTGCCGGCCGGCCGCGTCGTATGCGGAGCGCGTGGTGTGGCCGTTGGCGTCCGTCACCGACGTCCGGCGGCCCGCGGCGTCGTACTCGTATGACGTCGTCCGGCCCGCCGGGTCCGTCACCGAGGCGACCCGGTCCGTCGGGGTGTAGACGGTCGTGGTGGTGCGGCCGAGCGGGTCGGTCGTCGCCAAGACGTTGCCGACCGCGTCGTAGGAATACGACGTGGTCGCGCCCGTCGGAGTGGTCGATGAGACGAGACGCCCGGCGGCGTCGTACGCGTAGGCGCTGACATCGCCCTTGCGGTTCGTCACGGTGACGACACTCCCGTCGGCGTCGTAGCCGTAGTCCGTGTGCTTGCCCGCCCCGTCCGTGACCCGGGTGACCCGGTCCAGGAGGTCGTACTCGAACCGCAGGACGACCCCGTCGGCGTCGGTCACTTTGACCGGACGTCCGACGCCGTCGTACGCATACCGCGTCGTCGCCCCGGTCGGATCGGTCTGCGACAGCAGGTTCCCGGACGAGTCGTAGGCGTAGCGCGTCGACGCACCGGACGGCGACGTCACGCGCGTGAGATTGCCGACACCGTCGTACTCCCGCTTCCACGTGCCGCCGTCGGGATCCGTGACCTCGACGACCCTGTCCCTTCCGTCGGTGCGGTAGCCGGTCGTCTCCCCGAGCGGTCCCTTCGTGCCGATCAGGGAGGCCTCGCCGTCATACGTGTACGCCGTGACCCCGCCGACCGGGTTCGTGGTCTGCGTCAGGTGGAAGAGCGCGTCCCAGGCGAACGTGCTCGTCCCTCCGGTCGGATGGGTCACGGACGAGACGTGGTCGTTCGGCTCATATCCGTAGGCGGTGACGGCGCCCGCCGGATCGGTGACCGCCGTGACGCGGTCACCACTGTCCCAGCCGTAGGAGGTCGTGCGCCCGTTCGCGTCCGTCACGGCCGTGATGCGTCCCGCAGCGTCGTACGCGTACTGCGTCACGCCGCCGACCGGGTCGGTGACCGAGGTGATGTTGCCCGCGGCATCGTGGCCGTACGTCGTCGTCGCGCCCGACGGCTGGACGGACGCGGTCAGGTTCCCCGCGCCGTCGTAGCGGTACTGGAGTGCTGTGCCATCCGGCTGGTGGACCGTGGCCAGGCGTCCCGACGCGTCGTAGTCGTACGCCCACGTTCGTGCCGCGCCTTTCGCCCCGCCGGCATCCGTCTTCGTCGCGAGCCGTCCGGTCGGGGTGTAGGTGTACTTGATCGCCTGGCCGGAGGGCGTGGTCTCCGTCACGATGTTCCCGGTGGCGTCGTAGTCGTAGCGGGTCGTGTGCGCGTTCTCGTCGGTCGAGCTCGTGACGTTGTTCTGATCGTCGAACGAGAACGACGCCGTGGTGCCGTCCGGATGCTGCACCTTCGTGACCCGATAGGCCGCATCGTAGAAGTACACGCTCTTCCGCCCGAGCGTGTCCGTATAGGTCGTCTGGCCGGGCTTCGAGTAGTCCAGCGTGCGCACCTTGCCCGCCGCATCCCACTGCTTCGTCACGCGGCCGGCGGCGTCGTACTCGTTCTTCAGGTACAGCGTCCCGGTGGCATCCGTCGCGGTGATCAGCTGGTGCGACGCGTCGTACGTGAACTGGTGCGTACGCCCGTCCGGCAGCGTGATCGAGCGCAGGTCACCCGCCTGGTCGTAGGCGAGATCCCAATGATCGCCGCCGGGCCGCGTGAAGCCGGTGACCCGTCCGGCGGCGTCGGACTGCACCTGGATGACCTGGCCGCCGGGGACGGTGATCGAGGTGAGCGGCACGAACTGTTGGACGTCCGGATCCGCCGGGCCATAGCTCAGCGTGGTGGTGTTTCCCTCTGCGTCGGTGCGCGAGACCAGTTCGCCGATGCCTTCGATGTCGCCCGCGTCGAAGACCCAGGATTCGCCGGAGACGTCCGTGAGCAGGAGCCGGCCGCCGGGCTGCTCGGTCAGCGTCTGGTGCAGGCCGGGCTCAGGGCGGTAGCCGCCGACGCCGTCCGGGTTGAAGACGAAGCTGGCGCCGTCGCCACGCACGACCATGACGCTTCCGTCGTCGAACCGCTGGGCGCGAGCACCGAGGCCGAAGGACCAGCCGGCGCCCACTCGGGACAGACGACCGTCCTGGGAGTTGTAGAACAGCGTGAGGTCGGTCGTCGAGCCGCCGAGTCCGGGAAGGGAGAACAGCTTCTCCTGCTCGACCAGGTTGCCGGTGGAGAAGGAGAAGGGCTCACCGCCGTAGGTCAGGTAGTTCTGCAGCCCCAGCAGGCGCCAGCGGGCGATGTCGGCCGCGGACGGCGGCGCCGGCCAGCCGCCGGTGACCGGATCGGTGCAGTCGAAGCCCTGCGTCTCCAGCCACGTGCCGAGGCCGACCAGGACGCCGTTCGCGAGGCTCTGGAAACCGGCCGGATCGTCGATGATGGCGCGGTCGAGGTTGTTGTCCAGGAACAGCGCCTCGAGATGCGTCAACGCGCCCGGGACGCCATCGAACTCGCTGCCGGGGAAGTTGCCGTTGTTCCCCATGTTCTTCGCCGGTCGGGTCGTGTAGGCGGGCAGGTTCCCGACCATCGAGTTCGAGAGCGCGTCATCGGCGGCCCCGCCGCGGGAGTAGACCTGCGAGCCGCCCACCGACGGGTCCACGCCACCCCAGGACTCGCCGTCCAGGGTGTTGAAGGCAACGCCGACCGTCGCAGCGGGGTTGTAGCTGGCCGCGATCCCGGCGCGTGTCGCTCTGCTGACGTAGGGAACGGCCGGGTCCTCACGCGTCACCACCACGGACGCCCGACAGTCCTGCTGAAGCAGTTCTCGAACGCGTTGCGCGAGCCGGATGTTGTAACCCAGCTCCGACACCGGAGGGGCCGGCGTCGTGACGTGGCCCTCGTCGTTGTCGGGATCGAGCACCACCACCGGTCCCGGCGGCGGGACGAACTTCGTTCCGATCACCACGAACTGCGAGAGATGCGTGGACTCGCCCTTCACCAGCCCGGTCTTCTTGTCGTAGTAGGACGGCAGCGCGGTCCACGGATCCCCCGCGCCCTCGCGCGTGTAGATCCGGAGACTGGCGGGGTCGACGTCGCTCGCCTTCATCGCCTTCTTGTCGGGCGTCAGCGAGAGGGCGAGGCCGGGCACGACATCGGACACGATCGGCCCCTTGTCGCCTCCACCGCGCGTCTTCACCCGTTTCGCCGGAAAGGAGGTGCGCTCCTTGCCCGAGCCGTCCATCGCCGTGATCTCGACGGCGTCGGACACCGGGATGCCGCCGCCGGGCTGCTCGGAGCGCGCCGACACCTCCGCCGTCTTCGGGGCCTCGCCCACCGACACGGTGAGCTCGTTGTCGACGTCGTGCCCGGAGAACGTCGCCGTGACACCCAGGCCGTCGGCGACGATCTTGGACGAGGCTCCGGGACGGATCGTGCCCTCGGCCACGGGCGCAGGCGGTGTCGTCTCCGCCTTCTCCCGGTTCTCCCGATCGGCGGCGGCCGCTCGCACCTCGGCGAGCGTCGCGGCGGCGGTGCGGCGCGCGATCTCCCACGGTGCCGCCTCGGCAGGTGTGACCGTACCCGCCGCGACGAGCGCTCCGAGCGCGGCGGCGGTGACCGCCGTCCGCGTCCACGTCCCGCGCATCAGGCGGCAGCGCCGGCGTCGAGGGCCGCCGAGAACAGGCGCCGCTTGCGGGCGAGCAGCAGTCCGGTGACGATCAGCCCCACCGCCAGGGCGAGGATCAGGCCGATCGCGATTCCGGCGCCGGTCTTGGCGAGGTCACCGCGCGCGACCACGCACGCCGCGAGTTGGATCGCGTCGGAGACGCCGTCGGCGTCGTAGTCCTCGTGGCCGGTCGCGCACGACACGGTGCCGCAGATGACGACGGACGCCCACTTCGGCACGCCGTTGTCGTTGGTGTCGGAGTTGCCGGTCCAGCAGGTCGCCGAGCCGCACACGATCTGGCGGGCGTAGTCTGGGATCGCGTCTCCGACCGAGTCGCGCGTCGGCGAGGCACAGGTCACCGAGCCGCAGGCGACCACCTCGACCCAGTCGGGAATGCCGTCGTGGTCACGGTCCTCGCGGCCGGTCGCGCAGGTCGCCGTGCCGCACACCACCCGCTCGACGGTGTCCGGCACGGTGTCGCCGTCGGCGTCGCACGCGGAAACGTCGATCGTGGAGCTGCACACCGGCGCCGCGGCGGACACCGCGGACGCCGGCACCGCGGGCAGCACGAAGGCGAGCACCGCGACCACCACGGCGGCAGCACAGACAGCCGCTCGCCGGAAGGAGCCACGAGGCGGAGAGGAAAAACGCGTCACGTCCTCTCAGACGCGACATCCCCTCCGACGATGACGCGATCGCGCCGAGGTCAGCGCCCCCGCATCACCGCACCCGCGTCGCCAGCAACCGCTCCACCGCGGCCAGCGGGATCGGGATCCACGCCGGCCGGTGCCGTGCCTCGTAGGCGATCTCGTACACCGCCTTGTCGAGCTCGAACGCGTCGAGGAGCTGGTGGAAGTCGTCCACCTCCGAGCCGGCGACCGAGGCGTAGCCGTCGAGGTAGGACGTGCGGGCGGCGGCGGCCCACGCGCTCGCGTCGATCGGGGTGTCGCGCCGGGCCAGCGATCCGGCGACGTAGTCGAACGAGCGCAGCATGCCCGCCACGTCGCGCATGGTGGCGTCGGGCAGGGCGCGTTCCGCGAGGGGGCGCAGCGGCTCGCCCTCGAAGTCGATGAACTGCCAGCCGCGGTCCGGGGAGTGGAGCACCTGGCCGAGGTGCAGGTCGCCGTGGATGCGCTGCAGCACCGGAAGCGGTGCGGCGGCGGCCTCCTCGTACACCGCGGCGATGCCCGCCCGCAGCTGCTCGACCTCCGGCACCTCCGTCGTGGTGACGGTCAGCCGGCGGAACATGCCGTCGAGGGCGCGCGCCACGTCGTCCGGCGTCGCCGGCGTGGTGGGGAGCACCTGGGCCATCAGGCGGTGCAGCTCGGCCGTGCCCGCGCCCAGCTCGAAGGCCCGGGAGGTGAAGTCCTCGCCCTGTTCCGCGGCACTGACGGCCAGCTCCCAGCCGTCCTCCGCGCCCGGCACGAAGTCCTGCATGAGGGCCAGCTCGCCCGACGCCGTCCCGCCGGCCGGCGTCGGCCAGCGGCCGGTCAGCCAGCCCAGGAGCGCCGGAGTGCGGCGCGAGCCGCCCGCCGTCAGGGCGGCCAGAGTCGAGACGTCGGGGTTCTCACCGTCCTGCACGACGCGGAACACCTTGATCAGCGCCGTCCGCCCGTCCTCCAGCTCGCCGACGATGGAGGTGTTGGACTGCTCCCCCGTCAGCCGCCGCGACGAGCGCACCGCGATCGGCCGGGACAGCGTGTGGCCCTGCGCGTGCGCCTCCCTGCCCTCCGCGTGCTCTGCGCCGGTCATGAGGCGGACGAGGGACGCGACGTAGGCCTCCTCGGTGGGCCCGTCGTACAGGTAGCGGCCCCCGGCCTCGCCGATCAGCGCGGCCTCGTCGCCGTCACGGTCGGTGCGGGCGACCACGGGCACCTGGTACACGCGCGGCGTCCGGGGCGCGTCGTCGCAGAAGAAGTGGGTGACGATGCGGACGTCGGCGTCCGCCGGTTCGGCCTCGAACGAGGCGAGCAGGCGCAGGCGGGGCTCGACGTTCTTCGTCGAGTACCAGCGCTGCCGCCGCATCCACGTGCCGACCAGCTCGGTGAGTTCCGTCATGCCTGAACCGTACGCCCGCTCCCGCCTTTGCGCGCCGGGGTCGCGGGCAATGCGGAGGTTCAGCGGGTGCCGAGCACGACGCCGCGCGCCGCCATGAACGGCTGCGGGTCGATCTGCAGGCCGTTGACCCGCACCTCGAAGTGGAGGTGGCATCCCGTGGACAGCCCGGTGGAGCCCACCTGCGCGATCGGCTGGCCCGCCGCGACCTGCTGGCCGACCGTGACGCCGATGCCGCCGTCGCGGATGTGGCCGTACGCGGTCTCGACCCCGCCGCCGTGGTCGATCAGGATGAAGTTGCCGTACCCGCTGAACGGCCCGGCGCGCACGACGGTGCCGGCCGCGGCGGCGTCGATGGTCGTGCCGCAGGCCGCTCCGAGGTCGTCGCCGGGGTGGAACAGCGGCGCGCCGGCCGGCCGCGACGGGCGCGGACCGAACACATCGGTGATCGGCCCGCGCACCGGGAGCGCCCAGCCGTTCGCGACGAGCGCCGGGTTCGAGGTCAGCACCTGCCAGCCGGAACCCGCCTGCATGACCGTCGGCGCCGCGGCGAGCGCGGCCGACGCCGTGTCCACCCGGGCCTGGGCGGCGCTGACGGCCTGGAGGCTGCCCTCCACGTCGACGGCGGAGACGGCCTGGCCGGCCGCGCTCGCCTCCTGGGCGAGGGCGCCTGCGGCCTTCTTCGCCGTCGCGGCGGCGCGGATCGCGGCGTCGCGGTCGCGGGACAGCGCCGACAGCCGGTCGGCCGCACCCAGCTTGGTCAGCAGGTCGCCGGGGCTCTGCAGGGCGGCGCTGACCGGGTCCTGGGTGAGCAGCCGGGTTCCGGACGACCGGATGAGCGCCGTCGCGAACGCCGCCGCCTCCGCCGCCCGCTTCTTGGCCGCGTCCGCCTGCTTCGTCAGCGCGTCCGCCGCGGCCTGCGCCCGGTCGCGTTCGTGCTGCGCGTCCTCGGAGGCGGTGGTGGCGTCGGCGAGCTGCTGCTGCGCCGCGGCGAGCTCGCTCGCCAACTGCACCGTCTGCTCCAGCTGGGCGGGGTCGACGCTCTGGAAGGCGGGGAGGTCGGGCGGCGTGAGGGTGATCTCGTCGGTCGGAGGGGCTTCGGGGGCCGGCGTCGTCGGGGGCGGCGTCGTCTGTGTCGGAGTGGGCGTGGGCGTGGGAGTCGGCGTGGGCGTCGGCGTGGGCGTCGGCGTCGGAGTCGGCGTCGGCGTCGGCGTCGGCGACTCTGTCGGATCGGGCGACTCCGTCGGATCCGGCGACTCGGCCGGCCCGGGCGACGGCGTCGGTGTCTCCCTGGCCTCCTCGTGCGGCGCCGGGGTCGCGCACACCGCCGTGCACTCCTCCGCCCCCGCGGGCTGCGGCGCCGCGAGCAGCGTCCCGGCGACCAGGAGCAGCGCGGCCCACGCAGGACCGGTCCGGCGCGGTCCCGCGGATCGCGTCGGAAGTCGGTGCCGCCTGAGTCTGCTCCCCATGATGCCGACGAGCCCGCGGAACCGTCCGCGCGCCCGTAGTGAGATGTTCTCACCCTGCTCCACGGACAACAAGACACCCGTACGAGGTTGGATGCGGCTCACAGCCTCGGCACGTTACGGTGATTGACTGTGACCGACAGCACTGCCACCACGCGCCCGCGACGATCCGCCCGGCGCGCCTCCAGCTGGAAGACCCTGCTGCGGGATGTGGTGGTCATCTTCGTGGTCGCCGTGCTGGTGTCGTTCCTGATCAAGACGTTCGTGGCGCGCTCGTTCTACATCCCGTCCGGGTCGATGGAGAACACGCTGCAGATCAACGACCGGATCATCGTCAACGAGCTCCAGCCCAAGGTGTTCCCGCTGCAGCGCGGCGACGTGGTCGTGTTCAAGGACCCGGGCGGCTGGCTGCCCCCGGCGCCCCCGCCCACGGGCAACGCCCTGCAGCAGGGCGTCGGCGCGGTGCTCGACTTCGTCGGCCTCGGTGCGTCGGACTCCGACCAGCACCTGGTGAAGCGCCTGATCGGCCTCCCCGGCGACCACATCAGCTGCTGCAACGCCCTCGGCCAGATGAGCGTCAACGGCGTCCCGCTGAAGGAGCCGTACGTGCTGCTCCCGGCCGGCGTCGAGGCGGTGTCGGAGAAGTCGTTCGACGTCACCGTGCCGGAGGGCAAGGTCTGGGTGATGGGCGACAACCGCTACAACTCGGCCGACTCCCGGTACCACATGGACGACCCGGGCAAGGGGTTCGTCCCGCTGTCCGACGTCGTCGGCAAGGCGTTCGTGATCAGCTGGCCGCTCAGCCACTGGTCCGGGCTCGACGACTACCCGGACGTGTTCCGCGGCGTCGAGCGCGAGGAGAAGTAGCGGCGGCTCAGTTCTCGGAGCGACCGCGCCGCCAGTAGCCCATGAAGGCGACGCGCGACCGGTCGATCCCGTGCTCGCGCACGAGCATCCGCCGCAGCGTCTTCACCGCGGCCGACTCCCCCGCGATCCAGGCGTAGAAGCCCGTGCTCGGGGTCTCCGGGCTCTCCCACAGGATGTCGCGGTCCACGTCCACGTCGTCGAGCCGCTGCCGCCCCGGCGCCGCCGCGGCGGCCACCAGCCGCTCGTTGCCGGCGAGCCAGCGGCGCAGCGCCGGCTCCAGGGCGGCGCCGGTCGGCTCCGCGCCGCGGTGCAGCCAGGTGACGGTCGCGTGGGCGGGCAGGCGCAGGTCGAGCGCGTCCTCCGGATGCGGCACCTCGATGAAGGCCCGCGCGCGGCGGCCGGCGGGCAGGGCCTCGAGGATGGACGCGATCGCCGGCGCCGCCGTCTCGTCCCCCGCGAGCAGCAGCTCGCGCGCGTCGCCCGGGCGCCAGTCGATGCCGACCCCGCGGTGCTCGCTGCGGGAGTCGGGACCGATCACCACCAGCTCGTCGCCCGGTGCGGCGGTGAGCAGCCAACGTGCCGCGGGACCGCCGTCGCCGTGCACGACGAAGTCCACGTCGAGACGACAGCCGACCGGGTCGATCGCGCGAACGGTGTACGTGCGGAACGGGTTGCGCCGGTGCTCCGGGAGCGCACGCCAGCGGGCGTACCAGTCGCCCGCGTAGTGCGCCTCCTCGTCGTCGACGCCGAGGTCGGAGTAGCCGCCGCCGGGGAGCGGGAACACCAGCTTGATGCGCTGGTCGAGGCATTCGGTCCCGAAGTGCTCGAAGTCGTCGCAGCGGAAGCTGACCCGGGTGAACAGTGGGCTCAGTCGCCGGATCTCCGCGACGGCCGCGCGATACGGCCGGTAGGCGGGCCGCGGGCGGTCGGTGGGCGTCGGGGCGAGGATGGTCACTGCGGCCTTTCGGACGAGGTGAAGAACTAAGGTAAGGCTACACTAACCTCCCGATCGCGGAGCTGTCGATCCTCTGAGACGCTGGGCCGGCGGACCTCCTCGGGCCAGAATGTCGAGCAGGAGCCGTTTCGTTCGACGTCCGGATGACACGTTCACGATGGAGAGGACAGAACGATGAAGTACATGATGTTCGTCGTCACCGCGACCGAGCCGGACACCGAGTCCGACGAGTCCGACGTCGACCTGTGGGTCGACGAGCTGGACGCCTCCGGCAAACGGGTGATCGGCGAGGTCCTGCAGCCGCCGAGCGAGGCGCGCGTGGTGCGCGTGCGCGACGGGAAGCGCTACGTCACCGACGGCCCCTTCGCCGAGACGAAGGAGTGGATCTGCGGGTTCGACATCCTCGAGGTGGACAGCCTCGACGAGGCCGTCGAGATCGCGTCGCGCCACCCGATGGCGCGCAACGGCCAGCTGGAGCTCCGCCCGTTCATGCAGTGGGAGGAGACCGAGCCCGCGTGAGCGGACGGCCGGTCGTCGTCACGGCAGCGGGCGCGGTCCGCGGCCGCGACGACGGCCGCGTCACGGCGTGGCGCGGCATTCGCTACGCCGAGCCGCCGACCGGCCGGCTGCGCTGGCGGGCGCCGGTCCCTGCCGCGTCCTGGACGGGCGTCGCCGACGCCGCCGAGTTCGCTCCGGCGGCGCCGCAGCGGCCCAACCCGTCCGTGCCGCTCGCCGCCGACGGGGAGGCCCGCATGGACGAGGACTGCCTGTTCCTCAACGTCGTCCGGCCCTCCGCCCCCGCGCCCTCCGGCGCGCTGCGGCCGGTGATGGTGTGGCTGCACGGCGGCGCCTACGCCCTCGGCGCGACGAGCCAGCTGGTGTACCACGGCGACGCCCTGGCCACGCAGGGCGACGTGGTCGTGGTGACCGTCGGCTACCGGCTCGGCGCCCTCGGCTTCCTCGACCTCCGCTCCGCGGGCGTCGACGACGCCGAGACCAACGTGGCGCTGCGGGATGTGCTGCTCGCGCTGCGCTGGGTGCGCGACAACATCCGGGCCTTCGGCGGCGACCCGGACGCGGTGACGGTGTTCGGCCAGAGCGCCGGCGCCGGCCTCGTGATTGCGCTCCTCGCGAGCCCGGCGGCGAACGGGCTGTTCCGGCGTGCGATCGCGCAGAGCCCGCCCGCCGGCTCGATGTACGGCCCCGAACGCTCGGCCACCGTCGCGCAGCGGTTCGTCGAGGAGCTGAGGGCGCTGACGGGCGGCGACGATCCCCGCCGGGCGCCCGTCGAGTCCATCGTGGCGGCGGGGGCCGCCGTCTACACGGAGATCCCGCGCGAGCACCCGGGGCGGCTGGCGTTCGCCCCCGCGGTCGGCGACGACCTGCTGCCCGAGGCTCCGCTCCGGGTGCTCAGCGACGGCCGCGGCCTCCCGGTGCCGCTGGTCATCGGCACCAACCGCGACGAGGCGACGCTGTTCCGGCTGATGCGGTCGCCCCTGCTCCCGATCCGACGCACGGCGCTGCAGCGCATGTTCGCCGCGATGCGGGAGGAGCACGGGCACGAGGTGCACCTCCCGCCGCCCGACCGGGTGCTCGGCGCCTACCCGCGATCGCGGTTCTCCCTCGGCGTGCGCGTGGCGACCGACATCGCGTTCCGGATGCCGGTGCTCTGGGTCGCCGCCGGGCACGCCGCGGTCGCGCCGACCTACCTGTACCGCTTCGACTTCGCACCCCGGCTGCTGCGGCTGACCGGCATCGGCGCCGCCCACGCGACCGAGCTCCCGTACGTGTGGGCGGAGTTCGGCGGACTCCCGCACGATCCGTCGTTCCTGCTCGGCGGCCGAGCCGACGCCGAGGCCGTCTCGGCGCGCCTGCTGTCACGCTGGACCGCGTTCGCCCGCACGGGGACGCCCGGGAGCGACTGGCCGACCTACGACACCGTCGCCAGGAGGAGCCTCGTCATCGGCCGCGAGGACCGCGTCGTCTCCGACCTCGACGCGGCCCTGCGCGCCGGCTGGGGCGAGGACGTGCTCGCCTTCGGATGAGCGCGCCCTAGACTCGGCGGCATGGTCACCGGGTCCGTGGTGCTGCTGGCGCTGTACGTCTACACGATCGTGGATGTCGCCCTCCGCGACCGCGCGCGCGTGCGACGTCTGCCGAAGGCCGCGTGGGTGCTCGTCGTGGTCGTGCTCCCCGTGGTCGGCAGCGCGCTCTGGTTCACCCTCGGCCGCGCTCGCGGCACGGCGTCGTCCGCCGCCCAGCCGCCCGCGGCGAGCGCCCCGGGTCCGGACGCGCCGGACACCCAGGCGCAACTCGACGCGCTGGAACGCGAGATCGACGCGGCCGACCGCGCCCGGCGCATCCACCGCCTGGAACAGGAACTGGAGCGCCGGCGCGGTTCCGGAGGGACGGCGCAGCCGTAGCCGTCAGAGACCGGCCGAGTGCGCCGCGACGAACCGCATCGCGTCGTCCGCCATCCGCTCGGGGATCTCGTGGCCGGCCTCGGGATAGACGCGTTCCTCGAGCGTGGTGTGCGCGGGAAGGAACGCCCGCATGCGGGCGATGTCCGACGGCGGGATGACGTCGTCGTGCCCGCCCCTGCCCCAGAAGACGGGCGGCCGCCGCCGCGCGAGCTCGCCGTCGCCGCTCTCGCCGTCGGTGGTGGTGAACGCGCCGAGGGCGACGACGAAGGCCAGCCGGCCCGGCGCCCGGCGCATCGCGTGCAGGGCGGTCGCCCCGCCCTGCGACCAGCCGAGCGCGGCGACCGGAGCGCCGCCCGCGTGGTGGTCGATCCACCGGATAACGCGGTCGGCGACCGGTGCGACATCGGCCGAGCGGGCCGGGAAGCGCGGGTCCCGGCCGGCCTCGAACCACTCGAACCCGGCTCCGACCGGCCGTTCCGCCTGAAGCAGCACGGTGCGCCATCGCGCGGGGACCCGCGCCGCCAGCCAGGCCAGCTCGTCGCGGACACCGCCGCTGCCGTGCAGGAAGAGAAGGACCGGTGCGTCGTCGGGCATGGTTCCATTCAGCCCCGATGGCATTCCGCTGTCCACCGCGTCATGCCGCGCGCCGATCCATCGTCCCTAAAGGTAGAACCACCCAGCAGGAACAGCCGACCGAATCGGGGGATCGATGTGAACGAGGAAACGACGACCGACCACACCGCACAACGCGAGCAGCGCGCGAGGGAGTCCTGGCTGCGCCTGCGCGGCGCGATCGCCGAGGAGTACATCGGCAAGCTGCCCGAGCTGATGAGCATCGCCGAGTTCGCCCGCTTCAGCGGCATGACCATCGCGCAGGTGCGCCACGCCACCAACACCGGAGACCTGGTCGTCTCGCTCCGTCAGGGTCGCCGCGGCATCGCGCCCGTCGACAACCTGCCCTTCCTGCTGCGCGAGCGCCTGCTGCGCCTCCCCACCCCGCAGGCCACGGGACGACGCAACCGGTCCCGCTCGCTTCCCGTCAGCCAGGCGGCCTACGAGCGGGTGTGGGACGAGGCCGTCCGCCACGCCACCAGCCCGCGCGAGGCGCTCGACCGGCTGCTGCTGGCCACGGCCGTCGCCACGGCCGAGTAGGCGCCGGCGCCGGCAGGCGCATGCCGGCTCAGCGGGCGCGATGAGCCCGATCTCGCAGCCACGCCCACACGCCACCCGCGACCAGGGCGCAGACGATCACGCCCGTCACGATCCCCGCCAGGACGACGGGTAGGGCTCCGGCCGGCTCGACGTACACCCGGATCAGTCCCACGGCGCAGACGATCACGCACAGGGCGCCCACCGTGCTCGCGGCGATCGCCGCCGCGGTGTCCGCCTCCAGCCGGCCGGGACGCGCGGGGGCGTCCAGGAGCAGCGCCTCGTCGACGACGGCGGGGGCATCCCCCACGACCGCCGTACGGCGGACGACAGGTGCGTCCCGGGCGGCTGGCGCGTCCGGGATCGGGTGGGCGGCAGCGAAGAGGTCGGCGAGCTCGGTGTCATTCGTCACACCAGCAGAGACGCAGAAGCCCCGCAGAACATGACGCCGTCGGCGTCATCGCATGGAGCCGGCTGCGGGACTCGAACCCGCGACCGCTCGCTTACAAGGCGAGTGCTCTACCAACTGAGCTAAGCCGGCGCCGGCGGTCACCCGCCGCCACCATCCTAGGGGCTGCCGACGGCCCGCGGCCTCAGCGGCCAGCCGTCCGCGACCGTCACGGCGTCGCGGAGGGCGTGGGCGTCGGGGTGGCGGTCGAGGAGTACTGGTCGCCCTGCGCCTGCAGGATGAACGCCTTGAAGTCGTCCGCGCTCGTCAGCGACCCGGTGTACGGCTTGCCGTTGACCAGCACCAGCAGCGCGTTCGTCATCTTCTTCACGTCCGAGTTCGGGATGGGGCCGCTCAACGCACGGTCGGACGCCGTCGTCACCCACGACTTGAAGCGTCCGTCGTCGATGCACGCGTCGATGTCGTCGGTGCGCGACGCCCCGGCGGCCTCCGCGCGCTTCTTCAGCACGTCGTCGCTGAGGCCGGGACCGCCCTCCGCCGGCTGCTTCTGGAACAGCGAAGCGTTGAACTTCCAGAACGCGTTCGGGTCGTAGTTGGCGACGCAGGCGGCCGCGTTCGCCGCGCGCAGCGAGTACTTCGTGCCGGCCGAGTGGCTGGTGTAGATCGCGACCGGGTGCATCTCGACCGTGACCGCGCCGTCCTTGACCAGCGGCTCCAGCTGCTTCAGGTTGGTGCGCTGGAAGTCGCCGCAGAGCTTGCACAGGTAGTCGGCGTAGATGCGGATGTCGACGGTGCTGCCGGCGGGGTCCGGCGTGCTGGTGACGGGCGCGGCGTCGGCGGCGAGGGCGGTCGTGGTCTTGACCTTCAGGCCGGAGCCGACCAGCACACCGTCGCTCGCCATGTTCTTCGGGCCGGGCACCGTCGGCCGGATGGCGCTGACCAGCACGACGGCGACGATCGCCAGCACGGCGACCACGGCGATCGCGATGCCACCGCCGATCAGCGCCCGGCGCGTGCGCTCCCTCCGCTGGTGCGAGGTGCGGAGCTGACGTGCTTTCTCCCGCGCGGCCGCGCGGACGTCGCCCGGCCGGCTGTCGTCGGGCTGTGGGGTCTCTTGGCTCATGTCTTCCGGATACTGCTCTCGGGGGTCGGACGGCCGCGCGGGGGACGCGGCGCGTGGGGCGCGCATCCGACGCCACACAACCGGGACAGCGTAGAACGGCAGTCTGGGAATGAACCAGACGGTGGCTGGACGCACGGGCACAGCGGGCGGGATGCCCGCCGACCGCATTGGAGCCCGAGGTCGAGAGCATGTCCGCCGATGCCATATTATGGCCACGTGGCATCGACGCCATCGGACGTCGACCACGTTCATCCATTCACAACGGATCGTCCGGCACGTACCTGCCGGTGAAGGAGACAAGAAAAAATGGCGACAGTCACCTACGACAAGGCGACCCGGCTCTACCCGGGATCCACCCGCCCCGCCGTGGACGCACTGGACCTCGAGATCGCCGACGGCGAGTTCCTCGTCCTCGTCGGCCCCTCGGGTTGCGGCAAGTCCACCTCGCTCCGCATGCTCGCGGGCCTCGAAGAGGTCAACGACGGCAACATCTTCATCGGTGAGCGCAACGTCACCGACGTGCCGCCGAAGGACCGCGACATCGCGATGGTGTTCCAGAACTACGCGCTGTACCCGCACATGACCGTCGCCGAGAACATGGGCTTCGCCCTGAAGATCGCGGGCGTCGGCAAGGAGGAGCGCGCGCAGCGCGTCCTCGAGGCCGCCAAGCTGCTCGACCTGGAGCCGTACCTCGGCCGCAAGCCGAAGGCGCTCTCCGGTGGTCAGCGTCAGCGCGTCGCCATGGGCCGCGCGATCGTCCGCTCCCCCCAGGTGTTCCTCATGGACGAGCCGCTGTCGAACCTCGACGCCAAGCTCCGCGTCCAGACCCGCACCCAGATCGCGTCGCTGACCCGCCGCCTCGGCGTCACCACCGTCTACGTCACGCACGACCAGACCGAGGCGCTGACCATGGGCGACCGCATCGCGGTGCTCAAGGACGGCGTGCTGCAGCAGGTCGGCACCCCGCGCGACCTGTACGCGCAGCCGAACAACGTCTTCGTCGCCGGCTTCATCGGCAGCCCGGCCATGAACCTGTTCACGGCCGACGTCACCGACGGCGGCATCAAGTTCGGCTCGGCCGTCGTGCCGGTCGAGCGCGACACCCTCGCCGGCGCCGGCCAGTCGGTCACCATCGGTGTCCGCCCGGAGGACGTCGTCGTCTCCAGCACCGAGGGCAGCGGCCTGAAGGTCACGGTCGACCTCGTCGAGGAGCTCGGCGCGGACGGCTACCTGTACGGCCACTCCGAGGTCGAGGGCAAGCGCACCGACATCGTCGGCCGCGTCGACGGCCGCGTGCACCCGAACGCCGGCGACACCGTCTACATCACGCCGAAGCCGGGCCACGTGCACGTCTTCAACGCGGAGACGGGCGAGCGCCTCGGCGGCGCCGTCGTCGACTAAGGTCGCCAGAGCGATTCCCCACTCTGCCGCAGTCCGGAACCCGGGCTGCGGCAGAGTGCCTTAACGCCAGAGCACACAGCCCACCACCGACCGTTAGGACCATCGTGGCCGGATCCGTCAACATCACCGCAGCGACCGTCGACCCTGCGCTCCTCGACCTCCCCTGGAACCTCCCGCTGGAGGAGTGGTCGAACGAGCACATCGCCCTGCTGCCCAAGGGCATCAGCCGGCACCTGGTGCGGTTCGCGAACCTGTCCGGCTACGTCATCGCCATCAAGGAGACGACGGCCGAGATGGCGCAGCGCGAGTACGACATGCTGCGCACCCTGCAGCGGCTCGACGTGCCCTGCGTCGACCCGGTGGCGGTCATCAAGAACCGCACCGACGAGGACGGAACCCCGCTCAACGCGGCGCTGGTCACGCGCCACCTCAAGTTCTCGCTCCCGTACCGCGCGCTGTTCTCGCAGACGCTGCGGCCGGACACCGCCACGCGCCTGGTGGACGCGCTCGCGGTGCTCCTGGTGCGCCTCCACATCGTCGGCTTCTTCTGGGGCGACGTGTCGCTGTCGAACACGCTGTTCCGCCGTGACGCCGGCGCCTTCGCGGCCTACCTGGTGGACGCGGAGACCGGCCAGCTCTACGAGGGCGGCCTGTCGAACGGACAGCGCGAGAACGACCTGGAGATCGCGCGCGTGAACATCGCCGGCGAGCTGATGGACCTGGAGGCCGGCGGCCGCGCCGACGAGGAGCTCGACCCCGTCCGCGTCTCCGACGGCATCGTCGCCGCCTACCGCTCGCTCTGGAAGGAGCTGACCGGCAGCGAGTCGTTCTCGTCGTCGGAGCGCTGGCGCATCAGCGAGCGCGTGGAGCGGCTGAACGAGCTGGGCTTCGACATCGAGGAGCTGGCGATCAAGACCTCGGAGGAGGGCACGAAGGTGCGCATCCAGCCGAAGGTCGTCGACGCCGGCCACCACCAGCGACGCCTCCTGCGCCTCACCGGACTCGACACCGGTGAGAACCAGGCCCGCCGCCTGCTCAACGACCTGGACTCGTACGCCGCCACCCTCGGCAAGGAGGGCCTCGACGAGGAGGCGATGGCGCACGAGTGGCTGATGCGGGTGTTCGAGCCGGTGATCCGCGCCATCCCGGCCGACCTGAAGGGCAAGCTCGAGCCGGCGGAGGTCTTCCACCAGCTGCTCGAGCACCGCTGGTTCATGTCGCAGAAGGAGGGTCGGGACGTGCCGCTCGCCGAGGCGCTGACCTCCTACATCAACGACATCCTGCGCCACCGCCGCGACGAGGCCACCGTCATCGCCCCGCCGACCGAGACCATCAGCATCCCCGTGCTCGGCGGCGCCGCGGACGACGACGACGAGGACGACTGGCGGTCCAAGGTCTGACCCCTCCCCTCTGCTGTCTGCCGCGGGCGGTGCCGCCGATGCGACACTGTGCCCGACAGGAGCAGAGAGGATCGCCATGACCGACGACGAAGCACCGACGATCGGACCGATCGACTACGTCATCATCGAGTTCCCTCCCGGGGAGCAGAACTTCTCGGGGGAGGTGATCGACGAGATCCGGGCCCTGGTCGACGCGGGCACCATCCGCGTGGTGGACGCCATCGTGATCGCGAAGGACGAGGACGGCGACGTGGAGGCCGTCGAGCTGTCCGAGCTGGACGGCCCGGACAGCCTGGGCACCCTCGCGGAGGACCTGGCCGACTTCCTCGCGGAGGCCGACATCGCGACGCTCGCGGAGGCCATGGAGCCGGGCAGCGTCGCGGGCGCGCTCGTGTACGAGAACGTGTGGGCGGCGCCGTTCGCCGTCGCGGCGCGTCGGGCCGGCGGCCGCCTGGTCGCGGACGGCCGCATCCACAGCCAGGACATCGCGGCCGCGCTGGCGGCCGACGCCGAGAACGAAGAGCAGGAGGCTTGAGATGAGAGCAGCACGAGTGGGACTCGCCCCCGTGGTCCGCGCGCCCGTCGCCAAGGCGGCCGTCGTCACGCGGGCGGTGACGCCCGGCCCCGCGCCGGTCGCGAAGACCGCCGTGGTCGCCGCCGTCACGCCGCGGCGCCGCCGCCTCTGACCGACGCCGGACGCGGCGCGCCGTCCCGTCAAACGCGGCGCGCGCGCCGCGTCCCCAACGTCAGCGGGCGGCTCGGGCCTCCGCGCGCAGCTTGGCGATCTCGTACAGGGTGACGCTCGCGGCGATGCCCGCGTTGAGCGACTCCGTCGACGCCTCGATCGGGATGGAGACGATCGCGTCGCACGTCTCGGTGACCAGCCGCGAGAGGCCCTTGCCCTCGCTGCCGACCACGATGACGACGGGGCGGTCGGCGAACGACAGGCCCGGGAGGCTGGTGTCGCCGCCGCCGTCGAGGCCGAGCACGAACACGCCCGCCTTCTTGAAGTCCTTGAGGGTCTGCGTCAGGTTGGCCGCCATCGCGACCGGCGTGCGCGCCGCGGCGCCCGCGGATGTCTTCCACGCCGCCGCCGTCATGCCGACCGAGCGGCGCTGCGGCACGATCACGCCCTGGCCCCCGAAGGCCGCCGTCGAGCGGATGATCGCGCCTAGGTTGCGCGGGTCGGTGATGCCGTCGAGCGCGACGAACAGCGGCGTCCGCCCGGTGCGGAGGGTGCGGTCGAGCAGCTCGCCCGGGTGCGCGTACTCGTACGGCGGCACCTTCAGGGCGACACCCTGGTGGACAGCGTCGCGGCCGGCGAGCCGGTCGAGCTCCGGGCGCATGACCTCGAGGATCGGGATGGAGCGACCGGTCGCGATCGACAGGATCTCCTTCATCCGGTCGTCGAACTCGACCCGGGCCGCGACGTACAGCGTCGAGGCCGGGATGTCGGCCCGCAGCGCCTCCAGCACCGAGTTGCGGCCGGTGACGATCTCGCTCTCGTCGCCGCTCTTGGCTCGGTGGGAGGCCCCGGACGCGCCCCGCGGGGCGCCCCCGCGCTGACCGGCCTTCTCGGCGGCCCGCTCGCGCAGGAGCTTCGCCTTGTGGGCCTTGTGATACTCGCGGTCCTCCGCCTTGGGCGTCGGGCCCTTGCCCTCCAGCGCCTTGCGGCCGTGGCCGCCCGTGCCGACCTGAGCGCCCTTCTTGCTCTTCCGGACGGCTCCGGCGCGGGGCTTCCCACCCGAGTTCTTCATGATCCGATGCTCCAATGCGACCCCGTCGGGGTGTCTTCGATGGTGATTCCTGCCGCCGCCAGCTCGTCGCGGATGCGATCGGCCGCGGCGAAGTCGCGGGCGGCCCTCGCCTCCTGCCGGTCGGCGAGCAGCCGGCCGATCAGCTCGCCGAGCGCCGACTCGGCCGCAGTCGACCCGGCCGAGCGCCACTGCGGCGACAGCGGGTTGATGCCGAGCACCTCCGTCATGGCGAGGACGTGCCCGCGGGCGGTGGCGGCCGCCTCCAAGTCTTCCGCATCCAGCGCGGCGTTGCCTGAACGCACGGTGTCGTGCAGCACGGCGAGCGCCTGCGGGACCGCGAGGTCGTCGTCCATGGCCTCGGCGAATGGGTCGGGAACGACCTCGACGCCGTGTCCGGCGAACCGGGTGCCGGAGAGCCGACGCTCCACGCGCTCGAAGAAGCCGGCGATGCGGTCGAGCGCCGCCTCGGCCTCGGCGAGCGAGCCGTCGTGGAAGTCGATGGTGGACCGGTAGTGCGCCGAGCCGAGGTAGTAGCGCACCACGAGCGGCCGGGCGGCGCCGAGCAGGTCGGCGGCGTACACCGAGTTGCCGAGCGACTTGCTCATCTTCTGCCCGTTCACGTGCACGAGGCCGTTGTGCACCCAGTAGTTCGCGAACGCGTCGCCCGCCGCGGTGGACTGGGCCAGCTCGTTCTCGTGGTGCGGGAAGCGCAGGTCGAGCCCGCCGCCGTGGATGTCGAACTGCGGCCCGAGGTAGCGCCGCGACATCGCCGAGCACTCGATGTGCCATCCCGGTCGCCCGTCCCCCCACGGCGACGGGAACGCCGCCGACGCGGGCTCGTCGTCCTTTCGGCCCTTCCACAGGGCGAAGTCGCGCGGGTCGCGCTTGGCGCGCGGGTCGGCGTCGGCCGCGGCCTCCATGTTGTCGATGCTCTGCCGGGTGAGCTCGCCGTACGACGGCCAGCTCTTCACGTCGAAGTACACGTCCCCCGAGCCGTCGGGCGCGACGTAGGCGTGCCCCGCGTCGATCAGGCGCTGGATGATCTCCTGCATCTGCGGGATGCTGGCCGTCGCCCGGGGCTCGTACGTCGGGGGCTGCACGCCCAGCGCGCGGTAGGCGTCCGTGAACTCCAGCTCGAACCGGTACGCGAGCGCCCACCACTCCTCGCTGCCGCCCTCGGCCTGGGCCGCCGCGGCGTTCACGAGGATCTTGTCGTCGATGTCGGTCACGTTGCGGACGAGCGTGACGTCGTAGCCGCGGTACGTCATCCAGCGGCGCAGCTGGTCGTAGACGAGCGCGGAGCGGAGGTGCCCGATGTGCGGCGAGGACTGCACGGTCGGGCCGCACACGTACATGCCGACCTCGCCGTCGCGCAGCGGGACGAAGTCGCGCAGCGCCGCCGACCGGGTGTCGTAGAGCCGTAGAGTCACGGCACAAGCCTACGGGGCCGGGGCGGCTCGCCGCGGCTACCGCGTCGCGCGCTCGGCCAGCTCGGCGTTGACCGGCGCGAACGCCGCCCGGTCGAGCAGCAGCTCGATCTGCGTGACGCGGCCGTCGACGACGGTCAGGAGCTCGACGCAGCGCACCGCGCCGGCGGAGGTGTCCGTGACGAAGTCGTACACGATGCACGCCCGCTCTCCCCCGGTGAACACCTCGCGGATCTCGTCGCGCACGAGGGCCGGCATCAGGCGCTTCAGGGCGGTGATCCACGCCTCCTTGTCACTCGTGCTCCCGGCGAACTCGGCGCGCAGCTGGTCGTCGAGCAGCCTGTCCAGCGCGTCGGGGTCGTGGGCGCCGACCGCCTGGATGTACGCCTTCGCGACGGTCTCGGTGTCGGTGGAGGCCATGGGTCCCGCTCCTGTTCCGCGCCGCGGTGGCGCCACCGGTCACACTAGGCCCATGCGTCGCCTGCGGCTACGGCCGGCGATCGGGGCTCCGCCGTCAGGCCAGCAGCAGCGCCGTCGCGTTGGCCGTGACGCCCTCGCCGCGGCCGGTGAACCCGAGCCCGTCGGTGGTGGTCGCCCCGATCGAGACGGGCGCGCCGAGGAGCTCGGACAGCCGGTCCTCGGCCTCCCGGCGGCGAGGGCCGAGCTTCGGCCGGTTGCCGACCACCTGGACCGCGACGTTGCCGATGCGGAAGCCGGCCTCCTCGACCCGGCGCCGCGCCTCGGTGAGGAACACCTCGCCGTGGGCGCCCTCGAAACGCGGGTCGCCCGTCCCGAACACCCCGCCGATGTCGCCGAGGCCCGCGGCCGAGAGCAGCGCGTCGACGATCGCGTGCGCGACCGCGTCGCCGTCGCTGTGTCCGGCGAGCCCGGGCTCGCCCGGCCAGTGCAGGCCGGCCAGCCAGAGCTCGGCGGACGGGTCGAGGGCATGGGTGTCGCTGCCGAGGCCGATGCGCGGGATGCCGGCGCCGGCCAGCAGCTCCTCGGCACGGCGCAGGTCCCAGGGCGTCGTCACCTTGAAGGCGTGCGCGTCGCCGGGCACGACATCCACCCGGAAGCCGGAGGCGGCGACCAGGCCGGCGTCGTCGGTCTCGTCGCTCTCCGCGAGGGCGTAGGCCGTCAGCAGTTGCTCGCGCGGGAACCCCTGCGGGGTCTGCACGGCGGCGAGCGCCGAGCGGTCAACGGTCTCGTGCACCTCGCCGTCGTCGCCGACGCGCTTCACGGTGTCGCTGACCGGGAGGCCCGGGATGACGCCGTAGCCGCGCTCCCGCACGGCGTCCACCACCGCATCGAACATTGCGGAGGGCGCCAGGGCGCGAGCAGCGTCGTGCACCAGGACGACGTCGGCGCTCGGATCGACGACGGCCAGCCCCTCGGCCACGGATAGCTGCCGAGTGGCGCCGCCCGCGACCACGGTCGCCGGCCGGCCGAGAGCCCGCTCGGCGAGCCAGGCCGCATCGTCGAGACGGTCCGCCGGCGCGACCACGATCGCCTCGGCGGTGTGGCGCATGCCGCGCACGGCATGGAGCGACCGCTCCAGCAGCGTCCGGCCGGCCAGGGTCACGAACGCCTTCGGCTCTCCCGCGCCGAGGCGCGTCCCGCTGCCGGCCGCGACCACGACGACGGCGACCCGGGGTGTGCTGCTGCTCTCCACCCGACCACCGTACCGTGGCCGAATGACGACGGCCCCGCCGCTCGGGGAGCGACGGGGCCGGGAGTCGGGGTGGGGCGGCCTAGGAGGCGAGCACCTCGTCGAGGAGGCTGGACGCCTGCTCGTCGTCGGTCTTCTCGGCCAGGGCCAGCTCGGAGATGAGGATCTGCCGCGCCTTGGCGAGCATGCGCTTCTCGCCGGCGGAGAGGCCGCGATCCTGGTCGCGGCGCCACAGGTCGCGCACGACCTCGGAGACCTTGATGACGTCGCCGGAGGCCAGCTTCTCCAGGTTGGCCTTGTAGCGACGCGACCAGTTGGTCGGCTCCTCGGTGAAGGGGGCTCGCAGCACCTCGAAGACGCGGTCGAGACCCTCCTTGCCGATGACGTCGCGCACACCGACCAGATCGACGTTCTCGGCGGGGACCTCGATGGTCAGGTCACCCTGCGTCACGTTGAGCTTGAGGTACAGCTTCTCTTCACCCTTGATGATTCTCTTCTTGACTTCGGTGATCGTTGCGGCACCGTGGTGCGGATAGACGACGGTTTCGCCAACCTCGAAAAGCATAGATTTGTTGTCCCTTCAGCAATGAATAGGATACCACACGAGGCACATGCTAAGGTTCGCCCTCACGCCTCCCAGGCCCCCGGAACCGCCCTCGCGATGGGCTAGAGTTGCAGGGAGAAACCACCTGGAGGGTCATCAGTGAAAGCTCGAGTCGCGACGACCGTCGCCCTCGCCCTGGCCGTCGCGTTCGGCACCGCCGGATGCGGTCTCGTCGCCCCGCAGGCGACCACCAAGCACTACGACGCGAGCGACGGCGTCAGCGGCAGCGTCGGCTCGGTCGACGTCCGCAACGCGATCATCGTCACCGACGCGAAAGACGGCACCGTCGGCAACCTCGTGGTGACGCTGGTCAACACCGGCTCCACGAGCCAGCGGGTCGCGATCACCGCCGGAGACAAGGGCTCGAGCGCCGCCGAGGTGACGGTCAAGCCCGGCCAGGTGAAGCAGCTCGGCGAAGACCCGGAGAACGGCGGCGCGAGCAACGTCCTGATCCCCGAGTTCACCGCGAAGCCCGGCAGCCTCTTCCCCGTCTACTTCCAGTACGGCGACCAGACCGGCGTCAACCTCTCGGTGCCCGTGCTCGACGGCGGCCTGCCCGAGTACGCGAGCCTGGTGCCGCCGACCATCCTCCCGGCCGCCGGCTGAGCCGGCCCCACGACAGACCGAAGCCGCCCGGCGCCTCACGCGCCGGGCGGCTTCGTCGTGCCGGGCCGGCCCGCCTCAGGCGTTGAAGCGGTAGCCGAGCCCGCGGACGGTGACGAGCATCCGCGGCTCCGAGGGGCTCTCCTCGATGCGCGAGCGGATGCGCTTGATGTGCACGTCGAGCGTCTTGGTGTCGCCGAAGTAGTCGCTCCCCCACACGCGGTCGATCAGCTGGCCGCGGGTGAGCACGCGTCCGGCGTTGCGCAGCAGCAGCTCCAGCAGCTCGAATTCCTTCAGCGGCATGGAGATCTCCTCGCCGTTGACGGCGACCGTGTGGCGGTCCACGTCCATGCGCACCGTCCCGGCCTCCAGCACGCCGTCGTCCACGTGCTCGTCCTCCTCGACCCGGCGGCGGAGGACAGCGCGGATGCGCGCGAGCAGCTCGCGCGACGAGTAGGGCTTCGTGACGTAGTCGTCGGCGCCGAGCTCCAGCCCGACCACGATGTCCACCTCGGAGTCCTTCGCCGTCAGCATGATGATCGGGACGGTGGAACGGGTGCGGATCTCGCGGCACACCTCGGTGCCGGGGATGCCCGGCAGCATCAGGTCGAGGAGGATCAGGTCGGCGCCGTCCCGGTCGAAGGCAGCGAGGGCGGTCGGCCCGTCCTCCGCCACCTCGACCTCGTAGCCCTCGCGCTTGAGCAGGTAGGCGAGCGGCTCGCTGAGCGCGGCCTCATCCTCGACGAGCAGGATGGATGTCACGGGTTGTCTCCTATCGGGGGTCGGACGGTGGAGGCCTCTGGCAGCCGGATGGTGAACGTGGAGCCGCGTCCCGGCTGCGACCAGACGCGCACGTCGCCGCCGTGGTTCTGCACGGCGTGCTTGACGATCGAGAGCCCGAGGCCGGTTCCGCCGGTGTTGCGCGAGCGCGCCTGGTCGACGCGGAAGAAGCGCTCGAACACGCGGTCGAGGTCCTCCTCCGGGATGCCCTCGCCCTGGTCGGTCACGGCGATCTCGACGACACCGTCGGCGTTGCGCACACCGATGCCGATGCGCGAGTCGTCCGGCGAGTACTGGATGGCGTTCGAGATGAGGTTGTGCACGGCCGTCACCAGCAGGGCCTCGTTGCCGAGCACCTGCGCCTGCTTGTCGCCGCGCATCGCGATCTCGATGTTGCGCGTCTCCGCCGCCACCCGGTTCTGGTCGACGGCCGCCTTGACCACCTTGCTGGCGGAGAGCGGGACGGCGTCGCCGAGCGCGTCGGTCGCCTGCAGCCGGCTCAGCTCGATGATGTCCTGGGTGATGCGGGCGAGACGCTGTGCCTCCTCCGAGAGCCGCAGGGCGAAGCGCCGCACCTGCTCCGGGTCGTCGGACGCGTCGTCCAGCGCCTCGGCGAGCAGGCTCACGGCGCCGATCGGGGTCTTCAGCTCGTGGCTGATGTTGGCGACGAAGTCGCGGCGCACCGCCTCCAGCCGGAACGACTCCGTGCGGTCCTCCGCCAACAGGAGGATGTAGCGGGAGCCCAGCCGTGCGACGCGGACGCTGAGGTGGATGCCGGCGTCGCCGAACGGCCCGCGGGAGAGCTCGCACTCGTCGGTGATCGACTCCCCCGTGCGGCGGACCCGGTCGACCAGCTCGACCAGGTGCGGATGGACGAGGGCGCCGTTCCACACCAGCCCGATCGCGTGCGCGCCGGGCGAGGCCTTGATGACGTTGTTGGACGGGTCGAGCACGACGCCCGCCGACTCCAGGGCGTCGAGCACCTGGTCGACGCCGTCCGGCACGGCCGGATTGACCACCTGCGCCGCGTTGTCGCCGCGCCGGGCGGCGATGTGCAGGATCCACACGAAACCGGCGCCGACGGCGAGCCCCAGGCCCAGCGACAGCAGCACCAACCAGGTGGAGTCCATAGGCCCAAGCGTAGGTGATCCGGATGTGCGCGAAGCGACGCATCCGTCATCCTGCCGCGTGTTTTCGCGGGTACGCTAGACAGTGTTCAGCCGGGCGGCACCGTTTGTTAACCTGCCGTGGCGAACATGCTAGGCGGGGTCAGAAGGCCCCGACATCCCGCGTGCCCGCGCACGCCAGGAAGGACCACACCCCATGCGCGAAGTCTTCCAGCAGGAGCTGGCGGAAGTTCAGGACCGCCTCGTCGAGATCGCCGAGCTGGTCGTCGTGTCCATCAGGAACGCGACCGCCGCGTTCAACGAGTCGGATGTGACGCTCGCCGAGGACGTCATCGCCAACGACCACCGCATCGACGAGCTGACGGTGCTGCTGGACGAGCTGTCCATCCAGATCCTCGCCCGCCAGCAGCCGGTCGCCCGCGACCTCCGCATCGTGGTCAGCGCGCTGCGGATCAGCGCGTCGCTCGAGCGGATGGGCGACATGGCGGAGCACATCGCGCAGCTGGCGCGCTACCGCTTCCCGGACAAGGTCGTGCCGAAGAGCCTGCGCTCGACGTTCTCCGAGATGGGCCGGCTCGACGTGCAGATCGCGGAGAAGCTCGCGGAGCTGCTGCGCACCCAGGAGCTGCGCATCGCGGACGAGATCCGCAACGACGACGACGACATCGACGAGCTGCACATCAGCGTGTTCGACAAGGTGCTCGGCGAGACGTGGAAGGGCCAGGCCGTCGACACGGTCGACGCGACCCTCGCCTCCCGCTACCACGAGCGCTTCGCGGACCACGCCGTCTCGATCGCCAAGAAGGTGCAGTACCTCGCCACCGGCGACTGGGCTCCCGAGCTCGCCTCCTGACCCCTCCCGACCCCTTCATCGCTTCCTCGATTAATCCGCTGATTCGGCTGACATCGCCGGATTAATCGAGGAAGCGATGGTCGATTTAAGGGGTGAGGGGGTGGCGGGCGGCGACCTGGCGGAGGCCGTGGGGGGCTCTGGCGACGAGGGAGAGCTCGGTCAGGAGGGCGTGCTCGCCGGGGTGCAGGCGGCCGGTGCGCTGGTCGGTGGCGTGCGGGCGGTAGGCGTCGCGCAGGTGGTGGGCGTCGCGGAGGTGCGCGCCGGCGGCCTCCAGGGCGTCGACGGCCGCGGTGTGGAGGGCGAGCAGCGGCGTCGACGCGCGCAGGACCGTGACCGGGACGGTGCGATGCGCGCCGAAGCGCTCCCGCGCGGCGCCGACCACGGGGATCGGCGCGGCAGACGGCAGCAGCGCCGCCACGGCATCCACTCCCAGCTCCGTCTCGAACGGCGGGACGATCGTCACGTGCAGCGGCCAGTCGCCGGCCGGAAACACGTCGTCGCCGCGTCCCTTCAGGAACGCGACGACGACGAACGTGCTGGTCGCGGCTACTTCTTGCCCTGCGCGGCGACCGCGGCGGCGCCGGCGGCGGCGGCCTCCGGGTCGAGATAGTACGAGGGCTCGACCGGCGCGAAGTCCTCGCCGAGCTTGTAGACCAGGGGGATGCCGGTCGGGATGTTGAGGCCGGCGATGTCCTCGTCGGAGATGCCGTCGAGGTGCTTCACCAGCGCGCGCAGCGAGTTGCCGTGCGCCGTGACGAGCACCGTCTTGCCGGCGGCGAGGTCGCGCGTGATGTCGGACTCCCAGTAGGGCAGCATCCGGGCGATGACGTCCTTCAGGCACTCCGTGCGCGGCAGCTCGTCGCCGAGGCCGGCGTAGCGCGGGTCGTGCACCTGCGAGAACTCGCTGTCGTCGGCGAGCGGCGGCGGCGGGACGTCGAACGAGCGGCGCCACAGCTGGAACTGCTCCGGCCCGTACTTCTCCAGCGTCTCCGCCTTGTCGAGGCCCTGCAGGGCGCCGTAGTGACGCTCGTTGAGGCGCCAGGATCGCTGCACCGGGATCCACAGCCGGTCGGCCACGTCGAGTGCGTGGTTCGCCGTCTGGATGGCGCGGGTCAGCACCGAGGTGTGCAGCACGTCGGGCGTGAGGCCCGAGTCGCGGAGCAGCTCGCCCGCACGCTTCGCCTCGGCGACGCCGGTCTCGCTGAGACGCACGTCGACCCAGCCGGTGAACAGGTTCTTCTCGTTCCACTCGCTGCTGCCGTGGCGCAGGAGGATCAGGGTGTAGGGAGCGGCCATGCCCTCCAATCTATCGTGTCGCCGGGCACCGCCACGTCCGGGTCCGCACGCGCTGGCAGGATGGAGGCATGGCTTCCGGCGCGGTCGGCACCGTCACGCGGGGCACGACGAACACCAACCGGCTGCGCCGCGTCGACCGGTGGATCGCGGCCCAGCCGGTGCTGCGCCGCACCGCCGATCCGGTGGTCGTCGACCTGGGCTACGGCGCGAGCGGCGTGACCGCGCTCGAACTGCAGCAGCGCCTGGCGAAGGCCCGGCCGGACGTCGAGGTGGTGGGGCTTGAGATCGAGCCCGGCCGCGTGCGCACGGCCGAAGAACAGCTCGCGGCGGTGCGCGCCGGCCGCACCGGGTTCGACCCGCAGTCGCGCATCCGATTCGCGCTCGGCGGGTTCGAGGTGCCGCTGCCCGACGGCCGCGGCGCCGCCGTGATCCGGGCCTTCAACGTGCTGCGTCAGTACCGCGAGGTCGAGGTGGCGCCCGCGTGGGAGAGGATGCGCGCTCGGCTGCAGCCGGGCGGCCTGCTCGTCGAGGGAACGTGCGACGAGATCGGCCGGATCGCCAGCTGGATCGCGCTCGGGCCGGACGGGCCGCTGACGCTGACGGTGTCGCTGCGCCTGCGCGACCTCGATGCGCCGTCGGTCGTCGCCGAGCGGCTGCCGAAGGCGCTCATCCATCGGAACGTCCCGGGCGAGCGCGTGCACGCCTACCTCTCCCAGCTCGACCGGCTGTGGCGCATCCACTCGCCGCTTGCGGCCTACGGACCCCGCCAGCGCTGGATCGCCGTCGCCCAGGGCATGCGCGACGCCGGCTGGCCCATCGTCGGCGGCCGCGCCCGCTGGCGCCTCGGCGAGCTCACCGTCGCCTACCCCGCGGTCGCCCCGGCCTCCCTCGCCCTCGGCTCCTGAGTTCTTCGCCCGACACGCCGCGGTGAGCTCGAAGAGCTCAGGAGCCGATGGCGTGGGCGCGAGTCAGTGCGAACGCGGGGTGCGGGTGACGGCGCCGAGTCGCGGCAGGCGCGGGACGTGCGCCTCGGCGCCGGCCTCGGGCGGCACCACGATCTCCTGGGCCGCGGCGACGGGCGTGCCGTCGGCGTCCACCGTCAGCGTGGCGGCGGGATCGGTCGAGCGCTTCACGACCGCGAGCGCGATCGGGCCGAGCTCGTAGTGCAGCGCCGCCGAGGTCACCGCTCCGACTTCGGCGCCGTCGAGGGAGACCACCGCGCCCGGCGCGGGGTGCACCCCCTCCGACCCGTCGAGGTGCAGCATCACCAGGCGGCGCGGAGGGTGGCCGAGGTTGTGCACCTTCGCCACGGTCTCCTGGCCGCGGTAGCAGCCCTTGCTGAGGTGCACCGCCGTGCGCAGCCAGTCCAGCTCGTGCGGGATGGTGCGCTCATCGACCTCCGTGGCGAACCGCGGGCGCCAGGCCGCGATGCGGAGGGCGTCGGCGGCGAGTGTCCCGGCCGCCGACAGCTCGCCGCTGCGGACGCGCGCAACCACCGACGGCAGCGCATCGCGCGGGACGAGGCGCTCGCTCCACGTCCATCCGGCGCCCGGATGCTCCCCGCGGGCGTACTGGTGGCCGCCGGGCGTCACCGCGCGCCACGGGTCGTGCCAGATCAGCGGGACGCCGTTCGGCGCCGCGATCGGCAGCGGCGGATCGCCGAGCGTGCCGATCGTCGCCAGGTCGGCCGTGCGGTCGGCCAGCTCGACGCGGAGCATGAACCGCATCGAGTCGAGCCACGCGAGCAGGCCGGCGGCCTCCGGCCGGTCGACGAGCAGCCACAGCGTCTCCCCGTCGTCGAGCACGCGGACGGCGTGCTCCACGCGGCCGGTCACCTCCAGCAGCAGCGTCTCGGACGACTCCCCCGGCCGCAGCCCGGTGAGCGCCTGGCTGCTCAGCGAGTTCAGCCAGCTGAGCCGGTCGGGACCCTGGATGGTGAGCACCGCCCGGTCGGAGAGGTCCACGATCGCGCCGCCCTCGACGAGTGCACGCTGCTCGGCGAGCGGGCTGCCGTAATGGGCCGGGACACCGGAGCCGGTGGTGTCGACGGCGCCCGGCAGCTCCAGGAACGGAGAGAGGGATGCGTCGCTCACACCGCTCCTCAGTCGACCTTGGCGAGGCGGGCCGACGCGTGCGTGCGCAGCTCCTGCCCGAGGGCGGCGATGTCCCAGGCCCAGAGCAGGTGGCCCTCCACCAGCCCGTAGAGCCGGGTGGCCGCGGTGTACTCCTTGGCCCCCGCTGTGCGCAGGACGGCGTCGGTCGCGAGGTCGATGCGCGGCCCGGCGACCTGGCCGAGGTACAGCTCGCTGACGCCGTCGGGGTGGATGATCGAGACGTCGATGTCGAAGGCGCCGTTGGAGTTGCGCAACGCCTCGACCGACTGCGCGGTGGAGAACGGTCGGGCGCCGATCCCCGGCAGCATCGCCGGGCCCGCGTCGCCCTCGACGAGCTTCCGGTGCAGCCGCCAGTAGCCGGTCTCTGCGGCGAGCGGCGTGTTCTCCTCGTCGAGGATCCACGACGTCGACGAGTAGTTGAGGTACCCCAGGCCGTCGTGGCTGAAGCTGATGCGCTGACCGAACTCCCGCTGCGTGTGCTCCTCCTCGATCGCGTAGTCGAGCACGCCGGTGCCCTCCCACACGCCGATCAGCCAGGAGAGGGGGACCAGCTCCGCCGGGAGGTCGGTCGGGATCTCGATCATGAGAGGGGGAGGCTCAGCGCTGACCGCGGAAGAGGTTGTAGACCACGACCCCGGAGACGCCGAGGATGGCGAGCGTTGCCAGGCCGAGAAGGCCGACGAAGAAGAGTTCGAGAGCGACCAGCATGCGTCCAGTCTAACCGGCCGCCGCCGACATCCGGTCCCCGGGTTCAGCGCACGCCGGCGACGAGGGCGAGGATGGCGCCGATGATCCCGAGGATCACGAAACTGCCGGTCGTCGTGGCGGCCAGCCGGGTGATGAAGCCGTCCTTCTGCTGGGTGGCGAGCTGTGCGACGAAGCTCAGCAACGCGCAGACCGCGAGGGCGAGCGAGAGCCAGGAGGCGTACGCCGCCGGGCGGGACAGCGAGCCGATCAGGATGCCGAGCACGAGCGCGACCGCCCAGACCGATCCGACGCTCAGCGCCGTCGCCCACCGCGGGAGGGGCGGCTGGGCGGGGCCGGCCGCCGCAGCGGGACCGAGCGCGTGGGTCTCCGGGATGTCGTCGCTCACGCTCCCATTCTGCCTCGCGCCGGCGCCGCGGCGGCTGCGGAAAGGGGCATCCCGCATTTCCGGTAGCATTGCCGCACAGACGGGTGAGGAGGAATGGGTGGCGCAACTTCTGATCCTCACGTCTGCGTCGAACGCCTCCGGACAGGGCCAGAACGGCCCCGCCGCGCCAGGATCCGCCGCCTCCGTGAGCGATGCGGAGGTGCTGCCCTCGCTCGCTCTGCTCAGCCACCGTGTCCGTCACATCCCCGCGGAGCCGGCCGCCCTGGTCAACGCGCCGAGCTGCGATCTGATCTTCGTGGACGCGCGCCGCGACCTGGCGAGCGCCAAGTCGCTCTGCAAGATCCTCACCACGACCGGCGTGACAGTCCCGCTGGTGCTGGTGCTCACCGAGGGCGGGCTCACCGCCGTGAGCGCCGACTGGGGCGTCAGCGACGTCGTGCTCGACAGCGCCGGCCCGGCCGAGGTGGACGCGCGCATCCGGCTGGCGATCGGCCGGCAGACGCAGGAGCACGCGCAGACCAAGATCCAGGCCTCCGGCATCACGATCGACGAGGCCAGCTACTCGGCGAAGGCGCACGGGCGCCAGCTCGACCTGACGTTCAAGGAGTTCGAGCTGCTCCGGTTCTTCGCGACCCACCCCTCGCGCGTCTTCACGCGCGAGCAGCTGCTCAGCGAGGTCTGGGGCTACGACTACTTCGGCGGCACCCGCACGGTCGACGTGCACGTGCGACGGCTGCGGGCGAAGCTCGGCGACCTGGAGTCGCTGATCGGCACGGTGCGCAACGTCGGCTACCGGTTCAACGTCTACGAGGACGACAACGACCGGCTCCCGACGTCCGTCCGCCCCTGAGGCGACGCCGAGGACCGGGCCGTATCCGTCCACAGCCAGGCGTTTATCCACCGTTTACGTGCGGCCGTCCCTGCCGCGCGTCGGCGGTGACATGATGGGGGGATGGACGAGCGCACGACCCTCGAGAACGGCCTTCTTGACACCGGGCTGGGCGGAAGCCTGGGCAGCGACTTCGACGACGACTTCGCTCCTTTCATCTACGAGCCAGACCCGACCCTGCCGGAAGACCGGTACCTCGACCGCGAGCTGAGCTGGCTGGCGTTCAACCAGCGCGTGCTCGAGCTGGCGGAGGACCCGCTGCTCCCGGTGCTGGAGCGCGCCAACTTCCTCGCCATCTTCGCGAGCAACCTCGACGAGTTCTTCATGGTGCGCGTCGCCGGCCTCAAGCGCCGCATCGCCACCGGCCTCGCCGTCCCGACCAACGTCGGCCGTGCGCCGCAGGAGGTGCTGGCCGACATCTCGGAGAAGGCGCACGAGCTGCAGCTGCGGCACGCCCGCGCCTACCACGACCTGGTGCAGCCCGCGCTGGCCGAGGCCGGCATCACGGTCGCCACCTGGGACGACCTCGACGAGGCCGACAAGGCGCAGATGCGCGAGGTGTTCTCGCAGCAGATCTTCCCGGTGCTGATGCCGCTCGCGGTCGACCCGGCCCACCCGTTCCCCTACATCTCCGGGCTCTCGCTCAACCTGTCGGTGCGCGTGCGCAACTCCCGCACCGGCAAGGAGCAGTTCGCGCGCCTCAAGGTGCCGCAGATGCTCCCCCGGTTCGTGCGCATCGACCAGCGCGAGGGGCTCGGCCAGGTGCGCTTCATCATGCTGGAGGACCTCATCGCCAACCACCTCGGCGACCTCTTCCCCGGCATGGAGATCCTCGACCACCACGTCTTCCGCGTCACCCGCAACGAAGACGTCGAGATCGACGAGGACGAGACGGAGAACCTCATCCAGGCGCTGGAGCGCGAGCTGCTGCGCCGCCGGTTCGGGCCGCCGATCCGCCTCGAGGTCACCGACGACATGGATCCGGTGACCCTCGGCCTGCTCGTGCGCGAACTCGACGTGACCGAGCAGGAGGTCTACCGTCTGCCCGGCCCGCTCGACCTGGGCGGTCTTTTCGACCTCGCCAAGATCGACCGGCCCGACCTGCACTACCCCAACCACGTCCCCACGACGCCGGCGCAGCTCATGCCGAGCGAGCCGAACGCCAAGCCCGACATCTTCGCCGCGATCTCCCGGCAAGACGTGCTGGTGCACCACCCGTACGAATCGTTCGCCACGAGCGTCCAGGCCTTCCTGGAGCAGGCGGCGGCCGACCCGCACGTGCTCGCCATCAAGCAGACGCTGTACCGCACCTCCGGCGACAGCCCGATCGTCGAGGCGCTGATCGACGCGGCGGAGGCGGGCAAGCAGGTGCTGGCCCTCGTCGAGATCAAGGCGCGCTTCGACGAGCAGAACAACATCTCCTGGGCGCGCAAGCTCGAGAAGGCCGGCGTGCACGTCGTCTACGGTCTCGTCGGGCTGAAGACCCACTGCAAGCTGGCGCTCGTCATCCGCGAGGAGAAGGGGGTGCTCAAGAGCTACAGCCACATCGGCACGGGCAACTACAACCCGAAGACCTCGCGCATCTACGAAGACCTCGGGCTCTTCACCGACGACGACCAGGTCGGGAAAGACCTGACGCGTCTCTTCAACGAGCTCTCGGGCTACGCGATCGAGAAGAAGTTCAAGCGGTTGCTCGTCGCCCCGCTGCACCTGCGCAAGGGGCTGCTCAAGCGCATCGACACCGAGCGGGCCAACGCCGAGGCCGGCCGGCCGTCCGGCATCCGGATCAAGCTCAACTCCATCGTCGACGAGGCGATCATCGACGCCCTCTACCGCGCCAGCCAGGCGGGCGTCCCGATCGACCTGTGGGTGCGTGGCATCTGCGGCGTCGTGCCCGGCCGCGAGGGTCTGTCGGAGAACATCCGGGTGCGCTCCGTGCTCGGCCGCTACCTCGAGCACTCGCGCATCTTCTCGTTCGTCAACGGCGGGGAGCCGCAGGTCTACATCGGCAGCGCGGACATGATGCACCGCAACCTCGACCGCCGCGTGGAGGCGCTCGTCCGGCTCAGCGACCCCGACCACATCCGCGAGCTGGAAAGCCTGTTCGACCTCGCCTTCGACGAGCGCACCGCCACGTGGAAGCTCGACCAGGACGGCGTCTGGACGCGGCACCACCTCGACGAGAACGGGAAGCCGCTGGTCGACCTGCAGAACAAGCTGATCCAGCAGTACAGCCACCGTCCGCGCAGCACTCGCACGGGAACGAGGCGGTGAGCCCGGCCATCTACGCCGCGGGCGCCCTGTGCTGGCGGGTCGTGGACGACCGCATCGTCGTGCTCGTGGTGCATCGCACCAAGTACGGCGACGTGACGATCCCCAAGGGCAAGGTCGACCCGGGCGAGACGCTTCCGCAGACGGCCGTCCGCGAGATCCAGGAGGAGACCGGGCTCGGCATCGGCCTCGGGGTGCCGCTCGGCGTCTCCACGTATGCGCTCGGCAGCGGGCGGGACAAGATCGTCCACTACTGGGCCGCCGAGGTGTCCGACAAGGCGATCGAACGCTCCACGTTCGTCCCGAACAGCGAGATCGCGGCGATCGAGTGGGTCACCATCAAGAAGGCGCGCGGCTACCTCACCTACGAGCGCGACGTCGAGATCCTCGACGCCTTCGACGCACTGGTGCACCAGGGCATCACCTCCACCTTCGCGCTCATCGCGCTCCGCCACGGCAAGGCCGCACCGCGCGACCACTGGGACGGCTCCGACGCCGCCCGCCCGCTCACCGAGCGGGGCGTGCGCCAGGCGGCGGCCGACGTCCCCACGCTGCAGGCCTGGAGACCGAAGCGCATCGTCACGAGCGACGCGGTCCGCTGCGTCACGACGGTCGCCCCGCTCGCCGCCGCGACGGGCATCAAGCCGCACCGCGAGCACGGCCTCAGCCAGGACGCCTTCGAGGAGGGCGCCGGAGAGGTGCGCCGCATCGTCGGCAAGCGCATCCGCTCCCGCAAGACCGCGGTGCTGTGCAGCCACGGCCCCGTCCTGCCCGAGATCATGCGCGAGATCGCCCTCGCCACCGGCACGATGCCCGGCGGCTACCTCAACGACGCCGCCGACCTCGACACCGGAGGCTTCTCCGTGGTGCACCTCTCGGCGACCAACCCGGCCTCCGGGATCGTGTCGATCGAGACGTACGCGCCGGTGGGCTGATATCCCGATATTTCGGATTGCACACAAGAATTCCGTGCATTAGCGTGGTCGAGGCACCGCCCGGTGCCGTTCGGATTCACCAGAGGATCACATGACCAGCTTCACGCGCATCCGCTTCGGCGCCCTCGCGGCGACCGCGGCCATCGTCGCCGGCGGCTTCTTCGCCGCGGCGCCGGCGAACGCCGCCCAGACCGGAACCATCACCGTCTCCCCCGAGTACTTCGACTACACCGCCGGCGATTGGGGCGACGGCTTCAGCGTCTCGGGCACCGGCTTCACCGCAGGCACGACCGTGACCATCGACCTCGTCGGCCCGTCCGGCTCGCTGGAGACCTACGAGGTCCCCACGCCCGCCACGGACCCAGACGGGGCGTTCAGCGCCGTCTTCCTCCCGACGGTCGCCTTCCCCGCGCCGGGCGACACCGTGTCCCTCACCGCCACGAGCACGGACGGCGACACGTCGAACACGGTCGCGATCGCGCAGTGGATCGCGCCCTCTGGCATCGAGACCAACGTGACCACCCTCACGACCGCCGAGCTCACCGTCGAGAACGCCATCCAGATCCTCGCCTGCGGTTACGCGCCCGGCTCCGACGTCACCGCGGAGGCCGTCTACGACGGGTCGACGTACTCGGCCGGCAGCTACACGGCCGCGCTCAACGGCTGTGTCGCGTTCTCGCTCTGGCTCGCCGGCGGGACCGCCGTCCCGGGCGACTTCACCGTGACGGTCTCCGGCACCGACTCCGACGGCAACGCGGTCGTCCACACGAAGACCGTCACCGTCACCGGTGAGGCCACCACGACCGGCGGCGGCACTCCCACTGTGGGCAACGCCGCAACGAGCACGGCGAGCACCCAGGCCACCCGGCTCCCCGTCGTCAGCGGCTGACCGCCGACGACCATCGATGTGGCGGCGGGGGCCTTGGCCCCCGCCGCCACATCCGTTTCCCGTCGTCCCACCTCACCGGAACAACCACGAATCGACCATGACGAACCATCGCCCTCTCTCCCTCCTCCTCGGCGCCACCGCGGTCGTCGCCCTGATCACCGGCTGCACCGCGGACGCCGCCCCCAGCACGACCCCGAAGCCGACCACGACCGCTTCGAGCGTCGCCGGACCGGCGCTGCCGGCAGCACTGTCGCCGTCCGCGCTCGCCGCCCTCCCCGCCGCCGAGTTCGACGCGGTCATCCCCGGTCTCCTGGCCGCACCGCCGACGGCGGAGCTGCACGACTCCTACCGGGTCGCGTTCGACACCGCCGTGTACGCCGCCGACTTCACGACCCCGGTCGCCCGCGTCCCCGCCAAGAACTTCCTCGGCAAGCCGACGACCATCGTGGTGGCGGAGACCCGTGGCGCCTGGTCCCTCATCCTCACGCCGGCCCGGCAGAAGCTGCCCTCGACCGCGAGCACGAAGGCGCCCGCTCCCGCCCAGAGCGCCGCCTGGGTGCCGACCGCGTCGCTCCAGAAGGTCGGGAGCCTGACGAGGCGTGTCGTCATCTCCACCTCGAAGCACACCCTCCGGATCACAGACTCGGCGGGAAAGCAGCTGCAGAGCTTCCCCGTGGGCGTCGGGACCGACGAGACGCCGACACCGACCGGCACCGGCTACCTGCAGGCCCGCTACCTCGACCCCGCGCAGGGGCAGTCCGAGCACCGCATCCAGCTCACCTCCCTGCACGCGACGGCCGCCGACGAACCGTACGAGGGATCCGACGGTGGGCTCATCGGCATCCACTACCAGTCCACGGCCGCGGGCGCCGTGTCGCACGGGTGCATCCGCCTCTCCGCGGAGGCCATCGCGGCCGTCGACGCCCTTCCCCTCGGCACGGCGGTGCAGATCACGGACTGACGGCAGCGAGCCGCAGGAGCGCCCTTCGACACAAGAGAACACCCCGCGTTAACCTTCCGTTTACCGCTGCGGGGGACTCTGGACAGACACCGGGAATAGCGTCACGCACGGGTCGCACCGGCCCCCGTCCTGTTGTTACTGATCCCCGAAGGGACAACTGTGAATCTCAAGCGCATCGGCGCTCCTGTGGCTCTGCTCGCCGCGGCCGCCATCTCTCTCACCGCCTGTGCGGCGAACGAGGGCAGCACCCCGTCGACCACGACGGCTGCTGCGACGAACTTCTCCGGCACGCTCAACGGCATCGGCTCGTCCGCCCAGGGCGCCGCGCAGACCGTGTGGGCCGCCGGCTTCCAGCAGGCCAACCCGAAGGCCACCGTCAACTACGACCCGCAGGGTTCTGGCGCCGGCCGCAAGAGCTTCATCTCGGGTGCGGCCGACTTCGCCGGCTCCGACGCCGCGCTGAAGGACGAGGAGCTCGCCTCCACGTTCGCCGGCTGCGCCGCGAACAGCAAGGGCATCGACCTCCCGGTCTACATCTCCCCGATCGCCATCGCGTACAACGTGGACGGCGTGAAGGACCTCAAGCTCGACGCCGCGACCATCGCCGGCATCTTCTCGGGCAAGATCACCACCTGGGACGACGCGAAGATCAAGGACCAGAACTCGGGCGCCTCGCTCCCGTCTGCCCCGATCACCGTCGTGCACCGCTCCGACGACTCGGGCACCACGCAGAACTTCACCGAGTACCTCGCGGCGAACGCGCCTGACGTCTGGACCGCTCCGGCCTCCCAGACCTTCCCGTTCCAGGTCGGCGACGCCGCGAAGGGCACCTCGGGTGTCGCGGACGCCACCAAGAACGCGAAGAACTCCATCACCTACATCGACGAGTCGGGCTCGGCGGGCCTCAGCATCGCCCAGCTGAAGGTCGGCAGCAACTACGAGAAGATCAGCGCCGACGGTGCTGCCGCCGTGGTCGCCGCCTCCCCGATCGCCGACGGCCGTGAGGCGAACGACCTCGCCATCAAGATCGACCGCAAGGACACCTCGAAGGGCGCCTGGCCGCTCGTCCTGGTCTCCTACGTGATCGCGTGCCAGGAGTACAAGGACGCCGCCAAGGCGGACCTGGTCAAGGGCTACGTGAACTACATCATCTCCAGCGACGCCCAGAAGGCCGCCGCGGAGCAGGCCGGCTCGGCCCCGCTGTCGAGCGACCTCGCCGACAAGGTCTCGAAGGCCGTCAGCAGCATCAAGTGACACCGGACCGCTCGGCCTGGGCTGCACCCGCAGCCCGGGCCGAGCGGCGCTCCCGCCCTCAGCCGCCCGCCCGGACGGCGCACCCGATGAGAGAAAGCAAGGAATGACCGCCGGAACCGCAGGAGCCATCAGGCCGAGAGCGAAGGTCCGCCTCGGCGACCGGGTCTTCTCCACCAGCACCGTCGTCGCGGGGTCGCTCATCCTCGCCACCCTCGCCGCCGTCGCGCTCTTCCTCGTCCTGCAGAGCATCCCGGCGCTGTTCGCCAAGGCCGGCGAACTCCCCAACAACGCCACGAACTTCTGGTCCTGGGTCTGGCCGCTCGTCTTCGGCACCATCTGGGCCGCCATCATCGCGCTGATCATCGCGACCCCGCTGTCCATCGGCATCGCGCTCTTCATCTCGCACTACGCACCGCGCCGCGTCGCGCAGGTGCTCGGCTACATCATCGACCTCCTCGCCGCCGTCCCGTCCGTGGTCTTCGGTCTCTGGGGCATCGCGACGCTCTCCTCGTTCGTCCAGCCCTTCTACGTCTGGCTCGGCGACAACCTCGGCTGGATCCCGCTCTTCGCGCCGCCGGTCTCCGGCACCGGCCGCACCATCCTCACCGCCGCGCTCGTGCTCGCCGTCATGGTCATCCCGATCATGACCGCCATCTGCCGCGAGATCTTCCTGCAGACCCCGCGCCTGCACGAGGAGGCCGCGCTCGCCCTCGGCGCCACCCGCTGGGAGATGGTCAAGATGGCCGTGCTCCCCTTCGCCCGCAGCGGCATCGTGTCGGCCATGATGCTCGGCCTCGGCCGCGCGCTGGGCGAGACCCTCGCCATCGCGATGGTGCTCTCCCCCGCGCTCATCGTGAAGCTCGCGCTGCTGCAGGCGCAGAGCCCGAACACGATCGCGGCGAACATCGCGCTCCAGTTCCCCGAGGCGACCGGCCTCGGCGTGAACGCGCTCATCGCCTCCGGCCTGGTGCTGTTCGTGGTGACGCTGCTGATCAACATGCTCGCCCGCTACATCGTCAGCCGCCGCAAGGCCTTCTCTGGAGCGAACTGATGGCCACCACGACCGCCACCGCCCCGCGCCCGCTCACCAACTCGTACACCGCGGGCAAGCTACCCGGCTGGGCCCCCTGGACGATGCTCGTCGTCTCCTGGGTCGTCATCGGCGCAGTGTTCGCGATGCTCGCGGCCAGCGGCGCGACCAAGGGCTTCAACATCGTCGGCGCGATCTTCTTCGGCACCGTGCTCTTCGACATCGCCATCTACGTCACCTCGCTGCTCATCGAGGGCTCGCGGAAGGCGATCGACCGGCTCATCACCTCGCTGGTCGCGACCGCGTTCATCATCGCCCTGCTGCCCCTGATCTCGCTCGGCTGGACGGTCGTCACGCAGGGCCTCGCCCGCTTCGACCTCGCGTTCTTCTCCGAGTCGATGCGCAACGTCATCGGCGACGGGGGCGGCGCGCTGCACGCCATCGTCGGCACGCTCGAGATCACGCTCATGGCGGCGGTCATCTCGGTCCCGATCGGCCTGCTCACCTCGATCTACCTGGTCGAGTACGGGCGCGGGATGCTGGCGCGCGGCATCACCTTCTTCGTGGACGTCATGACCGGCATCCCCTCGATCGTCGCCGGCCTCTTCGCGTACGCGCTGTTCGCCCTGTTCTTCGGCCCGGGCATCCGCAGCGGGTTCATGGGGTCCGTCGCCCTCTCGGTGCTGATGATCCCGGTCGTGGTCCGCTCCAGCGAAGAGATCCTGCGGATCGTTCCGAACGAGCTGCGCGAGGCGTCGCTCGCGCTCGGCGTGCCGAAGTGGCTCACCGTGCTCAAGGTCGTCCTCCCGACCTCGCTCGCGGGACTCGTCACCGGCGTCATGCTGGCCGTCGCCCGCGTCATCGGCGAGACGGCGCCGCTGCTGATCGTCGCCGGCTTCACGACCAGCATGAACTACGACATCTTCAACGACCGGATGATGACCCTCCCGGTGTTCGTGTACACCCAGTACACGCAGGCCGCGGGTCTGCACGCGCAGGCCTCCATCGACCGGGCGTGGACCGGCGCCCTCGCCCTCATCATCATCGTCATGCTGCTCAACCTCGTCGGCCGCATCATCGCCAAGGCCTTCGCCCCCAAGTACGGCCGCTGAGCCCGCACCCGAACCCACAAGGATAAAAGTGTCAAAGCGCATCGAAGTCAACGACCTCAACGTCTACTACGGCAGCTTCCGCGCCGTGGAGGGCGTGTCGCTCACCATCGAGCCCCGCACCGTCACCGCCTTCATCGGCCCGTCGGGCTGCGGCAAGTCGACGTTCCTCCGCACGCTGAACCGCATGCACGAGGTCATCCCCGGCGCGTACGTCGAGGGCGAGGTGCTGATCGACGGCAACAACCTGTACGGCAACGGCGTCGACCCGGTGCTCGTGCGCCGCCAGGTGGGCATGGTGTTCCAGCGGCCGAACCCGTTCCCGACCATGAGCATCCGCGACAACGTGCTCGCCGGCGTGAAGCTCAACAACCGCCGCATGTCGAAGAGCGACGCGGACGACCTGGTCGAGAAGTCGCTCCAGGGCGCCAACCTGTGGAACGAGGTCAAGGACCGCCTGAACCTCCCCGGCTCCGGCCTCTCCGGCGGCCAGCAGCAGCGGCTCTGCATCGCGCGCGCCATCGCGGTCTCCCCCGACGTGCTGCTGATGGACGAGCCGTGCTCGGCGCTCGACCCGATCTCGACCCTCGCGATCGAGGACCTGATCGAGGAGCTGAAGAACGACTACACGATCGTGATCGTCACCCACAACATGCAGCAGGCCTCCCGCGTCTCCGACCGCACCGCGTTCTTCAACATCGCGGGCACCGGCAAGCCGGGCAAGCTCATCGAGTACAACGACACGAACATGATCTTCTCCAACCCGACCGAGCAGGCGACCGAGGACTACGTCTCGGGCCGCTTCGGCTGAATCCGGCTCCGAGCACACGAAGAACGTCGCCTCAGCACGCGCTGGGCGACGTTTTACGTGTGCTCGACGGCGGCTGCGTCAGGACGGAATGGCGACGATGGGGTCGCTGGTGGGGCGGTCGGAGCCGCCGGACGGCTCGACGGTCACGCCGACGGTGTCGCCGGCGCGCATGTCGCCGGTGAGGACGCGCCAGGTGGAACCGGAGCCGGAGGGGGTCATGGTGCCGGCCGGGATGGCCTTGCCGTCACGCATGTACCAGAGCTCGTAGGTCTTGTCGTCCGGCAGCGCGGGGAGCCCGTCGGCGACGAGCGCGGACCGGCCGAGCTCCCCCGACCACACCAGGGTGGCCGTCCCGCCGCCCGCGACGGTCGCCGTGGCGCGCTGGACGTCGGGCGCCGCGTTGATCTGGGCTAGCGCCGAGGCCTGCTGCGACTGGTACGAGTTGCTGCCGGAGAGCGCGGAGCCGACGAAGGCGCCGCCGATGAAGATCAGCACGGCGGCCGCGGCGGCCCCGAGGATCAGGCCGGGACGCTGGAACCAGCGACGGCGGGCGGTGCGCTCGGCGGGGGTGAGGGCGGGCGCGGTGTGCCCGGCGGAATCGGGTGCGGTGCGCTCGGCGGCGGTCGATGCCACCGGAGCGGGCGCCTCCGCGGGCGCTGCGGCGCTCACCGCCTCCGCCGCGTCGTGCGCCGGCAGCTGCGGGGTGTCCGCGAGGCGCGCGAACAGCGCGGCCTTCAGCTCCGGCCGCGGCTGTACCGGCTCGGCGGCCAGGGCGAGCTCGGCGGCGACGTCCTCGAAGGAGCGCGCCTCCGTCTCGTCGTCGGCGCCGAGGCGGTACCCCAGGCGCTCGCGCTCGCGGTCGTTCTCGTCGGTCATGTCGTCACCCCCAGTTCCTCTCGCAGCCGTATCATCGCATCGCGCAGCCGTGTCTTCGCTGTGCCGAGCGGGATGCCCAGCTCCGCGGCGACCTCCGACTGGCTGAGCCCGCCGTAGTAGGCGAGGGCGATGGCCTGGCGCTGGGGCTCGGTGAGCGTCCGCATCGCCACCTCCACCCTCTCGTGCTCCACGCGCACCTCCACCGTCTCGGCCACCTGGTCGTACGCGGTGGGGATCTCCCGCAACCCGACCGCGGCGTCCCGGTCGCGGGAGGCCTGGGAGGCGCGGATCCGGTCCACCGCACGACGGTGGGCCATCGTGAGGATCCACGTCTGCGCTCGACCCTTATTCGGATCGAAACGCGCGGCGGATTGCCACGCCTCCAGGAACACCTCCTGGGCGACCTCCTCCGACTGCGCGGCGTCGACGAGGAGCCGCCGGATGAGGCCGAGGACGCGCGGCGCGGTGGCGTCGTAGAAGCGCGAGAACGCCTCCTGGTCGCCCTGGGCGGTGCGCAGGAGCAGGGCGTCGAGGTCGGCCGCAGGGGCGTCGTCCACGTCGTCTCCGCTCTCGACAGAAAGTGCCGGGCCGCAGAACGCCTCTCGGCGCGAGGCCGCTCGAAGCGGCTAGTTTTGGAGCCCGGGGTTACTGCGGCCCGGCGTCATCCAGTGTACAGGAGCCGTTCGGACCGCTCTGCGGCGTGGCGTTCGCGGCCCGAGAACGGCGGATCGCGGGGAGGGGTTGACCTCCCGCGGATCAGTCCAGCGAGTCGGACCGCCACAGCCGGGCGCAGGCGGACAGCTCCTCCGCCGTGCGCGTGAACCGCAGCGCGCGGGTGGTGAGCTCGCTCGCCCGATCCGGGTCGAGCACGTCCCGATCGTCGGCGATGGAGGCCGCCCCGGCCGCCGTCACCCGGCAGAACGCGGCCGCCCGGTCGAGCGCGACGGCAAAGTCGCCCTCGAACAGCCCGCGCAGGATGCGGTCGGCCAGCTCGGTGATCTCCGCGGGCCCGGCCGGTGTGGGCGCCCCCGCCACGACGGCGTCGATCGAGCGCAGCACCTCGGTGCCGCGCTGGTACAGGTAGGCGGTGCCCTCGGCGTCCTGCCGGATCAGCAGCCGCAGCAGGTAGATGCGCCACAGCGCCCCGGGAAGGCTCTTCGCGGTCGACCGCGACCACAGCTCGGCGATGGCGTCGATGCCGTTGGCGTCGGTGAACGCGACCAGCCGGTCGACGACCTCCGGCTCCGGGTTGTCGCGCACCCGCGCCAGCAGCGCACGGGCGGTCTCGTGCGCGACCCGGCTGATCTGGGCCGGATCCTCCCCGCCCATGAACGCCTCGAACATCCCGCTCGTGAAGAACGTGGGCTTGTGGAACCGATCGGACATTCCCCCATTCTCCCCCGCGCACCGCCGGAGACCGCCGCCGGGAGGGTCGAAACCACGCTAGATTGGAGGGACGGGCCTGTAGCTCAGTTGGCAGAGCATCGGACTTTTAATCCGCGGGTCGTGGGTTCGAGCCCCACCGGGCCCACCGCGATGCCGCGGCGGCCGCGCGTCCCGGCTACGCCACCCCCGTCACCCGCGTCCGCTCGAGCAGGTACCCGACCGCGACCGCCCCCGCGACGGACAGCATCACCGGCACCAGCAGGTCGGGTCCCTGGCCGGTGAACTCCATGGTCAGCAGCAGTGCCGTCAGCGGGGCGCGCATCGTCACGGCGAGGAACGCCGCCGCGCCGATCAGCGCGAACGCCGGCAGTTCGGCGCCCGGCCAGAGGTGGCTCCAGAGCGCGCCGCCGGCGAGGCCGAGTCCCGCACCGATCGCGAGGGAGGGCGTCAGGGTGCCGCCGGCCGCGCCCGCGCCGATCGTGCCGAGGGTGGCCGCGGCCTTCACCAGGGTGGTGAGCAGGATGACGAGCAGGGGCAGCGAAGCGGCGAACGCCAGCTGGCCGAGCGCCCGGCCGTTGCCCAGGATCGCGGGCAGCCAGAGCGAGGCGATGCCGACCGCGACGAACGTTAGCGGCATCACGATGAGGATGCCCCACGAGGTCGGCCGGTGGTTCTGGGCGAAACGTGCGCCACGCACGAAGCCGACCGCGGTCAGGCCGATCAGCGGTCCCGCGAGCAGCGACCACACGACGATCGTGGGCGAGAGGTGCAGCTCGGGAAGCCGGTACAGCGGGTTCGCGGGCACGACGGCGCGCGCCACCAGGGCGGCGATGGCCGAGGTGGCGAACGCCGGGAGCACCGTGGCGAAGCTGACCTCGGCGAGGAGGATCTCGACGGCGAACACCGCGCCGCCGAAGGGCACGTTGTAGACCGCGGCGAGGCCGGCCCCCGCGCCGCAGGCGACCAGGATGCGGCGCTCGCGCGCACTGACGCCGGCCCGCTCCGCGAGCCAGCCGGCCCAGAGCGCACCGACCTCGCGCGGGGCCACCTCCCGCCCGATGGACGCGCCCAGCCCCACGATGACGACCTGCAGTGCCGCGTTGATCAGCGTGACGAGGGCGGGCATCCTCCGCCCGCCGACCGTCTGCTCGACCGACACCACCTGGTGCGACGGCGAGCGCGCGCCCCAGCGGCGGAGCGCCCACCAGCCGACGCCGCCGATGACGCCCGCGACGGCGAGCGCGACCACGCGGCTGACCGGCGGCGCATCGAGCAGGCCCTCGTAGAAGTCGCCCTCCGAGTACCCGAAGGCGAGGTGCTGGATGGCGTGCAACCCCAGGTAGACCAGGCCGCCCCCGACCCCGGCGCCGACGCCGACGAGCGCCGTCACGACGACGAGCCGGACGATCCAGCGCGGGGTGAATCCGCCGGGCGAGGAGGGGATCGAGGGCACGGCCTCCAGCGTACTGGCGCACCGGGACACGGCGGGCGGCGTCCACATCCGGCAACGAACAGTTCACCCGGGGGCGGTAGCGTGCTGCCGTGGCGACGATTCTGGAGGAACCGCCGGCGTCGGGGCGGGGGACGCGGCGCGTGACGTCGGCCGCCGCGGACGCGGACGTCCGGCGCACGGGCGTGCCCGGGCTGCGGTCCGGGATGCTGGCCCTCGGCGTGGGCGTGCTGGCGGCCGCACTGCTGCTGTCCGGGGCGTTGCAGACCGAGTTCCCGCTGTTCGCGGAGGCGTCCGCGGCGCGCGGCCGCGACTGCGCGACCGTCGCCAGCGCCCGGCACGCGCTCGACGCGGCACTGGAGGCCCGGCTACCACTGCGCGCCGTGGACGCGGACGACGTGCGCGCGGTGCGCTCCGCGATCGCCGCGTTCGACGCGCGGACCGCGGACCTGGCCACGGGCTCCGTCGCCGACGGCCTGGTCGACGTGCAGCAGGGTCTGACGGAGCTCGCCCAGCGGGTGCAGGCGGCGTCGGTCCCCGGATCGTCGCCGAAGGCGGCCGCCGCCGTCGAGGAGGCGCTGGCGACGGTGCGTCACGCGTGGAAGGGCAGCATCGCGCGCGTCTGCGCCTGAGCCGCTCCCCTCGGGTCGGCCGACGGGGTCAGCCCGCGACCAGGCCTCCGACGGTCAGGAGCGAGATGGAGTCGGAGGTGCAGGCGGTGAAGTCCGCATCCTTCACGAAGAGCGACGCGGTGGAGCCGGGCGGGTAGACCCGGAACCCGTCGGCCGGCTTCGGCTGGCAGGCGGACTCGTCGTAGTTGCCGGCCTGCACGATCTTCAGCGGTGCGACGGCAGTGCCGCCGGGCTTGAGAACGACGGTCGGGTGCGGCTTCGACCGGTCGAACTCCGCGGGCTTCCCGAGCTGGGTGCCGTTGCCGTCGCCTACGAAGGAAACGCCGGGCCATCCTTGCAGCGAGCACTCGGTCGAACCGTTGTTGGTGAGCACCAGGGTCACCTCGACGCTGCCCGCGGCACCGCCGCCGCCCTGGCCGATGCTTCCGCTCAGGTTGCCGGTGTCGCACTGACCCTCGATGGGCACGGCCGTGGAGGTCGCCGTCGGCCGCGGAGACGTCGTGACCGACGACGACGCGGACGACGAGCCGGTCGGCGTCCCGGTGGGCTGGTCGGAGGACCGGGTCGCGCAGGCGGAGACCGCGAGGGCGACGGAGAGGGCGACGGCGGCGGCCGCGGCCAGGCGGAGGGTCTGGTTCCCTGTCATGCCCCCATCCCACCACGCCGCGGGAACGACGCCACGCGGACCCGCCGGACCTCGGCGGCGTTCCTTGTGGAGGATCCGCCGGGTTCTCCACAATCCGGCTCGTTCTCCACAATCCGGCGGATCCCGGTCTCGCGGGCGGCACCGGCTGGCAGGATGGAGGCATGAAGGCGCTCGGCACATGGCTCGCACGGTGGTGGACGGTCGTGGTGCCCGTGGTGGGCGTGCTGGTGCTGGTCGCGTTCTGGACGGTGGAGCTGAACACCGTGGCCGTCGCCCTGATCGCGGTCGTGCTCGCCGGCACGGTGCTGGCCGCGGTGCAGCACGCGGAGGTGGTGGCGCACCGCGTCGGAGAGCCGTTCGGGTCGCTGGTGCTGGCGGTGGCGGTGACGGTGATCGAGGTCGCCCTGATCGTCACGCTCATGACCACGGGCAAAGACTCGCCCGAGCTCGCGCGCGACACGGTGTTCTCCGCCGTGATGATCACCATGAACGGCATCGTCGGGCTCTCGCTGCTGCTCAGCGCCTCACGTCGCGAATCGACCGCGTTCAACGCCCAGGGCAGCGGGGCGGCGCTCGCGACGGTGACCGCGCTTGCCACGCTCACCCTGGTCCTCCCGAGCTTCACCAACACGCCGGGCCCGGTGTTCTCCCCTCCGCAGCTCGTGTTCGCGGCGGTCGCCTCGCTCGCCCTGTACGCGATGTTCGTGTTCACCCAGACGGTCGCGCATCGTGACTACTTCCTGCCGGTGGGCAGCAAGGGGCAGCCGCTGACGGAGGAAGACCACGCCGAGGCGCCCTCCAACCGCACGGCGCTGATCAGCCTCGGCCTGCTCTTCGTGTCGCTCGTGGCCGTGGTGGGGCTCGCCAAGCTGGAGTCCACCCCGATCGAGCGCGCCGTCACGGGCATCGGGCTGCCGCAGTCGTTCGTCGGCGTGGTGATCGCCTTGCTCGTGCTGCTGCCCGAGGGCATCGCGGCGGCCAAGGCGGCGAACCGCAACCGCACCCAGACCAGCCTCAACCTCGCGCTCGGCTCGGCCATGGCGAGCATCGGCCTGACCATCCCGGCGATCGCCGTCGCGTCGATCTGGCTGCCCGGCGCGCTGCACCTCGGTCTCGGCTCCAGTCAGATCGTGCTGCTCGTGCTGACGGTGCTCGTGAGCATCCTGACGATCGTGCAGGGGCGCGCGGTGCGGCTGCAGGGCGGCATCCATCTGGTGCTGTTCGCCGCGTTCATCTTCCTGTCGATCGCGCCCTAGCCCCGGGCTACGGCCGCGTCGAAGAGCTGCGCCGCGGCGGCGAGCGCCGCGTCGGGCGTGCCGCCGCGTAGGGCAGCGCTGGCCGAGGCGCCGTCGAACAGCAGCGTGAGCTGCTCGGCGACCAGGTGCGGGTCCCTCGCGCCGGCGGCCGTGGCCTGACGCTCGAAGTACGCGGTCAGCTGCTCCTTGAAGTGCCGCGCCACCACGGCGGCGGGATGCGCGCGATTGCGCAGCTCGGTGGCCACGTTGACGAACGGGCAGCCGTAGAAGTCGCTCACCCGCGCCGCCTCGTGCAGCGCCTCGAAGACGTGCAGCGCCCGCTCCCGCGGCGTGCCCTCGTCGTCGGGGGCGAAGTAGCCGGCGACCACCGCGGGACCGTACTCCTGCAGCATCGTCGCGACGATCGCGTCCTTGCTCTCGAAGTGCTGGTAGATCGACCGCTTCGAGACGCCGGCCTCCTGCGCGAGCCGGTCCACCCCCACCGCGTTGACCCCCTCGCGCACGAACAGGCGCGCGGCGGTGGCCAGCACGCGATCGCGCGGCTTCGCCTTGGTGTCGGTGGGCGTCGTCACGCCACAAGTCTACGGAGCTGCTTGCGGAAAGTAAACCGATCTGTGTACATTGACCGGGTACTCGATACACAGATCGGTTTACTTTCCGGAAGGACCCCCCATGACCGACATCACCGGACGCGTCGCCCTCGTCACCGGCGCCAACCGCGGACTCGGCGCCGCCTTCGTCGCCGAGCTCCTCCAGCGCGGCGCCGCCAAGGTTTACGCGGCCGCCCGTCGCCCGGAGACCATCGCCCGCGACGACCCGCGGGTCGTGCCGCTCGCGCTCGACGTGACCGACCCCGAGAGCATCCGGGCCGCCGCCGCGGCCGCCACCGACGTCACGATCCTCGTCAACAACGCGGGCATCGCGGCCAACCAGTCGCTCGTCACCGGCGACCTCGACGAGATCCGGCGTGAGCTCGACACCAACTTCTGGGGTCCCGTGCTGCTCACCCGCGCCTTCGCCCCGGTGATCGAGGCGAACGGCGGCGGGGCGATCGTCACCATGCACTCGGCGCTCAGCTGGCTCGCCACCGGGTCGTACAGCGCGTCGAAGGCCGCGGTCTGGTCCGCGAGCAACTCGAGCCGCGTGGAGCTGGCGCCGCGCGGCATCCAGGTGGTCGGCGTCCACGTCGGGTACGTCGACACCGACATGGCCGCCGACGTCACGGCGGACAAGGTGCCGCCGCAGCAGGTGGTCGCGGAGGCCCTCGACGCCGTGCAGGCGGACGAGGCCGAGGCCATCGTCGGCGACGTCGCGCGCCACGTGAAGTCGCGGCTGCACGAGGACGTCCGCGTGCTCTACCCCCAGCTGGCCAGGTAGGCCTCTCTGCCGAACCCCTCCGGCCGGATGCCCCAGGTCACGGTCCAGGTCTCGCCCGGCTCCAGCCAGCGCAGGCCCAGACCGGAGTTGAGGGCGTTCGCCGGCGCGGTCATCGGCTCGATCGCGAGTGCAACTCCCCCGGGCTTCGTGGCGAACGACCGGTGCGTGAACACCTGGACGAAGCGGAACGCCTCGTCGCCCCACAGCACGACGCGCCGGCCGTCGTCGGCGGCGAGCACATGCTCCACCCGGCCCTCCGGCAGGTCGGCGAACCCGGTGTCGAGGTCGAGGTCGCTCACCCGGCGACCGCCCGACAGGTCGAACGCCGTGCCGGCCACCGGGACCTGGCCGGTGACGTTGCTGCGGTCATCCACCTCGAAGCGCGTCTTCGCCTGCACCGTGACGGTCAGCTGCTCGGGCGGCAGGTCGGCGATCCGGAGGTAGGGATGCGCGCCGACGGCGACGGGCGCCGGCCGCTCGCCGGCATTGGCGATGGAGTGGGTGACCTGGAGGCCGTCGGTCAAGAGCTCATGCGTCACGGCCGTCTCGAGCAGGAACGGGTACCCCGGCTCCGGGTAGATCGCCGCGGCCTGCGTGACGGTCGAGTCCGTGCGGTCGACGAGCTCGTACGGCCGGCGGCGGAGCAGCCCGTGGATGGCGTTGCGCTTGGCCGGCTCGGTGAGGTCGAGCTGTCGCGGCTCGCCGTCGAGCTCCCAGCGCCCGTCCGCGACCCGGTTCGGCCACGGCACCAGCACGATCCCGCAGGCCGAGGGCGGCTGCTCGTGCACGCCGTACGGCTCGGTGAGGTCGGATTCCGCGAAGCGCAGCGACCGGATGCCGGCGCCCACCTGCGTGATGGTGGCGCTCAGGTCGCCGAAGTCGAGCTCGTACTGTTCGCCGGTCGCTGGTCGCATGCCACCAGGGTACGGCTCAGGCGACGACCACCGGGAGTCCCGCCTCCCGCAATGCCTCGACCTGCGCGGCCTCGGCGGAGGCGCCAGTGACGAGCTCGGCCACCTCGTCCACGGCGGCGATGCGTCCGAGGTGCGTCCGACCGAGCTTGCTGCCGTCGGCCACCACCACCGCACGCTCGGCGGAGCCGACCATCACGCGCTTGAGGTCGGCCTCCGGGAGGTTCACGTTGGTGATCCCACCTGTCGGGTGGACGCCGGTGCAGCCGATGAACGCCAGGTCGGCGTGGACGCGCTCCAGCAGCACGGCCGCGAGGGGCTCGACCAGCGAGTGCTGCAGCGGCCGGAGCGTGCCGCCAGTGACGACGACCTCGAAGCGCGGGATGGCGCGCTCCAGCTCGAGCGCGATGGTGAGCCCGTTGGTGATGACGGTCACCTGCTCCAGGTCCTCCCGCTCCACCAGGGCCCGGGCGATGGCGGTGGTCGTGGTGCCGACATCGAGCAGGACGCTGCTGCCGGAGGCGACCATCTCCGCCGCGGCCCGGCCGATGCGGCGCTTCTCCTCGGCCGACGACTCCAACGACTCCTCGAAGCTCGCCTCGCGCATCCCGGCCGTCCGGAGCACCGCACCGCCGTGGATGCGGCGGATGCTCTGCTCGCGATCCAGCGCGTCGAGGTCGCTGCGCACGGTCACGTCGGAGACCTGGAAGGCCTCGCTCAGGTCGGAGACGCGAGCGAAGCCGGCACGGCCGATCAGCTCCAGCATGCGTTCGCGGCGGAGCGCGGCAGGCAGCGGTTCGCTCATCCGCCCATGGTGGAACGCTTGCGGATTCTTGTCAATACGAAAGCTCACGCGTATCCTTCCTTTCGGAAACGAAAGGAACGCATGGCCGCGATCACGAAGCGCCCCACCCGTCTCTCCGACGGCCGGGAGCTGATCTACTACGACGACGCCGACACCGCCCTCGCGCCCGCGCGCAAGCCGGACGGCCGGGAGCCCGCCCCGCGCCCCGCGACCGCCACCATGCGGCAGGACCCGCTCACCGGCGAATGGGTCTCCATCGCGGCGGCGCGGCAGAACCGCGTCATGCTGCCCCCGGCCGAGCTCGACCCGCTCGCCCCGGCGACCCCGACCAACCCGTCGGAGATCCCCGACCTGTACGACGTCGCCGTGTTCGAGAACAAGTCGCCGTCGTTCGGCCCGCTGCTCGAGGACGGCAACGCACCGGACGGCATCGATGACCTCGCGGAGGTCGGCCTCGACCGCACGCGCACCTCGGTCGGCCGCTGCGAGGTCGTCTGCTTCAGCCCCGCGACCACGGGCGCCTTCGGCAGCCTCACACCGTCGCGCGCCCGCACCGTCATCGAGGCGTGGGCCGACCGCACCGCCGAGCTGTCCGCGCTGCCGGGCGTTCGTCAGGTGTTCCCGTTCGAGAACCGCGGCGAGGCGATCGGCGTCACGCTGCACCACCCGCACGGGCAGATCTACGCCTATCCGTACATCACGCCGCGCACCTCCGCGTTGATCCGCTCGCTCGACTCCTACGGCCCGACGCTGTTCGCCGACATCCTGGAACGCGAGCGCGCGTCCGAGCGTGTGGTGCTCGCCGGCGAGCACTGGACCGCGTTCGTGCCGTTCGCCGCGCGCTGGCCGATCGAGATCCACGTGCTGCCGCACCGCCACGTCGCCGACCTGACCGAGACGAACGCCGCCGAGCGCGACGAGCTGGCGACGCTGTACCTGCGCGTGCTCCGCGGGGTGGATGCGCTCTACGACTCCCCCACCCCCTACATCGCCGCCTGGCACCAGGCGCCGGTCGGGGTCCGTCGCGACGAGATCCGGCTCATGCTGCAGCTGACCTCGCCGCGTCGCGGCGCGGATAAGCTGAAGTTCCTGGCCGGCTCCGAGGCCGCCATGGGCGCCTGGGTGGGCGACATCCCGCCGGAGCAGGCCGCCGCCGCGCTGCGCGACGCCGTCGCGAAGGCGGACCGCGACAACCCGGTCGGCGAGCTGCCGGTCCGGGTGACCGGGCTCGTCACCGAGCCCGTCGCCGCCGGCGCATCCACGACCGACCGAGAGGCTGACCGATGACCGACCTGCGCACGGGTGTCCGCGACGACTTCGCCGAGGTGTTCGGCCGCGAGCCCGACGGCGTCTGGTCGGCGCCCGGCCGGGTCAACCTGATCGGCGAGCACACCGACTACAACCTCGGCTTCGTGCTCCCCTTCGCGATCAACCGCCGGACGGTCGCGGCCGTCGGCGCCCGCGAGGACCGCATCCTGCGCGTCGGCAGCACGTTCGCGGACGAGCTGGTCGAGGTGTCCCTCGACGAGCTCAGCCCGGGGGTGCTGCACGGCTGGTCGGCCTACCCGCTGGGCGTCGCCTGGGCGCTCGGGGAGTTCGGGGCCGACCTGCAGGCCGTCCCGGGCGTCGACATCCTGATCGACTCCAACGTGCCGGTCGGGGCGGGACTCTCGTCGTCGGCCGCGATCGAGAGCGCCGTGCTCGTGGCGCTCGACGAGCTGTGGCGGCTCGGGCTCGACCGGCGCACCCTGGCGAAGGTCGGGCAGCGGGCCGAGAACGTCGCCGTCGGAGCCCCCACCGGGATCATGGACCAGTCGGCCTCTCTGCTCGGCCGGCGCGACGCCGCCGTGTTCCTCGACTGCCGATCGCTGGAGTCGCAGATCGTACCGCTCGGACTGGAGGAGGCGGGGCTCGAGATCCTCATCATCGACACCGGCGTGACGCACGCGCACGCGACCGGCGGTTACGCCGACCGGCGCGCGTCCTGCGAGGAGGGCGCACGCGTCCTCGGCGTCGAGTCGCTGCGCGACGTCTCGGTCGCCGACCTCGACCGCGCCCGCGAGGTGCTCGACGACGTGACGTTCCGTCGCGTGCGGCACGTCGTCACCGAAGACCAACGGGTGCTCGACACCGTGCGCACGCTGCGCGAGCAGGGCCCGCAGGCGATCGGCGAGCTGCTCGACGCCTCCCACGTCTCGATGCGGGACGACTTCGAGATCTCGGTGCCGGAGCTCGACCTCGCCGTCGAGACGGCGCAGGCCAACGGCGCCCTCGGCGCGCGCATGACGGGCGGCGGCTTCGGCGGCTCGGCCATCGCGCTCGTGCCGACCGACGCGATCAGCCGGGTGCAGGTCGCCCTCGACGGCGCGTTCGCCGAGCACGCCTTCGCCGCGCCCGACGTGTTCACCGTCTCCGCCTCCGACGGCGCCCGCCGCGAGAGCTGACGCCGTCGTGCTCGCCGTTGCACCGGCGTGTCGGACGCAACGGCGAGCCCTTCGCGGCGTTCACCTGCGGTTCACCGGGTGTTGGCAGAGTAGGAGCCGTGACGGGGGCTGCAGCGCCGGAAGTGACCTGGCTGGACGCGGACACGGTGCAGGTGCGCCAGCCGAAGGGCTCGCACTGGGAGGCGCCGTTCCTCTTCCTGCTCTTCGGCCGTGAGCGCGCGCTGCTCATCGACACCGGCGCGACCACGGACGAGTCGGTCTTCCCTCTGCGTGCGACGGTGGAGGACCTCATCGCCACCTGGCTGCGCCGCAACCCGGTCGTGTTCGTGCGTCCCTATCCGCTCGTCGTCGCCCACTCGCACGCACACCGCGACCACATCGCCGGGGACGCGCTGCTGCGGGACCGGCCGGGCACCACGGTCGTCGGCACCAGCCCCGCAGAGGTGATCGGCTTCTTCGGGTTCCGCTCGTGGCCGGACGAGACGGTCGCGTTCGACCTCGGCCGGCGGGTCGTCGACGTGATCGGCGGGCCGGGGCACGAGCCGTCCGCCGTCGTGTTCTTCGACCGGCGCACCGGCATCCTGTTCACCGGCGACACCGTGCTGCCGGCCCGGTTGTACGTGCTCGACCTGCCGCAGTACCGGGCGACGATCGAACGGCTCATCCGCTTCCGCGACGACCCGACGGCGCCGGTGCGCGAGCTGCGCGGCGCGCACATCGAGATGTCGACCGCTCCGGGCGTCGACTACCCCGCGGGCACGGTCGACCAGCCGGACGAGGCGCCGCTGCCGCTGCGGCCGGGCATCCTGGACCGGGTGCTCACCGCCCTCGACGCGCTGCGCGGCGAACCGGGCGAGCGCATCGTCCGGAAGCGCTTCGTCGTGGTCTACGAGGGCTAGTCGCGCCGCGGCCGGCGCGACCCGACGACCGTGAGGGCCACGCCGCCGGCGATCGCGCCGTAGGTCGCGGCCGACAGGGCGAGATCCCCGTGATAGCTGCGGACCGTGCCTCGCCCGTCCGCTCGCCGCCAGTCGCAGACGCTGCCGATCGGCCAGAGGCTGCGCTGCTCCGTCACCCGGTCGCCGCTCTCGGAGACGATCGCGCCCACCGGTGCCGGGCCCGTGACGGCGCACGGCGCCTTGGACGCGGCACCGAACTGGAAGACGCCGGCGGTCAGCCCGAGCACGACCAGCAGCGGACCGACGACGAGGGCGAGGATGCGCGCGGTCCGAGCCATGTACCCGACGGTAGCGGCGCGAGCGGCCCGGCCTCGTCCGTCTGCGGGAGGACCTGGGCCGGTCGTCAGGCGGAGGTCTCGCCGGGCTCCACCGGGACGGGCTCGCCGCCGGTGAGCCGGACCAGCTCGTCGAAGGTGGTCGGGAACACCGTGTGCGCGTGTCCCGCCGCCGCCCAGACCTCCGGGTAGCCGGCGAGCGCCACATCCACCACGGTGCGCAGCGGCGCCGGGTGCCCCACGGGCGCGACCCCGCCGATGGTCTGGCCGGTCGCGGCCTTGACGGTGTCCGGGTCGGCGCGGCGGATGCGGCCGCCGAGCCGCTCGCCGAGGAACTGGGTGTCGACGCGGTGGGCGCCGGAGGTCATCACGAGCAGCGGCTCTCCGTCGATCGTGAACACGAGCGAGTTGGCGATCGCGCCGACCTCGACGCCGAGCTCCGCCGCGGCGGACGCAGCGGTGGGCGTCGCGGTCTCGAACCAGCGCACCCGCGGCTCCACGCCCGCCGCGAGGAGGGCCGCCTCCACCCGCTCCACGGCGGGATGCGTGCGCTCGGCGTCGGTCACACCAGCTCCCGCTCCGCCGACTCGACCACGTTCTGCAGCAGCAGCGCGCGGGTCATCGGGCCGACGCCGCCCGGGTTGGGCGACACCCAGGAGGCGACCTCGGCCACATCCGGGGCGACGTCGCCCGCGACCACGCTCTTGCCGGTGACCGGGTCCTCCACGCGGCTGACGCCGACGTCGAGCACGATCGCGCCGGGCTTCACGTTCGCGGCCGTGACCAGACCGGCGACACCGGCGGCCGCGACGATGATGTCGGCGCGGCGCAGGTGCTCGTCGAGGTCGCGGGTGCCGGTGTGGGTGAGCGTCACGGTCGCGTTGAACTCGCGACGGGTCAGCAGCGAGCCGATCGGGCGGCCGACGGTGACGCCGCGGCCCACGACCACGACGTCCTTGCCGCGGATGTCGATGCCGTGCCGCAGCATCAGCTCGATGACGCCGCGCGGGGTGCACGGCAGCGGCGAGGTGATCGGGCGGTTCACGTTCAGCACCAGGCGGCCGAGGTTCGTGGGGTGGAGGCCGTCGGCGTCCTTGGCCGGGTCGACCAGCTCCAGGATGGCGTCGGTGTCGAGGTGGGCCGGCAGCGGCAGCTGCACGATGAAGCCGGTGCAGTCCGGGTCGGCGTTGAGCTCCTCGACGACCGCCTCCAGCTCGGCCTGCGAGATGTCGGCCGGGAGGTCGCGGCGGATGGACGCGATGCCCACCTCCGCGCAGTCGCGGTGCTTGCCCGCGACGTACCACTGCGAGCCCGGGTCGTCCCCGACGAGGATCGTGCCGAGTCCCGGGACGACCCCCTTCTCACGCAGCGCGCTGACGCGCTCCTTCAGCTCGGCCTTGATCGCGCTGGCGGTCGCCTTGCCGTCCAGAATCCGTGCCGTCACGCGTTGCCTTTCATCCATTCCTCACTTAATCCGCGAATGGGGGACCAAACCGCGGATTAAGTGAGGAAGCGCTGATGGGGGGTGGGTCAGATCGAGGAGGGGAGCTCGACGGGGAAGCCCTCCTGGCCGGAGGGGGTCAGGCCGGGGTAGAGCGGGAAGGCGGCGGTGAGGGCGTCGACGCGGGCGCGGAGGGCGCGGGTGTCGGCACCGGGGCGCAGCGCGAGGGCGATGATGTCGGCCACCTCGGTGAACTCGGTGTCGCCGAAGCCGCGGGTCGCGAGCGCGGGCGTGCCGATGCGGAGGCCGGAGGTGACCATCGGCGGGCGCGGGTCGAACGGCACCGCGTTGCGGTTCACGGTGATGCCGACCTCGTGCAGCACGTCCTCCGCCTGCTGGCCGTCGAGCTGCGACGTGCGCAGGTCGGCGAGCACCAGGTGCACGTCGGTGCCGCCGGTGAGCACGTCGACGCCCGCGGCGCGGGAGTCGTCGGCGGTCAGGCGCTCGGCCAGGATCTGCGCGCCGCGGATGGTGCGCTGCTGGCGGTCCTTGAACTCGTCGGTCGCCGCGAGCTTGAACGCGGTCGCCTTCGCCGCGATCACGTGCATGAGCGGGCCGCCCTGCTGGCCGGGGAAGACGTTGGAGTTGAGCTTCTTCGCGAGCTCGGTGTCGCGGCTGACGATGAAGCCCGAGCGCGGTCCGCCGATGGTCTTGTGCACGGTGGAGCTGACGACGTCGGCGTACGGGACGGGCGACGGGTGCAGCCCGGCAGCCACGAGTCCGGCGAAGTGGGCCATGTCGACCCAGAGCTTCGCGCCCACCTCGTCCGCGATCTCGCGGAACGCGGCGAAGTCGAGCTGGCGCGGGTAGGCCGACCAGCCGGCGATGATGACCTGCGGCTTGTGCTCCAGCGCCTTGTCGCGCACGACGTTCATGTCGACGAGGAAGGTCTCCGGGTCGACGCCGTACGACACGGCGTTGTAGAGCTTGCCGGAGAAGTTGAGCTTCATCCCGTGCGTCAGGTGGCCGCCGTGGGCGAGCTCCAGGCCCAGGATGGTGTCGCCGGGGGTGGCGATCGCCGACAGCACCGCGGCGTTGGCCGAGGCGCCGGAGTGCGGCTGGACGTTGGCGTACTCGGCGCCGAACAGGGCCTTCGCCCGGTCGATCGCCAGCTGCTCCGCGACGTCGACGTACTCGCAGCCGCCGTAGTAGCGGCGGCCCGGGTACCCCTCGGCGTACTTGTTCGTGAGCACAGAGCCGACGGCTTCGAGCACCGCGCGCGGCACGAAGTTCTCGGAGGCGATCATCTCGAGGTAGTCGCGCTGGCGACCGAGCTCGAGCTGCAGCACCTCGGCGATCTCCGGGTCGACCTCGGAGAGCGGGGCTGTGAAGGTGGAGGGCAACGTGTCGGTCAAAACCGGCTCCTTCGGACAGGGGTGGACCATCTGCGTATCGACCCAGGCGCGCGGCCGAATCCACCCGTGTTCAAGGAGGTTGCGTGTCGCTCCCCGATGGTGACCATCTGAGCGCCAGTTGCGACCTGGCCAGCATAGCAAAGGGGACGGCGGGCGGAACCCTTGCCCATAAGTAAGGAGCCCTGCAATACTCGCTGTGGCCGACCCTCGTGGGGCGGGCGACGTCGGCCCCCTCGTCCCGACATGCAAGGAGCCAAGCGTGGTCGTGCCCCGCCCTGTCCGCATGGATCCGCTGGACGCCGCCCCCTTCGTCCTCTCCCCCGCCGCCCGCATCAGCGTGGCCGGCCCCGGCGCGGAGCCGGTCGCCGTCCTGCTGCGGGCACAGCTCGCGGCGGACTGCGGCCGGGAGCCGGACATCGTGCACGAGCCGCCCGCGTTCGGCGACATCGCCATCGTCATCGCGCCGGGCGAGGGACCGCACGACGACGGCTCGGACAGCGAGGAGGGCTACACCCTGGAGGTCGCGGCCGAGGGCGTACGCATCGGCGCGGCGACGCCGGCCGGCGCGTTCTGGGGCGCGCAGACCCTCCGCCAGCTGCTGCCGGCCGCCGCGGACGGCGACGCGCCCGCGATCGACGCGGTGCACGTCCACGACCATCCCCGGTTCCGCTACCGCGGCGCGATGCTGGATGTGGCCCGCCACTTCTTCACGCCCGCCGAGGTGGAGCGGTTCATCGACGCGATCGTGCTGCTCAAGGTCAACCACCTGCACCTGCACCTGACCGACGACCAGGGCTGGCGCCTCCACATCGCGTCGTGGCCCGACCTGACCAGGATCGGCGGCTCGACCGGCAGCGACGGCAGCCGCGGCGGCTTCTACACGCAGCAGGAGTTCCGCGACCTCGTCGCCTACGCGGCGGCCCGGCACGTGACGATCGTGCCGGAGATCGACATGCCCGGCCACACCAACGCCGCGCTCGCGTCGTATCCCGAGCTCACCGCGGACGGCGTCGCGCCCGCGCTTTACACCGGACGCGAGGTCGGCTTCAGCACCCTCCGGTCCGGCGACGAGACCACCCGCCGGTTCGTGCGCGACGTCGTGCGCGAGGTCGCCGCCCTCACCCCCGGCCCGCTGCTCCACCTGGGCGGCGACGAGGCGCTCAGCACGGCGGCGGACGACTTCGCCGACTTCGTGCGGGATGCCGCGCGCGTCGTCGCCGAGAACGGCAAGACGCCGGTCGGCTGGCACGAGATCGGGAAGGTCGACGGCCTGCCCGAGGGCATGGTCGGCCAGTACTGGGACTTCACCACGCCGCGCGACCGGGCGGCCGAGCTCGCGCTCGCCCTCGTGCGCAACGGCGGCTCGGTCATCCTGTCGCCGTCGAACGCGGCGTACCTCGACATCGTCTACGAGGACGGCGACGCGATCGGGCAGGACTGGACCGGCGGCCCGACCACGCTGCGCGACTCCTACCTCTGGGATCCGGCCCGCATCGTGCCCGGCCTCGGCGACGCGCACATCCTCGGCGTGGAGGCGGCCCTCTGGACCGAGACCGTCCAGACCATCGAGGACGCCGAGGAGATGGTGTTCCCGCGCCTCGCCGCCGTCGCCGAGATCGGCTGGTCGCCGGCCCCCGCCGACACCGAGCCGGTCGAGGCCGCGCGCGACCTCGACGGGTTCGTCGAGCGCGTGGCCGCACTCGCCGAGCACTGGGACGCGGCAGGGACCCGCTACCGGACGGTGCCCGAGGTGCCCTGGCGGCCTGCGACCGAAGTTCCGTCGCTGCCGTAGGACGCGTCCCGGATCACGGGTACCCGATGAACCACAGCAGCACGAGCGCCACCGGCTGCAGTGCGATGCAGGTCAGCAGCGCCGCCTTCCGCGCCTTCCTGTGGCGGGTCAGCCCCCGGGCGCCGGCCAGCGGCGCGAGCGGGAGCAGCAGCCGGAACGTGCTCTGCTGCGGCAGGAACACCGCGAACAGGTACAGGCCGTAGCTCGCCGCGTACGCGATGACCTCGGTGCCGAGCGCGCGCACGGACGGCCGGGTGAGGATCCAGGTGTAGCCGGCGACGATGCCGATCACGATCACCGCGCCCAGGATGCTCAGGTAGCGCCAGCTCAGGAGGAACCACGGGGTCAGCGGGACGAAGGCCACCTTGCCGATGAAGCCCGTCCACCAGGACAGCTCCGTGCTCACATAGGCGTCTCCGGTGCCGGTGACGACCGCGGCGATGAGGGGCCACGCCATCCCCGCGACGGCCAGCGCGGCGCCCGTGACGACGATGGCGAACGGCTCCCTCGGCCGGAACGCATCCGCACCGCGCCGCGCCCGGAGGAAGCGCACCACCAGCACGATCGCGAGGGCGAGCGGCAGGGCGAGCGCGCCGGGCCGCGTGAACGCGGCCGCCACCCCGAACGGCAGCATCAGCCAGTACCGCCGCTGGACCATGGCGAGCAGCGCCGCGAACATCAGGAAGAAGAACAGGGTCTCCGCGTAGGCGATCTGCAGCACGAACGAGAGCGGGCTGAAGCAGAAGAACGCCGTCGCCCAGAACGCGCTGGACACTCCCGCGCGTGCCGCGACCAGGCGGAACAGCACGACGCTGGCGGCGGCGCCGAACAGGATGGCGACGGTGAACCCGGCCGGATAGAAGCCGAGCCCGGTGACGAACATGAGCCCGCGCACGATCAGCGGGAACAGCGGGAGGAAGGCCCAGGGGTTCTGCTGCACCGAGCCGTCGCTGTCGAGCGGCAGCGAGGTCGGGTAGCCCTGCTCCACGATCTGGCTGTAGTAGGAGCCGTCCCACGAGCCCGAGAACGTGAAGAACGTGGGGTTCATCCGCGGGCTGGCGAACTCCCAGTGGCCGACGGTGGCGGCGATGAAGAGGGCGAGCATGAGCGCCGTCGTCAGCAGCCGCGAGACCGCGTAGAGGACCAGCACGGCCGCCCACCACGGGATGTCACGGCCGGCGAATCGCAGCCGGCGCGGCACTCCCAGCGGTTCGGCGGCGGCCGGTCGCCTGGTGCTCGTGGTGCCCGCTGTCATCGTCCCATCCGGTTCGCCGTCCGCTGTTCGCCTCTTGGATGGTACCCGCCGAGCGCGATCCGCGGGCACGGGTTGACGCGGCGCGGGAGGAGCGCAGCGCGACGGCGCCGGCAGGCCGTAGCATCGAGCCAGCGCCGCACCGCATCGGCGCGGACAGGAACCAGCCGTGACCGACGCCTCCACCGCGGGCAGCCGACCGGCGCCGCCCGCCGCTCCGTTGGGGCCCGGCGAGCCGGTGCTCGCGTTCGACGTCGGGGGGACCGACATCAAGGCGGCGCTGGTGGACGCCGCGGGCCGGCTCGCCGAGCTGGTGCGCGTCCCCACCCCGCATGCCGGCAGGGACACCGGGGAGGCCGTGGTCGCCGCCGTCGCCGGCCTGGCCGAGCGGTTCGCCGCCGGGCATCCCGAGGTCCGCCCCCGCGCGGCCGGTGTGCTCGTGCCGGGGCACGTGGACGACGAGGCCGGTGTCGGCGTGTTCGCCGAGAACCTGGGCTGGCGCGACTTCCCGTTCCGGGCGCGCGCTGAGGAGGCGCTCGGGCTCCCGGTCTCGTTCAGCCACGACGTGCGCGGGGCAGGCGAGGCGGAGCACCGGCTGGGCGCCGCCGCGCCCTACCGCGACGTGGTCGTGATGGCCATCGGCACCGGCATCGCCGGCGCGATCTTCGTCGACGGCCGGCTGTACACCGGCGGTGGGCTGGCCGGCGAGATGGGGCACTCCCGGGTCGCCGACGGACCGCTGTGCCCGTGCGGCGGCGTCGGCTGCCTGGAGGCTGTGGCGTCGGCCGCCGCGATCGCGCGGCGGTACGCCGAGGCGTCCGGCGAAGCGGTTGCCGGAGCCCGCGAGGTGCTGGAGCGGGCGGAAGCGGGCGACCCCGTCGCGCGCGCCGTGTGGGACTCGGCCACCGACGCGCTCGCCCTTGACCTCTCGCACACCGTGGCCCTGCTCGCGCCCGAGGCGATCGTCATCGGAGGCGGGCTGGCGCAGGCCGGCCCCGCGCTGTTCGGGCCGCTGGAGGAGAAGCTGGACCGCATCCTCACTTTCCAGCGGCGTCCGGTGCTGCTCCCGGCGAGCGTCGGGGAGAACGCGGGCGTGATCGGCGCGGCCCTCCGCGCGCGCGACCTGCTCGCCTCCTGACGACGGGGCGCGTCCTGGATCAGGCCGTGACCGCCTCCCTGGCATCCGCCCCGACCGGCTCGGCGGGCTCAAGCGCGACGTCGCCGCAGAGGTGGACGTGCACGCCCAGCTCCGCGAAGAACGCCGCCTTCGCCCGCAGCGCGCGGTCGGCGGCCTCCGCGTCGGGAGCGTAGGCGACCTGCGCGTGGTTCGCCTTGTGGCGGGCCATCAGCTGGTCGCGGCTCACCCCGTGCAGCACCGCGTGCATGATCGGCCACTGCGGGTCCGTCGCGGCGAGCCTGCGCTGCGTCTCCTCCTCCGGAAGCGACACGACGTGTCCGCGGCCGAGGTCGACGTGCAGCTCGCCGTCCATGATGAACACGCGCGACCACACGATCTCTCCCGGCTTGGAGACGCCGCTCAGCGTGCCGCCGCCCAGCGGGAAGAACATGGGAGGCTGCCGCATGCTGTAGCTCTTGTCGTACCCGCCGTTGTGCGACGCGGGGACCGATCCGGAGATCTCGAAGGCCCAGACGAACTCGCCGTCGTACTCCTCGCCCCAGCGGATGTCGTGCAGCGTCGTCGCCGGGTCGAAGCCCATCGCGGTCCAGATGCGGTTGGTGACCAGCGCGTCCACCGCCACGCCCTCATCCACCTCGTTGAAGTGCGGCAGGGGCGCGCCCGCGTACAGCTCGCGCGCGCCGTCGCGGCTGCGCACCGGCGGGCGCTCGACGTTGTTGAGCAGGCCCTCGGCGAGATCGCTCGCCGGCACCGTGTCCTTCAGCCCCTGCTGGTACTGGATGCCGACCGCGTCCAGCCCGAAGTCGTCGCTGATCCGCAGCGCGGCGATGTACATCTTGAACTGGCTGAGCACCTGGGCCTCGGTGAGTTCCGTCGCCTCGTCCGTCCCGAAGTGGAACGTGAAGCCGCGGTCGTCCAGCCATCCCTTCACCGCACGTGCCTCGTCGTCGCCGACGCGGTTCATCTCCGCCACCAGGGCGCTCTGCGAGAGCCGCTCCTTGTAGATGCCGAGCGGGTTGAGCAGCTCGTCGTCGATGATCGCGTTGTACATGCCCATGCAGCCCTCGTCGAACACGCCCACGATCGCCTTCTCGTCGGCCAGCTGCCGGGCGAGCGCGGCGCCGAGGGCCACCTCCGGGTCCTCCGGGTCGAGCGCGGGCAGGTCGCGAACGTGCGACTGGTCGTGCTCGACGCGGCCCGTTTCGAGCCAGGTGCGCAGCCCGTCCCGCGCCCAGTCGTCGGCGAAGTCCGGGCTCCACAGGGCCGAGTACTCCACCCCGGCCTTCGTCATGCTGCCGGTCAGGTTCAGCAGACCGACCAGGCCCGGGTACTCCCCCGACCAGTTGGCCACGACGAGGATCGGCCCGCGGTGCGTGCGCAGCCCGGCGAGCACGTGGTGGCTGTACTGCCACACGGCGTCCACCACCACCAGCGGAGCGGTCGGCGGGATGTGCTTGAACACCTCGATGCCCGCCCGCTGGCTGTCGATGAAGCCGTGCCCCTTCTCCGGGTCGAAGGCGTGGCCGCGCTGCACCGACCACCCGAGCGACTCGACCGCGGCGGCGAAGTCGCGCTCCAGCTGCTCCTGGGTGGGCCAGCACTTGACGTTGGCGCTCGGCCGCAGGTCGCCGCTCGCGACGGTGTAGACGGTGCGCGGGCGCGCCTCCGGCCTGGCCAGCGGCTGGGGCAGCGAGTAGGTGCTCATGGGCGTGTTCCTCCGATGTGTGGTTGTGGTTCTCCGGCCGCGGCGAGCGCGACGGCGTCGCCGGGTCGCAGGTGGACGTCCGAGGCGCGCAGCAGCATGCCGTCGGGATGCTCGAAGCGCAGCTCATCGAGGTCGAGCCGGCCGCCGTGCACGGTCAGCCGGAGCGTGCCGTCCTCGTAGGACGCCTCCCCCCAGCCGCTGCCGGTCGTCACGATCGTGCGCAGCCGGCCGTCGCGGAAGGCGGCCTCCCGCGGCCGCAGGCTGAGCGTCCGCTCGACCGCGTCCGCCCGCACGCCGGTCAGGGCGAGCAGCACGCCCCAGCTGGCGAGCGAGCGGGCGTAGTGGTTGCCGCACTCCACCTCGTTCCAGGGGTTGCGGCGCCGGCCGTCGTGCCTGTCGCGGACCGCGCGGACCAGCTCGAGTCCCTCGTCGACCAGCCCCTCGTAGACGAGGTGGGCGGCGACCTGGTACTCGATGCCGGTCCACACCTCGTCCGAGTAGACGAACGGGATGCGCGGCCGGCCGCCGCGCGGCCACGAGCACAGCACCAGCCCGGCCTCGTCGTCGAGCGCGTAGGTCCGCTGCACGCTGCGATGCACGGTGAGGTCGCGCCGGAAGTTGTGCCGGTGCACGGCCGCGATCGCGCTGCGCACGTGCTCCGCTGGCAGGATGTGGCCGAGCCCGGCGAGGTGGGCGAGGCTCTGGCCGAAGACCTGGTCGCTCAGGCATCCGGTGCCGTACTGGTAGCGGCGCTCGTCGACGTCGTCGAGCCGCTGCTCGTAGTACTCGCCGTTGAACAGCAGGGCGTCCATCCGCTCGGCCCCGCGCGCGGCCGCCTCCCGGTACCGGCCTGCCGTCTGCGTGTCGCCGAGATGCTCCGCCATCGCCGCTGCGGCCGTCAGCGCGGCGAAGAACATGGAGTTCGAGAGCGAGTTCGGCCCGTAGAACTCGATGTCGTACGTGTTGTGCTGGCGGCTGTCGAGCACTCCGTCGCCGTCGGAGTCCCACTCGGTGAACGCGAAGTCGACGGCGCGGCGGGCGGCCGGCCACAGCTCGGCGAGGAACGCGTCGTCGCCGCTGTAGCGCCACTCGCGGTAGAGGCGCACGACCGCGCCGAGCTGGCCGTCCACCGCAGGGTGGAAGTCCCAGGGCGCGTTGCCGAAGACGCTGTTGGCGCGGAAGTTCATCCGCCCGTCCTCCCGCGTCTCGTGCAGGAATTCGGTGCGGCGGGCGCTCCGCTCCAGTTCCGGGAAGAGCTGCGCGAGCGTCTGCGCGTAGTTCCAGACGTGCGTGCAGGTGCCCTCGCAGCTGCCGGAGTGGTCGAAGCTGCCCTCCCACGCGGCGAACAGCCCGCCCTCCAGCCGGAAGCAGGTGGTGCTGCGGGCGGCGACGAGGGTGGAGGTGACCGCGTCGACCACCCCCGGCGGCAGCGTCCCGTCGAACAGCACGTCGTGGAACGCGCGCGTCGCGGCCTCCAGCTCCGGCAGACGGTCGTTCAGCTGCCTCGCCGCGTCCCAGGCGTCGGCGAAGAGGGTGGCGTAGTGGTTGCGCACGACCTGGTCGGCGTTGCCGTCGTCGAGATGGATGTTGCCCTGCCAGGCGCGGCGCCGGTTCGGGAAGTGCCAGGAGAGCTGGAAGTCGAACTCCCTGCTCTCCCCCGGCGCGAGCGTGTGCACGATGCCGAGCGAGCCGACGCGGAGGCGGGTGAACCAGTCCGGGTAGGGCGGCTCGTCGAGGCTGAACACGGTCTCGGGCTCCAGCATCCCGTCGCCGCTGAAGTCGTCCCAGAACACCTGGACGCCGTCCTGCCAGAAGCCCGATAGCCACTGCGGCTTGGCGGTGACGGACGTGTCGGCGGTGGTGAGGGCGAGCGTGCCGGCAAGCGGGTCGTCGGCCGGGAGGTCGCTGCCGTAGCGGAGGCCGCGCAGCACGCCGTCGTCGTGGTATTCGATGGCCGGTTCGCCCGCGAACTCCGGGAAGTGGAACACGTTCCACCCGGTGATGCCGATCGGGTTGGCCAGGGACCCCGCGATCGTGACGTCGACCGGGCCGGCGGTCGGGTTGGTGACCGTGTAGCGGAGCACGGCGGCCGGGATGCCGGACGCGTCCGCGTCGAGCGGCACCAGCGGCGTGAACGCCGTGAGGCGGACGGCGACGGGCAGCTCGTCGTCGTCGAAGTCGACCACGGCGAAGGGGTACTCCCCGCGCAGGCGGCTGCCGGCGAGCCGGGGCAGCCCGGCGAGACGGCCGGCGTCGTAGCCCTGGTCGCCCTCGTGCGGGCCGGTCAGGCGGCCTTCCAGGATTCGCGTGACCCGGCCGTGCTCGCCCGAGGCGTGGATAGCGAAGAACGTGAACGGCAGCAACGTGCCCTTGTCGGGGCGGTTGGCGAGCTCCCAGTCCCGGAACTCGCCGCGGGCGCCGAGGGAGACGTTGCCCGTCCCGATGCCGCCGAGCGGGAACGCGGCCACGCGCGCGTCCGGGCCGAGCTCGCGGGATGCACGGGCCACTGCGTTCGTCGTCATCGACGCTCCCTCGTCTTGGATCGGAGGCGAAACTGTGAAATCGGTTTCAAGTATGTCGCTAGTTGGGTGGCATTGCAAGCGGCTCGCCCGTCGATTTTGCGGGCGTTGATATCGTGAAATCGATTCAGGACCGACCCGCACGGCATCACGCCGGGACGCGAGCCGCCGTCCGTCGCTGCAGGGCCGCGAGAGCGTGCGCGGTCTCGGTCGTCCGGACGTAGAGGCCGCGGTAGAGCGCGTACAGCTCGTCGTACCGCTCCGTCGCCTCCGGCCGCGGCTCGCGGACCTCGACGACGGGGTTCCACGCCGCGATGTCGGCCTCGCCCACCGCGGAGGCGGCGAGGAACGCTGCGCCGAGGCTCGCGCCGACGACCAGCGACGGGATGGCCTGTGGCCGTCCGGTCACGTCGCTGACGATCTGGGTCCACAGCGTGCCCTGCGCCCCGCCGCCCACGGCGACGATGCGGTCGATGCGACCGCCCGCCGCCTCCATCACCTCGATGTTGTGACGGACGCCGTACGCCGTGGCCTCCAGCGCCGCCCGGTACAGGTCGCCGCGCGAGTGGCTCAGGGTCAGCCCGGCGACCACGCCGCGCGCGTCGGGGTCGGCGATCGGTGTGCGCTCGCCCGCGAAGTACGGGAGCATCAGCAGCCCGTCCGCGCCGATCGGGGACCGCTCGGCGAGGGCGATGAGCTCGGGGTACCCCGGCGAGCCGAACAGCTCCCGCAGCCAGGAGGTGATCGCGCCGGAGGTCGCCATTCCGCCCGCGAGGTTGTGCGTGCCGGGCAGCGCGCCGACGGTGCCCCACAGGGCTGGCGAGGTCACCGGCTGCGGGACGGTGTTCACCAGGAACATGGTCGTGCCGTACATGAGCATCAGGTCGCCGTCGTTCTGCGCGCCCACGCTGAGCGCCTCCGACCAGGCGTCGATGGTGCCGGCAATGACCGGCACCCCCGCCGGGAGCCCCGTCTCCCGCGCGGCCTCCGCCGTCACGGTGCCCGCGACGTCGCCCGGCCAGAGCAGCGGCGGCAGGTCGACCCAGGGCGCGACGCGTCGCGCCCACTCGGGCAGCCAGTCCTGCGCCGCGGCGTCGTGCAGCGGCGTGCACTGGCTGGCGGAGTGGTGATCCAGGTAGTAGGCGCCGGTGAGCCGGAACCCGAGCCACGAGCTCGGCATGAACAGCCGGCGCGCGGACGCCGTGATGCCGGGCTCGTTCTCGGCCAGCCAGGCGAGCTTCGGCCCGACCGCCTGCGTGGAGAGCGCCGAGCCGCACCGCTCACGGATCGCGTCGGCACCACCGAGCTCGACGGTCAGCCGCTCGATCTGCTCGGTGGCGCGCGTGTCCACCCCGTAGAGGATCGCCGGACGCAGCGGCTCTCCCGCCGTGTCGGTGACGAGGACGCATGGCCCCATCCCGCTCACGCCGACCGCCGTCACCTCGACGTCGTGCCCGACGAGCAGCTCGCGGCAGAGGGCGACGAACTCGTCCCACCAGATGCGGGCATCCATCTCGACGAACCCGGGCGCCGGGCGATCGACGGCATGCTCGCGGGTGGCCGTCGCGAGGACGGAGCCGTCCGCGGACACCAGCACCCCCTTGCTGCTCGAGGTCCCGATGTCGACGCCCACGGTGGCGGCTCTGCTCATGCGCACAGCGTTGCAGAAATCGATTTCACCGTCAAGCCGCGGGTGGCCGGCCCGGCACTGCGCCCGCCCGGATGAGCGGCCAAACGCACGAATCTCCTGCCGTACTGCCTGACGTCGGAGATTCGGAAGGCCAGCAGCCGAATCTCCGACGGACGAAGAGGCACCCGAGCCACAGCAGCCGACGGCCAAGCCTCCGGCCAACTGAGCGGTCGAACGCACGAATCTCCTGCCGTACTGCCTGACGTCGGAGATTCGGAAGGCCGACAGCCGAATCTCCGACGGATGCGGGCGCCGGGGCGCGGTGGGGCTCCGGAGGCCAGGCCAGCCAAGTGAGCGATCGAACCGGCGAATCTCCTGCCGAGCTGCCAATAGGCGGAGATTCGGACCGTCAGCCGGCGGATCTCCGACGGAAGGGGGAGACGGACTCCGGAGCGGGCTACTGGCCGCCGACCTCGTTGCGGAGCACGATCGTGCGCGAGGGCTGGTCGTCGCCGTTGATGCGGTCGAGCAGCAGGCGCGCGGCGGTCACGCCGAGGTGGCGGGCCGGGAGGTGGACGACGGTGATCTCCTTCGGCGCGAAGCCCGCGTAGGGCAGGTCGCCGAAGACGGCCATCCCGAACGCCGGCGGAACCATGCCGCGCTCCGCGAGCAGCTGCAGTGCGCCGACGCTCATCAGGTTGTTGGTGACGAAGACGGCGTCCGGCGGCTCCGGGAGCTCCAGGAGTTCGCGCATGGCCTCGAAACCGCCGCCGACCCGGTAGTTCGAGTAGCGCAGGTAGCGGTCCGCGTCGGCGACGCCTTCCGCCGCCATGACCTCGCGCCATCCGTCTGCGCGTTCCTGCGCCGTCTCGACGTCGCTCGGGCCGGTGATGCACGCGATCCGGCGGAAGCCCTGCTGGACCAGACGGCTGGTGGCGGCGTGGCCGCCGGCCCGGTTGTCGACCATGACGGCGTCGATGTCGAAGCCGTGCGGGCCGCGGTCGACCGCGACCACCGGGCGGCTGCGGTCGAGCAGCTTGCCGAGGTCGCTGTGGTCGCCCGCTGCGGCGATGATGACGCCCGCCATGTTGTCGCTGATCGCGATGTCGATGTACTTGGACTCCTTCTCCGGGTCCTCGTCGGTGTTGCAGAGGACGACGGAGTAGCCGGCCTCCTGCGCCACATCCTCGACGCCGCGGGCGAGGGAGGTGAAGAACGGGTTCTCGATGTCGGGGATGATCAGCGCGATCACCTCGGAGTGCTGCCGCCGGAGCGTCCGCGCCGTGCGGCTCGGCGTGAACGACAGCTCGGCCGCCGCCTCCCGCACCAGCCGCGACTTCTCCGGCGAGACGTTCAGGCCGTTGAAAACGCGTGAAACCGTCGCCGGAGAGACGCCCGCCAGGGCGGCAACTTCGTAGATCGTCGGCATCGGCTCTCCGTGTCCTCGTGCGGCGACGTCGCCGGTTTCCGTACTGTAGCGCGGGATGCACGGTTGTTGACACCCTCGCTGACTCGACTCTACAGTGATGAAATCGATTGCACCATCTCGGGTTGCACACATCCGACAACGACGTACAGGAGACTCCGTGACCAACGCCGACCTCAGTTCGATCTCGCGGCTGCGAGCGGTCGAGACCCGCTCGATCAGTCCCGAGAACTTCGACGGCTCGAAGGGAGGAGGCGGCCGGGCGACCGAGGGGACCGGAGCGGCGAGCGCGCGCGACCTGGGACCCGGCTGGAAGGTCTCCCCCAGCGTCGACATCGCGGCGGGCGAAACGTTCGAGCTGGCGTCGATCGAGGGTCCGGGCAAGATCACGCACATCTGGATCACCACCCACAAGGACAACTGGCGCACGCTGCTGTTCCGCGCCTACTGGGACGGCGCGGCGGAGCCGGCGATCGAGGTGCCGTACGGCGACTTCTTCTGCAACGGCTGGGGCGAGTTCGCCCAGGTCAGCTCGCAGCCCATCGCGGCCAACCCGAACGGCGGCTTCAACTCGTACTGGCCGATGCCGTTCCGGGAGGGCGCCCGCCTGACCATCGAGAACGTCTCGACCGTGCCCGTGCGCGTCTATTACCAGGTGACCTACGAGCTCGGCGGCGACTACGGCCGCGAGGCGTACCTGCACGCGCAGTGGCGCCGCAGCAATCCGCTGGCCGACCGCACGCCGCACACCATCCTGGAGGGGATCGAGGGCAGCGGTCACTACGTCGGCACCTACATCGCGTGGGGCGTCAACAGCAACGGCTGGTGGGGCGAGGGCGAGATCAAGTTCTACCTCGACGACGACGAGGACTACCCCACGATCTGCGGAACGGGCACGGAGGACTACTTCGGCGGCGCCTGGAACTTCGACATCCCGGGCAAGGGCTACACCGAGTTCACCACGCCGTACCTCGGGATGCCGCAGGTGCTCCGCCCGGACGGCCTCTACCTGAGCCAGCAGCGGTTCGGGATGTACCGCTGGCACCTGCTCGACCCGATCCACTTCTCGACCCGGCTGCGCGTCGACATCCAGGCCCTCGGCTGGCGCTCCGGCTGGCGCTACCTGCCGCTGCACGACGACATCGCCTCGACCGCGCTGTTCTACCTCGACCGGCCGACGGCGCGCCGGCCGAGGACGCCGAGCGCCGACGACCTGGAGGTGCACTTGGGCAAGGAGGCCGTGCCGGACCTCGGCGCCCTCCCGCCCCGCGACCCCAGCTGAGCCGCACACGCCGACCGCCCCTCCCGGGATTCCGAGAGGGGCGGTCCGTCGTCTCAGACGGAGAGCGGAACGGCGAGCCCCTTGCGCAGCAGCAGGTTGCCGAACGCCCGGGTCTCGCCGGTGCGGACGACGGCGAACGCGTCCGCCGCGTGCGTGTACAGCGCGTCGCGCCCGAGCAGCCGCAGGGAACCGGCGGCCAGGCCGGTCGCCGCCTCGAGGTCGTCGTGGATCGGCAGCCGGCCGCCCGGGGCGGCGTCCGGTCCGTCATCGGCCATGCCCGCGGCCGGCAACGCCTCCTCGAGCGGGAGCACGGTGCCGATCGCCGCGGCGAGCGCCGGAACCCCGACGCCGGCCGCGGCGAGCACCCTCCGCCCCAGCCGCGCGGCCGGGAAGTGCGCGTCAGCGAGCAGCAGCGTGTCCCCGTGCCCCATCTCGTCGAGCACGGCGAGCAGGTCGCCGGTGAGCAGCGGGTGGATGCCGTTCAGCACACCGGCCCCTAGCTCGCGACGAGCGAGACGTCGTCGAGCTGGATCCAGATGTCGCCGTGATCGGTCCACACGCCGCCGTAGACGACCACCGCCGTCCGGCTGCCGCTGGAGACGTCGACCGTGAACCGCGTCCACGACCCCACCGACGTGAAGTGCGCCTCCGAGATCACGGCGCCCGCGGTGTCCCGCACGCCGAAGAAGCCGTTGTCGCTGTTCGACGAGGTGCGCACCCAGCCGGTGAGCCGGTAGGAGGTGTTCGCGGCGACCGGGACGGTCTGGTGCACGTCCTGCCAGCCGGCGTTGTACCGGGCGTAGGCGTTGTTGTCGCCCGAGTAGCTCCAGTGGGCGCTGTCGATGCCGCAGTTGCCGCTGCACGCCCACGTTCCCCCGGTGCCGGAGGACAGCGCCGACCGCTCGAAGCTCGGGTCGCCGACGAGGTTGGGCTTGACGATCTGGGCGCTCGTGTTCAGCTGCACCTTCATCAGGTAGACGTTGTACGGGTCCCACTGCGACATGGTGAAGTAGGTCGTGCCGTTGGCGCTCCACGGGTGCATGAAGCCGCCGTACAGGCCGGGGTAGTCGGCCGAGCTGACCACGATCTGCGGCGAGCTCCACGGCCCGGTCGGGCTGGAGGCGCTGCGCAGGATGATGTCCTCGCCCTGCAGGTACATCATCAGCCACTTGCCGGTGTAAGCGTCGTAGCGCACCGACAGCTCGGAGACGGGCGCCGACACCACCGCGGCGGCCGAGGACTCCGACGCCACCCAGGAGGAGCCGTTCCAGTACTGGTAGGCCGACTGCGTGAGCACCGACGCCTCGGCGACGCGGGCCAGGTAGGCGCTGCCGCCGCGGCCGCTCGGGGTGCCGAAGACGTACAGGTAGCCGCCGCTGCGGGCGAAGGCCTGCTGCTGGAACCGGTCGGTGAGCGACGGGTTGTCCCAGGTGGGCGTGTTCGTCGTGGTCCAGGTGGTGCCGTTGTCGTCGGAGTAGGCGAGCTTGGCGTAGTTGGTGTCCCACTGTCCCGGCTGGCCCCAGTGCTTCACCGACATGAACGAGAGGTACTGCCGGGAGCCGATCGAGATGCCCGCGGTCGGGATCTTGGTCACCTCTCCGGCGGCTTCGTCGTGGACGCCGGGGAGGATCTCCCGTGCACGCCCGTCGGAGCCGGTCACGGCGGAGGAGTAGTCCATCCCGTCGGCGAGCGTCGTGTCGGTGGAGCGCAGCAGGACGTTGCTGCGCCAATTGGCGTCACCTGCCCCGAGTGCGCCGCCGCCGGGACCGACCCAGGCGTCGCCGAAGGTGTCGCCGAACGCCGACAGCACCTGCCCTGCGCCGTTGTCCCACATGATGCCGAGGTCGGTCGCCTTCACGTTCCAGCGGCCGTAGGTGTTGTTGGGCGAGTCGAGCCCGGTCAGCTTCTCCACCAGTGCGGCGGGCGTCTGGGCGGTCGTCGCCGCCGCCGGCGCCGTGCCGGCGGCGAGCGCCGCCGTGGCGACGACCAGCGCGACGGCCGCGCCGCTCACCGCCCGCCGCATTCCGAGGTGCGTCATTGCCTTCCCTTTCCCTTGGTGTGGTTCGTGGGCCGAGTGTCACTTGATGCCGGAGATACGGACCCCGTTCACGATGAAGCGCTGGAAGATCAGCAGCAGCACGATGGTCGGAAGCGCAGCGAGCGTCGAGCCCGCCATGAGCATGCCCCAGTCGTTGCCGCGGTCGGAGCGGAAGTTGCCGAGGAACTGCATGATCTGCGTGAGGTTCGGGTCGGTGATCGTCAGGATGGGCCAGACGTACGCGTTCCAGTAGGCCAGGTACGACGCGATGCCCATGACCACGAACGGCGCGGCCGACTGCGGAAGGAAGACCCGGAGGAAGATCTGCCAGCGCGAGGCGCCGTCGATCAGCGCCGCCTCCTCCACCGCCACCGGGAAGCCCAGGTAGAACTGGCGGATGAAGAACATCTGCGCCGCCGACGCGACGCCGGGGATGATGAGCACGGCGAGCGTGTTCAGCATCCCGAGCGCCGACACCACCATGAACGACGTGAGCAGGATCGCCATCATCGGGATGAACATCGGCATGATGCAGTACACCCACCAGAACTTCTTCCCGCGGAAGTCGAGCCGGGCGAACGCGTAGGCGGCCAGCGAGTTCACGACCAGGCTCAGCGCCGTGAAGATGAGCGCGCCGAAGAAGGTCACGACCATCGCCCGCGAGAACTCGGGGTCCTGCAGGATCTTCACGTAGTTGTCGAACCGCCAGACGTCGGGGAAGAACTGGAACGGCGACCGGAGCACCTCGGTCTTGCCCTTGAACCCGGCGATCGCCATCCAGGCGAGGGGGAACAGGATGCTCACGCTGATCAGCACGATGAGCACGGCGGACAGCACCCGCTGGGGGACGCTCTTCTTCATGTGGTTCTCTCCCGCTATCCGTCGACGGCTTTGTCGGAGTTGATGAGTCGGAACACGACGAGCGAGATCGCGCCGAGCACCACGAACAGCAGGAGCGAGGCGGTGAGCGAGAAGCTGGTCGCGTAGGGCGTGAGGTCGCGGAAGCTGTTGAAGATGAACAGGTTCGGCGTCGTCGTGGCGTCGACCGGGCCGCCGCCCGTCATGATCAGCGGAAGGTCGAGCATCTGGATCGCCAGGGTGAATCCGGTGACGATGAGGTACAGGAACACGTTCTTCAGCAGCGGGATGGTGATGAACCAGGTCCGCTGGAAGAAGTTGGCGCCGTCGAGCTGCGCCGACTCGTAGTAGCTGTCCGGGATGTCGAGCAGCCCGGCCAGCAGGATCAGCGTGGTCACGCCGAAGCCGAGCCAGATGCCCGGGATGGCGATCGCCGGAAGCGCGGTGGCCGGGTCGTTCAGCCAGGCCACGGGCCCCGCGTTGATGAGGCTGAGCAGCCAGTTCGCGACGCCCTGGTCCTGATAGATGAAGACGAACAGCACCGACGCGACGACCGTCGACACGACCGCAGGCAGGTAGACCGTCGTCTTCATGTACGACGCCGCCTTCTTGCTCAGCGTCTTGATGAAGCTGGCGAGCAGCAGCGCGATCACCAGGCCCGTCGGCACCACCAGCAACGCGTAGTAGAGGCCGACGCCGATCGACTTCCAGAACCGCGGGCTGGCCAGCACGTACTGGTAGAACTGCAGGCCGACGAACTCCGGGTCCTTGTAGAAGCTGAGCTTGAACGTGCTCAGGTACACGGAGTAGACCAGCGGCCAGATGACGAAGATGGTGAGCAGGATCACCATGGGCGCGATCATCAGGTACGCGGTCCTGTTGTCGCGCAGGTGCCGCGCGACCGGCTGCGGCGCGTCGCGACGGCGCCGGCGCGTCGTCGCGCCGCCGCCGTCGACCGCGTCCGCGATCGCCTGGGCTTCGGCCGGCGGGGTCTGCACCTCGCCGGCGGGGTTGAGAACTGACACGGGAATCCCCTCGGCCGGCCGGCGCCCGGGACGTGGGGGACGTCCCGGGCGCCGGGTTTTCGTTGCTACTTCTTCGGCGCCGTCCCGGCGAGCGACTGCTTCTGGATGACGTCGTTGATCGCGTCGTCGGCCGTCTTGAGCGAGGTCTGCACGTCGGCGCTCCCCTTCATCGCGGACTCCAGCGCCGTCCCGAAGGCCAGCGAGATGTCCCACGGGTACGCGGGCTCCTGCTTGCCGTTCGGCACGATCTCATCCGAGATGATCTTCATGAAGGGGTCGTTGTGCGCCTCCGGCGTGTCGGCGAGCGCCTGGTCGACGGAGGTGCGGACGGTGAACTTGGAGTAGCCGCTGGTCTTGAAGAAGTCGGCCATGATCGCCGGGTCTCCCGCCAGCAGGTACTTGATGAAGTCGGCGGCCTGCTGCTTGGCCTTCGACTTGCCATCGACCGTGAGCGTCCAGCCGCCGAGGGTCGCGGTGGTCTTGTCCGGAGAGCCGGCCATCGACGGGAACGGTGCCACGGCGGTCTTGGCGACCATGTCGGGGAAGTCGTTCTTCAGCTGGCCGACGGCCCACGATCCGTCCGCCATCATCGCGACCTCGCCCTGCCCGTACGGCGTGGCGTCCGCGTAGCCGACCTTCGGCTGCTGCGGCATCAGTCCGCCCTGGTAGAGCGCCTTGTAGAAGTCCGCGAGCTTGGCGAAGCAGGGGTCGGTCGCCTCCGCCTTCGACCAGTTGTCGTTGATCGGGAGGTGGCCGCAGGCGCTGTACTGCAGGCCCCAGCTGGACCAGCCGAGGTCGGCGGCGACGGAGGCGATGGTCATGCCCTTGGTGTCGCCCTGGGTGAGCTTCTTGGCCCACTCCAGGAGCTCGTCCCAGGTCTTCGGCGCGCTCTTCGGGTCGAGGCCGGCGGCCTGGACGAGGTCGGTGCGGTAGTAGAGCACCGTCGAGGGTTCGACCAGCATCGGGTAGGCGTAGTGCTTGCCGCCGATGGTGACGAAGCTGCGCACGTTGTCCTTGATGTCGTCGAAGGCCTTCGCCGGAATGAGGCCGTCGAGGTCGGCGAACTGGCCGTTGGCGACGCCCGCCGCGATGTTCCCGTAGTTGGTGGTGGCGACGTCCGGCGCCTTGCCCGCGGCCTGCGCCGCCTTGAGCTTCTGCGGCCAGGTGTCGGCGGGGACGACCTGGTAGTCGATCTTCACCTTGTCCTGGGAGGCGTTGTACTTGTCGACGTACTTCTTGAACCAGGCCTGCTGGTAGTCCTCGAACTTCTGCTGCCAGAACGTCACGACGGTCTTGCCGTCCTCGGTCTTCGCGCCTCCTCCCGCGCCGGAGCACCCGGCGAGGACGAGGCCGGCCGAGACCGTCGCCGCGACGGCGAGCAGCAGCCTGCTGTGCCTCTTGTGCATGTGTTGTTCCTCCTCGTGATGCGGCTCGTCGTCGAGCCGGGGTTGGCTATCGGCGGACCAGCTCGGCCCTGTACCAATAGACGTTGTAGGGATCCCAGACGGAGAGCGTGAAGTAGATCGTGCGCCCGCCGTCCTCCGTGTACTGCGGTGCGAGGTAGGGGGCGTAGAGGCCCGGCACGTCCGTCTGCGAGGCCAGCGTGAACTTCTCGCCCCACGGCCCCCAGGGCGTCGCGCCCTCGCGCAGCACGGCGCTCTCGGCTCCGCCGTCGGTGTAGCTCATGGTCCAGCGCTGGAGGTACTCGTTCCAGACGACGGAGAGCTCGCCGACCGTGTCGTCGACGATCGTCTTCGCCGCGGATTCGTCCGAGCTCCAGCGCGGCGTCCCGTCGGCGGCCGTGCCGGCGAAGTAGCGGTAGGCGGACTGCTCCTCGACCTGCTTCTCGGGGACCTTCATCAGCTGGACGCCGCCGAACCGGCCGTGCGTGACGCCCCAGAAGTAGAGCTCGCCGTCGAGCTTCGCCACGCTGACCTGGACGAAGTTGCTGTTCCCGCCCCAGCGCGGCCGGTCGAGCTTTGTCCACGTCTGGCCGTGGTCGGTGGACTTCGCGAGACCCGCGAAGTTGGTCTCCCACTCCCCCGGCTCGCCCCAGTGCTTGACCGACATGTACGCCAGGTACATGGCGCCGTTCGCTTCGAAGCCGTAGGTCGGGATGGCCGTCATCTCGGTGCCGTCGACCTTCTTGCTGTCGATCAGCTCCTTCGCCCAGCCGACGTCGTCGGCGATGTAGCCGTCGAAGCGGATGCCGTCGGAGGGGTCGGTGTCGGTCGTGTACGCGAGCGCGTTCGACCTCCACTCGGTGCCGCCTCCGCCGGTCTGGCCGTCGGCGCGCTGACCGAAGGTGTCGCCGAAGACGAACCAGGTCTTGCCGTCGGCCTGGAACATGGAGCCGAGGTCCTGTCCCGCGATTTCGAAGCGGCCGGTCTTGTTGAGAGAATCATGCCCGGTCAGCTGCGCGACCTGTTCGACGTTCGTCACGCCCGCGAGCACGAACGGCTTGCGAGCCGGGTCGAGTTTGGTCGCGGCGGAGGCGGTGGTGCAGCCGACCAGGACGGCGGTGGAGAGGAGCGCGACGGTCGCCACCGCGGCACCGCGGCGGGTGCGGGTACCGATCGGCTGACGCGGTGTCACGGTTGTCCTCTCCGTCGAGCATCGATTCCGCCCGGAATCGATGGACAACAGTAGATCGTAAGAAATCGGTTTCGTCAAGAGTCGGCACCAAACCGTTGGAATTGGCCGGGTTTCCAGTGATTGATTGCTAGAAACCGATTTCACGTTTCGCGCTTTCCCGCTACAGTGTCCGTCGACTCCGACACGCAGAAGGGACTCGACGATGAGCACGACGAACACCACGGCACCCGCCCTCCCGGTGGTGGAGGGCGGGTGGTTGCGGCCGGCGGAGACCGCGCCGGCCGAGCCGCGCTGGGGCCACCCGGACGGACTGCAGGTCGGCCTGCACCCGCTCCCCGGCCCGCGGGGACTGCTCCGGATCTTCGCGCCGTACCTCGGGCATCCGCGCGAGCGCCTGGTCAACTTCCTCGCCATCGAGCCCATCCCGGTCGGCGCGACGGAGCGCGGCTATTCGGAGCTCGAACACAGCGACCTCGACGACGCCGAGGGCAAGCGCTTCTGGAGCGTCGACCGGCTCTCCGACGACGCCGCCGCCCCACGGGATCCGCTGAGCCCGGCCAGAGGGGTCGTCGAGACGGTGGACGGCGTCGGCACGCTGACGGTGCACGTCGTCTCGGAGCGCTTCGCCAACGGCGCGTCCGTCGCCGTGCGGCTGCGCTTCCGCGAGGACCGGCCGCACGAGGTGGGCGTGTCGACCATCGCACTCGCGGGCTCCGCGCCGCTGGCCTTCTGCGTCGTCACGGCGACGATGGGCAACTACGCGCGCCTGCGCCGGCTGCACCTCGCCGACGGCACGGTGACCCCGGCCGAGCTGTGGCCGGGGTTCGGCGGAAGCGGCTTCGCCGAACACGCCGCGTTCGGCCTCGACCGGCTCCCGCGGACCGCGGCAGGCGAGGTCGAACTCTCCGCGACCACCGACGAGGCGGATCCGACCGCGGCGCTCTATGCGGACGATGTCGCCGAGCACTGGAAGTACTCCGGCCTCCGTGCGGTGCAGACCTGGGTCGCCGCCGACCCGGACCCGCGACTGCGGGCGCTGGTCAACGCACGCGCCGCCTACTGGGCGAGCACGGCGCCGATCCCCGGCGGCGCCGCGTTCGAGAACGTCGAGCTCGTCGAGCCGTTCCGGCAGGGGCGCGAGTTCCGCTTCCGGATCGAGCCGGACGCCTGATTCCCACCGAGGTCAGGGCCGGCGGTCCAGGCGTCCGACCACGAAGACGAGGACGACGGAGACCAGCAGCAGCCCGACGTAGCACCACGGCAGCAGCATGAGGCCGCCGGCGTCGAAGATCAGCGAGCCGACGAGGGCGCCACCGCCGATCCCGATGTTGAACGACGTGGTGTACAGGGCGCTCGCGGTGTCGCGGAACGCCGGAGACGAGGTGTGCAGCAGGCGCGTCTGCAGCAGGGGCGGCAGCGCGCCGAAGGCGAGGCCCCAGAGCAGGAACGCGATCAGAGCGGCGACGGGCTGGGCCGAGACCACCGCGAGCGCCGCCACGGACGCCCCGGTCACCAGCAGCGTCACGATCAGGCCGAGTTGCGGGCGCGGGCCGAGCACCGACCCCGCCAGCAGCAGGCCGCCGGCGCCGGCGATGCCGTACACGAACAGCAGGGCGCCGACATTGCCGGCGGGCACGCCCATCGGGCCCGTGAGGAACGGCACGACGAACGTGTAGAAGGCGTAGTGGCCCACCATGGTGACGGCCGCGATCAGGCACACCATCACCACGGCCGGGATGCTGCGGTCGCGGACCTTCGGCGCCGATCGGTCGCGGCGGCGGGCGCCCGCACCGTCCTCCTCGCGCCGAACGGCCGGCAGGAACCTCCAGATCACGACCGCGCCAACGGCCATCAGGGCGGCCAGCAGCCCGAACGAGAGCCGCCAGCCGAAGACGTGACCCGCGAACGTGCCGAGCGGCACGCCGAGCACGAAGGCGAGCGTCCCACCGCCCAGGGTGATCGACACGGCACGGCCGATCTGCTCCTTCGGCACGAGGTGTCCGGCATAGGCGCCGACGATCGACCAGAACATGCCGTGCGCGACGCCGCCGAGGATGCGCGAGCCGACGACGAACTCGTAGCTCGGCGCGATCGCGGTGAGGGCGTTCGAGACGCCGAGCACGACGAGGATGCCGATCAGCAGCCCGTGCCGCGGCCAGCGTCTGGTCAGCGCGGTGAGCGGGGTGCTCGTCACGACGACCGTGAAGGCGAACACGGTCACCAGCAGGCCGATCTGCGCCTCGCTCACGCCGAGCGAGGCGCTCATGTCGGGCAGGAGCCCGGTGGGGATCATCTCGCTCGTCACCGAGAGGAAGGTCGCGGCGGCGAGGGCGATCAGCCCGGTCCAGGGGAATTTCGGCGCGACGCGCGCCGGGATCGTCGAAGTGGCAGTCATACCGGATCTGTCCAACGGATGGCGTTCCCCGGCCATTCCGCGCGGTGCGCGTCCCGGAGCTCCGGGGGGAATGGCGGGTCGACTACGCGCCGATGTGCGCGCCCAGGGCCGTGCGGGAACCGCCGACCACGTCCGATTCTACCGGAGGCCGTCAAGCACCGCGGCGGAGTCCGTGATCTCGACCAGCGGGGCGTACAGCGCCATCGCATCCAGCGCGCGTTGGTGGTCGGCGTCGCTCAGCCCCGCACAGGCGTCCGCCGCGACCCGGATGTGCACGCCCGCGTCGGCGGCGGAGAGGGCGGTGCTGAGCACGCAGCAATCGGTGGAGACGCCCGCCAGCACCACCTCCGTGGAGCCGCGCAGCGCGTCCCGCAGCGACGGGCCCCACTTGCCGAAGGTCGGCTCGGTGACGACGGCGTGCCCGGTGTCGCGGAACGCGAGCACGAGGTCGTAGATCGGGTCGTCCGCGGGAACGAGGGCGAAGGGCCACTGCTCGTAGTACGGCACCCAGGCGCCCTCCGGACGCTCCGGCGCGACGAACCGGGTGAAGACGACCCGGTCGCCGAACGCCGGGACGAGACCGGCGATCGTGGCCTCGGCGTCCGCGAACCGCGGCGTGAACCAGGGGCTCGCCGGGTCGCCGAACACCTGCTGCATGTCGATGACGACGAGGGTCGGTCCCCCGGTCATCGCTGCTCCTGGCGGCGCACCGCCGCGCGCGAGAACAGCAGCGTGCCCAGGTAGCCGATCACCAGGGCGACCAGAACGCCCAGGTTGGCGAAGGCCCAGTCGCCCTGCTTGCCTCCGATCGGGCCGAGCAGGTAGCCCTGCCAGCTGAGCCAGTCGGCGTAGGTGTTGGTCACGAGCCCCCAGCCGATCGCGGTGCCGATGACGATCAGCGCGATCGGGAGCCAGCGCACGGAGCCGTAGCGTCCGTTCCTGTCGTACAGCTCGGCCTCCGCGTAGTCGCGTCTGCGCAGCTGCGTGTCGGCGACGAAGATGCCGCACCACGCCGCGATCGGCACGCCGAGGGTGATCAGGAAGCCCTGGAACGGCCCGATGAAGTCGGTGGCGAAGAGCACGACGTAGATCGCGCCGGCCGTCATGATCACGCCGTCGATGCCGGCCGCGACGTACCGCGGCACGCGCACGCCGACGCTCAGCAGGGCGAGACCCGACGAGTAGATGTCGAGCACCGCGCCGCCGACCAGACCGAGGACGGCGACGATCACGAACGGCACCAGGAACCACGTCGGGAGCAGCGACGCCAGCGCGCCGATCGGGTCGGCGCCGATCGCCTGGCTGAGCTTCGACGACGAGCCGGCGAGCAGGATGCCGAAGAGGAGCAGGATGACCGGCGCGAGCGAGGAGCCGAACGTGGTCCAGCCCACGACGGCTCCGCTGCGCGAGGAGCGCGGCAGGTAGCGGGAGTAGTCCGCCGCCGCGTTCACCCATCCCAACCCGAACCCGGTCAGCATGAAGACGAAGCCGCCGATCACGTGCGGCGTGTCGCCCGCCGGGAGCGCCGCGACGGCGCCGAGGTCGATGTGGCCGAGCACCAGCAGGATGTAGAGGATCGTGAGCACGCCGGTGACGATCGTGATCACCATCTGCATGCGCATGATCAGGTGGAAGCCGATCACGCCGCCGACGATGACGAGCGCGACGACGACGACGAGCGCCACCAGCTTGGTGACCAGACCGCCCTCCCAGCCGAGCTGCTGGAACACCGTGGCCGTCGCGAGCGCCGCGAGCGACACGAGCACCGTCTCCCACCCGACGGTCAGCAGCCAGGACAGGAACGACGGCACGCGGTTGCCCTCGACCCCGAACATGGCCCGGCTGAGCACCATCGTCGGCGCGGACCCGCGCTTGCCCGCGAGCGAGATGACCCCGCAGAGCAGGAAGGAGGCGACGATGCCCACGACGCCGACGATGGTCGCCTGCCAGAACGAGATGCCGAACCCGAGCAGGAACGAACCGTAGCTGAGCCCGAACACGGAGACGTTGGCGCCGAACCACGGCCAGAACAGGTCTCGCGGCTTCCCGCGCCGCTCGCTCTCGTGGATGGTGTTGAGCCCGTTCAGCTCGACATTGAAGGCGGACGCCGCACCCGTCCGGGCGTCGGGGCGGTCCTCACCGGTGGTGGTCATGCACCGATCGTGGTGCACCGCCCTGGCGGTCGTCAACAGGGCGAGGTCAGGCGGCCCAGGGGTCGAGGACGGGGATGCCGACGTCGGCGAAGTCCTTGTCGCGCGTCGCGATCGCGTCGGCCTCGACGGCGATCGCCGTGGCGGCGATCATCGCGTCGGCGATGGCGATCGGGCGGCCGGCCGCGAAGCGCAGCGAGGTGATGTTCGCGCACTCAGCGGCCGCCAGAACGTCGAACGGAAGAGTCTTCCGGTGGTATCGCGCGAGGACCTCGAGGATCACCTCGGCCTTCGCGTCTGAGCTGGGGTTGTCGTCCATCCGATTGGCCCCCGTCAACATCTCGGTCACGGTCACCGCCGTGATGTAAAGGCCTTCCGGGCTCGTCGCCTCGAACCAGCGGACGACCCGTGGATCGGGCCGACTCTTGGCCAGCTCGGAGAGGACGTTCGTGTCGACGACGATCATTCGTCCATCGCTTCGACCCGGTTGCGGATGAACTCCACGAAGCCGAGCTTTCGGATGTCCGGACCGTGATCGACCGGCTCCCCGACGGCGGCCTGACCGATGATGTAATGCAGCTCCTCCTCCATCGTGCGGCGCGAGCCTTCCGCGAATCGCTCGATGGTCTCATAGATGTCCACGTCGAGATCGACGACAACGGAAACGTGCTTCATCATGAATGCCCCCTAAATGCAAACATATTTTGGATATCAATCAACCCTAGCACTCCCCCCGGATACCGCTACCCTGTCAAGGTGACCGACTCGTCCCCCTCCAACCACTGGGTGCTCACCTTCAGCTGCGCCGACCGCCCTGGCATCGTCCATGCCGTGAGCGGCGCGATCGTCGCCGCGCGGGGCAACATCACCGAGAGCCAGCAGTTCGCCAGCACCGACACCGGGCGGTTCTTCATGCGGCTGCAGGTCGAGTCGGAGGCGCGCCGCGACGAGTTCGAGCAGGCGCTCGCGCCGGTGGTGGAGCGGTTCGGGATGACGCACCGCGTCGACAACGTCGGCCGGCCGCTGCGCACCCTCGTGCTGGTCTCGAAGGCGGCGCACTGCCTCAACGACCTGCTGTTCCGGCAGCGCGCCGGCCAGCTGCCGGTCGAGATCCCGCTCGTGCTCTCCAACCACGACACACTCAGCGACCTGGCCGGCTTCTACGGCGTCCCATTCGAGTCGCGGCCCGTTACCGACGCCGCGTCGAAGGCCGCGTTCGAGCGGCGCATCCTGGAGGCGGTGGAGCAGCACGACATCGAGCTGGTCGTGCTGGCCCGGTACATGCAGATCCTGTCGCCGGAGCTGTGCGAGCGGCTCGCGGGACGGGCGATCAACATCCACCACTCCTTCCTCCCCGGCTTCAAGGGCGCGAACCCGTACCGCCAGGCGCACGCGCGCGGCGTGAAGCTCATCGGCGCGACGGCGCACTTCGTCACGAGCGACCTCGACGAGGGGCCGATCATCGAGCAGAACGTGGTCCGCGTCGACCACACCAACACCGTGCAGCAGCTGGTGGCGATCGGCCAGGACGAGGAGAGCCGCACCCTGACGCAGGCGGTCAAGTGGTTCGCCGAGGACCGCGTGCTGCTCGACGGCGCCAGGACGATCATCTTCCGCTAGGTCCCCCTCGGTAGACTGACGTGGTGACTTCCGCGCCAGAACAGCACCCCGCCGTCAAGGTCGGCGTCAACGACGTGATCCGGTTCCTGCTCGAGCTGTTCGCGATCGTCTCGCTCGGCATCTGGGGCTTCGTCGCCTGGCCGCTGCCGTGGAACATCCTGGTCGGCATCGGCGCGCCCGTGATCGCGATCCTGCTCTGGGCGCTGTTCCGCTCACCCAAGGCGGTGCTCCACGTGGACGCGTTCGTGAAGGCGATCGTGGAGATCGTCGTCATGGGGTCCGCGGCGTTCGCCTGGTGGAATCTGGGCCAGCCCGTCGTCGCGATCGTGTTCGCCGTGGTGGCGACCGTGAGCGGCGTTCTCAACGGACGACGCGAGTTCGCATGACCCGGCTGGTCGTCCACGGCGCCCGCAAGCTCGACGCGGACGGGCGCGTCGACGACTTCTGGCTGCTGGCCGACGGCGCGCACATCGTCGCGACCGGGACGGGCACGGGATGGCGCGCCCACGCCGCCGAGGAGGGCACGACGGTCGTCGACGGCGGCGGCCACTGGCTGACGCCCGGCTTCCTCGACCTGCACTGCCACGGCGGAGGCGGCCACCCGTACGACGACGGCGTGGAGGAGATGCGCGCCGCACTCGCCACCCACCGCGCCCACGGCACCACCCGCTCGCTGATCTCGCACGTCGCGAATCCGCTCGCCTCCCTGCGCGAGAGCCTCGGCATCGTCGCCGAGCTCGCCGCCACCGACCCGCTGGTGCTCGGCTCGCACCTCGAGGGACCTTTCCTCGCGCCGGAGCGGCGGGGAGCGCACGACGCGCGCTTCCTACGCGACCCCGAGCCCGAGGCGGTGGAGGAGCTGATCGGCGCGGCCCGCGGCACCCTCCGCACCGCGACCATCGCGCCGGAGCTGCCGAACGCCCTGGAGGCGATCGGCGTGCTGATCGAGGCCGGCGTCGTGGTCGGCGTCGGGCACACGACCGCGGACCAGGCGCAGGCCGCACGCGCGTTCGAGGTGGGCGCCCGGCTGCTCACGCACGCCTTCAACGCCATGCCCGGCATCCACCATCGCGCGCCCGGGCCGGTGATGGCGGCGATCGAGAACCCCGAGGTGACGCTGGAGCTCATCCTCGACGGCCTGCACGTGCATCCGTCGGTCGCGGCGCTGCTGTTCCGCGAGGCGCCGGGCCGCGTCGCCCTGGTCACCGACGCGATGGCCGCGGCGGGCGCGTCGGACGGCGACTACAGCCTGGGCGGCCTCAACGTCACCGTGCACGACGGGCTCGCCGTGCTGTCCGGCACCGACACGATCGCCGGCTCCACGCTGACCCAGGACGCCGCCCTCCGCAACGCCGTCACGCTCGCCGGCGTCGACCCGGTCGCGGCGGTGACCGCGCTCACCCGCACGCCTGCGCGCGTCCTCGGCGAGGACCACCGCCTCGGACGGCTGCACACCGGCTACGTGGCCGACGCCGTGCTGCTCGACCACGACTGGCAGGTGCGCACCGTCGTCGCCGACGGCGCCGTCCTCACCGCCTGAGCGTCAGAGGGTCTGCCAGGCGGGTTTGTTGGCGTAGGCGTAGCGGTAGTAGTCCAGGTTGCGCAGCCGGGACGCGGCGGCCTCGTCCACCAGCACCGTCACATGCGGGTGCAACTGGATCGCCGAACCCGGGTTCGACGCCGACACCGGACCCTCGACCGCCCCGGCCAACGCCTCCGCCTTGCCCTCCCCGAACGCCAACAGCATCAGATGCCGCGCCTTCAAGATCGTCGAGAGACCCTGGGTGATGCAGTGCATCGGCACCTGATCCTCCGACGCGAAGAACCGGGCATTGTCCCGCCGGGTCTGCTCGGTCAACGTCTTCACCCGGGTGATCGACGCGAACGAGGACCCCGGCTCGTTGAACCCGATGTGCCCGTCCGTGCCGATGCCCAACAACTGCACATCCACCCCACCGGACTCCGCGATCGCCCGCTCATAGTCCGCGCCGGCGTGCTCGATGCGCTCCAACGACCCGTTCGGCACATGGATCAGCGACGGGGTGAGCCCCAGCGGCTCCACCACCTCCCGGGTGATCACCGCCCGATACGACTCCGGATGCCCGGCCGGCAACCCCACATACTCATCCAACGCGTACCCGCGCACGTGCGAGACATCGATCCCCCGCTCCCGGATGCCCCGCTCCAACGCCCGGTACACCACCAACGGCGTCGACCCGGTCGCCAACCCCAACACCGCCTCCGGCTTGGCAGCGATCACATCCAAGATGCTCCCCGCAGCCAACTCACCGGCAGGACCCGGTCGCCAACCCCAACACCGCCTCCGGCTTGGCAGCGATCACATCCAAGATGCTCCCCGCAGCCAACTCACCGGCAG
>QKXI01000001.1 GCA_003367665.1 Leifsonia sp. ku-ls | reverse complement strand
GACCGAACCCGCCCCGGCGTCGGCGTCCGACGTCCCGGCGCCCGCGGCTGCGAGCGCCGCCCCCGCGGATCCCGCACCGGCGGCACCGGCCCCGGCGGCCACGTCCGACCCCGCCCCGTCCTCCCGCTCGGCCGCGCCGGAGGCGACGGCCCTCGCCGCCGGCGATCCCGTGCTGACCGTCACCGGCGTGGTCGTCAACGCCGGAGGAGGCACCGCGACGCCCTCCTCGTGGACCTACACCCTCACCGGGAAGCGCAACAACGGTGGCAACGTCAGCCCCGCGATCGGCTACACCCTGCAGAGCGGCGTCGTCCAGACCGTCACACCGACCGAGACCAGCGGAAACGCCGCGGGCGTGCTCCGCAGCTACACCCTCACCGAGAGCGGCGGCCCGGCGAACTACACGCTCAGCGGCATCGCCTGCACCGGCGCCAGCGACAACGGGACCTTCGCCGCCGGGGCGCTCACCGGGCTGCAGCTGCACGCCGGTGACACGGCGTCCTGCACCGTCACCAACACGTACCAGGCGCCGCCGACGGCGTCGATCGTGGTCCGCGCGGGCGGGCAGCGCACCGGCACGTCGAGCGTCGGCGCGCTGCCCGACGGAGCCGTCTACCAGGCGGTCCCGGTCGGCGGGGGAGCGCCGGCCACCTGTGCCATCGTCTCCGGGCAGTGCACGATCGCCGTGCCGGCCGGGTCCGCGTACACCGTCTCGGCGCAGACCGCGGCATCCGGCTACTACCTGAACCCGACCCTCGACGTCGGCGGCTCGTCGAGCGGGTCGCCCACCGCCTACGGCTTCCGCACCGGGACGCTCGCGGCGAACTCCACCACGACGGTGCCGGGAACGGACGTCTCCAGCGTCTACACCGACGCCAGCGGCAACCGGTTCAGCGGGATGCTGGCGCAGTCGCTCCAGAACCCGGCGGTCCAGCAGCGCTGCGGTCTGCGCATCGGGCTCGTGCTCGACCAGTCCGGCTCCATGTCCGGGTCGAAGCAGACGGCGCTCAAGGCGGCCGCGAACGACGTCGTCACCTCGCTCACCGGCACGCCGTCGACCCTCGCCGTCTACACGTTCTCCGACGCCGTCGGGCCGAGCGTCGGCGCGACCTCCACCGCGAGCGCGGCGGCCGCGCAGCCCCTGCACTCCTTCATCGACGGGCTCGCGACGCCCGCCGGCTCCACCAACTGGGATCGCGGGCTCGGCCAGGTCGGCGCCGGCTTCGACCTCGTCATCCTGCTCACCGACGGCAACCCGACCACCTACGGCGCCGGAACGGTCGACGGCAGCAACGCGCGCATCGCCTACGTCGAACAGGGGATGTTCTCCGCCAACCGCATCAAGGGCGCGCTCGGCGCACGGCTCGTCGCCGTCGGGATCGGCGTGGACGGCGGCGCCGAGAACCTGCGCGCGGTCTCCGGTCCCGTCGCGGACAGCGACTACTTCGCCGCCTCCGACACCGGCTTCGGCGCCACGCTGCAGCAGCTGGCCGCCGGCTCCTGCAGCAACACGGTGACGGTCCAGAAGCGGATCGAGACGGCGGCGGGCTCGATCGTCGACAACGCGGCCGCCGCCAACGGGTGGAGCTTCGCCGGGACCGTCTCGTCCGGGACGATCGACGCCTTCGCGCCCACGGCGACGCAGAACGGGAGCACCGGCTTCACCAGCGCGACCGTGGGCATCCCGGCCGGCACGACGCCGACGGTGTCCCTCACCGAGACGGCGCAGCCGGGCTACGCCCTCGACCGCGCGGCCTCGTCGTGTCGCGTCGACGGCCAGCCGGTCGCGATCGGCGGCGCGGGGACGACGATCAGCTTCACGGGCGCGGCGGGAGTGTCCATGTCGTGCGTCTTCGTCAACCGCATCGTGCAGACCTACGGGAGTTTCAGCGTGACCAAGCACGTCACGGGCGACGGCGCGCCGGCGGCCGCCGGGAAGACCTTCACGGTGCATTACAGCTACCCGGCCGGCGCCGGCTTCGCCGCGGGAAGCGGCGACCTGACGCTGACCGACGGAGCGACGGCGACGAGCCCCGCGCTTCCGACGGGTGCGGTCGTCGCCCTCACGGAGGCGACGCCACCCGGCGTTGCGGGCGCCACCTGGGGCGCCCCGGCGTTCGCGCCGTCGCCCACGCTGACGATCGCCGCGGACACCACCGCCGCGGTCACGCTGACCAATCCGATCGCGCTCGACCGGGCGGCCTTCACCGTCGAGAAGCGGGTCGACGGCGACGGCGCCGGCGCGGTGCCGGCCGGCACGGCCTTCACCGTGAACTGGTCGTACCCGGCCAAGGCCGGCGTGTACCCGGCCGCCTCCGGGACGGTCACCGTCGCGGCGGGCGGCGGCGCCAGCGCGCCCGTCGCGGTGCCGGCGGGCGCCGTCGTCACCCTCGGCGAGGCGACGCCGGCCCCGATCGCGGGCATCCACTGGGGTGCGGCCGGGGTGTTCTCGCCGGGCAGCCCGGTCACGGTCGGCACGAAAGGCACCACCACGGCCGTGACGGTCACCAACACCGCCACCCTCGCCACGGGACGGTTCTCTGTCGAGAAGCGCGTCACCGGCGACGCGGCCCTCGTGCCGCCGAGCACCCCGTTCACCGTCCACTACAGTTACCCGGCCGGAACGGGCTTCACCGCCGGGCAGGGCGAGGTCACCGTGACGCCGGGCGGCGGCGCGGTGACCTCGGGTCCGCTCCCGCAGGGCGCGGTGGTGCACCTCACCGAGCCGGATCGGCCGGCGATCCCCGACGGCAGCTGGGGCGAGCCGTCGTTCTCCGCCAACGACATCGTGATCGGCGACGGCACGGTCACGGCGGTAGTGCTCACGAACCCGATCACGCACGACACCGGCAGCTTCGACGTGCGCAAGGCCGTGGCCGGCGACGCCGCCGGGCTGGTCGGAGCGGACGCGTCCTTCCGCATCCACTACCAGTGGGATGCCGCGGACGACGGCAGCTTCCCGGCCGGCGACGGCGTGCTCACGGTCCGCAACGACGGGGTGGTGGTCGCGGGGCCGCCGGTGCCGGTCGGCGCGAGCGTCGTGCTGGGCGAGCTGCCGGCGGCCCCGGTCGCGGGCGCGTCGCTGAGCGACGTCGCCTTCTCGCCGGACAGCCCGCTCCGGATCACCGACAAGGACACGACGCTCCACGTCGTCGTCACCAACACCTACACGCTGAACCGCGGCACGTTCTCCGTCACGAAGAAGGTCACCGGCGCCGCCGGGCTCGTGCCGGGCGACACGCCCTTCACCGTGGACTACAGCTACCCGGCGGGATCGGGTTACCCGTCCGGGTCGGGTCACCTCACGGTGACCCCGGACGGCGGCGCCGTGCGGTCGGGACCGATCCCGCAGGGCGCCGTCGTCCACCTCTCGGAAGCCGCGCGGCCGGCGATCCCGAACGGCACCTGGGGCGACCCGGTGTTCTCCGCCAACGACATCGTGATCGGTGACGGCGACGATGTCGCGGTCACGCTGACCAACCCGATCCGCCACGACACCGGCACGATCAGCGTCGTCAAATCGGTGGTCGCCGACGGCGCCGGTGCGGTGCCGGCCGACGCCGCGTTCCCGGTGACGTACCACTGGGACGCCGACCCGGACGGCGGCTACCCGGCGGGCGACGGGACGATCACCCTGCACAACGACGGCGTCGCGGTTGCCGTCCCCGACGTGCCGGTGGGCGCCGCCGTGGCCCTGACCGAGGGAGCGCACGCGTCGTTCCCCGGCGTCACGTGGCGCTCCGCCAGCTTCAGCCCGGCCGGCCCCGTGACCGTCACCGAGAGCGGCGCGACCGTCGCCGTGACCCTGACCAACGTCTCCTCCCTCGACACGGGCGGGTTCACCGTCGTCAAGCGCGTGACCGGCGACGGCGCCTCGCTGCTGCCGTCGGGGACGGTGTTCACCGTCCACTACGCCTACACCGGCGGGATCGCCGGCCAGGCGGGGACGGGAACCCTCGGCCTGATCGACGGCGTGCCGCAGAGCGTCACCGGTCTGCCCGCCGGCGCGGTGGTGACCTTCCAGGAGGACGCCCCGGCCGCGGTGCCCGGCGGCCGCTGGGGCGACCCGGCGTTCGACCCGGGACAGCTCACCATCGGCGCGGGCGACGACCTGCGCGTGACGCTCGACAACCCGCTCGCCGAGATCCCTCCGACCCTGCAACTGAAGAAGGTCGTCACCGACGGCGTCCTCCCGCCCACCGACTGGGTGCTCACGGGCACGGGGGAGGGCTCGCCGACCGTGACCGACGTCGACGGCGGCGACACGGACGCCGTCGCGGTGCGCACCGGAGTCGCGTATCGGCTCTCCGAGGCGCCGAAGGACGGCGCCGCGGGAACCGACGAGTTCGCGGCAGGCGACTGGGCCTGCGCCGACGCCTCGGGCGGGACGCTCACCCTCGACCGCACCGGCGCCGGCAGTGCGACGCTCCACGGGCTGGCGGCGGGCCAGACCGTCGTCTGCACCCTGACCAACACGCACCGCGACCAGGGCGTGCGGCTGCAGAAGACGCTGGCCGGACCCGCGACCCAGAACCCTGACGGCACCTGGACCGTGCGGTACGCGCTCGCCGTCGCCAACCGCAGCACGCTGGCCGCCACCAGCTACGACCTCGACGACACGCTGCGCTTCGGCGCCGGCATCGCCGTGCAGGAGGCGACCTGGACCGGGCCGAGCTCCGGCGCCTTCTCCGGCGCCACGGCCGCCCTCGCCCGGGGCGCGGCGCTCGCCGCGGGCGCGACCGCGAGCTACATCGTGACCGTCGTCGCGGCCGTCGGAGCCGACGCCTGGCGCGAGGGAACCACCGACTGCCCGAGCGGCGAGGGAAGCGGCGGCTTCCTCAACACGGCGACCGTCACCTCCGCCGGCGCGAGCGGTTCGTCGTCCGCCTGCGACAGCCCGGGCGTGCTCACCGTGCGGAAGACCGCCGGTGAGGTCGCGCAGGGCCAGGACGGCCACCTGACCATCGGCTACGACATCGTCGTCACCAACGCCACCCCCAAGCCGCAGCTCTACGACCTGCTCGACACGCCGCAGCCCGCGCCCGGCGCCGCCGTGGTCTCTGCGACGGCGACGAAGAACGGCGACCCGATCGCGTACGACGGCGGCCGGCTCGCCGCCGGGGCGGCGATCGGGGGCGGCAGCCCGGAGCATCCCGTCACCGACCGCTACACCGTCGTCCTCGAGGTCGACGTCGCCGCTCTGGACACCGCGCAGGCGGCCTGCGACGGCGCGGGGACCGGACTGTTCAACGCGGCGACGCTCACGACCGGTACGGTGGCCCGCGAGTCCGACGCCTGCGCCGACGTGCCGACGGGCACCCTGACGCTGGTGAAGACCGTGGCGCCGGGCTTCGGCGGCGACCGGTCCTCCGCCGACTGGACGCTGACCGCGATCGGCGGCTCCGGCCGGACGATCAGCGGACGTTACACGGCAGGCAACCCCGACCCCGCCATCACCGCGGTGCGGGTGCCGAGCGGCACGTACGCGCTCAGCGAGGGTCCGGACATCCCGGGCTACGCCCTCACCGTTCTGGTCTGCACCGATCAGGACGACCGCCCGGTCACCGTGGCCGGCGGCGCGATCGAGCTCACGGCCGGGACGGACGTGACCTGCACGTTCACGAACACGCCGCGGCCCGCGCACCTCACGCTGATCAAGGAGGTCGCCGATTCCGACGGGAGCGGGACCGCGAAGACGCCGCACGACTGGACCCTGACCGCGACCCCGGCCTTCGGCGGCTTCGGCCCGGTCAGCGGACGCGGCGACCCCGGCCGCGCCGACGGCGTCGCCGCCGTTCCCGTCTGGGCCGGGAGGTACGACCTGTCCGAGTCGGGCCCGTCCGGCTTCGCCGCCGGTCAGTGGAGCTGCGAGGGCGCGAGCGTCGACGGGTCGGCCGTCACGATCCCGCTCGGCGCCGACGTCACCTGCCGGATCACCAACACGGCGACGCTGCCCCGGCTGACGCTGGTGAAGGTCGTCGACAACGGCGAGACCGGCGGGCGCGGCGTCCCGAGCGACTGGGTGCTGTCCGCCCACGGTCCGACCACGTTCTCCGGCCCCGGCTCGGACGACCCGGCCGCACCGGATCCGGCGATCACGCGCATCGGCGTCGCGGTCGGCGACTACACGCTCGCGGAGGACGCCACGGCGGCGCCGGCCGGCTACGAGCTCGCCGGCCTGACCTGCACGAACACGGTCGACGGCACGGTGCTCGACACCTCCGCGGCCGACCCGACGCTGCACCTGGCCGAGGGCGACGACGTGGTGTGCACGTTCACCAACCGCGCGATCCCCGCCGCCTGGACGCTGAGCAAGTCGAGCGATCGCGGCGCCGCCGTGATGCCGGGAGACGTCATCCGCTACGTCCTGACGCTCACGCACACCGGGGGAGTGCTGCCGCGGTCCCTCTCGCTGGGCGACGTGGACGACCTGAGCGGGCTGACGCCGCACGCGTCGTTCGTGCCGGGCAGCCTGTCCGCGTCCGCCGGCGCCGCGACGCTGGAGGGCGGCCGCCTCGACTGGACCATCACCGACCCGGCCGGTCCGAGCTTCACGCTCGCCTACCGCTTCCGGGTGGCCCCGGACGCGTGGGGCGTGACGCTGCGGAACGCGCTGACACCGCCGCGCGACGTGGCTTGTGCGGTGGACGCCTGCGAGACCACATCCAGCACGCCCGACCTGCAGCTGACCAAGACCGCCCGGGTCACCGCGAAGGCCGACCCGGCCGATCCGACGCGGGTGCTGCCCGGCGGCACCGTCGCCTACACCCTGTCCGCGCACAACCCGACCGCGGTCGACCTGCCGGCCGGGCAGACGGAGAGGGACGACGTGAGCGGCCTGATCGCGCACGCGACCCTGGGCGATCTCGGGACCGGGCTCCGCCTCGACGGGCCCGACCGGATCGTCTGGACGCTGCCCGCCGTGCCCGCGGGAGCGACGGTGACCGTCGGCTACAGCGCGACCGTGGCCGGCGACGCCGCGGGAAGCACCCTCACCAACACGCTGCGGCCCGACACCGGACACTGCGTGTCACCGGGCGAGGACGGCACGGGATGCACGACCGTGAACGACGTGCCGCGCATCGACTTCGGGATCGCGAAGACCGCCTCCACGGAAGGCCCGGTCGACGACGACCCCGGCGCGAGCAGCGCCTACGACTACACGCTGACGGTGACGAACCACGGCGACACCACCGCGACCGACGCGGTCGTCACCGACGTGCTGCCCGCGCAGCTGACGCTCGACGTCGCGAAGGGCAGCGGCGGCTTCGACGACGTCACCGCCGGATGGGCTCCGTCGTACGACGCGGCCGGCGCCGTGGTGACGGTGCGCATCCCCGCGCTGGCCGCGGGCGCGTCCGGCAGCGTCCGCCTGCACGTCCTGGTGCGGCCGGTGGTCCACGGGTCGGTGGACGCCCCGGTGGAGGCCGTGCCGCCGGGCGAGGACGGGCCGGCGCCGGTCACTCCTCCGGCGACCATCGACAACCGCGCCTGCGTGGCGGTCGCGGACGACGTGGACCCGTCCAACGACTGCTCCACCGCATCCGTTCCGCAGCGCGCCGTCGCCGCCAACATCTGGGTGCAGTGCCAGGCGGACGTCCCGTACCTGCACTACGCCATCCGCACCACGCCGAACCTGTCGGGCGAGCCCGTGACCCTGCAGTGGACGCCGTCCCGTCCCGGCGAGAACGGCGTGCCGGCCGGCGACCTCCCGCCGGACCCCGCCGGAGTCACCAGGACGCTGCACGACGGCGACGACGGAGCGATCCTGTGGCCGGGCGCCGCGGTCGACGCGAAGGGCGTCGGGGTCGGATTCCCGGGCTGGCGGCCGATCCGGGCAAGTGACTACGACGCCGGCGGCACGCTGCGCTTCCCGCCCGAGCAGGTGTTCGAGGGGCTGGTCTACGACCCGTCCACCGTCGCCTCCGACGCGTGGCGCCACCCCTCGGTGGTCACGATCCGGGTCAACCCGACCGAGACGTACACGGTGGTGTATCCGCCGGCGGCGACGGCCTGCGCCGCCGCGAGGGTCGCGAGCCTCGGCATCGTCAAGACGGCGAGCACGTCGCTGACGCATCCGGGCGGCAGCTTCACGTACACCCTCCAGGTGAATGACCTCGGGCTGGGCGCCGCAGAGCAGGTCACCCTGAGCGACCCGATCCCGGCCGATCTGCGGGTGGACGCGATCACGACCGACAGCACGGCGTTCCCGCGCTGGCAGGACTGCGCGGTCGCCGGGGCGGACGGCGACGGGTACGGCGGCACGCTGACCTGCACGCTGTTCGGCCCGCTCTCGGCGTCGGCGCCGTCGGCACCGGACGTCACCGTCGGAGTGACGGTGCGGACCGGGACGACGGCGCAGAGCATCTCCAACACCGCGAGCGTCTGCTCCCGGCACCAGGGCGACGCCGCCGCCGTGACGGCCTGCGCGGACGCGACCGCCGTGGTCTACCTCAGCCTGACCGCGCTCCTGGCCGCCACCGGGCTCGATCTCTACGCGGCCGGGGGCGTGGCGCTGGTCCTGCTCGCCTCGGGCGCGCTGCTCTGGACGGTGCTCCTGCGGCGCCGGCGGCGCTATGCGGACATTGCTGTCTAGGCTTCCGGGCCGCTCATTCGCCAGAGTTGTCGCAGGCATTCATAGAGGTCGTCGTGCCTGACATGACGACAAGGGTGCCGGCGCCGTTGACTCTCGCTGCACCGGGCGCCGGCACCCGTCCTTCACCGCGGCCGACGAGGGCCGAGGAGGCCGATGGGTCCCGGCTCGGGTGAGTCGGGCCCGCCGCCGCGGAGGTCCATCTGCGGCATACGGTACCCCGCCCGGGCGCGTGCCTAAGCTCGGGCCGCGGAGAAGGCGTCGGCATGTGGGCGGCGACGAAGCGTCATGAAGAGACACTACGGTCGCAGCGAGAATGTGCGTATCCCCCCAACGGAGGGCAGGATGCGGCGTCCTCTCCGGCCGGGGCGGTGGACCGCCCGGAGAGGACGCCGGCGGGGTTCACTGGAACGGAGCCCAATCTTCGAGGTCGTACTCGAGCTCGATGCCGTCGTACAGGCGGACGCGCCAGACCTTGCTGTCGCCCCCGACGTATTGGCCCCGGGCTGTCTCCATCGCCCATTCGCCGTCGCCTGTTCGGCGCCAGCGGATCATCCCCACATGCTCGCGAAGCCGCGGCGCGTGCGGTGGGTGAATGAAGTCGGCTTCCGACATCTGTTCATCTCGTCCCCCTCGCTGCACTCTCATCCTGTGCTGTGGCCTAGGACGATCGGTATCCCCCAAATGCGGGGTGTGTGCCGAGGGGTGGCCGTCAGGCGCCGCGAGCCTCCGCCTCGCGGAACAGCGCGAGCATGTCGCGCCCCAGCTGGTGCGGGGCGGTCTCGCAGGGGCTGTGGCCGGTGCGGTACACCGCGAACCGGGCGCCGAGCGCCTTCGCGTTCGCGGCGTGCAGGTGCGTGGGCCAGAGGTCGTGCTGGCCGGTGACCACGAGGAGCGGGACGCCGCTCGCGGCGACCTCGGCGCGCACATCCGGCACGTGCTTCATCAGGCCGACGATGTCATCCACGCTGGAGCGGCGCGTGAGCGCGAACCGGGACCGTACGAAGGCGAGGCGACTCTCGGACACCCGGTTCTTGTTCGTGACGATGCCCCAGATCATCAGCGAGGCGCCGAGGCGGGGCGTGGCGAACCAGCTCAGCCAGCCGATGATGCGCACGCCGCGGAACGACTGTCCGGGCTCCGGCGGGGCGGTCAGCAGCGTGAGCGAGCGGAACAGCTCCGGGTGCTGAACGAGCGCGAGCTGGGCGAGGATGCCGGCGAACGAGTAGCCGAGCACGTGCGCGGGGGCGCCGTCGCGAAGGAACGCCACCACGTCCGCCACCAGCAGGTCGTAGGTGTAGCGCTCACCGTCGGGCGGGCCGGCCTCCGCGGACTCGTACTGGCCGGCCAGGTCGAAGCTCTGCACGTGGTAGCCGGCGGCGACGAGGATCGGAGCGAGGAGGTAGAAGTCCTCCTTCGACCCGGTCACCCCCGGGATGAGCACGACCCGCGGGTCGCCGGGATCACCCAACGAGGCGACCGCCAGCTCGCCGCTCGGGGCGTCGAAACGGGAGAAGACGGTCCCGACCGGGGCGACCGACCAGTCGATGTCGGGCAGGGCGGCGTCGAGGCGCGCGGCCTCGTCGTCCCCGCCCGTGACCGGGCGCCTCTCACCGATGGACACGAGGCTACGCTAGCCCACTCGACGGCCGGCGGCGCTCAGGTGACGCGGCAGTACGTGGTCAGGTAGCCGATCCCGCCGATCGAGACGGTGACGGTGGAACGGTCGCGCAGGAACACGGGGGGGGTGCGCGAGTACCCGGCTCCGCCCGGGCTGCCCGTCGAGATCAGCGTGCCGGGCGGGATGGTGGCCGACCGCGACAGGAACTCGATGATCTCGGCGACCGAGCGCACCATGTCGGCGGTGGACGCGTCCTGCAGGATGGCGCCGTCGACGTTCGTCGTCAGCCACAGGTCCTGCGGGTCGGGGATCTCGTCGGCGGTCACGACGACCGGCCCGGTGGGCGTGAAGCCGTCGAAGGACTTGCAGCGCGACCACTGCGCCTCGGAGAACTGCAGGTCGCGCGCCGTGATGTCGTTGACGACGGTGTAGCCCCAGACGTGGTCGAGCGCGTCCCGCACCGAGACGTTGCGCGTCGGCGTGCCGATGATGACGCCCAGCTCCGCCTCGTAGTCGACCTGGGTGGACAGGTCGGCGGGCCACGAGGTGGTCGCGCCGTGGCCGGTGAGCGAGTTCGGCCACAGGTTGAAGACGGTCGCGGCCTTCTCGCTCCGCAGCTTCAGCTCGGACGCGTGCGCCGCGTAGTTGGCGCCGATCGCGATCACGTGCGGCGGACGCAGCACCGCGGAGGCATGCCGGAGCGCGTGCACCGGGGGCAGCTCACGGCCGGACTCCTCCGCCGCCTCGACCACGGCACGGACCTCGGCCAGACCCTCGTCGCCGCGCTCGATCAGATCCTGCAGGTCGCGCGGCGCCCGCTCCATCACCTCGTCGAGGAAGAGCGCGCCGTCGCCGAGGACGGCGGCGAGACGGGGATGGGCATCGGCGTCGGTGCTGAGGTGCGAGAATCTCACCCTCCCAGGCTATCGGGGAACGGTGAGCGGGCCGAACCCGCGCCGCTCAGGCGACCGCGCCCGGCGCCTCACGCTCGTCGTGGGCCCGCCGCCGGCGCGCGACGCGGCGACGCCAGGGGGCCTGCTCGGGCAGGTGCAGCGCGAGCGTGGTGTACGCCCAGCGCAGCCGGCGGCCGAAGCCCCGCCAGGTCGAGAACGGTCGCGCCGAGATGCCGACGGTGAGGCGCTCGTCGTAGCGGACCACGGTGTCGAGGTCCAGGTGGAACGACAGGTCGAGGTCGTCGTGGATGTCTCCGCGGTCGCGGTGGACGCGCTCGCGAGCCTCCAGCCACACCTCGCGGCGCATCGCGAAGTTCGAGCCGAAGATCGGCGGGTTGCCCAGCCAGAGGCCCATGGACCAGAAGTAGCCGCCGATGTACAGCACCTGTCCGAGGCCGGCGACGACGGGGTTGCCGTCGTAGAAGACGCCACGCCCGGTCAGCACGCCGATCTCCGGGTCGGCGGTCAGCTCGGCCTCGATGTGCAGCAGCCAGTCGGCGGGAGGACGGGAGTCCGCGTCCAGGCGCGCGATCACGTCGCCGGTGGCCGCGTCGTAGCCGGCGGAGGCGGCCGGCCAGATCCCGCGCTTCGGCTGCTCGACGACGCGGGCGCCCGCCGCCCGGGCGACCGCGGCGCTGTCGTCGCTGCTGCCGTTGTCGACGACGACGATCTCGTCCGCCGGACGCAGCTGCGCCGCGAGGTCGGCGAGGCAGCGCGCCAGCATGGCGGCGTCGTCGAGCACGGGGATGACGACGGAGAGGGTGGTGGGCACGGGGAGACTCTACGCTTCCGAGCGCCGGTGACCCGGGCGCGACGGGCCCCCTAGGCGCGCCACAGGTGCAGGCCCGCGTAGGACCGCCACGGCGCCCAGCGCGCGCCGCGCTCTGCGAGCCCCCTGGGGTCGGAGGGCAACCCGAGCCGCGCCGCGCCCTGGCGGAGGGCGAGGTCGCCGGTGAGCAGCACGTCGGGGCTGCCGAGCACCCGCAGGGCGATGTATCCCGCCGTCCAGGGCCCGACGCCGGCGAGCGCGAGCAGCCGTCGCTCCAGGTCCTCCCGCGACTCACCGACGTCGATCCGGAGGCTGCCGTCGGCGAGGGCGGTCGCCGCGCCCACGATCGCGTCGATGCGGCGCGCGGGGCCGCGCAGTACGTCCCGGCCGTGTTCGGCGATCGCTGCGGCGGTGGGGAACAGTCGGGTGAAGCGCTCCGGCGCGCCGTCCGCGTCGGGCCCCGGCACGGGCAGCTCGATCGGCTCTCCGAGTGCCTCCGTCAGCCGGCTGAGGGCCGTGCGCGCGGCCGCCACCGACACCTGCTGGCCGATGAGCGCCCGGAAGACGATCTCCTCCGGGTCGACGGCTCCCGGGAGGCGGATGCCGGGCGACGCCGCCACGCTCGGCGCGAGCACGGGGTCGGCGGCGAGGGCGGCGTCGATCGCCTCGGCGTCCGCGTCCAGGTCGAGCAGCCGCCGCACGCGGGCGACCAGCGGCGCGAGGTCGGCGACGTCGGCGAGGGCGGCGTCGCACTGCACGGCGGGGGCGGAGGGCGAGCCGGAGACCGCGAGCCGTACGACGGCCGGTCCGTGCGGGAGGCGCAGGGCGCGGGCGTAGGCGGGACCGTCCGCGGTCGGCCAGGACGCCTCGACGCCCGCCACGGCCCGCGCGCCGAGGAAGGCGAGCACCGCCGCCCCATCGAAGGGGGGCCGTGTCGGCAGACGCAGGCTCAGAGTCGTCGCGCCGGTCTCCGCGTGTGCGACGGCCGTCGCGCGCTTGGCGGCCGCCCGCAGCGCCCCCGGGGTGAGCCGGTAGACCTCGGCCATGGTCTCGTTGAACTGGCGCACGCTCCGGAAGCCGGCGGCGAACGCGACGTCGGTGATCGGCAGGTCGGTGCCGGTGAGCAGCAGTCGTGCGGTCTGCGCGCGGTGCGCGCGGGCGAGCGCCAGCGGGCCGGCTCCCAGCTCGGCCGTGAGCACGCGCCCCAGGTGCCGCGGGGTGTAGCCGAGTCGGCGGGCGAGGCCGGGAACGCCCTCCCGCTCGACCGTGCCGTCGGCGATCAGGCGCATGGCACGCGCGGCCAGGTCGTCGCGCACGTTCCATTCGGGCGATCCCGGCACGGCGTCCGGGAGGCAGCGCTTGCAGGCCCGGAGTCCGGCCTCGTGCGCGGCCGCCGCCGTCAGGTAGAAGCTGACGTTGTCCGGCTTCGGCGTGACGGCCGGGCAGCTCGGCCGACAGTAGATGCCGGTGGAGTGCACACCGGTGATGAACTGCCCGTCGAAGCGCGCATCCCGTGCGCTCATCGCCCGGTAGCGCTCGGCGAACACCGGGTCCGCGAGCCGTCCTTCGGCCTGCTCGATCGTGGTCATGTCCCCAGCCTCGCACCGGCCACCGACGTTTTATAGCGGAAATCGGACATGACCCGACGTGCTCCGCGCGGTCGGTAGCCTGAGGTCATGGACGTACTGGAGTGGCTGGCGGAGGCGCTGGGCGACGAGGCGGTCTCGGCCGGGGTGCTCTCCACGGAGGGCCCGCTGCTCGACGCAGCACGGACGGATCGCTCCGGCTGGACGGCGGACGGCATGCCGCTCGCCCTCGTCAGCGCCCGCTCCGTGGAGCACGTGCAGGCGACGCTGCGCGCGGCGAGCGAGTTCCGCGTGCCGGTCGTCCCGCGCGGCGCCGGGACCGGGCTCGCCGGGGGCGCGAACGGCACGGAGGGCTCCATCGTGCTCGACGTGTCCGGCATGAACCGCATCCGGGAGATCGACGCGGAGGACCAGCTCGCCGTGGTCGAGCCCGGCGTCATCAACGCCGACCTGAACGCCGCGCTCGAGCCCTTCGGACTGTTCTTCGCGCCCGACCCCGCCAGCCGCGCCGTCTCGACGATCGGCGGCAACATCGCCACCAACGCGGGCGGGCTGCTCTGCGCCAAGTACGGGGTCACCCGGGAGTCGGTGCTCGGCCTCACCGTCGTGCTGGCCGACGGACGCCTGCTGCGCACCGGCCACCGCACCGTCAAGGGCGTCACCGGCTACGACCTGACCGCGCTGTTCGTCGGGTCGGAGGGAACCCTCGGCGTCATCGTGGAGGCCACGGTCCGGCTCCAGCCCCTCCCGCCGGGGGAGCCGGTCACCCTCGCCGCCCTGTTCCCCGACGTGCGCGCCGCGGCGCAGGCGTCGGCCCGGGTGACCGCCGCCCGGCTGCGCCCCGCGGTCATGGAGCTCCTCGACGCGCCCGCGCTCGAGCGCATCTCGGCACACCTCGGCCGGGAGACGATGGAGGCCGCCTTCGGCGCGAGCGCAGGTGCCGCCTTCCTGCTCGTGCAGTTCGACGGCCCCACCGCCGCCGCCGACGCCGAGGCGGCGGGCGCGCTGATCGCGGAGACCGGCGGCACGGTCCGCGTCGCCGCGGACGCCGACGAAGGCGAGCGGCTGCTGGCGCTGCGCCGGGCGTTCCATCCCGCGCTCGCCGCGTCCGGGGAGGTGCTGATCGAGGACGTGGCGGTCCCGCGCTCCCGCATGCCGGAGATGTTCGCGGCGATCGAGCGCATCTCCGCGCGCTACGGCATCCCGATCCCGACCGTCGCGCACGCCGGCGACGGCAACCTGCACCCCAACTTCGTCTACACCGGCGACGAGGTGCCGGCCGCGGTCTGGGACGCCGCCAACGACCTGTTCCGCACGGCGATCGAACTAAGTGGCACGCTGACCGGGGAGCACGGCGTCGGCATGCTCAAGCGCCGCTGGCTGGCCGACGAGCTCGGATCGGACTCGTACGAGCTGCAGGTGAAGCTGAAGTCGGTGTTCGACCCGCTCGGCATCCTCAACCCCGGCAAGGTCTTCGGGGGCCGTTAACGGACTCGACCCCCGGTGGTGCGGCGATGCCTGCAGCTCTCCCGGGGGATCGAGTTATGGCCTTAAGGATGCCCCCGCGCCCCGGAGAGCGCAACCCCCGATCGTCGCTCCGTGCTGTTTTGTGCCCCGGGCTTTGACGGGCCGGGCCCGCACCGGTTGGATGGAGACATGGCAGAGAACACCAACCAGAAGCCCGAGGTCGACGCCCCGGAGGGCCCGGCTCCCGAGACCCTCGAGATCGTCGACATCGTCGAGGGCACCGGCGCCGAGGCCACCCCCGGCGCCAAGGTCGACGTGCACTACCTCGGCGTCGAGTACGAGACCGGCGAGGAGTTCGACTCGTCCTGGAGCCGCGGTCAGTCGATCAACTTCCCGCTGAACAACCTGATCAAGGGCTGGCAGGAGGGCATCCCCGGGATGAAGGTCGGCGGACGCCGCAAGCTCACCGTCCCGCCGGCGCTCGCCTACGGTCCGGCCGGCGGCGGTCACCCGCTGTCGGGCAAGACCCTGATCTTCGTCATCGACCTGCTCGGCGTCAGCTGAGCGTCCCCCGCAGCACGGAGCGCTCCCTCGGCCACGGCCGGGGGAGCGCTCCGTCGTTTCCGGGTGCGGCGCCGGGTCAAAGGCTCGGCGGCTGCATCCTGGTCGGGATGGCGACCCGGTTCCACACGTTGATCGTGGCGATGGCGAGCAGCAGGTTGGCGAGCCCCTCCTCGCCGAACTCCGCGAGCGCCCGCTCGTACAGCTCGTCGGGGACGCCGCCCTCGTGGATGAGCGTCACGGCCTCCGTCAGCTCCAGCGCGAGCCGCTCGCGCTCGCTGAACCACGGCGACTCGCGCCAGGCGGAGACGGCGAACACCTTGCGCAGCGGGACGCCGCGGCCCTGCAGGTCCACGGAGTGCATGTCGACGCAGTAGGTGCAGCCGTTGATCTGGGAGGCGCGCAGCTTGATGAGGTCGCCGAGCGGCTCCTCGACGGTGCGGCCGACGTAGCTGTCGAGCTTGACGATGGTGCGGTAGCCCTCGGGGGCGAGGGTCGGGATCTGGATGCGTTCGGTCATGGCTCAACGCTACGAATGCCATTGGACGGTTGTAAGCTCCAATCGGACCGATTCCGACCAGACCATTCGGGGGCCGCTGTGGACATCCACGTCGCCATCGGCGACCGGGGCGACCGCGCCGACCGCATCTACCGTCAGCTCCGGGACGCCGTCGTCGACGGACGCCTCCGCCGCGGCGAGCGGCTGCCGGCGACGCGCGAGCTCGCGGAACGGCTGCAGGTGTCGCGCTCGACCGTCTCGACGGCCTACGAGCGCCTCACGGCCGAAGGCTACCTCGCCGCCCGGGTGGGTGCGGGCACGTTCGTCGCCTACGCGGGGGCGGGCTCCCGGGGGCGGGGCCGGCGTCCGGCGGGCGCCGCGCGACCGGCTCCGGGCTGGCGCGACCTCGACGACCCGCTCTGGACCGAGCCGCGGCCGATCGCGTACGACTTCAGCGTCGGCTCGCCCGATCCGGCGCTCTTCCCGCTGGAGACCTGGCGGCACTACGTCGCCGCGGAGTTGCGCGGCGGCCTGGTGCGCGCCGGCCTGTACGGCGATCCGGCGGGCGTGGAGCGCCTGCGCGAGGGGATCGCCCGCCATATCGGCCTCGCCCGTTCCGTGGAGGCGTCGGCGGGCGACGTGCTGGTCACCAACGGCGCGCAGCAGGCCTTCGACCTCATCGCCCGGGTGCTGCTGCAGCCCGGCGACACCGTGGCGGTCGAGGACCCGGGCTACCCGCCCGTCCGCCAGCTGTTCGAGACGTTCGGCGCGCGCGTCGTGCCGGTCCCGGTCGACGAGCGCGGGCTGCGCGTCGACCTGCTCCCACCCGCCCGGCTGGTCTATGTCACGCCGTCGCACCAGTTCCCGCTGGGCGGTGTGCTCCCGCTGGAGCGCCGCGTCGCGCTGCTGGAGTGGGCCGAGCGCAACGACGCAGTCCTGATCGAGGACGACTACGACAGCGAGTACCGCTTCGGTTCCCGGCCCCTCGACCCGCTGCAGCGTCTGGACGCGCACGGCCGCGTGGTCTACGTCGGCACCTTCTCCAAGACGATGCTCCCGGCGCTGCGCCTCGGGTTCGTGGTGGCGCCGCCCGGCCTCCTCCCCGCGCTCCGGCACGCCAAGCGGCTGACGGACTGGCACAACGACGTCGTCACGCAGCGCGCGATGGCGCGCTTCCTCGACTCCGGCGGCTTCGCCCGGCATGTGAAGCAGGCGACGCGGGTCTACGAGGAGCGCCACCGGGCGCTGGTGGCGGCCGCCGGGGACCTCCTGCCCGGCTTCGTGCCGGTGCCGTCCGCGGCCGGGCTGCACCTGGCGCTGCTCGCCCCGGAGGGCAGCGCGGAGGCGGCGGTGGACGGCTGGCGGGTCGCGGAGCGGGCGGCGGTGGCCGGCGTCTCCGTGCAGCCGGTGTCGCGCTTCCGCGTCGCGGCGGGCATGGACGGCATCCTGCTGGGCTTCGGCGGCATCCCGGTGGAGCAGATCCCCGACGGGCTGCGGACACTCGCGCAGTCCGTGGAGCGGGAGCGCGTGGCGCCGCCGGATGCCATGATCGGAGGATGACCCCGTCCGACGCCCCTGCTCCCCGCCGCCGGGGACGTCCGGCCGACGTGGATCCGGAGCGGGTGGCGCTGCTGGCCCTCCGGCACTTCGACGAGCACGGCTACGAGCAGACGACGATGGACGACATCGCCCGCCTCGCCGGGATCGGGCGCCGCACGCTGTTCCGCTACTTCCCGAGCAAGCCGGCCCTGGTGTGGGGCGGGATCGAGCCCGTCGTCGGCCGGCTGCACGACGCTCTGGCGGCGGCGGAGCCGGGGGAGTCGCTGCACGACGTACTCGTCCGGGCGGTGACCGCGTCGTTCCGGATGGAGCCGGAGGCCGAGGAGGCCACCCGCCGCCGGCTGGCGCTCATGGCGACGCACCCCGGGCTCATCGGCTCCGGGCTGTCGGCGATGGCCGCGAACCGCGGCCTCCTGGTCGAGGTCGTCGCCCGGCAGCTCGGCGTCGAGCCGCTCTCGCTGCGCGCCCAGGTGCTCTCCGACGCGATCACCTCGGCGAACTTCTCCGCCCTGCTGTGGTGGGCCAGGCACGACGACGGACCGCCGGCGCCGGTGGTGGTCGCGGCGCTGGACGAACTGTTCGCCGTGCGCTGATTCCCCCTGCTGCATCGGCCACCCGGGGGACTACCGTGGCCGCATGCCCATCGAAGACGCGTTCCCGCACGGCACCCCGATCTGGGTCGACCACCAGAGCGCCGACCAGCCCGCCTCCTGCGCGTACTACCGCGACCTCTTCGGCTGGGAGGTGGGGCCGGCCGACCCGGCGACCGGCGGCTACGCGCTGGCCACCAAGCGCGGGGTCGCCGTCACCACCCTCGGGCCGCTGCCCGACGCCTCCGTGCCGACGACGTGGACGGTGTACTTCGCGGTCGACGACCTGGAGGCGGCCGCGGCGACCGTCGCCGACGCCGACGGCTCGGTGCTGCTGGCGCCGGGGGAGACGGTCCCCGGGGTCCGGTTGGCGATCGTCGCCGACCCGGCCGGCGCGGTGTTCGGGCTGTGGCAGCGACAGGAACGGAACGCCCCGTGGCTGCGCGACGAGCCGGGGGCGGTCGACTGGCTGGAGCTGGTCGCTCCCGACCCGGCGGCGACGTACGCCTTCTACGAGCGCGTGCTCGGCTTCGGGGTGAGCGAGATGGGTGTGGGAGACGAGCCGTACGGGCTCTTCGACGTCGGCGAGACCAGCGTCGCGGGCGCGTACCGCAGCGACGGAACCGACCGGCCGCACTGGCTGCTCTATTTCAATGTCGCCGATCTGGACGCCGCCGTCGTGCGCGCCACCGAGCTCGGCGGGACGCTGCGCACCGAGCCGCAGTCGGCCGCGGGCGTCGGGCGCTGGACCGAGATCGTCGACCCGCAGGGCGCGGTGTTCGGGCTGCTCGAGCCGGAGCCGGAGCCGGTCTGACCGGGCCGGGGCGCCCACCGCTTCTGGTAGACTCTTCCAGTTGCCGTCGAACGGCCGCGGATCAAGAGAGCCCAGGCATACGGCCCCGGGCACCGCGCAACGAGCAGAAAGGGGATCCCTCTATGGCGCTGGATGCAGACACCAAGAAGGCGATCATCGAAGAGTACGCTACCCACCCCGGTGACACCGGATCCCCCGAGGTGCAGGTCGCGATCCTCACCAAGCGGATCAAGGACCTCACGGAGCACCTCAAGGAGCACAAGCACGACCACCACTCGCGTCGTGGCCTGCTTCTGCTGGTCGGTCAGCGTCGCCGTCTGCTGGGCTACCTGGCGGACATCGACATCAACCGTTACCGCTCGCTCATCGAGCGTCTCGGTCTTCGTCGCTAGTCTTCGATCGACACCGCGAACTTCTGACAGGACGGGCCGTCGCCTTCGGGCGGCGGCCCGTTTTTGGTGTGTTCGTGCTCTTGTCCGTCGATTTACAGCGCTGTAGCGTAGGGCGCACGTCTCGTCTCGGAGGGGAGCCTGCGCATGCGTCACCGGTCTCGACCGATCCTGTCCGTCCTTACAGCGCTGGCGATGGGTGCCGCCACCCTCGCCGTCGGGGCGCCCGACGCGTACGCGGAGCCGGCGACGTACAGCAACCCGCTGCCGCTCGACCTCGGCGGCGGAAAGCTGGCCGAGCAGTGCGCCGACCCCGATGTCGTCCGGTCGCACGACCCGGCCGACCCGGCGTGGTACCTGTACTGCACGCGCGACGTCATCGACTCGTCGCTGCGCAACCCGGACGGCTCGCTCGTCTTCTCCAGCATCCCGACCTACCGCTCCACCGACCTGGTGCACTGGTCGTTCGTCCGCGAGGCGCTTCCCGTCAAGCCTGCCTGGATCGGCGACGGCGACATGTGGGCGCCCGATGTCGCCTACGTCGGCGGCCGCTACCTGCTCTACTACACCGCCACGAACACGGTGGCGCCCGGCGGCGGCTCGGCGATCGGGGTGGCCACCAGCGACAGCCCGGCCGGGCCGTGGGTGGACTCGGGCGGTCCGGTCGTCGAGCCGATGCCCTCGCCGGGGAACGCCGACCCGAACGACCGGCGCTGGGTGTACGACCCCGAGCTGCTCACCGTCGGTGGGGAGAACTACCTCTACTTCGGCAGCTACTACGGCGGCCTGTCGGTGCGGCGGCTGAGCGCCGACGGCCTCCACTCCGACCCCGCGAGCCAGGTGCAGGTCGCCATCCCCAACCGTTACGAGGGGACGCACGTGATCGAGCACGACGGCTGGTTCTACCTGCTCGGCTCGGCGACCAACTGCTGCGCCGGGCCGCTCACCGGCTACGGCGTCTTCGCGGGACGCTCGACCTCCCCGACCGGCCCGTTCCTCGACCGCACCGGCGCCTCCCTGCTCGACTCCCGCGTCGGGGGCACCCCGGTGCTGCACCAGAACGGCAACCGCTGGATCGGCACCGGGCACGTCACGAGCACCGTCGACGCGGCGGGCCAGCGCTGGATGCTCTACCACGCGGTCGACCGCACCGACCCGTACGTCGCGGGCGCCGGCACGTACACCAAGCGTCCGGTGCTGATGGATCGGCTGGACTGGCGCGACGGCTGGCCGGTGGTGCGCGGCGGGGCCGGCCCCTCCGACAGCCCCCAGCCGGCGCCGGTGGTGACGCCCGGCCAGCCCGGATCCTCCGCGCCGACGTTCGTGACGACGCCCGCGCTCGGCCCGAAGCTGCCGGCCTTCTCGGACGAGTTCGGCGGCCACGCGATGGACCCGGGGTGGACCTGGCTGCGCGACCCGGGCGCGGCGACCCGCACGGTGGCAAACGGCGTCCTGCGCTGGCAGACGCAGCAGGCCGACCTCGGGCCCGACCCCGGCGCGGCCGGCCTGCCGCTTCGGCCGCTGCCCAGCGGCGACTTCACGGTGGAGACGCGTGTCTCCAGCACCGTCCCGCGCGACGGCTGCTGCCAGAACTACGCCCAGGGCGGCCTGGTGGTCTACCAGGACGACGCCGACTTCGTGAAGCTCACCGTCACCTCGATCTGGGAGACCCGGCAGACCGAGTTCGGCAAGCGCGAGACCGCTGAGGGCCCAGGCTATCCGACCTACGGGAACGCCGTGGGCGGCCCCGTCGGCGAGTGGACGCTGCTGCGCCTGGCCCGCACGCACACCGCGAGCGAGAACCGCTACACCGCCTGGACGAGCAACGACGAGGGCGCGACCTGGGACGAGGCCGGCGTCTGGACCACTCCGCTGACCGCGACTCCGCCCCGGCTCGGCCTGGTGTCGATGGCGGCGGCCGGGTTCACCACGACGTTCGACTACGTCCGCGTGTACGGGGAGCAGCCCGGCCGCGGGCACGCCGGCGCCGCGGCAGGCGCCGACGCCGACCCGGCGCTCGGGCCGACCGTCGAGCTCGCGGCGACGGGCGCGCCGCCGGCGTCGACACCGCCCGCCCTCGCCGCCCTCGGGCTCCTGGTCGCGGGCGGCGCGGTGTGGGCGGCCGCCCGTGCCCGGCGGTGGTCGGGCCGCTCCGTGCCGGCCGAGCGCTGAGCGGCCCCGGCCGGGCTCAGCGCACCACGCGGTAGCGGAGGTGCGTGGCGAACGGGGTGTCGATCACCTTCACGATCTCCAGCTCGACCTCGGCGGGCAGCACGTCGAAGAGACGGTGTCCGCCGCCCAGCAGCACCGGGATCAGGTGCAGCTGGATCTCGTCGAGCACGCCCTCCTCGAGCGCCTTCTGCGCGGTGTAGCCGCCCTGGACGTACACATCCCGGTCTCCCGCCGCGGCCACCGCCTGCTCCATCGCGGACCTGACACCATCGAGCACGTAGTGCACGTTCGGGTACCCCCACCGCGCGGCCGGCCCGGGCGGACGGTGGCTCGGGATGAAGATCCGCTGCTTCTCCTTCGTCGTCGAGTGCAGTGAGGCCTGTCATTGTGCACGGTCCCGGGGCTCTTACGGCAAGCCCCGTGAAGTGATATATTCTGGAAATGCGAGGAGTTCTTCCTCGCTTTTTTGTTGCCTGCCAGCTCAGCGGTGTTCCGGATCCGTTCCCGGCCGTACCGCGGCGTCGTCGCGCAGGTCGATGCGTCGGCGGCCGTCGTCGCCCTCGGTGACGTCGATGCGCGGCGCCGCGTCGTCCTCGTCGGCGGCGGGCGCGGTGGTCAGCTGGTCGGCGCGGTCGTCTCGTTCGGTCATCTCCCGACTCTCCCGCGGTCCGCCGGTCACGGCAAGGCCGCGCGGCGCGCCGCCACGACGCGGTCGATCAGCGTCGCGGCGACGAGAGCGGAGGCGACCAGCGCGATCCCGACGGTCACGCCGACGAGCCCGAGCAGCGGCGAGGCGAGCGGCAACAGCAGGATCAGCGCCAGCGCGATCCCGGTCTTCAGTGGCCGGATGACGACCTCCGACACCAGCGGCGCGTGCAGCACGTAGAGCATCAGCAGGAACAGCGCGACCGGAACGGCGATCGCGTACTCGACGGCCGTGTTCGCCGCCGCGGAGTGCGCCGCGCCCTCCTGCACCGCCACCTCGAGGCCGGCCCCGAGTGCCGCGAGGGAGGCGAACACCACGTAGTGCCCGTACCCCCAGTAGAACGAGCGTCCACGGCGCGAGCGGAGGCCTTCGGCCGCCGGCTCCAGGAAGTACAGCCACCACAGCGCGAACAGCAGCACGAGGCCGGCCGCGGCGATCCACACCAGGGCGGCCGAGAAGCCCGACTGCGCGAGCGCGTTCTGCACGCCGACCGCCGAGGCCGACACCGACTCGCCGAGCACGATGATCGTGAACAGCCCGTAGCGCTCGGCGATGTGGTGCGGATGCCAGCTGGTCATGCCCGGACGCTCCGCCCAGAGCGGCACGGCGAGCTCCAAGGCCGCCCCGATCGGGAACAGCCACACACCGACCTGCGGAGGCACGAAGCCCCACACCACCCACAGCACCTGCACCGCCGCGACGCCGAACGCGTAGCGCAGCGCCGTCGTGCGCCCGGCCGGATGCTCGACCGCCGCGCGCAGCCACTGCCCGACGAGCGCGAACCGCATGATCAGGTAGCCGACGATGATGGCCGTGAAGTTCTCGTGGTCGAACGCCGCGGGGACGCCGGCCGCGAGCACCAGCACGCCGCCCATCTGGACGAGGGTCATCAGCCGGTACGGCACGTCGTCGGTGTCGTACGCGGAGGCGAACCAGGTGAAGTTCATCCACGCCCACCAGATCGCGAAGAACACCATGCAGTACAGCGGCAGTTTCGCGAGCAGGTGCCCATCCTCGCCGACGTGGGCGAGCTGACCGGCGACCTGCGCGATCGCCACCACGAAGGTGAGGTCGAACAGCAGCTCCAGCGGACTGGACACGCGGTGCCGCTCGTCGGTGGAGCGTCCGGTCATCGGGATGCGGAAGGCAGCGGTCACATGCGCCAGCATAGGAGGATGCGCCGCCGTCCCGTGCTGTCCGTGCTGGCGGGCGTCTACCTGGCCGCCGTCGCGTGGATCACGCTGAACCCGGCGCCGGGCGACCCCGCCAGGAACCCGCTGCTGCGGTCGCTGCTGCGTGCCGTGTCCGCCGTGCCTGGCCTCGGCTGGGTGGACTACTCCGTGGCCGAGTTCGGCGCCAACGTGATGCTGTTCGTCCCGATGGGCCTGCTGTTCACCCTGCTCCTCGGGGCATGGCGCTGGTGGGTCGCCGTGGCGATCGGGGTCGCCGCGACGCTCTGCATCGAGTTCGTCCAGCTGTTCCTGCCCGCGCGGTTCAGCGACGCGCGTGACCTCCTCGCGAACACGCTCGGCACGCTCATTGGCGTCGGTGTGGCGCTGCTCGTCACGGCCCGGCGACGCCCGCGGCGTGCCGCCCCGGGTGCACCGTCCCGAACGACGGCCGTCGGAGGGTGAGCGCGAGCGCGCCGCCGTCGAGAACGCCGGACCCGGCCGGGTCGACGTGGTACATGGCCGGGATCGCCCCGTTCTCGAACAGGCGTTTGCCCTGGCCCACGACCACCGGCAGCTGCAGCAGCCGGTAGACGTCCACCAGGCCGGCGTCGTGCAGCGCGCGCGCCAGCCGCCAGCTGCCGTGCACCTGCAGCTCACGGCCGGGCTGCTCCTTCAGGATGCGCACCGACTCGACGGGGTCGCCCGGCAGCACGATCACGGGCAGCCAGCCGATCTGCTGCTCGGTGAGGGTGGTGCTGACGACGAAGGTGCGCCCGAACTTCATAGCGCTCGCCACCACGTCGTCCGGGTCGCTCACCCGGGCCCAGTGCTCGCGCATCCGCTCGAACGTGTTCCGGCCGAGCAGCAGGGCGTCGGCCTCGCCCATCCACCCGCACACGGCGGCGTCGAGCGCGGGGGACGCGTGCGGCACCAGCCAGCCCCCGCGGGTGAAGCCGCCGCTCCGGTCCTCGTCCACCGCCGCCGGACCCTGCACGACGCCGTCGAGGCTGACGACCGCGTTGACGCTGAGGAGCATGGCGCCTCCTTCCGTTGCAGTGGACGCTAGCGCGCGACCCCGCCCGCTGTCGCCACAGTTGTCTGCCGCGGGGGTGGCGCTTCGCGCGGTCGTAGGGTGGCCGGGTGGAGACCGTGGTGAAGCAGCGAGCGGACGCGCCGGAGGGGTTCTTCGAGGCCGAGGCGGCCGGGCTGCGCTGGCTGGGGGAGCCGGAGGCCGACGGCGGTGCGCGCGTGGTGCGCGTCGCACGGGTGGGGCCGGGCCGGATCGAACTGGAGCGCATCGACGAGGGCCGGCCGACGCCGGCCGCCGCGCGCGCCTTCGGGGCGGCGTTGGCGAGGACGCACGCCGCCGGCGCCGCCGCGTTCGGTGCGCCGCCCGACGGCTGGGACGGCCCGCTGTTCATCGGCCGGCGCCCCCTCCCGGTCGCGCACGAGGGCAGCTGGGGCCGCTTCTATGCGCGCGACCGCGTGCTCCCGTACCTGTCGGTCGCGGTAGAGGCCGGCGGTGTGACGGCCGCGCAGCTTCCGGTCATCCGCGAGGCGGTCGACCGGGTCGCGGCCGGGGAGTTCGACGACGACGAGCCGCCGGCGCGCCTGCACGGCGACCTGTGGAACGGCAACCTGTTGTGGGACGACCGCGGCGGCGTGCTCATCGACCCGGCGGCTCACGGCGGTCACCGCGAGACGGACCTCGCGATGCTCGCGCTGTTCGGCGCACCGCACCTGGGGGAGATCGTCGCCGGCTACGACGCCGAGCGGCCGCTGCGGCCGGGCTGGCGCGACCGGATCCCGGTACACCAGCTGCACCCCCTCGCGGTGCACGCCGCCGGCCACGGGCCGTCGTACGGCCGCGCGCTGGTGGACGCCGCGCGGGCCACGCTCGCCCTCTGAGCCACGCCGCGCCGCCTGTTGAGCCTCCGGTCGCAGCGCCGAGAACCCGCATCCCGCCCCTCCCTTCACACGCGCCGCACCGAGAACCGCATCCCGCCCCTCCCTTCACACGCGCCGCGAACCGCATCCCGCCCTCCCTTCACACCGGCCGCGAACGGCGGGATAATTGCGCTATCGCAAACGAAGGAGGCGAGGATCATGGCAGAACGCGGAGAGCGGGACCTCGTCGAGGGCCGCTACACGCAGGTGCAGCCGGAGATGGCGGAGCCGCGCGGTGTGCACGGCCGCTACACCGGCACCGACCCCGACGACCCGGTCGAGGAGGAGGCGCTCGGCGCCTACGTCGGCAGCCAGCACGACGACGAGCCGCCGCTCGTGCGCAGCACGCGCCAGCGCATCGGCGACTACCCACGCGCCGACCACGACGACGCGCGCTGACCGGTGGCGGGAGGACGCCGGTCGCGCCCGATGCGACGCCCTCCCGCAGTCCGTCCGGTCAGACCAGGCCGAAGGCGGCCAGCTCGGCGTCGGTGAGCATGCGGGAGCGCAGCAGGAACCGCTTGCCCTCCGGCGCCTCCGCCGAGAAGCCGCTGCCGCGGCCGTCGACCAGGTCGATGGTGAGGTGGGTGAACTTCCAGTACTCGTACTGGGCCGCCGACATGTGGACGGGCACCGGCTCCATCCCGTCGACCGGGAGCCGGCCGAGCAGCACGTCCGAGCCGCCGGTGCGGAACATCCCGACGGGGAAGCACATCGGCGCCGACCCGTCGCAGCATCCGCCGGACTGGTGGAACAGCACGGGACCGTGGACGGCCGCCAGCCGCCGCAGCATGTCCGCGGCGGCCGGCGTGACGTCCACCCGGGAGACGTCCACGGCGACTCCTAGAAGAAGCCCATCGAGCCGTCGGCGTACGACACCAGCAGGTTCTTGGTCTGCTGGTAGTGGTCGAGCATCATCCGGTGGTTCTCCCGGCCGATGCCCGACTGCTTGTAGCCGCCGAAGGCCGCGTGCGCCGGGTACTGGTGGTACGTGTTGCACCAGACCCGGCCGGCCTCGATGGCGCGTCCCGCCCGGTACAGCTGCGCGCCGTCGCGACTCCAGACGCCGGCGCCCAGGCCGTACAGGGTGTCGTTCGCGATGCCGATGGCGTCGTCGAAGTCGTCGAACCGGGTGAGCGCGAGCACCGGGCCGAAGATCTCCTCCTGGAAGATGCGCATGGAGTTGTCGCCCTCGAAGACGGTGGGCTGCACGTAGTAGCCGCCGGACAGCTCCCCGCCGAGGTCGGCGCGCTCGCCGCCGGTGAGCATGCGCGCGCCCTCCTTCTTGCCGATGTCGATGTACGACAGGATCTTCTCCAGCTGGTCGTTGGAGGCCTGCGCGCCGATCATGGTCGAGACGTCGAGCGGGTCGCCCTGTTTGATCGCCTTCACCCGCTGCAGGCCGTCGGTGACGAAGCCGTCGTAGATCGACGACTGGACCAGCGCCCGCGACGGGCAGGTGCAGACCTCGCCCTGGTTGAGCGCGAAGAATGAGAAGCCCTCCAGCGCCTTGTCGTAGAACGCGTCCTTGCCGGCCGCCACGTCCTCGAAGAAGATGTTCGGGCTCTTGCCGCCCAGCTCCAGCGTCACCGGGATGAGGTTCTCACTCGCGTACTGCATGATCAGCCGGCCCGTGGTGGTCTCGCCGGTGAAGGCGACTTTGCGGATTCGCGGGTGCGACGCCAGCGGCGCGCCGGCCTCGAAGCCGAAGCCGTTGACGATGTTGACCACACCGTCCGGCAGCAGGTCGCGCACCAGGTCCAGCCAGACGTGGATGGACGCGGGCGTCTGCTCCGCCGGCTTCAGCACGACGCAGTTGCCCGCGGCGAGCGCCGGCGCGAGCTTCCAGGTCGCCATGAGCAGCGGGAAGTTCCACGGGATGATCTGCCCGACGACCCCCAGCGGCTCGTGGAAGTGGTACGCGACCGTGTCGTGGTCGAGCTCGCTGATCCCGCCCTCCTGCGCCCGGATCGCCCCGGCGAAGTACCGGAAGTGGTCGATGGCCAGCGGGATGTCGGCGGCGAGGGTCTCGCGCACCGGCTTGCCGTTCTCCCAGGTCTCGGCGACCGCGAGCACCTCGAGGTTGGCCTCCATCCGGTCGGCGATGCGGGTCAGCAGGAGCGCCCGCTCGGCGACGGAGGTGCGGCTCCACTCGGGGAAGGCCGCCCAGGCCGCCTCGACGGCGGCGTCGACGTCGGCGGCCGTCCCTCGCGCGATCTCGGTGAACGGGCGGCCGGTGACGGGCGTGATGTCCTCGAAGTACTGGCCGCCGTGCGGGGCGACGTAGCGGCCGCCGATGAAGTGGTCGTAGCGCGGCGCGTAGCTCATCACCGCGCCCGCGCTGCCGGGGCGGGCGTAGACGCTCGGCTTCTCCGCCGGGGTCGTGGTCTCCGCGGCGGTCTGTTCCGGACTCAGGGTCATGGTTGGTCTCCTTCGACTTCGCATGGGCGCGCGGGTCGCACGCGCTCCGCACGCTAGTCGGAGGAGGGTTGCATCCCGTTGCGCGGCGGCTCGTCGGCCCGCTCCAGCGCCAGCAGGTGCGCGACGACGAGCGCCCGCCGGGGAGACTGCGGCGGCAGCGCGTGCAGGGCCGCGCGCCAGACCTCGACGTCGTCCGCGCCGCGGTCGGTCTCCGCCCAGGCCAGCAGCAGGTCCGCCGAGCCGGACTCCAGGAGCGCCTCGCGCAGCCGCGCGACCACCTCCTCGCGCAGCTCGTCGATGCCCGGCGCGGCAGAGTCGGGCAGCGGTCCGCCGCCGTAGGCCGCGACCGCGGCGCGGTGCGCCCCGCGCCGCTGCAGGTCGACCACGGCTCCCAGGTCCATCTCCAGCGGGGCGCCGAGCCGGTACGGGCGCGTCAGCGGCCCCAGCTCCGGGGCGATCGAGCCGAGCGCCCGTCGCAACCGCACCATCTCCGCCCGCAGGGTCACGGCACGCCGGGCGTCGCCGTACACCAGCTCGGCCAGGCGCTCGGCGGAGAGGCCGTCGGCGTGCCAGGCCAGCAGCGCGAGCAGCTCGCTATGCCGGGTGCTCAGCGTCCCGGTGCGTCCGCCCGGCCCGGTGAGCTCGGCGGTGTCGCGGCCGAGGATGCGCAGCTGGGCCACCGCGGAGGGGGAGCGCTTCGTGCCGGGCCGCCGCCCGGTCCCGCGCTCCTGCAGCCGGGCGATGAGCAGCTCGCGCTCGACCGCGGCGACCGTCGCCTCCACGAGCGGCAGCACGTGCGGCGCGGCCACCTGGTCCTCGCCCGTGACGTCCACGACGCCGATGACGTCGCCGGTCTCCGGGTCACGCACGGGGACGGCGGTGCAGCTCCACGGCTTCACCTCGTAGGAGAAGTGCTCCGCGCCGCGGATCTGCACGCCGTCGCCGATGGCCAGCGCCGTGCCGGGGGCGGAGGTGCCGACGTCCCCCTCGGCCCAGCCGGCGCCGGGAACGAACAGCATCGATTCGGCCCTCCGCCGCAGCACGGGGTCGCCCTCCACCCAGAGGAGCCGACCGCGGGCGTCGCCGACGGCCACGATCACGCGCGAGTCCGGGTCGGCGTCGCGGACGAGCAGCCGGCGGATGACGGGAAGAGCGGCCGCGATCGGATGTGCGCGCCGGGCGTCGTCGAGCTCCGGGCCGTCGAGCACCAGCGGCGCGCTGACCCGTTCCGGGTCGAGCCGTGCCCGCTCCGCGCGCCGCCACGACGCGTCCACCACGGGCCGCATGGCCCGCGAGACTCCCTCGTCCATGCGGAGCATCGTAACCCCGCCGCTCCGGCCGACGCGCGCCTCCCGCCTGCTCCGCGCCACCGACTGATAGGATGCTGGTGGTCGGCCGTGCGCCGACCGTCCAACTCAATACCGAGAAGGAACCCCGGAGCAGGCCGGCAGGAGCTGGTCCTCGGTGGTGGTATCCGGATGCGCGTGCTCCACAGGCGCGTAACCGTGTATTTCTACTGATGGCCAGACGGGCTCGGCAGATGCACCCGCATGGGATGCCCCGCACGCTCGATCCGTACACGCCGCGTGTCCGTACACGCACAGTGTCGATCTGCCTGTTCCTGCTCCTTGGATGAAGTCGCGCCCACACGGGGCAGCGACGTTAAACAAAGGAGACAGACCTCTTGGAAGGTCCTGAGATCAAGTTCGCCGAAGCCGTCCTCGACAACGGCCGCTTCGGCACCCGCACCGTCCGGTTCGAGACCGGACGCCTCGCCCAGCAGGCGCAGGGCGCCGTCGCCGCCTACCTCGACGAGGAGACCATGCTGCTGAGCGCCACGAGCGTCAGCAAGCACCCGAAGGACAACTTCGACTTCTTCCCGCTGACCGTCGACGTCGAGGAGCGCTCGTACGCCGCCGGCAAGATCCCCGGCTCGTTCTTCCGCCGCGAGGGCCGCCCGTCCACCGAGGCGATCCTGGTGTGCCGCCTGATCGACCGCCCCCTGCGCCCGTCGTTCGTCGACGGCCTCCGCAATGAGGTGCAGATCGTCGTCACCGTCCTGAGCATCGCCCCGGACGAGTTCTACGACGCGCTCGCCATCAACGCGGCCAGCGCCTCCACGCAGATCTCCGGTCTGCCGTTCTCCGGCCCGATCGCCGGCGTGCGCCTCGCGCTCATCCCGGGCAACGGGACGCACGAGGACCAGTGGATCGCGTTCCCGAAGGCCTCGCAGCTCGAGGAGGCCGTGTTCGACCTCGTCGTCGCGGGCCGCGTGCTCACGAACGAGGACGGCTCGGAGGGCGACGTCGCGATCATGATGGTCGAGGCGGAGGCCACCGAGAACAGCTGGAACCTCATCCAGGGCGGCGCGGTCAAGCCGAACGAGGAGATCGTGGCCCAGGGCCTCGAGGCGGCGAAGCCGTTCATCCGTGAGCTGGTCGGCGCCCAGAACGTCATCGCCCAGCAGGCGGCGAAGGAGATCAAGGAGTACCCGGTCTTCCTGCCGTACTCGCAGGAGACCTACGACAACGTCGCCGGCCTCGCGTACGACGAGCTGGTGAACGTGTACCAGATCGCCGACAAGATCGAGCGCCAGAACGCCGACGACGCCCTCAAGGAGCGCGTCAAGACCGCGATCATCGAGAAGGTGGAGGCGGGCATGCTTCCCGCCGAGACGCTCGACCAGTTCTCGGCCGCCTACAAGTCGGTGTCGAAGGTGGTCATGCGCGGCCGCGTGCTGCGCGAGGGCATCCGTATCGACGGCCGTGGCCTGACCGACATCCGCCCGCTCGACGCCGAGGTGCAGGTCATCCCGCGCGTCCACGGCTCGGCGATCTTCCAGCGCGGCGAGACCCAGATCCTGGGCGTCACCACGCTGAACATGCTCAAGATGGAGCAGCAGATCGACTCGCTGTCGCCGGTCACGCACAAGCGCTACCTGCACCACTACAACTTCCCGCCCTACTCGACCGGTGAGACCGGCCGCGTGGGTTCGCCGAAGCGCCGCGAGATCGGCCACGGCTTCCTGGCCGAGCGCGCGCTCGTGCCGGTGCTGCCGAGCCGCGAGGAGTTCCCGTACGCGATCCGTCAGGTGTCGGAGGCCCTCGGGTCCAACGGCTCCACCTCGATGGGCTCCGTCTGCGCCTCCACCCTGTCGCTGCTGAACGCCGGTGTGCCGCTGCGCGCCCCGGTCGCCGGCATCGCCATGGGCCTGGTGTCCGACGTCGTCGACGGTGAGACCCGCTACGCGGCGCTCACCGACATCCTGGGCGCGGAGGACGCGCTCGGCGACATGGACTTCAAGGTCGCCGGCACCAGCGAGTTCGTCACCGCGATCCAGCTCGACACGAAGCTCGACGGCATCCCGTCGTCGGTGCTGGCCGGCGCGCTGAAGCAGGCGAAGGACGCGCGCACCACCATCCTGAGCGTGCTGAACGCCGCGATCGACCGTCCGGACGAGATGGCCCCGACCGCGCCGCGCGTGATCTCGGTGCAGATCCCGGTCGACAAGATCGGCGAGCTGATCGGCCCGAAGGGCAAGACGATCAACGGCATCCAGGACGAGACCGGCGCCGAGATCTCCATCGAGGAGGACGGCACCGTCTACATCGGCGCCACCGACGGCCCGTCGGCCGAGGCGGCCCGCGCCCAGGTCAACGCGATCGCGAACCCCACCAACCCGGAGGTCGGCGAGCAGTTCCTCGGAACCGTCGTCAAGATCGCCGCGTTCGGCGCGTTCGTCTCGCTGCTCCCGGGCAAGGACGGCCTGCTGCACATCTCCGAGGTCCGCAAGCTCGCCGGTGGCAAGCGTGTGGAGAACGTGGAGGACGTGCTCGGCGTCGGCCAGAAGATCCTGGTGGAGATCACCAAGATCGACGACCGCGGCAAGCTCTCGCTCGCCCCGGTGATCGCCGAGGACACCCCCGAGGCCGCGGAGGCCCCCCAGGAGGCCCCCGCCGAGGCCTGACCCGCCTCGCCCTCGTCCCTCCCCGAAGGCCGCGCCGACTCCGTCGGCGCGGCCTTCGCGCATCCCCGCCCCTCCCCATCGTTTCCTCACTTAATCCGCATCCAGGCGGCGTGTCGGCGGATTAATCGAGGAAGCGTTGAAGGAGGGGGTCAGGCGTCGCGGGTGAGGAGGGGGCGGAGGCGGTAGGGGATGAGTTCGCCCATGTCGAGGGAGGTCTCCGCTCGGTCGACGCCCTCGGTGGACTGGATGATGCCGGTGATGCGGAAGAGGTCCTCCGCGTCGACGCAGACCACGCGCAGCAGCAGGTCGGAGGGGCCGGAGAGGCCGTGCGCCGACACGATCTCCGGGATCGCGGCCAGGTTCTCCACCACCTCCGCCAGGCGCTGCTGCTGCACGTGCACGTTGACGAAGGCGGCGAGCGGGTAGCCGGCGACGCGCGCCGAGATGCGGCGCTCGAACGACAGGAACGCGCCGCTGCGCTCCAACTCGGCCACCCGCGCCTGCACCGTGTTCCTGCTGAGCCCGAGCCGGTCGGCGAGGGAGACGTTGGTCGACCGGGGATCGTCCGCGAGGGCGAGCAGGATGCGGCGGTCGGTGTTGTCGAAGCTGCGCATAGTGTGAAAGCTAGCATCCACCGCGTCGCCGCGATAGTGCACCGTGCACGGTCGACACGCGGATGGTTGTGCGCGCTGACTCCACAGCGTAGCCTTCCGGTAATTCCGGCGACGGGGCCGGAAGCCGTCGGGCGCGCCACAAGCGCCGCCCTTCGGGCGCGAGAGTGAAGGTTGCGTGAACCGTGACGATCGACAATCAGCCTGCCACCCGCCGCAGTGGCGCCCACACCGGCCTGGAGGCCCTCGGCGAGCTCGGCCTCGACGGTCTCGACCTCGTCCGTCTGCTCGACGCCGACGGCGTCCGCCACAGCGACGACCGCTTCGACGCCTGGGTCTCCGACATCGGCCCGGAGCAGCTTCTCGACCTCTTCGAGGACATGCACGTCATCCGCCGCATCGACGCCGAGGCGACCGCCCTGCAGCGCCAGGGCGAGCTGGGTCTCTGGCCGCCGCTGCTCGGCCAGGAGGCCGCCCAGATCGGCTCCGGCCGCGCGTTGCGCGCCGACGACTTCGTCTTCTCCAGCTACCGCGAGCACGGCGTCGCCTACTGTCGCGGCGCCGGCCTCGTCGACCTGCTGCGCGTCTGGCGCGGCACCACGCAGAGCGGCTGGAACCCGTACGACATCAACATGGCGACGCCGCAGGTGATCATCGGCGCCCAGACGCTGCACGCCACCGGCTACGCGCTCGGCATCCAGGCCGACGGCACCGACGCGGTCGCGGTCGCGTACTTCGGCGACGGCGCCACCAGCGAGGGCGACGTGAACGAGGCGCTGATCTTCGCCGCGACCTACGCCGCGCCGGTCGTGTTCTTCTGCCAGAACAACCAGTACGCGATCTCGGAGCCCGTCTCGCTGCAGGCGCAGCGCCCGATCGCCGACCGCGCGCCGGGCTTCGGCGTCCCGAGCGTCCGCGTCGACGGCAACGACGTGCTGGCCGTGCTCGCGGTCACCCGTGCGGCGCTCGACCGGGCCCGCACCGGCGGCGGCCCCACCTTCATCGAGGCCGTCACCTACCGCATGGGCCCGCACACCACCGCGGACGACCCCACCCGCTACCGCGACCCGGCCGAGCTCGACCTGTGGCGCGGGAAGGACCCGCTCTCCCGCGTCGAGGCGTACCTGACCGCTCAGGACGCCCTGACCGACGAGCGCCGCACCGCGATCGCCGCGAAGGCCGACGCCGTCGCGGCCGAGATGCGTTCCGGCATCACCGCCCTGCAGGACCCGGACCCGCTGAGCGTGTTCGACAACGTCTACGCCGAGCCGCACACCGGCCTGGCGCGCCAGCGCGACCACTACTCCCGGTACCTGCGCACGTTCGTGGGGAGCGACGGACGATGACCGCGCTCAGCATGGCGAAGGCCATCAACGCCGGCCTCCGCCGGGCGCTCGCGGCCGACGACCGCGTGGTGCTCATGGGCGAGGACATCGGCACGCTCGGCGGGGTGTTCCGCGTGACCGACGGGCTGCAGACCGAGTTCGGCCCGCGCCGGGTGATGGACTCGCCGCTCGCCGAGTCCGGCATCCTCGGCACCGCGGTCGGGATGGCGTACCGCGGCTACCGTCCGGTGGTCGAGATCCAGTTCGACGGCTTCATCTACCCGGCGTTCGACCAGATCGTGAACCAGGTGGCGCGGATGCACTACCGCACGGCGGGCAACGTCCGGATGCCGATCGTCATCCGCGTCCCGTTCGCCGGCGGCATCGGCTCGGCCGAGCACCACTCCGACTCGCCCGAGGCGTACTTCGCGCACACCGCAGGCCTGCGCGTGGTCAGCCCGTCGGACCCGCAGGACGCGTTCACGCTCATCCAGCAGGCCATCGCCTCCGACGACCCGGTGCTGTTCTTCGAGCCGAAGCGCCGCTACCACGCCAAGGGCGAGGTGGACGAGGACGCCCCGCTGGCCGACGCCCGCCCGATGGGCACCGCGCGCGTGGTCACGCAGGGCGCCGACGTCACGCTGGTGACGTACGGCGGGCTGGTGCAGCTGGCGCGGGACGCGGCGGTCGCGGCGGGCGACGAGGGCGTGTCGGTCGAGGTCATCGACCTGCGCTCGCTGTCGCCGCTCGACCTGGACACCGTGGTCGCCTCGGTCAAGCGCACCGGGCGGCTGGTCGTCACGCACGAGGCGGCGCTCTCGGGAGGACTCGCGGCCGAGATCTCCGCGTCGATCACCGAGCGCTGCTTCTACCACCTGGAGCACGCGCCGGTGCGCGTCACCGGGCACGACATCCCGTACCCGCCGGCGCGCCTGGAGTCGGCGCACCTGCCCGACCTCGACCGCATCCTGGACGGCATCGACCGCGCCATGGACCGCCCGAACTCGCTCACCGGGGTGGAGGACTGATGGCCGTCAAGGAGTTCGCCCTCCCCGACCTCGGCGAGGGCCTGACCGAGTCGGAGCTCGTCGCCTGGAAGGTCGCGGTCGGCGACGAGGTGCGCCTGAACCAGATCATCGCCGAGGTGGAGACCGCCAAGGCGCTCGTGGAGCTGCCCGCGCCGTACGACGGCCGGGTGTCGCGCCTGTTCGTGGAGCCTGGCGTGACGGTCGCGGTGGGGGAGCCGCTGGTCGCGTTCGAGGTGGACGCGGACGAGCCGGTCGGCGGGGCGCCGGCGCCGAGCGCCGAGGCGCCCGTTCCGGACGAGGGGCGGGAGCCGACCCTGGTCGGGTACGGCGCGCGGCCGGAGTCCGGCGCGCGCCCGGCGCGGCGCGCACGGCCCGGGCTGGCCACCGTCGGCGCAGGGCGGGCTTCAGGCGGCACCGCGAGCGCGAACCCGGCAGCGACGGCGACTGCGGGCCCCGCCCACACCGCGACGGCGAACCCGCCCGCGACCGCCATCGCGACCGCGGGCGCGGCCACCAACGCGAGCGTTAACTCGCCCGCCTCCGCGACCGCGAACCCGCCCGCCACCGCGACCGCCCTGGCCGAGCGCCCGCGGGCGACGCCGCCGGTGCGCAAGCTCGCCAGGGAGCTCGGCGTCGACCTGGCGTCCGTCGTCGGCACCGGCGACCGCGGCCTCATCACGCGCGGCGACGTCCAGTCGTTCGCCGGCGGCCCCCGCGTGGAGCGGGCGGCCGCCCCGCGCGACGGCGGCGCGGCGCGCGAGAAGCGCATCCCGGTGCGCGGCGTCCGCAAGGCCACCGCCGAGGCGATGGTCCGCAGCGCGTTCGGCGCCCCGCAGGCGACCGTGTTCCTCACGGTCGACGCAACACCAACGTTGGAGCTCGCCGCGCGCCTCAAGCTGCGCCCCGAGTTCGCCGAGGCGAAGCCGGGCCTGCTCGCCATCGTCGCGAAGGCGCTGCTGCTCGCCGTCCGCCGCACGCCGGAGGTCAACTCCCGCTGGGACGACGCCGCGCAGGAGATCGTGCAGGCGGAGTACGTGCACCTCGGCATCGCGGCGGCCACGCCGCGCGGCCTGCTGGTGCCGGTGATCCGGGACGCCGACGGCCGGTCGCTTGGCGAGCTCGCGTCCGCGATCCGCGACCTTGCGCAGACCGCTCGCGCCGGCCGCACCGCGCCCGCCGACCTCTCCGGCGGCACCATCACGATCACCAACGTCGGCGTGTTCGGCGTGGATGCCGGCACGCCCATCCTGACGCCGGGGGAGGCCGCCATTCTCGCCGTCGGGGCGGTCCGTCGTCAGCCGTGGGAGCACGAGGGCGGCATCGCGCTGCGCGACGTGCTCACCCTGGCGCTGTCGTTCGACCACCGGATCGTCGACGGCGAGCAGGCGTCGCGCTTCCTGACGGACATCGGCCGCATCCTCTCCGACCCCGCGTCCGTCCTCGCGATGGTCTGACGACCACCGGGTCGACCCGATACGCCGTCGCGCCACGACGGCCGACGGCGTGTCGCGTCACCTACGCGTGCAGCGCGGCGTTCAACTCCACCCCCGCGCCCGCCCGGCGGAGCACCTCGACGGCGCCGGTCAGGGAGTTGCGGCGGAAGAGCAGGCCGGGCTGGCCGGACAGCTCGGCGGCCTTCACCGTGCGCGGTGTGCCGTCGGCCGTGGGCGCTTCGCCCACCAGGACGACCTTGGTTCCTGCGGTCACGTAGAGGCCGGCCTCCACCACGGAATCGTCGCCGATCGAGATGCCGATGCCCGAGTTCGCGCCGAGCAGCGCGCGCTCGCCGATCGACACGCGGTGCGTGCCGCCGCCCGAGAGCGTGCCCATGATGGACGCGCCGCCGCCGATGTCGGAGCCGTCGCCCACGACGACGCCCTGCGAGATGCGGCCCTCGACCATGGACGAGCCGAGCGTGCCGGCGTTGTAGTTCACGAAGCCCTCGTGCATCACGGTGGTGCCCGGCGCCAGGTGCGCGCCGAGCCGCACGCGCGATGCGTCCGCGATGCGCACGCGCTCCGGCGTGACGTAGTCGAGCAGGCGCGGGAACTTGTCCACACCCGACACCTGGATGCCCGCGCGCTGCAGCCGCGGCCGCAGCCGGTCGAGGTCGGCGGGGTTCACCGGTCCGGCGTTCGTCCACGCCACCGTCGGCAGGTGGGCGAAGATCCCGTCCAGATTGAGGCCGTTGGGCCGCACCAGCAGGTGGGAGAGCAGGTGCAGGCGGAGGTAGGCGTCCGGGGTGGACGCGGGCGGCGCGTCCAGGTCGATCTCCACCGTGACGATGTCGATGCGTACCGCGCGGCGCGGATCCTCGCCGGCCAGCTCTTCCAGCTCGGCCGGGGCGATCCAGCGGTCGCGGCCCGCGGGCAGGGTGCCGAGCGTCGGCTCGGGGAACCAGGTGTCGAGCACGGTGGCATCGGAGGCCACCGTCGCGAGGCCGTAGCCCCAGGCGGATCGGGGCGCGGCAGAACGTTCAGGCGCGTCGGAAGGCATGCCCCTAGGTTAGTAGGGTGCAGAACCTCGACCTCACCGCCTCCTCCATCGACCTCACCCGTCAGCTGTGCGACATCGAGTCCGTCTCCGGCGACGAGGCGACCATCGCCGACGCGATGGAGGCCGCGCTCTCCGGGCTGCCGCACCTGGAGCTGATCCGCGACGGCGACGCCCTGGTCGCGCGCACGAACCTGGGCCGCGAGCGCCGTGCGCTGATCGCCGGTCACATCGACACGGTCCCGCTGAACGGCAACCTGCCCACGCGCTTCGAGGAGCACGACGGCATCCGCTACCTGTGGGGCCGAGGAACGGTCGACATGAAGGCCGGAGTCGCCGTGCAGCTGAAGCTCGCCGCCGAGCTGACCGACCCCGCCGTCGACGTGACGTGGATGTGGTACGACCACGAGGAGGTCAACGCCGAGCTCAACGGCCTCGGCCGCCTGGCGCGCAACCGGCCCGACCTCTTCGTCGGCGACTTCGGCATCCTCGGCGAGCCGAGCAACGGCGTGGTCGAGGGCGGCTGCAACGGCAATCTGCGCGTCGAGGTGCGCACGTACGGCCTTCGCGCGCACTCGGCCCGCGGCTGGGTGGGCGACAACGCCATCCACAAGGCGGCGCCCATCCTCGACATCCTGGCCTCCTACGAGGCGCGCGAGGTGGAGGTCGACGGTCTCGTCTACAAGGAGGGGCTCAACGCCGTCGGCATCTTCGGGGGAGTGGCGGGCAACATCATCCCGGACGAGTGCATGGTGCACATCAACTACCGGTTCGCGCCGTCGCGCAGCTCGCAGGAGGCGATCGAGCACATGCACGAGCTGTTCGGCGACTACGAGATCACCGTGGTCGACCGCGCCGACGGCGCCCGGCCGGGCCTGGACGCGCCGCTCGCGCAGGAGTTCGTCGCGGCGGTCGGCGGGGTGGCGAAGCCCAAGTACGGCTGGACCGACGTCGCCCGCTTCAGCGCGCTCGGCATCCCCGCGGTCAACTACGGCCCCGGTGACCCGCTGAAGGCGCACGCCGACGACGAGCGCGTCGACGTCGAGCAGATCGTGGCGGTGGAGGAGGGACTGCGTGCCTGGCTCACCGGCGCCGGCGCCCGCTGACGGCTCGGCGCTGAACGACACCCCCGCCGTGGCGACCGGCCGCGGCCCCTGGTGGACGCTCTGGTGGGTGCGCGTGCTCGCCGTCTACGTCGCCGCCCGCGTCGTCACCACGGTGATCATGCTCGCCTTCGCGGCCGGCGAGGGGCGGAACGCGTGGACGTCGGCGTCGCCCGACTACTTCTCCTTCGCCAACATCTGGGACGGCCGCTGGTACGAGATCGTCGCGGGCTTCGGCTACCCGGCGACGCTGCCCATGAATGACGGCGTCCACGTCAGCGAGAACGCGTGGGCGTTCATGCCCGGCTACCCGGGCGTCGTGGACGCGGTCATGTTCGTCACGCGTCTGTCGTGGCCGTACGCGGCCGTGCTCGTCTCGGTGCTGGCCGGGGCCGGCGCGGCACTGGTCTTCCACCGGCTGCTGCGTCGAGTGGGGCTGGACGCGTCCACGAGCCTGTTCGCGGTCGTCCTGTTCTGCGTCGCGCCGGTGTCGCCCCTGTTCCAGGTCGCCTACGCCGAGTCACTGTACCTGCTGCTGCTCGCGACCGCGCTTCTGCTGCTGGTGGAGCGGAGGTACGGCTGGCTGTTCCCGGTGGTGCTCGCGATGGCGTTCACCCGCCCGAGCGGCCTGGCGTTCGCGCTCGCGCTCGGCCTCCACGTCGTCTACCGCTGGGTGCGGCGGCGCTCCGACCCGTTCCCCGTGCGCGAGCGGGTGCTGAGCGTCGTGCTCACGGTGTTCAGCGGCCTCGCCGGCCTCGCCTGGCCGGCGATCGCCGCCGTCGGCACCGGCTCGTGGACCGCGTACACCGACACCGAGCTCGCCTGGCGGGCGCCGTACATCGGCTACACCCACCTGGTGCCGTTCGCGCCGTGGTTCCAGGGCGCCGACTGGTGGACCAGCGTCATGCTCGGCGTGCCCGGCTGGATCGGGATCATCGCCCTGGTGGTCGTCGTCGCGCTATACGCCGTGCTGCTGTTCTCGCCCGCGGTCCGCCGGCTCGGTGTGGACCTCCGGTTCTGGGTCGCGGCGTACTCGCTCTACCTGTTCGCGGTCTTCTTCCCGCAGTCGAGCACGTTCCGGCTGCTGATGCCGCTGTTCCCGCTGCTCGGCGCGGTCGCCCTGCCGCGCAGCCGCGTCTACCGGGTCGCGATGGTGCTGCTGTTCGTCGCGCTGCAGGTCGGATGGGTGGCGATCTGCTGGTCGATCGACGGATACGACTGGTCACCTCCGTGACCCCCACGATTTCCGCAGGCCCGCAAGGATGTCGGATAATAGGAGGACATCCACGAAAGGGGAGCTGCATGGCGGCCATGAAGCCGAGGACCGGGGACGGGCCGATGGAGGCTGTGAAGGAGGGACGGCTCATCATCGTGCGTGTGCCGCTCGAGGGTGGGGGACGTCTTGTGGTGTCCGTCAACGACGCGGAAGCCAAGGAACTCCACGACGCCCTCGCGAGCGTCGTCGCCTCCGCCTGACCAAGCCGTAGCGAGAAGGGCCCCGATCCGCGGATCGGGGCCCTTCTCGTGTTCGGGGGAGGCGCAGGATGCTCCCGCTCAGTTGAAACGGTAGGTGCGGTACGAACTGCTGACGTTGAACCGCCGACCTTCCTTCCGCCGCTGCAAGTACCCGGCGATCGTGTCGACATCGTCCGGACGCATGCCCAGTTGGCGGCATCTCGCTCTGAGATGCGAGACGCTGATCGTCGCCCACCGCTCCGGGCGGTTCATCATGTCGGCCTTCAGTTTGTCTTCCTCGTTCCACTTGAGCCCCGAGGAATAGCCTGCGGCCATTCGGGCGATGTGCTGGATGAACGCGTCGGCATCGTTGGGAAGCGGTTCCACGATGTGCTCTGGCGCTGGCGACTCTTCCTGAACGTGGTCCGGAAACAGCTGGATGGGACGCGCGTCTTCGATCCACTCGTTCGCCTCGTCGCCGCCATCCTCAACAACAACGAGCGCACTGGGCTCGGCGTCCCACAACATGTTCAGGCGCCGACGGTCGGGCCATGCCATGGCAACCCGTCTCTGCCGAAGCTGGCCTGCCGTCAGCCCCCGCCATGTCAACTGGCTGATGCCCCGGGCGTTGACGATCGCGCGCAGGGCTTCGGAATGGAGTTGTTTCGTCGGCGTCACGACAACGATCGCGCCTTGGCTCTGCTCTGCGAGCCAGAGAATTCCTCGTGCCATCTGACGTTCGGGTGAATCGTTCCGGCCGAGCCGAGAGATCGCGACCGGATAGGGAAAACTGGCTGATGACACGTGGCTCCTCTCGCACACGACTGGGTGCCCCCGAACCTAGAGGGACCCACCGACACCGGGGGAGCGACCCGCTACGGCGCCAGCTTCGTGATCTGCAGCAGCCCCTCGCCCACGGTCGACAGCGCGCTGATCACCGCACCTGACGCCGACGTCTCCGTGATGAGCGTGCGGTACCCCGTCGCGATGTCGTCGCGCGCGGCCGGGTCGGCGACGCGGCCGCGCCAGAGCGCGCGCGCCACCAGCACCGTCCCGCCGGGGCGCACCAGGCGCAGGCCGTGCTCCACGTACTCGATGACCGACTGCGGGTCGGCGTCGACGAAGACGATGTCGTAGGAGTTCTCGTTCATCCGGGGGAGCACGTCCAGCGCCCGGCCCGGGATGAGGCGGACGCGGTTCGCCGGGATGCCGGCCTCGGTGAAGAAGGCGCGCGCGTGCTGCTGGTGCTCCACCTCCACGTCGATCGAGGTCAGCTGCGCCTCGGTGCCGCCGGTGAGCAGCCACAGGCCGGAGACGCCGACGCCGGTGCCGATCTCGACCACGTTCTCCGCGTGCGTCGCCGCCACCACGACGGCCGCCTGGGCGCCGGTCGCGGGCGAGATGGGTTCGATGCCCAGCTCGAGCGACTGCTGCCTGGCGCGGACGATGACCTCGCTCTCGACGACGACGTCGTCGGCGAACCTCCAGTTCGAGTCCTTGTCTGACACAGCGCTCCCGTCCTCCGGCCGTTCACCCGGCCAACTCCGAGGATACGGTCGGCTCGCTCGGCATCCGTGCAGGCACCGCCGCGATACCCTGGAAACGTGTTCGGGCTGACCTTCGACAAGCTGCTGATCGTGGCGGTGATCGCGGCGTTCGTCATCGGCCCGGAACGCCTCCCCGCGTACGCGGCCAAGCTCGGCCAGCTGGTGCGGTCGCTGCGCGACTTCGCGAACGGCGCGAAGGACCGCATGCGCGACGAGATGGGTCCGGAGTTCGACGAGGTCGACTGGAAGAAGCTCGACCCGCGGCAGTACGACCCGCGCCGCATCATCCGCGAGGCGCTGCTGGAGGACCAGCCGGCCGCGCCCGGCGCGATCAAGCCGGTGACCCAGTCGGCGTACGCGCAGCGCAGGATGCCGCTGACCGCCGGCGCCCTCCCGCCGTACGACACCGAGTCCACCTGACGCGGCGCGCGGGCCTGCGTGGCCGCGCATCCACTACGCTGCGGACATGATCGCAACGGAGCAGTCGCTCACCAGGGCGACCGTCGCGCGCTACGCCGTCGGCTCGCTCGGCACGGGCGGGTTCGCGACCCTGCCCGGCCTCGTGCTCGTCTACTACCTGACGGACTCGCTCGGCGTCGCCGCGCTCGTGGCCGGCGTGGTCGTCACGGTCGCCAAGGTGTGGGACGTCGTCATCGACCCGGTGATCGGCGCGCGCAGCGACCGGATGCTCGCCGCGCGTGGGTCGCGGCGGCCGATGATGCTGCTCGGCGGCGCCGCGCTCCCGGTGTTCTTCCTGCTCACCTTCGCCGTGCCGTCCGGGACGCCGGCCGCGGCGGCCGCGCTGTGGGTGCTGCTGGCGTTCCTGCTGACGGCGACCGCGTTCAGCCTGTTCCAGGTGCCGTACATCGCGCTGCCCGCCGAGCTGGCGTCCGGGTACGACCAGCGCACGCGGCTGCTCACCTGGCGCGTGGTGGTGTTGACGTTCGCGATCCTGCTGTTCGGCGCGGGCGGGCCGGCGCTGCGGTCGCTCGGCGGGGGGAACTCCTTCGCCGGCTACCTGCTCATGGCCCTCGTCGCGGGCGTGGTGATCGGCGCCGGGATGCTGGTCTCCGCGTTCGTCGCGCCGCGCGGCCTGCCCGCGGCGGTCCCTCCGCCGCGGGAGAGCGTCGCCGCGACGCTGCGCTCGAACTACGCCGCCGGCGTGCGGGTGCTGCGCGACAGCCAGCCGTTCCGGGCGCTGCTGCTGACGTTCCTGCTGCAGGGGCTGGCGACCGGGATGATGCTCGCCGGCGCCAACTACGTCGCCACCTGGGTGCTGCACTCGGAGGACGCGGTCACGTTCCTGTTCGTGGCGCTGATCGCTCCGGCCCTGGTCGTCACGCCGGTCTGGGGCGTGGTGGCGCGCCGGGTCGGCAAGGAGCGCGGATTCGTCGCGGCCAGCATCCTGTTCGCGTTGGCGGCCCTGTCGATGCTCGCACTGCTCTGGGCACCGGGTGCCTGGGTGTATGCGCCGGTGGCCGTCGCCGGCGCCGCCTACGCCGGGATGCAGTCGCTGCCGATGGCCATGCTGCCGGACGTGATCTCGCACGACGCCCGGCGCAACGGCGAGGGCAGGGCCGGGACGTTCGGCGGCATGTGGACGGCGGGGGAGACGACGGGCATGGCCCTCGGCGCGACCGTGCTGAGCCTGGTGCTGGCCGTCAGCGGCTACGTCTCGCGCACCGCGGGAGAGGCGGGGGCCGCGCAGCCGGGGAGCGCGGTGGCGGGGATCGTGCTGAGCTTCAGCCTCATCCCGGCGGCCGTCATCGCGATCAGCCTCGTGCCGCTCGCCCGGTACCGGCTGCGGAAGGGGGACATCGATGGCGTCGTTTGACCAGCGGGCGATCCTCGCCCGGCTGTCGGCGCTGCGGGCGGCGGACGCGCCGACGCACGGCGGCCGCGTGCTCAGCTACGTGTACGACTCCGGGATGCCGGAGCTCGACGAGCTGGCGGCGGAGGCGATGCGCCTGGTGCAGCCGGTGAACGGGCTCGACCCGACGACCTTCACGTCGGTCGCGGTGATGGAGCGCGAGGTCGTCGGCTTCGCCCGGGAGCTGCTGCACGGCGACGACGACGTGGTGGGCTCCGTCACGTCGGGCGGCACCGAGTCGTGCCTGCTCGCGGTCAAGACGGCCCGCGACGTCTGGCGCGCCGCCGGCGGGTCCGGTGTGCCGCGGCTGCTCGCGCCGGTCACCGTGCACGCGGCGTTCCACAAGGCGGCCGCGCTGTTCGGACTGACGCTCGACCTCGTCCCGGTCGACGCGACGACCGGCGCGCTCGACCCGGCGGCGCTCACGGCGCGCCTCGCGCCCGATGTCGCACTCGTGGTGGTCTCCGCGCCGTCGTACCCGTACGCCACCCTGGACCCGGTGGAGACCGTCGCGGCCGCGTGCGAGCAGGCGGGGGTCGCCTGCCACGTCGACGCCTGCATCGGCGGGTGGATCCTGCCGTTCTGGCGGGCCTCCGACGGCTCGGCGCTGCCCGCGTGGGACTTCCGGGTGCCCGGCGTGACCAGCCTCTCGGCGGACCTGCACAAGTACGGCTACGCGCCGAAGGGCGCCAGCGTCCTGTTGCAGCGCGGACGCGATCGGCAGCGCCGGCAGTACTTCGCGACGACCGGATGGCCGGGCTACCCGGTCGTCAACCCGACGCTGCTCGGGTCGAAGTCGGCGGGAGCCCTCGCGGCCTCGTGGGCGATCGTCCAGGCCCTCGGCGCCCGCGGCTTCGCGGAGCTCGCGGAGTCGTGCCGGCGGGCCACCCGGGGGCTGCAGGACATCGTGGGCGACATCGAAGGCCTGCGCATGCTGGGCGAGCCGACCGGCCCGCTGCTGGCGGTCGCGTCCGACGACGGCGTCCCGGCGTCACGCCGCGTCGACCCGCACCACTGGGCGGACCGCGCGCGCCGGCGCCGCTGGGTGCTGCAGGAGCAGCCCGGCCTGACGCAGGCCGACGGGACGCGGCTGCCGCACACGACGCACCTCACGATCACGCCGGTGACCGAGGGACGGATCGACGACCTGGAGGCGGCCCTCCGCGGCGCGGCCGACGAGGCCCGCGGCGTTCCGCCGGCCGACGCCGCCGCGGTGCTCTCCGCGCTCCCGTCCGGTCTCGCCGACGCCGGCGAGCTCGACTCGGCGACCGCGGCCCGCATCCTCGACGGGATCGGCCTCGCCGGCGGCCCGACGCCCGGCCTGCCCGACGACCAGGCGCCGCTCCTCGCCCTCGTGGAGGCGCTCCCGCGCCCCCTCGCCGAGCGCCTCCTCACCGAGCTCCTCGCCCGAGCCGTGGAACCGCCCTCCGATTGACCCCGAGTGGTGAGTAAACGCGGCTATCGCGCCCGAGTGGTGACAAGATCCGGCAACTCGGCCACGGGCCGGGCCTACGCGGCCCCCGCCGCGCCGCCCCGGTTGGCGCCGCCGAGTGGTGAGTAAACGCGGCTATCCGAGCCGAGTGGTGACATGACGTGGCGACTCGGGCGCGGGTCCGGTCGTACGGCCATTCCGAGGTCTCCGAGGCGGCGTTCGCCGAGTGGTGAGTAAACGCGGCTATCGCAGCCGAGTGGTGACATGATGTGGCGACTGGGCCGCGGGGCCGGGGGAGGCGGGCGACAGCCGGCCGGCGGGCCGGGGTTCGTCGAGTGGTGAGGAGACGCGGCTAGCGCGCCCGAGCGTCGGCGGCGCGCGGCAACTCGGCGGCCGTCAGCGCAGGGTGAGGCCGAGCTTGCGGCCGCCGAGGCCGCGCGGGCGGGTGGCGAGGCGCTCCGCGACGGTGCGGATCGCGGCCGCGGCCGGGTCGGCGGGGTCGGTCACCACGATCGGCGCGCCCGCGTCGCCTCCGGCGCGCAGCGGGATGCTGAGCGGCACGCTCGCGAGCAGCGGCACCTCGTCGTCCTGGCCCGCCGACAGCCGTCGCGCCACCTCGGCGCCGCCCCCTGAGCCGAACAGGTCGAGGACGCTGCCGTCCGGCTGCACCAGCCCCGCCATGTTCTCGATCACGCCGATGACCTTCTGGCCGGTCTGCCTGGCCACGACCCCGCTGCGCTCCGCCACGTCGGCGGCGGCCGGCTGCGGCGTCGTCACGACGAGCACCTCCGCGCCGGGCAGCAGCTGCCCGACCGAGATCGCGACGTCGCCCGTGCCCGGCGGCAGGTCGAGCAGGAGCACGTCCAGGTCGCCGAAGAACACGTCCGACAGGAACTGCTGGATGGTCCGGTGCAGCATCGGCCCGCGCCACGCGACCGCCGCGGAGGCCGAGTCGACGAACATCCCGATGGAGACCACCTTCACGCCGTAGGCGACCGGGGGAAGGATCATGTCGTCCACGCGCGTCGGCCGCGGGGCGACACCGTTCTCGTCGGTGAGGCCCAGGATGCCGGGAATCGAGAAGCCGTGCACGTCGGCGTCCACGATCCCGACGCGCAGCCCGCGCTCGGCCAGCGCGACCGCGAGGTTCGCCGTGAGGGTCGACTTGCCGACCCCGCCCTTTCCACTGGTCACGGCGTACACACGGGTCAGCGAGTCGGGACCGAACTGCTGCCCGCGCGCCGGACGCCCCGCCCGCAGCTTCTCCGTCAGGGCGCGGCGCTCGGCCGGCGTCATTACGGAGACGTCGACCGTGACACCGGTCACGCCGGGCACCGCGGCCGTCGCCGCGCGCACGTCCCGCTCGATCGCGTCCGCGGCCGGGCAGCCGACGATCGTCAGCTTGATGCCGACCGACGCGCGGCCGTCCGCATCCACCGCCACGGCGTCCACCATGTCGAGCTCGGTGATCGGCTTGCGGATCTCGGGATCCAGCACCGCGGCCAGCGCACTGCGGACCGCGCCGGCGAGAGGGGCGTCAGGCACGGGCCGCCTGTTCGCCCTCGCCCGACTCGGACTTCTCCAGATCCTCCAGCAGCGATCTCAGCTCGGCGCGGATGAAGTCCTTCGTCGCCATGTCCTTCACCGCCAGCCGGAGCGCCACGACCTCGCGCGCCAGGTACTCGGTGTCGGCCAGGTTGCGCTCGGCGCGCTGCCGGTCCTGCTCGATCTGCACCCGGTCGCGGTCGTCCTGCCGGTTCTGCGCGAGCAGGATGAGCGGCGCCGCGTACGACGCCTGCAGCGACAGCACGAGCGTCAGCGTGATGAAGCCCAGGTCGGCCGAGTCGAACCGCCAGGCCTTCGGGGTGAGCGTGTTCCACGCCATCCAGGCGACGACGAAGATCGTCAGCCCGAGCACGAACCACGGCGTGCCCATGGCCCGCGCGATCCACTCGGTGAACCGCCCGAAGCGGTCGCTCGACTCCACCGGGTCGCGCCGGAGCACCGGCGTCCGGAGTCCCTTCGGGGCGTCGAGCCCCGGGTCCTGCCTACCTCGTGCCACTTCCGCCCCTCCTTCCGTTCACAACGCGGATGCTGCCGGTCTCGTCGGACGGCGCCGCGCGTTTTACGGGGTCGTCCTCGTCTTGACTTCGCCAGTCGTCGGGGAGCAGATAGTCGAGGATGTCGTCGATGGTCACCACCCCGACGAGCCGGTGCTTGTCGTCCACCACGGGGACGGACACGAGGTTGTACGACGCCAGGATGCGGGACACCTCGGCGGCGGAGGTGTCGGCCGTCACGGGCTCCAGACCCGGGTCGAGCAGGGTGCCGAGGCGCACGTGCGGCGGGTAGCGCAGCATCCGCTGGAAGTGCACGACCCCGAGGAACCGGCCGGTCGGCGGCTCGTACGGCGGCAGCGTGACGCAGACGGCCGCGCCCAGCGCCGGCGCGAGCTCGTGGCGGCGGATCAGCGCGAGGCCCTCCGCGACGGTCGCGTCGGCCGAGACGATGATCGGCTCGGTCGTCATCAGACCGCCGGCGGTGTCGGGGTTGTAGCTGAGGAGCATGCGGACGTCCTCCGCCTCCTCCGGCTCCATCAGCTCCAGGAGGTGCTCGCCGCGCTCCTCCGACAGCTGGGCGATGAGGTCGGCGGCGTCGTCCGGCTCCATCTGGTCGAGCACGTCGGCGGCGCGGTCGTCGTCGAGCTTGGCGAGGATCTGCACCTGCTCGCTCTCCGGCATCTCCTCCAGCACGTCGGCGAGGCGGTCGTCGGGGAGCTCCTCCGCGACCTCCAGCATGCGCTCCTGCGGCAGGTCGAGCAGGGTGTTGGCGAGGTCGGCGGGCTTGAGCTCGGAGTAGGTGGCGATCAGCTGCTCCGCCGACTGCGCCTCTCCGCGCTTCTGCTTCTCGCGCACCTCGTTCCAGGCGACGAACGTGGTCGCGCCCTTGGCGAAGGGGGAGGCGCCGGTCTTGGGCTTGCGGACGAACAGCTGGCTGACCGCCCAGTCGCCGGTGTCGGTCTCCTCGATCGCGACGTCCTCGATGGTCGCCTCTCCGCTGCCGTCGGAGAAGACGACCTTGCGGCCGAGCAGCTCCGCGATCACGCGCACCTCGCCGCCGCGTTGCTCGAAACGGCGCATGTTGATGATCCCGCTGGTGATGATCTGACCGCTGGAGATGCTGGTCACCCGGCCGATCGAGAGGAAGACGCGGCGCTTGCCCGGGATCTCCACGATCAGGCCGACGACGCGCGGCGGATCGCTCTTGCGGTACACCACGAGCACGTCGCGGACCTTGCCGACCCGGTCACCGACGGGGTCGAACACGGTCGTCCCGGCGAGGCGGGCGACGAACACTCTGGTCGAAGTCACGAGACAAACCTAAGCCCTCACCGGTGAACGGCAGCTGATTCCCATGCCACGCGGCAGCCTGGAATGGAACAATGGGTGGATGAGCACACCCGGGCCGCTGAACGGACGCAACCGTCTCCTCTATCCGACCCTGCCGCGGGGCGAGGTGGTCGCCAGCTTCGAGAGCTACCCGCAGGCGCAGGAGGCGGTCGACGTGCTCGCGCGCGCCGACTTCCCCGTCGACAAGGTCTCGATCGTCGGAAGCGACCTGAAGAGCGTCGAGCGCGTCACCGGCAAGCTGACCTGGGGCCGGGTCGCCCTCGCGGGTGCGGCCTCCGGCGCCTGGCTCGGCATCTTCTTCGGGCTGCTGCTCATCATCTTCTCGCCGACGGTGAGCCTCGCCTTCGTGCTCGCCGCGCTCCTCATCGGCGCGGGCTTCGGGATGCTGTGGGGCATCGTCTCGTACGCCATCAATCGTCGCCGCCGTGACTTCACGTCGGTGCAGCAGGTGATCGCGACCAGCTACTCGGTGCTCGTCGATTCCGAGCTGGGCAACCGCGCGCGCAACCTGCTCGCCGGGGGAGGCGCGCCGCAGCCGGCCCCGCCGACCGCCGCAGGCTGGACGCCGCCCGCGCAGCCGCAGCACCCCTCCGACCCGCCGCCCGCGCCTCCGGCGCCTCCCGCCGACGCACCGCAGCCTCCGGCCGCACCGCAGCCTCCGGCCGCACCGCAGCCTCCGGCCGGGGACGACCGCCCTTCCGCCTCATAACGGGAGCGAAGGCCACGGTGGCGGCTGTCCACGCCGGACAGCCGCCCCGCCGTGCCTCGCGCGGTCAGGACCGGGAGAGCCGGCGCACCCAGGCCTCGACGTCATCGGGTGTACGCGGGATGGCCGCGGAGAGGTTCTCCGCGCCGTCCTCAGTGACCAGGATGTTGTCCTCGATCCGCACGCCGATGCCACGGAATCGCTCCGGAACGGTCAGGTCGTCCGGCTGGAAGTAGAGCCCCGGCTCGATCGTGAACACCATGCCGGGCTGGAGCACGCCGTCGAGGTACAGCTCGCGGCGGGCCTGGGCGCAGTCGTGCACGTCGAGGCCGAGGTGGTGGCTGGTCCCGTGCACCATGTAGCGGCGGTGCTGCTGGTTCTCGGTCTCGAGCGCCTCCTCCGCCGTCACCGGCAGCAGCCCCCACTCCGCGGTCCGGCGGGCGATCACGGCCATGGCGGCGGCGTGGATCTCGCGGAACCGGATGCCGGGACGCACGATCGCGAACGCCGCGTCCGCCGCCTCCAGCACCGCCTCGTAGACCTGACGCTGCGTCTCGCCGAAGGTCCCGTTGATCGGGAACGTGCGCGTGATGTCGGCGGTGTAGTAGCTGTCCAGCTCCACCCCGGCGTCCATCAGGATCAGGTCGCCCGGCACCACGGGGCCATCGTTGCGGGTCCAGTGCAGGATGCACGCGTGCGGCCCGCTCGCCGCGATCGTGTCGTACCCGACCGCGTTGCCGTCGGCGCGGGCGCGCCCGTAGAAGACGCCCTCCACCAGCCGCTCGCCGCGCGGGTGGGTGGTGATCCGCGGCAGGTCGGCGATCACGTCGTCGAAGCCGCGGGCGGTCGCGGTGACGGCGGCGCGCAGCTCGCCGACCTCGAAGTCGTCCTTCACCAGGCGCAGCTCGGAGAGGTCGCGGGCGAGCCGGTCGTCCTCCGCGTGGTCCTCCGGATCGCGCTCGCCGTCCGTGTCGTCCCAGAGCAGCATCCGTGCCGCGTCCACCTCGTCGGTGACCGAAGGGTCGGCCTCGCGGAGCACGACGGTGTCTCCGTCGACGGTGTCGAGCACGCTCCGCACCTCGGCGATGCCGCGGGTGGCGAGCGCGAGGTCGCCGGCGACCTGCGCGAGCGAGGGGCGGGGACCGATCCAGAACTCGCCGATCTCCGGGTTCGCGTAGAACTCGTCGGAGTCGCGCCCGGCCCGCTCGCGGAAGTACAGCGTGGCCTCGTGGCCGTCGGCGGTCGGCTCCAGCACGAGCACGCTGCCCGGCTCGGAGTCGGACCCCCAGCCCGTCAGGTGGGCGAAGGCGGAGTGGGCGCGGAACGGGAAGTCGGTGTCGTTCGAGCGCTGCTTGAGCCGGCCGGCCGGGATGATGAGCCGCTTCCCGGGGAACAGCTGCGACACCCTGGCCCGCCGGGCGGCCGCGTACTGCGCCTGTCGCCGCGGCTCCGGGATGACCTCGGGGTGCTCCGCCCAGCCGCTGCCGATGTACTCGCGGAACGCGTCGGAGCCGGGTGCGGTCGACCGGTTCTGCGTCGCCCGCGGCGCCTGGCCGGCCTCGGCGGGCGCGGTGGTCTCGGTCGTCGTCGCGACGGCGTCGTCCGTCACGGGCACGGTGGTGGGGGTGGTCGACTGGGAGGACATGGCCCCATTCTTCCACCAGGGCCCCGGCGCTGCGGCCGGGCGGTGCGGCGCCCTCCTAGGATGGTCTGCATGGCTGATGCGCGACGGTTCCGTGGTCCCGTCGACCTGCACACCCATTCGAGCGTGTCGGACGGCACCGAGACCCCGGCGGAGCTGGTCCGGTCGGCCGCCGTCGCCGGCCTCGGCACGGTCGCGCTCACCGACCACGACTCCACCGCCGGCTGGGCCGACGCGGCGCAGGAGGCGGTGCGCTCCGGCGTCACCGTCATCCCGGGCATGGAGCTGTCGACGCGCATCGAGTTCGCCAGCGTCCACATGCTCGGCTACCTGTTCGACCCGGAGAACGAGGCCCTGGTCGCCGAGACCCGCCGCATCCGGGAGGGCCGGATGCGGCGCGCGGAGGACATGGTGCGCCGCATCTCCGCCGACTACGACATCACCTGGGACGACGTGCTCGCCCAGGCGACGGAGGGGGCGACCGTCGGCCGCCCGCACATCGCCGACGCCCTGGTCGCGCGCGGTCTCGCCCGCGACCGGAGCGCCGCGTTCGCCGGCATCCTGCACTGGCGCAGCGGCTACTTCCAGCCGCACTACGCCCCGGAGCCGCTGACCGGGGTGCGGCTCATCCGCGGCGCCGGGGGCCTGCCCGTGCTCGCGCACCCGGCGACCGGCGGACGCTCGCGCGTCATCCCGGAGGACCGGCTGCGGCGCCTGGTCGACGCCGGCCTGTTCGGGCTGGAGCTGGACCACCGCGAGAACACGCCGGACGGCGTCGCGCGGCTGCGCGAGCTGGCCGCGCGGTACGGTCTGCGGATCACCGGCTCCAGCGACTACCACGGTGCGGGGAAGCCGAACCGGCTCGGCGAGAACACGACCGACCCCGCCGTCGTCGACGCCATGATGGCGGAGGCGACCGGCTCGACGCCCTTCTACGCGTCGTGACGCCCGCTTCCTGAGACACCGGTTCCGCAGGCGAGGATTCGCGGCCGAAGTCGCGACAGGCGCTGGCCGCTTTCCGGATCGGCGGCGAGCAGCGCTTAGCCTGGTGCCCGGGGATCGGGAAGCGAGGTGCGTGAGTGAGACGGTTCTGGCGAGGCTCGGCGGTCGCGGCCGCCCTTGCGACGGCCCTGGTGGTCACGGCGGGGGTCGCCCCCGCGCAGGCCGACCCGTCGTACCCGTCGTGGGACGACGTGCAGGCCGCGAAGGCGAACGCCACGGCGGCACAGGCCGAGGTGGATCGGATCAACACCCTCCTGACCTCGTTGCAGACCGCCGCCAACGCCGCGGGCGACCTGGCCGTCAAGCGGTTCGGGGAGTACGGGCAGGCGGAGACGGCGCTGCAGGCGGCGACCCGGAAGGCGCAGGACCTCGCGACGAAGGCGGCGGACGCCTCGGCGAAGGCCGACGAGCTGAAGGCGCAGAGCGGCGCCCTGGCCGAGCAGTTGAGCCGCTCGGGCGGATCGGCCGTCTCGGTGCGGCTGTTCCTCAGCCCGACCGCGCAGAAGTCCGACGGCCTGCTGTACCAGCTGGGCGCGCTGTCCCGGCTGGGGGATCGGGCGAGCGCCCTGTACGCGCAGGCGAGCGCGCAGAAGAACCTCGCGGCGTCGTTGAGCGCGCAGGCGACGACCGCCCAGAAGGTGCGCGACCAGCTCGCCACCGACGCCAAGAAGGCGTATGACGTCGCCGTGGCGGCCAAGCAGGCGGCGGATGCGCAGCTGGCCGACCAGAAGCAGCACGCGACCACCCTGTACGCGCAGTTGGCGGCGCTGAAGAACACCGAGGCGTCCGTCGAGCAGAAGTACGCGGAGGGTGTCGCCGCAGCGCAGGCCGCCGAAGCGGCCGCCAACTCCGGCGGAGGGGCGGACGGCTTCGCACCGCCGCCCGGCATGGTCGTCGACCCGGCCGCGGCGCAGGCGTACGCGGCCAGCCGGATCGGCGCGTACGGCTGGGGCGGCGACCAGATGGACTGTCTGATCCGGTTGTGGAACGGCGAGTCCGGGTGGCGCGCGAACGCCTACAACACCTCCAGCGGGGCGTACGGCATCCCGCAGTCGCTGCCCGCGAGCAAGATGTCGAGCGCCGGCTCCGACTGGATGACGAACGCCAACACCCAGATCAACTGGGGCCTCGACTACATCAACCGCAGCTACGGTTCCCCGTGCACCGCTCTCAGCAAGTGGCTCGCCCGCGACCCGCACTGGTACTGACTTCGCACCCGTCGCCCGCCCCCAACGCCAACGGCTCCTGAGTTTTTCGATCGATCCCGGCGGAATCGGTCGAAAACTCAGGAGCTGTCGGCTGGAGCGGACGGTGAGCGCGGGTCAGCTCGCGGGGGTGGCGGGGGAGCCGCCGCGGGAGCGGCGGCGACGGCGGCGCGGAGCGCTGTTGCCGTCGCGGTGCTGCGAGCCGCCGCCGTCGTGCGTGCCGGCGGCCGGAGCCTTCGGCTCGGCGCCGTCCGCGGAGGCGGACGCGGGCGCCGTTGCGCCCTCGGCCGACGCGTTCTCCGCCGCGCCCTGACCGGAGCCGCTGCGGGTGCGGCGGCGACGACGGCTGCTGCTCCCGGTGCGCTCGCCGCCCTCCGGGCCGGTCGAGTCGCTGCGGCCGCCGCGGGCCGACTGGCTGCCGCCGGTGCCGGCGGCCTTGACCGCGGGCGTCGGCTTGAGGCGGCCCTTGACGCCCTGCGGGATGTCGAGGTCGGTGTACAGGTGCGGCGACGACGAGTAGGTCTCGGTCGGCTCCGGCTGCCCGAACTCCAGCGCCTTGTTGATGAGGGACCACTTGTGCAGGTCCTCCCAGTCGACGAACGTCACGGCGATGCCGGTCTTGCCGGCCCGGCCGGTGCGGCCCGCGCGGTGCAGGTAGGTCTTCTCGTCGTCCGGGATGGTGTGGTTGATCACGTGCGTCACGTCGTCGACGTCGATGCCGCGGGCGGCGACGTCGGTGGCGATCAGGATGTCCTTCTTGCCGGCCTTGAACGCCGCCATCGCGCGTTCGCGCTGCTCCTGGTTGAGGTCGCCGTGCACGGCCGCGGCGTTGAAGCCGCGGTCGTTCAGCTCTTCCACGAGCTTGGCGGCGGCGCGCTTGGTGCGCGTGAAGATCACGGTCTTGCCGCGGCCCTCGGCCTGCAGGATGCGCGAGATGACCTCGTCCTTGTCGAGCGAGTGCGCACGGTAGATCAGGTGCTTGATGTTGGCCTGGATCTGGCCCTCGTCCGGGTCGGTCGCCCGGATGTGCACCGGCCGGGTCATGAAGCGGCGTGCCAGGGCGACGATCGGGCCGGGCATGGTGGCCGAGAACAGCATGGTGTGGCGGGTGGGCGGCGTCTGCGCGAACAGCTTCTCGATGTCGGCGAGGAAGCCGAGGTCGAGCATCTTGTCGGCCTCGTCGAGCACCATCTCCTGCACGTTGCCGAGGTTCAGCAGGCGCTGGCCGGCGAGGTCGAGGAGGCGCCCCGGGGTGCCGACGACGATCTGCGCGCCGGCCTTCAGCTGCGCGATCTGGCCCTCATAGGCCTTGCCGCCGTAGATGCTGGCGATGGCGGTCGGGCGTCCGGCCGCGGCGAGCTCGAGGTCTTCGTAGACCTGGATGGCGAGCTCGCGGGTCGGGACGACGACGAGCGCCTTCACGCCCGGCTCCGGGTCCGGCCCGAGCCGCTGGATGAGCGGGAGGCCGAAGCCGAAGGTCTTGCCGGTGCCGGTCTTCGCCTGGCCGATGATGTCCTGGCCGGTGAGGGCCAGGGGGATGGTCTGCGCCTGGATGGGGAACGGCTCGACGATGCCCTTGGCCGCGAGCGCGTCCACCATGTCCTGGTCGATGTTGAGTTCTGAGAAAGTCACTGGGGTGATTGCCTGTCGATTCGGTCGGAGTGTTCACGCCCTGTCCGTTTCGCAGGCGTGAGGCCGTCGATCCTGCGCCGACGGCGTTCCAAGCCTACTGGACGGTCCCGATACACTGCTGAGCGTGTCAACTTGGTTCACCCGGCGTCGGCCCGCTGTCGAGCTCCCGCGCCTCACGCCTCGGCGCCCGGTGTCGACCGTGCGGGTGGACCTGCACGAGGTGATGCCCGAGCCGGTGCCCTACCTCGGTCAGGCGGCCTACCTCCAGCTGGAGCAGTTCGAGACCCTCTCGCGCGTGGCCGCGGAGGCTGCCGATCTGCACGCCAAGAGCCTCGTCTCGGCCGCGGCCGGGCACGCGCTCTCGAAGCACCAGGGGATCGTCGCTGAGCTGCGGCGGCGTGGAGACGACCCGGCGGAGGTTATGAAGCCGTTCGCTGAGGAGATCGAGGGGTTCAGCGCGCTCATCGTGGGGGCCGACTGGCGCGAGACGCTGCTGTCGGCCCTGGTGACCGGTGGGCTGCTCGACGACTTCTTCATCCGCCTCGCCGCGGGCCTCCCTGGCGACGTCGGACCGCGGGTCGCGCACCTGCTCGGCTCGGAGTCGGGCCAGGAGGGCGTGCTCGACGTGCTGCGCGCGGAGATCGCGGCCGACCCGCAGCTGGCGTCGCGCCTGGCGATGTGGGGCCGCCGCCTGGTCGGCGACACGCTGCTGGTCGCGCGGTCGGCGCTGCACCTGTCGGGCAACCGCGCCACCGACGAGGAGCGGATCGAGCCGATCTTCACCGAGCTCATCGCCGCGCACACGCGCCGGATGGACGCCCTGGGGCTGACCGCCTGACGTCAGCGCGCGACGGCTCCGCGCGACAGCGTGTGCAGCATGCGGTCGTCCGCGGTGGAGCGGACGCGGCCGATCACGATGTCGGCCACGGCGACCACGAGCGCGGTGCCGAGCAGGGTGATCCACCAGATCCAGCCGCCGTCCCACTTCAGGCCGGCCCAGGTGAGGGCCACCCAGAGGATGGCGGCCGCGGCGACGCCGATGGCCGGCATCAGCACGCAGCCGTGCGTGTGGCGGTTGGGGAGCAGGTAGCGCCCGGCCAGGCCGATGATGGCCCCGCCGAGGACGACGAAGAGCAGTTCCACGAGAGGGAGGCTAGCCGACGAAGCCGATCCGGCGCGATTCCTCTGTGCCGATCTCGACGTAGCCGATGCCCGCAGTCGGGACCACGTACAGGCGGCCCTTGTCGTCGGTCAGCTTCAGGACGCCGGTGCCGCTGCTGAGGCCGGCCTCGACCTGCGCGGCGAGCTCCTCGGCGGACTGCGATGACTCGAAGCTGAGTTCGCGAGGGGCGTTGACGATTCCGATGCGGATCTCCACGTGCAGTGCCTTTCGAGTCTGACCGGCGGGTGTGAGTTCAGACTACGGCACACGGCTCGCGGCCCTCGCTCGCGTTCTCTGTCGGCGGACGCCGATAGCGTGAAAACCATGACGACGCGAGGCTTCCGGATGCGGCAGGCGCGAGCCGCGTCCGCCGGCGTCCCGCAGCTCGACGGGGCGCAGGCGGAGGTGCTCCTGCTGCCCGACGACGCGTCCGCCGCCGTGCTCGGAGCGCCGGGCACGGGCAAGACGACCACGCTCGTCGAGGCCCTCGCGGAGCGCGTCGCGCGTCGCGGCTACGCGACCGACGAGGTTCTCGCGCTGAGCGCCTCGCGCACCGCGGCGACGGCCCTGCGCGACCGGATCGCGCTGCGGCTCGGCGTCCCGACCAACGGTCCGCTGGCGCGCACCGCGACGTCGCTGGCGTTCCAGCTGGTGGGAGAGCGCGCCAGGCGCCTCGGCGCGGAGCCGCCGCGCCTGCTCACCGGCGGCGAGCAGGACCAGATCATCGCGGAGCTCCTCAGCGGCCACATGGAGGACGGGACCGGCCCGCACTGGCCGGAGCCGCTGGTGGACGAGGTGCGCGCGCTCCGCGGCTTCCGCACCGAGCTGCGCGAGCTCATGGCGCGCTGCGCCGAGCGCGGGATCACGCCCTCCCGGCTCTCCGAGCTCGGCGCGATCACGGGCCACGACGAGTGGCGTGCGGCCGCCCGCTTCATCGCGGAGTACCAGCTCGTCGTCGACAGCTACCGCGGCGGCTTCGTCGACTCGGCCGAGCTGATCGCCTCCGCCGTCACGGTCGTGCGCGAGGGAAGCTCGCTCGACCGGCTGCGCGCCGTCTTCGTCGACGACTTGCAGGAGGCGACGGTCGCCACCCTCGCGCTGCTGCGGGCGTTCGCCGAGCGCGGTGTCGCGGTGATCGCCTTCGGCGACCCGGACGTCGCGTCCACGACCTTCCGCGGCGCGGAGGCGACCGCGCTCGGGCAGCTGGAGTCGCGGCTCGGCGTTCCGGTGACGCGGTTCGTGCTCACCACGGCCCACCGGCAGACGCCGGCCTTACGCGAGCTGACCGCGCGGACCACCGAGCGCATCGGCGCCGCGGCGGCCGGCGTGCAGCGCATGGCGTCGGCCGGTCGGCCCGAGCCGGCGGAGGACGACGCAGAGCACCGGCCGGAGGTCGTGCGGCTGGTCGCCGTCTCTGCGCCCGCCGAGGCGTCCAGGCTGGCGCGGAAGCTGCGCGAGCGCCACCTGCTCGACGGCGTGCCGTGGAGCGACATGGCCGTGATCGTCCGCTCCGGCGCGCACGTGCCCGCCCTGGCCCGCGCGCTCGCCGTCGCCGAGGTGCCGACCACGACGAGCATCGCCGGCCGGCCGCTCCGCGACGACTTCGCGGCGCGGCAGCTGGTGACGGTCGCGGGCGTCCAGCTGGGCACGATCGAGCTGACGCCGCTCGTCGCGACCGAGCTGCTGCTCGGTCCGTTCGGCGGGCTCGACAGCGTGAGCCTGCGGCGGCTGCGGCTCGCGCTGCGGCAGGAGGAGCTCGCCGGCGACGGCAACCGCCCGGGCGACGAGCTGCTCGTGGAGGCCCTGCAGCATCCCGCGCACCTCGCCACGATCGACGCCGCCCCCGCCCGACGCGCCGGGAGACTCGCCGAGACGCTGCGCTCCGGCCGAGAGAAGGCGGAGGCCGGCGCCTCCATCGAGGAGCTGCTCTGGCACGCCTGGGAGCGTAGCGGACTCGCGGCGCGCTGGCTGGAGCACTCGGAGCGCACCGGCATCGTCGCCGACGAGGCCAACCGGCACCTCGACGGCGTCGTCGCACTGTTCACCGCCGCCCGCCGCTTCGTCGAGCGCTACCCCGAGCGACCGGCCGCCGACTTCGTCGTCGAGCTGCTGGGCGCGGAGGTCCCCGAGGACACGCTCGCGCCCGGCACCGCCGGCGACGCCGTGCTCGTCTGCACGCCGAGCGCCGCCATCGGGCGCGAGTTCGAGGTCGTCGCGGTCGCCGGCCTGCAGGAGAGCGTCTGGCCCAACCTGCGGCTGCGCGGCTCGCTGCTCCACCCGCAGGAGCTCGCGGACGCGATCGAGGGCCGCACCACCGAGACGGAAGACGCGCGGGCCGAGGTGCTGGGCGACGAGCTGCGCATGTTCGCGCTCGCCGTCTCCCGGGCGCGCGGCCAGGTCTTCCTCACGGCGACGGCGAACGACGACGAGCAGCCGTCGCCGTTCCTCCGGCTCGCGGGCGAGCTGGCGGTCGACGACGTCGACGAGGGCGTGCATCCGCTCTCCCTCCGTGGCATGGTCGGCCGCCTGCGCCGCCGGCTGGTCACCACCGGCGCGCCCGACGCGGCAGAGGCGCTCGCGCGGCTGGCCGACGCGGAGGTCGAGGGAGCCGACCCGTCGTCCTGGTACGGCCTGCGGGCGCCGTCCACCACGGACCCGCTCGTCGACCTCGACGACCCGGAGGCCGTGGTTCGCGTGTCGCCGTCGAGGCTCGAGACGTTCGAGAAGTCCCCGCTCGCCTGGTTCGTCGACACCATGGCGGCCTCGCCGAGCGGGCTCGCCGCGGGCATCGGCACCGTCGTCCACGCCGTCATGGAGGAGGCGAGCACGAGCGACGACCCCGACCTCAGCGTGGAGCGGCTGTGGCGGGGCATCGAACGCCGCTGGGGCGAGCTGGCGTTCGAGTCGCCCTGGCTGGAGGAGAAGGAGCGCAGGCGCACCCGCACGCTCACGGCCGGCGTCTCCGAGTACCTGCGCGACTTCGAGCGCGCGGGAGGCGCCCTGCTCGGGTCAGAGGGCTCCTTCGAGCTCCGGATCGGCCGCGCGCTGGTGCGCGGCACCATCGACCGGGTCGAGCGGACGCCCGACGGCACGGTGGTGATCGTCGACCTGAAGACCGGCAACCGCACGCCGACGGCGGCGGAGGCGGAGCAGCACGCGCAGCTGGGCGCGTACCAGCTGGCGATGGAGCACGGAGCGATCGAGCAGGCCCAGGGGCTGCCCTCGGGCGGCGCGAAGCTGCTGTTCGTCGCGAAGGGCGTGCGCGGAAAGGGCTACCGCGAGGTCGCACAGGACCGCGTCGACGAGGAGCGGCTGGAGCGGCTGCGCGAGCGGGTCGCGGCGGCCGCGGAGGGGATGGCGGCCGCGACCTTCGCGGGCGTCGTCGACCTGGGCGAGCGCGATCCGCACGGGTCGTACGAGTACCGCATCCACCTGGTGCCGGCGGTCAGCGCAGGAGGAGGAGCATGACGGACGAGGCGACGCACGTCGACGACGAGGGGCTGCTGGACGAGGGTCTGCTGGTCTGGGCGACCGAGCAGGCCGAGCTCGACCTGGTCGAGCAGGCGCTCTCGCTCGACGAGGCCGACGCCGAGAAGGAGCGCCGACGGCCCACCCGCTCCCTGAGCGCCGCGGAGATCGCGGAGGCACTCGGGCTGCCCCTCCCGACGCCGCAGCAGCAGGCGGTCATCGAGGCGCCGCTGCGCCCGGCGATCGTGGTGGCGGGCGCCGGCAGCGGCAAGACGGAGACGATGGCGAACCGGGTGGTCTGGCTGCTCGCCAACGGACACGTGCGGGTGCCGGAGATCCTCGGGCTGACGTTCACGCGCAAGGCGGCGGGCGAGCTCGCGGGTCGCATCCGCACGCGCATCGAGCAGCTCGTCGCCTCCGGCGTCACCGAGGTGGAGTTCGACCCGTTCGAGGCGCCCGAGGTGGCCACCTACAACGCCTTCGCGAACGCGATCTTCCGCGAGAACGCGCTGCTGATCGGGCGCGAGCCGGAGTCGGCGGTGCTGAGCGAGGCGTCGGCGTGGCAGCTCGCCCGGCGGCTGGTGGTGAACTCCACCGACGAGCGCCTCGTCGACCTCGACCGCGGCGTGGAGGCCGTGACGAGCGCGGTCGTCACGCTCAGCCGGGCGCTGAGCGAGAACGTGGCAGACCCGGGAGACGTCGAGCGCATGGTGGAGCAGTTCGCCCGCGTCGCCGAGCTGCCGACGGGCAACGGCCGGGTGAAGGACGTGTACGCGTCCGTGCGCTCGGCCGTCGACGCCGTCGGGTCGCTCCCGCCACTGCTCGACCTCGCCCGGGCCTTCGCCGACGAGAAGCGCCGTCGCGGCTTCGTGGAGTACTCCGACCAGGTCGCGCTCGCGCTCGCCGTGTGCGAGCGGCTGCCGGAGGTGGTGGCCGACTACCGCCGCCGCTACCGCGTGGTGCTGCTCGACGAGTACCAGGACACCTCCGTCGTGCAGACGAGGATGCTGTCGCGCCTGTTCTCCGGCCGTCCGGTGATGGCGGTCGGCGACCCGCACCAGTCCATCTACGGCTGGCGGGGGGCGAGCGCGGCGAACCTCGGGCGGTTCTCGCTCGACTTCACCGGGGAGCGCGGCGGCGCCGACGAGTACGCGCTGAGCACGAGCTGGCGCAACCCGACCCGCGTGCTCGACGCGGCCAACGCGCTGGTCGCGCCCCTGACCGCCGCCTCTCCCGTGCACGTCGAGCGGCTGCAGCCGCGGCCGGGTGCGGTCGCGGGCGAGCTGACGGCGGTGTTCGAGCAGACGGTCGCCGACGAGGCCGAGTCCGTGGCGCGCTGGCTCGCCGCACGGCTGCGCGAGCGCGACGACGCCGGTGCGCCGCCCAGCGCCGCCCTGCTCTGCCGGTCGCTGAAGAAGGTCGACGTCTTCACGAGCGCGCTCGCCCGGCACGGCATCCCGTACCACGTGCTCGGCCTCGGCGGCCTGCTGGAGCAGCCGGTGATCGCCGACCTGGTGAGCGCGCTGCGGGTCATGCACGACCCGACGGCCGGCTCCGAGCTGATCCGTCTGCTCACCGGCGCGAAGTGGCGGGTCGGCCCGAAGGACATCGCCGCGCTGCGCGACGTCGCATCCTGGCTGGCCGAGCGCGACCACCGGCACCAGCGGCTCGACCCCGAGCTGCGCGACCGGCTGCGGCGCTCGGTCGCGGGGGAGGAGTCCGCCTCCCTCGTCGACGCGCTCGACTTCGTGGTGGAGGCGCCGGAGGGCCACGGGCGGCTGGAGGGGTTCAGCGCCGAGGGGCTCGAGCGGATGCGCGACGCGGGACGCCGGCTCGACCACCTGCGCTCCCGCGTCGGCCTCGACCTGCTCGACCTGGTGACGCTCGTGCAGCAGGAGCTGCTGCTCGACATCGAGGTCGCCGCCAACGAGACGGCCCAGCTCGGCCAGGCCAGCCTCGACGCGTTCGCCGAGCAGGTCGCCTCCTACCTCGCGGCCGACGAGCAGGCGACGCTCGGATCGTTCCTCTCCTGGCTCGCCGAGGCGGAGCAGCGCGACAACCTGGCTCCGCGGAGCGAGGACCCGGAGCCCGGCACGGTGCAGGTGCTCACCATCCACGGCTCCAAGGGGCTGGAGTGGGACGTGGTGGCGATCCCGCGCCTGGTCGACGGCGAGCTCCCCGGACCGCCGCAGAGCAGGAAGGGCTGGCTGGCGTTCGGGCAGCTGCCGAACGAGTTCCGCGGCGACGCGGCCGAGCTGCCGGTGATCGCCTGGCGCACCGCCGAGACGCAGAAGGACGTGAACGACTCGGTCGCGGCGTACGAGGAGGAGAACCTCGCCCGCCACCTGGACGAGCAACGCCGACTCATCTACGTGGCGGTCACCCGCGCCCGGCGCCGGCTGCTGCTGACCGGCTCGTACTGGTCCACCCAGACCAAGCCGCGCGGCCCGGGCGCGTACCTGCTAGAGCTGCAGGCGGCGGGGCTGCTCCCGGAGGACGCCTTCCCCGACTGCGACGAGCCCGACGAGAACCCGCTCGCGCTGAGCGCGGCGACGGTGACCTGGCCGCTCGACCCGCTCGGTTCCCGGCGCACCCGGGTGGAGGCGGCGGCCGAGGCCGTCCGGCGGGCGCGCGAGCGTGGCGCCGGCGACGGCGGCGTGTACGCGCGCGACCTCGACCTGCTGCTCGCCGAGCGCGCCCGGCGCACGGAGGAGGCGGGCCTGGTCGAGCTGCCGGCGCGCATCCCGGCGTCGCGGTTCAAGGACTACGTGAGCGACCCGGCCGCGGTCGCCGCGTCCCTCCGGCGCCCGATGCCGGAGCGGCCCTACCGCCAGACGCGGCTCGGCACGCTGTTCCACCGCTGGGTGGAGGAGCGGTTCGGCACGGTGGTCGGCAGCGCCGACGTGCTCGACGCGTACGGCCCGGAGCTCGACGACCCGGCCGGCGACGTGCTGGAAGTGGAGCGCTTCGAGGAGCTGAAGGCGACGTTCGAGCGCAGCGAGTGGTCCGGACGCGCGCCGGAGGAGGTCGAGCTGGAGATCCACATCACCCTCGCCGGCCAGGTCGTCGTGTGCAAGCTGGACGCGGTCTATCGCGTCGACGACGGCGCGCACGACTACCAGATCGTCGACTGGAAGACCGGGAAGGCGCCGCGGGACGCCGCCGACCTGGAGCGCAAGCAGTTGCAGCTCGCGCTCTACCGGCTGGCCTTCGCCCGCTACGCCGGCATCGACCCCGAGCGCATCGACGCGGTGTTCTACTTCGTCGCCGACGACCGCGTGGTGCGGCCGGAGCGGCTCTACGCCGAGGAGGAGCTGACGTCGCTCTGGTCGTCGGCCACCGGCTTCATCCCGCCGGAGCGGCGGTAGCCGTCCGGCCGGTCGCCGGGGGTGCGGTCGAGCATCGCCTCGACGTCCGTGACGGCCATGATCGGGCCGGTCGCGGTCGAGAGCGGGTTCATCGCGTTGCTGTGGACGCGGTCGACCAGGCCGTCGAGCATCTCGACGGCGTCGTCCACGATGTGCTGGTCGCGCACCTCCCGGCCGTGCAGCAGCCAGCGGGCGACCTCCAGCTCCGCGTACAGCATGGCGCGCTGGGTGAACTGGCGGTCGGTGGCGACCTGACGCCGGGAGGCGTACGCGCCGAGCGCGCCGTCGGTCGCGCCGGGGTTCATCGCGAGCAGCCAGTGCAGGTCGCGGGCCGGGTCGCCGACGCGCAGCGCCGACCAGCCGAGCACCGCGGTCACCGCGTCGTCCTCGACCAGGAACGAGTCGGCGGTGAGGGAGCCGTTGATGACCGTCGGCTGGAACTGCCAGATCGAGTGGTCGGCCGCCGCGTCGCGCCAGCGGTCCCGCAGCGCCGTGGGAAGCAACCCGGTGGACGCGGCCGACTCGATCACCGCGTTGGCCGCGGTGAGACACTCCGCCGCCGACATCACGGGAAGGCCGGCCTCGCCGACGAACGCGGTGGGGAGCGTGTGGATGGCCGCGATCGCGTGCCCGATGGAGCCCGCGAGGCCGTCGCCCGGCGGAACCTCCTCGACGGCGACGTGCGAGCCGGGCAGGAAGTCGTAGACGACCGCGCGCGTCCCGCCGACCGGCGCCTGGCCGAGGTAGTGCGGCACGTCGAAGGGCAGCCTGCTGCGGATGCCGGTGGTCAGCGCGCGGAGCGCGACGAGGTCGGCGCTCTGCTCCGTCTCCGCGACCTGGGAGGTGGGGACGCGCACGATCACGGTGGAGCCGTCCCTCGTGCTCAGCAGCGCGGAGTCGAACTCGCCGGCGCCGCCGTTGCTGTACGTGCGGGCGCCGGAGACGTCGAGGTCGGGGACGGCCGAGGTGGCCAGCGCGGCTAGAGTGAGATGGGATCTGGCCATGCACCTAGGCTAATCAAACCGCCCTGCGACGGCCGTCCGCCACGCCCCGAAAGGACCTCGATGTCGTCCGCACCCGCCTCCGCTCTGCCGCTCGCCGCGCTGCCGCTCTCGCGGCACGCGACCGACCGCGACCACGCGGCGCGCTCACGTCCCGCGCTGTTCGACGAGCTGTGGCGCGAGCCGTCCACGCGCGTGCTTCCGCTCTGGAAGGGGCGTGCCCTGGTGACGCCCGCGAGCGTGGCGGCGGCGACCCCCGCCGCCGACGGCTGGTCAGCGCCGGACGCGGGCCCCGCCGCGCTCGACCTGCAGCCGGTCGAGCGCGTCACCTCCGCCCTGATCCGCGTCTACCTCGGCCGCACGACCGCGGCGACCGAGACGGAGCCGGAGGGCACCGCCGTGGTGCTCGAGGTGCTGACCGACGCCGCGGCGCAGGAGCTGGAGCCGGACGAGGCGCGCTGGGCCAACCTGCGCACCGTCGCCACGGCGCTGAGCGACCGCGACGCCGGGCTGTTCACCGAGGCGCTCGCGATGGCGAACTGGCACGCCACGCACACGCACTGCCCGCGCTGCGGTACCCCGACCGTCGTCGAGCAGGCCGGCTGGGTGCGACGCTGCCTGGAGGACGGCTCCGAGATCTTCCCGCGCACCGACCCTGCGGTGATCGTGACCGTGCTCGACGCCGACGACCGGCTCCTGCTCGGCTCGAACGCCATGTGGGAGAACTCCCGGTACTCACTGCTCGCCGGCTTCGTCGAGCCGGGCGAGTCGTTCGAGGCGGCCGTCGAGCGCGAGATCTTCGAGGAGGCCGGCGTGCGCGTGGTCGACGCCCGCTACAAGGGCTCGCAGCCGTGGCCGTTCCCCGCCTCGGTGATGGTCGGGATGACGGCGCGTCTCGCCGACGACCAGGCGCCCGCCGCGCTCGACCCGGACGGCGAGGAGATCCTGGACCTGCGCTGGTTCAGCCGCCAGCAGCTGTGGGAGGCGCGCGAGCAGATCATCCTGCCCGGTCGCTCGTCGATCGCCCGTGCCCTGATCGAGGACTGGTACGGCGGCCCGCTCGACGAGCCGCCGGCGCCGTGAACGCCGGGGCCGGCGCCCCGGCGAGCCCGGACGCCCTGCTCGCCGGCCTCGACGCGCAGCAGCGCGTCGCGGCGGAGGCGCTGTTCGGGCCAGTGTGCATCCTCGCCGGCGCCGGGACGGGCAAGACGCGCGCGATCACCCACCGCATCGCGTACGGCGTCGCCTCCGGCGCGTATGCCCCGAACCGGGTGATGGCGCTCACCTTCACGAACCGCGCCGCGGCCGAGCTGCGCGGCCGCCTGCGCCAGCTGGGCGCCGGGGGAGTGTCCGCCCGCACCTTCCACGCCGCCGCCCTCGCGCAGCTCAACTACTTCTGGCCGCAGGTGGTGGGCGGTCAGCTCCCATCGGTGCTCGACGGCAAGGGCCGTGTGCTGGGGCATGCCGCCGAGACGCTCCGGCTGAAGGTGGACACGGCCACCCTGCGCGACGTCGCCGCCGAGATCGAGTGGCGCAAGGTCTCGGGCCTGAGCATCGAGCAGTACACCGCGGCCGGCCGGCCGGCCCCTGGCTCGCTCTCGGCCGAGCAGGTCGCCGACCTGCTGCAGCGCTACGAGGACCTCAAGGACGAGCGCAAGCAGATCGACTTCGAGGACGTGCTGCTCGCCTGCGCCGGGATGATCGAGAGCGAGCCTGCCGTCGCGCTGCAGGTGCGCGAGCAGTACCGCTTCTTCGTGGTGGACGAGTACCAGGACGTGTCGCCGCTGCAGCACCAGCTGCTCGACCTCTGGCTCGGGACGCGCACCGACCTGTGCGTCGTCGGCGACGCCAGCCAGACCATCTACTCGTTCGCGGGGGCGCGCTCGGACTACCTGCTCGGCTTCGAGCGCGAGCATCCCGGAGCCACGGTGCTGCGCCTGGAGCAGAACTATCGGTCGACCGCGCCCGTCATCGACACCGCGAACCGGCTGATGCGCGGCCGCTCCGGCGCGCTGACCCTGCGGCCCGCCGACGCGGCCCGCAGCGAGGAGGCGGCCGAGCCGGTGCCGGAGCCGGCCGCGTACGAGGACGACCGCGCCGAGGCCCGTGCCGTCGCCGAGCAGATCGCGGCGGAGCTCGCCGCGGGCGCGCGTCCCGAGCACATCGCGGTGCTGTACCGCGTGAACGTGCAGGCGGCGGCCCTGGAGCAGGCGCTCGGCGACCGCGGGATCAGCTACCAGATCCGCGGCTCGAAGAGGTTCTTCGACCTGCCGGAGGTGCGGCAGGCGATCATGTCGCTGCGCGCGGCGAGCCTGGCGGCGACCGACGAGCCGCTGTTCAAATCGGTCAGCGACGTGCTGCGCTCGCTCGGCTGGTCGGTGCAGCCTCCCGAGGGCCGCGGCGCGGTGCGGGAGCGCTGGGAGTCGCTCAACGCGATCATGGGCCTGGTGGACGAGCAGCCCGCCGGGCAGACGCTGCGCGGCTTCACCGACGAGCTGCTGGCCCGGCAGGCCGGGCAGCACGAGCCGACGATGTCGGCCGTAACGCTCGCGACGCTGCACGCCGCGAAGGGTCTGGAGTGGCCGTCGGTGTACCTCGTCGGGCTGAGCGAGGGACTGGTCCCGATCAGCTACGCGACGACGTTCGAGCAGGTGGACGAGGAGCGCCGCCTGCTCTACGTCGGCATCACGCGCGCGCGCCGGCGCCTCCGGCTGAGCTGGTCGGCCCGCGGCAACCAGCCGGGCCGGCCGTCGCTGCGGCAGCCGTCGCGCTTCCTCGCCGAGCTGCGCCCGGCCGTCACGCCGGAGGACCGAGGCAGCCGCAGTCGGGGTGCGGCTCCCACGCGCGGCTGACCCACTCGGCCGCTCCGCGCGGCAGGAACCCGCTGCGCCCCGTCAGCGCCCTCGGCCGCGCGGTGGCAGCGCCGAGCAGCTCCGCGCTCGCCCTCGCCGCCGCGGCGGCCGCGGCGACGGCCGTCTCACCAGGCGGAGGAAGCGTGTGCAGCTGCGTCGCCAGGGCGGGCCAGGCCGGGTCGGCGTCCGTGCGGTGCAGGTCGACGCAGCGCAGGCACGGGCCGCCACCCGGCGAAACCAGCGGACCGACTGTCACCCCGCCGTCTGAGTAGACGACCGCCAGGTGCGGGATGTCGCGCCGCAGCCAGCGCGCATGCCGCTGCGGCTCGACCGCGTAGGAGGCGACGAGCACGGCGGCGTCGGCCCGCTCCACCGCCGGATCCGCCCAGGACAGCCCGGCGAGAACCTCCACGCCGGCGTCACCCAGCAGCCGCTGGACGGTCGCCGCCGTCGGCCCGGCGCCGTCGAGCACCACGAGCGTCGGGGTCGGCTCACGAGCGGGCGACGCGACGAGCAGCGGCGCCACCTTCTCGAGCAGCGCCGCGACCTCGGCCGGGGAGGCGCGCGACCGGCGCGCGATCATCTCCAGCCCGCGCCGGGTCACGCCGCCGGCCAGAGCCGACAGCATGCGCTCCTCCGCCGCCGAGACGCCGTCGAGCACGAGCGCGGGCCGGTCGACCCCGAACTGCACGCTGTCGGGCGTGCGCCACACGCGGGGAAGAGCCGGGTCGAGCAGCAGGACCATCCCGGCATCCTGCCGCATCCGGAGGGGGTGTCCGGCCTTATCCACAGGCCGGACGCGCGCTACTCCGTCGGCCGGTCTCCGTCCTCGCGCAGCAGGTCCTCGATCGCCTGGTCGAGCGCGTCCTGCTCCGGGGGCTGGCCGGTCGCCGCCGCGGTGAGCCGGGCGACCAGCGCTGACGGGTCGTCGAGGTCGGACGACTGGGGGAGCAGGTCGGGGTGCGACCAGAGGGCGTCGCGCGCGTCCATGCCGACGGCGTCGGTCACCGCGCGCCACATCGCGGCCGCGTCGCGCAGTCGCCGGGGGCGCAGCTCCAGGCCGACGAGCGTCGCGAAGGCCGACTCGGCCGGGCCGCCGGAGGCGCGGCGACGGCGAACGGTCTCCGCGATGGCGTCGGCGCGGGGGAGGAGGCGGGTCGCGTTGGCGGTGACCACGTCTACCCAGCCCTCGACCAGCGCGAGTACGGTCTCGAGGCGGGCGAGCGCCTCCTGCTGCTCCTCCGTGCGCGGCGGGATCAGCCGGCCGCTGACCATGGCGTCGCGCAGCTCCTCCGGGTTCGACGGGTCGAAGTTCTCGGCGAGGGACTCGAGCGCGTCGGTGTCGATGCGGATGCCCTTGGCGAACGCCGTGATCTGCGTGATGAGCTGAAGCCGCAGCCACTTGGCGTGCCGGAACAGCCGCGCGTGGGCCAGCTCGCGCACGGCGAGGTACAGCTGCACCTGGTCGTCCGGGATGTCGAGGCCGTCGCCGAACTCGGCCACGTTCTGCGGGATGAGCGCCGCCGTGCCGTCCGGCAGCAGCGGGATGCCGATGTCGCCGCCGGACACGACCTCCTTCGAGAGCTGCCCGACGACCTGGCCGAGCTGCATCGCGAACAGGGCGCCGCCGATCGAGCGCATGACCTGGCCCGCGTTCTGCAGCATGGCCTGCATCTCCTCCGGCGCCTGCTCGGCGAGCACCTGCGTGAGGGCGTCCGAGATGCTCAGCGCGACGGGCTCGGCGAGCTGCGTCCAGAGCGGCATGGTCTGGCGCGCCCACTCGGCGCGGCCGATCAGCTCCGGGGTGGCGCTGAGGCCGGCGACGCCGGTGGCCTCGTCGAGCCACAGCGAGGCCACGTGGAAGGCCTGGTCGAGCGAGGCTCGCTCGGCCGGGGTGACGGTGTGGGCGCCGTCGGCGGCGAGCTGTCGCGCCTGCTGCTCCGCGATGCTCCAGTTGATGCCGCCGCCCGGGTTCATCAGCGCGTTCTGCAGCTGGCCGAGGAGCGCCTGGATGCTGGCCGGGTCGCTGGGCAGCCCCGCCGCGCCGGCCAGCCGGCTCGGGTCGATGGACGCGCCGTTCCCGGACAGGAACTGGTTCAGCATGTCCCGGAGCTCGTCGTCGTCGCGGTCCGGGTCCCGGTCGTCGTTCCGATCGTCGGCCATCGTCAGGGTCCTCTTCTCGAAGTGAGCCGGCCCGAGGCGTCCGCCGTCGGCTCGGCTTCAGGCTTGTCGTCTACGCTAGCCGCTGGCGCCGGGGAGGCGAATGGGAATTGCCCTATGCTCGCCTTCGGGCCGTGCGCCCGTGGCGAACACGACCGAGAGGATGGGCCCGTGACCCGGTTCAGCGACGACGATCCGGGGCTGACCAGGCCGGAGCCGGTGCGGGTCGCACCGCCGCGCCGGGTGATCGTCGGCTGGTCGGCTATCGCCGTCGCGGTGCTGCTCGCGCTCGTGCTCGCCTTCGTCCCCGCGCCGTTCGTGATCGAGCAGCCGGGACCGGTCTACAACACCCTCGGCACCGACCAGGAGGTGGGCTCGCCCGCTGCGGACGACGCGAAACCGCTCATCAGCATCCCGGACAAGAAGACCTACCCGACCACCGGATCTCTCGACCTGCTGACCGTCAACGTGGTCGGCAACCCCGACCAGCGACCGAGCTGGATCGAGATCGTCGGCGCCTGGTTCCAGCCGAGCAAGGCCGTGCTGCCGATCGACAGCGTCTACCCGCCCGGCACCACGACCGAGCAGTCCAACGCCCAGAACGCGGCCCTGATGGTCGACTCGCAGCAGGACGCCATCGCCGCCGCCCTCACCGAGCTCGGCTACACCTTCCCGGAGAACGTCGCCGTGAAGCAGCTCATCCCGAAGACGCCGGCGGCCGCGGTGCTGAAGGTCGGCGACGAGATCACTTCGGTCAACGGGACGGCCGTCCACAGCGTCGACGAGCTGCGGAACGCGGTCAAGGCGAACGGAACGGACAAGTCGGCGGAGCTCGGCATCGTGCGCGACGGGAAGGCCTCGACGGTGTCCCTCACGCCGGTCGAGTCGCAGGGCCAGGTGGTGCTCGGCATCGGCGCCGGGATGGACTACACCTTCCCGTTCGACGTGAAGATCCAGCTGAACAACGTCGGCGGCCCGAGCGCCGGGCAGATGTTCGCGCTCGGGATCATGGACAAGCTGACGCCCGAGTCGCTCACCGGCGGCAAGCGCATCGCCGGGACGGGCACGATCGACAACACCGGCCAGATCGGCCCGATCGGCGGCATCCGGCAGAAGATGTACGCGGCCCGCGACACCGGGAAGGCGAGCTACTTCCTGGCGCCGGCCTCGAACTGCGACGAGGTCACCGGTCACATTCCGGCCGGTCTGCACGTGTTCGCGGTGAAGACCCTCGCCGACTCGCTCAAGGTGCTGCAGGCCGTCCGCGACGGATCGAGCACGGCGGATCTTCCCACCTGCCCCGCAGGCTGAGGTCGGCGCAGCCGCAACATTCTCCCAGCGTCCGCTGCCTAGGATGGAGATCACACCCGTCACGCGAGACCAAGAAGGCCATACGTGAGTTCAACAGCAGCAGCTCGACCCGCAGGCCGCCGGCGCGCGGCCATCTGGATCACTCTCGGCGTGATCGTCGCGGTGGTGATCCTGTTCTTCGTCTTCGCCGGACTGTACGCGGACATCCTCTGGTACGACCAGCTCGGGTACCTCAACGTGCTGACCACGCAGTGGCTGGCCGGCCTCGCGATGTTCTTCATCGGGTTCCTCGGCATGGCCGTTCCGCTGTGGCTGTGCATCCAGCTCGCCTACCGCCTGCGTCCGGTGTACGCCAAGCTGAACTCGCAGCTCGACCGCTACCAGCAGGTCATCGAGCCGCTGCGCCGGCTGGCGATGTACGGCATCCCGATCGTGTTCGGCATCTTCGCCGGCGTCTCGGCGGCCAGTCGCTGGCAGACGGCCGCGCTGTGGCTGAACGGCACCTCGTACGGCAAGTCCGACCCGCTGTTCCACCTCGACATCGGCTTCTACCTCTTCGACCTGCCGTTCCTGCGCAGCCTGGTCGGCTTCGCGTCGGCGGTCGTGCTGATCTCGCTGCTCGCCACGCTCGCCACCTGCTACCTGTACGGGTCGATCCGGGTGAGCGGGCGGGAGGTGCGCATCTCGCGCGCCGCCCGCGTCCAGATCTCGGTCGTGGCCGGCCTCTACCTGCTGCTGCAGGGCGTGAGCATCTGGCTCGACCGCTACGCGACCGTCACCGACTCCAACGTCAACGACATGATCAACGGCGCGGCGTACACCGACGTGAACGCCACCATCCCGGGCCGGGCGATCCTGGCGGGCGCGGCGATCTTCGTCGCCATCCTGTTCTTCCTGACGGCGTTCATCGGCCGCTGGCGCTTCCCGATCGTGGGCACCGCGCTGCTCATCGTCGCCGCCCTCGTCGTCGGCGCGATCGTGCCGTGGGTGGTGCAGCGCTTCCAGGTCGACCCGAGCCAGAAGACGCTCGAGTCGCAGTACGTGCAGCGCGGCATCGACTACACCCGCGAGGCGTACGGGCTGAGCGACATCGAGACCATCCCGTACAACGCCAAGACCACTGCGGAGCAGGGCGCGCTGCGGCAGGACGCGCAGACCACGGCGCAGATCCGCATCCTCGACCCCGCCGTGGTGAGTCCGTCGTTCCGCCAGCTGCAGCAGTTCCGGCAGTACTACGCGTTCCCGGAGAAGCTCAACGTCGACCGCTACGAGATGAACGGGACCCAGCAGGACGCGGTGGTGGCCGTGCGCGAGCTGCAGCAGTCCGGCCTGGGCGGCGCCCGCAACTGGTTCAACGACACCATCGTCTACACCCACGGCTACGGGCTGGTCGCCGCCTACGGCAACCAGCGCTCGACCGACGGCCAGCCGGTGTTCATGGAGTCCGGCATCCCGACCACCGGGACGCTCGGCACCTACGAGCCGCGCATCTACTTCGGCGAGCAGTCGCCGACGTACTCGATCGTCGGCGCGCCGAAGGGCAGCAAGGCCGTCGAGCTCGACTACCCGGGCGGCGCCGACGGCGCGCAGCAGACCTACACCACCTTCAGCGGCAACGGTGGTCCGAAGCTCGACAACGTCTTCAAGCGGCTGGTCTACGCGCTGAAGTTCCAGGACGAGCAGATCGTGCTGTCCGACGCGGTGAACAACAACTCGCAGATCCTGTACGACCGCGACCCGATCAAGCGCGTGCAGAAGGTCGCCCCCTACCTGACGCTCGACTCGCAGGCGTACCCCGCCGTGGTCGACGGCCGGGTCAAGTGGATCATCGACGGCTACACCACGAGCGACCAGTTCCCGTACTCGCACGTGGGCAGCCTGAGCGACGCGACGGCCGACAAGGACACGCCGAAGCCCGCCTACGCCTTCGACGACATCAACTACATCCGCAACTCGGTGAAGGCGACGGTCGACGCCTACGACGGCTCGGTGACCCTGTACGCCTGGGACGCCACCGACCCGGTGCTGAAGACCTGGCAGAAGATCTTCCCGTCGACGGTCAAGCCGGTCAGCGAGATGAGCGCGCAGCTGATGAGCCACGTGCGCTACCCGTCCGACCTGTTCAAGGTGCAGCGCTCGGTGCTCGGCCAGTACCACGTGACCGACGCCGGCTCGTTCTACTCGCGTGAGGACGCCTGGACGACGCCGAACGACCCGACCTCGCCGTCGAGCAACCCGGCGCTGCAGCCGCCGTACTACCTGACGCTGAAGATGCCGGGCCAGAAGGAGCCGACGTTCTCCCTCTACTCGACGTTCATCCCGCAGGGCACGAGTGAGTCGAGCCGGTCGGTGCTCAAGGGCTACCTGTCCGTGGATGCCGACGCCGGCAACCAGAAGGGCAAGGTCGCGTCCGGCTACGGCAAGCTCAGACTGCTGCAGCTGCCGTCCGGCGACAGCATCCCGGGCCCTGGCCAGATGCAGAACCAGTTCGACTCCGACCCGACCGTGTCGCAACAGCTGAACCTGCTGCGCCAGGGGAAGTCGGAGGTCATCAACGGCAACCTGCTGACCCTGCCCGTCGGCGGCGGCCTGTTGTACGTGCAGCCGGTGTACGTGCGCTCGTCGGGCGAGACCAGCTACCCGCTGCTGCAGAAGGTGCTCGTGGCCTTCGGCGACAAGATCGAGTTCGAGGACACCCTCGACCAGGCGCTCGACGCCCTCTTCGGCGGCGACTCCGGCGCGAACGCGGGCGACAACAACGTCCCGACGACAGGGACGGGCTCGGGCACGGGAGGCGCCGGCGGCACCGGCGGCCAGTCCGGCGGCCAGACGACCGGCGGAGGCACCGGCGGCAGCTCGACGGCGAACAACGCCGCCCTGCAGGACGCGCTGCAGCGCGCCCGCCAGGCGCTCTCCGACAGCCAGGCGGCCCTCAAGGCGGGCGACTGGGCGGCCTACGGCGAGGCGCAGCAGCGCCTCCAGCAGGCCATCTCGGACGCCGTGGCGGCGGAGGGGCAGCCGGCGGCGAAGTAGCTGTCGGTCACGATCACGAAGCGGCCCGTGCATCCGTGCGCGGGCCGCTTCGGCGTTGGCGGGGGAGCTGTGGAGGCGTGCGGTTCGACGGTCAGCCGGCCGACGCGGACGTCGTGTCGAGCGCTTCCAGCTCGTCCGGAAGGCTCCGGAGGTCGAAGTCGTTGAGCTCGAGTCCGCAGTAGGGGCAGCGCAGCAGGAGGTCGAAGATCGGGGACGTGGTGTACTCACCCGGCCCCGCGTACTCGACCTCCACGTCGACGAAGGTGAATTCCGTCGCCGTGTGCTCGCACGCCGGGCATCGGACGGGTCTTTCGCCGTCGGAGTGTACCGACGGATCGGCGGCCCAGGCGCGGCGTTCGGCGCTGGGCTCCTCGATGAACGATTTCTTCGCGGACGCGAGCCTCGCCGCGGTCCAGGCATGACGATGCGTGACGGAGTTCGCCAGTTCGGAGGTGATCTGCTCGCCGAGCGTCACCTCGAGCGATTGCAGCTCGAACAGCCAGAGGGCGACCTTCTCGATCAGCCCAGCTGGGTCCGCGGGCGGAAATCCCAGATGAGCGGCCGCGTTGCGGTCCTTCAGAATCTCAGCGGCGGAGGCCCGCAGGCGAACGCCGAGGATGGTGCACGCCGCCGAGAGCGCGTGGCCGGCGTTCAGGGTGCGTTCGTTTCGCCACTCCGCGACCGTCGACGCGAGCGCCTTACCGTTCATCACCCATTCCTTCTGCTCCCGCAGCAGGAACGGATGGGAGCGCGCCAGCACGCTCTTGCTCACGAGCTCGACGCAGGCGCCCGCGTGGTAGGCGAGGTCGAGGAGCTCCCGTTCGGACGCGTTCGACGGGTCGCACGTGAGCACGGCATGACCGTAAAGGGTCCCGACGCGGAGAAGGTGGTCGGCGATTCCCGTGGACGAGGTCTCAGCGTTTCGCATCCGTACAGCTTGCCAGCAGGATGGGAAGGTCGTGCACTCGCGCCTCGCCCACAAAGCAAAGACCCCTGACCGGAAAACTTCCCGGTCAGGGGCCTTATTGGTTGCGGGGGCAGGATTTGAACCTACGACCTCTGGGTTATGAGCCCAGCGAGCTACCGAGCTGCTCCACCCCGCGGCACAAGAGATGACTCTAGCACGGTTCCGGCGGCGGGTGAAATCGCGAACACGTGCCCGGGCGCGTCGGTTCGTGTGGACCGGTCGTCCTACTAGAGTCGTTCCCAGATAGGGGATGCGATGGCGAGTGCCGTGACGAAGTTCCGGGTGGTGGTGGTCGAGGACGACCCGGATGTGGCCTTCTTCATGAAGACCGTGCTGGAGAAGCGGGCCGACGCCGTGGCGATCGCCGTGACCGACCCGTCGGCCGCCCTGGACAGGATCGCGGAGTTCGAGCCCGACCTCGTCATCACCGACATCGAGATGCCGGGCATCTCCGGGCTCGACCTGCTCAAGGAGCTGCGCAGCCGGTACCCGGGCATGCCCGTCGTCGTGATGACCGCGCACGTCTCCGTCGACTACGCCGTGTCGGCGCTGCGAGCGCAGGCGGACGAGTTCCTCACCAAGCCGGTCGCGTCGGCCGAGCTGGTGGAGATCGTGAACCGGCTCGCCGCCGAGGGGCGGGTCAAGCGCGCCGGGACGCGGAAGCAGGTCGTGCTGGCGATCGGCGCCCACCCGGACGACGTGGAGATCGGCGTCGGCGGCATCCTGGCGGCGCACCGCGACGCCGGCAACCAGGTCGTCATCCTCACCCTCTCGCGCGGCGCGCGCGGCGGCGACGCCGACGACCGGCAGCACGAATCCCTCGCCTCCGCCGAGCTGCTCGGCGCGCGGCTGTTCCTGGAGGACCTGGAGGACACCCAGATCTCGGCCGCCGACCCGACCGTCGGCATCATCGAGCGCGTCGTCGCCGAGGTGCAGCCCGACATCGTCTACACGCACTCGTCGCACGACCGGCACCAGGACCACCGCGCCGTCCACGCTGCCACCAACGTGGCGACGCGCTCGGTGCGCACGGTGTGCTGCTACCAGAGCCCGTCGGCGACCATCGACTTCCGGCCGACCCGGTTCGTGCCGATCGACGGGTTCACCGAGACCAAGCTGCAACTGCTCGACTGCTTCCGCTCGCAGACCGAGCTCCGCGCCTACCTCGAGCCGGACTTCGTGCTCGCCACCGCCCGCTACTGGTCGCGGTTCGGCGGCGGCAAGAGCTGCGAGCCGCTCGAAGTCATGCGCGACACCGCCGACATCTCGGTGCCGGCGTCCAGCATCCAGACCGACGCCCGCATCCGGAGGACCGCCTAGATGACCGACAGCTCCCGCACCCGCGTCCTTGTCACCGGCGCGGGCGGCCCGGCCGGGGTGGCCGTGATCCGCTCCCTGCTCGCCCGCGACGACGTCGAGGTGTTCGCCGCCGACATGGACGGCTGGGCGAGCGGTCTCTACCTCGTGCCGGAGGGTCGCCGCCGCATCGTGCCGCCGGGGCGCTCGGACGGGTTCGTCGACGCGCTCATCGCGATGAGCCGCGACGACGGGATCGACGTGCTCTTCTCGACGGTCGACGTCGAGCTGCCCGGCCTCGCCGCCCGCCGGGAGGAGCTGGCGGCCGTCGGCACCGCCCTGGCCGCGCCCTCCCACGACACCCTCGTCACCTGCCTGGACAAGTACGCGCTCGTGCAGCGCGTCGACGGCCGCGCGCGCATCCCGGTGACCCGGCTGCTGAACCGGGAGGGCGTCGGAGCCGACTGGACGTTCCCGGTGATCGTGAAGCCCCGCAGCGGCGCGGGCTCGCGTGGCGTCCGCCTGATCCCGGATCGCGGGACCCTGGAGGCGCTCGGCATCGACGAGAGCATCATCATCCAGGAGAACCTGCCGGGCGAGGAGTTCTCCGTCGACGTGCTGGCCGGGCTCGACGGCGAGGTCATCGCCGCCGTGCCGCGCTCGCGCGAGCGGGTCGACTCCGGCGTCTCCATCGCCGGACGCACCGTGCGACGGGCGGAGCTCTCCGACACGGCGGCGGCCGTCGCGCGCGCGATCGGCCTGACGGGCGTCGCGAACGTGCAGCTGCGCTACAGCACCGACGGCGTCCCGGCGCTGCTGGAGGTGAACCCGCGCTTCCCCGGCGCGATGCCGCTCACCATCGCGGCCGGCGTCGACATGCCCTCGCTCCTGCTCGACCTGGTGCTTGGCCGTCCCGTGCCGTCCGCGGTCGACTTCGAGGAGCTGGCCAACGTCCGGTTCCTGGAGGACGTCTTCCTGCGCCCGTCCGACGTGCTGGTCTCCGAGAACGCGGCGCACACGGAGGGACCGGAGGAGTGAGCGCGACGGAGGCCGCGCGGCTGCCGGCCGTGCTGCACGGCGACTTCCACGTCCACTCCACGTTCTCCGACGACGCGCGCAGCACCCTCGCTGAGAACCTCGCGGCCGCGTCGGCGGTCGGACTCGCGACCCTGCGGCTCACCGACCACGTGCGGGCGTCGACCACCTGGGTGCCCGAGTTCGTCGTCGCGGTGCGGGCGGAACGCGTCCCGGACGGCCTCACCGTGCTGACCGGCGTGGAGGCCAAGCTGCTGGACGCGTCCGGCGCGGTCGACACGCCGGCGGACCTCGTCGTGGGGCCGGGCGGAGTCGACGCGGTGGTCATCGGCGACCACCAGTTCCCCGGCACCGACGGACCGTGGTCGCCGACCGCGACCCGGGAGCGCCTCGACGCCGGACTCTCCGCCGACGACGCGCTCGACCTGCTCGTGGAGGCCAGCATCCGCGCCATGGAGCGCACGCCGCACGCGCAGCTGGCGCACTGGTTCTCGATCCTGCCGAAGGTGGGGCTCGCGGAGGCGCAGCTCGGCCCGCAGCGCCTGCTCGCCTGGGCCGAGGCGGCGGCCGCGACGGGAACCATCGTCGAGGTCAACGAGAAGTGGGCGTGCCCCGGACCCGAGGCCATCGCCGCGCTGCTGCGCGCCGGAGCGCGTATCGTTGCCTCCACCGACAGCCACGTCGCCGCCGACGTCGGCCGCTACGAGCGCGTGCCGGCGCTCCTCGACGCGGCGGCGAGCCGCGTCGCATCCGAGACCGAGGAGGCCCGATGAGTCCCGTCGAACCGCCGGCCGAGATGCGGCAGCAGATCGAGGAGGAGCTCGAGCGCAACCGCCGCTGGGAGTTCCGACTGCCGGTGTACGCCGCCGTCGCGCTCCTGATCTGCGCGGCCATCGTGGTCGTCCGGGTGGTGTTCCTGCATGTCTGAGTCCGGCGCCGGCGACCGCAAGCGGGTCGTGATCGCGGACGACGACGACGACATCCGCGGCCTGATGACCATCGCCGCCTCCCGCGCGGGCGTCGACATCGTCGCCGCGGTGGACAACGGGCGCGCCGCACTCGACGCCGTCCGGTCGGGCGGGGTCGACCTGGCCGTGCTCGACATCTCCATGCCCGGGCTCAACGGCGTGGAGGTGGCGGAGGCCATCCGCGCCGACGAGGTCACCAAGGACACGCTCATCCTCATGGTCTCGGCCTCCGTGCAGCTGCTCACCGACCACGGCGTCGTCGCCGACCGGTCGGACAGCTTCATCGTGAAGCCGTTCAGCCCGCGCGTCCTTTCCACCCGCATCCGCGAGATGCTCGCGCTGGGGGAGCCGGCATGACCCTCGACCGCTGGCTCAGCCGCATCCCCATCGACTCGCCGTCGGCGTTCATGAAGCAGATCCCGACGATCGTCGGCTTCGCGATCGCCGCGGTCATCGCGGCCGTGCCGAACGGCGTCCCGGTCACGAACTGGGCCGAGTTCCTGGCGAGCATCGCGCTGGTCGTCGTCGCCTCCGTGCTCTCCTTCGCCGTGCCGTGGCGGAGGCTGCACCCGGAGTGGGCGGTCGTCGTGCCGACGCTCTCGCTGCTCGCGGTGGGGCTGCTGCGGCTCGGCACGGGGTCGTCGGCGTCGCCGTTCGTCGTGCTGACGCTGCTGCCGTTCGTGTGGATCGCCTCCGAGGAGGGGCGGGTCAACATCCTGATCGCGGCGCTCGGCACGTTCGTGGTGCTCCTGGCGCCGCTCGTGGTCGACGGCGGCGGCCGCACGGCCGGCGACGTGGTGCGCGCGTTCTTCTCCCCGGTGATCTACCTGATCGTGGCGGTGGTCATCAACGAGCTGGCGCATCGCATGCGGGTGCAGCTCGCGGCCGCGCGCGAGGCCAACGAGCGTCAGCAGACGCTGCTCGCGCAGGCCGTCTCCACCCAGGACGAGCTGGTGCTCAACGAGGCACGGCTGAAGACGGCGAACCGGCTCATCCAGAGCATCTGGAACGCGGTCACCGAGCAGTCCGTGATCGGCACCGACCTCGACGGCCTCATCGACGTCTGGAACCCCGGCGCCGAGAAGATGCTCGGCCTGACCGAGAAGCAGGTGCTCGACGGCAAGCACCACGTGATCGACTTCCACCTCCAGGAGGAGATCGAGCAGCGCCTCCAGGACATGGACGCTCGGTTCACGACGGTCTCGAGCGTCGACGACTTCTCCGCCCTGGTCGACACCGTGCGCGCCGGTTCTGCGGACGTGCGGGACTGGACCTATGTGCGGCCCGACGGCAAGCGCGTCGCGGTGCAGGTCGCGGCGACGCCGCGGCTCGACGAGAACGGGCACCGGGTGGGCTTCATCTTCGTGGCGACCGACATGACGCAGGCGCGGGAGTTCGCCCGGCTGAAGGACGAGTTCGTCGGGCTGATCTCGCACGAGCTCCGCACCCCGCTGTCGTCGATCCTCGGCTACCTGGAGCTGATGCGCGACGACGAGGACGCGCCGCTGTCGGAGGAGCAGCTGCAGTATCTCGGCGTGGCGGAGCGCAACGCGCACCGGCTGCTGCGCCTGGTCGGCGACCTGCTCTTCACCGCGCAGGTGGAGTCCGGCCGCTTCCCGCTCGACATCCGCGACGTGGAGCTCGGTGGCGTCGTCTCGGCCTCCATCGAGTCGGCGCGTCCGGTCGCGGCGAACGCCGGCGTCACGCTCGTGGGCGACCTGCCGGACGGCACGCTCGTCGTGCGCGGCGACGCGCTCCGGCTCGGGCAGGCGGTCGACAACCTGGTCTCCAACGCCCTCAAGTTCACGCCGTCGGGTGGGACGGTGACCGTCGCGCTCCGCTCCGACGGCGAGACCGCCGTGATCGCCGTCTCGGACACCGGCATCGGCATCCCCGCGGTGGAGCTGAGCCGGCTCTCGCAGCGCTTCTTCCGGGCGTCCACGGCCACGCGCAACGCGGTGCCGGGCGTCGGTCTCGGCCTCACGATCACCAAGGCGATCGTGACCGCGCACGGTGGACGCCTCGACATCGCCAGCGAGGAGGGCGTCGGCACATCGATCAGCATCGTGCTGCCGGTGGAGACCCCGCAGCCGGTCACGGAGGCCATCCCGCGCGCGGAGGTGGCGCCGTGAGCGATCGGCCCGCCGAGCTGACCGTCGAGGGCAGGACCCTCGGCGTCGCGGTCGCGCAGTTCGCGCCGGGGGAGGACCGCGTCCACAACCGGGACGTGGTGGCGGGTCTGGTCGCCGTCGCCGCCTCGCGCGGCGCCCGGCTGGTGGTGCTGCCCGAGTACGCGTCGTACTTCACCGATCCGCTCGGGCCGTCGTTCGCCCGGAACGCGGAGCCGCTCGACGGCGCCTTCGTCGACGGCCTCGCCGCCGCGGCCCGCGAGCACGATGTCGCCGTGGTCGCCGGTCTGGTGGAGCGCACGGACGAGCCCCGGAAGTTCTCCAACACCCTCGTGGCGGTCGGTCCGAGCGGCGATGTGCTGGCGACCTACCGTAAGCAGCACCTGTACGACGCGTTCGGCGCGCGCGAGTCGGAGTGGGTTGTGGCCGGTCCGGTGGAGGAGCCGCAGACCTTCGCCGTGGACGGCGTGACGGTCGGCCTGCAGACCTGCTACGACCTGCGCTTTCCCGAGGTGACGCGTCGCCTCGCGGACGCCGGCGCCGAGCTCGTGGCGGTGCCGGCGGAGTGGGTGCGCGGACCGCTCAAGGAGTTCCACTGGACGACGCTGCTCGCGGCAAGGGCGATCGAGAACACGCTGTACGTCGCGGCGGCGGACCACCCGCCCGCGATCGGCGTCGGCGCCAGCGCGATCGTCGACCCGATGGGCGTCACCGTCGCCGCGCTCGGCGAGACCACCGGGGTCGCGGTCGCGGAGGTTTCGACCGCGCGCGTCCGCGAGGTGCGCGAGCGCAACCCGGCCCTCGCCCTGCGCCGCTACCGCGTCGTCCCGCGCTGACCATCGGGGGCGCCCCGGCGTCCCTGCCCGTCTGCGCGACTACCGGGCAAGGCTCGCCAGGCGCCGAGCGGCGTCCTCCAGCACCGGCGTGCGCTTGCAGAACGCGAAGCGGACCAGGGAGGCGGTGCGCGCGGCGTACTCGCCGCGGCTGAACGCGCCGAGCGGCACGGCGACGACGCCGGCCAGCTCCGGCAGCCGCCGGCACAGCTCGACCGCGTCGGGGAAGCCGAGCGGGGCGGCGTCGGCGACGACGAAGTAGGTGCCGTCGCTCGGGAAGACGCCGAAGCCGGCGGCCCCCAGTCCCGCGGAGAGCAGGTCGCGCTTGTGCGCGAGCGCCGCCGCGATGCCGTGGAAGTAGGCGTCGGGCAGGCGCAGCCCGGCCGCGATCGCCGGCTGGAAGGGCGCGCCGTTCACGTAGGTCAGGAACTGCTTCACGGCGAGCACGGCGCTGACGAGCTCGGCTGGGGCGGTCAGCCAGCCGACCTTCCACCCCGTCGTGTTGAACGTCTTGCCGCCGGAGGAGATCGCGACCGTCCGCTCCCGCGCGCCCGGCAGCGACTCGATCGGGACGTGCGCCGGCCCGAAGGTCAGGTGCTCGTACACGGAGTCGGTCACGATCACGGCGTCGTGCCGCTCGGCGAGCTCGACGACGAGGGACAGCGTCTCGCGGTCGAGCACGGCGCCGGTGGGATTGTGCGGCGTGTTGACGAGGATGACCCGGGTGCGGTCGGTGACCGTGTCGCGCAGCCGGTCGAGGTCGGGCCGGAACGCGGGCGGCTCCAGCGGGACCGTGCGGTGGACGCCGCCGGCGAGGGCGATGACGGCCGCGTACTCGTCGTAGTACGGCTCGAACGTCACGACCTCGTCGCCCGGCTGGAGCAGCGCCAGCAGCGTCGCCGCGATGGCCTCCGTTGCGCCCGCCGTGACGAGCACCTCCCGGTCGGGGTCGACGTCCAGCCCGTAGAACCGTCGCTGGTGCTCGGCGACGGCGAGGCGCAGGTCGGGGATGCCCTGGCCCGGCGGGTACTGGTTCTCGCCGGCGCGGATGGCGGCGACCGCGGCGTCCAGCACCTCCACGGGGCCGTCCTCGTCGGGGAACCCCTGGCCGAGGTTGATGGCGCCGGTGCGCACCGCCAGTGCGCTCATCTCGGCGAAGATCGTGGGCCGCACGGAGCCGTCCGCGCCGAGCAGTCCGGCGCCCTCGGCGGCGCGTCTCCAGGCTCCGGGAATCGTCATGCGTCCACCGTACGGCCTTACTCCCATCGCACCCATCGGTTACGTTGTGGAGAGTCATCGACTTGCAGAAGGTCGTCCACAGCATCGGGAAAGAGAACGCTCAGGTTGGCATCCCAAGCTGTTCGTGCTTGGAAGGAGCAACACCATGACCGACACCCCGAACACCCCGGAGCCCGCGAAGCCCCAGCACGACGCCGACACCGACGCGGTCGTGGACGCTGCCGGCACCGAGCAGGCCCCCGCCGCCGAGACGGCGGCCCCCCAGCACACCGAGAGCGTCGCCGCTCCGGCCCAGACCCCGGCGGAGGCGGTTCCTGCCGCGCACGACACCGCGGCTCAGCCGACGGCCGTGCAGCCCACCGTCCCGCAGCCGCAGCAGCCGGCGGCCCAGCAGCCGACCGGCGCGCAGCCGACGGCGCAGCAGCCGACGGGCGCGCAGCCGACGGCCCAGCAGCCGACCGGCGCCCAGCCAACGGCGCAGCAGCCGACCGTGCCTCAGCACACCGACTACCAGCAGACCGCGCAGCAGCCCGCGCCGGCCCAGCACACCCAGCCCGTGCACCCGCAGCCCTACGGTCAGCCGTACGGCCAGCAGCAGCCGAACTACGGGAACGGCTCCTTCGGCCAGCCCTCCGGCTACGGCCAGCAGCCGTACGCCCCGAACGGGCAGCAGCAGCCCTACGCGAGCGCTCCCGGCGCGCCGGGCGCTCCCGCCCCAAAGCCCGCGAAGCGCGGCAACACCGGCCTCATCATCGCGACGCTCGCGATCGGCGCGCTCGTCGGCGGCATCGCCGGAGCGGGCGCCGGCGTCGGCCTGTACGCCGCCACCGACGGCGGCAACGCCACGATCAAGACCGTGTCCGGTCCGCAGAACATCACGGTCAACGACGCCAACAACGCCAGCACCGTCACCGCGGTCGCGGCCAAGGCGTCGCCGAGCGTCGTCACCATCTCCGTGAGCGCGTCCAGCTCCGGCGGCACCGGCTCCGGCATCGTGCTCACCAGCGACGGCTACGTGCTCACCAACACGCACGTGGTCACGCTCGACGGGCAGGCGTCCAACGTCAGCATCACCGTGACCGACAACGACGGCAAGATCTACACCGCCAAGATCGTCGGCACCGACCCGACGACCGACCTGGCCGTGATCAAGCTCGACAAGGCGTCCGGGCTCACCCCGATGACCTGGGGAGACTCCAGCAAGCTGAACGTCGGCAGCACGACGGTCGCCATCGGCGCTCCGCTCGGCCTCTCCGGCACGGTCACCGACGGCATCGTCTCCGCCCTCAACCGCAGCATCAGCATCGCCTCGTCGGCCGCCCCGAAGGGCGACTCGAACAGCGACGGCAACGGCAATGGCGGCAGCCAGAACCCGTTCAACTTCGACTTCCCGGGCCAGGGCGGCCAGCAGCAGCAACAGCAGCAGGGCTCGCAGGGCACGATCTCGCTCCCCGTCATCCAGACCGACGCGTCCATCAACCCGGGCAACTCCGGCGGCGCGCTGCTGAACGACAAGGGCGAGCTGATCGGCGTCAACGTCGCCATCGCGAGCGCCGGCGGCTCCAGCTCCGACGGCTCCCAGTCCGGCAGCATCGGCGTCGGCTTCGCGATCCCGTCCAACCTCGCCAAGCGCATCTCCGACGAGATCATCAAGAACGGGTCGGCCAGCCACGGCCTGCTCGGCGCGTCGGTCGCCGACGCGAGCAGCGACAGCAACGCCACCACGGTCGGCGCGCTGATCAAGAACGTCACCTCGGGCGGCGCCGCCGCGAACGCGGGCCTCAAGGCCGGCGACGTCGTGGTGAACTTCGGCGACACCCCGATCACCGACGCGACCGACCTCACCGCCCAGGTGCGGGCGCAGGCCGCGGGCGCGAAGGTGGACCTCACCTACATCCGCGACGGCCAGACCAAGACCGCCTCGGTGACGCTGGGCTCGCTCCCGGCCCAGTGACACCCGTCCGTCGAGAGGGCCGTCCCGCGCGAGCGGGGCGGCCCTCCGCCGTTCCTCCGGGTGTCGTCGCAGGGGCGGCTGATAGGCTCGACGGCGACCCGTACGACCGAAGGACCAGATGCCGGACCCCAACGTGAACACCCTCCCCGGTGTCTCGTACGTGATGCCCGTGCTCAACGAGGTCACGCACGTGCGCGCCGCCGTCGACAGCCTGCTCGCCCAGGACTACGCCGGGCCGTTCGAGGTGACGATCGCCCTCGGCCCGAGCATCGACGGCACCACCGAACTGGTGGAGGAGCTGGCCGCCGTGGACGACCGCATCCGGGTGGTGGAGAACGTGGTCGGCTCGACCCCTGCCGGGCTCAACCTCGCCATTCGGGAGTCGCAGTACCCGATCGTGATCCGCGTCGACGCCCACAGCGTCCTCCCGCCGGAGTACGCCCGCATCGCGGTGGAGACCATGCTGGAGACCGGCGCCGACAACGTGGGCGGCCTGATGGACGCGCAGGGCACCACCGACTTCGAACGCGCGGTCGCGCGCGCCTACGGCAGCCGGGTCGGCCTCGGCGGCACCAAGCTGCACGTCGGCGGCGAGGCCGGACCGGCCGAGACGGTGTACCTCGGCGTCTTCCGCCGCGACCGCCTGCTGGAGGTCGGCCTCTTCGACGAGGAGATCAAGCGCGGCCAGGACTGGGAGCTCAACCGCCGCATCCGCACCGCCGGCGGCACCGTCTGGTTCACGCCGCGGCTGAAGGTGACCTACCGTCCGCGCCCCAACCTGTACCGGCTCGCGCGGCAGTTCTTCTCCACCGGGATCTGGCGCGGCGAGCTCGCCCGCCGCTTCCCGGCCTCCAACGGCCTGCGCTACTTCGCGCCGCCGGTGATGGTCGTGGGCGTCACGGTCGGCACGCTGCTCGGCCTCGGCGGGATCGTGCAGGCGGCGGTCGGCGCGGCCCCGTGGCTGCTGTGGGGCTTCGCGGCGCCGCTGCTGTACGTGCTCGTCGTGGTCGTCTCGGCGCTGGTGTGGGGCCGGCGCGACGGTTTTCGCCCGTTCCTGTGGTTTCTCGTAGTCTTGCCGTGCATCCACTTCAGCTGGGGGATCGGCTTCGTCCTCGGATACCTGTCGCTCACCCGCAACATCACAGCCCACACGGGAAGGTAGGCATGTCCGCACCCGGAGCAGCCGCGCACGGCGCCCGCCCCACCTCCATCGCCGAGCTGCGGGCCGTCGCCCAGCCGCCGGAGGTGCGCGGCCGTCGCAACGCCGAGCACTGGACCGCGTCGCTGTACCTGCGGAACCTCTCGCCGTACCTGACCTGGTTCCTGCTCAAGACGTCGATCTCGGCCAATGGCGTCACCGGCCTCATGATCCTGACCGGCTGGGCGACCGCCGCGTCGCTGCTCATCCCGGGGATCGCCGGAGCCGCGCTCGCGCTGGTGCTCGGCCAGCTGCAGATGCTGGTCGACTGCTGCGACGGCGAGGTGGCGCGCTGGCGCGGCACGTCGTCTCCCGCCGGCATCTTCCTGGACAACGTGGGCCACTACACGACCGAGACGCTCATCGCGATCGTGCTCGGCATCCGGGCCGCCGGCTACCCGTTCCAGGCGCCGGAGGACTACCTCTGGACGAACCTCGGCACGCTGCTCGCGCTCGTGATCGTGCTCAACAAGGCGCTCAACGACATGGTGCGTGTGGCTCGGGCCAACGCCGGCCTGCCGAAGCTGGCCGACACGCAGGCGGAGTACGCCCCGACGCACGGCCTCGTCGCGACGCTGCGGCGTGCGGCGCGCTTCCTGCCGTTCCACCGGCTCTACCACTCGGTGGAGCTGACCATCCTGATCTTCGTCTTCTCGGTGGTCGGGCTGTTCATCGGTTCCACTCTGGCCGACCGCATCCTGCTATGCGCACTCGTGCCGCTGTCGATCCTTGCGCTGATCGGCCACTTCGTGACCATCATGGCGTCGCGGCGGGTCCGTGGCTGAGCTGCCGGCCGTCGCGGTCGTGGTGCTCACCCAGGGCACCCGGCCGGCCGAGCTGCGCCACGGCGTCGACTCGGTGCTCGCTCAGCGCGGCGTGACGACCGACGTCGTGGTCGTCGGCAACGGCTGGGACCCGGCGACGGCCCACCCCGCGCTGCCGGAGGGGGTGCGCACCCTCGCGCTCCCGGAGAACGTCGGCATCCCGGCAGGACGCAACGCGGGCGTTCCGCTGGTGGCGGGGGAGTGGCTGTTCTTCCTCGACGACGACGCCGACATCCCGTCCCCGACCTTCCTGGCCGACGCGGTGGCGCTGCTGCGCGCCGACCCGAGCATCGGGATGCTGCAGCCGCGCCTGCGGGTGCCGGACGGTTCGCCGTCGCCCCGACGCTGGATTCCGCGGATCCGGAAGGGCGACCCCGAGCGCTCCAGCAACGTGTTCGCCGTGCTCGAGGCGGCCGTCGTGCTGCCGCGGGCGGTGTTCGAGCGCGCCGGCGGCTGGGCCGACCCGTTCTTCTACGCGCACGAGGGCATTGACCTGGCCTGGAAGGTGTGGGACCAGGGCAAGCGCGTCTGGTACGCGGGCGACCTCGTGGCCGAGCACCCGTCGGTCTCGCCGACGCGGCACTCGTACTATTACCGGCTGAACGCCCGCAACCGGGTCTGGCTGGCACGCCGCAACCTGCCGGCCGTGCTCATCCCGCTGTACGTCGGGTCGTGGACGGGCATCCAGCTGCTGCGCTGGTTCCGTAAGCCCGCGGTGCTGCGGGCGTGGTTCGGCGGCTGGGCCGAGGGTTGGCGTGCCGACCCGGGCGAGCGCCGTCCGCTGCGCTGGCGCACCGTCGCGCGCATGACCGCCGCGGGGCGGCCTCCGATCGTCTGACGGGCGCCGGGTCGTCCGTCGACGGGCTGCCCGATCCGTCGGCTGGCCGGCGTTCCGTCATCGGCCGCTGATCGTTCTGTCAACCGGCCTGAGCAAACGTCAGCCGGCCTGGCGGTTGTCGCCGTTCCGGTCGGCCTCCGCCTCCCCCGCGGAGGGAAGGCCCTCGATAGCGCGCGGCGCCTCGGGGCGCGTGTCCCGGTCCTCGTTCCGCGTGCTCTTGCGGCGCGGCAGCGCGCCGCCGAGAGCCTTGCCCACCCGGACCGCGCGGTCGCCTGTCGCGCGCCCGAGGCGGACGACGCCGCCGCCGGTCGCCGCGCCGATCCGCCGGACCGCGCCCGGGCCTTCCACCGGTGCGAGTGCCTCCGGGATGACCATCGGCGCCGGGCCGAAGGCGAGCCGGGCGTTCTGCACCACGCGGCGGGCCAGGATGTTGTTCCCCGCCCCGCCGATGACGGCGCCGACCCCGAACGGGATCGCCCTCGCCACGAGGCTCGCACTGCCGCGCACCGCGAAATGACGGATGAAAGTGCTCTTCAGCCGGTCCACGAGTGGACCCACCACCATGGCGGGAAGGCTCGACGTGACCAGCTCACCCCAGTAGGCCGTGCGGGTCACGCCGCCGCCGAACTGCCCGGCGAGCTGGCGAACCAGGTCGGAGCCCTCCCGGCCGAGCATCATGGTGAGCACGAGGGCCCGTGCGCGGTCCGGGTCGTCGACCGCGATGCCGTGCAGTTCGCTCATGGACTGCGCGTAGAGGGCCGTGGCCTCCAGGAAGCCGGCGGTCTCGACCCCGGACAGCGCCAGGGTGACGCCCGTGCCGATGGCCGGGATGACCGCGGTCGCGCCGACGGCGGCCCCGCCGCTCGTCACCGCGGCGACGTAGCGTCGCCCCAGGATGTGCGCGAGCTCGTCCGCGGTGGCGTCCGGATGCCGGCGCCGGATGCTGCGTAGGTGCGCGATCACGACCGGACGCTGGATGCCGAGGAAGCGGTCGAGCGCCGTGTTGAGGGCGTGCGGGGTGTCCCCGCCTTTCGCCGGGCCTCCGGTGACGGAGATGATCGGTTGCTGCTTCTTGGCCATCTCCACAGAGTGTAGGCCGCTGGGCCGAGGAGTCGATGTGTGCGCCGGAACGTCAGGTCTTGCCGCGACGGGCCCGCCGCCGGCGCTCGGCGAGGAAGTCGTGCGCCGAGAGCACGCGGACGTCCTCGGGGAGGTGCTCCCGCGTGATGTCCTGCGTCAGCGCGGCCACGTCGGTGCCGAGCACCACCGCGATGCGCACGATGGTGAGCAGGCTCGGGTTGGCCGTGCCGCGTTCGATCTTGCCGTAGTTGGTGACGTGCATTCCGGCGAGGCCGGCGATCGCCTCCTGGCTGAGGCCCAGGGCGACGCGGGCGTGTCGGATGCGGTCGCCGAGCAGGTCGGCCGCCGATTCGCGCGTGCTGTCCATGCTTCCAGTGAAAGGGCTGCGGCCCCGGGGGCTCCAGAGCGCGAGGGCCAGGGCGGCCGGACCTCCGGCGTTGCGGACCGATAATGCCAGCGATGCGGGCATTGTCGGCGAGCGAGGCGTGCCATCGCGTCCTCCCGGGCCGCCGCGACCGGCGGCCCGGGAAGCGTGCATCACAGGCTGATCTGCCAGAGGTACTCGCGGCCGTCGGGCGGGAACCAGCGCACGACGAGCACGGTGTCGCGCTCCGGATCGCGGCCGGAGACGCTCGCCCGCACCGACTCGCCCGGCCGCACGGAGGTCGGGCCGCTCACGCGCAGGCGGGAGCTGCCCGCGACGCTCACGGTGACGCCGCTGAGCGGCTCGCGGCTGTCGTTGACGAGCCGCAGATGGGGCGCCGTGGAGCGGTCGACCCGCCAGGGGACGGGGTACGCGAACCGGCGGGGACGCGGGGCGGGCGAAGGGCTGCGGAGAATGCGGAGTCGATTCATGCGACGAACCTAACCAGCCCCTCCGACGCTCTCGGCCCGGAATCGGGCACATATGCCACGCCGGGGGATAACTCGTCGGGATCTTTTTTGTGGACACCTTTCGGCGCTGTGGAGAAGTCGCCAGAGGTGCGCCGCGTCAGCTGCCGTAATCGGCGTTGTAGAGCGCGAGCACGTCGTCGATCGGCCCGTCGAGCACAAGCGACCCCTTGTCGAGGTAGAGCCCACGCCGGCAGAAGCGGCGCAGGTCCTTCTCGTTGTGCGAGACGAAGAACAGCGTCCGGCCTCCGGCCAGCAGCTCCTCGATGCGGCGGTAGCACTTCTCCCGGAACCCCCGGTCTCCGACCGCGAGCACCTCGTCCACGAGCAGCACCGGCTCCTCCAACTGCGCGATGACCGAGAACGCGATGCGCACCTTCATGCCGCTGGACAGGTGCTTGTACGGGGTGTCGACGAAGTCGCCGATCTCCGCGAAGCCGATGATGTCGTCGAAGCGGGCGTCGATCTCCGAGCGCGACATCCCGTGCAGACCGGCCGTCAGGTAGACGTTGTCGCGCACGGTCAGATCGTCGACGAAGCCGCCCGTGATCTCGATCAGCGGGGCGACGCCCTCTGTCACCTTCACGGAGCCCTCGTCGGGCAGCATCACGCCGGCGACGAGCTTCAGCAGCGTCGACTTGCCCTGGCCGTTGCGGCCGACGACGCCGATCGCCTCGCCCGGCTGCACGTCGAAGCTGACGCCGCGCAGGGCCCAGAAGTCGTCCGGCCGCGACCGCCGCTGGCGCGACGAGAAGAGGTCTTTGAACGACCGTCGTGCGCCGCGATTGCGGCGGAAGCGCACGCCGAGGCCGTCGACCGCGATGACGGGTGCCACTCAGATCTCCTTCAGCACGTCGCGCTCGAAGCGCTTGAACACGGCCCAGCCGACGCCGAGCAGCAGCAGGGACATCGCCGCGCTCACGCCCACCAGGAACCAGTCCAGCTCCTCGGGGAAGAACGCCGCCCGGTACAGGCTGAAGATGCCGGTGAGCGGGTTGAACGCCGACCAGAAGTGCAGCGAGAACAGCACGTCGGTCTGCGCGCCGGGGTGCGTCGCCAGGTACGCCGCGCAGTGCTTCGCCGCGACGCCGCCGCCGCACCCGCCGGGCAGGTCGCGCGCGCTGTAGATGATCGGCGAGGCGTAGAAGAGGAAGCGCAGCGCGAGCTTCACCGCGCGCTCCAGGTCGCGGAAGAACACCACGAGCGGCGCGACGATGAGCCCGACGCCGACGGTCAGCACGGTCTGGATGAGGATGGCGAGCGGGAACAGCAGGATGTCGACGTTCACGCGGGCGCCGGTGAAGATCGCGAACACCGCCAGCACCGGCAGCGACAGCAGGAACTCGATGCCCTTCGACGCGACGATGCGGTTCACCCAGATCGTGCGCGGGATCATCGTCGAGCGGATCAGCTTGGCCTCGCGGATGTACGCCCGCGTGCTGTCGGAGACCGCTCCGTTGAACCACATCCACGGCAGCAGGGCCGCCAGCAGGAAGACGATGTACGGGTTCTCGCCGACCGTCCGGTGGAAGATGACCGTGAAGACGAACCAGTAGATCAGGCTCATCACCAGCGGGTCGAGGATCGACCACAGGTAGCCGAGCGCGCTGGTGGAGTAGCGGACGCTGAGGTCGCGCTTGGTCAGCAGCCACAGGGAGTGCCGGTACCGCGTGAAGCGGGATCGCTGCGCAGGGCGCACCTCAGTGGGGATACTGGTCACGGGAACCCATCGTATTGATCGAAACGGCGTGAGGACTCACGCGGTTTCGACTATACGAAAAGATTCGCGCGCTCCAGGTCCTCCTGGAAGTCGACCTCGACGGCGTACAGGTCGGAGATGTCGACCGGCTCGACCAGCATGCGGTCCTGCTCGATGGCGAGCTCGATGCCGCGCTCGAAGTAGTCCTGGTCGCCGACGCGCTGCAGCTGGCGCAGCAGGGTCGCCTTGTCCTTCGACGAGACGTAGTTGATGCCGACGGCCTCGCCGAGGCCGTTCTTCACGGTCTTCGACAGCTCCTGGATGAAGCCCTCCGGGCCGGTGGTGTACTTGACCTCTTCGTCGGCGACGGACGAGGTGTTGACCGTCACGAAGGTCTGGTCGCGCGCGACCATCGCGGCGCCGCGCACCAGCACCGCCGGGTCGAAGACGACGTCGCCGTTCATCCACAGCACGCCGCCGGGGCCGGAGGCCTGCAGGGCGCGCATGAGGCTCTTCGAGGTGTTGGTCTGGTCGTACTGCTCGTTGTAGACGAACTCGGCGTCGGGGAACGCCTCGATGATGTGCTCCAGCTTGTAGCCGACGACGATCGTGACCTGGACGTCTTTGCCGAAGGCCGCGTGGATGTTGTCGAACTGCTGCTGCATGATCGTGCGGCCGTCGCTCAGCTCGGTCAGCGGCTTCGGGAGGCTCCGGCCGAGCCGGCTTCCCATGCCGGCCGCGAGAATCACTACCTGGGTCGTCACAATCAATCTCCTTGGGTCGACGCGAACCAGGCTCGTCGCGGCTCCTCGTCGGTCGCCGTCGGCCTGCGCCCGGGAGAGGTTCACCCAGGATTCATCCGCGCTTACGCGTTTCGACACCCCTTCATGCCTCCGCCAGAATACCGACGACCCCCGTGCGGGGGCAGGGGTTGACGGATGTCGTTGTTGGGTCGTTATGTTCCTCACAGGGTTTTAAGAGGCTCGGGACGTGTCCTCTTTCCTTACGCGCGGGGGCTACGCAGGGGGGTGTGTCTTGGTACGTTAGCGGGGTGAGTCCCGAGCGTGCGCGTACCGAGAGCCCCGAGTCCGTCGAGGACGGGGCGCCGGTCGTGGCGGGGGACCCGCAGAGGGGGGAGACCATGGCGGAGACGGCCGAAACGACGGTCGCAGGGGGCGCCGAAGAGACGGATGCGGGAGCACGCGGCGCGCAGAAGCGCGCTCCGGCGAAGACCGCCGCGGCGGCGGCGGCGCCGAGCACGCGCGCGCCCCGCGCGCGCAGCACGTCCGCGAAGCCGCGACAGCCCAGGAAGACGACCCAGACGCGCGCCGCGGAGCCGGCCGTGCCGGCCGTGCCGGTGGACACCCGGCCGACGGTGCTGGCGATCGACGGCCTGGCCAAGCGCTACGGCGACACCGTCGCCATCGACGGCGTGAGCCTCGACATCAAAGAGGGCTCGTTCTACGGCATCGTCGGTCCGAACGGCGCGGGCAAGACCACGACGCTGTCGATCGTGACCGGGCTGCTGCGTCCGGATGCCGGCCGCGTCGTCGTGCACGGCGTCGACGTCTGGGCCGAGCCGGTGCGCGCCAAGCACATCGTCGGCGTCCTGCCGGACAAGCTGCGGCTGTTCGACCGGCTGACCGGCGCGCAGTTCCTGCGCTACGCGGGCACGCTGCGCGGGCTCAGCGCCAAGACCGTGCGCGCACGCACCGACGACCTCGCCGCCGCCTTCGGCATCGAGGACGCGCTCGACCGGCTGGTCGCCGACTACTCCGCGGGCATGACGAAGAAGATCGCCCTGGCCGCCGCCATGATCCACTCGCCGCGCCTGCTGGTGCTCGACGAGCCGTTCGAGTCGGTCGACCCCGTCTCCTCCGCCAACATCATCGACATCCTGCAGCGCTACACGGCCGCGGGCGGCACGGTGGTGGTCTCCAGCCACGGCATGGACATGATCCAGCGTGTCTGCGACAGCGTCGCCATCATCGTCCGCGGGCAGGTGCTCGCGGCCGGCACGATCGACGAGGTGCGCGGGGAGCAGACGCTGGAGGAGCGCTTCGTCGAGCTCGCCGGCGGTCGCAAGGCAGCGGAAGGCATGGAGTGGTTGCACAGTTTCTCGGACTGAAGCTGCGGATCATGGGCAACGCCTTCCGGCGGAGCCCGTGGCAGGTCTTCGGTCTGGTGATCGGCCTGCTCTACGGGGCCTTCATCACCGTGCTCGTCGTCGGATCGCTGGTCGCGGCGCGCCTGGTCTCCGACCTCTCGGCGACGCACAGCGTCATCGTCGTGATCGGCGCCGTCGTGGTGCTCGCGTTCGCGCTGCTGCCGCTGCTGTTCGGCGTCGACGACACGCTCGACCCGCGCGAGTTCGCCCTGTTCGGCATCCCGAACCGCACGCTGGCCACCGGTCTGCTGCTCGCCGGGCTGATCGGCGTGCCGTCGCTCGTGCTGATCGTGTGCAGCGCGGCGACCGTCGTCACCTGGTCGCAGAACCCCGGCACCGTGCTGCTCGCGCTGATCAGCGCCGCGGTCGTGGTGCTGACCTGCGTGCTGGCCTCGCGCGTGACCACGGCGATCGCGCACTCCCTGCTCTCCACCCGACGCTCGCGCGAGGCCGGCGGCGTGATCGGCATCCTGCTGCTCGTGCTGATCGCGCCCGTCGTGCTCCTGCTGCTGACCGTCGACTGGGCCCGGGACGGGCTTGGCGCCCTCGGCGACGCCGCCGGCTGGCTGGCCTGGACGCCGCTCGGCGCCGCGTGGTCGGTCCCCGGCGCGGCGGCGCAGGGGGAGTGGGGGACGGCGTTCCTGCAGCTGCTGATCGCGCTCGCCACCCTCGGCCTGCTCTGGCTGGCCTGGGTCGGCCTCGTCGGACGTGTGCTGGTCACCCGGGAGCGCGAGGCGCGCTCCAAGGCGTACCACGGCCTCGGCTGGTTCGACCGGCTGCCCGGCGGCCCCACCGCGGCCATCGCGGCGCGCTCGATGACGTACTGGGGGCGGGACGCGCGCTACTGGGTCTCGATCGTGCTCATCCCGGTCATCCCGGTCTTCGTAATCGTGGTGCTGGTGCTGGCCGGGCTGCCGGCGCACTACGTCGCGCTGGTCCCGCTGCCGCTGGTGTGCCTGTTCCTGGGCTGGAGCATTCACAACGACCTCGCGTTCGACAGCACCGCCATCTGGCTGCACCTGGTCTCCGGGACGCGCGGCATCGCGGACAGGGCCGGCCGGATGTTCCCCCCGGTGGTCGTCGGCATCCCCGTGCTCGTCGTCGGCTCCCTCGCGACCACGATCGCGTTCGGCGACTGGGCGGTCCTGCCGTCGGTCGCCGCGCTGAGCGGCGCCATCCTGGTGATCGGCCTGGGGCTTTCCAGCATCTCGTCCGCGCTGTTCCCGTATCCGGCGACCAAGCCGGGCGACAGCGCGTTCACGCAGCCGCAGACCTCCGGCGCGACCGCGGCGACGGTGCAGGCGCTCAGCTTCTTCGCGATCCTGATCCTGGCCTCGCCCGTGCTGGTGTTCCTGGTGCTCGGGCTCGCCGTGAACCCGTTCTGGCTCGCAGTGGCGCCGGTCGTGGCCGTGCTCATCGGGTTTGGGACGCTGTTCGTCGGCCTCTGGCTCGGCGGCCGCGTGTTCGACCGCCGGGGGCCGGAGCTGATGGCGTTCGCCAACCGGAACGACTGAGCCGCACGCGTCTACACTGGAGGTATGAACGACGCGAGCATCTCCGAGCCGGGCGGCCCCGACGGCCTGCCCTCCGGCGGCGGCACGACGACGCTCGACCGCGAGCTCGAGGAGCTGCTGCAGAACCAGGAGCCGGGCGACCACGAGCGCTTCTCGCACTATGTGAAGAAGGAGCAGATCCTCGAGTCGGCCATCACCGGCAAGCCGGTCAAGGCGCTGTGCGGCAAGATGTGGACGCCGAACCGCGACCCGGAGAAGTTCCCGGTCTGCCCGACCTGCCGCGAGATCTACGAGAAGCTGCAGGACGAGTAGCCCTCACTCGAAGATCGTCGGCAGCACGGGGTCGCCCCGGCCGAGCCGGAACGCCTCGTCCGGCAGCTCGCGCATCGCGAGCTCGCGGTGCTCCCGCGCACGCCGCGTCCCCTCGGCGCCGAGGTGCTCGCGATGCACCTCGCCGTCGGTGATGAGCGGGGTGAGCAGGTCGCGCCCGGTGTCGTCGGGGACGTCGCCCTTCTCGACGATGTGCACCACCTCGGCCACGGCGGTGCCGGTCTCGTCGAGCCGGCGGACCGGGTGCTTGCGCCCGCCGACGCTGGCCTTGTGCTCCGACTTCTTGGCCACGGGGATCCACTCGCCCTCGCCGCCGCTCCCGCGGTGCGCGACCAGTTTGTAGACCATGCCGGACGCCGGGTAGCCGGAGCCGGTGACCACCGACGTGCCGACACCGTACGAGTCGACGGGGGAGGCGGCGAGGGCCGCGATGGTGAACTCGTCGAGGTCGTTGGTGACCGTGATGCGGGTCTTCGTCGCGCCGAGGGCGTCGAGCTGCTCGCGCACCTGCTTCACGAGCTTGGGGAGGTCGCCGGAGTCGAGCCGCACCGCACCGAGCTCCGGACCGGCCACCTTCACGGCGGTCTCGATCGCCTTCTCGACGTCGAAGGTGTCCACCAGCAGGGTGGTGCCGGGGCCGAGTGCGTCCACCTGGGCGCGGAAGGCGGCCTCCTCGGAGTCGTGCAGCAGCGTGAAGGCGTGGGCCGCGGTGCCCATCGTCGGAACGCCCCAGGTGCGTCCCGCCTCCAGGTTCGAGGTGGCGGAGAACCCGGCGATGAACGCCGCGCGCGCCGCCGCGACCGCCGAGCGCTCGTTCGCCCGCCGCGACCCCATCTCGGCCAGCGGCCGCCCCACCGCCGCCGACACCATGCGCGCGGCCGCCGACGCGACGGCGGAGTCGTAGTTGAAGACGCTCAGCAGCAGGGTCTCCAGGATGACGCCCTCGGCGAAGGGCGCATCCACGATGAAGAACGGCGACCCGGGGAAGAACAGCTCACCCTCGCGGTAACCGCGGATCGTGCCGGAGAACCGGTAGTCGGCCAGCCAGTCGATCGTCTCGTCGCGCACGATGCGGTTGTCGCGCAGGTACTGCAGCTCGGCGTCGCCGAACCGGAACTGCTCGATCAGCTCCAGCAGGCGGCCGGTGCCGGCGAGCACACCGTAGCGACGGCCGGCGGGCAGGCGCCGGGTGAACGCCTCGAACACGCACTCCCGGTCGTGCGTTCCGGCGAGCAGGGCCGCGTCGAGCATCGTCAGCTCGTAGCGATCGGTCAGGAGGGCGGAGGACGCGCTGGTCTCGGTCACGCCGTTCAGCCTACTCACGCGCGCACAGCGCCGTCCCGGCCGCGGCGGGTAGGCTGGACTGCTGTGACGGATGCGCCGATTGGGATCTTCGACTCGGGAGTCGGCGGGCTCACCGTCGCCCGGGCGATCCGCGATCAGCTGCCGAACGAGTCGCTGCTCTACGTCGGCGACACCGCCCACTCGCCGTACGGCCCGAAGCCGATCGCCGAGGTGCGGCAGTACTCGCTCGAGGTGCTCGACTTCCTGGTCGAGCAGGGCGTGAAGCTGCTCGTCATCGCGTGCAACACCGCGTCCTCCGCCGTGCTGCGGGATGCGCGCGAGCGCTACGACGTGCCGGTCATCGAGGTCATCCAGCCGGCCGTGCGCCGTGCGGTCGCCGCGACGCGCACCGGCCGCGTCGGCGTGATCGGAACCGTCGGCACCATCGCCTCCCGCGCCTACGAGGACGCCTTCGCCGCCGCGCCCACCCTCGACCTGTTCACGCAGGCCTGCCCGCGGTTCGTCGAGTTCGTCGAGGCCGGGATCACCAGCGGCGACGAGGTGCTGCGGGTGACGGCCGAGTACCTGCAGCCGCTCCGCGAGGCCGACGTCGACACGCTCGTGCTCGGCTGCACGCACTACCCGTTCCTCAAGGGCGCGATCTCGTACGTCATGGGGGAGGGCGTCTCGCTCGTCTCCAGCGACACCGAGACCGCGAAGGACGTGTACCGCACCCTCGTCGGGCAGGGTCTGGAGCGGCGCTCGCCGCTGCCGCCGACCATCCGCTACGAGGCCACCGGCAGCGACGCCGACTACTTCCTGCGCCTGGCGCACCGGTTCATCGGCCCCGAGGTCTCGCGTGTCGACCTGGTGCAGACCGGCGTGATCGAGCTGCCCTTCTGAGCCACCCCGTCCATCCCCATCCGAGGAGACCGAAGTGACCGACATCACCCGCGCCGACGGGCGCACCCCCGACCAGCTGCGACCGGTGACGATCGAGCGAGGCTGGAGCCGTCAGGCGGAGGGCTCCGCGCTCATCTCCTTCGGGAACACCAAGGTGCTCTGCACGGCGTCGTTCACCAACGGCGTCCCGCGCTGGATGGCCGGGAAGGGCCGCGGCTGGGTCACCGCCGAGTACGCCATGCTTCCGCGGTCGACCAACGAGCGCATGGACCGCGAGTCGGTCAAGGGACGCGTCGGCGGCCGCACGCACGAGATCAGCCGTCTCGTCGGCCGCAGCCTGCGCGCCGTCGTCGACATGAAGGCGCTCGGCGAGAACACGATCGTGCTCGACTGCGACGTGCTCCAGGCCGACGGGGGGACCCGCACGGCCGCGATCACCGGCGCCTACGTCGCGCTCGCGGAGGCGCTGGAGTGGGGCCGCGAGCACCGCTTCATCGGCCAGAAGGCGACGCCGCTGATCGACTCCGTGTCCGCCGTCTCCGTCGGCATCATCGACGGAACGCCCATGCTCGACCTCGCCTACGTCGAGGACGTGCGCGCCGAGACCGACATGAACGTCGTCGTCACCGGCCGCGGGCTGTTCGTCGAGGTGCAGGGCACCGCCGAGGGTGCGCCGTTCGACCGCACCGAGCTCAACGCGCTGCTCGACCTGGCGCTGGGCGGCACGACCGAGCTCGCCGGCATCCAGGCCGCCGCGCTCGCGCCGGCCGCGGTGGAGGGCTGAGCGTGGTCCGCGTCGTTCTCGCCACCCACAACCCGCACAAGGCCCGGGAGTTCCAGCAGCTGCTCGGCGCCGCGGTGCCCGGGCTCGAAATCGTGACCTACGACGGACCGGAGCCGGTGGAGGACGGCACCAGCTTCGAGGAGAACGCCCTGATCAAGGCACGCGCCGCCGCCCGGCACACCGGCCTCCCCGCGCTCGCCGACGACTCCGGCATCTGCGTGGACGTGATGGGCGGCGCCCCCGGCATCTTCTCGGCGCGCTGGGCGGGCGCCCACGGCGACGCGCAGGCGAACCTGCGGCTGCTGCTCGACCAGCTCGCCGACATCCCGGACACCGACCGCGGCGCGCACTTCACCGCCACTCTCGCGCTCGTGGCGCCAGGCGGGGAGCCGACCGTCGTTCAGGGCGTCTGGCCGGGCCGGGTCGCGCGCGAGCCGCGCGGGGAGAACGGGCACGGCTACGACCCGATCTTCGTGCCGGATGGCGGCGAGGCGACCGCGGCCGAGCTCACGGCCGAGCAGAAGAACGCCGACAGCCATCGTGCGCGCGCCCTCGCCGCGATCGTGCCCGCGCTGCGCGAGCTCGGCTGAGAACGGCACTCATTCCCAACTAGGCCGGAGGCCTGGCGGCCGCAGCGACTTCTATCTACCGTAGAAGTGATGAGTCACGACCACGGCCACACCGCCAACCGCAACCGCCTCTCGATCGCCATCGCCATCGTGGCGACGGTGCTCGTCGTGGAGGCCGTCGGCGCCTGGCTGAGCGGGTCGCTGTCGCTGCTCGCCGACGCCGGCCACATGCTGAGCGATCTCGCAGGCCTGATCGTGGCGCTGCTGGCGACGATCGTGGCGGCGCGGCCGGCGACCGACCGGCAGACCTTCGGGTTCCGGCGGGCCGAGGTGTTCGGGGCGCTCATCAACGGGCTCATCCTGGTCGTCGTGGCCGTGAGCGTGACCATCGGGGCGATCGGGCGGCTGGTGAGTGGCGAGGCCGAGGTGCACAGCGTCCCGATGCTGATCGTCGCCGCGATCGGTCTGGTGGCCAACCTCGGCGCCCTCCTGCTGCTGCGGCCGGCGGCGGGCCACTCGATCAACATGCGCGGCGCGTACCTGGAGGTGCTCGGCGACCTGATCGGGTCGGTGACGGTGATCGTGGCCGCGGTCGTCATCCTGACCACGGGGTTCATGCCCGCCGACGCGATCGCGTCGCTGCTCATCGCGGTGCTGATCGTGCCGCGGGCGTTCACGCTGCTCCGGGATGTGGTGCACGTGCTCAGCGAGTCGGCGCCGGCCGACACGGACGTGGCGCAGATCCGCGACCACATCCTCGGCACGGCCGGCGTGGTGGCGGTGCACGACGTCCACGTCTGGGCGATCACCTCCGGCGCGCCGGTGTTCACCGCGCACGTGGTGTGCGATCCGGACGTGTTCCGGTCAGGCCGCACGGGGGCGCTGCTGGACGAGCTCTCCGGCTGCCTGTCGAAGCACTTCGACGTGGAGCACTCCACCTTTCAGCTTGAACCCGCCGAGCACGCCGCCCACGAGGACGAGTTCCACCGCTGAGCCGCGCCGCGCGGTCAGGCCTCCGGGCGGGTCGGGGCGGGCTCGTCGACGACGGGCGGTGCCACCACGTCGGCGGCGGCCTTGCGCTTGGCCTTGCGCACCGACTGGAAATAGTGGAACAGCGTCGGGATGAGCGTGATCAGCACGGCGCCGATCAGGATGACGTCGATGTAGCTCGAGACGAAGTTCGCCACCGGAGGGATGTACCCGATCAGGTAGCCGAAGAACGTCAGACCGGCGCCCCAGAGCAGCGCGCCGATCGCGTTGTAGAGCGAGTACTTCTTGTAGCTCATGTGCCCGACGCCCGCGGCGACCGGCGCGAAGGTGCGCACGATCGGCACGAAGCGGGCCACGATGATGGCCAGCGCGCCGAAGCGCTCGAAGAAGTGGTTGGTGCGGCGGACGTTCTCCATCGAGAAGAGCCCCGACTCCTTGCGTTCGAAGATCTTCGGGCCTGCCTTGTGGCCGATCAGGTAGCCGACCTCACCGCCGAGGAACGCGGCGAACGCGATCGCGAGGCAGACCCACCAGATATCGACGCCGAAGACGAGCGACGTGTGGGTCAGCAGGCCCGAGATGATCAGCAGCGTGTCGCCCGGCAGCAGGAAGCCCATCAGCAGTCCGGTCTCCGAGAAGACGATCCCCGCGACCACGAGCAGCGCCCACGGACCCGCCGCCGAGATGATGGTGTGCGGGTCGAGCCACGGGATGAGGCCGGCGTGATGGATCACGGTTCTCCATGAGGGTTCGGTGGGAAAGCTGAGCCCGAGTTTAGCGTCGGCCTATGGCCGGAAGCTGCACGAAGCGTGCGAATTCCGTGCCCCCACGCAAAGATCATCCCCAGGTCTGACGTCCGGTGCGGGAGAAGGGACTCGAACCCTCACGCCGTGAAGCACAGGAACCTAAATCCTGCGTGTCTGCCAGTTTCACCACTCCCGCGACGCGTCTGCGCGCGGCTACGACATTAGCTCATGCACGCGCGGCGCCACCTCGGTGCCGTACAGCTCGATGGAGCGCATGAGGTCCTCGTGGGGGAGCGTGCCATTGCTCATCTTGATGTCGAACCGGGAGGCGCCGAGGCCCTTCGCGGCGTACGCGATCTTCTGCGCAACGGTCTCGGGCGAGCCGACGACGAGGGCGCCGTCCGGGCCGGCCTCGTGCTCGAACCGGGCGCGCGAGGCGGGCGGCCAGCCGCGTTCGCGGCCGATGCGGTTGGTCATCACCTCGTAGTGCGGCCAGAGGGTGTCCTTCGCCTCCTGGTCGGTCTCGGCGACGAAGCCGGGGGAGTGGATGCCGATCGGCAGCGTCGTGTCCTGGCCGAACTGCTCCAGCGCGTTGCGGTACAGCTCCGTCAGCGGCTGGAACCGCATCGGGCCGCCGCCGATGATCGCGAGCACCAGGGGGAGGCCGTAGTGCGCGGCGCGGACCACCGACTCCGGGCTGCCGCCGACGCCGATCCAGGTCTTCAGCGGGCCGTGCTCGACGTGCGGGTAGACGGACTGCTCGTGGAGCGGCGCGCGCAGCTCGCCGCTCCAGGTGACCGGCTGCTGCTTCCGCAGCTCGGCGAACAGCGCCAGCTTCTTCTCGAACAGCTCCTCGTACTGCGCCAGGTCGAGCCCGAACAGCGGGAACGACTCGATGAACGACCCGCGGCCGAGGATCACCTCGGCGCGGCCTCCCGAGACCCCGTCGAGCGTGGCGAAGCGCTGGAACACGCGCACCGGGTCGTCGGAGCTGAGCACGGTGACGGCCGAGCCCAGGTGGATGCGCTCGGTCTGCCCGGCGATCGCCGCGAGCACGACCTCCGGCGCGGACACGGCGAAGTCGGAGCGGTGGTGCTCTCCGACGCCGAAGAAGTCGAGGCCGACACGGTCGGCCAGCACGCCCTCCGCGACGACGTTGCGCAGCACCTGCGCCTGGGGCAGCGGCGCCCCGTCGGCGTCCAGCGTCACGTCGCCGAACGTGTCGATCCCGAGCTCGAGTCTCCCGGCCATGTCATCCCTCGATTCATGCGTCTGCATGGATGCTAGCGCGACGCGTCCCGAGGGTATTCCCGCTCAGGCCGGGCGCGCCTTCCGCGGGACGTAGCGCGGGATGTACCGCGCCAGCATCCCGGCGCCCAGCAGTCCGAGCGCGCCGATCACTCCGCTGGCGAACGAGATCGACACGAGCGCGGTCAGCAGCGACACGAACAGCGGAGCGGCCGCCTGCCCGGCGTCGGCCGAGAACCGCCAGGCCCCGAGGAACGGCGCCGGGTGGTCCTTCGGCGCGAGGTCGGCGCCGAGCGTCATCACGATGCCGGAGCCGATGCCGTTCGCGACGGACAGGAACAGCGAGACGCCGATGTACCAGGCGACATTCGACGGCAGGTCGTGCGAGAAGGCGAGCACGACGAACCCGGTCCCGAGGCCGAGCATCGACGGGATGGCGCTCCACATCCGGCCGAACCGGTCCATGATCTGGCCGCTGGCGTAGAACAGGGCGAAATCGACGGCGCCGGCGATGCCGATGATGAGCGCCGTGTTCGACTCGCTCAGCCCGATGGACACGGCCCAGAGCGGCATCAGCACTGTGCGCGCCGAACGGATCGCGGCGACCAGCGAGACGCCGGCGCCCATCCGGAGCAGCACCTCGCGGAACGACCAGATGGTGCGGAACAGCCCGTGCGTGCGCTCCTCGGCGTCCTCCTCGCCCTCGGTCACCCGCTCGCCGCGCTCGTCGGTGATGCGGGCGGAAGGGCCGAACATCTTCTCCGGGTCGGGCAACAGGAGCAGCACCACGACCGAGCCGAGGCAGCTGACGATGAAGATCCAGAACACCGACTGCGTGGAGCCGGTCACGCTGATGACCGCCGAGGCGATGAGCGGGCCGACGAACCAGCCGGCCCGGAAGATGCCGCCGAGCGTCGACAGCGCCCGGGCCCGGTATTGGGCGGGGACGTACGAGGTCATGAAGGCGTGGCGGGCGAGCGCGAAGACGGCGGTCGCGATCCCGACGAGGAAGATGCCGGCCATCAGCACCCAGTAGTTCGGCGCGAGCAGGCACACGGCGACGCCGGCGACGGCGACGACCGCCGCCCCGATCATCGAGGTGCGCTCGCCGACGCGCGAGACCACCCAGCCGCTCGGGATGTCGCCCGCCAGCTCGCCGAGCATCACCATGGACGCGATGAAGCCGGCCATCGCCAGGCTCGCGCCGAGGTTGCCGGCGGCCACGGGGATGATCGGGATGATCGCCCCTTCCCCGATCGAGAACAGCAGGGTCGGGAGGAAGGCGGCGAGGGCGACGGAGCGGAAGCTGAACGGGCGCTCGTCGGAAGTCATGTCGTTAACACCGTACAACTTTCCCGGAGGGCGCTGCCGCCCGGCCATCGGGCGCGGGCCGGTAGGCTGGATGCCGACATGATCGAACTCGACCTCTCCTCCCAGATCGCGGACCTGCGCTCCACCTTCTCCGACATCACCGCGGTCGTCGACGTGCCGAAGCTGCGCGCCGAGATCGCCGAGCTCAGCGAGCAGGCCGGCGCGCCCGACCTCTGGGACGACACCGCCAACGCGCAGAAGGTGACCAGCGCGCTCAGCCACCGCCAGGCGGAGCTCTCGCGCATCACCGCGATCGAGCAGCGGCTCGACGACCTGGAGGTGCTGGTCGAGCTGGCCAATGAGGCCGACGACGAGGAGTCCGCCGCCGAGGCGCGCGCCGAGCTGCAGTCGCTGCAGACGGCGCTCGGCGACCTCGAGGTGCAGACCCTGCTGAGCGGCGAGTACGACGAGCGCGCGGCGATCGTCACCATCCGCTCGGGCGCCGGCGGCGACGACGCCACCGACTTCGCCGAGATGCTCCTGCGCATGTACCTGCGCTGGGCCGAGCAGCACAAGTACCCGGTGAAGGTGATGGACACGTCCTACGCCGAGGGGGCCGGCATCAAGTCCGCGACCTTCGAGGTGGACGCTCCGTACGCCTTCGGCACGCTCTCCGTGGAGGCCGGGACGCACCGGCTCGCGCGCATCAGCCCGTTCGGCTCGGCCGACAAGCGGCAGACGTCGTTCGCGGCGGTCGAGGTCATCCCGCTCATGGAGGAGGCGACCGAGGTCGAGATCCCCGAGGGCGACATCCGGGTCGACGTCTTCCGCTCCTCCGGCCCGGGCGGCCAGTCGGTCAACACGACCGACTCGGCGGTGCGCATCACCCACCTCCCGACCGGCCTCGTCGTCTCGATGCAGAACGAGAAGTCGCAGATCCAGAACCGCGCCGCCGCCATGCGCGTCCTCCAGACCCGCCTGCTGCTGCTGCAGAAAGAGGAGGAGGCCGCCAAGAAGAAGGAGCTCGCCGGCACCATCACCGCGAGCTGGGGCGACCAGATGCGCTCCTACTTCCTCTACGGCCAGCAGCTGGTGAAGGACCTCCGCACGGGCTACGAGTCCGGCAACCCCAGCGCGGTCTTCGACGGCGACCTCGACGGGTTCATCGCGGCGGGCATCCGCTGGCGCGCGGGCAACAAGGCCGACGCCGACGCCTGACGCGGGACGCGCGCCACAGCTGCGGCAGAGGCGACGTCCGGCGGCCGTCCGGCTCGCTGTCAGGCTTGGCCTCGCCGGGCATGTCGCTACTGCGGATCGGCGCGCGACTGCTTAGTCTCGAACAGTCATGATCCGGTTCGAACACGTATCCAAGCAGTACCCGGGCACTGCGCGCCCGGCGCTGAACGGCATCAACCTCGAAGTGCTGCGCGGAGAGTTCGTCTTCCTCGTCGGCGCGTCGGGGTCGGGCAAGTCCAGCTGCCTGCGCCTCATCCTCAAAGAGGAGAAGCCGACCAAGGGCAAGATCCACGTGCTGGGGCAGGACCTCGGCACGATCTCGTCCCGCAAGGTCCCCTACTTCCGCCGCAACATCGGCGTCGTCTTCCAGGACTTCCGCCTGCTCCCGAACAAGACGGTCTTCCAGAACGTCGCCTTCACGCTGCAGGTGATCGGCAAGTCGCGCGGCTTCATCCAGGAGGCCGTGCCCGACGTGCTCAAGATGGTCGGCCTCGACGGCAAGGCGCAGCGCCTCCCGCACGAGCTCTCCGGCGGTGAGCAGCAGCGTGTCGCGATCGCCCGCGCGGTCGTGAACAAGCCGCAGGTGCTGCTCGCCGACGAGCCCACCGGAAACCTGGACCCCGCCACGAGCGCCGGCATCATGGCCGTGCTCGAGCGCATCAACGCCGGCGGCACGACGGTGCTCATGGCGACCCACGAGGCGGCGATCGTCGACCAGATGAAGCGCCGCGTGATCGAGCTGGTCGGCGGCCAGATCGTGCGAGACGAGCGGCACGGCGGTTACGGCTTCACCGCCGCCATCCCGGTCGCCCAGCCGCTGCAGCGCGACGAGCCCGTCTCCGCGGCGACCCCGGTGTTCGCCGGGGCGGCCGCCGGCTCGCACGTCGCGGCGGAGGCGCCGATGACCCGCCCGCACGCGCCGACGTCGACGCCGACGGCCCCGGTGTCGGTGCCGCAGCACACGGCGCCGGTGCAGCCGTACGCGGCGCCCGCGGCATACCCGGAGCAGCGGCCGTACACGTCGCCGGCGCAGCAGCCTGCGGAACAGCCGCCCGCGGCACAGCCGCAGCCGGCCGCCCAGCAGCCGGCCGCCCAGCAGCCGTACGCACCTCCCGCCCAGCAGCCCACCGCGCCGCAGCCGTCCGCCTACCCGCCGCCGCAACAGTTCGCGACCGCGCCCGTCCCGCCAGCGCCCTCCTCCCCGGAGCTGCCCGACCACCTCAACTTCACGGCCAACCTCGACCTCAGCGGACTCCGCGAGGGCTCCGACCGTGACGGCGACCAGAATGTGGGGCCGACGAAATGAGATTCGGACTCATCTGGTCGGAGGTCGGCAACGGCCTCCGCCGCAACCTCTCCATGGTCGTCTCCGTGGTGCTCGTGACCTTCATCTCGCTGACCTTCGTCGGCACCGCCGTGCTGCTGCAGCTGCAGATCGGCCAGATGAAGACCTACTGGTACGACCGCGCGCAGGTGGCCGTCTACCTGTGCACCCCGACCGACAACTGCGCGAGCGGCCCGGCGAGCGACCAGACCGTCGAGGCGGTCAAGAAGCAGCTGGAGTCCCCGGAGCTGTCGCCCTACATCCAGAAGTTCTACTTCCAGGACCAGAAGCAGGGCTACGAGCAGTTCAAGCAGCAGTTCAAGGGCAACCAGATCGCCGACTTCGTCACGCCGGACATGATCCCGCAGACGTTCTGGGTGAACCTCAAAGACCCGAACCAGTCGGCCGTGCTCACCGAGACCCTCTCCGGCGCGGCCGGGGTGCAGAGCGTGGTCGACCAGCGCAGCTACCTGGACCAGATCTTCAGCATCCTCAACGCCGCCAGCTACACGGCCATCGGCATCGCCGCCCTGATGCTCGTCGCGGCCGTGCTGCTGATCGCGACCACGATCCGGCTCTCGGCCTTCTCGCGTCGACGGGAGATCGGGATCATGCGGTTGGTGGGGGCGTCGAACCGCTTCATCCAGACCCCGTTCATCATCGAGGGCGTGATCGCGGCGCTGGTCGGCTCGATCCTGGCCTCGGTCGTGATCGGCCTCGGCGTGCAGTTCTTCGTGCGCGGCTACCTGAGCGAGCGCATCCAGTCGATCAACTTCGTCGGGATGGAGCAGGCCTGGCTGGTCATCCCCATCCTGGTGGTGATCGGCGTCGTGCTGGCCGCGGCGTCCGCGAACTTCGCGATCAAGCGGTACCTGAAGGTCTAGGCCGGAGCGCCGGCGCCCAGCGAGTCGGGGCGTGGCTTGGCGGCACGCGCTAGGAGACGGAGCACCGATGTCGCGGGGCCTCGCCTGTACAATCTGACGAATCTGGCTATAAGAACTCGAATGCAAATATTTTTGTGGGGAGATATCTCCAGTAGCCTTTGAACACCCAAGCTCGCTCATCCAAGAAGGAGAGCCGTGTCCAGAGGAATGCGTTTGACGACGGGCCTCGTCCTCGCCGTTGTATCCGTTGTGGTCAGTGTGGCTGCCGGCGCAGGCCTGGTAGCGGCGGAGCCCACGACCGGAGCGCCAGAAGGCGATGGGGCTACGTCCGCGATCGTCGCCGCCCGAAGCCGGTCTGGGGCGGCCGATGACTACTGGACCGAGGAGCGCATGCTCGCTGCGATTCCCACGGATATCGAAGTCCCGGATGAGGGGCTGGCACCTCGCAACCTGAGCTCGGAGATGGGGGTAGTCACGGAATCGGGCCCGGCCGGGGATGCGAGTGACCCTGTATATCCGGTCCCCGAGGACGCGCGCTCGCGTGCGGTTCCGGTGCCCGCGACTACCGGCAAGCTGTTCTACACCTGGGCAGGCGGTAATTACGTGTGCTCGGCGTCGGTGATCAACTCCGCAAAGAAGAACGTGATCATGACGGCCGGACACTGTGTCTACGAGGCAAAGAAGGGCTGGCATGACAACCTCGTCTTCGTCCCGGCCTATTACAACGGCTCTGCGCCATACGGTAAGTGGAGTTGGTCAACGGCGCGGACGTTCACGGCTTGGCAGAATGACAGCGCTTGGAGTCACGATCAGGCGTTTCTGACCTTGGCTCCGCTTGGCGGCCGCAATATCGTCGATGTCGTCGGCGGGAACGGCCTCTCCTGGGGCTACGGGACGGGCATGGCGGGAGTCCGCATCTGGGGTTACCCCGCGGAGGGAAAGTACAATGGCCAGCTTCCGTATTACTGTGATGGGACCACGACGGATCGGTCTGCCTTCGATGACGATGCTCAGTTGGTTTGCGACATGAATGGTGGAGCCAGCGGCGGGGCGTGGCTGCGTGCCCGTATCGGCGACAATCTGGGCTACGTCTACGCGGTGACTTCGAGGCGGACACTGTCCGGAACTCCGGCGTTGATCTCGACTCCGAACCCGGAGCGGGTCAAGACCATGTTCGATCTCATGTAGGCCCGTCGTGCGTGCAACCAGAGCGATCGCGGTGTCGACCCTCCTGGCCGGCCTCCTCGCGGGATGCCACCAGGCGGGAGCCGCACCGTCCGGACCGGACGTCGACGACTCGGGCTCGACCGTTCACACGGCGGACCCGTCGGAGGATCCGAACTACTGGACCGACGACCGCATGCGTGATGCGACGCCCGCTCCGATGCCGGGGCCGTAGCGACACGACCGGCCGCGGCGCGGGAAGAAGCTCAGACTGGGTCGGCCCACCCCTCCAGCACGACCTTGCCGACCGCCCGGCCGGACTCGACGGCGGCGTGGGCCGCGCGCAGCGACTCGGGTGAGATGGGGCCGCGGTGGTCGGTCACGGTCGGCCGGACGACGCCCCGGTCGACCAGGTCGGCCACCTGGTCGAGGATCCACGCCTGGTGGCGGGAGCCGGGCCGGTGCAGCGGGTCGGTGAACATGAGCTCCCACAGCCAGCCGATGCTCTTGCCCTTGAGCACCGCGATGTCGCGCGGGCCGTCGTCGATCGCCACGATCGTGCCGAACGGTGCGGCGACGCTCGCGTAGAGCCGCTCCTGACCCTTCGAGTGCGCGGTGAAGATCCAGCGGACGCCCTTCGGCGCGAGTGCGCGCAGCTGCGCGGCCAGGTCGCCGTTGTGGTCGACGAGCTCGTGCGCGCCCATGCTGCGCACCCACTCGGCGTTGCGCGCGCTCGCGGTGCCGATCAGCCGCACGCGGGGGGCGCGCGCCCGGACCAGCTGTAGCAGGATGCTGCCGACGCCGCCGCTCGCCCCGACGACCAGCAGGTCGCCCTCCGACTCCTCCGTGATTCCGAGGCGGTCGAAGACGGCCTCCCAGGCGGTCAGCGCCGTCAGGGGCAGCGATGCGGCGTCGCCGAAGGTCGCGGTGCGCGGCTTGTGGCCGACCAGCCGCGCCTCCACGGCCTGGTAGCGCTGGTCGCTGCCCGGGCGGCCGATGCTGCCGGCGTAGTAGACCTCGTCGCCCACGGCGAACCCGTCCACGCCCTCGCCGATGGCCTCGACCACGCCGGCAGCGTCGTACCCGAGCACCCGGAAGCCGTGGGAGGGGGCGCCGGCGCGCTGCTTCACATCCACCGGGTTGACCGAGACGGCCTCCACCCGCACCAGCAGCTCGCCGGCGGCGGGTGGCGCGACGGGTGCGGTGCGCACCTCGAAGGCGTCGGGATCGGTCACGGGGAGATTCCTGGTGTAGCCGATCATGGTGTTGGTCGACGGGTTCGCTTCGTTCATGGCCTCAGCCTGCCCGGGGGCACGTGGTTACCGTCAAGGGCCATTGCTACCCATCGGGTACTATTGCGGCCATGACAACGCTCGACGCCGACCTGCGCAACACGGTCTACGCAGAGATGTGCCCCTGCCGCGACATGCTCGACCTGCTGGCGAACAAGTGGTCCGCGCTCATCATCGGCGCGCTGGAGGACGGCCCGCTGCGCTTCGGCGAGCTGCGTTCCCGGCTCCAGGGAGTCAGCCCGAAGGTCCTGTCCGCGTCGCTCAAGCGACTGGAAGCGAACGACCTGCTCACCCGGACCGTGTACGCCGAGGTCCCGCCGCGCGTCGAGTACGAGCTGACGCCGCTCGGCCTGAGCGCCGCCGTCCCGCTGGCCGCCCTGCGCGGGTGGGTCGACGAGACGATCGGCGGGCATCCGTCCGCCCTGCGCTAGACTGGTCTGCTGCCTCGCGCACCGGCGAGGCGGCATCCCGGATCCGACGTGAGGAGTGAGCTGTGCCGAAGGAACGTGGCCAGAAGGTCGTGGCCACCAATCGCCGTGCGCGCCACGACTACACGATCGAGGACACCTACGAGGCCGGCCTCGTGCTGACCGGGACCGAGGTGAAGTCGCTGCGGATGGGGCGGGCGTCGCTGGTCGACGGCTACGGCTTCGTCGACGGCGGCGAGGCGTGGCTCGACGCCGTGCACATCCCGGAGTACGCCGACGGCACGTGGAACAACCACGCGCCCCGCCGCAAGCGCAAGCTGCTGCTGCACAAGGCGCAGATCCTGAAGATCGAGAACAAGGTCAAGCAGGGCGGCTACACCATCGTGCCGCTGTCGATCTACTTCAACGACGGCCGGGCGAAGGTCGAGATCGCGGTCGCGAAGGGCAAGCGCGAGTACGACAAGCGTCAGGCGCTGCGCGAGCGGCAGGACAAGCGCGAGGCCGAGCGGGCCATGTCGACCCGCAACCACCTGGGCGAGTGACCGGGTGGTGCGAGACTAGGCCCATGGACTCCACCGCTCAGCGCATCCCGATCGACGGCACCTACAACTTCCGGGATGTGGGCGGCTACCCGGCCGCGGGCGGCACCACGCGCCGGGGCAAGCTGTACCGCGCCGACGCGCTCGGTCGGCTGGGGGAGCGCGGCAGGGCGGCGTTGCGCGAACTCGGCGTCCGGATCGTGATCGACCTGCGCGACGACTTCGAGGTGGAGGCCCTGCCCGACGACCTGGACGGCCTCGACGTCGAGGTGCTGCGGCTGCCGGTCTTCGAGGGGTCCGGCGCGTCGGCGTCGACCGTCGGGGCGACCATCGTGCACCTGTACGACAAGATCGTGTTCCAGCACACGGACGTGATCGTGCGTGCGCTGCGCGAGATCGCCGACACGGGAGACGAGCCGGTGGTGGTGCACTGCACGGCGGGGAAGGACCGCACGGGCATCGTCGTCGCGCTGGCGCTGCTGGCGGTCGGTGTCGATCGCGACACCGTGGTCTCCGACTACGCCCTCACCGAGGCCAACCTCGAGGGGCCGTGGCTGGAGGGGATGCTCGAGCTCGTCCGCGGGTACGGGGTCGAGGTGACGCCGGACCTGCGTGTGATCCTCGGCGGCAGCCCGCGGGAGGCGCTGGAGACGACGATCGACCGCATCGAGGAGCGGGCCGGGAGCGTCCGCGCCTACCTGCTCGATGCCGGACTGGACGGGGTGGAGCTCGCCAAGCTCCGCTCGGTGCTGGTCGAGCCGGCCTGATCCCGGATTCTCATCGGACCCATAACCTGTTCCCAGCGCGGTTCAGGGGCGCGGGTGCTTCCATGAGAGCATGAGCGACACCCAGCCCACAGAGCCGCTGCCTCCCCGGCCGGAGGGCCCGACGCCTCCGCCGTACGCGGGGACGGGGCCGGGTGGCGCGCCGGCAGGGTCGGCGGCCGTGCCGCCGGAGCCGTTCTACAAACGGCACGGCCTCGCCTTCGCGATCTCGACCCTGGTGCTCTCGGTCGTCCTCCTGCTCGGGCTCGCCACCGCCGGAGCGTTCGCGGTGGCGAGCGTGGTCACGCACGTGGGGGAGCGGGCGATCTCCCGCGTCCTCCCGCCCGGCGATCAGCCCGGGGTGCCGGGGATGCCGGGGCGACCCGGCGACGGCGGGAGCGGCGGCGACGGCGACGGGAGCGGCAAGACCGGGCAGCAGGGCAAGGTCCTGGTGCGCGGGACGATCTCCGCGATCTCCGGCGACACCTGGACGATCGACCGCCAGGGCGGCGCCGCGGTGAAGGTGACGGTGGACGCGTCGACCGTGTTCGGCGTGCCCGGCCAGTCCGCCTCGAAGTCCGACTTCGCGACCGGCGACGAGGTCATCGTGATCGGCTCGCGTTCCGGCGGAACGCTGACCGCCACGCGCGTGCTCAAGCTGGCGGGCTTCCCGACCCGGCCGCCGTCGACCCCGGGTCCGGCGACGCCGGGCTCCTGAGCCGCCTCAGCTCGCCGCGAACCGCGCGTGAACCTGCACCGCGATCGTCAGCTCCTCCGGTTTGAGCGAGAGCGTCGCGCCACCGCTGTCGGCGGAGACCGCGCGGGCGAACAGCGGCTGCGGCGGCTGCCCCGGCCCCGAGCCGTCGCCCAGCATCCCGGGGTCGCTGAGCGCGACCGGCTTCACACTGCTGAGTCCGAGGCTCGTGGCGTAGACCGTCGCCTTGGCCACGGCGTTCTCGACCGCGCGGCGCCTCGCCTCCTGCGTCAGCGACTGCCGGCGCGCCTCGGTCAGCGACCACGCGACGTGCTCGACCGCCACGCCGTCGAGCAGCGAGACGACGCCCACCCAGTCGGAGAGCGCGGCCAGGTCGCTGAACAGGGCGTCGATGCCGACCTCCGCGTGGTGCACGACGTCCAGCCGCTGCCCGTCCGGGCCCCAGGGGCGCTCGCCCCAGACGCGGAGCTGGTCCGACGACCACTGCGTGACCGGGCCCGCCTGCGGGCTGTGCAGCTCCCGCAGCTCGGAGGTCAACGAGACCTGCCGCTGCGTCGTGCGGGCGAGCACCTCCTCCCGCGTGGCGCCCTCGTAGGACACCCGCAACCGGACCGCGCCCCGCTCGGCCGGGTGGTGCAGCTCGTACTCGCCCTGGACGGTGATGATGGTGTCGGCCATCCCCCGATGCTGGCATAAACCTGCGGCTCGGGGTGTTGTATGATGGGAAGCTCGCCGGAGACGGCGGGCATTGCATCTGGACAACTCAACAGCGCGCGACAGCGACCCGGCCTCACGGCCGTTCACGGGGATGATCGGTTTCGACATTGTCTGCGTGACTGTGAGAAGCGGGTCGAGGATGCATGGTTATCTCGTTAACGATCCATGCGAAAAAATAAGTGCCAATAACAAGAGCACTGTCTCGGCCAAGGCCGACTTCGCCCTCGCGGCGTAAGTTCCCCTTCGCCATTTGAAGAGACCGTCAGACCGGGAATCGTCCTCTACCCGGATCCTGGCGTCAGCTAGAGGACTTGCTTCTGCGTTGAGCATCAGGGCGCAGAGGGACTTCCACTGATACTGGGCCCGTCGGAGCAGGTGCCAGCGACAAGCTCCGGGGCCGAGAAAGCGACTTCACTGGCTACGCCCGTAGAAGGCACATGACCACAGCAGTGGACGGGGGTTCGATTCCCCCCATCTCCACCATGGTCGCTGTCGCGCGTTGTTCGAGGTCCGCCCCCGGGCCGAGCACGCATAGCCATCGCGCAGGAGACGCGTCAGCATGTCATAGCGTCGCGAAAGGTCACGGGAATGTAACGGCGCGAGGGTGTCGGCATGACGCACGAAACCGCAACCCACGCCACGCCCGCCCCGGCGCTCGATGTCGTCGTGCCCGTCTTCAACGAGCAGGCGACGCTCGAGTCGTCCATCCAGCGCCTCCACGACTACCTGACCCGTTCCGTCGGGTGGAGTTGGCGCATCACGATCGCCGACAACGCCAGCACCGACACCACGCCCGCACTCGCCGACGGGCTCGCCGCGGAGCTGCCCGGCGTCGTCGCGGTCCACCTTCCGCTCAAGGGGCGCGGACGCGCGCTCAAGCAGGTGTGGCTCTCATCGCCCGCGCAGGTGCTCGTCTACCTCGACGAAGACCTCTCCACCGACCTGGCCGCGCTGCCTCCGCTGGTGGCGCCGCTGCTCTCCGGGCACTCCGACCTCGCGATCGGCACCCGGCTCGGCCGCAGCTCGCGTGTGACCCGCGGCGGCAAGCGAGAGTTCATCTCCCGCAGCTACAACCTGCTGCTCCGGCGGACGATGTCCGTCGGCTTCAGCGACGCGCAGTGCGGGTTCAAGGCGATCCGGAGGGATGTCGCCCAGCGGCTCGTCCCGCTCGTCGAGGACGACGGCTGGTTCTTCGACACGGAGCTCCTGATCCTCGCCGAACGGGCCGGATTGCGCATTCACGAGATCCCGGTGGACTGGGTGGACGACCCGGACAGCTCGGTCGACGTCGTCCGCACCGCGCGCGACGACCTCAAGGGCATGCTGCGCGTGGGGACGAACCTGGCGCGCGGGCGCATCCCGCTCGAGGCCGTCTACGCGGAGCTCGGGAGGCGGCCGTTCGCGCCGCCGTCGCCGCCGGGCTTCTTCGGCCAGGTGCTCCGCTTCGCGGTGGTTGGCGTGCTCTCGACCGCCGCCTATGCCGTGCTGTACCTCCTGCTGCAGACGGTGCTGGCGGCTCAGGCCGCCAACTTCGCGGCCCTGCTGCTCACGGCGATCGCCAACACCTGGGCCAACCGGCGGTTCACCTTCGGGGTGAACGGACCCGGGATGGTGAAGCAACAGCTGCAGGGGCTCATCGTCTTCGGGATGGCGTGGGGCCTGACGAGCGGATCGCTCGCTCTGCTGCACGCGGCTGTCCCGGACGCGTCCGCACACCTCCAGCTGGTCGTGCTGACGGCCGCGAACCTGGTCGCCACGCTGCTGAGGTTCGTGCTGCTGCGGCTCTGGGTGTTCCGGTCCGCGCGGCGCGCGGAACCCGCTCGCGGATCGACCGCTCCCGTCGAGCCGCCGCCGGCCCCGGATGCCGCGCTGAGCCTCGTCGCCTCCCCATCCGTCCCCGCCTCCACCTCCAGCCCCACCTCCGCCGAAAGCGAGTGAGACCATGACCACCACCACGACGACCCCGCCCGCCACCTCCTCCGTCAGCGCACCGGTGCGCGCGGCCGCGCCTCCCGGCCGTGGCCGGCGACTGCTCCGCCGGCTGGTTCGCGGCCGTGCGGACACCGCCGCCTGGGAACGCCCGGCGCTCCTCGGACTGCTCGCGGTGACCGCGTTCCTCTACCTCTGGGACCTGGCGGCGAGCGGGTACGCCAACTCCTTCTACTCGGCCGCCGTGCAGGCGGGGAGCGTGAACTGGGAGGCCTTCTTCTACGGTTCGAGCGACGCAGCCAACTCGATCACGGTCGACAAGCCGCCGGCGAGCCTGTGGATCATGGCGCTGTCGGTGCGCCTCTTCGGACTGAGCTCGTGGAGCATCCTCGTGCCGGAGGCGCTCATGGGCGTGGCGACCGTCGCGCTCGTCTACGTCATCGTCCGCCGCCGGTTCTCGGCGCAGACCGCACTGCTCGCCGGGGGCGTGCTCGCGATCACCCCGGTCGCCGCGCTGATGTTCCGGTTCAACAACCCGGATGCGCTGCTCGTCCTGCTGCTGACCCTGTCGGCGGACCTCACCCTGCGGGGCATCGAGAGCGGACGCCTGCGCTGGGTGGTCCTGGCCGGTGTCGCCGTCGGATTCGGGTTCCTCACGAAGCAACTGCAGGCGTTCCTCATCCTCCCCGTCCTCGCCGGGGTCTACCTCGCGGCGGCCCCGGTGTCGTGGCGCAAGCGGTTCGGGCACCTCTTCGCCGCTCTCGGCGCCGTCGTCGCGTCGGCCGGATGGTGGGTCGCGATCGTCGAGCTGGTGCCGGCGTCCCTGCGCCCGTACATCGGCGGATCGCAGACGAACAGCTTCCTGGAGCTGACCTTCGGTTACAACGGGCTCGGCCGGCTGACCGGGGCCGAGACAGGGTCGGTGACCGGAGGAGGCGGCGGGAACGCGGGCGGCGGGATGTGGGGAGAGACCGGCATCCTGCGCCTGTTCCAGAACGAGATCGGCGGCCAGATCGCCTGGCTGCTGCCGCCGGCCCTCGTGCTGTTCGCGCTCGCCCTGGTGCTCGGCCGTCGCATGACCCGGACTGATGCACGCCGCGCGACGCTGCTCGTCTTCGGCGGCTGGCTCGTGGTCACCGCCGTGGCGTTCAGCTTCATGGCCGGCATCTTCCACGCCTACTACACGGTCGCGCTTGCGCCGGCCCTCGCCGGGACGGTCGCCATCGGCGCGGCCGCGGCCTGGCAGGCGAGGGAGCGGCTGTGGGTGCGCATCCTGTCGGCGGTCGCTGTGCTCGGCACCGGGGTCTGGGCCTGGGTGCTGCTCTCCGAGGCCTCCGACTGGCTGCCGTGGCTGAAGGTCGTCGTGCTGATCGCCTCGATCGCGTCGGCGGTGCTGCTCCTGCTGCCCCCGCGGAGGGTGCTTGCTGCGGTGACGATCGGCGCGACCCTCATGGCCGGACTGCTCGGGCCGTTGGCGTACACGATCGAAACGGTCACCACCGCGCACACGGGGTCCATCGTGACGGCCGGCCCCGCGGTCGCGAGTGGGATGGGGGGACCGGGCGGAGGCCGCGGCCCCGGCGGAGCTCCGGGCGGCACGGGGGCCGGACAGGCCGGCGGCTCGCCGGGCGGATTCGGCGGGCAGGGCACACCCCCGGGCGGGACCGGTACGGCGCCCGGCGGGATCGGAACGGTGCCGGGCGGGACCGCCGGGGGAGCGCCGACGGGCGGCACGACCGGCACGGGCACCGCTCCCGGTGGCGCGCGCGGCGGGATGGGTTCCCTCCTCGGTTCCGGCACCGTGGGCTCCACGCTCGCGGCGCTGCTGAAGAGCGACGCCTCCCGGTACAGCTGGGTGGCAGCGGCCGTCGGCTCGAACTCGGCGGCCGGCTACCAGCTGGCGACCCGGGAGGCGGTCATGCCGATCGGCGGCTTCAACGGCTCCGACCCGTCGCCCACCCTGGCGCAGTTCAAGACGTACGTCGCCGAGGGCCGCATCCACTACTTCATCGCCGGTGGGGTCGGTGGTCAGTCGAACGGCGGCAGCAGCGCCTCCAGCGAGATCGCGGCGTGGGTGGCCGACACCTTCACCGCACAGACGGTCGACGGCGTGACGGTATACGATCTGACCTCCTGACACTGCGGTGACCGGCTCCGGCATCGCACCCGGCGTCCTGCAGACCCTGTTGCCGATCACACGCGAAGGCCGCCCAGGCATCTCGGGCGGCCTCGTGCGTCCGGTTCGCCGGCCGGTGAGATCGACATCCGCTTCCGCTCCGCCCTGGCCCCGGCCTAGGGTGGACCGTGCCCGTCACGGAGGAACAGGGGGCGGCGATGGTCATCGCGGAGGACGTCCGGACCTCGGACATCGGGGAGACCGAGCGGATTCTCACCGGGATCTACCGTCGCGCGCGGCTCGTCGAGACCGGGGAGCCGTTCCGGTTCGAGCAGTCGGTGCGCGGTGACGAGCGGGTCTCCGTCGCGCGGTACCGCATCCCGTCGCCCGCCGAGTTCGCGGTGGACATCGGCGACGTGCTCGCCGTCGGGTCGCTCCTCTCCGGCTCCTACCGGGCCGAGTCGAACGGTCGCGGCATCGACCCGGCCGGCGCCTTCCTGCTCGCGCCCGGGGAGGCGCGGTCGTGGTCCCAGCGGCTCGACCTCGTGACGGTCTACCTCGACCTGCGGGCCCTCGCGGTCGCGGCCGGCTGGCCCGACCGGGAGGCGGTGCGGCCGCGCATCGACCTGCTGACGCCGGTCAACCCGACGATGCAGCGGCAGTGGGAGGCCGTCCGCCGGTTCGCCGCTGACACCTTCGACGACCCGGCGCTGCTGGGCGAGGAGCTCGTCCGCCGCTCGGTCGGCGACCTGCTGATCGCCAACGCGCTGGCCTGCTTCGCCGTGGAGACACGGGGCGGGTGGCCGCAGGAGGCGTCGGGCGGCCCGGCGACCCTGCGGCGGGCGCTCGCCTTCATCGACGACAACGCGGGCCGGCCGATCGGGGTCGAGGAGATCGCGGAGGCCGCCCGGCTGAGCCCGCGCGGGCTGCAGGACCTGTTCCACCGTTCCCTCGGGACCACCCCGACGCGGTACCTGCGCACCGTCCGCCTCGACGGCGCACGGGCGGAGCTGGAGCGGTCGGACGCGGAGAGCGCCAGCGTGGCCGAGATCGCCGCCCGCTGGGGGTTCACGCACCCGGCCCGGTTCGCGGGCTGGTACCGCGAGGCCTTCGGCGAGAACCCGAGCCGGACGCTGCGGCGCTGACCCCGGTCACGCGGCGTGGTGACGGCGCTCCAGCGCGGCGCCCTCGACGTCCACGTTCGGGAGGAGGCGGTCCAGCCAGCACGGGATCCACCAGGCGGAGCGTCCGAGCAGGTGCATGAGCGCCGGCATCAGCAGCATCCGCACCACGAACGCGTCGACGAGCACGCCGAACGCCAGGCCGAAGCCGATCGAGCGGATCATGGTGGACTCGCTGAACACGAATCCGCCGAAGACCGACACCATGATGAGCGCCGCGGCGGTCACCACCGTTCGGCCGGCGCGGAACCCGCGGGCCACGGCGAGCCGGGCCGGCGCTCCGTGCACGTACGCCTCGCGCATCCCGGAGGCCAGGAACAGCTGGTAGTCCATCGCCAGGCCGAACAGGATCCCGACCAGGATCACCGGGAGGAAGCTGAGGATGGGCCCGGTGTGGATGCCGAGCGCGTCGGCGCCCCAGCCCCACTGGAACAGCGCGGTGATCGCGCCGTAGGTGGCGAACAGCGACAGGATGAAGCCTCCTGTCGCGATGAGCGGCACCAGCAGCGACCGGAACACCAGCACCATGATGAGCAGCGAGAGCCCGACCACGACGAGCAGGTAGAGCGGGAGCACCGCGGCGAGGTTGGCCGAGATGTCCTGGTTGATCGCGGTCTGCCCGGAGACGCCGAGCCGGATCCCGCCCTCCAGCGGGCCCAGGTCGCGGAGCGCGTTGACGAGCTTCTCGGTGGACACGCTGTTCGGGCCGTCCTTCGGCACCACCTGGAAGGCCAGCAGCTCGCGGTCCTTCGACACCGCGATCGGCGCGACCGCGGCGACGTCGTGCTGGTCGGCCAGCGTCTTCGCCACGCGCAGCTGGGTGGCGGTCACCTCCGCCTCCGGGACGCCGGAGGAGACCGTCGCGGTGACGAGCAGGGGGCCGGTGGAGCCCGCGCCGAACGCGTCCGCGGTCTCGGTGAACGCGTCGTAGGTGGTGGAGCCGACCGGCTCCGACGAGCCGTCGGGCAGGCCGACCCGCATCGACAGGGCGGGGATGGCGACGATCAGCAGCGCCACAGCCGTGACCACCACGGTGAGGGCGGCGCGCCAGGTGCGCATCGGCCGGACGGACGGGTCGGCGTGGTGTTCTGTGCCGATCCTGGCCCGGGCCCGGCGGCTCAGCAGCCGCGTCCCGAGGAGCCCGAGGAGGGCGGGCGTGAGCGTCACCGCGATGAGCACCGCGAGCACCACGGCGACCGCGCCGACCGTCCCCATCAGCCCGAGGAACGGCACCCCGGTCACGTTGAGGGCGAGCAGCGCGACGACGACCGTGGTCCCGGCGAACACGACGGCGTTGCCGGAGGTGCCGTTGGCCAGGCCGACCGACTCGTGCACCTCCGCGCCCTCCAGCAGCTGGCGGCGGTGCCGATTCACGATGAACAGCGAGTAGTCGATGCCGACCGCGAGCCCGAGCATGATCGCGAGCACCGGAGTGACGGAGGCCATGTCGACCACCCCGGAGAAGGCCAGCGACCCGAGCGCGGCGACCGCGACGCCGAACAGCGCGGTCACCAGCGGCAGCGCGGCCGCCACGACCGAACCGAGCACCACGACCAGCACGACGGCCGCGAACACCACCCCGACCGCCTCGCCGACGCCGACGATCTGCGGGACGCCCTGCGCGATGTCGGTGGAGAAGGAGACCCGCACGCCGTCGACGGGGGTCGACTCGAAGTGGTGGATGACAGCCTGCTTCGCGTCCTCCGGCAGCTCCAGCCGTGGCTTGGTGAAGGCGACGTTCACCAGGGCGGTCGACCCGTCCTCGGACACGAGGCGGATGCCGTCCGAGAGCCGGAGCAGGTCGGCACCCTGCTCCAGTTGCGTCCGCTTCTCGGCGAGCTGCGCGCGACCCTGGTCGATGGTCTGCTGCTGCGCGTCCAGCGCCGTGGTCGGCGCGCCGGCGGCCTGCAACCGGGCCTTGGCCGCATCCAGCTGGGTCTGGCCCGCGTCGAGCTGCGCCGCCGCGGCGTCCAGCTGGGCCCGGCCGTCCGCGAGCTGCTGCCGGCTCTGCGCACGCTGCGCCTCCGTGGCGAACGGGTCGACGATTTTCGAGACGTCGGGCAGGTCGTCGCCGGATTTCACGAGGGCACTGATGGCGGCCTTCTGGTCGGCGTCGAGCGCGGAGCCGTCGGTCGTGCGGAAGACGACCGTGCCCGCCGCGCCGGCGTAGTCGGGCAGCTTCTCGGCGAGCTCGTCGACGACCTTGCCCGACGCGGTGTTCGGCACGTCGAAGCTGCTCGCGAGGCCCTTGAAGCCGATCAGGAAGCCGCCGACCGCGATCCCGAGGACCAGAAGCCACGCGACGATCACCGCCCAGCCGCGGCGCGCGGAGAACTTTCCGATCCGGTACAGCAGCTCGGCCATGACGTCCCTTCGTGTGGCGTGGGTCGACTCATAATACGCAACGGTCCGTCTCGTAAATTGACGATAGGCTGGGAGTCATGGCCGGACGACGGGGTGCTCCGCGCAGCGAGGCCGCGCGCGTGGCGATCCTCGACGCCACCGCCGCCCTGTTCGCCGAGCGCGGCTACGACCACCTCAGCATCGAGGGCATCGCCGCGCGCGCCGGGGTCGGAAAGCAGACGGTGTACCGCTGGTGGTCCGGCAAGAGCGCCCTGATCGCCGACTGCCTGCTCGAGGGCATGCTCCTGCCGGAGAGCTTCGCCGTTCCGGACACCGGCGACCTGCGGGCCGACCTGGTCTCCTGGCTGCGGGCGGTCGAGGGCGTGATCGAGAGCCCGAGCGGCGAGGGACTGTTCCGCTCGCTGATCGCGGCGGCGACCGAGAACGTCGACGTCGGCCGCCGCCTGCGCGAGGCCCTCGCCGACCCGCGGCTGTTCGGGCCGCGGCTGCGCGACGCCCGCGCCGCCGGGGACCTGCGCGCGGACCTCCCGATCGAGGACGTCACCGAGACCATCATCGGCGCGCTCGTCTTCCGCGCCCTCGCGCGCACGCCGCCGGACCCCGTCTACGCCGAACGGCTCGTCGACCTGCTGCTCGGGCCGGCCGGCGCCTGACCGACGTGCGTCCGGCGTCCGGTCACGGCCGGCTCAGCGCCCAGTCCAGGGTGGTGCCGAGGGCGGTGAGCACGGAGACGTGGCCTTCCCGCGGGCGGATCCACAGCTCGCCGTCGGGCAGCCGCTCCAGCATCGCGGCGGCGTGCGGCGCCGGGACGACCCGGTCGGCGCCGCCCTGGACCAGCATCACGGGCGAGCGCACCGCCCGGAGCTCGACGCCCCAGGGCGAGACATAGGCGAGGTCGTCGTCGGCCTCGCCCGCCGGCCCCTCCGCGGCGCCGGCGCCCGCGTCGGCGCCGAGCGCGCCCCAGGGGCCTTTCAGCGCCTCGTGGTCGCGCGGGGTGAACGACTCGGGATCGAACTCCGCCGTCTCCGCGTAGGCGAGGCGCGCGTCCCGTCCGGCCAGGGCGGCGCGGAGTGCGCCCGGCGCGGCCATCCCGGAGAACCAGTCGGGGGAGTGGTCGAAGGGCGCGAGACCCGCGAGCGTGACGACCGCGGTCGCCCGGTCGCCCGCCAGTGCCGCGAGGGCGAGGGCGTGCGGGCCGCCGCCGGACGCGCCGAGGTGACGAAGCGCTCGACGCCCAGTGCGTCGGCGACCGCGAGCACGTCGGACGCGGCGTCGGAGACCGAGCGCCCGGGCAGCGCATCCGAGCCGGGATATCCCGGGCGTGCCACCGAGACCACGCGCAGGCCCCGTGCGGCGGCCTCCGCCGCGACGGGCGCGATCAGGGCCCCGGTCTGGGGTGTGCCGTGGTGCCAGATCAGCACCGGCGCGGCCGCGTCGCCGCCGGTGTCGAAGTACCGGACGGCCCGGCCGTCGGCGCTGCGGAAGGCCTGCGGGTCGCTCACGGCCGCCACGCCTCCAGCTCGGCGAGCAGGTGCGCCTTGCGCTCGTCCGGCGCGAACGACGCCTCGATCGACGTGCGGGCGAACCGGCGGGCCTGGTCCGCGGTGACGCCGAGCGTATCCCGGACCGCCGCGAAGTTCCGGCCGACGTAGCCGCCGAAGTACGCGGGGTCGTCGGAGTTCACGGTGACGCGCACGCCGGCCGCGTCCAGCCGCAGCAGCGGGTGGTCGCGCAGGTCGGGCGTGGCCTGCAGCCGCACGTTGGACAGCGGGCACACCGTGAGCGGGACGCCCTCCGCCGCCAGCCGGGCCACGAGCGCTTCGTCCTCGATCGAGCGGATGCCGTGGTCGACGCGCTCGACCTCGAGCAGATCGAGCGCCTCCCACACGTACGCGGGCGGTCCCTCCTCGCCGGCGTGCGCCACGAGGTGCAGCCCGGCCGCGCGGGCGCGGGCGTAGACGCCCTCGAACAGCGACGGCGGGTAGCCGACCTCGGCGGAGTCGAGCCCGACTCCGATGATCCGGTCGGTGCGGGTGAGGCCGGCCGTCAACGCCTCCTCGGCGGACGCCACCGGCTGGTCGCGGAGGAAGCACAGGATGAGACCGCCCGACATCCCGAGGTCGCGTTCGGCCTCGTCGAGCGCGTCGCCGATCCCGTCGACCACATCGTCGAAGGCGACGCCGCGCGCGGTGTGCGCCTGCGGGTCGAAGAACAGCTCGGCGTGGCGAACGCCCTGGGCGTGCGCGCGGCGCAGGTAGCGGCGGGTCAGCTCGGCGAAGTCGTCGCGCGTGCGCAGCACCGCCATGGTCGCGTAGTAGAGGTCGAGGAAGGACTGCAGGTCGTCGAAGTCGTACTGCGCGGCCAGCTCGGCGACGTCGGCGTACGGCAGCTCGACCCCGTTGCGGGCGGCGAGCTCGAACGCCAGCTCGGGTTCCAGCGTCCCCTCGATGTGGAGGTGCAGCTCGGCCTTGGGCAGGGCGGACAAGGCGTCGTCGGTGAGGGCGTCGGCGGTCAGGGCGTCGGTCATGTCTCCGATCCTCCCACCGGTGGAGGGTCGTGCGCCCCACGACGGACGCGGGAGCCGATGGGCACCCGTAGCGTGGGGGGCATGTCTTTCGCGCTCGCCGCCGATGGGCGCTCCTGTGCGCCGCCGCGCTGATCGCGCCCGCGGGGCTCCTGGTCGCCCGGGTGACCGGCGGACCGGCCGGCGCCTTCGCGGGGGACGCGCTGTACGCGGCGCTGCTCTACACCCTCGTCGGCCTCGTGGCGGTGCGGGCGCGTCCCGTCGTGGTCGCCGGCGTCGCCGCCGCCCTGTGCACGGCCCTCGAGCTCTTCCAGCTCACCGGTGTTCCCGCCGCGCTCGCGGAGGCCGCCCCCGTCGTCTCGCTCGTGCTCGGCACCACGTTCCAGGGGACGGACCTGCTCGCCTACCTGCTCGGCGCGGTCGCCGCGGCGATCGTGGATGCGTTCATCCGACGCGCAGCAGGATCTTCCCGCGGTGCGCCGAGCTCTCCATCCGCCGGTGCGCGGCCGCCGCGTCCTCCAGCGGGAAGACCGAGTCGATGACCGGGCGTACGCGTCCCTCGGCGAGCAGCGGCCAGACCGCGGCGCGCACCCCGGCGATGACCGCCGTGCGTTCCGCGAGCGGCCGGGCGCGCAGGGTCGTGCCGTGGATGCTCGCCCGCTTCCGCATGAGCAGCCCCAGGTCGAGCGCCGCCGCCTCCCGCTCGCGCACGGCGATCGAGAGGATGCGGCCGCCGGTGCCGAGCGCCTCCAGGTCGCGGGCGAGGTACGAGCCGCCGACGATGTCGAGCACGACGTCGACGCCGCGGCCGTCGGTGAAGGCGCGAGCGGCCTCCACGAAGTCCTGCGTGCGGTAGTCCACGGCGGCCTGGGCGCCGAGCTCGCGGCAGAATGCGGCCTTGTCGGCGCTGCCCGCGGTGGCGATCACGTCGGCGCCGAACGCCCGGCCGAGCTGGATGGCCATGCTGCCGATCCCGCTCGATCCGCCGTGCACCAGCAGCGTCTCGCCGGCGACGAGCCGCCCGATCCGGAACACGTTGGACCACACCGTCGCCACCACCTCGGGCAGCCCGGCGGCCTCCACCAGGTCGACCGACTCCGGCACGGGCAGCGCCAGCCCGGCGTCGACCGTGACGAGCTCGGCGTAGCCTCCACCCGGCAGCAGGGCGCACACACGGTCTCCGACGCTCCAGCCGTCGACGCCGGTGCCGACCGCGTCGACGGTGCCGGAGACCTCGAGCCCCGGCCAGTCCGGCGCGCCCGCCGGCGACGGGTAGAAGCCGCGGCGCTGGCTGAGGTCGGCCCCGTTGAGCCCGGCGGCGGCCACCCGGATGCGCAGCTCGTGCGCGCCGGGCGTCGGGTCGGGCCGCTCGGCCAGCGACAGCACCTCGGGCCCTCCCGGGTGCGTGACGACGACCGCGCGCATCAGGCGCCCGCCCGCCGCGTCGGCTCGGGGCGTTCCGGTCGGCGGCCGAGCACGTCCCGGATGCGCACCTTGCTGGTGTACTCGATCGACCCGTAGCGGAACAGCCGCACCGCGATGCGGAGCACGATCACGGACAGCACGAACAGCTCGGCGATGATGATGATCGCCTGCCACAGCGGCAGCGAGCCGAACGCGTTCAGGATGAGCGCCGTGATCGGGGCGGTGTACGGGAAGTAGGCGAGCAGCTGGACGATCGGCGCCTGCGGGGAGCTGATCGCGAAGCCGGAGGCGTACAGCGGGATGACGACGGCGAAGATGACGACCGAGAACACCGGCGCGGCGTCCTTCGCGGTCGGCATCACCGCGCCGACGGCGACGAGCGTGCCGGTGAACAGCGCGAACCCGCCGATCAGGATGAGCGCGCCGACGATCATCTTCTGCGGGTCGAACACGAGGCCGCTGAGGTCGAGGTTCGGCAGCTGCAGCTGGTCGCGGAAGAACAGGAATCCGACCAGCATCGGCAGCGCGAAGACCGCCAACTGGATGATCCCGATCGCGAACAGCGAGATCACCTTCCCGATCAGCAGGTTCGTCGGGTTGATCGTCGTCAGGATCATCTCCGTGACGCGGTTCTCCTTCTCCTCCAGCGTGGAGTTGAGCATCTGGTTGCCGAGGAACACGATCACGATGAAGAACGCGGCCAGGAACACCAGGGCCGGCAGGATGGCCTCGAACCCGGGCGCGACCTTCCCGTCCTTGAAGGTGGTGGTCGAGGTCTCGACCTCGCCCCGCAGCACCGCGACGTCGGTCGGGTTCCCCACCTTCTTCTCCACGCTCGCCGCCAGCAGCGATTGGGCGACGGCCGAGTACTTGCTGTTCTGGAAGACCCCGGCGTCCTCGCCGTACACCTTGACGGTCTGCTTCGCGGGGTCGGCCGGGTAGGAGAAGAAGGCCGGCGTGCCGCCGATCTGCACCTCCTCGACGCCCTCCGCCTCCGACGCGATCTCGGTGCCGCCGAACTGCTTGGCGATGCCCGCGTCCACCAGGCCGGAGGCGTCGGAGTACAGGAACTCGAAGCGCGCGTTCTTCTGCTCGTCGGCGGTGTTCGCCGTGGACACGTTGGAGGCGATGATGAGACCGCCCAGCCCGAACACGAGGATCGGGAGGATGAGCGTGATCGCCCAGAACCGTCGCTTCGTGACGGTGCGACGGAACTCGAACGCGATGACGGTCCTCAGGTTGTGGCGTGCCATGCTCAGTCCTCCTCCCGGCTCTCGGCGCCGTAGACCTCGACGAAGATGTCGTCGAGCGACTTGCGCGTGGGGGCGAAGCGGGAGATGCGGACGCCCGCGTCGACGAGCTCCCGCAGGATGGCGGCGGGCTCGACGCCGTCGCGCGCCTCCAGCTGCGCGTGCCCGTCCTCGTCCGACAGCACGCGGTACGCGGGGGAGTCCGGGAGGGCGCCGCCGGCGTGCTCGACGTGGAGGATCGTGCCGCCGAACTGGTCCTGCACCTCCTCGACGGTGCCGTAGGCGCGCGCCGCGCCGTCCTTCAGCAGGATGACGCGGTCGCAGAGGCGCTCCACCTCCTCCATCTGGTGGGTCACCATCATGACCGTGGAGCCGGCGCGCTTCTGGTCGTCGATGATGTCCATGAGCAGGCGCCGGTTGACCGGGTCGAAGCCCTTCGTCGGCTCGTCGAGGATGAGCAGCTCCGGGTCGTTCATGATCGTGACGCCCAGCTGCACCTTCTGCTGCTGACCGCCGGAGAGCTTGTCGAGGCGCACCTTCTCCTTGTCGCCGATGCCGACCCGTTCCAGGTACGCCCGCGACCAGCGACGCGCCTGCTCGGCGCCGAGGCCCTTCAGCCGACCGAAGTAGACCATGACGTCGATCACGGACTCCTTCTTGTACAGCCCGCGCTCCTCCGGCAGGTAGCCGAGCCGCTCGCCGGCCTCCGGGCTGAACGGGCGGCCGTCGATGTGCAGCACGCCCGCGGTCGGCTGGTAGATGCCGAGCAGGGCGCGGATGGTCGTCGTCTTGCCCGAGCCGTTGCTGCCGAGGAAGCCGAAGGTCTCGCCGCGCCGGATGTCGAAGGACAGGTCGCGGATCACGGTGGTGCGGCCGAAGTCCATGCGGAAGTTCGCGATGTGGACCAGCGGCTCCGTCGTTGTCGTCGTCGTTGGTGTCGGTGCGCTCACCCGGCCAGCCTAGGGGGTCGCCGTCGGACCGCGCGGCTAGCGGACGGCGGGGCCGCCGGAGAGCGCGTCGAGCAGCGCCGGGTGCAGCAGGCCGTTCGAGGCGAGGGAGGAGCCGTTGCCCGGCCCCGGCGTCCCGTCGACCGAGGTGAAGGTGCCGCCGGCCTCCTCCACGATCGGGATGAGCGCGGCCAGATCGTAGGTCTTCACGTCGAACTCGGCCACCGCGTCCAGCACGCCCTCGGCCAGCAGCATGTACGACCACATGTCGCCGTAGGCCCGGTCGCGCCAGACGCGACGGGTGAGGTCGACCAGCCGGTCGAGGTAACCGGCCTGATCCCACTGCGCGATGCTCTGGAAGCTGAGCGAGGCGTGCTCGAGGTCGGCGACGCCGGAGACGCGCAGCGGGCGCGGCTGGGCGCCGGGTGCGTCGGTGGTCCAGGCGCCTCCGCCCGTGGTCGCCCACCAGCGGCGACCGAGCGCGGGGGAGCTGACGACCCCGACGCGGGGCGCGCCGTCGACCGCCAGGGCGATGAGGGTGCCCCACACGGGCACGCCGCGCAGGTAGTTCGCGGTCCCGTCGATCGGGTCGACGATCCACTGCCGCGCCGTGTCGCCCTCGGTCCCGTACTCCTCGCCCAGGATGCCGTCGCCCGGGCGCTCGGCCGCGATCGCGTCGCGCAGGGCGCGCTCCACGGCGAGGTCGGCCTCGGTGACGGGGGAGCGGTCGGGCTTGGTCTCGACGTGCAGGTCGCGGTCGCGGAACCGGCGGAGCGAGATCGCGTCGGCCGTGTCGGCCAGGCGGAGGGCGAGCGCGAGGTCGCCGTCGAGCGGGCGGGGGTCGGCGGTGTTCGTCACAGCGTCGAGCCTAGCGGGGCAGGGGTTGGCAGCCCCAGGGGCGGGGCGTACCTGTGGAGGCATGCGACGGATCGTGTATGCGGGGACGGCGTTCTACACCGGGGACGCGCTGGCGGAAGCCCTGATGGAGTACGCCCGTGCGCTCGCCCGGCACGGCATCGCGGACACGATCTTCGTCCCGGGCCGGACCCTCCAGGGCGAGCGGGACAGGATCGAGGTGCTCGTCGGCCCGGCCAGCCAGATCGTCAGCGAACCGGTCGACCTGGACGGGGGCGAGATCGAGGACGCCGCGCTGGTGCGAGAGCTCAGCGAGAGGACAGCCCTGCTGGCGCCGCACAAGCCCGCCGCGGAGCCGGCCGACGGCGGCCAGGACCGATCGGACTCGTTCGACGACCTGGCCTGATCGGTCACAGTCCCCGGGGGACCATCGCGGGCATCGACCCGGTCACCGGCCCGAGCCGGCCGGGCCGCTCGTCGAGCCCGCCGTCCTCGCCCGTGACGACGAGACCCTGCGAGCTGCTCGCCGACTCGGCCAGCCGGTCCACCCACTCCTTGTTGATCGCCGGGACCCGGGAGCCGTCGAACTTGAAGTAGATGGGAATGCTCGGGTCCAGCCAGATGGTGCTTCGCCCATCGCCGACCTCGGTCGAGTCCCGCCACGACATCGCGAACGACTCCCGCCGTCGCAGCTTGTTGACGATGACGATCTGCAGGTGGGCGAGCAGCCGGTCCTCGAACTGGATGACGATCGTGTCGTAGGTCAGGGTTCCCATGCGCTACCTCCTCGGTTGGGCGCCGGTCCGTTCCAGTCTTCGCCCGACCGCCGCGAAAAGATAGCCCCGACGGCCGGATCGCCAATACGCTCGCGGTAGCCCGTCCGGGCAGCGAGCGGAGGCAGCATGCGATTCATCCGTCGGCCGGTGAGCCGCAGCGGCGGCGTCACGGCACGCGGCACGGCCCCGGAGCCGCTGATCCGCCGCAGCCCGCTGCTGTTCGGCTACCTCGTCGCGCTCGGCGCGATCGGCGCCGTCGCGACCGGCTTCATGCTGTACGGCCTGCGGTCGATCATCTTCTCGGTGTTCCTGGCGATGTTCGCCACCGTCGGCCTCGACCCGCTCATCCGCTGGTTCCAACGCCGGGGGATGCGCCGCGGCTGGGCGATCGTCACCGTCATCCTGCTCATCGTGGCGTTGCTGATCGCGATCGTCTGGGTGGTGGTGCCGCTCATCGCCCAGCAGATCTCGTTCCTGGCGACGCAGGTGCCCCGCGAGATCAACGCCCTCCGCGCCGAAGGATGGTTCGACACCGTCAACGAGTCGACGAACGGCGTCGTCGGCCAGGTCTTCACCTGGATCTCCGAGCAGGTGAAGGACCCGGGCACCTGGGCCACGATCGGCAACGGCCTGGTCGGCTTCGGCCTCTCGGTGCTGAACGCCGTCACCACCGGCTTCTTCATCGCGATCCTCACGATCTACTTCATCGCCTCCTACGACGCCACGAAGCAGGCCGCGTACCGCCTGGTTCGCCGCTCACACCGCGCGCGCTTCGAGAGCTACGCCGAGCGCATCCTGCAGAACTTCGGCAAGTACCTCAGCGGGATGGTGATCCTCGCGTTCTGCAACTCGGTGTTCAGCCTCGTCCTGCTGCTCGCCACGGGCGTCCCCGGCGCGTTCCTGATCGCGCTCGCCGCCTTCTTCATCACGCTCATCCCGCTCATCGGAACCGTGCTGACGACCGCGGTCATGTCGGTGCTGGCGTTCATCCACTCGCCGGTGAGCGGCGTGGTGGTGCTGGTGCTGGTCTACATGCAGGTGGAGGCGTACATCCTGACGCCGCGCGTGATGGGGAAGGCGGTGCAGGTGCCCGGGTCGGTGGTGCTCATCTCGGCGCTCGCCGGGTCGACGCTGTTCGGCCTGCCTGGCGCCCTGGTCGCCATCCCGATCTCGGCGGGAATCATCCTGATCATCAAGGAGATCGTGATGCCGAGGAAAGAACTCCGCTGACCGGGCACGACGCCCGATTGGCGAGAAGCCCGCAACGGATGCTAGTGTTGAGCCTCGGTTCGGGTCACCGAGCCGGATGCGCCTCTAGCTCAATCGGCAGAGCAATTGACTCTTAATCAATGGGTTCAGGGTTCAAGTCCCTGGGGGCGCACCACACACCGCGAGGTGCGAGAAGCCCCCGATCCCGGAAACGCCGGGTCGGGGGTTTCTTCCTTTCGCTACTCTTGACCCACCATGAGAATCCGCTCCGGCGAGGCGTCGGTCGCGTTGGCGATCGACGGCTACCAGTTTCCGGAGACCGAGCCGATCGCGGGGGCGTTCGACCACGAGCCCAACTGGCTTCAAGTCCGTGGCGCGGTTCGCGCGAACGGCCTGGAATGGTCGTTCCTCGATCCGTGTCTGCTGACGGCGGAGGCCGAGGAGCTTCTCGACTGGCTTCTCGACGTGGCGGGAGGCGGCACCCCGGACGAGCTGCGCTTCTTGGAGCCGAACCTCTCGTTCGCCGTCGACGCGTCCGATGCGAACGGCGCCGTGCTGCGCGTGACGTTCTCCCTCGAGTCGGCTCCGCCGGCAGCGTCGGGGGCTCCCGAACACGTCCTCCTCGAATTGGCCCCCGGCGACCTCGAGAGGGCAGCCGGAGAGTGGGCGTCCGAGATCGCGGCGTACCCGGTCCGCCGCCGATGATCCCGCCAGAGCAGGACGCCCGCCCGCGTCCGTAGCGCCGCGTGACCAGTTCGAGGGGGTAGACCGGACGGTCACCGAGGGCGCAGGGTTGCGAGTGCGCACCACATCTCAACGGTGGCGGGGGGAAAGCGAGTTTCGGGGGAGTCTTCGCCGGTCGTCATCGGCGGTGATTCGTCATGCCCGATTCCGCGCGTCTGCGTGTCTCGAGGGGGCGTTGTGCATCACAACGGAAGGGGAAATCTCCATGAAGTCAGACACACTCACGCGCGGGTCCCGCGCCGTCCGGCGAGGCGCTCTCGCCCTCGTCGCGGCGGTGACGATCGCCGTTCCGGTCGTCGCGGTCGTGGAACCCGCCAGCGCGGCGGACAGCTGTTCCTGGGGCGGGTACACGAACGGCTCCGTGCTGCTGGGGGCGATGTCCGTCGTCTCCGGCAACGGGGCCTCGTACTACAACTGGGCGCCGGTCGGGCAGCAGGGCGACCTGGGGGCCATCTACCTGGAGCCGTCGGCCGCCTCGAAGCTCACCAGCATGCTGGTCGACTACCACGCGCAGACCGGTGACTACCTGCATCCGAACGAGGGGTACCGCAACTACGCCGGCCAGGTCTACTGGTCGGACAAGGGCGGGACGACGCCGGGCACCTCGAACCACGGCTGCGGCGTCGCCGTCGACTTCTCGTTCTCCGGCAGCCAGCGCAACTGGGTGGTCGCCAACGGGCCGGCCTACGGCTACTTCCCGCTCGCAGGCGACGCCGTGCACTTCAACTACTTCGGCTCGACGGCGACGCCTCCGCCCGCCGCCCCGGCATACCCCGCGGCCAGCGTGGTGAAGATGCCGAACGGCACCGTCGCCGCCGCGTCCATCGACCAGTTCGGCAGCCTCTTCGAGACGAACCAGACGGCGGCCGGGGCGGGCTTCACCCCGTGGACCAAGCTCACCAACGGCGGCTTCACCGGCGCCCCGGCGGCCATCGTCGCGGCGAACGGGACGCTCGCCATCTTCGGCAGGACCGCCAACAGCTCGTACGGTCTCGTGGCGCAGAGCTCGGTCGGAAGCGGCTTCACCAACTACGGCCAGATCGGCGTCAACGGGCCGGCCTTCGCCAGCGACCCCGCCGTCGCCATGGCGCCAAACAACACACTGGTCGTCGTCGGTGTCGGGACGGACGGCCGGCTCTGGGAGTCCAACCAGACGAGCGTGAGCAGCACCTTCACGGCGTGGACGCCGATCGGAGCCGACAAGGTCGGTCGCCCCGCGATCATCCAGGCCTCCAACGGCACGATGGCGGTCGCCGTCCGGTCGACGAACGGCTCCATCACCCTGGTCGCGCAGCAGACGGCCGCCGGCGCCTTCGTGGACTTCGGGGCCATCGGGGTCAACGGGCCGGTCTTCGCCAGTTCGCCCGCCATGGCGCTCGCGCCCAACAACACCGTGGTGGTGACCGCGGTCTCGAACGACGGGCGTCTCTGGGAGACGAACCAGACGAGCGTGACCAGCACGTTCACCGCCTGGACGCCGATCGCGTCCGGCAAGGCCGGCTCCCCGGCGATGCTGCAGGCCTCGAACCAGACCATGGCCGTCGCCGTCCGCACCGCCTCCGGCGCGATCAGCCTGGTCGCACAGTCCGCGGTCGGCGGCGCGTTCGTCGACTTCGGCGCCATCTCCTCGGCTGGCACCTTCGTCAGCGACCCGGTCATGACGTTGGAGGCCGCGGGCACGGTCGGGGTGATCGCCACCGACGGCACCAACAACCGCTTCTACACCCACCAGACGAGCGTCAGCAGCACGTTCACTCCCTGGGCGCGGCTGTAGGAGCACCGCGGTGGCCGTGGGCGGCGCTCGCCGCCCGCGGCCACCCGCGAATGGGGGCCACAACCGCGCTGGCGCGACAGAACCGGTTCCCTTAGCGTGTGACTGGCGCTCCGGTCCGGCGGGTTGCCAGGGGGAGGCACGCCGTGCGCGCACGAATGGGCGAATGGTGGCCGCGGTCGCCACGGGGGTTCTCACCGTCGTCGCGATGGTGGGCGTGGCAGGGCAGGCGTCGTCGGCCGCAGCGCTTGCTCCGCATCTGACGACCCCCGCGCTGACCGTGGACTGCACGAGCCTCGCAGGCGATCACTACGCGTCAGCGACGGCCACGGTGTCGCTGACGCAACTGCAGCCCGGCGCCGCGTACACGCTCCACAACGAGCACCTGACCGGGAACACGTCGGCCGAAGACCTCGTCCACGTGGTCGCCGACCCGCAGGGGGCGGCGACCGTCAGCGCGACACTCACAGGCAGTTTCGTGGCGAGCGGGCACTACGTGTTCCGCGTGGTTCCCGACGCGGCGGACAACCCCTTCACCGCCAGTGTGGACGTCACCTCCAGCGCGTGCGACAGCGGCGTGTCGTCGGCGGGAACGTCGTCGATCGGCTTCCGCTGTGCCGACCGGTACTGGACCGCGGCGGGCGAGAACGGCACCTCCTTCCACTTCGTCGCCGCTCTCACGGGCTTCGTCCCGGGAACCGGCTACACGCTGACCGTCCCGGGGGCCGGGTACCGGCAGGCGAGCGCGGTCGCCGGTTCCGACGGTCACCTCACCTTCGATGTCACGCTCGCCAACAATCTCGCGACGACCCGGGTCCCGACCGCGTGGTCGCTCAGCACCCCCAGCCAGGGTCAGGACGTGGCGACGGGCACCGCGACGATCGCCGCCTGCCCGCCCATCGTGAGATCGACGAAACGCGCGGCGCTCACGCACGACGGCGACGTCACCGGGGACGGCTACGGCGACCTGATGGCGGTGGACTGGAGCGGCCGGCTCTGGCTGTACACCAACGGGATCCGCTCGAACGCCGGCCACGTGCCGTTCTCGAACGGACGCGTCATCGGCTACGGCTGGGCCAACAACGGCCCGCTCCAGGTCGTGCGCCAGGGCGACCTCACGGGCGACGGGTACACCGACCTCGTCGCCATCCGCAGCGACGGCGCTCTGGTCGCCTACTACAACAACATCAACTCCACCACGGCACGACTGCCCTACAGTTCCGCGGTCGTGATCGGAACCGGCTGGCTGCCGTTCCTCCGCTTCGCGGTGACCGACGTGAACGGCGACGGCTACGCCGACATCGTCGCGACGACGTCCGACGGAAGCGCCTACTACTACCAGAACCGGTACGCCAGCGACCCGCAGCATCGGCCCTTCAGCTCGGGTGTGCGGTTGGTCGGCGCGACGCTGTACGCCGACGGGTCGCTGGGCGGGGCGGACATCAACGGGGACGGATACGGGGATGTGGTGGACGACGGCATGGGCGTGAATCCGAGCCGCGTTCCCGCAGGGTCTCCCGTGGCGTACACCACCTTCTACACCGGGATCGACCCGAACAAGATCGCCTACAACGTCACCAACGCGTACGCCGGCTGGGCGGCCGGGCACTACGAAGGGCGCGGTTCCGCCGGCGTGGTGTTCGCCAGCCCCGACAACGACGGCCGGCTGATCTACGCAAAAGACCCTGGTGTGTCCTCGACCGGGAGCGTGATCGGCGCGGGATGGCAGATGTTCGCGTTCCTGGTGCACTGACCTGCTGACCTGCTGGGCGGGTCAGCGGTCCCGCGCGATCACCGAGAAGTCCTCCTCGCCGTGCCCGGCGTCGACCGCGCGCTGCAGCTCGGCGGCCACCAGTGCGGCCGCGGGCAGCGGGGCGTCCGCGGTGGCGAGCATGAGGCGGAGGTCCTTGGCGAGGAGGGCGGCCGAGAACTGGGTGTCGCCGTAGTCGCCGGACGCGACGACCGGGCCCTTCATGGCGGCGACCGGGGCGATGGTGGTGAGGGGCAGCAGGGAGAGCACCTCGTCGGTCGACAGGCCGCCGGCGCCTCCGAGTCGTAGGGTCTCGCTGAGGGCCTCCATCGAGATGGCGAGCGCCAGGTTCGCGACGAGCTTCGCGGTGGCTGCCTTCTGCGGGGCGTCGAAGGTGCGGATCTTGTCGGGGTCGGCCCACAGGCCCACCACCGCGCGTGCCTCCCGCACGGCGTCGTGCTCGCCGCCGATCAGCACGGCGAGCCCGCCGGCGCGCGCGGGCGCCAGCGAGCCGACGACAGGCGAGTGAACGTAGCGGACACCCGCCGAGGCGGCCCAGGCCGAGAAGTCCACGGCGTCGGAGGGCGCCACGGTCGTGACGTCGATCCACAGCGCGCCGCGTGCCACCGGCAGCGCCGCCTCCAGCACGGCCTCGCGCACGGCGTCGGGGCCGAACAGCACGCTGACGACGACCTCCGCGCCCTCCACCGCCTCGGCGGCGGAGCCCGCGATGCGGGCGCCGCGGCGGCCGATGGCCTCCGTCGGGCCGGGGGAGCGGTTCCACGCCGTCACGCGATGGCCGGCGTCGATCAGGTGCGGCACGAGTTCGCGGCCCATGCGGCCGAGTCCGAGGAAGGCGATGTCCATGGCCTCCACTGTGCGCCTGCCGCCGCGCGGGCGGAAGGGCCCCGGCCGCGTTCGATCCCAGACTTGATCTTCCGCGGACAGTCGGTACGTGAAGCGCTCAGGATGAATAGAAATGCCAATATGAAAACAACATGCTAGTTTCGATAGGGGTTCGCGACACGGAAGGAGCTGCGGGAGGACATGACGTGATCGAGCACAGCGACCAGGGAACGCTGCATCGCCGGACGTTCCTCGCCGCGTCCGCGGCGTCGGCGGTCGTGCTCGTGGGGCCGTTCGGGCTTCTGCGGGCGGCTCGGGCGACCGCGGCGGGGATGCGGCTGATCGACCCGCTCCCGGGACGCTACGACAGCTCCGACCCCTATGGGAGCACCCGCGGCCGGCCGTATCCCCATACCGGGAGCGACTGGCCGGCGCCCGAAGGGACGCCGGCCGTGGCCATCGGCTCCGGGAGGGTCGTCAACAAGCAGTGGGACGCGGGGAACGGCAACACCGTGACCGTGCTCCTGCCCGACGGCCACTACTACGCGTATCTGCACCTCCTGTCGGCGGCGAGCGTGGCGGTCGGACAGCAGGTCTCCCTCGGGCAGACGATCGGCTCCGTGGGCAACACCGGGACGAACAGCCACGGCAGTCACCTGCACATCACGGTCAGCGATTCGCCGTCCGCCTACGTGGGCGGCGGCCGGACTATCGACCCCTGGGCTTTCATCCAGGCACACATCAACGATTCGGACACGCCGGCCGCGGCGGCATTCGAGGGAGAGGAACAGGACGTGTACATCCGACGAATCGCCACGGGCGAGATCGCCGTCTTCGGCTCCGACTACCGGTCGGCCACGGGCGGCAGCACCGGCCGCCACCACTTCGCCACCAGTGCGGAATACGACGCTTGGCGGAGCGTCCTCACCACCTACAACGCGCAGATCGACGCGCAGGGACTCGACCCGCGCGGCAAGAAATTCGTCCCGCCGGCGGCCATGACCAACATCATGGGCGTCGACGAGGCGGGGTGGGCGGTGATCTGCGGGCTCTACGGCGTCTGACCCTCGGCCGATCCGCGGCCGACGCGACGAGGGGGCTCCGCCTCACGCGCGCAGCGCCGCCCGCCGCCCGAGAAGGAAGGCGCGCTCCGCCTCACCCGCGCACAGCGCGGCGGCGGCCTCGTACTCCTCCGCCGCCTCCGCCGTGCGCCCGGCACGAGCGAGCAGGCCCGCGCGGACCCCGTGCAGCAGGTAGAACGACGCGAGCGGCTCCCGCAGCGGCGCCACCGCCTCCAGGGCCGCCTCCGTGCCCTCCACCTCGGCAACCGCCACCGCCCTGTTGAGCGCGACGACCGGTGTCGGGGCGACGCGCAGCAGCTGGTCGTACAGGGCGACGATCTGTCGCCAGTCGGTCGTCTGCGCCGAGGCGGCGTCGTCGTGCACGGCCTGGATCGCCGCCTGCAGCTGGTACGGCCCCGGCCGGCCGCGGAGCAGGCACGCGCGAACGAGCGCGTGGCCCTCGGCGATGAGGCCGCGGTCCCAGAGCGACCGGTCCTGCTCCGGCAGCGGGACCATCGCCCCCGAGGCGTCGACCCGGGCCGCACGGCGCGCGTCGACGAGCAGCAGGAGAGCGAGCAGGCCCTGCACCTCCTCCTCGTCCGGCAGGAGCGACCGCAGTGTCCTGGCCAGCCGGATCGCCTCCGCGCACAGCTCCTCGCGCACGAGCCGGTCGCCGGTGCTCGCCGCGTAGCCCTCGCTGAACACCAGGTACAGCACCGAGAGCACCGAGCGGAGTCGTTCGGTCAGCTCGCCGGAGGGCGGGATGCGGTACGGGATGCGCGCGTCCCGGATCTTGGCCTTCGCCCGCGAGATCCGCTGCGCCATCGTCGGCTCCGGCACCAGGAAGGCGCGGGCGATCTCCGCCGTGCTGAGCCCGCCCAGCAGCCGCAGGGTGAGGGCGACGCGTGCCTCCGGCGACAGCGCGGGGTGGCAGCAGGTGAAGATCAGCCGCAGCCGATCGTCCGGGATGTCGTCCGGCTCCGACGCCTCGTCGTCGGGCGCGGTGAGCCGCCGCAGGAGCTCGGCCTCGGCCTCCTTCGCGCGGCCGACCGCCTCGCGGCGGAGGCGGTCGACCGCGCGGCGGCGGGCCGTGATGATGATCCAGCCGGCGGGCGCGGGAGGCGGACCGTCGGCGGGCCAGCGCGCGAGCGCGACCGCGAACGCCTCCTGGACCGCGTCCTCGGCGCGGTCGAGGTCGCCGAGCGCGCGGTACAGCACCGAGACGGCACGGCCGTACTCCGCTCGGAACACGGCGGCGATCGCGGCCCGGTCCACGGTCGGCTCAGCCGGCGAAGGGCCGCACCTCGATGGGCAGGGTCGTGGCCAGGGCCACCCGCCTGCCCCACTCGAGGGCCGCGTCCAGGTCGGGCACGTCGACGATCGTGAAGCCGCCGAGGTGCTCCTTGCCCTCGGCGAACGGGCCGTCGGTGACGAGCACCTCGCCGTCGCGCGGGCGCAGGACCGTCGCGGACGACGGCGGGAGCAGGCCGTTCGAGAACACCCACACGCCGGCCGAGCGCATGTCGTCGTTCACGGCGGTGACATCGCGCTCGATCCCGGCCAGGACGTCCGGCTCCGGGATGGGGCCGTCGGGCTGGTAGACGCTGAGCAGGTACTGGGTCATGGTGAGTTCCTCTCCGAGCGCGGCGCGCTCTCACCGTCTACACGAACGGCTCACCCCTCATTCGACACGAGCCGCTCCAGCGACGCCACACCGATCTTGGAGTCGGCCATCCCGTAGAAGACCCAGTCGCGTCCGTCGACCGTCTCGATCGCCGTCGGGAAGACCACGTTCGGCACGATGCCGCTGCGCTCGTCCTCCGTCTCGGCCGACAGCAGCGGCTCGGCGGTCCGGTCGACCACCCGCCACGGCTCGTCGGCATCGAGGATCATCGCGCCGGCCGCGTAGTTGACGTTCTTCTGCTGGTCCACCCCGGGCTCGAGCCGGCCGGTCACGCCGTGGTGGAGCAGCAGCCAGCCCTCCGGGACGCGCCGCGGCGCAGGTCCCGCGCCGATCTTCAGCTCCTCGAACGGGAACTCGGGCCCGGCGAGGAAGCGGTTCTGGCGCCACCGGGCGAGCTCGGAGAGGTCGCGCTCCACGGCCTCCACCGGGACGAACGCGATCCAGATGCTCGGCCGGGTCTCCCCGGCGGGCGGATGCTCGCCCTCGCCGGGCCGGATCCCGCCGAGGTCCCAGACCGGCCGGTGCAGCACCGCGAAGCTCGGCGTGCCGTCTGGCGCTGTCACGGGCTCCGGGAAGAACACCGTGTCCTTGTTGTGGAACAGGGCCAGGTCGATCCCGAGCGCGTCGTCGTAGCCGAACGAGACGGGACCGAGCCGGCGCCACGCGCGCAGGTCGTCGGACACGGCGACCGCGGTGTGCGGGCCGAGCGGGCCGTACGCCACGTATGTCATCACGTGCAGCCCGAGCGCCGGGATGAAGGTGACCCGCGGGTCCTCGACGCCGGCGTTGTCCCTGCCGCGCTCGAACGGCCGGTCGGGCTCGAGCACGACGCCCTGGCGCTCCACCGCGACCGGCACGCCGTCCTCCACGACGACGCGGGCGAGGCCGACACGGGAGACGTTGCCCGCGGCGACGAGCCGGGGCAGTAGGTAGAGCTCGCCGTCGGGGCCGCGGCCGGACGCCGGATTCAGCACGCCCTCGGCCTCCAGCGGGTCCCCGGCGACGGGGGTCATCACGACGCCGGCACGGGTGAGCCGGTACGGGAACGGGCTCATGCGTCCACCTCCAGGTAGAAGTACAGTTCACGGGTGCCGGCCGGGGCGTCCCAGCCCTGCGCGAACGACCAGCGGCCGCCGAGCTTCTGGAGGCCGCCCCAGGCGAGCGAGCCTCCGCGGTTCAGCGCCAGCTGGGTGAACGGCTCGTCCACCCGGTACAGCGCCTGAGCCGCCGCGAAGTCGCCGTCGGCGTCGGCGTAGAAGAAGTCGAGCACCAGGTGGTCGCCGGTCACGGCGGCGCAGGCGACCTCGAACAGCGAGCCGCCGAGGGGGCCGAGGTCGAGGTACGGCTGCACCTCGAACGACCAGTCGAGCCCGTTCCGAGAGCGGCCGACGGTCGGCCGGCCGCCGCAGCCCTCGGAGAGGAACATCAGGTAGTCCCCGCCGACGCGTACCGCGCGGCCGTGCTCGTCGCGGGGGAGGACTGCGCCCTTCGCCCAGAACTCGGAGACCTCGTACGGCACGACGAGGCCGCGCTTGTCCCAGTGCTCCAGGTCGTCGGAGACGGCGTGCAGGATGTCGACGGCGACGGAGCCGTCGTCCCGTCGCCAGATGCCGTTGTAGAACAGCACGTAGCCGTCGTCGATCGCGTAGACCTTCGGGTCCTCGCAGCCGAGCGTCTCGTTCGCGGAGGTCGGGTAGACGATCGGGTTGAGTGGCGAGTCGTGCCAGACGCCGTCGCGGCGGACGGCGTGGCCGATCCGGCTGGCCGTCGACTCCTTCCGCGGCGAGGCTCGGTAGAACAGGTGCAGTTCGTCGCCGCGCTCGATGACGGTCGGGTTGAAGATCGAGTCGCTCGTCCAGCCGATCCCGGTGGGGTCGTCCCATTGGCCGTCGAGCCGGAAGGTGAGCGCGTCGTCCCGCGTGAACGGTCCGATCGCCCACTCCGGGCGCTCCGGGTAGAACGCCGAGAACTGGTCGGTGGAGATGCGGTCGGTCAGGGCGTTGGTGTGCCCGAGGGCCTCGCGGTACGACGCGAGCAGCGCGTCCCGGTCGGCGGGGCGTGGGGTGAGGAGGTCGTCCATGTTTCCTTGTCTCGGACTCAGCCCTTGACGGACGAGCCCAGGTCGGAGGAGGTGAAGTAGCGCTGGAACACGATGAACAGCGCGACGACGGGTGCCGCCAGCACGACCGCGCCGGCGAGGATCGCGCCGTACGGGTTCGTGGTGGAGCCCGCCACCGTCGAGATGTAGTTCGCCAGCGAGACGGCGAGCGGCTGCAGGCTCGCGTCCTTCGTGATCAGGAACGGCCAGAGGAACTCGTTCCACGGGCCGATGAAGGTCAGCAGGAGCGCAGTGACCAGCGCAGGACGCACCAGCGGGAGCGCGATGCGCCAGAGCAGCCGGAACTCGCCGGCGCCGTCCACCCGCGCCGCGTCGAACAGCTCGCGCGGCAGCTGCAGGAAGTACTGCCGGAAGATGAGCACCGCCGCCGAGTTGATCACGAACGGCAGGATCATCCCGAGGTAGTTGTCGGCCAGCCCGTAGTTGCGCGCGATGAGCACGTAGAGCGGGATCATCAGCAGCTGGAACGGGATGGTCTGCACCAGCAGCGCCAACGCGAACGTCACGCCGCGGCCGCGCCACTGCAGGATCGCCAGCGCGTAGCCGGCGAGCACGCCGAACACGACCGTCCCGAGCAGCACGCCACCGGTGAAGATGCCCGAGTTGACCAGGCCGGTGACGAGGTCGATGCGCGAGTTGATCTCGCCGTAGTTCTGCAGGGTGAGGTTCGCCGGGTTGGGGAAGGCTCCCGCGACCGTGGTGTCCGGCTCGGCCTGCAGCGACCCGATCACCATGTAGTAGAAGGGGAACAGGAAGGCGATCGCGCCGAGCGTCAGCACGATCCCCTGCACGACGGCCTGGCCGCGGGACAGCTTCCGCGGCGTGGCGAGATCGCGCCGCCGCCGTGCAGGACGCGGGGCCGGCTTCACGCCGGTGCCCGGGGTCGTCTGCGTCATCAGTCTCTCCCTCCGACGAAGCGGTTCTGCAGCCAGCCGATGAGGAGCACGCCGATCACGAGCACGATGCCGATGGCGGCCGCGTAGCCCGGGTGTCCCTGCTGGATGCCCTGCTGGTAGATCAGGAGCACCGGGCTGGCCGAGTGCCCATCCGGCCCTCCGCCGCCGGTCAGCAGGTACGGCTCGGTGAACAGGTTGGCGCCGGTGATCGTGGACAGCAGCAGCACGAGCACGGTCGCCGGGCGCACGCCCGGCACGGTCACCGAGAAGAACTGCCGCACTTTGCCCGCGCCGTCGGTCGCGGCCGACTCGTACAGCTCGGTCGGGACGTTCTGCAGCGCCGCGAGGTACAGCAGGATGTAGAAGCCGAGTCCCTTCCAGGTGACGTAGATCGCGATGGTCGGCATCGCCAGCACCGGGCTGGACAGCCAGCTCGGGCTCGGCGCCAGCGGCCCGAGGAGGTGGTTCACGAGCCCGTTCTGCCCGAACAGGAACAGCCACACGCCGATGATGGCCACGCTGGCCGTGACGTAGGGGACGTAGTAGCTCGCCCGCAGGAAGGTGCGGAACCGCACGATGCTGTTGAGGCCGGAGGCCAGCAGCAGCGACAGCACGACCGTCAGCGGGACGTTGATGATCAGGAAGATGCCGACGTTGACGAACGACTGCAGCACCGCGGGGTCCGTGAACGCCTGGATGTAGTTGTCCAGGCCGACGAACGGCCGGTCGACGTTCGCGCCGGGCGCCGCGAAGAAGTAGTCGAAGAACGACATGTACACCGCGAAGCACAACGGGAACGCGAAGATCGCGATCACGTAGACCAGGTACGGCGCGGAGAACAGCCAGCCGAGCGGGTTCCTGCCCAGGATGCGCTGCACGAGCGGCGCTCGGTGGCGCCGGCCGTTCCCGGCGGCGGGCGAGGTGCCCGCCGCCGGGGGAGCGGAGGTGGTGGTCATGGTCACTTCTGGGACTGGAGCTTGTCGATCTTGTCGGCGGCGGCCTTGAACGCGTCCTCGACGGAGCCGCTGCCGTTCACGACCGACTTGGTGTACGCGTCGCGGAGCGCCTGCATCTGGGCGATCGTGTTGGTGCCGGTCGGGTCGTCGACCGTGTGGGCGCTCTGCTCGCCGAACTCCTTGTACGCGGGGTGCGCCTGGAAGTACGACGAGTAGGTGGAGGCGAGGTCGGTGCGGATCGGCATCTGGCCGGTCACGTCGAGCAGCTTGCCGTCCTGCTCCTTGCTGGTGGCGAACTTGATCACATCCCACGCCGTGCCCTGGTTCTTGCACGAGGTGTACATGCCGATGTTCTTCGCGTCCGGGAAGGTGTAGGTCTGGTCCGCGGACTTCCCGTCCTTGGTCGGCACCGGGACGGAGCCCCACTGCACCTTGTCGCCGTAGTAGGCGATGGCCCAGGGGCCGACGATGGCCATGGCCGACTTGCCGTCGGCGAACGCGTCGCCCTGGTACTGCTCCTTGCCGGCGAGGCCGTCGCTGTAGATCTGCTTCCAGAAGTTCGCGACGTCGAGCGAGTCCTGACCCGTGATCGTCGCCTTGCCGTCCTCAATGAAGGTCTTGCCGCCGGTCTGGGCGGCCAGCAGAGGAAGGTAGTCGAAGTTCACCTGGAAGAACTCCGAGGTGGGCGCCGGGTAAATCGCGTACGGCGCGGCTCCCGAGCTCTTGATCTTCTGCGCCGCGGCGAGGAAGTCGTCGTAGGTGGACAGCTTCGGGTTCGCCGGGTCGAGGCCGGCCTTCTGGAAGATCGCCTTGTTGTAGAAGATCATCACCGGGTTCTGCTTCCACGGCATCTGGTAATAGTCGCCGTCGGCCGACTTGTACTGCTTGGCGGCGTCGCCGCTGCGCGCTTCGATGTACTTCGCGCCGTCGGAGAACTTCGACAGGTCGACGAGGCCGCCCTGCTTCTGCCACTGGCCGGTGGCGGCCGGGAGGTTGTTGAACACCAGGCACGGGGTGGTGCCCGCGGTGATGGCGGCGCCGATGACCTCCTCCGTGCTCTTGCCGGCGGGCACCTCCTGGGCCTTGATCTGCTCCTTCGGGTGCGCGGAGTTCCAGGCCGAGACCATGGCCTTGCCCCACTGCACCTCCTGCTCGTTGTTCGAGTACCAGATGGTGATGGGTCCGTGCGCCTTCATGGCGTCGCTGGAGCCGCCGCCGCTGGAGCCGCAGGCGGCGAGCGTGCCGGCCACGAGGCCGGCGGTGAGGAGGGAAGCGGCGAGTCTGCCCCGTCGCAGTCTGTCGTGTCGCATGGTGTTGCCTTTCGGTGGGGGTGGGGTGTGTCAGCGGCCGGACGGCGGCGCGGTGGACGCCCGCACGAGCAGTCGCGCGGGCGGCAGTGCGACGTCGCCGGACTCGCCGTCCTCCACCAGCCGCAGCAGTGCGGTGGCGGCGGCGAGGCCGAACCCGGCCGGGTCGTTGTCGAGGGTGGTGAGGGAGGGATAGACGAAGGTCCCGATCTGGGACCCGTCCAGCCCGGTGATGGAGAGGTCGGCCGGGAGGTCGAGCCCTCTCTCGTGCGCGACGCCCATGCCCGCGATCGCCATCGGGTCGTTGCCGTAGACGATCGCGGTCGGGCGGTCCTCCCGGTCGAGCAGGGCCTTCGTGGCCTCCGCGCCCTGCTCGGGGGAGAAGTCGGTGGGGACGACGAGCGGCTCGATGCCGGCGGCCCGGACCGCCTGCTCGAAGCGCTCGCGACGTCGGCGGCCGTGCAGCATCCGCTCGTCGCCGGAGACGTGGGCGATGCGGCGGTGGCCGAGCCCGACGAGGTGCTCGACCAGCGCGTCGATGCCGGGGTCGTAGTCGCGGGTCACGGCGGGGAACGGGCTGCCGCCGAGCGGCTGGCCGAGCGAGACGGCGAACGAGCCGAGCCGTTGGAGGAGGGGGATGCGCTCGTCGTCGGCGAGCAGGTCGGTCAGCAGGAACCCGTCGACGCGCTTGTCGGCGGCGAGCCGCTCGTACGCGCGCTCCTCGGCCGCCCTGTCGGGAACGACGGTGAGCACGAGGACGTTGCCGCGCTCCGAGAGCACCGTCTCGACGCCGGCGATGAACGCCGCGAAGAACGGGTCGACCTCGATCGTGCGCGGCGCGCGGCGGAGAACGAGTCCGAGGGCGTAGGCACGGCGAAGGCTCAGCCCGCGGGCGCCGGGGTTCGGCGTCCAGCCGAGCTCGCGCGCCACCCGGAGGATGCGCGCCCTGGTCTCCTCCTTGACCCCCGGCCGCTCGTTGAGGGTCAGCGAGACGAGCGACTTGCTCACGCCCGCCGCCCGGGCGACGTCGTTGATGGTGACGCCGGCCTGGCTCATCGGGCGCTCACCGTCGTGAATCCGCCGGGCTGGACGAACACGGTGGCGTGCCCGCCCTGGGTCTGCGCGCGGCCGACCTGACGGCCGGAGGCGTCGAAGCTGGTGACCGTGACCGGACCGGCGACGTCCAGCTTCTGCGGCGCGGCCGCGGCGGTCGCGTTGACGTAGACGTCGAGGGTGGTGCTGCCCGCGAGGCCCAGGTGTGAGATGACCGGCTGCACCAGCACCGCGTCCAGCCGCGCCGCGCCGGTGACCCGGGCGGTGACGGTCGAGGCGGTCTCGGGGACGGGCGTGGCCAGCGTCTGCGGGAGCAGGAAGACCGGGCTCGGCGCGATGCCCTGCTCGCCGGGCCGGACGTTGTCGGTGCGGCCGAGGGCGAGCGTCTGGTGGCCGTTCTGGGCGGTCCAGGTTGTCGTGCCGACGCCGCCCGGGCCGAGGTCGGCGATCGGGAGCAGGCGGGCCGCGGGGTGGCCGGCGGGAAGCGTGAGGGTCACGGTCGCCCCGTCGCCGGCCTGGAGGTACGCCCCGCCGGACCAGTTGGCCGAGCCGGTCCACGCGGACGGCGGCGTCACCGTGCTGACCGGGCCGGTCGTGGTGCCGTTCTCCGCTTCGATCACGCTGAGCCCGTCCGTCGCGGTGGTGCGGGTGAGGGCGGTGGCGGCGCGGGCGATCGCGGGATGCGCATCCAGCGCCAGCATGCTGAGTTCGGTGTGGATGACCGACTCGGCTCCGCAGTTGCGGTTGACGGTGCCGTCGCCGGCGATGCCGTCCACGCACGTCCCCGTCGCGGGGTCGTAGGCGGCGACGCCGGCGCGGTTCGCGCCGAAGTACCAGGCCGCCTGCGCGCCGGCGAGAGCGGCGAGGCCCGCGGCGCCGGTCGCGTCGGACGCGGCGACGAGGCCCTGCACACGGGAGTCGACGCCGTACGCGATCTGCGTGCGGTCGGCGGGGGTGGGCGTCCAGCCGTTGTCCGGGCCGCCGCTCGCGAGCAGCTGCGCCGTGAACGACGCCAGGTCCTTCGTCGCCGCCTGCTGGAGGGCGCCGTCGTGCAGCGTCGTGGCCGCGGCCGTGAGGGCCGCCGGCTGCATGCCGGCCCAGGCGTGCCAGAACGTGGGGGAGTTCGCCTCCGGAAGCAGGGCGCCGAACGGCCACTGGCCGGTGTCGCCGCTCTGCAGTTTCGCGATGCCCTCGGCGTACCGGCTGAGGGCCGTGCGGGCCGCCGCGTCGGACGGCTGTGCCGCCACGTAGGCGCTGAGCCCGAGCACGGCCTCGGCGGTGGCGCCCGCGCTGCCGACGATGAGCCAGGCCGGCACCGTCACGCCGTTGGCGACCGCGGTCTGGGGGTAGTGGGCGAGGGACTGACGCTGGAGCGCGCCGAGGGCCAACTGCATCCGCTGGGCGAGGAAGGACGCGAACGCGGGGTCGGCGCTGCGGAAGCCCGCGTAGCCCTCGCCGAGCGCCCACACCGTGCGGGCGAGCCAGAACGACTCGGCCGAGTCGGAGGGGTCGGGCAGCTCCTTCGGCAGGGCGGAGGGGTTGAGCGTGCCGTCGTGCTGCTGCCAGAGCACCACGTTGCCGGCGTCCGGACCGTCGGCGGTCTGCAGGTAGGTGAGGGAGCGGAGCAGCTGGTAGGCGCTGGCGCGACTGGAGCCGGTGCCGTTCTGCTTCCAGTCGCGCAGGTAGACCACGGCCGCGCGGGAGATGTCGTCCGCGTCGTAGGCGCCCTGGGCGTACCAGCCGCGGGCGGCGTCCGTGATCGGTCCGCCGCCGACGCGGTGGAAGCTGCCGTCGGCCTGCCGGTCTGCGTACACCCAGGGGGCGCGGGCGACCGGCTCCTCGGCGGCGCGGTAGGTGGTGTGCCCGGCGATGCCGGCGAGCAGGGGCACGTCGTCGAGCAGGAAGTCCAGGTGCGCCAGGTTGGCGAGCTTCGCGGGCGCCGGGGTCGCGGCCGCGGGATGTGCCGTCGCCGTCGCCGCCGACGCCGGGGCGCCCGCCGCCGTCACCGCCAGGGCGGTGCCGAGAACGAGGCCGAGGACGGCCTTCTTCGTGGTGAGTCGTCGGTTGCGCATCGTTGCGTCCTTTGTCATCTAAACCGGTTTAAAGGACCGTAGACGCCCTGCGTCCGAAAGTCAACGCCGGTCTTGTGAAGCCCCCCGTCGCCCGACCAGACTGGCCGCACGCGAATCCGCCATCGCTGCGTAGGAGGACCTCCCGTGGAGTACAAAGACGTTCCCACCAAGGCCGACGTGGAGCGCATCGCCGCCTTCCGGCAACCGGGATGCGTGAGCATCTACCTGCCGACGGGCACGACGCCCGCCGAAGCCGACCGGGCCAGGATCGAACTGAAGAACCATCTCGCCTCCGCCGTCCGGTCCCTGGAGGCCATGCAGGTGCCGCGTGCCCGCATCCAGGCGGTGCAGGCCGAGGGCGAGCGCATCCTCGACGACCGCGACTTCTGGCGCTACCAGTCCCGCTCCCTCGCGGTCTTCCTCGACGGCGAGCTTGCGGAGACCTTCCGCCTGCCCAACCGGCTGGGCACCGCCTGCGAGGTCGCCGACCGGTTCTACGTCAAGCCGCTGCTGCGGGCACTCACGTTCCCGCAGTCGGCGCTGGTGCTGGCGCTGGCCGGCAACTCGGTGCGGCTGCTGCACCTCACGCCCGACCGGCCCCCGGAGCGGGTCGACGTGCCCGGGATGCCGAAGGACGTGGCCGCGGCCGTGGGCCTCACGTCGGTCAGCGGACGCTCGCCGGACGGGCGCATCCAGGGCTCCGAGGGCCAGAAGGTGCGGATGCTGGAGTACGTGCAGGCGATCGAGCGCGCGCTGCACCCGCTGCTGGCGAACTCTACCGAGCCGCTCATCCTCGCCGCCGCCGAGCCCCTCGCCGGCATCTTCCGCGGTGCGGGGGAACACCCGACGCTCGTGCCGGAGACCATTCCGGGCAATCCGGAGGACAAGACCGACGAGGAGCTCGCCACCGCCGCGCGTGCCGTGCTCGACCGCGTGTACGCGCGCAAGGTGGGGGAGCTCCGCGAGACCTACGAGGGTCGCATCGCGGCCGGCACCGCGCTCGTCGACCTCAGCGACATCGCGCGCGCGGCGACGTTCGGCGCGGTCGAGTCGCTCATCATCGACATCGACCGCCGAGTGCCCGGCACGGTCGACGAGACGACGGGCGCGATCGACCTCGCCCCGGAGGACGCACCGGGCGACTACGGCGTCGTCGACGAGATCATCCGCCGCGCCCTGTCCTCGAAGGCGAAGGTGTACGCCCTCCGCGCCGACGATGTGCCGGGCGGCGGCCCGGCCGCCGCCGCGGTCCGCTACCCCGTTTGACCTCAGCGCCGGGGGCGGAGGGCGAGCACGAGGAACTCCTGCACGGTGGCCAGCCAGTCGTAGACCGCCCGCTGCATCGCGGACTCCTCGTCGTGGATGTCGCCCTCGTCCCCGTCCTCCCGGATGCCCAGGCGCGCGGCCAGCACCAGGCGCAGATCCGTGATGGTGCGCAGCCACGCGGTCGCCTGGGCGTCGTCGAGCACGACCTCGACGCGTGCGCCTCCGGGGGCGGAGGACAGCGTGTCCTGCATCGTCCGCGCGGCCGCCTCCTTGCGGTCGGCGAGGCCCGGGGCGGTGAAGCGCCGGAACTCGGCCGACGCCTCCGGGTCGTCCGGGTAGGCGTTGGGCAGCAGGCGGCCGAGCGCCGGGTCGGCGATCGCGTTCTCCGGCGACGCGGCCGCGCGGGCGAGGTCGCCGGCCTCCTCGGCGAGCGACAGCAGCAGCTGCGCCTCGCCGGGCTCGAAGCGCGCCGCGACGCGGCCGTCGCGGCGGCGGCGGAACGGGATCACGCGTCCGCCTTCGTCAGCGTCGCCCACAGGCCGTAGTCGTGCATCGCCTCCACGTGCCGCTCCATCTCCTCGCGCGTTCCCGTGGCGACGACCGCGCGGCCCTCGGTGTGCACCAGCATCATCAGCCGTTCGGCCTCCTTGCGTGGGAAGCCGAAGTAGGTCTGGAAGACGTAGGTGACGTAGCTCATCAGGTTGACCGGGTCGTTCCAGACGATGGTGACCCAGGGCGAGCCGAGCTGCAGCAGCTCGTCGGTCCCGGTCTCCTCCAGTGTGCCCGCGGCGGTCGAGGTGTCCGTCACAGCGGGACGCCGCCGATCGCGTCCGCGGCGCGCACCAGCGCCAGGTGGGTGAGGGCCTGCGGCGTGTTGCCCGCGTGCGACCGCCCGTCGACGTCGTATTCCTCGGACAGCATGCCGACGTCGTTCGCCAGCCCGACCAGCCGGTCCATCAGGCGGACGGCGTCCTCGTGCCGGCCCGACGCGGCGTACTGCTCGGCCAGCCAGAAGGAGCAGGCGAGGAAGGGATGCTCGCCGGGCGGCAGCCCGTCCACCCCGCTCTCGGTGCGGTAGCGCAGCAGCAGGCCGTCGCGGAGCAGGTCCTCCTCGATGGCGCGTACGGTGCCGAGCATCCGCGGGTCGTCGGCCGAGACGTAGCCGACCTGGGCGAGCTGCAGGAGGGACGCGTCCACCTCCGTCGTGCCGTAGTGCTGCACGTAGGTGCCGCGGTGCTCGTCCCAGCCGTTCGCCTCGATGTCGGCGCGGATGGCGTCGCGCTCACGCTTCCAGCGCTCGGCCGGTCCGTCGAGGCCGTACTGCTCGACGGCGCGCACGGCGCAGTCGAAGGCGGCCCACACCAGCGCACGGGAGTGGGTGAACTGCTGCGGCTCGTCGCGGATCTCCCAGATCCCGTGGTCGGGGTCGCGCCAGTGCTGTTCGAGGTAGCCCATCAGCGCCCGCTGCAGCGCCCACGAGAACCGGGTCTCGGCGACGCCGGCGCGCCGGCCGCGGTCGAGCCCGAGCATGACCTCGCCGATGACGTCGGCCTGGAACTGGTTGGAGGCGTCGTTGCCGAGCCGAACCGGGCGGGCGCCCTGGTAGCCGGGCAGGCTGTCGATGACGCGCTCCGAGAGGTCGCGCTCGCCCGCCAGCCCGTACATGATCTGCACCTCGCCCGGGTCGCCGGCGATCGCGCGCAGCAGCCAGTCGCGCCAGTGGTCGACGTAGTCGTTGTAGCCGTGCGCGAGCAGGACGCCGATCGTGAGGGAGGCGTCGCGCAGCCAGACGTAGCGGTAGTCCCAGTTGCGCTCTCCGCCGAAGGCCTCCGGCAGGGAGGTGGTCGCCGCGGCGACGACGCCGCCGGTCTCCAGGTGCGACAGCGCGCGCAGCAGGAGCAGCGAGCGGACCACCTCGTCGCGGTAGGGCCCCTGGTGGGTCGCCCGGCTGGCCCAGTCGGTCCACCAGTCGCGGGTGCGCTGGAGCGCCGATTCGACGTCGAGGTGCTCCGGCGGCTCGCGGTGTGACGGGTACCAGGTCAGCGTGAGGTCGACCGTCTCCCCGGCGCGGACGGTGAAGTCGCCCTCGTGCGTGTGGTCGGCCGGGTGCAGCTCCGCGCCGCGCACCACGATCGCATCCGGGCCGGCGACCGCGACCAGCGCGTGCGGCCGCTCCGACTTCACCTGCCGCACCCACGGGATGGCGGTGGCGTACCCGAACCGGATGCGCAGGTCCTGGTGCATGCGGACCGTGCCGCGGACCCCGCGCACGCGCCGGATCACGTCGGCGCGGTGGTCGCCCATCGGCATGGCGTCGGTGACCTCCACCTCGCCGTCGGCCGTGCGCCACCGCGTGACGAGGATCATCGTGTCCTTCTCGTACCGGCGGGTGCTCGTGGCGGACGCGTCGGCCGGGGCGACCAGCCAGCGACCGTGGTTCTCGGTGCCGAGCAGGGCGCCGAACATCGAACGCGAGTCGTAGCGCGGGAGGCAGAGCCAGTCGATGCTGCCGTCCTTCCCGACGAGGGCCCCGGTGAAGCAGTCACTGATCAGGGCGTAATCCTCGATGGGGAGCGACATATTCCCAGTATGGCCGTACTGTGATCGGCATGACGCAGTCCGTGGACACTCTGGTGATTCTCGGAGCATCCGGCGATCTCACGTCGCGGCTCCTCCTTCCCGCCATCGGACAGCTGCTCACCGACCAGCCGACGCGCAGCGTCACGCTGATCGGCTCCAGCAGCGACGACCTCGACGACGACGCGTGGCGCGCGATCGTCTCTAAGTCGTTCTCGACCGTGGACGCGCGGGGCGACACGGTCGAGAAGCTGCTGAAGGAGACGCGCTACGTCAAGGCCGACGCCACCAGCGCCGACGATCTGAAGTCCCTGCTCGGCGAGGCGACCGGCGTGCCCGCCCTCTACTTCGCCCTGCCGCCCGCGGTCACCGCCAAGGCGTGCGAGGCGCTGCAGACGCTCGACCTGCCCGACGGGCTGACCCTCGCGCTGGAGAAGCCGTTCGGCACCGACCGTGAGAGCGCCGTCCGGTTGAACGCGACCCTGGCGACCCTCGTGCCGGAGGACCGGATCCACCGGGTGGACCACTTCCTCGGCCGGTCCAGCGTGTTCAACATCCTGGGCGTGCGCTTCGCCAACAGCATCCTGGAGCCGCTCTGGGACGGCCTGCGCATCCAGCGCGTGGACGTGATCTACGACGAGACCCTCGCCCTCGAGGGCCGGGCGCGCTACTACGACGGCGCCGGCGCACTCGTGGACATGATCCAGAGTCACCTGCTGCAGGTGATGGCCGTGCTCGCCATGGAGCCGCCATCGACGCTGGGGGAGGCCGACCTCCGCGACGCGAAGGAGCTCGTGCTCCGGGCGACGAAGGTGTGGGGCGACGACCCCGTCGCCGCGAGCCGGCGCGCCCGGTACGCGGCGGGCGAGATCGACGGGACGACGCTGCCCGCCTACGCGGACGAGGCGGGCGTCGACCCGTCCCGGGAGACGGAGACGCTGGCCGAGGTGACCCTGCAGGTCGACACCTGGCGTTGGAAGGGCGTGCCGTTCACCCTGCGGTCGGGCAAGGCGCTCGGCAGCCGGAGGCGGGAGATGGTGATCACCTTCACGCCCGCGCAGCACATCCCGACCGGGCTGAGCGGCACGACGGAGCCGGCGAAGCTGCGGCTGCTGTTCGCCCCCGACTCGATGTCGCTGGAGCTGAACATCAACGGCACGGACGACCCGATGAAGCTGGAGCGCACGACCCTGACCGCCGACTTCGGGCCCGGCGCGCTGCTGGCCTACGGCGAAGTGCTGGAGGGCATCCTGGACGGCGACCCGTCGCTGTCCGTGCGCGCCGACACGGCGGTGGAGTGCTGGCGGATCGTCGAACCCGTGCTGGCGGCCTGGCACGACGGACGCGTCCCGCTGGAGGAGTACCCGGCGGGTTCGGGCGGTCCGGGGGACTGGGCGCCGCTCGGCTGAGCCTCAGGCCGCGGAGCGGTGGGAGACCAGCGGGAACTCGCCCGTCACCGGCTTACGGAGGTCCGTCCACTGCGTGATCGGGGCGGGCTCCCAGCCGAAGGCGGCGGGCTCTGCGGCCGGCTCGGTCGCGGCCGCCGCGGGCACGGCGTCGGTTGCGGCAGCGGCCGCGGCCGGCGTCTCGACGGCGACGTGCGCCGCGCGCGTGTCCTCGGCGGGGGTCGAGGCCGCGGGCGCGTCGGCGGCCTCGGGCGCGAGGTGCTGCGGCTCGGAGAGCGACTCGCCGGCCTCCAGGCGGCGGCGGGCGTCCGCGAGCGCGGCGGCGATGCCCACCGAGACCGACTGCGCGAGGATCGAGTGGAAGATCGTGTCGGTGTCGTCGTCGGCGCGGCGGACCACCGTCCACTCGCCGTCCTCGCCGATGAGTTCGGCGACCTTGCGGTGCACGATCTCGAGGATCTGCGCATCCGTCAGCTGGGGGACCGGCGCCGCCGGAACCACGGCAACGTGCCGCCTACGACCAAACATCGCGCACCCCTTCCAGGTTCACCTGAATACCAGTGTCCTGGACGTTCGCCGCGTGTTCCTGCTGGACACGCCGGGAAACAGGCGGAAATCCGCGGGTCAGCGACCCTTTCGTGCGCCGATCGCGGACTCGTCGCGCTCGGAGGCCTCCTTCGACTCCTGCAGCACCGCCCCGACGGCCAGCACGAGCGAGATCCCGGCGTTGATCCACATCAGCGGGACCCGCCAGTCCCGCGGGCCGTTCTTCGACGATTGGACGGTGGTCCACAGCCCGATGACCGCGCTGATGACGGCGCCGTTGAAGAGGTACTTGCGCATCCCGTTCCTTTCGGTGTCGTCCCGTAGCGTACGCTTCCAACGTCGGGACCGGGAGGAGGTGGCATGCGCACCGCGATCGTGGGCGCCGTGCTGCTCGTCCTCGGAGGGGTCGCCGTCGCGACCGGCCTGTTGCCGGTGCCGGAGGCGGTCGAGCTCTGGGACCGGGTCTGGCCCATCCTGCTCTTCGTCGTCGCGATCACCGTCGTGACCGAGCTCGCCGCCGAGGCCGGCGTCTTCACGGTGCTGGCCCAGCAGACGGCGCGCTGGGGACGCGGGCGCGCCTGGGTGCTGTGGCTGCTCGTCGTGCTGGTGGCGGCGCTCAGCACGGTCTTCCTCTCGCTCGACACCACCGCGGTGCTGCTCACCCCGGTCGTCATCGTGCTGGCGCGCCACGCCGGACTCAATCCGCTGCCCTTCGCCCTCACCACCGTGTGGATGGCGAACGCCGGTTCGCTGCTGCTCCCGGTGTCCAACCTGACCAACCTGCTGGCCCAGCACGCGATGGGCGACCCGTCGCCCGCCGCCTTCGCCGCGCTCATGGTCGCCCCGGCGATCGTCGCGATGGTCGTGCCGATGGTCGTCGTCTTCGTGATCGCCCGCCGCTCGCTGCTCGTCCGCTACGAGACCGGCGAGGAGGACGGGATCGAGGATCCGGTGCTGTTCTGGGTGTCCGGCGCGGTGGTGGTCGTGCTGGTGCCGCTGCTGGTCTCCGGGCTGCCGGTCTGGCTCCCGACGACCGTGGCCGCCCTCGTGCTGGCGGTCGTCTTCCTCGTCCGGCGCCGTGGCGTCTTGCGCTTCGGACTGCTGCCCTGGCAGCTGGTGCTGCTCGCCTCCGGCCTCTTCCTGTTCATCGAGGCACTGCACGCGGCGGGGCTCGGGACGCTGCTCGCCCGCATCTCCGGCACCGGGGAGTCGCCGCTCGCGCTGCTGCGGCTGTCCCTCACCGGTCTCGTCGGCGCCAACGCGATCGACAACCTGCCCGCCTACCTGGCGCTGGAGCCGGTCGCGCAGAGCCCTGTCCGGCTCGCGGCCCTGCTCATCGGCGTGAACGCCGGTCCGCTGATCACGCCGTGGGCGTCGCTGGCGACCCTGCTCTGGCACCAGCGGCTGACGAGCTTCGACGTCGAGATCCGCTGGAGCCGCTACATGCTCCTCGGCCTTCTCGTCGCGCCCGTCACCGTCATCCTGGCCACGCTGGCTCTCGCGTACCTGGGCTGAGCCGCTACTCGGCCGGGAGCAGCTGCACGGCCCGCACGACGCGTCGCCGGGCCACCGCGATGAGCGCGAGGGCGAAGCCGAGGGCGGCCCAGAGCAGCAGGCCGCCGAGGCCGCGCCAGGCGTCCGACGTGCCGGCGATCGCGCCCTGCAGCGCGGTGATCGCGGACGACGTCGGCAACCACGGCAGCGCGGCGTCGAAGAAGGTCGGCGCGGTCGACACGATCCCGGAGGCGAGCGTCACCACCACGACGAGCATCGACACGAACCGCCCGACGCCGCCGAACAGCGCGACGAGACCGTGGTTGACCGCGGCGAAGGCGACGCCCGCGGCCGCGGCCAGCCCGGCGAAGCCGAACCAGTGTCCGGCGTCGAGCCCGAGCGCCGGCGCCATCACCGCGGCCACCAGCACGCCTTGGGCGACCCCGAGCGCCGCAGCGGGAACGAATCCGTCGAGCGCGATCCGGCCGGCCGCGCGCGAGGTGAGCAGCGCGCGGCGCGACAGCGCCTGCAGCACTAGGAACGTCGCGAGCGCCCCGAGCCACAGCGCGACGGACGCGAACAGCGGGATGCTGGAGGTGCCGAACGCCTGATCGCCCGAGGTCTTCTGCGTGACCGGCTGCGCGGCCACCTTCGCGAGGTTGGTCCGCTCGCCCGTGTCGTACGAGGGCAGCTGCTTCACCGCCGAGTGCAGTCCCGCGGCCAGCGAGGCGGCGCCCGCCGCCGACTGGTCGGCGCCGGAGGCGAGCGCGGGGATGCCGTCGCTGAGCTGCTGCATGCCGCTCGCGAGCTGCTGCGCGCCGTCGGCGGACTGCGACGCGCCCGACGCGAGCGCCGAGGCGCCGGAGGCCGACTGGGCGGCGCCACCGGAAAGCTGCGAGGCGGCGCCGGCCGCCTGGCCGAGGCCCGCCACCAGCTGGTCCGCCTTGCCCGCGACGGTCTCCACGCCGACCTGAGCGATGATGGCGTTCTTGATGCCGTCCTGCAGCGTCGGGATCTGTGCCTGGACCGCCGCGCACAGCTTCGCGAGATCTGGGCTGGCCGCCATCGCCGGCGGCGTGCACGAGGAGGCGAGCGCCCCGCCGATCGCGGTCGTGGCCGTCGTGACGTCGCTCGCCGCCGTCCCGGCGTTCCCGCTCAGGGTGCGGAGCCCTCCCGGGAGCGCGGCGGTGCTGTCGGCCGTCTGCTGCAGCCCGCCCGCGAGCGACGACGCGCCCCCGGAGAGCTGCTGCAGGCCGTCCGACAGCTGCGACGCGCCGTCCGAGAGCTGGGAGACGCCGGTCGCCAGCGACGACGCGCCGCTCGCCAGGGGAGCGGCGCCGTCGGCGAGCTGGTGCGTGCCGCTCGCGAGCTGGGTGAGGCCGCTCGTCAGCTGGTCGGCGCCGGTGGCGGCCTTCCCGAGCTGCTCGCCGAGGGTGTTGAAGCCGACGTACACGTTCTCGATGTAGGTGGAGGTGAGCTGCTTGTTGAGCACCGAGGTCGCGGTCGTGGTCACCGCCTGGCTGATCGCCGGGTCGACCAGCTTCGACTCCGAGCTCGTGCGGACGTCGATGGTCGCCTGGGTCGCGTCCGACGGCGACCCGGCCGTCGAGGTGGCGGCCTTCGAGAAGTTCTCCGGGATGGTGACGACCGATACGTACTCGCCGCTCGCCAGCCCCTTCGCCGCGTCCTTCTGATCGGTCAGCACCCAGCTGAAGTTGTCCTGGCGGCTGTCGAGCAGGCCGGCGGAGAGCTGCCGTCCGAGCGGAACGGTCTGGCCGTTGACTTTGACCGGCTGGTCGAGGTTCACCACGGCGGCCTTGACTTCGCCCAGGCGCTCCGTCGGGTTCCAGAGCGCCCACACCAGCAGACCGCCGACGACGATCGGCACGAGCAGGATGCCGACGATGGTGAGCCAGGTGACGCGCTTGTCCGAGCGCATCCGCTCCAGCGAGAAGAGCGAGCCGGGGCGGCGGAGCGGGGAGGTGGGGGTGGTCATCGGGCGTCGGCCTTCTCGAGATGGGCGCCGTGCTCGGCGCGGTCGGGTTCGGGGAGTGCGGGAAGCGCGGTCGTGGCGGGCGGCGCGCCGGCGAGGTCGACCTCCGTCGGCTCCGCTGCGTCGGGCAGCAGATCGTCGAGGCCGGACGGCTCGACGCAGCTCACGACGAGAGCGAACGGCCGCTGTTCGACGCGCGCGCGGCTCAGGGCTGCGGTCAGCTCTCCGTGGATGCGCCGGCGCTCGACCGGGTCGGTCACCGCGTCCACCTCGTCGAGCGCGAGCAGCTGCGGTCGGCTGGCGAGGGCGCGCCGGACGTCCTCGACCGGCGTCTCCGCCGCGCCGAGACGCACGAGGGAGCTCCGCGACCGCACCGCCGCGCCGCGCGTCGGCAGGACGAAGCCGGCGACCTTGACCGTCCCCGCGTCCACCTTCGTGTGGCCGGTGACGGCCATCAGCAGGGCGAGCGCGGCGGTGCGGTCTGCGCCGTGCACGACGAGCACCTCGCCGTCGCGGAGCCGGAACGACACATCGCCGACGAGCTGCTGCCGGCGCGCGCTGACGCCGAGGCCGTCGGCCGCCGCCACGATGCCGGTGCCGTCCGCGGGCCAGTCGGCGAGCTCCAGCTCCTTCTGCAGGCCGTCGCCCTCGACGTCGAACGACGGCAGGATGCGGTCGAGCCAGCGCGGCATCCACCAGGCCTTGTCGCCGAGCAGCTGGAGCACGGCCGGCACGAGGGTCATCCGGACGAGGAACGCGTCGACGAAGACGCCCACCGCGAGGCCGAGGGCGATCGGTTTGATCGAGGTGTCGCCCTCGGGCACGAACGCCGCGAAGACGGAGATCATGATGATGGCGGCGGCGGTGACTACCTTCGCCGAGCCGACGAAGCCGCTCTGGATCGCACGTCGGGCGTCGCCGCCGTGCACGTAGTCCTCGCGGATGCGGCTGACGAGGAACACCTCGTAGTCCATCGCGAGGCCGAACAGCACGCCCATCAGGATGATCGGCATGAACGAGATGATCGGGCCGGTCTTGTCCACGTGCAGGGCGTCGGCGAGCCAGCCCCACTCGAACACCACCGTGACCGCGCCGAACGCGGCGCCGACCGAGAGCAGGTAGCCGAGGGCCGCCTTGATCGGCACCGCGATTGACCGGAACACCATGGTCAGCAGGATGAGCGAGAGCCCGACGACGAGGATCCCGAACGGCAGCAGCGCCCCGGCGAGCCGCGACGACACGTCGATCTGCGCCGCGGTGTTGCCGGTCACCTTGAGGTCGACCCCGTACTCGTCGAGGAAGTGCTGGTGCTTCGAGCGGAGCTCCGCGACGAGGTCGGCGGTCTTCTGATCGTCCGGGCCGGTGGTCGGGACGACCTGCACGATGCCCGTATCCGCGGTCTGGTTCGGCGTCGCCAACGGCACCGAAGCCACTCCGGGCAGCTGCGCGATCTCGTCGCCGATCTTGGTCATCAGCCCGACCGGGTCCGTGCTGGAGATGATCGAGCCCGTCACGATGAGCGGGCCGTTGTAGCCGGGCCCGAAGTGCTCGGACACGAGGTCGTAGGCCACGCGGGCGGGCGCGCCCTCCGGTTGCGAGCCGGCGTCGGGGAGCGCCAGGCGCAGCTGCAGCGCGGGCAGCGCGGCGATGCCGAGCGCCACGATCACCGCGACGACGGTCACGATCGGGAAGCGGACGACCGTGCGCACCCAGCCGCGGAAGAAGCCGGGCGGGATGTCGGCTTTCGCCGCGTGCGCGAAGGTGTGTCCGCCGACCGCGGACGCGGTTTCGGCGGTCGGCTCCTCGTGCGCCGCCTGCGCCTTCCTCGCCGCCGCCTTCGCCTTCCGCCGCCCCGGGGTCAGCCGGGCGCCGGCGAACCCGAGCAGCGCGGGCGTCAGGGTCAGCGCGACCAGCACGGCCACCCCGACGGCGACCGACGCGGCGATGCCCATGGTGGTGAGGAACGGGATGCCGGCGACGGCCAGCCCGGCGAGCGCGATGATGACGGTGATGCCGGCGAACAGCACCGCCGACCCGGCCGTCGCCACGGATCGGGCGGCGGACTCCTCCGGCGGCACCCCGGCCTTCAGCTGGCCCTGGTGCCGGGAGATGATGAACAGCGAGTAGTCGATGCCGACGGCGAGGCCCAGCATCAGCGCGAGCATGGGCGTCGTCGACGAGATCGAGCCGAACAGGGTCGCGATGAAGATCAGGCACATCGAGATCGCGACGCCGAGGATCGCCGTCAGCAGCGGCATCCCGGCCGCGAGGAACGACCCGAAGGTGACGATCAGGACGATGAGTGCGATGCCGACGCCGATGAGCTCGATCGCCGAGAGCGTCGGCAGGTTCTGCGAGAACAGCTGGCCGCCGACCGCGGACTTCGCGCCGTCCGGCAGCTGCGCGGCCAGGTCGGCGCCGGCCTTCGTGATGGCGTCCTTCGTCTCGGGGGAGACGGTCGTCATCTGACCCTTGAGCTGCACCTGCACGATGGCGGCGGACCGGTCGTCCGAGATCAGGTTCTTGACCTGTGCGGAGTACGGCGAGGTCGTGCCGGAGACGCCGGGGATGTCCTTGACGGCGGCGACCGCGTCCTCGACCGGCTGCTTCACGTCCGCGCTGTCGACGGTCTGCCCCTTCGGTGCGACCACCACGATCTGCGCGGTCGTCCCACTCACCTGCGGGAACGTGCGGCTGAGCGTGTCGAGCGCCTCCTGCGACTCGGTTCCGGGGATGCTGAAGCTGTTGTCGGTGCCCTGGTTGAACAGCAGGGCGCCGCCGCCGAGGAGGGCGAGCAGCCCGATCCAGACGATGACGACGAGCGTTCGGGCGCGAAAGGCCCAGCGGCCGATCGAATACAGCAGCGAGGACACGCGTTCTCCCGGGAATGAGTAGCGAAGGCAACGGATAGGTTTCCGATACACCGTTGTATCCGTACAGAACCGTATCGGATACACTCTTGTATCGGACCTCGGTTTCAGGAAGGTTTCAGCTTGGACACCACGACTCTCAGAGACCCGTCGGACGCCGACGAGCACGAGGACGCGCCCACCGAGTCCGCGCGGCGCCGACGGACAAGGGCGCGCCTGCTCGACGCCGCCTTCGACGTGTTCGCGGAGCAGGGCGTCCGCGCCGCCAGCGTCGAGACGATCGCCGAGCGGGCAGGCTTCACGCGCGGCGCGTTCTACTCCAACTTCTCCAGCAAGGAGGAGCTCTTCTTCGCGCTGATGGAGCGCGAGAAGGAGATGCGGCTCGAACAGCTCGACACCGGCGTGGCCCAGTTCCTGCGGCCGCTGGTCGGCGAGGACGGGGCGGAGCTCGGCGACGAGGACGTCGTGCGCACGGTCACCCGCATCCTGGAGCTGCAGTCCGACGACCGGCGCTGGTGGCTGGTGCAGGCCGAGTTCCAGCTGCTCGCCCTGCGCGACCACACGATCGCCGCCGGTTACCTGCGCTACCAGGACGAGTTCTTCGCCGACCTCACCCAGATCGTCGTCGAGGCGCTCGCCAGCGCCCGGCGACGGTTCACGATCGCCCCGGAGGAGGCCGTGCGCGTGATCGCCGAGCTGTGCGCCAACGGCGAGGCGCGGGCCGTGCTGGCCGGAGACGAGCGCACGTTCCCGGAGCGGCTCTCGGAGTCGGTGCCCGCGATCCTGCTGGCCCTGACCGAGCGCGTCTGAGCGTTCGCCAAGCCTTCGCCGGTACGCTCGGTCGGATGCGACCCGAAGCACGACGTCACCCGCGCGCGCACTCCGCGCCGAGGCGGTCGCGTGTGCTCCGCGCCGCCGCCGCGCTTCTCGCCGCGACCGCCGTCGCGGTGCTGAGCGCATGCTCCGGCGGCCAGACGGGAGCCGAGCCGGCGCGGCCCGCGGCGACGGCCGCCCCGACCCCCACCGCGACGCCCGACCCGTTCCGCCGGGAGCCGCTCACCGCCTCCACGCGCTACGTCGCGCTCGGCGATTCCTACGCGGCCGGGATGGGCGGCGGGGGAGAGAAGGGCGCCTGCCGGGTGAGCCCCGCCGCCTACCCGTCGGTGTTCGCGCGGAAGGCGGGCGTCGACCTGGTCGTGAACGCCGCGTGCGCCGGCGCGACCACCTCCGACCTGCTGAAGCACCAGCTGATCGCGCTCGACGACCGCACCGACCTCGTGACGGTCAGCATCGGCGGCAACGACCTGGGCGTGGCCGAGATCGCCGGCGACTGCGCCGCGGGCAAGGCGACCGCCTGCCGCAACGAGGTGACCGCCGCGCTGTCGCTGCTGAACGTGCTGCCCGACCGCCTGCGCACCACCTACAGCGCGATCGCCCAGGCCGCGCCGAACGCGCGCATCGTCGTCACCGGCTACGTGCTCCTCTACGACTCCTCCGACCCGAGCGCGAAGGACTTCCAGACCGCTGCGGCGATCAACGCCGCGACCATCGGGCTGAACGAGGTGATCCGGCAGGCGGTGGACGAGCAGCGCGCCCACGGCGCCGCCATGACGTACCTGCCCGTGGACTTCGCCGGGCACGCCGTCGGCGACCGGACGCCGTGGCTGAACACCTCCGGCGCCGACGTGTTCCACCCGACCGCGGCCGGCTACGCGCAGTATGCGAAGCGGCTGGTCCAGCTGCTCGGCACGGCGTCCTGACCAGGCCGCCCCGAGGGGGCCTTTGAGGACGCTGGTACCCTGGCTGGTGTCCACCGCGACCCCTCGAGGGAGTTGACCGACCATCAGCACGACGCCCCAACCGACGACGACCGACGAGACGACCCAGGAGACCTACGACCTGGTCATCGTGTCCAACCGACTGCCCGTCGACCGGGTGGTCGACGACCGGGGGAACGCCGACTGGCGTCCCTCACCCGGCGGGCTGGTCGCGGCGCTGGAGCCGATGATGCGCTCGCAGGACGGCGTCTGGATCGGCTGGGCGGGCGTGGCCGACGAGGAGATCGAGCCGTTCGAGGCGGGCGGGATCAACATCCACCCGGTGCCGCTCTCCGAGCAGGAGCTGCAGGAGTACTACGAGGGCTTCTCCAATGACACCCTCTGGCCGCTCTACCACGACGTCATCGCGCAGCCGAGCTACCACCGCGAGTGGTGGGAGAGCTACGTGAAGGTCAACCGGCGGTTCGCGCAGGCGGCCGCGGCCGTCTCGGCGCCCGGCGCCGTGGTCTGGGTGCACGACTACCAGCTGCAGCTCGTCCCCGCGATGCTGCGCGAGGACCGGCCGGACCTCGTGATCGGCTTCTTCAACCACATCCCGTTCCCGCCGTACGGCATCTACTCGCAGCTGCCGTGGCGACGGCAGATCATCGACGGGCTGCTCGGCGCCGACGTGATCGGGTTCCAGCGCGTGGCCGACGCCGGCAACTTCTCCCGCGCGGTACGGAGGCTGAAGGGCTACGAGACGCGCGGGCCCATCATCGAGGTGCCGATCGACACGGACGACCCGGAGGCCGGTTCGCACCGCCACGTCACCACCGACCGCCGAGGCGGGCTCGTCCGCACGGTGCTCGCGCGGGCGTTCCCCATCTCCATCGACGCCGACCAGTACCAGGAGCTCGCCCGCCGCCCCGAGATCCAGGCGAGGGCGCGCGAGATCCGCGAAGAGCTCGGCAACCCGGACAAGATCATGCTCGGCGTCGACCGGCTCGACTACACCAAGGGCATCGGCCACCGGCTGAAGGCGTTCGGCGAGCTGCTGCAGGAGGAGCGCCTGAGCGTCGAGGACGTCACGCTCGTGCAGGTGGCGAGCCCCAGCCGGGAGCGGGTGGAGACGTACCGCCAGCTGCGCGACGAGATCGAGCTGACCGTCGGCCGGATCAACGGCGACTACTCCACGCTCGGCCACACCGCCATCGCCTACCTGCACCACGGCTACCCGCGCGAGGAGATGGTGGCGCTCTACCTCGCCGCAGACGTCATGCTGGTCACCGCCCTGCGCGACGGCATGAACCTGGTCGCGAAGGAGTACGTCGCCACACGCGTCGACGAGGACGGCGTGCTCGTGTTGAGCGAGTTCGCCGGCGCCTCCGACGAGCTGCGTCAGGCGCTGCTGATCAATCCGCACGACATCGAGGGCCTCAAGGACACGATCATGCAGGCCCTGGCGATGCCGAAGCGCGACCGCACGCGCCGGATGCGCGCACTGCGCAAGAAGGTGCTGGCCAACGACGTCGCCCGCTGGTCGGCGTCGTTCCTCGACGCTCTCACCCGGAGCGCCCACGGCGACCACCCGCTGCAGAACCCGCCGGTCAACCGGCGCTGAACCACCCGATCCACCCGAACCGCCCGATGCTCCCGGAAGACGCATGACGAACACCGCCTCCCCGCAGCCGCCCGCCTCCGCCGTCGCCCTGGCGACCGCCCTGAAGGAGCTGGCGCGCGCCGACCGCCTGCTGCTCGCGCTCGACTTCGACGGGACGCTCGCCCCGTTCGTCGACGTCCCGCGCGGGGCGAGGGCCCTCCCGGAGGCGAAGGCCGCCCTCGACCGCCTCGAGCACCTCCCCGACACCTGGGTCGCCTACGTCTCCGGCCGCCCGCTGACCAGCCTGGAGATCGTGACGGAGGCCGACGAGGACGCCCTGCTCATCGGTTCGCACGGCGTCGAGATCCGCTTCGGCCGCGACGGCGTCTCGGTCGATCTCACCGACGCCGAGCGCGAGCGGCTCGCCCGCCTGGGGGAGGCGCTGCAGGCGGTGGTGGACGACATCCCGTCGACCAAGTTGGAGACGAAGCCGGTGGGGTTCGGCGTGCACTACCGCCTGGTCTCCGCCGAACGCGGACCGGAGGTGGTCGCCCGCGCCCGCGCGGCGGCGGCGTCGGTCGCCTCCGACCTCACCATCCGCGACGGCAAGGACATCATCGAGTTCTCGGTGCGCGAGGCGCACAAGGGCGACGCCGTCGAGCGGCTGCGCGACTACACGAAGGCGACGGCCGTGCTGTTCGCGGGCGACGACGTGACGGACGAGGACGGCTTCCGCGTCCTCGACCCCGCCCGCGGCGACGTCGGCATCAAGGTCGGCACGGGGGAGACGCTCGCGCAGTACCGCGTGGCCGACGAGCGCGCGGTGGCGACCCTGCTGACGCTGCTCGCGCAGGCGCGCGAGGAGCGCGTCGGCTAGGGCCATCACCTCTCCTCACTCATCCACAGCGCGCGGTGGCGGGGCTCTTCTCCACAGCTCTCCGGCGCATGGCCCGAGCGGCATTCGAGACGCCCTAGAGTTGTTCCATGCCAGAAGTCGATTGGAAGCCGCGTTCGCGCGTCGTCACGGACGGGATCGAAGCCACCACCAGCCGCGGGATGCTCCGCGCCGTCGGAATGGGCGATGAAGACTGGGAGAAGCCGCAGATCGGCATCGCCTCGTCCTGGAACGAGATCACCCCGTGCAACCTCTCGCTCGACCGCCTCGCGCAGGGCGCGAAGGAGGGCGTGCACGCCGGCGGCGGGTACCCGCTCCAGTTCGGCACCATTTCCGTCTCCGACGGCATCTCGATGGGCCACGAGGGCATGCACTTCTCGCTGGTGTCGCGCGAGGTCATCGCCGACTCCGTCGAGACGGTGATGATGGCCGAGCGACTCGACGGTACCGTCCTCCTCGCGGGCTGCGACAAGTCGCTGCCCGGCATGCTCATGGCCGCGGCGCGGCTCGACCTCTCCGCCGTCTTCCTGTACGCCGGCTCCATCGCGCCGGGCTGGGTCAAGCTCTCCGACGGCACGGAGAAAGACGTCACGATCATCGACTCGTTCGAGGCCGTCGGCGCGTGCAAGGCCGGCAAGATGAGCGAGGAAGATCTCAAGCGCATCGAGTGCGCCATCGCTCCGGGCGAGGGCGCCTGCGGCGGCATGTACACGGCCAACACGATGGCCTCCGTGGCGGAGGCGCTCGGCATGAGCCTCCCTGGCTCTGCCGCCCCGCCCTCGGCCGACCGCCGTCGCGACTACTACGCGCACCGGTCCGGCGAGGCCGTGGTCAACCTGCTCAAGAAGGGCATCACCGCCCGCGACATCATGACGAAGGAGGCGTTCGAGAACGCCATCGCGGTCGTCATGGCGTTCGGCGGCTCGACCAACGCGGTGCTCCACCTGCTGGCGATCGCGCACGAGGCCGAGGTCGAGCTCACGATCGACGACTTCAACCGCATCGGCGACAAGGTGCCGCACATCGGCGATCTCAAGCCGTTCGGCAAGTACGTCATGAACGACGTCGACCGCCACGGCGGCGTGCCGGTCGTGATGAAGGCGCTGCTCGACGCGGGCCTGCTGCATGGCGACTGCCTCACGGTCACCGGCAAGACGGTCGCCGAGAACCTCGCCGAGATCAACCCGCCCGCGCCCGACGGCGAGGTGATGCGGTCGCTCGACAACCCGATCCACCCCACCGGCGGCATCACCATCCTCAAGGGCTCGCTCGCTCCGGAGGGCGCCGTCGTCAAGACGGCCGGCTTCGACGCGGCGGTGTTCGAGGGGCCGGCGCGCGTGTTCGAGCGCGAGCGTGCGGCGATGGACGCGCTGACCGAGGGCAGCATCAAGGCCGGCGACGTGGTCGTCATCCGGTACGAGGGTCCGAAGGGCGGCCCGGGCATGCGCGAGATGCTCGCCATCACCGCCGCCATCAAGGGCGCAGGGCTCGGCAAGGATGTACTACTATTGACGGACGGACGATTCTCAGGCGGCACAACCGGCCTGTGCATCGGCCACATAGCACCCGAAGCGGTGGACGCAGGTCCCATCGCCTTCGTGCGCGATGGTGATCTGATACGGGTCGATATCGCGGCTCGCTCCCTCGACCTACTTGTCGACGAGTCTGAGCTGACCGCCCGCCGTGAGGGCTGGGCGCCTCTTCCTCCGCGCTATACCCGTGGCGTTCTCGCGAAGTACTCCAAGCTCGTGCGCTCCGCAGCAGACGGAGCCGTCACCGGGTGAGGCGCGGCTTCCGCACCACCATCCACCGTTCGTACGTAAGGGACTGATAAAGGCATGTCCACGGATGCAACCCCCAGCACTGTGTTGCCGTCCGCGACGCCCGGAAAGGCGTCGCCCGAGAACCTGACCGGCTCCCAGTCGGTCGTCCGCACCCTCGAGCTCCTCGGCGTCACCGACGTCTTCGGGCTGCCGGGCGGTGCGATCCTCCCCATCTACGACGCGATCATGGACTCGTCCAAGATCCGTCACATCCTGGTCCGCCACGAGCAGGGCGGCGGCCACGCGGCAGAGGGCTACGCGGTCGCCGGCAACAAGGTCGGCGTCGCCATGGCCACCTCCGGCCCCGGCGCGACGAACCTCGTCACGGCGATCATGGACGCGCACATGGACTCGGTGCCCGTGGTGTTCATCACCGGCCAGGTGTTCTCCACCCTCATGGGCACGGACGCGTTCCAGGAGGCCGACATCGTCGGCATCACCATGCCGATCACCAAGCACTCCTTCCTCGTGAAGAGCGTGGAGGAGATCCCGGCGACGATCGCGGCGGCCTACCACATCGCCGGCACGGGCCGGCCCGGTCCGGTGCTCGTCGACATCACGAAGGACGCGCAACAGAACAGCGCGCCGTTCGTCTGGCCGCCGAAGGTCGACCTGCCGGGCTACCGGCCGATCACCAAGGCGCACGGCAAGCAGGTGCTGGCCGCGGCCCAGCTGCTGGCCGAGGCCAAGAAGCCGGTGCTCTACGTCGGAGGCGGCGTCATCCGCTCGAAGGCGTCGCAGGAGCTGTTCGAGCTGGTGGAGGCGACCGGCGCGCCGGTCGTCACCACGCTGACGGCGCGCGGCGCCTTCCCGGACACGCACCCGCAGCACCTCGGCATGCCCGGCATGCACGGCACGGTCCCCGCGGTGCTCTCGCTGCAGGAATCCGACCTCATCGTGTCGCTCGGCGCGCGGTTCGACGACCGCGTCACCGGCAACACGGCGCTGTTCGCACCGAACGCGAAGATCGTGCACGTCGACGTCGACCCCGCCGAGATCTCGAAGATCCGCGTCGCCGACGTCCCCATCGTCGGCGATGCCAAGGACGTCATCGTCGATCTGACCGCGGCGTACCAGGACGCGACCCGGGGCGGAAAGCCCGACCTGGTCGAGTGGTGGACCTACCTCAACGGGCTCCGCGAGGAGTTCCCGCTGGGATACACGCCCACCAGCGACGGGCTCCTCGCGCCGCAGTACGTCATCCAGCGGATCGGCGAGCTGACCGGTCCGGAGGGCGTGTACACCGCCGGCGTCGGCCAGCACCAGATGTGGGCCGCGCAGTTCATCAAGTACGAGCGTCCGAACTCGTGGCTCAACTCCGGGGGCGCCGGGACCATGGGCTACTCGGTGCCCGCGGCGATGGGTGCCAAGGTGGCCCAGCCGGATCGCGTGGTATGGGCGATCGACGGCGACGGCTGCTTCCAGATGACCAATCAGGAGCTCGCCACCTGCACGATCAACGACATCCCGATCAAGGTCGCCATCATCAACAACTCGTCGCTGGGCATGGTGCGGCAGTGGCAGACCCTGTTCTACGACGGCCGCTACTCCAACACCGACCTGAACACCGGCCACGACACCGTCCGCGTCCCCGACTTCGTGAAGCTGGCCGAGGCGTACGGCGCCCTCGGCATCCGCGTCACCAAGGAGGAAGAGGTCGACGCCGCCATCAAGCTCGCGCTGGAGACCAATGACCGCCCGGTGGTGATCGACTTCGTCGTGAGCGCCGACGCGATGGTGTGGCCGATGGTGCCGCAGGGCGTCAGCAACAGCTACGTCCAGTACGCCCGCGACCACAGTCCGTCCTTCGGAGGGGAGTGACCATGAGCACACACGTTCTGAGCCTCCTCGTGGAGGACAAGCCCGGTCTGCTGACCCGGGTCGCCGGGCTCTTCGCCCGACGCGGGTTCAACATCCACTCGCTCGCGGTGGGCACGAGCGAGGTCGAGGGCCTCTCGCGCATCACCGTCGTGGTCGACGTGGAAGACCTCCCGCTCGAGCAGGTGACCAAGCAGCTCAACAAGCTCATCAACGTCATCAAGATCGTGGAGCTCGACCCCGCGCAGTCGGTGCAGCGCGAGCATCTGCTCATCAAGGTGCGCGTGGACAACTCCACCCGGTCGCAGGTGCTCGAAGCGGTGAACCTGTTCCGCGCCCGCGTGGTCGACGTGGCGACCGACGCCCTCGTCATCGAGGTCACCGGCGACAGCGGCAAGACGCAGGCGCTGCTCAAGGTGCTCGAGCCCTACGGCATCAAGGAGATGGCCCAGTCGGGCCTGCTCGCGATCGGCCGCGGTGGCAAGTCCATCACCGAGCGCGTCTTCAAGAACTAGCTCACGACTGTTTTCGAACCAACCAGCAAGGAGAAGCCAAGTGGCTGAGATCTACTACGACAACGACGCGGACCTCTCGATCATCCAGAACAAGAAGGTCGCGGTCATCGGCTACGGCTCGCAGGGCCACGCCCACGCGCAGAACCTGCGCGACTCGGGCGTCGAGGTCGTCATCGGCCTCAAGGAGGGCTCGAAGTCGAAGCCGAAGGCCGAGGAGGCGGGCTTCCGTGTCCTCAGCGCGGCCGACGCGTCCGCCTGGGCCGACGTGGTCGTCATCCTCGCGCCGGACCAGGTGCAGCGTCACCTCTACGCGGACGACATCAAGGACAACCTGCAGCAGGGCAACGCCCTCGTCTTCGGCCACGGCTTCAACATCCGCTTCGGCTACATCGAGGCGCCCGAGGGCGTCGACGTGATCATGGTCGCCCCGAAGGGCCCGGGCCACACCGTCCGCCGCGAGTACGAGGCCGGCCGGGGCGTCCCCGTCATCGTGGCGGTCGAGAAGGACGCGACCGGCAACGCCTGGCCGCTCGTCCTGTCCTACGCGAAGGGCATCGGCGGCCTGCGCGCCGGCGGCATCAAGACCACCTTCACGGAAGAGACCGAGACCGACCTGTTCGGCGAGCAGGCCGTCCTCTGCGGCGGTGTCTCGCAGCTCGTCCAGTACGGCTTCGAGACCCTGACCGAGGCCGGCTACCAGCCGCAGGTCGCCTACTTCGAGGTGCTGCACGAGCTCAAGCTCATCGTCGACCTGATGTGGGAGGGCGGCATCGCCAAGCAGCGCTGGAGCGTCTCCGACACGGCCGAGTACGGCGACTACGTCTCCGGCCCGCGCGTCATCGACCCGCACGTCAAGGAGAACATGAAGGCGGTGCTGGCCGACATCCAGGACGGCACCTTCGCCAAGCGCTTCATCGCCGACCAGGACGCGGGCGCGCCGGAGTTCCTCGCCCTCCGCAAGAAGGGCGAGCAGCACCCGATCGAGGCCACCGGCCGCGAGCTGCGCAAGCTGTTCGCCTGGAACGCCTCCAACGACGACGACTACGTCGACGGCGAGGTCGCCCGCTGACCCGAGGTCGGCGCGATCAGCAGGAGGGGTGCCGCACGCACGCGTGTGCGGCACCCCTTCCGCTCCCACCCGCCGGGGTCCACCGCCCTGGCCGCGAAGGCGTAACGCGGCGAAAGCCGCCCTCGCCCGCCCGCTAGAGTTAACCCGTTCGGCGCCCCATCGACCGTGGCGCATCTCCCAAGCCAGCCCTCGCCCTTTCGTAAGGATCTGCCACGTGACAAAGCCGGTCGTCCTGATCGCCGAAGAACTCTCGCCCGCCACCGTCGACGCCCTCGGGCCCGACTTCGAGATCCGCTCGGTGGACGGGACCGATCGGCCGGCACTGCTCGCCGCCGTCGCCGACGCCGACGCGATCCTGGTGCGTTCCGCCACGAAGGTCGACGCCGAGGTCATCGCCGCGGCGCCCGTGCTCAAGGTCATCGCCCGCGCCGGCGTCGGGCTCGACAACGTCGACATCAAGACCGCCACCAACGCCGGCGTGATGGTCGTCAACGCGCCGACCTCCAACATCATCTCGGCCGCCGAGCTCACGGTCGGCCACATCCTGAGCCTCGCCCGGCACATCCCGGCCGCGCACAACGCGCTCGCGCAGGGACAGTGGAAGCGCTCCAAGTACACCGGCGTCGAGCTGTACGAGAAGACCATCGGCATCATCGGCCTCGGCCGCATCGGCGCGCTCATCACGGCGCGGCTGCAGTCGTTCGGCACCAACGTCATCGCGTACGACCCGTACGTGACCAGCGCCCGGGCGCAGCAGCTCGGTGTGCAGCTGGTGACGCTCGACGAGCTGCTCGCGCAGTCCGACTTCGTCACCATCCACATGCCGAAGACGCCGGAGACCACCGGCATGATCTCCGACGACCAGCTGGCGCTGATGAAGGACACGGCGTTCATCGTCAACGTCGCGCGCGGCGGCCTCATCGACGAGGACGCGCTCTACCGTGCCCTCACCACCGGCACGATCGCCGGTGCGGGCCTCGACGTGTTCGTCTCCGAGCCCCCGCAGGACTCGCCGCTGCTCGCCCTCGAGAACGTCGTGGTCACCCCGCACCTCGGCGCCTCCACCGACGAGGCGCAGGAGAAGGCCGGCGTCTCGGTCGCGCGCTCGGTGCGCCTCGCGCTCTCCGGCGAGCTGGTGCCGGACGCGGTCAACGTCGCCGGCGGGGTCATCGACCCGTACGTCCGCCCGGGCATCCCGCTGGTCGAGAAGCTCGGCCAGGTGTTCTCCGGCCTCGCCGGCAGCCCGGTCACCAGCGTCGACGTCGAGGTGCGCGGCGAGCTCGCCGACTACGACGTGAGCGTGCTGAAGCTCGCGGCGCTGAAGGGCATCTTCACCAACATCGTCAGCGAGACCGTCTCCTACGTGAACGCGCCGCTGCTCGCGGAGCAGCGCGGCATCGAGGTGCGCCTCGTCACCGACTCGGTGAGCGAGGAGTACCGCAACCTGATCACGCTGCGCGGTGCGCTGAGCGACGGCTCGCAGGTCTCGGTCTCCGGCACCCTGACCGGGCCGAAGCAGATCGAGAAGATCGTCGGCATCAACGGCTACGACGTGGAGGTCCCGGTCGCCGAGCACCTCGTCGTCATGGTCTACGACGACCGACCCGGCATCGTCGCGGTCTACGGCCGCGAGTTCGGCGAGGCCGACATCAACATCGCCGGCATGCAGATCGCCCGCACCTCGGCCGGAGGCAAGGCGCTGTCCGTCCTCACGGTCGACTCGCGCGTGCCGGACGGCCTGCTCGAGAAGGTGCGGCTGGCGATCGACGCCGACCTCATGCAGGAGATCGACATCACGGAGTCCTGAGACTCCTCCGGCCTCAGCGCCCCTCCGCGAACCGGCGGATGAGGGCGACGAGGTCGTCGATGTCCGTCTCGTCGCGGAGCACGTTGTTCGTGGCGGGGAGCAGGGCGGTGTTGTAGTACATCCCGTCGCCGATGAGCATGATCGCGCGCGCCACCAGCGGGTCGCCGACGGCCTCCTGCAGCACCTCCAGCCAGCGCCGCTGCGCGCCCGCGAGGGCGTCTCGGGCGCGCGGGTCGGCCGCCTGCGCCAGTCGGGCGATGGCGACGATGGCGCGTTCGAAGCGCGAGTCGGTCGGGATGGACGTGCGTAGGAAGTAGTCGACCGGCCCGTCCTCCGCCTCCCGCATCCGGCGGATGTCGTCCTCGATCAGGTCGGAGAACCGGTCGAGGACGCCGGAGGCGAGCGCCTCCTTCGACGCGAAGTGGTAGAGCAGGCCGCCCTTCGAGACGCCCGCGCGTGCCGCGACGGCCTCGAGTGTGGCGGCGCGCTCGCTCTGCTCGGCGAGGAGCTCCTCGTAGGCGTCCAGCACGCGGTCCCTGGCCGAGGTCTGGGCCGTTCCCGGGCTGGCGGGGGAGCCGGGGGAGGGGGCGGGCGTTGGCGCGGGGGCGGGCGGCATGAGGCCCATGGTAGCCGCATCCCCTTGCTACTGTACCGTCCAGACGGTACAGTAGATTCCATGTCCACGACCCACACGCTTTCCGCCCCCGCCGTCACCCGCGCCGGTGCCCGCGGTTGGGCGGCGCTGGCCGTGCTCATGCTGCCCACCCTGCTGGTCTCGGTCGACAACACCGTGCTCAGCTTCGCGCTGCCGTCGATCTCCGAGGCGCTTCGGCCCTCCGCCACCGGGATGCTGTGGATCGTCGACGTCTACCCGCTCGTCCTCGCCGGTCTCCTCGTGGCCATGGGCAGCTTCGGCGACCGCATCGGCCGGCGCCGGCTCCTGCTCGTCGGCGCCACCGGCTTCGCGGCGGTGTCCGCCCTCGCCGCGTTCGCGCCGACGGCCGAGTGGCTCGTCGTCGCGCGTGCCGCGCTCGGCGTGTTCGGCGCCATGCTGATGCCGTCCACCCTCTCGCTGCTGCGCAGCGTCTTCCTCGACCGGGAGCAGCGCCGGCTCGCCATCGCGATCTGGGCCTCCGGGTTCGCGGCCGGTTCGGCGCTCGGCCCGATCGTCGGCGGCGTGCTGCTGGAGCACTTCTGGTGGGGCTCCGTCTTCCTGCTCGCGGTGCCCGTCCTCATCCCGCTGCTCGTGCTCGCGCCGCTCCTGGTCAAGGAGTCGCGCGACCCCGCTCCGGGTCCGGTGGACGTCGTGAGCATCCTGCTCTCGCTGCTCACCATGGCGCCGATCGTCTACGGCATCAAGGTGCTGGCGGTGGACGGGTTCTCGCCGGTCGCCGTCGGCGCGATCGTCCTCGGCGTGGCCTCCGGCGCGCTGTTCGTGCGCCGGCAGCTGCGGCGGCCGCAGCCGATGCTCGACATGCGACTGTTCACGAGGCCCGCCTTCAGCGGCGCGATCGTGGTCAACCTGCTGAGCGTCATCTCGCTGGTCGGCTTCCTGTTCTTCGTGTCGCAGCACCTGCAGCTGGTGATCGGGCTGTCGCCCCTCCAGTCCGGGCTCGTGCTGCTGCCGGGGCTCGCCACCATGATCGTCGCAGGGCTCGTCGTCGTGCCGGTCGCGCGGCGCATCCGGCCCGGCGCCGTGATCGCCGGCGGGCTCGTGCTCTCGGCGGCCGGGTACCTGCTGGTCGCCCTGACCGGCGGCGGAGCGCCGTGGGGTGTGCTGCTCGGGGCGTTCGTGCTGCTCGGCGCAGGCATCGGCGCGGCGGAGACCGTGTCCAACGAGCTCGTCATCTCGACGGCGCCCGCGGCGAAGGCGGGGGCGGCGTCCGCGGTCTCCGAGACCGCGTACGAGCTGGGCGCGGTACTCGGCACGGCGATCCTCGGCACGATCATCACCGCGTCCTACCGGGCGGCGCTCGTCGTGCCGGAGGGACTGTCGGCCGGACAGGCGGACGCCGCGGGCGAGACGCTCGGCGGCGCCGTGACGGTCGCGGGCACGCTGCCGGCACCACTCGCCGAGCAGCTGCTGGCCTCGGCCCGGGCCGCGTTCGACAGCGGGGTCGGCGTGACCGCCGTCATCGGCGTCGGGCTGGTCGCGGCGGCGGCGATCGTGGCGCTCGTGACGCTCCGGCACGTGCGGTCCTGAGGTCCTGCGGGCGGTGAAACCCGTCCACAGGTATGCCTCCGCACCGGTTATCCACCGACTTCGCTCGCGAGCGATCGCGCGGGCCGGGCGGCGATAGGGTTGCTGTACCGAATCGATCCCCGACCCAGCGCAGGAGTGTCATGTCCCGAACCGTCAAGCTCGCCGTCATCCCGGGCGACGGGATCGGACCAGAGGTCATCGCCGAGGCGGTGAAGGTGCTCGACGCGGTCACGGAGGGCAGCGCGCTGTCGTTCGAGAAGACGCCCTTCTCGCTCGGGGCCGACCGTTACCTCGCCACCGGAGAGGTGCTGACCGACGACGACCTGGCGGCGATCGCCGGCCACGATGCGATCCTGCTCGGCGCCGTCGGGGGAAAGCCGGGCGACCCGCGTCTCGCGGGTGCGAACATCGAGCGCGGCCTGCTGCTGAAGCTGCGGTTCTCGCTCGACCACTACGTCAACCTGCGCCCGACGACGTTGTTCCCCGGCATCGCGAGCCCGCTCGCCGCTCCCGGAGAGGTCGACTTCGTCGTGGTCCGCGAGGGCACGGAGGGTCCGTACGTCGGCAACGGCGGCGCCATCCGCCAGGGCACCCCGCACGAGATCGCCAACGAGGTCTCCGTCAACACGGCGTACGGGGTCGAGCGCGTGGTGCGCTACGCCTTCGAGCAGGCGGAGCAGCGGCGCAAGAAGCTCACCCTGGTGCACAAGACCAACGTGCTGACCTTCGCCGGCGGCCTCTGGAAGCGGATCGTCGACGCGGTGGCCGCCGAGCACCCCGACGTGGCGGTCGACTACCTGCACGTCGACGCGGCGACCATCTTCCTGGTGACGGATCCTGGTAGATTCGATGTGATCGTCACGGACAACCTCTTCGGCGACATCCTCACCGACCTCGCGGCCGCGATCAGCGGCGGCATCGGGCTGGCGGCCTCGGGCAACATCAACCCGGCCGGGGCCTTCCCGAGCATGTTCGAACCGGTTCACGGATCGGCTCCGGACATCGCCGGCCAGCAGAAGGCCGACCCCACCGCCGCGATCCTCTCCACGGCGCTCCTCCTCCGTCACCTCGGCGAGAAGGAGCTCGCCGAGCGTGTCGAGCAGGCGGTGACCGCCGACCTCGCCGCCCGCACGGGCGCGTCCCGCTCCACCGCCGAGATCGGGGACGCGATCGCGGCCCGGGTGGCGCAGAATTGATTCACCGTCGCGCAAAGGACTGACATGACCTCGACCAGCATCAACCTCACCACCGGCCCCACCGAGACCTCGGGCCTGCTCTGGAACGTCACCCGCAACGAGGCGGCCCGCGAGGCCGCCGCCCGCGCGGAGATCCTGGCGAACCCCGGGTTCGGCAATTACTTCACCGACCACATGGTCGACATCTGCTGGTCCGCCAAGGGCGGCTGGCACCGTCCCCGCGTCTCGCCGTACGGCCCGATCCAGCTGGAGCCGTCGGCCGCGGTGTTCCACTACGCGCAGGAGATCTTCGAGGGCCTCAAGGCGTACCGGCACGAGGACGGCTCGATCTGGACCTTCCGCCCGGAGGCCAACGCGGCCCGCATGCAGCGGTCGGCCTACCGCCTGGCGCTGCCCGAGCTGCCGGTCGAGCACTTCCTCGACTCGCTCAAGCAGCTCATCGCGGTCGACGGCGACTGGGTGCCCGACGCGCCGGAGACGAGCCTCTACCTGCGCCCGTTCATGTTCGCCAAGGAGGCGTTCCTCGGCGTCCGCCCGGCCAACAAGGTCGCGTACTACCTGATCGCGAGCCCGGCCGGCGCCTACTTCCCGAGCGGCGTGGCGCCGGTGTCCATCTGGCTGTCCGACCGCTGGTCGCGCGCCGGCAAGGGCGGCACCGGTGCGGCGAAGACCGGTGGCAACTACGCGTCGAGCCTGCTGCCGCAGGCGGAGGCGTACGAGCACGGCTGCGCCCAGGTGCTCTTCCTCGACTCGGTCGAGGGCAAGTACCTCGAGGAGCTCGGCGGCATGAACGTGGTGCTCGTCTACAAAGACGGCACGCTCGTCACCCCCGACTCCGACAGCATCCTCGAGGGCATCACGCTCGACTCGGTGCTGCAGCTGGCCCGTGACCGCGGCCACGCGGTCGAGCGCCGAAAGGTCACCATCGACGAGTGGCGCGACGGCGTGGAGTCCGGAGACATCGTCGAGGTCTTCGCGTGCGGCACCGCTGCCGTGATCACCCCGATCGGCGAGCTCAAGTCCGACACCTTCACGGTCGGCGACATCACCGCCCCTCCGGGCGAGCTCACCATGTCGCTGCGCCAGGAGCTGACCGACATTCAGTACGGCCGCGCCCGCGACCGTCACAACTGGATGTACCGTCTCGACGCGTAGCGCGCCGCACGGTCCTCGCCGCGCCGCGCCGCCGGGGCGTCGGGCGGCGAGGACCGGAGGAACGCCTGCGCCGGCGGCGCGAGGGAAGGAGCGACCGGTGACCGACACGGGTGACGCGCGTGGTGACACGGGTGACACGGTGTTCGCGGTGGTCGGACCCGGCGCCGTCGGCGGACTGCTCGCCTGGCTGCTGCAGCGGGCGGGCCACGAGGTCGTCGCGGTGGGGCGTCCGGCGACGGTGGAGGCCCTCCGACGGGACGGCCTCCAGGTGCGGAGCGCGCAGTTCGGCGACGGCGTGCAGCGTCTCCGCGCCGAGACGGACGTGCCGGCCGGAGCGAGCGTGATCCTCGCCACCAAGGCGTACGGGCTCGAGGACGTGCTGCCGGGCATCGCGGCAGCGCGCCCCGCGGAGGTCGTCTCCTTCCTCAACGGGATCGAGCACATGGGTCCGCTCCGCGCGGCGCTTCCGGGGGTGTCCGTCACCGGCGCCTCCATCGCCGTCTCCGCCTTGCGCGCGTCGCCCACGGTGATCGACCACCGCAGCCCGTTCGTCCGCATCGAGGCGCCGGAGGTCGCGGCGGACTCGCCCGTCGTCCGGGCCCTGGCGGACGCCGGCCCCAGCGTGCGCACCGGCGGGACCGAGGCGGAGGTCCTCTGGGCCAAGTTCCGCCTCCTCGCCGCGCTCGCCCTGCTGACGTCGTACTGGCGACAGCCGGCCGGAGCCGCCCTCAGCGAGGACCCGGAGCTGACCGAGGCCGTGGTGTCGGAGATCGTCGCCTGCTCGGCGGCCGAGGGCGTTCCCGTGGCGGAGCTCGACCTGGTCCGTGCGCTGCGCAGCGTCCCCGGCGGCATGCGCACCTCGCTGCAGGAGGATCTCGCCGCCGGGGCGCCGAGCGAGCTCGACGCGCTCGGGGGCGCGCTGCTGCGCGTGGGGGAGCGGCGCCATGTCCCGACCCCGGCGATCGCCCGCATCGTGGCGGCGCTGAGCTCGGGGGAGTGACGGCGTCGCCGCAGAACCACGGCCTCGTCGCAGAAACACGGCGCCTGTCAGTGCCAGAACACCGCGATCCCGGCGTTGAGCAGCGCGAGGGCGCCGATGCTCCAGAACGGCGCGGCGGTCGGCCGGCCGGCACGTTCCCGCGTGATGACGACGCCGAACATCCCGCCGATGGTGAAAGCGACGACCAGTTTCACCGCGAGCTTCACGTAGTCGAGGTCCACGCCTGCCGGGAACGGGATGGCGAGGAGCAGGCCGGACACGATCATCACGCCGAGACCCGTGCGGAACAGGGTCGTCGTGGTGTAGTCGCGCCGGAACGCCTGCACCGTCCAGCCGCCGAGCAGCAGCGCGAATCCGACGAGGTGCACGAGCACGAGGGCCTCGCGCAGCACGAGCAGAGGGTTCATCTCCCGTCCTTTCAGACGGCCGCGGTCTTGCCGCCGTCCACGGGGAGCGCGACCCCGGTGACGAACGACGCGGCGGGGGAGGCCAGCCAGAGGACCGCCTCCGCGACTTCGGCGGCGCGCCCCATCCTCTGCATCGGGATGTGCCGGCCGATGCTGTCGCGCACCTCCGCCGGCTGCGCCATGACCCGGCCGGACTCGATCGGGCCGGGGCAGACGGCGTTCACCCGGATGCCGCGCGCCGCGTAGTCGAGCGCCGCCGTTCGGGTCAGGCCGACGACGCCGTGCTTGGCGGCGGCGTACGCCCCCATGCCCGGCGCGCCGGCGATCCCGGCCGTCGACGCGACGTTCACCACCGCGCCGCCGGGCCGCATGACGGCCAGTTCCGCGCGCAGACAGAACGCCAGCCCGGCGAGGTCGACGTCGAGGACGCGACGGATCTCGCTCTCGGGAAGCTCGCCGAACGGAGTCGGCGCGTGCGCCACGCCCGCGTTGTTGACGGCCACATCGATGCCCTCCGGCGCGTGGGCGTCGAGGAACCGCTGAAGCGCGCCGGGGACGGAGGCGTCCAATGCCTCGGCCACGACCTCCGTGCCGGTTCGGCGCAGCTCGGTCGCGAGCGCGCCCGCGTTCACCGCCTCGGCCACGACGTCGCCGGTCCCGCGCAGCTCGCGCGCCAGCACGTCCAGCCGGCCGGCGTCACGGGACACGAGCAGCACCCGGTCCACCGTCGCCGCGAGACGGCGCGCCACCTCCCCGCCGATGCCTCCGTTCGCTCCCACCACGATCGCGGTCGACATCACCGCACCTCCCTCGCGTCGGCGGAGCCGCCGCGTCGGGGGCGGGCGACCGGCAGCAGGAACGCGGCCGCGATCAGCCACGCGCCTCCGCCGAAGCGGACCACCGGCAGTAGCGCCTGCAGCGGGTCGATCACGAGCGACAGGAACGACAGCTCGCCGAGGGCGGCCAGCACCAATCCCACTCCGGCGAGCCAACGGGGCACGAGGCGCAGAATGTAGGCGGGCACCGCGATGCCGGCCATCAGCAGTCCCAGGCCGGTGGCGTACCCCACGCCGCCGAGCGCGAAGGCCAGGCGCGCCAGCGCGGCGGCGACCCCGTCGGCGCCCGGGCCGAGCGCGCCGGTGAGCGACCACGTGACCAGGGCCGAGGTCGACAGGGCGATGGAGGCCGCGATGCCGCCGAAGAGGCCGATGACCGGTCCGGGCACGCGCACCCCGAGCCGCAACTGCCGGGCGTACGCCGACGCGGCGAGGATACCGAGCGGCACGGCTGCGCCGAACTGCAGCAGCGCGCCGACCCGGACGGCCACCGTGTGCTCCGCGTACCAGGCGGCGACCGCGGCCGGGTCGGCGAACGGGTCGGGGACGGATCCCGTCCCCGCCACGAGCACGGCGACGGCGGCGACGGTGAGCGAGAGCGTCACGATCGCCAGCGGTCCGAGCGGCGGGCCGCCGGGGCGACGTGAGGGAGTCGGGGCAGCAGATTCGGTCATGGCAATAATGATGCATACTATGAATGGTTCTGTCAATGGCGCTATGATGGGGCTGTGACCGCCCGTCCCGTCCGCATCGGCTTCCTCGTCTCCCAGCTCGGGTCGTACGCGTCGGCCCGCTTCGCCGAGCTGATCAAGCCGTCCGGCCTCACGCCCGCGACCGCCGGCGTGCTGCGCATCCTGGTCCGGGAGCCGGGCCTCAGCCAGCGCGCGCTCGCCGCCCGCCTCGGATCGGCTCCGAGCCGGGTGGTCGTTCTCGTGGACGCTCTGGAGCAGGCGGGTCTCGTCGTGCGGGCCCGCGACCCGGAGGATCGGCGCAACCACCGGCTGGAGGTGACGGAAGCCGGCCGGGAGACGCTCGGCGCCCTGCGTGCCGCGGCGGAGCGGCAGAACGCCGACATCCTGGAGCCGCTCGACCCGGAGGAGCGTGAGACGTTCGCCGCCCTCGTGGCGAAGCTCGCGGCCGCGCACGGCCTCGACCCCGAGGTGCACGCGGGCTACTCCGCCGGCGGTCCGCCCGCGCGGCGGTAGGCTCGAACCCGTGAAGATCGCACGATTCAGCCACACCCGCGACGGTCAGCCGACCCCCGCCATCGACTACGGCATCGTCGACGAGGACGCCCTCGTCGTGCTGGCGGGCGACCCGATGTTCACCGGCTTCGACACCACCGGGGAGCGCGTCCCTCTGGCGAAGGTCGGCGCGCTGCTCGCGCCCGTCATCCCGCGGTCGAAGGTCGTCGCCGTCGGCAAGAACTACCGCGAGCACGCGGCCGAGATGGGCGGGGAGGCGCCGGGCGAGCCGCTGCTGTTCCTGAAGCCGAACACCGCCGTGATCGGTCTGGGCGACCCGATCGTCGTGCCGCCGCAGTCCGAGCGCGTCGACTTCGAGGGCGAGCTCGCCGTGGTCATCGGCAAGATCGCGCGCAACGTGCGCGCGGAGGATGCCGCCGACCACATCTTCGGCTACACCGTCGCCAACGACGTCACCGCGCGTGACCTGCAGCAGAAGGACGGCCAGTGGACGCGCGCGAAGGGCTTCGACACCTTCTGTCCGCTCGGCCCGGTGATCGAGACCGAGCTCGCGCCCGCCGCCGTGCTCCGCACCCGCCTCAACGGCGAGCTCAAGCAGGAGGCGCCGATCTCCGACATGGTGCACGACATCCCGTCGATCGTCGCCTACGCCTCCAGCGTCTTCACCCTGCTGCCGGGGGATGTCATCCTCACTGGGACGCCGTCCGGCATCGGTCCGATGAAGCCCGGCGACACGGTCGAGGTCGAGGTGGAGGGCGTCGGCTCGCTCGTCAATCCGGTGCGCGCCCCGAAGTAGCCTCCCCGGTAGGATCGGGGATGTATGTCTGACTCGATCGCTCACCCCTTCTCCACCGCCTCGGGCGCCGATGTGCGCGTGCGCTTCTGCCCGTCCCCGACCGGAACGCCCCACGTCGGCCTCATCCGCACGGCGCTGTTCAACTGGGCCTACGCCCGGCACACCGGCGGCAAGCTGATCTTCCGCATCGAGGACACCGACGCGGCGCGCGACAGCGAGGAGAGCTACGAGATGATCCTCGACGCGCTCCGCTGGCTGCGGCTCGACTGGGACGAGGGGATCGACGTCGGCGGCCCCGACGGCCCCTACCGCCAGTCGCAGCGCTACGACATCTACCGCGACCTGATCGCGCGGCTCGTAGAGTCGGGTCACATCTACGAGAGCTTCGCGACGCCGGAGGAGATCGAGGCGCGTAACATCTCGCTCGGCCGCGACCCGAAGCTCGGCTACGACAACTTCGAGCGCGACCTCACCGACGAGCAGAAGGCCGCCTACCGCGCCGAGGGCCGCCAGCCGGCGCTGCGGCTGCGCGTGCCGGACGACGACCTCAGCTTCGACGACCTGGTGCGCGGCGAGATCACCTTCAAGGCGGGGTCGTTCAGCGACTTCGTCGTCGTCCGCCCGAACGGCCACCCGCTGTACACCTTCGTGAACCCGGTCGACGACGCCCTGATGGGCATCACCCACGTCCTCCGCGGCGAGGACCTGCTGTCGTCCACCCCGCGCCAGATCGCGCTCTATCATGCGCTGATCGATGCGGGCGTGACCACGTTCGTTCCGCGGTTCGGCCACCTCCCGTACGTGATGGGCGAAGGCAACAAGAAGCTCTCGAAGCGCGACCCCGAGTCGAACCTGTTCCACCACCGCGACCGCGGCTTCATCCCCGAGGGCCTGGTGAACTACCTGGCCCTGCTGGGCTGGTCGCTGACCCACGACCGCGACGTCTTCTCTCTCGAGGAGATGGTGGCCGCGTTCGACGTGAAGGACGTCAACCCGAACCCGGCCCGCTTCGACCTGAAGAAGGCCGAGTCGATCAACGGCGACCACATCCGCCTGCTGGATGTGGCCGACTTCGCTGAGCGCACCATCCCGTACCTGGCGGCGGCCGGCGTCGTGGAGGAGCCGCTCACGGCCGCGCAGCGCGAGGTGCTGGCGAAGGCCGCGCCGCTGGTGCAGGAGCGCGTGCAGCTGCTGGGCGAGACGCCCGGGATGCTGGGCTTCCTGTTCACCGACGCCGCCTCCCTGGTCGTCGAGGACGACGCGCGCGCCTCCCTGCCGGCGAACGCGGGCGAGGTGCTCGCCGCGGCGCTCGGCGCCCTGGAGCTGGTGCCCGAGTCGGAGTGGACGCATGACGCGATCGAGTCCGCCCTGCGTGACGCGCTGGTTGAGGGCCTCGGCCTGAAGCCGCGGGTCGCGTTCGGCCCGCTCCGCGTGGCCCTGTCGGGCCGCCGCGTGTCGCCCCCGCTGTTCGAGTCGATGGAGATCCTCGGCAAGGCCGAGACGATCGCCCGCCTCGACCGCCTGTCGGCGGCCCTGGGGTAGCGGCCGTGAGCGGGGTGGCGTCACCGCTGGACGCGTCGTACGAGGTGGTCGTGGTCGGGGGCGGCCCGGCCGGACTGTCGACCGCGCTGAACCTGGCCAGGGCCCGCCGGCGCGTGCTCGTGGTGGACGGCAACCGTCCCCGGCACGCCGCGACGCTGCGCGCGCACGGCTTCCTCACCCGCGACGGCGTCTCGCCCCTGGATCTGCGCCGGATGGGTCGCGAGGAGGTGGAGGCGTACGAGCACGCGACCGTGGTCTTCGCCCAGGTCGACGCGCTGACGGTCGAGGGCTCGGGCTTCCGGGTGACCGGCCGCGGTGTGCGCGGCGGCCAGGACGTCGACGTCGTCGCCGAGACCGTGGTGATCGCGACCGGCGTGACCGAGACCATGCCGGCCATCCCGAGCCTGCGCGCCTACTACGGCACGCAGCTGCACAGCTGCGTGGAGTGCGACGGCTACGAGGAGGCCGGCCGCCCGCTCGCCCTGATCGGCGAGACCGCCGACCTCGCCGAGCGCGCCCTGCTGCTCACCCAGTGGACGGACGACCTGATCGTCTTCACGAACGCCGCCGACAGCGTGACGGACGACGAGGAGCGCGCCCTCGCCCGCCTCGGTGTCGCCGTCGAGCGCCGCCGCATCGACGACGTGGTGGGGGGGAAGGGCGTGATGACCGGCATCCGCCTGGAGGACGGCACGGTCATCGACCGCGCCGGCGGCTTCCTCCGCCCGGTGTGGTCCCCGGCGCTCGCCTTCGCCGACGCGCTCGACCTCGACCGCGACGACGAGGGCTACCTGGTGACCGACCGCCACGGCCGCACTTCGCTGCCGGGCGTGTACGCGGCGGGCGAGACGACGGCCCCGGGACCACAGCAGCTCATCGTCGCCGCGGGCACCGGCGCGACCGTCGCGGCGGCCCTCAACCGCGACCTGATCGGGCTGGCCCTGGACGACGCCGCCGTTTTGTAGTCCGGCCCGCGGGTAGGCTAGAGTTGTTTCTCGTGCCCGGGCCGCGGTTCGGAGCAGTGGGGTATGGTGTAATTGGCAACACGGCTGATTCTGGTTCAGTTGTTCTTGGTTCGAGTCCAGGTACCCCAGCAGTAGCGAAGCTCCTATTCTCGGGTGCTTCTTCCTCGAATGTCGCGTGGTCTCTGCGCTCCCGCGGACGGCCTCCGACATCCCTCGATGGGTGCCCACTAGTCTGTATCTCGTGACCAACGAGAGGGCGATGAGTGCGCTTCGCGCTTTCATCGCAGAACGAGACTGGGCCCAATTTCACTCGCCGGAGAACCTCGCGAAGTCGATTGCGATCGAGGCGGGAGAGCTCCTCGAAGAGTTCCAATGGTCACCCGAATTCGACCGGGATCGCGTCCGACTGGAACTCGCAGACGTGCTGACGTACTGCTACGAGCTGGCCGATCAGCTCGGCGTCGAGCCCGAGGACATCATCCTCGAGAAGCTCGAGATCACCCGAGCCAAGTACCCCGTCGAGAAGGCGCACGGGAGAAGCGCTCGGTATGACCGGCTTTGATGTAGCCGAGATCGCGTTCGCGCGGACAAGCTTGACCGACTATCCCGACCCGACGGGAAAGCTGAGGAACTGGCCTGCTGTCTACGCCATCAACGATCATCGTGACGTGTACGTCGGCGAGACGGGGAACGCGCTGCTCCGAATGTCGCAGCATCGCCGCGATCCCAGGAAGGAGCACCTCAAGGTGGCACGGATCGTGCTCGATGACTCCTTTCATCGGTCCGCGTGCTACGACCTGGAATCGCTCCTGATCCAATGGCTCTACTCCGACGGACGGTTCAGAGTCATCAACGCCAACGACGGTCATCGGAACGAGGAGTACGCCGGGCGAGCGTCATTTCAACCGCGCTTCCACGAGATCTTCGACGAGCTTCGCGGGCGAGGACTGTTCCGCCAATCGCTTCCAGCGATCGAGAACAGCGAGTTCTTCAAGCTGTCTCCTTTCAAATCGCTTGTTCCAGACCAGGAAGGGGCCATCCTCGAGATCCTCAAGGTGCTCTTCGGAGCGTTGGCCCGGGACAAACGGACGACCACGGTGGTGTCCGGCGGTCCCGGCACGGGAAAGACAATCGTCGGTATCTCCCTGGTGAAGACTCTCCGCGACATCGCGTCGTCGCGGGGAGTCGAGGACGCGGAACAGGGGAGTGCGATCTCGGACTTCTTCGCCAGCGGATACCCGGAAATGTTGCGCGGGCTGAGGATCGGCATGGTCGTGCCCCAGCAGTCGCTTCGTCGCTCGATCGCGAGAGTGTTCGACCGCACTGTGGGGCTCGAGCGGTCGATGGTCGTGACGGCCTACGACGTCGGAATGTCCAAGGAGCCATACGACGTGTTGGTGGTCGATGAAGCACACCGGTTGAATCAGCGGGCGAACCAGTCGTCGGGCTCCCTGAACGCCGCCTTCAGGACGATCAACGAGCGGCTCTTCGGCGCGGATTCCCTGGAATACACCCAGCTCGACTGGATTCGCAAACAGGCCTCGCACACCGTGCTGCTCATGGACGCGAAGCAGAGCGTACGACCTGCGGACCTCTCATCCGACGTGGTGGCCAAGACCATCCAGGAGGCCCGGTCCAACGTCAGTTTCTTCCCGCTGAAGACCCAGATGCGGGTCAGGGCCGGAAGCGACTACATCGGCTTCGTGAGGGAGATGCTGTCCGGAGAGAACCCCACACGACCCGACTTGGGCGAGTACGAGTTCTTGCTGTTCGACGACATGGGTGCGATGGAAGACCTCGTGCGGAAGCGAGACCGTCAGTTCGGGCTTGCGCGACTCGCGGCCGGCTACGCGTGGGAGTGGAAGTCCGACCCGAAGAAAAAGGGGATGAAGCGCGTCCCTCTCGCCGAACGCCCCTACGACATCCAGATCGACGGCCGTCGGTGGCGGTGGAATTCAACGGACAAGGACTGGATCAACTCGGCCCATTCTGTCGATGAAGTCGGGTCGATCCACACCCTTCAAGGCTACGACCTCAATTACGCCGGCGTCGTCATCGGACGAGATCTCCGGCTCGATCCGATCACGGGATCCATCAGGTTCGATCGAACCCACTACTGGGACAAGAAAGGCTTCGAGAACAACCGCATGCGCGGAATCGTCTATGCCGACGAAGACGTCGAACGATACGTCAAGAACATCTACGCCGTCCTCCTCACCAGAGGAATCCGCGGAACCTACGTCTATGTGTGCGATGAAGCGCTGCGCGAACACCTTCGCGCCTTCATACCCAGCGCGTCGTAGCGATCGCACCGATCTGTCGAGGCAAACGCGATCGGGCACTACCGCAGCCCCCACCCCCTGCGCCATCATGCCCCCATGACGGACACGAACACCCCCGGCATCGTCGGCATCTCGACCATCGGCATCCCGGTCGCCGACCAGGATCGCGCGCTCGCCTTCTACCGGGACACGCTCGGCTTCGAGGTGCGCGTGGATGCGCCGCTGCCGCAGCTCGGCGCGCGGTGGATCATGCTGGCGCCGCCCGGCTCTGCGGTGTCGGTGTCGCTCGTGCCGGCGAGCGAGACCGCGCCAGCGGGGGTCGAGACGGGGATCCGGTTCGAGACCGCGGACGCCGAGCGCGCGCACCGGAGCCTCCGGGAGCACGGCGTCGACGTCGGTGAGCTGCTGCGCTGGCCCGGGGTTCCGGCGATGTTCGCGGGGCACGACCCGGACGGGAACCGGTTCGAGGTGGTCGAGCGAGGGTGACCGCAATCGACGGGCACTTCCCGGCCGCCCCGCTGCCCCGCTAGGGTGATCGCAGGGGGTGGTCACGATGAGCGCACTGCTAGCGGGACTGGAGAAGGACGAGCGTCGCCGGCGGAGGGTGGCCCTGTTGTGGGTCGCCGCGTTCCTGGCGGGCGCCGGCACGTGGCTGACCGCGCCGTTCGGGGTGGCCCTGGTCGCGCGCGGTGAGACGGTCGGCTGGGCGCTGATCGCCGCGGGGGCCGTGCTGCTGGCGGCGACCGTCGTGGCGGTCGTGTTCGCGCGGCGGATGCACCGGCCGGCGGAGAGCCTCCCGGGCAAGGCGAACCCCCGGTTCGACGAGCCGGAGCCGTCGCCCGACCCGCGCGGCGGCTACTCCATGAACGGGTCCATGCTGGGCTCGCACTGACCGGGGCACCGGGTCAGGAGGCGCCGAGCATCCAGCCGTAGCTCAGCAGGATGAGCACGAGCATGTCCACCCACACGAACGCGATGGACAGCACGGCGATCGCCAGCACGACGGCGGCGAGCTCGATCACCCGGAAGAACAGCGCACTGCCGTCGCGCTCCAGGTGAGGCGCGAACCGGCGCAGCAGCAGCCCGGAGCACGCGAACGGCGCCGCCATCGCGAACAGCAGCACGCCGGTGTACGCCGCGCCGCCCACCGCCGGATGCAGCAGGGCGGCGACGAACAGCACCGGACCGAGCACCGCGAGGGCCAGGCCGATGAACAGCTGGCCGTGGCCGGCCCACCACACGCCGCGAGCGAAGCGGCCCATTCCGGCCGGTGGCGTCCTGCGGTACCAGCGCACGCGCGGCGCGGCGACGACATCCCCCATGGGGCGAGGTTACCCGATGGGCGGTGCCGCGGGTCGTAGGGTGACGGGATGGGGACCATCGAGGTGAGGCCGGCACGGCCGGACGAGTGGGCGGCGGTCGGGGGACTGCGCTGGGATTCGGTGTTCGAGTTCGGCGGGGTCGCCGACGACAGCCGGGAGGTGTTCGCCGAGCGGTTCGCGCTCTGGGCGGCCGACCACGCCGACAGCCACGAGTGCGTCGTCGCCGTCGAGGATGGACGGGTGGTCGGGATGACGTGGCTGGCCGTGCTCTCGCGCGTGCCGAGCGCGCGGGCGTTCGACCGGGCCTCGGGCGACCTGCAGTGCGCGTACGTCGAGCCCGGGCGCCGCAACGCGGGCGTCGGCGGGCGGCTCATCGACGCGATCGTCGACCGCGCCCGGGAGCGCGGGCTCGAGCGGGTGACGGTGCACTCCAGCCCGCGGGCGGTGCCGGTGTACGAGCGGCACGGGTTCGCGTCGGAGGATCGGATGCTGCACGTGTACGTGGTGCATCCGGAGGCCGCGAGCCACCGTGGTGCGGCGCCGGACGAGGGCCGATGAACGACGTGCGGCCCGCCCGCCCCGGCGACGCGGAGGGGATGGCACGCGTGCACGTCCAGGCGTGGCAGGAGACGTACCGCGGTGTCATGCCCGATGCCGTGCTCGACGATCCGGAAGCGCCGGGACGCCGGCGGCGGATGTGGGAGGCGGTGCTCACCGACGACCGCTACGCGGCGAACGCGGTCGCGGTGGCCGAGCACGACGGACGGATCGTCGGCATCGCGATGGCGGGTCCGCCCTGGGACGAGGCGGCGGACGGCACCGGGCAGGAGGGCGGCCGCGAGCTCCACGTCCTCTACGTGCTCGCCGCACACCACGGGACGGGCCTCGGCCGCCGGCTGCTGCAGGCCACGATCCCGGACGGCGCCGCGGCGACGCTGTGGGTGGCCGACCCGAACCCGCGGGCGCAGGCCTTCTACCGTGCGGCCGGGTTCGTTCCGGATGGCGTGACCAAGGTGGAGGAGGGTGTCCGCCACCTCCACCTGGCGCGCCCGGCCGCGACGCGACGCGCCGCCCGCCCCGAGGGGACGGACGGCGCGACCGCGTGACGGGGTGAGCGGCCCGGCTACACCTGCGCGCCCAGCTTGAAGCCCTGGGCCTCGTCGCCCTTGCGGGTGTACGAGAAGCCGTCCGCGCCGATGGTGACCTCCATCTCGGAGTCGTCGGTGCGGGAGGTCAGCGGCTGCGGGTTGCCGTCCAGGTCGAGCACGGTCGAGGCCTCGGTGTACCAGGACGGGACGACCGGGTTGCCCCACCAGTCGCGGCGCTGGTTGTCGTGCACGTCCCAGGTGACGACCGGGTTGTCCGGGTCGCCGGTGTAGTAGTCCTGCGTGTAGATCTCGACGCGGTGGCCGTCGGGGTCGCGCAGGTACAGGTAGAACGCGTTCGAGACGCCGTGGCGGCCGGGGCCGCGCTCGATGCAGTCGCTGCGGCGGAGGGCGCCGAGCTTGTCGCAGATCGCGATGATGTTGTGCTTCTCGTGCGTGGCGAACGCGACGTGGTGCATCCGCGGGCCGTCGCCGCCGGTCATGGCGGTGTCGTGCACGGTCGGCTTGCGGCGCATCCACGCGGCGTAGGTGGTGCCCGCCTCGTCCTGGATGTCCTCGGTGACACGGAAGCCGAGGTCCTCCATGTACGCCACGGCGCGCGGCACGTCGGGAGTGACCTGGTTGAAGTGGTCGAGCCGCACCAGCGCGCCGGGAGTGTAGAGGTCGTAACGCCAGGCCAGGCGCTCCACGTGCTCCACCTCGTAGAAGAACTCGTACGGGAAGCCGAGCGGGTCCTCCACACGCACCGAATCGCCGATGCCCTTCGTGAAGCCCTCGGCGCGACGCTCGACGCGGCAGCCGAGCTCGGTGTAGAACGCGACGGCGCGGTCCAGGTCCTCCGGGGTGCGCACGCGGTACGAGAACGCCGCGACGGCCGCGACCGGGCCTTTGCGCAGCACGAGGTTGTGGTGGATGAACTCCTCGAACGAGCGCAGGTAGACGGTGTTCTCGTCCTCCTCGGTGACGACGAGGTCGAGCACGTCGACGTAGAACTCGCGGCTGGCGGCCAGGTCGGTGACGACGAGCTCCATGTAGGCGCAGCGCACGACGTCCGGCGGGGTCGCCTTCGGCGTCGGGATGCGGTCGGTCGGCGCCGGGATCGGGTCGCCGTCGGTCACGGCGGGCTCCGGGGCGTCCGGGGTGATGGGTGAGGTCATGTCAGAGCTTCCTTGCTGTGATGGGGGAGAGGGTCAGGCGTCGCCGGCGTCCTCGGCCGCCTCCGCGGCCTCCTCGGGCTGGTGCACCGTCGCGCCGAACCGGGCGGTGTGGACCGGCCCCAGCGTGATGTGGACGGCCTGCTGGTCGGTGTAGAAGTCGATCGAGCGGTAGCCGCCCTCGTGCCCGAGGCCCGACGCCTTCACGCCGCCGAACGGGGTGCGCAGGTCGCGGACGTTGTGCGAGTTGAGCCACACCATCCCGGCCTCCACGTTCTGGGCGAAGGTGTGGGCGCGCTCCAGGTCGCTGGTCCAGATGTAGGCGGCGAGGCCGTACTTCACGCCGTTGGCGAGCTCGAGCGCCTCCTCCTCGGTGTCGAACGGCGTGATCGCCACGACCGGGCCGAAGATCTCCTCCTGGAAGATGCGGGCGTCCGGCGCCACGTCGGCGAACACGGTCGGGGCGACGTAGTTGCCGGTCTCGAGGCCCTCCGGCCGGCCGCCGCCGGCGAGCAGCCGGCCCTCCTGCTTGCCCAGCTCGACGTACGACATCACCTTGTCGTAGTGCTCCGGGTGCACGAGTGCGCCGACCTCGGTCTTCGGGTCGTGCGGGTCGCCGACCACGATGTTCTTCGCCCGCTCGGCGTAGCGCTCCAGGAACTCGTCGTAGATCGGCCGCTCGACCAGGATGCGGGACCCGGCGGTGCAGCGCTCGCCGTTCAGCGAGAACACGCCGAACAGGGTGGAGTCGATCGCCGCGTCGAGGTCGGCGTCGGCGAAGACCACGGCGGGCGACTTGCCGCCGAGCTCCATCGACAGACCCTTGAGGTAGGGCGCGGCGTTGGCGAAGATGATCTGCCCGGTGCGGCTCTCGCCGGTGAACGAGATGAGCGGGACGTCGGGGTGCTTCACCAGCGCGTCGCCCGCCTCCTCGCCCAGGCCGTTGACCAGGTTGAAGACCCCGTCGGGGAGTCCCGCGTCGCGGAAGATCTCCGCCCACAGGCTCGCCGAGAGCGGCGTGAACTCGGCCGGCTTCAGCACGACGGTGTTGCCGGTCGCGAGCGCCGGCGCGAGCTTCCAGCTCTCCAGCATGAACGGCGTGTTCCACGGCGTGATGAGGCCGGCGACGCCGATCGGCTTGCGGTTGACGTAGTTCAGCTGGCTGCCGGGGACCTTGTAGGCGTCGTCGGCCTGCGCCACGATCAGGTCCGCGAAGAAGCGGAAGTTCTCGGCCGCGCGCTGCGCCTGGCCGAGCGCCTGGGTGATCGGGAGGCCGGTGTCGAAGGTCTCCAGCTCCGCCAGGCGGGCGTCCTGCGCCCCGACCGCGTCGGCGATGCGGTTCAGCACGCGGGCGCGCTCGCGCGGCTTCATGCGCGGCCACGGGCCCTCGGCGAAGGCTCGCCGGGCGGCGGCCACGGCGAGGTCGATGTCCTCCTTCTGGCCGGCGGCGGCCTGCACGTACGTCTCGTTCGACACGGGGTCGAGCACGTCGAAGGTCTTGCCAGAGACGCTGTCGACGAACCGGCCGTCGATGAAGTGCTGGATCTTGTCCGGAAGGTTGTCGGGGATGTGGTGCTGCGCCATGCGCGGCCTCCGTTCGATCGGTGCGGTCAGTGCTGCTGCTGCTGCTTGTGTTGGCTCTGGTACGTGTGGAAGGCGTCCAGGGTCGCCAGCCGGTGGCGGCGGGCGGCGAGCTCGATCTCGAGCGCGTCGGCGCCCGCCTCGATGAGCTGGAGGATGTGCTCGTGCTCGTCGACCGACTCGCGGGCGCGGCCCGGCACGAAGCTGAAGGTGGAGTCGCGCAGCACGGTCAGACGGTTCCAGCCGCGGTGCACGAGGTCGAGGATGTGCGGGTTCGGGCACTCCTCGAACAGCACCGCGTGGAACTCCTGGTTGAGCTGGGTGAACCGGTGCGGGATGAAGTCGTCGAGGCACGCGATCATCTCGCGGTTGATCATCCTGGCGCGGTGCAGGTGGTCGCCGTTCAGCAGGGGAGCGGACAGCTGGGTCGCCGCCCCCTCCACCAGCGCGAGCGTCTCCATCGTGTACGTGTACTCGGCCTCCTGCAGCAGGGCGACCTGGGCGCCGACGTTCTTCTCGAACGTCACCAGCCCCTCCGCCTCCAGCCGCCGGATCGCCTCGCGCACGGGCACGACGCTGATGTCGAGCTCCCCGGCGATCTGCCCGAGCACGAGCCGGAAACCGGACACGTACCGCCCGTCGTCAATGCGGGCCCGGATGAAGTCGTAGGCCAGCTGCGACTTGCTCGGGGACGCCGTCTTCACCGCCTGGTCGACCATGCGCGGTACCTCTCCTTCCATTCGGCGTTCATCGGGAACAGGCCGTCGACGCGGGCGCCCGCGGCGACCTGCTCGGCGATGAACTCCTCTTCCCGCTCCTGCTCGATCGCGTCGGCGACGACCTCCTCGACCAGCGCAGGCGGGATGACCAGCAGACCGTCGGCGTCGCCCACGATCACGTCGCCCGGCTGCACGGTGGCGCCGCCGCAGGCGATGGTCACGTCGGTGTCCCACGGCACGTGCTTGCGCCCGAGCACGGCCGGATGCGGGCCGTTGTGGTAGGTCGGGATGTCGAGCGCGGCGACGACCTCCAGGTCGCGCACGCCGCCGTCGGTCACGATCCCGGCGGCGCCGTTGACCTGCGCGCGCAGGGCGAGCACATCGCCGACGGTGCCGCTGCCGCGCTCGCCGCGGGCTTCGATGACGAGCACCTCACCGGCGCCGACGGCGTCGAAGGCGCGCTTCTGGGCGTTGTAGCCGCCGCCGTGCGACGCGAACAGGTCTTCCCGGTTGGGGACGTAGCGGAGCGTGCGTGCCGTCCCGACGATCTTGGCGCCGGGACGGGTGGAGGTGAGGCCGTCGATGGAGACGTTGTTCAGGCCGCGCTTGCGCAGCTGGGAGCTGAGCGTGGCGGTGGCGACACTCGCGAGCTGGGCGCGCAGGTCGTCGGTGAGCTGCCAGGCCGGCGTCGGCGGAGTGCCCCAGGCCTCCGCGCGCTGGTGGTCGTCGACGCTGGGCCTGGTGCCGAAGTCGCCGAAGGGGACGCGGCCCTCGGTGATGCGCGTCACGAGGCGGCCGGTGGACGGTGCACCGGGCGCGGTCGGCGCATCCACCTCCACCTCGACGGTGTCGCCGGGCTCGGTGACGGAGGAGCCGGCCGGGGTGCCGGTGAGGATGATGTCGCCGGGCTCCAGCGTCATCAGCTGGGAGAGGTCGGCCACGAGGCGGCCGAACGGGAAGAGCAGGTCGTCGGTCGTGCCCTCCTGCACGAGCTCGCCGTTGAGCCAGGTGCGCACGCGCAGCGCGGACGGGTCGAGCTCTGCGGCGGGGAGGATCTCCGGGCCGAGCGGGGTGAAGCCGTCGCCGCCCTTGGAGCGGACGTTGGAGCCCTTGTCGGCGGCCCGCAGGTCGTAGAGGCCGAAGTCGTTGGCGGCGGTCACGCCCGAGACCGCCGCCCAACCCTCCTCGGGCGAGACGCGGCGGGTGGGCCGGCCGATGATCAGTGCGATCTCGCCCTCGAAGGCGAGCAGTTCCGTGCCGGCGGGGCGTTCCAGCTCGCCGCCGGTCGGCGCGAGCGACGACGACGGTTTGAGGAAGTACGACGGCTGGGCGGGGGTGCGCCCACGCTGCGCGGCACGCGAACGGTAGTTCAGGTGCACCGCGATGATCTTGCCGGCCTGCGCTCGCAGGTCGGAGAAGGGGGTGGCGCTCACGGGTGGTGGCTCCTCGTCGTCGGGGAAGAGTCCCGAAGGACTGTATTCGAGATCATATACAATCTGGATGGGCTCGGCAAGGCGTCAATAGCTCGCCGCGGCGGGGGCGTCGGGGGAGGCACCGATGAACCGGTCGGCGAGGGCCTCCGACGCCCGGGCGAGCAGGGTCACGTCCGAGCCCACCAGCACATAGGCGGCTCCGGCTGCGGCGTACCGATCGGCGGTCGCCGGGTCGAAGGCGTTCACGCCGACCGGCGTTCCCACGGCGCGACCGGCCTCGATGACGCGCTCGACGGCGGCGATCACGTCGGGATGGTTCTGCTGGCCGAGCAGCCCCATCGAGGCCGCGAGGTCGGCCGGGCCGACGAGCAGGGCGTCCACCCCGTCCACGGCGGCGATGGCGTCCGCGACCGCGAGGGCCTGCGTCGTCTCGATCTGCACGGTCAGGGAGACGAGCGCGTCCGCGCGGGCGAGGTAGTCCGGGATGCGGCTCCAGCGCGACGACCGCGCCAGCGCGCTGCCGACGCCACGGACACCGTGCGGGGGATACCGCACCGCGCGCACCATCGCCTCGGCCTGCTCCACGCTGTCGACCATCGGCACCAGGACGTTCTGCGCACCGAGGTCGAGCAGCTGCTTCAGCACCACCGGGTCGCCGTACGGCGCCCGCACCAACGGAACGGCCGGGTAGGCGGCGACGGCCTGCAACTGGGCGAGGATCGACTCCAGGCCGACGGGGGAGTGCTCCCCGTCGATCAGCACGATGTCGAGCCCGCTTCCGGCGCAGATCTCGGCGGCCAGGGCGCTGCCGCCGCACGACCACATCCCGTACAGGGTGCGGTCGGCGGCGCGCAGGCGGTCGGCGAAGGTGGGGTCTGCCTCTAGACGAATCGGCATGTGACGGCTCCCAGGGTCCCGTAGTCGGCATGGACGGTGTCGCCGCGCTCGACCCACATCGGGCGGGTGAACGACCCGGCGAGGACGATGTCGCCGGACTCCAGGCGCGTGCCGTGCTGCGCGAGCTTGTTGGCGAGCCAGGCGACGCCGGTGGCGGGATGGTCGAGCACGGCGGCGGCGACGCCCGACTCCTCGATGGTCTCGTTGCGGTAGAGCAGCGCGCCGACCCAGCGCAGGTCGACGGCGTCGACGGCGACCGGTCGGCCGCCGAGCACCATCCCACCCATCGCGGCGTTGTCGGAGATGGTGTCGACGATGGTGCGGCCCTGCAGCTCGATGCGGGAGGAGAGGATCTCGAGCGCCGGGACCACGTACGTCGTGGCGTCCAGCACGTCGAACAGGGTGACGTCCGGCCCTTCGAGCGGCCGGCCGAGCACGAAGGCCAGTTCGACCTCGATTCGGACGTTGGAGTACTGGTCGAACGGGATGACGGCTCCGGTCTCATAGACCATGTCGTCGAAGATCGCGCCGTAGTCGGGCTCGGTGATGCCGGTCGCCTGCTGCATGACCTTCGAGGTGAGGCCGATCTTGCGGCCGACGAGCCGGCGGCCGGCCTCGAGCCCGCGCTCCACCCAGACCCGCTGGACGGCGTAGGAGTCCTCGACCGTCATTCCGGGATGGCGGGCGGTGAGCAGGGGGACGGTCGTGCGGTCGCGTTCGGCGGCCGCGAGCTCGTCGGCGATGGCCTGGATGGTCGGGCGATCGAGCACCGATGGCTCCCTTCGTCGTCGGAGGAGGGGCGCTGTGCCCACGATGGGATCGTATATCTTCCCGTACACCGCGGCCATGCCCGTGCGCGGAAATGCCAGCACACTGCCGGGATTTCGTGTTCCGAGCGGCGTCGTGTCAGGCTTTCCCCATCGTTTTTCTCCACTAGTTGCCTTTCTTGTCAACAACTGTAGAATTACCGCCACGACACACCGGAGTGTCCGCCGATCGCGGTCGACGACCCCGCTCCACGTGTTGTTTCGAGTTCCACCTCCCTGCCCTGAGAGAACCGAGAGAAGACACCATGAAGAAAGCACTGATCGCGGTGGCCCTGGCCGCCGTGACCACGCTGGCGCTGAGCGCCTGCGGCTCCGGGGGAAGCGATACGTCATCCACCACGAAAGCGGCCGGCGGTCCGCTCAACATCGGCGAGTTCGCGGACGTCACCAGCTGGGACCCGTCGCTCGCCGACATCGGCTTCGACGGCCCCTACCTGTCCGCCGTGTACGACCCGCTCATCGCCGTCGACGGAGACGGCAAGCCGGTCCCCGCCCTCGCCACCTCGTGGAAGGTCTCGGACGACTTCAAGACCGTCACCCTCACGCTCCGCAGCGGCGTGAAGTTCTCCGACGGCGAGAAGCTCGACGCCGCCGCGGCCGTCAAGAGCCTCGAGTACCTGCAGAAGGGGGCGCGCAGCGGAGAGGCCTACGCCAGCGTCGCCGGCTTCAAGGCCGTCGACGACAAGACGGTCGAGATCGACCTGAAGCAGCGCGACGACATGCTCCTCTACTTCATGGGCATCGGCCGCAGCTACATGATGGCGCCGAAGGCGATCGACGCCGGAACGCTCGCCAAGGAGCCGGTCGGCTCCGGCCCGTACACCCTCGACAAGACCAGCGTCGCGGGCGCCGAGTACCACTTCACCAAGGTGAAGGACCACTGGGACGCCAAGAACTTCCCGTTCTCGCCGCTCGCGATCTACCCCATCCAGGACGCGACGGCGCGCGACAACGCGATGCTCTCCGGCCAGATCAACGTCAACTACGCGGACGACACGGCCCTCAAGCAGGCGAAGGAGAACGGCTGGAACGTGGCCGCGAAGGTCTCCGGCTGGGTCGGCCTGCAGTTCACCGACCGCTCCGGCTCGTCGTTCAAGCCGCTCGGCGACGTGAAGGTGCGCCAGGCGCTCAACTACGCGTTCGACGGGGCCAGCATCCTGAAGGCCGTCGGCAACGGCGCGGGGAAGGTGTCGAACCAGGTCTTCCCGGCCGGCCTTCCCGGCAACGTGCCGGCGCTGAACTCGACGTACAAGACCAGCATCGCCAAGGCGAAGTCCCTGCTGGCCGAGGCCGGCTACGCCGACGGGTTCTCGCTGCACATGCCGATGTCGCAGGTGTTCCAGGTCTGGCAGCCGGTCGTCGACCAGACGTTCAAGGACCTCGGCATCACGGTCACCTGGGACGACATGCAGTACATGGACTACCAGAAGAACGCGCCCACCTATCCGATGTTCGTCGCCTTCATCTCGATGGACTCGAACCCCGTCGCGAGCGTCCAGCGGCAGATCAACCTGCCGCAGTGGTACAACCCGACGCCCGACGTCGACGCCTACCCGGACGTGAAGGCCGCGGTGCAGAAGGTGCTCACGGCCCAGCCGAGCGACCAGAACGACGCCATCGAGGCGCTCAACAAGGTGGTCACCGACAAGGCGTGGTTCAACGTCTGGTACCAGGCGAACAACTCCTACACCTCCACCTCCGACATCCAGGTCACCCCGGTGGTCGGGATGATGTTCCCCACGCTCCGCCAGATCCAGGCGAAGTGACCGAGAGCGGGTGGGCCGCGCGACCGGCACGGCCCACCCGCCTCCCGCTCCGCCCGCTCCCGGAACCCCGACCGGCAGGAACCGCTCCATGATCCGTTTCACCCTCAAGAGGCTCGTCTCCGGCGTGATCCTCCTGGTGGCCGTCTCCATCGGCACCTTCTTCCTCGCGCACCTGGCGATCGGCGACCCGACCGCCGGGCTTCTCGGCACGTCGGCCACGCCCGCGCAGCAGGCCGCCCTGGCCGCGAAGATCGGCACCGACCGCCCGCTGCTCGTCCAGTTCTGGGACTGGGGCAGTCACGCCATCGTGGGAGACTTCGGCACCTCGTGGCGCAACTTCCAGCCGGTGAACGCGCAGATCGCGCTGAAGCTGCCGGTCACGCTCTCTGTCGTGACGGCCGCGGTGCTGCTGTCGGCGGTATTCGGCGGGCTGTTCGGCATCCTCGCCGGCCTCCGCCCGGGCAGCGTGCTCGACAAGGTCATCAAGGCCGCCTCCGTCATCCTGTTCGCGCTGCCGGGCTTCTGGGTGAGCCTGGTGCTGGTCATCTGGTTCGCCGTGAATCTGAAGTGGTTCCCCGCGGTCGGATACGTGCAGCCCCAGGTGAGCGTCGAAGGCTGGGTGCGCTCGATCACCCTGCCGGCGATCGCCCTCTCGCTCGGCGCGATCGTGATGATCGCCGAGCAGCTGCGGAACGCCATCATCACCGCGGACAACCAGGACTACGTCCGGACGCTGCGCAGCCGCGGGCTGAGCTCGGCGCGCGTCACCGTGCACTTGGTCCGCAACGCCGCTCCGGCCTCGCTCACCGTGCTCGCGCTCATGTTCGTCGGCCTGCTGGGCGGCGCGATCGTGGTCGAGCAGATCTTCTCCCTGCCGGGGATCGGGGCGCTGACCTCCGGCTCCTCCCAGAACGGCGACATCCCCATCCTGCTCGGCATCACGGTCATCACGGTGATCTTCGTCGTGGTGGTCAACTTCCTCCTCGACCTGGTGCTCGGCTGGATCAACCCGAAAGCGCGTGTGCAATGACGGCGACCGACGTGATCATCGACCCCCGCGAGAGCGCGGCGGCCGCGGCCACCCCGCGGCGCGGCTCCACATTCGTCCGGCTGCTGAAGCGCCCCGCGGGCGCGGTGTCGCTCGCCGTGCTCGCGCTCGTGGTGCTCGTCGCGGTGTTCGCGCCGCTGCTGGCCCCGCACGACCCCAACTTCGTCGACTTCGCCATCACCAAGGCGCCGCCGAGCGCCGCGCATCCGCTCGGCGGGGACAGCGCGGGCCGCGACGTGCTGAGCCGCCTGATCTGGGGCACCCAGTCGACGCTCTGGGGAGCCTTGGTGACCATCGTGGTCGCGATCGTCGTGGGTGTGCCGTCCGGGCTCGCGGCGGGCTACTACGGCCGCTTCTTCGACCGCGCGGCCAGCTGGGTGAGCGACGCGCTGCAGGCGGTGCCCGGCATGATCGTGCTGCTCATCGTGGCGGCCGGGACACGCAACGACTTCACCGTGCTCATGGCCACGCTCGGCGTGTTCATGGCTCCGGGGTACTTCCGGCTGACCCGCTCGACGGTGCTCGCCGTGCGCAACGAGCCGTACGTGGACGCGGCCCGCGTCTCCGGGCTCACGAACGCCCGGATCATGGGCCGGCACATCGTGAAGGCCGTGTACGCGCCGGTCATCATCCAGACCGCGCTCACCGCGGGCCTCGCCATTGGGATGCAGGCCGGCCTGCAGTTCCTCGGCATCGGGGGCGCGCGGACGCCCGGCTGGGGCGCCATGATGAACGAGGGCTTCCGCACCATGCTGACCAGCCCGCTGCTGCTGCTCTGGCCGTCGCTGGCGCTCGGCCTGACCATCGCCGCGCTCGCCGTGCTCGGGTCGACGCTCGCCGACGTGGTGAGCGTCCGCACGCCCGTCCACCGCCGACGGCGTCGACGCGGCGCGGCGCGCGCCGGGGTCGAACCGGCCGCGGTGACGACCTCCACCGGCGCGGTCGCGCACCGCCCGTCCGACTCGGCCGTGCAGCTGAAGAACCTGCGCGTGACCTACGCCGCCGCGGACGGCGGCGAGGTCGAGGTGGTGCACGGCATCACGCTCGACGTCGCGCCGGGGGAGGTGCTCGGCATCGTCGGCGAGTCCGGCTCCGGCAAGTCGCAGACGGTGTTCAGCGTGCTCGACCTGCTCCCCGCAGGCGGCGCGTGCACGGCCGACGCGATCTGGATCGGCGGCCGGGACGTCACGCGGCTGAGCCACAAGGACCGGCAGCGGCTGCTCGGCCACGAGGTGGGCTACATCCCGCAGGAGCCGATGTCGAACCTGGACCCGTCGTTCACCATCGGCCACCAGCTGATGGAGCCGCTGCGCGCCGTGCACAAGCTCAGCCGGGCCGAGGCCCGCGAGCGGGCGCTGGAGATGCTCGCCAAGGTCGGCATCGTCGACCCGCCGCGCGTGATGAAGGCCTACCCGCACCAGCTCTCCGGCGGCATGGCCCAGCGCGTGCTGATCGCCGGGGCGATCGCGGGCAAGCCGTCCGTGCTCGTCGCCGACGAGCCGACCACCGCGCTCGACGTCACGGTGCAGGCCGAGGTGCTGGAGCTGCTGCGCGAGCTGCAGCGCGAATACCGGATGGCGCTCGTGATCGTCACCCACAACTTCGGCGTCGTCGCCGACATCTGCGACCGCGTGGTCGTCATGCGCGACGGCGAGATCGTCGAGATCGGGACGGTGGAGCGCATCTTCGCCCGACCGTCCAGCGACTACACGCGCGAGCTGATCGCGGCCTCCCTCGACGGTGCGGAGAGCCGCGCCGAGCTGGACGCCGCGCTCGGCTCCTCCCCGTCGGCCGGCCGCGAAGACGCGGGCGACCCTGAGACCAGGAAGGCGGTGCCGGCATGACCGCATCCCCCGCTCCACTCCTTCGCGTCGACGACCTGGTGGTCGACTACGGCCGGCGCCGCGGGACGTTCCACGCGCTGAAGGGCGTGTCGCTCGAGATCGGAGCCGGCGAGTGCGTCGGCCTCGTCGGCGAGTCCGGGTCGGGCAAGTCGACGCTGGGAAAGGCGATCCTCGGGCTCGTGCCCGTGGCCTCCGGCCGCATCGAGTTCGACGGACAGGACATCACCCGGGCCGGCGGTGCGGCGCGGCGCGCGCTGGCGTCGAGCATCCAGGTCGTGTTCCAGGACCCGTACGGCTCGCTCAACCCGGCCATGACCATCGGCGACATCCTCGCCGAGCCGCTCGCCACGGCCGGAACCGGCCGGCGCGCCGCGCGCGCCACGGTCGCCGAGATGCTCGACCGGGTCAAACTGCCCGCCGGGGTGGTGGGCCGCTACCCGAAGGAGTTCTCCGGCGGCCAGCGGCAGCGCATCGCGATCGCGCGGGCCCTCGTCCGGAAGCCCCGCCTGATCGTCTGCGACGAGCCGGTGAGCGCGCTCGACCTGACGACGCAGGCGACCATCATCGACCTCCTGCTGGAGCTGCAGCGCGACACCGGCGTCTCGTACCTGTTCGTCTCGCACGACCTGGGCGTCGTGCGGCGGATCTGCCACCGCGTGGCCGTCATGTACCGCGGCGAGATCGTGGAGACCGGGGACGGCGACCAGATCACCCGCCACCCGCAGCATCCCTACTCGCAGCGCCTGCTCCTGGCCTCCCCGATCGCCGACCCCGTGCGCCAGGCCGCCCGCCGCGCCACCTGGCTCAAACTCCGCGACCCGGCCGCCTGACCCCGTCGAGCGGTGAGTCGTCGCGGGTATTCCGGCCGAGTGGCGACACGATATCACCACTCGCCACACGGCGAAGCGCTCCGGCCCGAGAGCCGGAGCGCTTCGTCATTGCGGTCAGTAGTGCAGCCAGACCGACTTGGTCTCGGTGTAGGCGTCGATCGCCCACGGGCCCATCTCGCGACCCCAGCCGCTGGCCTTGTAGCCGCCCCACGGCGCCGCCATGTCCGGGATCGAGGGCATGTTGACGAAGACCGCGCCGGCCCGGATGCCGTTCGCCAGGCGCTGCGAGGTGGCGATGTCCTTCGTCCAGATGGTGGCCGCGAGGCCGTACTCGGTGTCGTTGGCGCGGGCGATGATCGCATCCAGCTCGTCGCCGTCCTCGTAGGAGGTGATCGAGAGCACCGGGCCGAAGATCTCGTCGTGCATGATCGTCATGTCGTCGGTCACGCCGGCGAAGACGGTCGGGGTGAAGAAGTAGCCGTCGCGGTCGGCGCGGGCGCCGCCGGTGACGACCTCGGCGCCCTGCTCGCGGCCGACCGCGACCAGGCGCTCGACGTGGCCCAGGTGCTTCTCCGAGACGAGCGGGCCGAGGTCGGTGCCCTCGTCCAGTCCGTTGCCGAGACGGAGCCCGGCGACCCCGGTCGCGAGCTTGTCGACGAACTCGGCCTCGCGCTTCTTGTCCACGTAGAACCGCGTGTAGGCGGCGCAGACCTGGCCCGAGTTCAGGATGCTGCCCTGGATGTTGCCGAGCACTGCCGCGTCGATGTCGGCGTCCGCGGCGATGATCGACGGCGCCTTTCCGCCCAGCTCCAGCGTCAGCCGTTTGAGGTTCGAGTCGGCGCTCGCGCGCGTGATGATCCGCCCGACGGCGGTCGAGCCGGTGTACGACAGGTGGTCGACATCCTCGTGCTCGGCGAGCATGGCGCCGACCGAGCCGTCGCCGGTGACCAGGTTGACCACGCCGTCCGGGATGCCGGCCTCGCGGCACAGCTCCACCAGTCGGATGCTCGTGAGCGGCGTCACCTCGCTCGGCTTGATGACCACGGTGTTGCCCGTGGCGAGCGCCGGGGCCAGCTTCCAGGCGAGGATCATCAGCGGGAAGTTCCACGGCGTGATGAGCGCGTTCACGCCCACCGGCTCGCGGCGCGTGTAGTGCAGCGTGTCCGGGAACGACACCGGGTTCACGGTGCCCTGGATCTTGGTGACCCAGCCGGCGTAGTAGCGGAAGTGCTCGGCCGCCCCGGTGACGCTCACCATCTTCGAGATGCCGAGCGGCTGGCCCTGGTCGCGGGTCTCCAGCGCCGCCAGCTCGTCGTGGTGCTGGTCGATCAGGTCGGCCAGGCGGAACAGCAGCGCGGCGCGCTGCACCGGGAGCAGCCCGGCCCACTCGGCGCGGCCGAGGGCGGCGCGCGCGGCGGCGACCGCGGCGTCGACGTCGGCGCGCGCGGCGGTGCCCACCTCCTCGATGACCTGCTCGGTGGCGGGGTCGACGGTGGGGATGGCGCCGCCGGACGCCTCCGTCCACTCGCCGTCGATGAACAACTTGGTGGCCACTGGGGTGCTCCTTCGCTAGCCCGGGGATGGGGACCTCAGCAGTATCCGCAGGTCCCGTCCGCGGCGTCTTGACCGGCAGGGCACGGCCGTTGACGATGCCGGAACGTCGCGGGCGCACGCGTTCCCCGCCCGCGCACGGGCATGCCAGCCTCGGTACCGACCCGACGACGAGGACGGAGATCCCCATGGACGTGATCGTGATCGGAGCAGGCTCGGCCGGCTCCGTTGTGGCCCGCCGGCTGGCCGACGCCGGCCACGGCGTGACGGTGCTGGAGGCCGGCGGCGAGGACCTCAACCCGGCCATCCACGATCCGTCCCGGATGGGCGAGCTCTGGCACTCCGCCGACGACTGGGACTATTTCACCGTGCCGCAGGAGCACGCGGCCGGCCGCCGGCTGCACCTGCCGCGCGGCAAGGTGCTCGGCGGCTCGCACGCGCTCAACGCGATGATCTGGGTGCGTTGCGCGCCGGAGGACTACGACGGCTGGGCGGCGCGTGGCAACGACGGCTGGGCGTGGGAGGACGTGCGCGGCGTCTTCGAGGACGCCGAGCGCCTGCTGGCGGTGACCGACGACTATCCGCTCGACCCCATCCAGGAGTCCATCGTCCAGGCCGCGGTGGAGGAGGGGCTGGAGCGCAACCCGGACTACAACAGCGGCCACCTGGACGGCGTCTCGCAGCAGCAGGTCACGCTGCGCGACGGCACGCGCTGGAACACCTACATGGCGTACCTGAAGCCGATGCGCGACCGCGTCGACGTGCGCACCGGTTGCTGGGTGCACCGGCTGCTCGTCGAGCAGGGCGACGACGGCCCGCGGGTGGTCGGGGTCGAGTTCGAGCAGGGCGGGGAGGTGCAGCAGCTGCGCGCCGACGAAGTGGTGCTGTCGGCGGGGGCGCTCGACTCGCCGCGCATCCTGCTGCGGTCGGGGATCGGACCGGCCGACGAGCTGCGCGCGGTCGGCATCGAGCCCGTGCACGACCTCCCGGGGGTCGGGCGGAACCTGCACGACCACCTGCTGTCACCGGTGATCTCCACCACCGAGCGGCCGGTCGGGCCGCCGCGCCCGGGTGTGTCCGTGACGCAGTCGCACCTGTTCTGGCGCAGCCGGCCGGAGCTGACGGTGCCGGACACGCAGCCCATCCACTTCTCCGTGCCCATGTACCAGGAGGGCCTGACCGGGCCCGCCGACGGCTTCTCCCTCATGGCGGGCATTGTCACGCCGAAGGCGCGTGGCCGGCTGACGCTCACCGGTCCGGGGCCGCACGACCCGGTGGCGATCGACCTGAATGCGCTGGGCCACCCGGACGACGTCGCCTCCCTCGTCGCCTCGGTGCGGCAGTGCCGCAGCATCGGCCGTCGCCCTGCGCTGGCCGCGTGGGGCGCGACGGAGGTGCATCCCGGGCCGGCGATCCCGGACGACGAGCTGGAGGACTACGTGCGCCGCACCGTCATCACGTACCACCACCAGGTCGGCACCTGCGCGATGGGCGTCGACGCGGACGCGGTCGTGACCCCGCGCCTCCGGGTGCACGGCGTCGCCGGCATCACGGTCGCCGACGCCTCCGTCATGCCGACGATCACCACCGGCAACACCAACGCCCCCACCGTCCTCATCGCCGAACAGGCCGCCCGCTTCCTCCTCGCCGACGCTTGACCCCCCACCATCGAGTCCGCAGAGACTTCACGGATTCACGCCGAAAATGTGCAGTCTCTGCGGACTCGGCGGTGGCGGGCGGCGAGGAGGGCGAGGAGAGCGGCGGCGAGGGAGGCGAAGGCGATGGTCTGCGCCATGGACAGGGCGGAGGCGCCGCCGAGGGCGGCGAGCGGCGCGACGACGGGGCCGACGGTGAAGGTGACGGTTCCGAGCACGGCGGCGGCCGTCCCGGCGCGGGCGGCGTGGCCGCCGAGCGCGAGCGTGGTGCCGTTGGGGCCGCCGAGGCCGGACGCGAACAGCCACAGCGGCAGCGCGGCCACCACGCCGGCGAGGCCCCAGCCCAGGAGCACCGCGGCCAGCAGCAGCGCCGCCGCGGCCGCCGACGCGAGCTGCCCGGCGACGTACAGGCGGGCCGGCCCTGCCCGGCGCACCAGCACCCGACTGAGCTGCGCGCCCAGGAGGTTGGCCAGCGCGTTCCCGGCGAAGCACAGCGCGAACAGTTGCGGGCTCAGCCCGAAGCCGTCCTGCAGCACGAAGCTCGACATCGACAGATAGGCGAAGAACGCGGTGCCGCCCGCCGCCGCGGCGAGGACGACCAGCACGAACACCGGGTCGCGCGCCAGCGAGCGGGCGTGGGCGCCGAGCACCCGCATCCCGCCGCCGTGACGTGCCGCCGCAGGCAGCGTCTCGCGCAGGCCGAACAGCGCGAGCAGGAACAGCGCGCCGCCGACGCCGGTGAGCACCAGGAACACGCCGCGCCAGTCCACCACGAGCGCGAGGGCGCCGCCGGCGACGGGCGCGACGATCGGCGCGGACGCGCTCACCAGCGTGAGCAGCGACAGCATCCGCGAGAGGTCGGCGCCGCTGTACAGGTCGCGCGCGACGGCCATCGTGATGACGAGCCCTGCCGATCCGGCGAGCCCCTGCAGCAGCCGGGCGACCAGCAGCGCCTCGACCGTCGGCGCGAGCACGCACGCCAGCGAGAACACGGTGAACAGCGCCACCCCGATCAGCAGCGGCCGGCGGCGGCCGAAGCGGTCCGACAGCGGCCCGGCGACCAGCTGCCCCACCCCGAGGCCCACCATGCACACCGACATCGTCAATTGGGCCAGCGCGTCGCTGGTGTGCAGCGACGCGGCCAGCTGTGGCAGACGCGGCAGGTAGAGGTCCATCGACAGGGGACCGAACGCCTCCAGCACGCCGAGCACGAGGACGCTGCGGCGCACGCTCATGAGCGGCGGCGCCGCAGCGGTGGCGGTCACGGCAGCCGCAGGACGCGGCGCACCCAGCTGTCGCGCGCGTCGAGCGCCGCGCGCGACACCGCGGCGTCGGGGGAGGCGCCGGAGAAGCCGTGGTAGCCGCCGCTCCAGACGTGCAGCTCCGCCGCGCCGCCGGCGGCCCAGAGGCGGCTCGCGTAGGCGACCGCCTCATCCCGGAACACCTCGGCCGCGCCCACCTCGACGTACGCCGGAGGGAGGCCGGAGAGGTCGCTCGCCCGGGCGGGGACGGCGTAGGGCGAGACGTGCGCCGCGAACCGGTCCGGCCCGAGGATCGCATCCCAGGCGGTGTCGTTGTTGGTGCGGTCCCAGGCGCCGATGCCGTCGTACTGCCGGCTGGAGGGCGTGTCGTTGCGGTCGTCGAGCATCGGGCAGTTGAGCAGCTGCCCGGCGAGCCGGGGGCCGCCGCGGTCGCGGGCGAGCAGCGCGACCGCGGCCGAGAGGCCGCCCCCTGCGCTCGCGCCCGAGACCAGGAGCCGGTCGGGGTCCACGCCGAGCTCGGCCGCGTGATCGGCGAGCCAGAGCAGCGCGGCGTAGCAGTCCTCCGCGGCGGCGGTTCCGCGCGCGTGCGGGCCCATCGCCTCCTGCGCCTCGGGATGCAGCCGGTACTCGACCGCGACGCCGACCATCCCGTGCCGCACCGCCAGGTCGATCAGCTCGCCCGTGCCGAAGAACCGCGTGCCGAGCACCTGACCGCCGCCGTGGATGCCGAGCACCCCGGGAACGGGAAGGGACGACGGGTCGTGACCGGCCGGGCGCACCACGGTGACGGTCACGTCCGGTCCGCCCTGCGGCCCCGGGACCACGCGGTCCTCCCACTCGACCGCCCAACCGGCGGCCTGCTGCTCCATCGACGGGATGAGGCTGGCGAAGTGCGCGCGGTTCGCCAGGATGGTGTCCGCTCGCAGTGGGATGCCCTCCACCTGCTCGAGGAAGGCGGCGAGCCCCGGCTCCAGTTCCGGGTCGTACGGCACCGGGAGCGGCGTCGCGGTGGTCACCGCAGCCCCAGGAGGCGGCGCAGCCAGGAGTGCCGGGCGTCGAGGGCCGCGCGGGTCAGCTCGCTGGCGGGCGCGTACATGTCGAAGCCGTGGAACCCCCCGGACCAGACGTGCAGCTCCGCCTGCCCGCCGACCGCCCAGATCCGCGAGGCGTACTCGACGTCCTCGTCGCGGAACGGCTCGGCCGCGCCGACCTCGATGTAGGCGTGCGGCAGGCCGGAGAGGTCGGCGGCCCGCGACGGCGCGGCGTACTGCGGCGCGCGGTCGCTGACGGCGAGCTCCTCGCCGAGCACGCACTCCCACGCGAGCAGGTTGGTCTCGCGCGTCCAGGTGCCGATCCCGGCGTACTGGTGACTGGAGACCGTGGTGTTGGTGTTGTCGATCATCGGACACAGCAGCAGCTGACCGGCAAGCGCGGGGCCGCGCCGGTCGCGCGCGAGCAGGGCGACGGCCGCGGAGAACCCGCCGCCGGCGCTGCCGCCCATGACGACGATGCGCGCGGGGTCGGCGCCCAGCTCGGCGGCGTGCTCGGCCAGCCAGACCAGGCCCGCGTAGCAGTCCTCCACGCCCGCCGGGTACGGGTTCTCGGGCGCAAGCCGGTACTCGACGTTCACCGCGATGACGCCCAGCTCGTCCACCAGCTGCACGAGGCGGCCGGTCTCCCAGCTACGGTGGCCGACGATCATCCCGCCGCCGTGGATGTTGTACAGCACCGGCAGCGGCGGCCGCGTCGCGTCGTGGCCGCGCGGGGTCAGGATGGTGACCTCCAAATCGGGCGCGCCGGCCGGCCCCGGGATGACGCGGTCCTCGGCGTCGATGGGGAGGTCGCCGATGACCTCGGCCGCGGCGGGGAACAGCGTCGCGGCGCCCGGCCGGGTCGCCGGGATGGTCTCCCGGGTGAGCGGCGGTTGCGGGTCGGCGGCGAGGGCGTCGAGCACCGGCGCGAGGTCGGGGTCGAACGGGACGGGGGTGATGGTCATCGTGCTCCTCGGCGGGTGTGCGGGTCGGTGGTCGGGTGTGGGTGCGGTGGTGCGGGCGCGGCTCAGGGCCCGGCCGGATCCACCACGTCGCGGTCGGCCCAGAACGGCGCGACGCGTTCGCGCAGCGTCGTCGCGCCGATGCGCTCGACGAGGTCGACGGCGGCCAGGTTGCTCTTCAGCTGGTCCAGCCGGCTGGCGCCGAACAACGTGGTCGCGGTCGCCGGGTGCGTGAGCGTGAACGCGACGGCCAGCTGGGCCGGCGTCGTGTCCAGCTCGCGGGCGAGTGCGGCGAACGCGGGGACGTCGGCGACGATCCGGTCCCGGATGCCGCCGGGGTCGCGCCCGACCTCCCGCCCGGGCGTGACGTTGCCGGCCAGGATGCCGCCCTCCATCACGTCGGACGCCTGCATCGACAGCCCCTGCTCGAACAGGCGGGCGAACGGCTCGCCGTCCGGGATCGAGCGTCGCGCGACGCTGTACTTCAGCTGCGCGATCTGCGGTCCGAGCACACCCTCGGCGGCGGCGATGTCGAGCAGCGCCTGGATGTTCGCGGCCGACCAGTTGTTGACGCCCCAGGCGCGGATCAGTCCCGCCTCGGCGAGGCCGGCGAGGTCGAGCACGAGCTCGCGGAGGTCCAGGTCGTCCCGGCGGAGGTCGCCGAGGATGACGAGGTCGGCGTAGTCGGAGCCGACGCGGAACAGGGCGTGCTCCAGCTGCGGCCGGAAGCCGCCCTCGCCGTAGCCCTCCAGCCACAGCTTCTCCGACAGCAGGTAGCTCGACCGCGCCAGGCCCGCGGCGCGCACGATCGCGGAGAACAGCACGTCCGTGAACACGGGAGGCTGCATCCCGCGGAACCCGTACACGCCGACGTCGAACAGGGTGATCCCGTGGTCGACCGCGAACGAGACGAGCTCGACCGCGTCGGCGAAGTCCATCCGGTCGTAGGTGTGCCAGGAGCCGAGCGACAGCAGGCCGGTGCTGAGCCCCGAGCGGCCGATCGGCCGGGTGGGGAGGGTCTCGGTGGTCATCGGTGCTCCTCTCAGCCGATCCGGGGATCGACGACGGCTTTGATCTCGCCGAGTCCGGCCATGGAGGCGACCTTCTGCGACGCCTCCGCCAGCCCGACCGGCGCGCTGAACAGGTCGTCCCACGGCATCCGGTCGGCGAATGCGGAGAAGAACTCGATGGCGCGGTAGTAGTCGGCGATGTCGCCGTTGAGCGAGCCGACGACCGTCAGCTCCTTGCCCATGATCGTGCTCAGCGCGACGGGCTGGCCGACCGGCCCGGTCGAGCCCACGACGACGAAGGTGCCGCGTTGGGCGGCCATCGCCACCGCCTCGGGGCCGACGCTCGGCGCGCCGGCCAGGTCGAGGACGAGGTCGGCGCCGTGCCCGTCGGTGGCGTCGAGGACCGCCTGCACGGTGGCGTCGGAGCCGCCGGCGATGTCGACGACGACGTCCGCGCCGAATCGGCGGGCGGCCGCGAGACGGTCGGCGGGGGCGCCGACGGTGACCACCGTCCCGGCGCCGGAGAGGCGCGCGACGGCCGTCGCGAAGATCCCCAGCGCCCCGGAGCCCTGCACGACGACCTTGGCACCGGGCCGGACGCCGCCGGCGCGGTCGAAGGCGCGCAGGACCGTCTTGGCCGCGCAGCCCGCCATCGACGCCCAGGTGTCTTCGACCGTGTCCGGCAGCAGCAGCTTCGCGGCGCCGGGCGTGACGTAGGCGTAGTCGGCGAGGCCCGCCGTGGCGTAGGGAGGGACGTCGGAGCGCTGCAGGAAGCCGTAGCCGCGCCGGGAGCAGTGGACGGGCTGGCGCAGCACGGTGCAGCCGAAGCACTCCCCGCAGGTCGACTCGGACCAGCCGATGCGATCGCCGGGGGAGAGCGGGCGGCCGAGCGTGTCGTGCGCCCCGTCGCCGACCGCGACCACCTCGCCGACCATCTCGTGCCCGAGCACGAGCGGCAGCATCCCGGGGAAGCTCATGGCACCCGACCAGATCTCGATGTCGGTGCCGCAGAGCGTGGCGCAGGAGATGCGGACGAGCGCGGCGCCCGGCTCCAGCGCGTCGGGGAGCGGCAGCTCCTGCAGGTCGAGGGGCTCGCCGTGTGCCGTGAGGACGGCCGCGCGGGTCGTGCTGGGAATCGTCATCGAAAGCTCCAGGGATCGTCGGTGTGGGTTATTCTACATACGTTGACCAAAATTGCCAGGTCGACCTCGAACAGGAGGAACCGTGCACCCCACCACCGTCGGCACCGGCGCCGACCCCCACGCCGACCTCGTCCTCCGCGGCGGGGTCGTGCGCACCCTCGACGACGCGGACACCACCGGGACCGCGATCGCGGTGCGGCACGGCCGCATCCTGCGGGTCGGAAGCGACGCCGAGGTGGAGGCCAGCATCGGCCGCCGCACGCGCGTGATCGACCTGGACGGCCGGGCGGTGCTCCCGGGCATCAACGACTCCCACCTGCACGGTGCCTGGCTCGGGGCGATGTGGCCGAACACCGTGTTCGGCGGGACGGACGCCGCGGACGCGCCCGGCGGCGACCCGCACGACACCACAGAGGCCGCCCCGCTGCTGACGACGCGGGCGGAGCGGCGGGCGGCGATCCTGCGCGCGCAGGAACTCGCGGCGTCCCTGGGCATCACCAGCTACACGGAGCCCGGCCTCGGTCCGGGCGAGGACGCCGGCGCCACCGGCTGCTTCGGACAGGACGTGCTCGACGCCTACATCGAGCTGGAAGCGGAGCGCGCGCTGACGGCACGCGTCACCGTGCTCGCCCTGTTCGGGGTGCTGGACGGCCCGAGCACCCTCGGCGACGTGCTCACCGGGCTGCGCGGGCTCCGCCGCGACACCGACCGCCCCACCTGGCTGCGGGTCGCGGGGGTGAAGATCTTCGCCGACGGCATCCCGCCGATGCACCAGGCGTGGACGCGGCACCGCTACCCGGACGGCACCACCGGCGGCCTGCTCGTCGACGGCGCGGACGAGGCCGAACGCGCCGAGAGCCTGCGCCTGATGATCCGTGAGGCGAACCGGCTGGGACTGCAGGTCGGCGTCCACGCGACCGGCGACCGCACCATCGACACCGTCGTCGACGCCGTCGAGGACGCGCTGGCCGAGAGCCGGATGGAGCTGCGGCACTACATCATCCACGGCGACCTGGTCACGCCGCAGGCGTTGGCCCGGATGGCGCGCCTACGGATGGGCCTGAACGTGCAGGCCGGCATTGCGGTCACGACGGCTCCGTGGCTGGCCGCGGTGCTCGGGGACGAGGTGGCGGCTTCCGCATGGCCCCTCGGTGCGGCGGCCGCCGCCGGGGTGCCGGTGTCGCTCAGCTCGGACGCGCCGATCCTGGCGCCCGACTGGCGGCAGGGCATCGCGGACGCTGACGCCTGGCTCGGCGCGCCGCCGCCCGGCGGCGAGGCGGCCCGGATGCGGTGGCTGCTGCGTGCGTACACGACGGTCCCGGCGCGCCAGGACGGCGCGGAGCCGTGGAAGGGCAGCCTCGAGCCGCGCAAGGCCGCGGACCTCTGCGTGCTGGAGGCGGACCCGCTGACGCTGTCGCCGCGTGAGCTGCCCGGCGTGGGTGTCGACCTGACGGTGGTCGACGGCGACGTGGTGTTCGAGCGGGTGGGAGCGCCGGTGTAGGTGGGCTGGTGTCGGGGATTCGGAGCCGTCGTGGCCGAATCTCCGACGCAGGTCGGGGATGCAGGAGATCCCGGGCGTGTCCTCCGACGCTGCAGGGGCATCCCGGCTCGCCGGGCCGGCCTCCACGTCGCCGTGAGTCGGAGATTCGAGCCGGCGGCGGCCGTATCTCCGATTCTCGTGCGGGATGCAGGAGGTTCCCGGCGTGTCCTCCGACGGTGACGGGGCATCCGGCCCCGGCCCCCGGTGCGCGGCCCGGACGTCTGCTCCCGGTCCCCGGTGCGCGGCCCGGACGTCTGGCTCCCGGTCCCCGGTGCGCGGCCCGGACGTCTGGCTCCCGGTCCCTGGTGCGCGGCCCGGACGTCTGGCTCCCGGCCCCCGACGTCCTACCCCCGGGCAAGGCTGCCGCGTCGCCGTGCGTCCGAGATTCGAACCTCCGGCGGCCGAATCTCTGACGCTGGTCGGGGATGCAGGAGATTCCGGGCGTGTCCTCCGACGCTTCAGGGGCACTGCGGCATCCCGGCACCCCCGGCACCCCCGACCCCCGGCCCCGGCGGGCCGGGCTGCCGCTTCGACGTGCGTCGGAGATTTGAGCCTGCTGCGGCCGAATCGCCGATTCCCGTGCCGGATGACGGAGATTCCGGGCGTGTCGCCCGACTGTGACGGGCATGCGTGCACCCCGGGCTGCCGCTCCGCCGTGCGTCGGAGATTCGAGCCTCCGGCGGCCGAATCTCCGACTCTCGTGCGGGATGACGGAGACCTTGGGCGTGTCGCCCGAATCCCTGGCTCAGGCGAGCAGCTGCCCGCCGTCGACCGGGAGGCTGACGCCGGTGATGTGGTCGGCGCCCGCCAGGAAGACGACGGCCGGGGCCACGTCCTCCACCTCCGCCAGGCGGCCCAGCGGGATGCGCGCCGCCCAGGCCGCGCGCGCGGGCGACCCTTCCGGCATGCCGGCGCGCAGCATCGGGGTGAGGACGGGGCCGGGCGCGACGGCGTTGACGCGGATGCCGGCCTCGGCGAGTTCGATCGCGGCCCAGCGGGTGAGGGAGTCGACGGCGGCCTTGCTCGATTCGTAGGCGCCCATCCCGGGAGTGGGCTGGCGTCCGCCGATCGACGAGATGTTCACGATCGCGCCGCGCACGCCGGCGGCGGTCATGTGGCGGGCGACCGCCTGCGTCACGGTGAACGTGCCGAGGATGTTGACGCGCACGATGAGGGCGTAGTCGTCGGGGGAGAGGTCGGTGAGCCGGCCGTGCACCGACAGCACGCCGGCGTTGTTGACCAGCACGTCGATACGGCCGTGGTCGGCGACGACCTGGTCGACGGCCGCCTCCACCGCGGCCGGGTCGGTGATGTCGACCGCGATCGCCGAGGCGCCGGGGCCGAGGTCGGCCGCGGCGGAGGAGACGGCGTCCGCGTCGACGTCGGCCAGCACCACCCGATCGCCGCCGGCGAGGAAGGCGGCGGCGATGCCACGGCCGATGCCGCCGGCGCCGCCGGTGATGAGGACGGTTCGCTCGGCGGTGTCGTGCTGCTGGGTGTCGCTCACGGTGAGCCTCTCTGCTGTCGGCGCCACCCCGGCGGGGCGCTCGGTATATTATACAACCGTAGAAAAACGTTGCAAGGAGGCCTCGTGTCCGCTGTCCCCGTCCGCATCCCCACCCGCACCCTCGGGCCCGGCGGGCCCGAGGTGCCGGTCTTCGCCCTCGGCTCGTGGAACACCTGGGACCGCATGAGCGCGGACGAGGCGGTCGCCCTCGTCCGGCGTGCGCACGAGCTCGGCGCCGCCTTCTTCGACGTCGCCCATTACGACATGGGCCCGCACGCCGAGAACGCCCGCACCGACATCCTGTTCGGCGAGGCGGTGCGCGCGGCCGGGCTCCGGCGCGACGACTACCTGCTCTGCGGCAAGCTCTGGCTCTGGGAGTACCCGGAGAAGTCCTTCGCCTCCCAGCTCGACGTCTCCCTCGGCCGGATCGGCGTCGAGCGCGCCGACCTCGTCGTGGTCGGCGACTACCTGGGTGACGTGGACGTGCCCCGCATCGTCCGGGAGGTCGCCGAGCAGATCGCGGCCGGGCGGTTCGACGCGTGGGGTGTCAACAACTGGGCGATCGGCGATGTGCGGACCGCGCTGGAGGTCGCCGAGGCGGAGGGCCTGACGCCGCCGACGTTCGCCCAGCTGAAGTACGGCCTGGTCCGTCGCGCGATGGCCGAGGGGGCGCCCTACGGCGAGCTGTTCGCGGAGGGGCGGCTGGCGCTGCAGGCGTCGGATGTGTTTGAGGGCGGGATCCTGGCCGGGAAGCTGACGCCGGGGCGCAAGATCGGCGCGGACGTCGGCGGCATCCGGGAGCGGATCGTCGCCGCGTACCCGGAGGTGGAGCGGATCGCCTCCGAGCTCGACGCGACGCCCACCCAGCTCGGGCTGGCGTTCGCCCTGACGCATCCCGCCGCCGTGAACGTGCTCTTCGGTGTCAGCCGGCTGTCGCAGCTCGAGGACAACCTCGGCGCGCTGACGCTCCTGGAGCGTGTCGGCGCGGATCGGCTGCGCGAGGCCACGGCGGCCCTGTGGCTGGACCGGGACGTGAACCCCGACGGCACCTGGGCTCCCTGACCGGCCTCAGTCGAGGAAGGCGACCGCGGCCGCGCGGAACTCGGCGGAGTCGAGCGCGCCGCGGTGGTCGCCCGGGACGCGGAGGACCCGGGCGTCGGGCAGTCCGGCGGCGACGGCGTCGAGTCCCTGGGTCATGGGGTCGTCGGTTCCGGCGACCAGCAGGGTCGGGACGGACGGGCCCCCGGATGCCGGGTCGAACGGCTGCGAGCCGAGGCCGGCCATGAGGACGACGAGGGAGGCGGTGTCCCGGCCGGGCGCGGAGACCATGTCGGCCAGCATGGCGGTCAGCGGGTCGGGTGCGGCGGGGGAAGTGGCCGTGGTGCCGGTCGCGGCCGGGTCGCCGGCGATCTCCACCACGTCGGCTGCACGGGCCACGGCCGCCGCATCCACCGCCGCGAACGGCTCGAACGGGCTCAGCCCGCCCAACACGAGGCGGCGCACACGGCCCGTCGCCGCGGGCAGCTCCCACGCCAGCCGCGCGCCGAGCGAGTAGCCGACCACGTCGACCTCCGTGCCGAGCGCGTCGACCACCGCCGCGAGGGCCGCGACGATCGCGGAGGTCGAGGCTGCGTCGCCCGAGACCGCGGGGGAGTCGCCGTGGCCCGGCAGGTCGACCGCGTGCACGTCGTGGCCGGCGGCAGTGAGCGCGGCCGGCCAGCCGGCCGCCAGGAAGTCCTCCTCGGCGCTCGCGGCGAAGCCGTGGAGCAGCAGCACCGGCGGGCGCGTCGGGGCGCCGGCGCTGGCCGGGGTGGTGTGCACGGCAAGGGTGGTGGTGGGCATCGTCGTCCTTCGGTCGGGTTTTTCTATGATAGTAGAAAATAAACTCGGAAATGGGTAGAGTCGGCCCGATCCTCCCCTCTCCGTCATCGACGACGACCGAAAGAAAGAGCGCGACGTGACCGCATCCACCGCCACCCAGGCACCCAGCCCCGAGACCATCGTCGACATCGCGATCGGCTTCATGGGCGCGAAGCAGCTGTTCGCGGCGAGCCGCGTCGGACTGTTCTCCGCGCTCGCGGACGGGCCGCTCGACGCGGCCGGCATCGCCGCGGCGACCGGCGTCCCGCAGCGCCAGGCGCGCATCCTGGCCGACAGCATGGCCGCCCAGGGGCTCCTCACCCGCGAGGACGGACGCTACGCGCTGACCGCTGACGCCGCGGCCTTCCTCACCGGCGACCGCGCCGAGCTCGACCTTGCACCCTTCCTCGCCTTCCTCGGCTCGACCAGCTACACCCAGTGGCTCGGCTACGACCGCACGGTGGACTCCGACGCTCCCGGCGTGCTCGAGCTCGATGAGTCCGGCTGGGGCGACTTCCTCGCCGGCGTCATGCGCTACAACGAGCTGCACGCCGCGATGCTGGCGCGCTCCTTCGACTTCGGCCCGTACCGGGACGCGCTCGACCTCGGCGGCCTCAGCCCGGCGTTCGCGATCGAAGGGCTGCGGGCCAACCCGGACCTGCGGGTGCGGTTCGTGTTCGACCCGCAGTCGGTCGAGCCGGTGCGCCAGGCGGTCGCGCAGGCCGGCTACGCCGACCGCACGACGGTGGAAGGGGCGGAGACCGCGACGGCCGAGCCGGGCGGGAGCCACGACCTGGTGCTCGTCAACCACGTCATCCACCGCTTCGACGACGCGCAGAACCGCGCGATCTTCCGCAACGCCCGCGCGGCCGCCTCGGACGGCGCCACCCTCGTCGTGCTCGACTTCTTCCTCGACGACGACCCGCAGCAGCGCAAGATCGACGCGCTGCACGCGGGGGAGTACTACAACATCGACGGCACCGTGGTGTATCCGGAGGCGGTGGTGCGCGAGTGGCTCACCGACGCCGGCTGGCGCGCCGAGCGGACCGTCGCCCTGCCGGGCAGCCCGCGCATCCTGGTCGCGACCGCGGTCTGACCCCGGGACGTGGCCGCGGCCGGCGAGGATCGGTCGCGGTCACGTCCGCTCAGCGGCGCGTGATCCGCTCGAAGAAAGCGTCGAGCTGCGCGGTGAGCAGCTCCGGCGTCGACAGATCGGGCGCCAGCAGGCTCATGATGTTCGCGCCGGCGTTGATGAGCACGATCTCGTCCACCAGCTGCTCGTCGGGGGTCTCGGTGACGATGTCGCCGTCGGCCCGGCCCTGCGCGATGTACGAGGCAAGGCCGGCGCGCCACGAGACCAGGTGGTCGCGGTACGACTGGTGCAGGTCCTCGTTGGAGAGCGCCCGCTCCCAGAAGCTCATCAGCACGCGACCCGCGGTGATCGATTCGGGCGTCGTCGGCGCCGACGCGTAGACGATCGCCCGCAGGGCCTCCAGGCCGGTCTTCCCATCGACCGCGCCCTCGACCGTCGAGCTCATCATGCCGAGCGCGCGGTCGTAGGTGCCCTGGATGATCTCGTCCTTGCCCGGGAAGTAGTGCTTCAGCGCGCCGTTGGCGAAACCCGCCTCCGCGGCGATCTCGCGCATCGTGGCCGCCTCCAGGCCGCCCTTGACGATGAGCCCCCAGGTGACGTCGATGATGTCGGAACGCCGCTGGTCGTGGTCGATCACCTTGGGCATGGCCCTCCCCTCGTCGCCCGGTCGGCCCGGGAGTCTCCACAAGTGTAGGGGAAAGACTCCCGGGCGCCGGGGAGCGCCTCAGGCGCGGGAGAACACCTCGCGCCCGGCGAAGAAGGTGCGCTGCGCGGTCAGCGTCACCAGCTCGGTGACCGGGATGCCGAACGGGTCGCGGTCGAGCACGACGAAGTCGGCCGACTTGCCCGGCGTCAGCGAACCGGTCACGTCGCCCAGGCCCATCGCCCGGGCCCCGTTGATCGTGAACACCTCGATCGCCTCCGGCAGCGTGATCGCCTGCTCCGGTCCCAGGACGCCCGGCCGGAGCCCGTGCGGGTCGGCCCGGGTGACGAGGCCCTGGATGCCCTCCCACGCGTTCGGCGTCTCGCTCACGGGCCAGTCCGAGCCGCCCGCGACGAGTGCGCCCGAGTCGATCAGCGACCGGTTGGGCTGCAGCCCGTTCACCTCCTCCGCGGGGCGGACGGTGCTGAGCGCGTCCGCGATGACGCCGGGGAACCAGAGGAACGGCGAGATGTCGGCCGCCACCCCGAGCTCGGCGAACCGCGGCAGGTCGTCGGCGGCGATGAACTGACCGTGCGCGATCTGGTAGAGCGGCGAGGTGTGCCCGTCGGCCCGAACGGCGGCGACCGCGTCCAGCACCATCCGCACGGCGGCGTCGCCCGAGCAGTGGATCTTGGCCGAGATGCCCTGCGCGGCGGTGCGGCGCAGCCAGCCCAGCAGCTCGTCGGCGGGCATCGTGGTGGAGCCGTGGAAGTGGTCGCCGTAGCCCTCCGCGGGCAGGTACGGCTCCAGGAAGGCGCCGGAGTGGGCGGGCGGCGTGCCGTCGAGGAAGATCTTGATGAAGTCCGGACGATGGTGCTCGCCGGTCAGCTCCTCGCGGTGCTCGATCAGGGCGTCCCCGAGCTCCGCGTAGCCGAAGATCTGGTCGTTGACGGTCATCGACGACACCACCCAGGCCCGCAACTCGCCGCGGTCGTCGAGCGCCTTCAGTGCGCGCATCTGGTCGAGCGAGATCGCCGCATCCTGGAACGCCGTGATGCCGTACGAGTGCAGGATCTCGATCGCGCGCGCCGACGCCCGCTGCTGCTGCTCGGGGCGGAGCGCGACGGCGGGGCCGGCGACCTCCTCGACCAGCAGCCCGGCCGCCTCGAGCAGCACGCCGCTCGGCTCGCCGGTTTCCGGGTCGCGGACGATGACGCCGCGCTCCGGATCCGGGGTGGACGCGTCGATGCCGGCCAGCTCCAGCGCCCGGCTCGACGCCCAGCGGTTGTGGTGGCTGTCGTCGGTCAGCAGCACCGGACGGCCCCCGGCCGCCTCGTCGAGCGCGCGCCGCGCCGAGGCGTGCCCGAGCGCGTCGAGGAGTCCCGTGCCCCAGCTGCTCCCGACGATCCACTCATCCGGCGCCTTGTCGTCCGCGTACGCGCGCACCGCGTCGAGCACCTCGTCGAGCGAGGCGGTGTTCGGGAAGGTCAGCTCGTACAGCTCGGCGCGGCCGGCGTGGGCATGGTGGTTGTGCACGTCCACCAGGCCCGGCAGCACGACCGCTTCGCCGAGGTCGAGCTCGCACGTGTCGGGCCCGCGCAACGGCGCGACCTCCTCGCGCGTGCCGACCGCGAGGATGCGTCCGTCGCGGACCGCCATCGCCTCGGCGTGCGGCCGCTCCCGGTCGACCGTGTAGAGCCTCCCGAAGACCAGGAGGTCGGCCGCCGCCACGCTCACACCTCCGCCGGGTCGTACGGCGCCGGGTGGACGGTGTTCGACAGCAGCCGCCCGTACGCGCCGAAGGTGAAGTGGGTCGGGACGGTTCCGCTCTCGTCGAGCCCGAACAGCACGCCGTGCGAGCGGATCGCCTTCTGGTCGCGGTGGTCCGCGATCGTGACGGACGCGCAGGGGATGACCTTCTCGCGCCAGGCGAAGACGTAGATGCCCGGCCGCACTTGCCAGACCGAGTTCTCGTCGGTGTCGGCGAGCCCCTTCTCCGGGCCGGCGAGGCACTGCCAGGTGTACCAGTTGGGGCTGAGATAGACGTGCTCGTAGGCGTGCTGCGAGCTGTACACCCACATCACGCGCCGGCCGATCAGCGTCGTGGTCGGCGCGGGCGCGTCGCCGCGCTGCTCGACGCCCTCGATCGTGCCGGGCACGAACAGCTGCTTGACCGCGGTGGTGCCGGGGAACGGACCGCCGATCGCCTGGATCACGGAGAGCGCGCGTCCGTTGGCGAGGTCGAGGATCAACGAGACGGCCTCGTCCGGCTTGTGCTCGTGGTGGAACTGCGCGAAGTACAGGCCTTCGTCGACGAGGAACGCCTCGTACGCGTCCGACCCGCTGCTCGCCTCGATCGCGTCTCCCTCGCCTGGCGTGTACTCCCACTCGACGCGGGAGTCCCCGAAGCGGTGTGCGATGCGCGTGCCGCGCTCGTCCACGACCGTGATGGTGCGGCCGGCGAGGTCGCCGGTGGCGGGCGCCTTGTTGGCGTCGAACCCGGGGGCCAGCCCGTCGAGCGGAAGCCAGGTGGAGGTGTCGGACAGCGTGATGGACATGGGACTCCTTCGTCGGATCGGTGGGTCAGTGCCCGCAGGTGCAGTCGGCCCCTCCGCCGCAGCAGGAGGTCGCGGCCGCCCCGTCGGGCAGGTCGAGCGCGGGGTTGCGGTCGAGGAAGCCGTACGGCTTGAACAGGAAGCCCGAGTAGTCGACCGGCATGATCGGCCAGTCCTCCGGGCGCGGGATGTGGGTCGGGCCGAAGACGTGCCAGAGCACGATGTCCTCGTCGACCAGCGAGCGGTCGGCGGCGGTCCAGGCGGGGAGCCCGGCGCCGCCGGCGTGCGCGTTGGGGTAGTCGCCCGCCGGGAACCGCTCGGCCGGGTCGAACCGCGTCGCCCACAGATGCTTCGTCGCGAACGTGGCGCGGCCGTGGACGGTCGACCCCGGTTGGGCGAGCAGCGTCGCGCTCGGCTGCGGGATGAGGTGGTACGCCGTCTTCTTGCCGACCGCGTTCCGGCGCTCGGCGCTCGTGACCTCCCAGACCCGCGCGGTGGCGGTGTTCGCCATCCTCGCCGCCTCCGACTCCCGCTCGATCGGCGTCGTCGTCCAGGTGAACGCGTTGCCGTACGGGTTGTCCGGTCCCATCGGGATGCCGACCGCGTCCACCTCGGCCAGCGAGTTGCGCTCGCCGTCGATGGCGACATCCAGCCGGGCGCAGAACAGGTGCTGGTGCACCGGCGCGAAGAGCCCCGGCGCGATCTCGGTCGCATGCGGGTCGGTCGACCCGGGCACCCCGGCGCCGGCGAAGACGATGCCGGTGGCCTTCGCCTCCACCTGGATGGTGCCGTCGAGGTAGAGGTACCAGAAGAAGCCGTAGTCGTAGTTGCCGATGGTCGAGAAGTACGAGACGACCAGCCGGCGTGAGCGGCGTACCTCGGTCTTGCCGTTGAGGTCGGTGTGCTTCCAGAGGATGCCGTAGTCCTCCTCGTGCATGCAGATCACCTGCGGGATCGTGACGGGGTTGCCGTGGTCGTCGGCGACGACGCCGTCGAAGTAGTGGATGACGCCGAGGCAGTCGCAGCCGAGCGTCAGGGTGTTGGCGTTCTTCCCGAGCAGGTACTCGCCCGCGTCGAAGTAGCTGATCCAGAACCGGGTGGGGGTGGTGTCGCCGTAGGGCACCACCATCTCCGGCACGGAGGCGCGGGTGAGCACGGGCCGGTCCTCGTCGCCGTCGCGGAACGCGACCTGGTTGAGCACGAGGCCCTCGCGGGCGTTGAAGCCGACGCGGAAGCTCCAGTTCTCCCACTCGACCCGGCTGCCGTCGACGCGGAAGCTCGGCCCTTCCGGCTGGGTGATCTCGATCGGCTTGAGGCTGGTCCGCGCCGGGCCGATCGTGGCGGCGTCGTAGTTGCCGTCCTGCGCGGGGACGGGGATGTCGCCCTCGTCCTCGACGCGGATGACCTCGCCGCGGGTGAGGTCGATGTGCACGATGAGGCCCTCGACCGGGTGCGACCACGGCGAGTCCTCCGGGCTGTCGCGCAGGAAGGTGAGCGACCGGATGGCCCGACGGCCGGCCTCGTCGGCGCGGTTGAAGAAGCCGGGAGCGAGCGGGGCGCAGAAGGCCAGCTCCATCCGGTCCTCCAGTCCGCGGCGGCGCATCGCGGCCTGCCATTCGGGGGAGGCCTTCGCGATGCGCTCGGCCGCCTCGTACTCCTCGAACAGGTACTGCGGCTGGCCGTAGGGCGCGTCGGCGGTGCCGAGCGGGCGGTGCTCGACGACCTCGCCGGCGGTGACCGACACGATCGCCTCCGCGGCGGCGCCGGTCGCGGTGTCGAGCAGCACGTAGAGGATGCGGCGCTCGATCGGGTCGCCCGGGCGGAAGGCGGCGACGGCCTCCTTCTCCGGTTCGATCGGCAGCACGTTCGGGAAGCGCGTGCTCGGGCCGATCAGCCCGGCCGCGTCGAGCACGGCCCGGCCGGCGGCGAGCTCGTCCGGGGTCAGCGGGTCGAGCGGGTGGACGACCGCGGTCGGCGCGGTCACGGTGCTGCTGTGCTGGTGCATCGGGTTTCCTTCGGTACCGGTGTTCGTCCCAGTATGCGGAGAGCGCCGCGCGCCCGCGTTGACGGCGGGCGCGCGGCCCTTGACCGGCAGTGACCGATCAGGCCACCGGCTCCGCGGCCTGCTCGTCGGTCGCGGCGTGCGCGTTGAACTTCTCCAGGTCGGTGGCCAGCGCGTCGTACACCGCGGGCTTCGAGCGCCGCAGGTACCAGCCGTAGCCGATGCCGCCGACGAGGGCGACGACGAGGAGCAGCGGGAGCAGCCGGATGATCAGCGCGTCGGAGCCGGCGACGATGTCGAAGTTGACGATCGCCATGATGACGATGACGAGCAGGGCGAGGAACCCGATGCCGGGCGCGACGAACGTGGACCACCAGCGCGGGTCCCGCCGGCGACGGAAGTACACCACGATGGACAGTGCCGCGAGCGCCTGCAGCACGAGCACGCACAGGGTCCCGAAGCCGATCATGCTGGGCACCAGCGAGGAGATCGGGTCGAGTCCGGCGAGCGCGAACAGCCCGGCGACGACCGCGGCGAACACGGCCTGCACGATGCCCGCGAGCTGCGGGGCGCCGTTCGGCCGGGTGCGGGCGAGTGCGCTGGGCAGCACCCGGGCGCGGCCGAGGGCGTAGAGGTAGCGGGTGGCCGAGTTGTGGAAGGCGAGCATCGCGGCGAACAGGCTGACCAACAGCAGGATCATCATGATGTCGGTCATCACGGGGCCGAGGTACTGCTGCGAGAGGCTGAAGATGAGGTCGCCGGTGGGCAGGTGCTTCAGCGCGACCTCCTGCGCCTGCTCGACGCCGGTCGCGCTGACCACGGCCCAGGTGGTGACGGCCAGGATGAGGCCGATCGCGCAGATCGCGACGTACGTGGCGCGGGGGATGGTCTTCAGCGGCCGCTTCGCCTCCTCGCTGAACAGCGCGGTCGCCTCGAAGCCGAGGAAGCCGGTGGCGGCGAGCAGCAGGCCGATCGGCAGGGAGCCGGAGAACACCGCCTGCGGCCCGAACGCCGCGAGGTCGAAGCCCTTCTGCACAAGCACCGAGATGTCGAAGACGACCAGGATGAGCGTCTCCAGCACCAGCGAGACGCCGAGGATCTTGGACGAGAAGTCGACCCCGCGGCGCGCCATCAGGAACGACACGACGATGGAGGCCAGCCCCCAGACGTACCAGTGCAGGTTCAGCCCGGTCAGGTCGGCGATCACCGTCTGCATGAAGAAGCCGCTGGTGCCGATCGTGCCGACGACGAAGAAGTTGTACCCGAGCGTGGCGATCAGCCCGGCGACCAGGCCGCCGGTGCGGCCGAGGCCCTTCACGACGAAGGCGTAGAAGCCTCCCGCGTTCACCAGCTGCTTCGACATCTGCGCGTAGCCGACGGCGAACAGCAGCAGCACGACGGCGACGATCAGGAACGACGCCGGGGTGCCCCCGCCGTTGCCGAGGGCGATCGCCAGCGAGGCGACGACGACGATGCCGGTCAGCGGGGCGACGGCGGCGAGGACGAGGAAGACGATGCCGGCGACGCCGAGGCTGTTCGCCTTGAGGCGGTCGTGGGCGCGGGTTTCGCTCATGGGGTTCCTTCTTCTGCACGCTGCGTGGGGGCGCAGGCGGGACGACTTCGGCCCGGTGCGTCGATCGTCGCAGCCGGCGGTGGGCCTGGGCTTGTCGTCGAGCGAACGGCGGTGTCCTGTGCGTGCACGGGTGCGCGGCGGCCGTTCCTGCGCGCGCGGACGGACGGGATGCTGGAGCCCATGGACCTGCAGCTGTCCGGCCGCCGCGTCGTCGTGACCGGGGCCGCCTCGGGCATCGGGGCCGCGTGCGCGCGGGCCTTCGCCGCGGAGGGCGCGCGCGTCGCCGGGATCGACCGCTCGCCCGGAGAGGCCGTGACGCATCGCGCCGACCTGACCGTGGAGGACGAGGTGCGTGCCGCCGTCGACGGTGCCGCCTCCCGGCTCGGGGGCGTGGACGCGGTGGTCGCCTGCGCCGGCATCTCCGGGCCGTTCGGTCGCGGGATCGAGCAGATCGGCCTCGACGAGTGGAACGCGGTCCTCGCGGTCAACGTCACCGGCGCCTTCCTCACGGCGAAGCACGCGCTGCCGCACCTGCGCCGCTCCGAGAGCGCGGCGATCGTGCTGCTCGCCTCCGACTCCAGCTTCGTCGCCGCCCAGGGGATGGTGCCGTACAACGCGTCGAAGGGCGCCGTGCTCCAGCTCGCCCGTGCGCTCTCGGTCGACCTGGCGCCGGACGGCGTCCGCGTCAACTCCGTGTGCCCGTCGGTCGTCGACACGCCCATGGCGCGCGCCGACCTCGGCGTGCCGGAGGGCGGCTTCTCCGCCGCCGACTTCCCGGTGCAGAGCCCGGACGAGGTGGCGCGCCACGTGCTCTACCTCGCGTCTCCGGCGTCGCGGCCGGTGAACGGGCACGCCCTCGTCTCCGACTTCGGCTATCTGGCGCGCTCGTCGTTCCCGGCCTGACCTTCCTCCCCACCTCCCGAAAGGACCCGCCATGTCGCATCCCGTCGTCGTCATCTCCGGAGGAGGCACCGGCATCGGCGCCGCCGCCGCCCGGCGCTTCGCCGCCGACGGCGCGCGCGTCGTGCTGCTCGGCCGGCGCCCGGCGCCGCTCGAGGCCGTCGCGGCCGAGGTCGGCGGTCTCGCGCTGCCGTGCGACACCAGCGACCGGTTGGAGACGGAGGCGGCGCTCGCGCGCGTGGTCGCCGAGCACGGCCGGGTGGACGCGGTCGTCGCCAACGCGGGCGGCCACGGGCTGGGCACGGTCGCGGAGACCTCCGACGAGGCGTGGGACGTGTCGTTCCGCACCAACGTCTCCACGGCGTTCGTGTTGGCCCGGGCGGCGCTGCCGGCGTTGACGGCCTCCCGTGGCAGCATCGTCGTGGTCTCGTCGCTCGCGGGGCTGTTCGCCGGCCCCGGCGTCGCGGGCTACACGGTCGGAAAGCACGCCCTGCTCGGCCTCACCCGCAGCCTCGCGCGCGACTACGGCCGCAGCGGCGTCCGCGTCAACGCCGTGTGCCCCGGCTGGGTGCGCACGCCGATGGCCGACGAGGAGATGGACGACTTCGCCCGCCAGGCCGGCCTCGCCTCCCGCGAGGAGGGCTACGCGATCGTCAGCAAGGACGTCCCCCTCGGCCGCCCGGCCGAGCCAGACGAGATCGCCGCCGTCATCCGCTTCCTCGCCTCGCCCGACGCCTCCTACGTCACCGGCGCCACCCTCGTCGTCGACGGCGGAGCCCACATCGTCGACCTCCCCACCACCGCCCTCGCCTGACCCCCAGGCCATCAGCTCCGGAGTTTTTCGAGCAACACGCCGCGTCACGGTCGAAAAACTCAGGAGCTGTTGGCTTGGGGGTGAGGGTCAGGAGCCGAGGTAGGCGGCGTGCAGGACGTCGGGGGAGGCCGCGAGGTCGGCGGCGGAGCCGGTGTAGGTGACCCGGCCGGAGGAGACCACGAGCGCGTCGGTCGCGACCGACAGCGCGAGGTGCGTGAACTGCTCCACCAGCAGCACGCCCACGCCGGACTGCGCGAACTGTTCGATCATCGGCAGCAGCCGCATGAAGACCACCGGCGCGAGCCCCAGCGACATCTCGTCGATCAGCAGGTAGCGCGGCCGCGACGCGAACGCCCGTGCCAGCACCACCATCTGCTGCTCGCCGCCCGAGAGCAGCCCGGCCGCGCTGCCGCGGCGCTTCTCCAGCTCGGGGAAGCGCAACAGCGCCTCCTCTGTGGCCTCCGCCGACCCGGCGGTGAGCCGGATGTTCTCCTGCACGGTCAGCGACGGGAACACCGCGCGCCCCTGCTCGATGTGCACGATGCCGCGCCGGGCGCGCTGCACCCGCGACAGCCTGGCGATCGGCACGCCGTCGGCGGTGATCGTGCCGCCACTCGGCCCGACGATCCCGGAGACCGACTCGAGCAGGCTGGTCTTCCCCGCGCCGTTCGGGCCGACCAGGGCGGTGATCCGCCCGGGCTCGACCGTCAGGCTGACGTCGCTGATGACGGGACCGGCGCCACGGCTGACCGTGACCGAGTCCAGGACGAGCGCGTTCACAGCATCTCCGTTTCACCCATGTAGGCCTTCACGACGGCGGGATTCGCCAGCACCCGCTCCTGCGGGCCGCTCGCGAGCACCTGCCCGAAGTCGAGCACCGTGATCGAGCCGCACACCGACCGCACGAGGTCGAGGTCGTGCTCGATCAGGACGATCGACATCCCGAACCGCGCGGGCACGCGTCGCAGGCGCTCGCCCAGCTCCACGTGCTCCTCGTGGGACAGGCCGGCGGCCGGCTCGTCGAGGATGAGCACGCGCGGACGCGAGAGCACGTTCGCGGCGACCTCGACCAGGCGGCGGGTGCCGACGTCCACGCTCTGCAACCGCGTGCGCGCGGGCGGGCAGCCGAAGAACGCCAGCGTCTCCTCGAGCTCGCCGAGGGTCAGACGCCTCCGGGCGACGAACCGGACGTACGCCTCGATGGTGAGCGTCGGAGGGACGCGGTCCTGCTGGAAGGTGCGCCGCAGGCCGAGGCGGGCGCGCTTCGCGGGCGACAGCCCCTGCAGCGGCCGGCCGTCGAGCGAGACGGAGCCGGTGTGCTGCGGCAGGAAGCCGGTGACCGCGTCCGTGAACGTCGACTTCCCGGCGCCGTTCGGCCCGATCAGGCCGACGATGCTGCGCTCCGGCACCACGAGGCTCACGCCGTCGAGCGCCTTCACCTGCCCGAACGCCACGCCGAGGCCCTCGACCACGAGCACGGGAGCGCCGGTGTCGGCGGCCTCGACCGCTCCGAGAGCGTCGTCCGCGTCCAGCGGCACGGCCGGCCGCGGCGGCGTCTTCCGCGCCTGCCTCTTCCACCAGGCGTTGCGGATGCCCTGGCCGAGGTTGCTGCCGCTGGTGAGGGCCTGCACGCCGAGCACGCCGAAGATGACGAACGCCCAGTCCTGCGGGATGCCCCAGCGCTTGAGCAGCTCCGGCACCGCGACCCAGAGGATGCCGCCGAAGACCGCCATGTCGATGAGGTACGCGCCCGACATGACCGCCAGCACGTACAGCGCGAGCGACTGGATGGGCGTGAACGAGCTCGCGAACGGCAGCCCGACCTGCCCGGCGATGAGGCCGCCGCTGATCCCGGCCAGCGTGGCGCTCACCGCGAACGCGGTCAGCTTCGCGCCGCGCACGCTCGCGCCGACGGAGGCCGTTCCGCGTTCGGAGAACGCCACCGACTTCCAGCTCGACCCCCAGCGTCCGCTCTGCAGGAAGTACACCGCGATGCCGCACACGACGAGCACGAGCACGCTGAAGAAGAAGTAGGAGCGGTCGTCGCTGAAGGCGTCCGGCCGCAGCACCGGGATGCCGTCGGTCGCCCCGGGGAACTGGATCTGCACCAGCGTCACGTCCGCCGCCGCGGCGAAGCCGAGCGTCACCACGGCCAGATTCACGCCGCGCAGCCGAAGGGCGGGCAGGCCCACGAGGACGCCGACGACGCCGGCCGCGACCGCGCCGAGCACCAGCCAGACGACGAAGCCGCCCGGAGCCTGCAGCACGTTGAGCAGCGAGACCACCCACGCGCCGACCGCGGCGAACGTCAGCTGGCACAGCGCGATCATCCCGGCGCTGCCCGTGACGATGCCGAGCCCGAGGATCGCGATCGCCGCGACCACCGCGCTGACGGCGAGGAAGACGAAGTACCCCGAGAGCGACTCGCTCAGCAGGTAACCGACGCCGAGCGCGACCGCGCCCGCGACGAAGGGGAACGCGATTCTGACCGCGCGGGAGGAGCTAGCGCGCCGCATCCCACACCTCCTTGCGCTGGGTCCACAGCAGGAAGACGACGATGAAGAGGAACGGGAGGAAGTTGCGCACGAACGACACCTGGTCGATTTGCGCGACCAGCCCGCTGAGCAGGCCGAGCACGAGGCCGCCGACGACGGCGAGGTCGAGCCGGCGGAACGCGCCCAGCAGCGCCGCCGCGGAGGCGGGCACGATGAGCATGGAGAGGCTGGTGGCGTCGTTCGACTGGGACGGCGCGACGATGATGATCGCCAGCGCCGAGATGATCCCGGTCGCCGCCCAGACGGACACGCTGAGCGGCTTCGACGGGATGCCGATGAGCTCGGCCGTGGTCGGCCGCTCGGACAGCGCCCGCAGCTTGGTGCCGACGGAGGTGCGGGTGAGCACCAGTCGGCAGCCCACCGCGACCACGATCGCGAGCGTCACGGTGGCGACGGTCACCTGCGAGATGACGACGCCGCCGACGCTGAACGCCGGCCCGGCGATGATCGGCGAGAACGGCTGCGGCTTGTTGCCGAACAGGATGAAGGACAGCGAGATCAGCAGCAGCAGCGGCCCGACCGTGACCGCCGAGCGGGTGGTGGTGTCCGCCTCCGCCAGCCAGGTGGCGACGATCAGACCGATGACCGCGCTGAGCGCGCCGCCGAGCAGCACGCCGAGCGTGGAGGCCAGCCAGATCGGCCAGCCGGCGTGGCTGACCAGCCACACGGCGACGAAGCCGCCGAACATGCCGGTCGCGGCCTGGGCGAAGTTGACGACCCGCACCAGACGGCTCATCAGCGTCAGGCACACCGCGAGCACGGCGTAGAGTCCACCGGCGGCCAGGCCGGCGAGGGCGCCCTGGAGCATGGGCGGCTCCTTTCGAGGGGGTGGGAGGGTGAGGGCGCCCGGCCCGCGGCAGCAGCTTCCGCGGGCCGGGCGACCGGTCGTGCCGGGCTACTTCTTGGGGATGGTGATCCAGTCGTCCCCGTTGAGCTCCCAGGCGTTGGTGCCGGTGGTGAGCTTGATCGGCCAGCCCGCGGTGTTGTCCGCGTGCGTCTTGCCCGTGCCGAAGAGGTACGGCGTTCCGACCATCGGGTTCTTGATCTCGCTCATGTCGTGCAGGGCCTTGGTGACCGACTCGCGCGTGATGTCGCCCTTGATGCCCTCGGCGACCTGGATGAAGTACTTGGCCGCGAGGTAGCCGCCCTGCGAGAAGGACGTCAGCGGGATGTTGTTCTTCGTCATGAGGTCGCGCCAGTCCTTGTTGATGTCGCTGGACGCGTCGGTGAACGGGTAGAACTCGGCGGGCACGTAGATGCCGGCGCCCGCGTCGCTGACCGCCTTGGCGAAGTTGTCGGAGTAGACGCTGGTCAGGTAGAGCCAGGTGACGTCCTTCCAGCCCTGCGCGTTCGCCGCCTTGACCTGCGCGATCGCGTCCGGCTCCACCGGGTTGATCGCGAGGGCCTTGCAGCCCGCGTCCTTCGCCTTGACGATGTAGGGGGTGTAGTCGCTCGCGCCGTACGGCACGGTGTCGTCGACGTAGAGCGGCTTCTTGCCGGTGATGGCCGTCCAGCGGTCGATCGCCTTCTGGTACGCCGGACGCGTGGAGCCGGCGATCTCGAGCAGCACGCAGATGTTGTCGAGCTTCGCGACCTCCGAGCCCCAGTACAGCGTGAGCGTCATGTCGTTGAACGGGCCGACGTTGGCGGGGGCGATGTTCGGGCTGTCGAAGCATCCGGTGTCCACGCCGATGCCGGGCACCGAGAGGATCTTCTGCTGCTCGTAGTACTTGGCGTTGATCTCGCACTCGATGAGGCTGGCGGAGCCGACCATGGCGACGGCCTCGTCGCTTCCCACCAGCTCGCGAGCGTTCGCGGACGCGGTCGCCGGGTCGCCCTTGTCGTCGAGCGCTTTGTAGTCGATCTTCCGGCCGTTGATGCCGCCCTTGGCGTTCTGGTCGGCGAACACCGCGGCGGCGGCCTGCGACGCCTCCGGGAACGTCGCCGCACCGCTCTTGGTGTTGACCGAGCCGACGACGATGGGCGAGTCCTTCCCGCCGCCTCCGCCGCCGGAGCAGCCGCTCAGGACGAGTGCTGCGGACGCGGCGACCGCGGCCGCCGCGTAAAGAACGTGTTTCCTCATGCGCTTCCCTGCCTCTGAAGGTGCGCCACGACCACTCCGTCGTGGCTTTCGGTGATCCGACGGTAGGGCCGCGGCCCTCTCCGCCTGTTGACTGTGGCCGCAGCCCTCTTGTCCGCCCGCGCCTGTCACGCCAGGGCGTCGCGGACGAGGGCGGTGTCGGTGAACTGCTCGAAGGCGACGACCTGCCCGCCGGCCAGCCGCCAGACGTGCGCCACGCGCGCCTCGAAGAAACGGCCGGTGGCGCGGTGGGTGCCGCTGTACGTGCCGAGGCCGACGATCGTGTCGCCGCCGTCGACCAGCTCGGTGATCGCGGCGGTGTAGCCGTCCCACTCGGCGGCGATGCGCTCGAAGACGCCGCGGCGCACCTCGTCCGGCCCGATGTAGGTGCCGGCGTACGGGAAGCCGGCCATCTCGGTCCAGCGGGCGTCGGGGGCGAGCGGGGCGAGCATCCCGTCGATGTCGCCGCGGTCGCTCGCGGCGTAGTGGTCGCGGATGATGTCGTGGTTGCTGGGCATGGGAATCCTGTTCAGACGGGCTGGGCGTCGGGATACGACACCGAGCCGAGCGGGTAGATGTGGCCGCCGGCGCGCGAGTGCTCTGACTCGCCCGCGCCGTTGAGGCCGAGGAAGATGCCGGTGGTGCGCAGCGCGTAGCCGAGGTCGTGCAGCCAGACGCTGGCGACCGCGATCCGGAACTCGCGGAAGCAGAACAGGTACAGGCCGTCCTGGAACTTCCACACCGTCGACAGGTCCATGTCGCCGTGGCCGCGCTGCACGCCCTCCAGGCACTGCCAGGCGTAGCGCTGGCTGGAGATGTACACGTGCTCATACAGGTGGTGCGGGCTGTACCGGTAGACGTTGCGCTTCCCGATCAGGTCGCGCGACGGGGCCGGCGCCGCACCGGTCGGCGCTCCGCGGTCAGTGACCGCCGCGTGGAACTCCTGCTTCACGCGCGGCTCGCCCTCCACCTCCTGCTCGCCGATGCGCGAGACGGCGACGAGCGCGCGGTGCGTCGTGGTCGAGTAGACGACGGTGATCGCCTCCCGCTCCCGGCTGGTGAGCGGCAGGTTGACGAACACCACGTCGTCGCGCACGGCGACCGCGTCGTAGGGGTCGCGCACGCCGTTCCAGACCACCTCCTCGGTCTCGAAGGCGAGGTCGAGGCGGGAGCCGTCGTCCAGGGTGAGGGCCAGGCGCGTCCCGGCGAGGTCGGTGTTCGGAAGGCGGTAGGTGTCGATCCCCGCGGCGAACTCGTCGTACGTGCGCCACTCGTCGGTCGCGGGGTCGGTGATGTCGGTCATCTCGTTCCTTTCGTGGTGGGCGGGCTCAGCGCAGCGAGTAGCCGCCGTCGATGAGCAGGTCGGTGCCGTGGCAGTACCCGGCCTCGTCGGAGAGCAGGTAGAGGGTGCCGGCGGCGATCTCCTCGATGGTGGCGAAGCGTCCGGCGACGGTCCCGGGCAGCCAGACCGGGTGCATGGTCGCGTCGGCCTCCAGGAACGGCGTCGCGACGTAGCCGGGGGAGACGGTGTTGACCCGCACGCCACGTCCGCCCCACTCCACGGCGAGGTCGCGCACCAGGGCTGTCACGCCGGCCTTCGCGGTGTTGTAGGCGACCGTGCGCTGTGGGACGTTGACCACGCGGTTGCCCGACATGGAGGCGACGGCGACCATGCTGCCCCGGCCGGCGTCGAGCATCGGCCGGGCGAACGCCTGCAGCGTGAGGAAGACGCCGCGCAGGTTCACGGCGATGACGGTGTCGAAGTCCGCCACGGGAAGGTCTTCGGCCGGAGCGTCGGCGCCGCGGATGCCCGCGTTGGCGACCACATGGTCGACGCGGCCGCCGGTGAGGGCCAGAACGTCGGTCGCGGCCTGGGCGACCGAGTCGGCGTCGGCGACGTCGCACGGCACGTGCTCGCCGATACCGCCCGGCTCCAGGTCGAGCCCGAACACCTGTGCGCCCTCGGCCTGAAGGCGCGAGGCGATGCCACGCCCGATGCCGCTCGTGGTCCCCGTGACGACGGCCACCCGGCCGGCGAAGCGCGCGGTCACGCGGCGGCCCAGGGGTCGACGACGACCTTCACGACATCATCCGTCCTGCCCTCGATCAGCTCGTACGCCGACCGGACGCCCTCCAGCGCGACGCGGTGCGTGACCAGGTCCTCGAAGGGATGCTCCCCGCGCTCCAGGAGCCGGATCGCGGGCTCGAACCCGCCGGCCGAGAGGAACGACGGCAGCAGGTCGATCTCGCGCGTCAGCAGGTCCTCGTCCGCGAGGAAGGTGACGGGCGCGTCCGCGCCGCACGCGCCCGCGAGCACCACCCGGCCGCCGCGGCGGACCAGCCGCACCGCCTGCTGCTGCGCCGTCGGTGTCCCCGCGATCTCGACCACCAGATCGGGGCGCCCGCCGCCGAGCGCCCGGCGCACCGCCGCGTCCACGGCCTCCGGCGAGCCCTCCTCCCGGAGGTTCACGGTCGCGTCGGCGCCGAAGCGGCGGGCGAGGGCGAGCCGGTTCTCCCGGGTGCCGATCACGACCACGCGGCCGGCGCCGGCCGACCGGGCGGCCGCGGCGGCGAGCAGCCCGACGGGGCCAGGGCCGAGCACCACGACGTCCTCGCCCGGCGTGAGCCGGCCCCGGGTGAGCGCCCGGCAGGCGACCGCGAGCGGTTCCACCAGCACGGCCCGGCGCCACGGCATGCCCTCCGGCAGCCGGTGCACGACGGCCTCGGCCGGCACCCAGAGGTGCTGGGCGTAGCCGCCCCACAGCCCCGGTTCGACGGTGGCCGGGATGTTGACGCCCAGCTGCCGCCCTCGGGCGTGCCCGCCCGCGGGGTCGTCGGCCTCGCACAGGTTGTAGCGGCCCTCCCGGCAGCGCGCGCACGACCGGCAGGGGAGCAGCATCTCGACCGCGACCGGGTCGCCGACCGCGAGCCCACGGCGTGCGGCGGCCGTCGCGCCGATCGCGGCGACCTCTCCGACGAACTCGTGGCCGGGCACGAGCGGGAACGGGTCGCCGATGTGGCCGGCGAGCAGGTGCAGGTCGGTGGCGCAGACGCCGACCAGGACGACCCGGAGCAGGAGGTCGTCCGGCCCGGGCGCAGGGAGGGCCGCCTCCCGCACCTCGATCGTCCCGGCCCGCGGGAAGACGACCTGACGGGTGGTCGCCGGCAGCTCAGCCTCTGGGGATTCGACGGCCGCGGCAGCGGGTCCGGCGGCATCGCGCAGCGCGGCGGGCGGCAGTGGTGCGGACATCCGGGGCCTCCGATCCGCCGGGCGACACCGCCCGGGCGGACCCATCCTCTGTACGCCGCGCGCGCCGCCTCAATGCCGGCGCCGCATCCCTACGCGCACGTCCAACCGGCGTTCCCTCCCGCACAAGCGGGCGCGCGTTCCCTCAGCGGGCGGAGGCGCGCAATTCGGAGGGGGACTCGGCGTAGGCCGCCTTGAAGACGCGGCTGAAGTGGGCCGCGTCGACGAAGCCCCAGCGGGCCGCGATCGCGGCGACCGGACGGTCCGCGTAGAGCGGGTTGAGCAGGTCGCGGCGGCAGCGCTCCAGCCGGCGGGAGCGGATCCACGACGACACCGTGGTGCCCTGCTCGCGGAACAGCCCGTGCAGGTGCCGCGTGGAGATGAAGTGCGCGGCGGCGATCTGGCCGGGCCCGAGATCCGTCGAGGCCAGGTTGGCGTCGATGTACCCGCGGATGCGCTGCATCAGTTGGTGGTGCGGGTCGACCGGCCCCCGGGTCACGTCCAGCTCGTTGGCGAACATCGTGGTCACCAGGTCGAGCGCGCTGTGCGCCAGCCGCGCCCCGGTCGCGCCGCCGAGCTGGTCGAGGTTGCCGACCAGTTGCGCGAGGAACGGCACGATGATCCCGCCGAGCCCCTGCCGCCCGCTCATCCGCACCGCCGTCAGCTGCGCGACCACGTCCGGCGGGAGGTCGATCAGGTGCTTGGGGAACATGACGACCATCGTGCGGAAGTCGTCGTCGAAGACGAGCGAGTATGGCCGGTGGGTGTCGTACACGGCCAGGTCGCCGGGCTGCAGCAGGGCCTCCCGGTTGTCCTGGATGAGCAGCCCGCTGCCCGACAGCATCAGGCTGAGCTTGAAGTAGTGACGGTCGGCGCGGGCGATGAGCTCCGGCGTCCGCTCGACGACGTGCTCCGAGGCGCTGACCTCGGAGACGTGCACCTCGTCGGCCGCGGCCGAGCGGATGCGGCCCCAGAAAGGTTCGGGGCGGTCGCTGGTCACGTGGAGCGGCACGAACGAGTCCGACACGGCGGTGCGGAACTCGCTGAAGGTTCGGGCGATGTTGGTGGTCACGCGGTCGCTTTCGCGTGCCTGCTGGGGGATGCTGAGCACGGGCTTCACCTCACTGAGGGGATCGGACGACGTTGTATACGATCCGTGATGTGGATCGTAGCACCCGCCTCCGGGCCGCGGCCAGCGTTCGGGACGCGCGGCTGTTCCGGGATCGACAAGTCGGCTGCGCGGCGCTCCAACCGGAGGGGTGCCGGCGGCTCCTACGGTGACGGTATGACCGTCGCCGCCGTCCCTGCACGCGAGACGGCATCGCGACCCGCCCTCCTGCCGTGGCTGGTGCCGACGGTCTCCCTGGCCGCGACGGCGGGCATGGCCACGTCCGCCGTCGCGTTCCTCCCGGCGGCCGCGGCGCTGATCGTGCTCGCCGTGGTCGCCGCCGCGGCCGGTCGCCGCCGCAGCCCGGTCCACCTGGGACTGGAACCGCTCGGGATGGCGTTCATGCTGGTCCTGGCGGCGCTGCACGAACAGGCGGAGCCCGGCGCGGGACACGCCCACGGCGCCGGCTGGCTGTCGCCGGTGCTCACGGTGACCGTCGTCGCCCTGTCGGCGGGGTGTCTGGTCTCCGCGCTGCGCCATGTGCGTGGGCGGGTGGCGCGGGCGCGGGTGGATGCCATGGCGGGCGGTGCCTCCGCGCTTCGCTACATGCCCGGGCGGGTGGCACGCGCCGCCGGCGTCCCCGCCCCGGCCTGCGACCGGACGCCACGATCGCCCCGCCCTTCCCGTCCCGCCCTCGCCGCGGACGTCCTCGCGTGCGTCTCCGCCGCCGCGATGTGCGCCATGGCGGTGCACATGCTCCTCCGCTGACGGATCGCGTCGCCTTGTCCCTCCCGGCACGCCGCTGTGCCCGCGGCGCGGGATGCGTCCCGCGCCCCTCCACCGCCGGGACCGCGCCGCTATCGTCGGTCGCGCACGCCGCCGACCGTGAGGAGAACGCCATGAACGCCGCCACCGAGACCGACCTGCTCGGACGGGTGCCCACGGGGCTCGCCATCGGCGGAGAGTGGCGCCCGGCCGCCTCCGGCGCCACGTTCGCCGTGCACGATCCGGCCACCGGTCGCGAGCTGCTCCGCATCGCCGACGCGACCGTCGAAGACGGACGGCACGCGCTCGACGCCGCCGTCGCGGCCGCCGACTCCTGGGCCGCCACCGCGCCGCGGGCGCGCGGCGAGATCCTCCGCCGGGCCTTCGACCTGCTGCAGGAGCGCCGCGACGAGTTCGCGCTGCTGATGACGCTGGAGATGGGCAAGCCGCTGGCCGAGGCGAGTGGCGAGGTCACCTATGGCGGCGAGTTCCTGCGCTGGTTCTCGGAGGAGGCCGTGCGCATCTCCGGCCGCTACGCACCCAGCCCGGAGGGCACGGGACGCATGATCGTCAGCCACGCGCCGGTCGGCCCGTGCTACTTGATCACGCCGTGCAACTTCCCGCTCGCGATGGCGACGCGCAAGATCGCGCCGGCGCTCGCCGCGGGCTGCACCGTCGTCATCAAGCCGGCTGCCCTCACGCCGCTGACCACCCTGTCCTTCGCGAAGCTGCTGGAGGACGCGGGCGTCCCCGCCGGCGTGGTCAACGTGATCACCACGACGCGCTCCGGCGCCGTCTCGGCCGAGCTGATCGCCGACCCGCGGCTGCGCAAGCTGTCGTTCACCGGCTCCACCGCCGTGGGGCAGCGCCTGCTCCAGCAGTCGGCGCAGAACGTCCTGCGCACGTCCATGGAGCTCGGCGGCAACGCCCCGTTCGTCGTGTTCGAGGACGCCGACCTCGACCGCGCGGTGGATGGGGCGATGCTCGCGAAGTTCCGCAACATCGGCCAGGCGTGCACCGCGGCCAACCGGTTCATCGTGCACGAGGCCGTGGCCGACGAGTTCGCCCGGCGCGTGACGGAGAAGGTCCAGGCCCTGCGGCTCGGCCGCGGCACCGAGCCGGGCGTTGCCATCGGACCCCTGATCGACGGGGACGCCGTCGCCAAAGCCGAGGAACTGGTGGCGGATGCCGTCGGCCGCGGCGCCGCCGTGCTGACCGGGGGCTCGGCGGTGGTCGGCGACGGGTCGTTCTACGAGCCGACCGTGCTCGCCGGTGTGCGCCCCGGCAGCGAGATCCTCCGCCAGGAGATCTTCGGCCCGGTGCTCGCGATCGCCACCTTCTCCGACGAGGACGAGGCGGTGCGGCTGGCCAACGACACCGAGTACGGGCTGGTCTCGTACGTGTTCACGAAGGACCTCGCCCGCGGACAGCGGATGATCGAGCGGCTGGAGACCGGGATGATGGGCCTCAACGTGGGTGTGGTCTCCAACGCGGCCGCACCGTTCGGCGGCGTGAAGCAGTCCGGGCTCGGACGCGAGGGCGGCTTCGAGGGCATCCACGAGTACCTGAACACCAAGTACACGCTGACGCCCGATCCGTTCAGCCGCTGACCGGCTCCGCCCCGGCGGGCAGCGCCGCGCGGATGAGCACCTGCGCGGCCGCTCGCGCGTCCGCCGCCGCCTGCGGCGTGCCGGCGATCGCCGCGGTCGTCTGCGCGCCCTCGGCGAGGATCGCCAGCTGCGGCGCCAGCGCGGGGGAGGCACCCGCGTCGGCCGCGAGCTCCGCCACGAACGCCTGGAACGACTCCTTGTGCCGTCGCGCGGCCTCGGCGACGCGCGGGTCGGCCGCGCCGAGCTCGCCGAACGCGTTGATGAATCCGCAGCCGCGGAAGGTGTCCTCGACGAACCAGTCGGCCAGGTAGTCGTAGATGGCGAGCAGCTTGGCCGCGGGGTCGCGCTCGGTCGCGACACGGGCGGCGACGCCGTCGGTCCAGAGGTCGTGCCGCTTCGCGAGCACCGCCAGGATGAGGTCGTCCTTCGAGGGGAACTCGGTGTAGAGCCGGCGCAGCGAGACGCCCGCCGCGTCGCGCACCTGGTCCATTCCGACCGCGTGGAACCCCCGTGCGTAGTACAGCGCATCCGCCGCGTCGACGATCTGCCGACGCACCTCTTCATCCACCATTCCCCGATTGTACCTTGACTGAGAACGATAGTTCTCGTAGAGTCGTCCGTGTTGGTGAGAACGACCGTTCTCGCCACAGGATGACAACGAAAGGAACGCGACGATGTCGTACATCACCGTCGGAACCGAGAACAGCACGCCCATCGAGCTCTTCTACGAGGACCACGGCTCCGGCCAGCCCGTCGTGCTGATCCACGGCTTCCCGCTCGACGGCCACTCGTGGGAGAAGCAGACCGCCGCGCTGCTCGACGCGGGCTATCGCGTGATCACCTACGACCGTCGCGGCTTCGGCCGGTCGAGCCAGGTGACGAGCGGCTACGACTACGACACCTTCGCCGCCGACCTGAAGGTGGTGCTCGACACGCTCGACCTCCGCGACGTCGTGCTCGTCGGCTTCTCGATGGGCACGGGCGAGGTCGGCCGCTACGTCGGCTCCTACGGCACCGAGCGCATCGCCAAGGTCGCGTTCCTCGCCTCCCTCGAGCCGTTCCTGCTGAAGACCGACGACAACCCGGAGGGCGCCGCGCCGCGCGAGTTCTTCGAGGGGATCGTGGACGCCGTGAAGGCCGACCGCTACGCGTACTTCACGCAGTTCTACCGCGACTTCTACAACCTCGACCAGAACCTCGGCACCCGCATCAGCGAGGAGGCCGTGCGCAACAGCTGGAACGTCGCCGCGGGCAGCGGGGCGTACGCCTCAGCCGCCGCGCCGCTGACCTGGTTCACCGACTTCCGTGCCGACATCCCCAAGATCGACGTGCCCGCGCTCATCCTGCACGGCACCGCCGACAACATCCTGCCGATCGACGCGACCGCGCGTCCGTTCCACAAGCTCCTGCCCGAGGCCGACTACGTGGAGGTCGAGGGCGCGCCGCACGGCCTGCTCTGGACCCACGCGGCCGAGGTGACGGAGGCGCTCCTCGCCTTCCTCCGGAAGTAACCCGCCCCCGGGCGAGAAGCGGCGCGGCGCGGACCAGACGGGTTCGCGCCGCGCGTCGTCGTCTCCGGGTCCCGCGGCGGTGGTGTCGCTGTCTCTCCGAATCGCGCCGAGGCGGCGCCGCTAGCGGGCGTCCCGCAGGGGCGTCGAGTGGTCGCGCACGTCCGCGTCCGCCGGTCCGCGCAGCGAGCGGAGGGCCGCCGCGGTCGCCGAACCGGCTTCGGCGTGATAGATCACCAGCAGCTGGCCGCCCGAGTCGCCGATCGGCAGCTTCTCGCGACGGAGCTCCAGCATCCCGAGCCGCGGGTGATCCATCCTCGCCGCCCCTCCGCCGAGCCCGCGCACGTCGTGACGCGCCCAGAGCCGGCGGAAGTGCTCGCTGCCGAGCGAGAGCTCGCCCACCAGCTGCGCGATGCGCGGGTCGTCGACGTCGCTGCCGATAGAGGCCCGGAACGACGCGATCAGCCCGGCGGTCGCCTGCTCCCAGTCCGGGTACAGCGCGCGCTCGTCCTCGTCGAGGAACAGCGAGCGCAGGCGGTTCTGCCCGGGCCGGATCGCGGGGGAGAGCGCGGTCGCGAGGTCGTTGGCGGCGAGCACGTCGAACATCCGGTCCTCGACGAACGCCGGCAGCTCGAGCACGTCGAGCAACTGGAGCACGCCGCTCGGCACAGCCCGACGCGCCGGCCTCCGCACACGGGAGGGACGCGGTTCCGCAAGGCCGAGCAGGTACTTCGTCGCCGCCGGGTCGAGGTCGAACACGCGAGAGAGGGCGAGCAGGACCTGCACGGACGGATGCCGGTCGCGGCCCTGCTCCAGCCGCAGGTAGTAGTCGGCGCTGATCCCGGCCAGCGTCGCGACCTCCTCCCGGCGCAGCCCCGGGGTGCGGCGGATGCCGGTCACGCGCAGGCCGACCGAGGCGGGGTCGACCTGCTCCCGGCGCGCACGGAGGTACTCGCCGAGGGCGTTCTGGTCGCGGGTCACAGGGGGAGTCTAAAAGGTGTCCACAGGCGCCTGCCTGGCCCTCTTATCCCCAGGATGGCGGCGGCCCTGCCTCACCGGTGCTCCACCGACGCAGAGTGGAGCCATGACAGACATCGAACCCCGCACCGACCTTCCCGGCGGCGTCTTCCGCGCCGGCGACCTCGATCTCACCCGCGTCGGCTACGGCGCCATGCAGCTCGCCGGCCCCGGCGTCTTCGGGCCGCCCGCCGACCGTGACGCCGCGATCGCGGTGCTCCGTGCCGCGGTGGAGGCCGGCATCACTCACATCGACACCGCCGAGTTCTACGGTCCGCACGTCACGAACGAGCTCATCCGCGAGGCGCTCTGGCCTTATCCCGACGAGCTCCACATCGTCACGAAGGTCGGCGCGGAGCGCGACGCCGATGGCAACTGGCCGCACGCGCGCAGCCCGCGCCAGCTGCGCGACCAGGTGCACCAGAACCTCCGATCGCTCCGGCTCGACGTGCTCGACGTCGTGAACCTGCGGGTCGGCGGCTTCGACCGGCCGGAGCCCGGTTCTCTCGCCGAGCAGTTCGGGGCACTGGCCGACCTGCAGCGGGAGGGCCTCATCCGCCACCTCGGGCTCAGCACGGTCGACGCCGAGCGGCTGGCAGAGGCGCAGGCGATCGCACCGGTCGTGACGGTGCAGAACTTCTACAACATCGCCAACCGGCAGGACGACGCGCTCGTCGAGCAGACGGCGCGCGAGGGCATCGCGTACGTGCCCTACTTCCCGCTCGGCGGCTTCAGCCCGCTGCAGTCCGGGGTGCTGGCGTCCGTCGCCGCCCGGCTGGAGGCGACGCCGCTCGCGGTCGCGCTGGCCTGGCTCCTGCAGCGTACGCCGAACATCCTGCTGATCCCTGGCACCTCGTCGCTCGCGCACCTGCGCGAGAACATCGCCGGCGCCGGGCTGACGCTTCCGGCCGAGGTCGTGCGCGAGCTCGACGCGGTCGGGGAAGGGTGACGGGGTTGCGAAAATCGACCATTGCTTCGGATGCGAAATCGTATATCATTGCCGGATCGGAGCGCCGCTCCGGACAACGATGTCGCATTCCGGGAGTACACAACGATGAGCACATCCCCCTTCACCCCGACGGGAAGCATCCGTTCGCAGACGGACCGCCGCCGGGTCGTCTTCGCCACGGTGATCGGCACCACGGTCGAGTGGTACGACTTCTTCATCTACGCCTCGGCCGCCGGACTGGTGTTCGGCGAGCTGTTCTTCGCCCCGGCCGGTCCGCAGTTCGCGACCGTGCTGTCGTTCCTGACCGTGGGCGTGAGCTTCCTGTTCCGTCCGCTCGGCGCCTTCCTCGCGGGCCACATCGGCGACCGGTACGGCCGCCGGGTGGTGCTGGTCGCGACGCTCATCCTCATGGGCGCGTCGACCGCGCTCGTCGGGCTGCTGCCGACCTATCAGGCGATCGGCATCGCCGCTCCGATCCTGCTGGTGCTGCTCCGCGTGCTGCAGGGCATCTCGGCGGGTGGCGAGTGGGGTGGAGCGGTCCTCATGGCCGTCGAGCACGCCCCGACCGCGAAGCGCGGACTCTTCGGGGCTTCTCCGCAGATCGGTGTCCCGCTCGGCCTGCTGCTCGCCTCCGGCGCGATGGCCGTGATGACCGCGATCGCTCCGGGAGAGGCGTTCCTTGCCTGGGGCTGGCGAGTGCCGTTCCTGCTCTCGATCGTCCTCATCCTGATCGGGTACTGGGTGCGCCGCCGGGTGGAGGAGAGCCCGGTGTTCGCCGAGATCGCGGAGCGTCGACAGCGCACCCGCATGCCGATCGTCCAGGTGTTCCGCAAGCACTGGCTGCTCGTGATCGTGGCCGCGTTCGTCTTCGCAGGCAACAACGCGGTCGGCTACATGACGACGGGCGGCTACATCCAGAACTACGCCACCAACCCCGAGGGTCCGCTGAAGCTGGATCGCGGGCCCGTGCTGTGGGCGGTCGCCGCGTCGGCGGTCACGTGGCTGCTCGCGACCTGGTTCGCCGGCTGGCTCAGCGATCGTATCGGCCGCCGCACGACCTACATCGTGGGATGGATCCTGCAGCTCGTCGGCGTCTTCGCCCTCTTCCCGCTGGTGAACACGGCGAGCGTCGGCCTGCTGTTCCTGGGGCTGGCGATCCTCACGGTCGGGCTCGGCTTCACCTACGGTCCGCAGTCGGCGCTCTACTCGGAGTTGTTCCCGGCCTCGATCCGGTTCTCCGGCGTCTCCATCTCGTACGCGATCGGCGCGATCTTGGGCGGCGCGTTCGCACCGACCATCGCCACGGCCCTGGTCCAGGCGACCGGCACGACCCTCTCGGTCACGTGGTACCTGGCGGGCATGACGCTCCTCGGACTGCTGGCGACCCTCGTGCTGCGCGACCGCACCGGCATCCCGCTCGGACCGGACCACGAGGCGGAGCAGGCCGTCAGCCCCATCCGCGGCCTGTCCGGGCGCCAGGCGGAGCCCGTCGGCAGCTGAGCCGGCCCGCGCCGACGCGCGGCGGGGCGGCCCTCCGACCGGGAGTGCCGCCCCGCCGCCGCGTCGTTCGACGTGGCACCCTGCGGTCGCTCGGTGCGGGCGCGGTGGGTGTGGGCGAGCTGTGGCGGGAGGGCGGCCGCTCCGTGCGACCCACGCAGGCGCAGCGAATCTCCGATGGGGCGGTCAGCCCGCCAGGAAGCGCAGCAGGTGCGGGGCGATGGCGTCGGCCGCCACGTCGTGCGTCTGTCCCGCGACGATCTCGACCGTGCCGTCCTGCGCTCCGGCGGCCACGCCCTCGGCGCCCAGGCGCAGGAAGTCGGGCGTCTGCTCGCCCGCCAGGGCGAGCACCGGCACGGTGAGCGCCTGGAGCAGGTCGTCGGGCACGCGACTGTCGCCCAGGTCGGCGTCGTCGTAGGCGAGCGTCGGCGCCAGGGCGAGCGTCGCCTCCCATCCGGGGGAGCGGCGCATCCCCTCGATGCCCGCGTCCGGAACGCCGACGCGGCGCAGGAACAGCTCGACCGCCGCCGGGCGATCGTCGGCGGCGAGGGCGGCCAGCAGATCGTGCGTGTAGGCCTGCGCCGACGGGAGCAGGGGGTCGGGAAGGTAGGGCGGCTCGTACACGGCAACGCGCGGAACGCGGGCGGGGCCCAGCGCGGCCGCGGCCGCGAGGGCGAGAGCGCCGCCGGACGACATCCCGAACAGCGCCGCCGTGCCGCCGGCCGCGTCGACGAGGGCGGCGAGGTCGTCGATCTCGCGGGCCACCGCCTCGGACCGCGCTGCGGGGTCGGCCAGCGCGTCGCCGCTCTCGCCCCGCCCGCGGCGGTCGTACAGCACCACGGTGAGCCGGTCACGCAGGGCGTCGGCGATCGGCCGCATGGGCCCGGCGTCACGGAAGCACATCGCACCGTCGACGAGGATGACCGCGGGTCCGTCGCCCGCGATCTCGTAGGCGAGGGAGGTTCCGTCCGGCGTGGTCAGCGTGCTCATGACCGCCACTGTAGCCGCGGTCCGGTCAGCGGCCCTGGCGCCGCCGCACCCAGAAGCCGATCAGCACGCCGCCGCCGACGGCGACGAGCACGCCGACCCCGCGCACGAGCCACTGCACGTCGCCCGTGGCGGCATCCACCGCCAGCGGACCGCCCAGCCCCACGACCACCAGCAGCACTCCGAGGACCAGGAACCACGGCGACCCGTTCGTGCGCTCGACCATGCCACGAGCCTACCGGCGGCGGGCGGTCCGGGCGCGGGCGCAACATTCAGCGGGATTGAAGTGGACCCGGGTAGCGTTGTCCACCGTATGCGCACCGACACCCTCGACCCGGCCGCCCTGCGCGCCGACTTCCCGATCCTCTCGCGTGAGGTGAACGGGCACCCCTTCGTCTACCTCGACTCCGGCGCGACCTCGCAGAAGCCGCGTCAGGTGCTCGACGCGGAACGCGCGTTCGCCGAGCGGTACACGTCCGCCGTGCACCGCGGCGCCCACACCGTGGCGGGGGAGGCGACGGAGTTGTTCGAGGACGCGCGCGCCCGCGTCGCCCGCTTCGTCGGCGCCCGGGCGGAGGAGCTGGTCTGGACCTCCAACGCGACAGAGGGCATCAACCTGCTCGCCTACGCCATGTCCAACGCCTCGCTCGGGCGCGGCGGGGCGGCGGCGCAGCGGTTCCGGCTCGGTCCGGGCGACGAACTCGTCGTCACCGAGGCCGAGCACCATGCCAACCTCATCCCGTGGCAGGAGCTGGCCGCCCGCACCGGTGCCACCCTGCGCGTGATCGGGCTCACCGACGACGGCCGGCTGCGTCTCGACCAGGCCGCCGAGCTGATCGGCCCGCGCACCAAGGTCGTCGCGTTCGCGCACGTCTCGAATGTGCTGGGCGGCATCAACCCGGTCGCGGAGCTGGTCGCGCTCGCGCATGAGCACGGCGCCGTCGCCGTGCTCGACGCCTGCCAGTCCGTCCCGCACCTCGCCGTCGACTTCCCGGCGCTCGACGTCGACTTCGCCGTGTTCTCCGGTCACAAGATGCTCGGACCGACCGGTGTCGGCGCGCTCTACGGTCGGAGCGAGCTCCTGAACGCCCTGCCGCCGTTCCTCACCGGCGGGTCGATGATCACGCAGGTGACGCTGGAGGGTGCCGAGTACCTGCCCGCGCCGCAGCGCTTCGAGGCCGGCACCCAGCGGGTCTCCCAGGCGGTCGCGCTCGCGGCGGCGGTCGACTACCTCGACGCGGTGGGCATGCCGGCCATCGAGGCCCATGAGGAGGCGCTCGGCGAGCGGCTGCTCGCGGGGCTCGGCGAGCTGGACGGCGTCCGCATCCTCGGACCCGGTCCCGGCGTCCCGCGCGTCGGGCTCGCCAGCGTCGTCGTCGAGGGCATCCACGCGCACGACGTCGGCCAGTTCCTCGACGACCGTGGCATCGCGGTCCGCGTCGGCCACCACTGCGCTCAGCCCGTGCATCGGCGCTTCGACGCGACCGCCAGCACGCGCATCAGCACCTACCTCTACAACACCGCCGACGAGGTGGATGCGGCCGTCGCCGCGATCGCCGACGCGCGCGTCTTCTTCGGCGTGGCCACGGGCGGGGGCGCGCGATGAGCGACCTGCAGAACCTGTACCAGCAGGTGATCCTCGACCACGCCAGGGAGAAGCACGGCTACGGGCTCACCGGCGACGAGGCGGCCAGCTCGCACCAGTTCAACCCGACCTGCGGCGACGAGGTGACGGTCGGCGTGCGCACCGACGCCGACGGACGCATCGCGTCGATCGCCTGGGAGGGTCACGGCTGCTCGATCTCGACGGCCTCCGCCTCCCTGCTCAGCGACCTCGTGGAGCACGTCGACCGGGAGCGGCTGGCCGCCTCCATCGCCGCCTTCCGCGAGCTGATGCACTCGAAGGGCGCGCTGGAGGGCGACGAGGAACTCCTCGGCGACGCGGTCGCGCTGGCCGGCGTCTCCAAGTACGTCACGCGCGTCAAGTGCGCGATGCTGCCCTGGGTGGCCCTCGAGGACGCGCTCCTCAAGTCCGCCTGACCCCGCTCACGGGACGGGCGCGAGGTCCACCTCGTCGGCGATCGCCTCGAGCGCCGAGGGCAGGGACGGGAACGTCGTCCCGTACACGAGACCCGACGGTCCGGCCGCGGTCCAGGCCTGCGCGCCGCGGGACACCCGGCCCACCAGGTAGCGGCGGTGCCCGCCGAGCACCTGCCGCTGGGCGATCGGAAGGGTGAGCGGGAACGCGTAGACGTCGCCCTGGGGGCTGACGACGAGCTCCCAGCGGGCGCGGCCGGGGTTGAACTTGCTCGTGAAGATGCGCGACATGATCGACCGTTTGTACCGTGGCGGCGCCTCCCGTCGCCACGAAGATGACGACCTGTTGCGAAAGCCTGCCTTGCGTTACGCGGGTCGCTCGGAGCAGGGCCGTCGGCTCACTCGCGGGCCCGCGCGATGGCGCCGACCTCCGCCCGCAGGATGCTGAGCGCCCGCTCGCGCATGTCCTCGTCCGGCCGGATGAGCAGGTGCAGGGCGAGCCCGTCGACGAGGGCGAAGAGCCGCTCCGCCGCGAGTTCGTCCGCGGGTGCCGTGGCGGCCACCCGCCTGTTCGTGTGCGCCGTTGTGGCCGGCCGTTCGTCCGTGGCTGCCGGTGTGGCCGGCCGTTCGTCCGCGGGTGCCGGTGTGGCCGGCCGTTCGTCCGCGGCTGCCGTGCCGGCTGGCCCTTCTTCCGCCGACTTCCTCGCGGCCGGCCTCTCGTCCGCGGCTGCCGTGCCGGCTGGCCCTTCTTCCGCCGACTTCCCCGCGGCCGGCCTCTCGGCCCCCGACCCCGCCGCCCGCACCCTCCGCACCAGCGCCGCGCACAGCGCCCGCAGCGCCGCGTCCGCCTCGTCACGCAGCCCGGCGAGCTGCGGCAGCGCGGGCGTCTCCCCGATGAGCGCCAGGTTCACCTCCAGCTCCGCCCGTGTGTCGGCGGTGAGCGGCAGCAGCTCACGGAGGACGGCGATGGCGTCCTCCACCGCGTCCCCGGTCGGCTCGATCGCAGCGATGCGCTCCGTGGCCCGGTCGATCATCAGGCGCGCCGAGAACTCCAGCAGCTCGGCGCGGGTGGGAAACACGTGGCGGAGCGACCCGACCACGACGCCCGCCTCGGCGGCGATGGTGCGCACCGACACTGCGCCGACGCCCCTCTCGCGGATGACGCGCCAGGTGGCCTCGGCGAGCTGGATGCGGCGGGCGTCGAGGTCGATGGTGCGCGGCATGACCGTTATATTAGCACGACCGTGCTACCATGGCCGTCCGGCGCGCGTGCGCCGCATCCACGAATGGGGGAACCGTGATCCTGGCCGTCATCATCGCCTGCGAGATCCTCTTCTGGGTCTTCATCGTGGCCGGGCTGTGCGCCCGGTACTTGATGCGCCGGCGCCGCGCGGGGGCCGTGCTGCTGGCGCTGGCGCCCGTCGCGGACGTCGTCCTGCTGGCCGCGACCGCGATCGACCTCGCCACCGGAGGGGAGGCGACCTTCGCGCACGGGCTCGCCGCGCTCTACCTCGGCCTCTCCGTCGCCTACGGCCATGCCATGATCCGCTGGGCCGACCGCTGGTTCGCCTATCGTTTCGTCGGCGGTCCGCGGCCGGCCAAGCTCTACGGTCGCGACTACACGATCGCCTGCTGGCGCGACGTGCTCCGCACCCTGCTCGCCGCCGCCATCACGGCCGCGGTGATCGGCGCGCTCGCCCTGGTCGCCGGGGATCCCGTGCGTGCCGAGCCGCTGCTCGCCCTGCTGCCGGTCGTCGGGGTGCTGTGCGCCATCGACCTGATCTGGGCGGTCAGCTACACCTTCTCGCCGCGCCGCCCGCCGGCGTCCGCCTAGCCGCGCCTCACCCTCCGAGTCGGGCGAGCCACCGGCTCAGGATGCGCTCGAGTGCCGCCGCGTCCGACGGGTCGAGCTCGTCCAGCAGTCGGCGCTCGTTCGCGAGGTGATCTGTGACGGCGGCGTCGATCCTCTCCCTGCCGCGCTCGGTGAGTCGGACCAGGCGACCGCGGCCGTCGGTCTCGGAGGATCGGCGCGCGACGAGCCCGGCGCGCTCCAGGCGGTCGATGCGCTTGGACATCCCGCCGGTGGTGATCATCGTGTGCTCGGCCAGTTCGCCGGCCGTGCGCTCGAAGGGTGCGCCCGCCCGGCGGAGCGTGGCCAGCACGTCGAAGTCGCCCTCGGCCAGTCCGTGGGCCGCGTACACCGTGTCCAGTTCGGCCGTGAGCCGGGCGGCGACGCGGTGCAGTCGTCCGATGACCCCCTGTGGTGCGCTGTCGAGGTCGGGTCGTTCGCGCCGCCATTCCTGCTGGATGCGCGCGACGGCGTCGGGTTCTGGCTCCATGCCCTTCACAATACCTTCCCTGGAAGCTAAAGTAACTTCCATGGAAGATAACTCGGGACGCGCCGGATGGCGATGGATGCTGATCACCGCCATCGCGCCGGTCGCGTGGGGTTCGACGTACGTCGTGACGCGGGCCGTGCTGCCGGCGGAGCCGCTGTGGGGCGCGGTGATCCGTGCGCTGCCGGCCGGGCTGGTGCTCCTGCTGCTCAGCAGGCGCCGCCCGCAGGGAGCGGAGTGGTGGCGCTCGGCGGTCCTCGGCGTCCTCAACACCGGTGGCTTCTTCGCGCTCGTCTACGCGGTGGCCCAGCGGCTTCCGTCCGGCATCGCTGCCACCGTGATGGCGGCGTCGCCGCTCGTGATGATGGCCGCGGCGCGGGTCGTTCTCGGTCAGCGACCGCGGGCCTTGGCGCTGGCCGGGGGAGTGGCCGGCATCGCGGGCGTGGCCCTCATGCTCTTCGGCGGCGACGGCACGGTCGACCCGGTCGGCGTCGTCCTCGCCGTGATCGCCCTGGTGGCCTCTTCCACCGGCTACGCCCTGGCGACGCGGTGGGGCGGCTCCGACCTGGTGGCCTCCACGTCGTGGCAGCTCCTCGCCGGCGGGGTGGTGATCCTGCCGCTCGCGCTGCTGGTCGAGGGGCCGCCTCCTGCGCTCGACGTGCCCGCACTGGCCGCGTTCGGTTACGTCACGCTGGTGGCGACGGCGCTGGCGTTCGTCGCGTGGTTCGCCGGCCTCCGCCACCTGCCCGCCGGGACGGTCGGGCTGATCGGGCTGCTGAACCCGGTGACCGGGGTGGTGCTCGGCGCGATCGTCGCCGGCGAGGTGCTCACCCCGCGCCAGCTGCTCGGGCTCGGGATCGTGCTCGCCGGCATCGCGGCGAGCCGGCTCCGGCTACCAAGACGTCAGTCGCCGAGGGACTCCAGAAAGCCGCGGGTGGGAGCGAAGAACGTCGAACCGGTGACGGCCGTGGAGAAGTCGAGGATGCGGTCGTAGCTGCCGGCGGGATCGCCGACGAACATCCGCTCCAGCATCCGCTCGATCACCCACAGGGCCCGCGAGTAGCCGATGAAGTAGGTGCCGAACTCCGCCTGGCCGGGCCGTCCGAACGGCATGTTGTCGCGCAGGATCTCGTGCTCGACCCCCGCCTCGTCGACGATCGTGGCGAGCGTCTTGTGCGACTTCTGGCCGTGCTCGGCGTCGGGCAGTTCGATGTTCTCGACCGTCGTGCGGCCGATCACGCCCTCCTGCGAGGGGACGGGGAGCCGGTTCCACGAGGACAGGTCGTGCAGGTACTTCTGGACCACGACGTAGCTGCCTCCCGCGTGCTCCGGGTCCTCGTCGCCGACGGTCGTGGCCTGCGCCATGTCCCCGCCGGCCGGGTTGGCGGTCCCGTCGACGAAGCCGAGCAGGTCGCGCGCGTCGAAGTAGCGGAAGCCGGTCACCTCGTCGACGACCTGAACGGCGTCGCCGAGGGCGTCGAGCAGTTGCCGCTCCAGCTCGAACGTGAAGTCGCCGCGCTCGGCCCGGATGTGGAAGAGCAGGTCGCCCGGGGTCGACGCGGCGGTGTGCACCGGTCCGGCGATCTCGCGGAACGGGTGCAGCTCGCGCGGCGGTGGCGAGTCCGTGAGCCGCCGCCACAGGTCGAACCCGATGCCGACGTTGCACGACAGCCGGGCGCCGAGGTCGCGGAAGCCGACCGTCTTGACGAGGTCGGTCATCCCACCGAGCACGTCCTTCACGGTCGCGAGGGCGTCCGGGCCGTCGCCGACGGTGACCACGAGGAAGACCGCTGCCCGCGACAACGGTGCGTCGACGCTCTGCGGGTCGATGGGGACGCGCTGCCAGGGCTGGTCGCCGGTGTTCGCCATGGCCTCATGCTGCCGTACCGCGGGCGCTGCTCGCCACTCGGCCTAGGCTGGTGGGATGAGTCTTCCGCGCATCGACACCGCCGTCACCTACCCGGACGGCGACCTCACCTCGACCGGCGTCGTCGTGCACCTGGAGCCCCTGCCCGACGGTCGCACCGCCGTCCTCCTCGACCGGACCGCCTTCCACCCGGTCGACCCGGTCTGGCCCGACCAGCCCGCCGACGCCGGCGAGCTCGTCGCCGGCGACCGGACCTACCCGGTGGTGGACGCGGTGGTCGGCGCGACCGACGGCTCGGTCCTCCACGTCGGAGACGCGCCGGTCCGCACCGGCACGGAGGGCTGGGCGTTCGTGGTCTGCCACCTCGTCGACGACGCGACCGGGCTCGCGGAGGGAACGCCGGTGGCGGTGCGGGTCGACGCGGCGCGCCGACAGGCGTTGTCGGCCGGCCACACCGCCTGCCACCTCGCGTCGCTCGCGCTCAACGACGCGCTCTCCGGCCTCTGGAGCAAGGAGGTCGCAGAGGACGGCCGCGGCAACCCGAACTTCGACCAGCTCGCCATCACGAGCTCGCGCATCCTGGAGGGCGGCACGGTCGACGAGTACCGGATCGGCAAGAGCCTCCGCAAGAAGGGCTTCGCCGCCGCCGACCTCGCCTCGCGCCTCGACGAGGTGACGGCCCGCGCATCCGACCTCCTGGCCGGTTGGGTCACCTCGGGCGGGGCGGTGTCGATCGTCCGCGACGCGTCCGGACTCGGCGACCGGAGACGCTGGCGCGCGGAGCTGCCGGAGGGGCCGGTCGAGATCCCCTGCGGCGGGACACACCTGCACGCCCTCGACGAGCTGGCCCGCGTCACCGTGCGCCTGGAGCTCGAGGAGGGCGACGGCGCGCTGACGCTCACCATGCACACGGCGGCCGAGCGGGTCTGAGCAGGCGGCGGACGGACGCCGTCTCAGCGGGCCACGAACGGCAACGCCACCGCGATCGCGCCGAGGGCGCCCGCCAGCGCCCAGCCGGCACGCACGAGCCGTGCGCTGCGCACCTCCCGCTCGATCGCGCCGAAACGCTCGGCTGTGTCGGAGGCGACGGCGACGGGGCGCCACGTCGCCGGGTCGTCGAACAGGTGCGCGGCCTGCGCCACGGTGTCCGCATCCAGCACGGCCGGTCGCCGCACCAGCCACCGCACCAGCGTCTCGGCGCGCAGCACGGCGGCGCGCCGAGGCGGGTGGTAGATGCGCACCTGCTTGGCGCCGACCACCGCGATCACCGGCTGGACGGGCGCGTCGACGCCCGCGCGCAGCAGCAGTCCGCGCACCCGGGACGCCTCGAGGTCCGAGTTCCGCAGGTACGGCTGCTTCGTGCCGTTGACCAGCACGGCCCGCTCGTAGATCGCGAGCGACGCACCCGGATGCCGCTTCGTGTTGATCACGAAGACCCCGGCCGGGCCGACCACCAGGTGGTCGACGTCCGCCTCGCCCGAACCCACCGGGACGGCGTGGAACACCGCCCACCCCGAGGGTAGGCGACCGAGCGCGGCGCCCACCTCCCGTTCGCCGAGCGCGCCGGAGAACCACGGCTGCGCCTCCTCCGCGAGCGGCCGGACGCCGAACGCCCTGGCCAGCGAGGAGCGCGGGGGAGAGGCCGCCTGCAGCCGCACCACCTGCTCCATCACCGCTGCGCCGGGGGCCCGGTCGCTCATCCGCAGTCCGCTCACCCGGCAAAGGTACAGAGCATGCGGCGGGCGCCCCAGTCCCCGGCCGGGGACAGCCGGCCGGGCCTACCCCTGGCTGGGGGTCCCGTGTGTGCGCGGCAGCTCGTCGGGCGACGGAAGACGCTCCTCGAGGGACTCGTTGTGCTCCTGCACGGCGTCCAGGCGGTCGTCATCCGTCTCGCCCAGGTCGCTGACCGCGTCGGCGAGCTCGTCGGCGTCGCGGGGCTCGGCGTCTCGCGTGGGCGTGTCATCCTGTCGATCGCTCATGCGGCGCACTGTACGCGCGCCCCGGCGGTGTGCGAGCGCCGCGGTCGACGGACTACCATGCGGCACATGAGCCGCATCGAAACCGGGATCGTCTCCTACACCCTCTCCGGCGACTACCTCGCCCGCGTCGGCGCCGACTTCGACACGGAGGCCGTCGACGACGCCATCCTCGCCGAACTGAACCGGATGCTGCCCTCCGGCGTCGTCGTGGAGCGGAGTGGGCGCGTGCTGGCCGAGGAGGAGGTCGCCGAGGTGGCGCGGAACCTCGACTGGGACGGGTTGCTTCGGCGCATCGACGTCGACCAGATCCTGGCCGAGCACGGCCGCTGACGGTCGCCCGTCAGCGCGACGACTTCACGGTCTCGTAGGCGGCCAGCGCGGCGCGGCGTGACTCCTTCAGGTCGACGATCGGCTCCGGATAGGCGTCGGTGTCCCACTCCGGAACCCACCGCCGCACGTAGTCGCCGTGCGGGTCGAACTTCTCGCGCTGCAGCTCGGGGTTGAAGACCCGGAAGTAGGGGGCCGCGTCGGCTCCACTGCCGGCGACCCACTGCCAGTTGAAGGGGTTGTTCGCCGGGTCGGCGTCCACCAGCGTGTCCCAGAACCACTGCTCGCCGTGCCGCCAGTCGATGAGCAGGTTCTTGACCAGGAACGACGCGACGACCATCCGTACGCGGTTGTGCATAACCCCGGTTGTCCACAGTTCCCGCATCCCGGCGTCCACCAGGGGAATGCCGGTGCGACCCTGTTGCCAGGCCCTCAGCACAGTCGGGTGCAGACGGGCCCACGGAAAGGAGTCGTATTCGCGATGGATGTTCACGGTGGCGACGTCGGGGTGCTCGAAGAGCGTGTGGTAGGCGAACTCCCGCCAGCCCAGCTCGCCGAGAAAGGTCGTGGCGCTCTGCGCGATCTCGGGGTCGCGGTCGCGTTCCCGTCGCGCTCGGGCGGCGTGCCACACCTGGTGCGGGCTGAGCTCGCCCCAGCGCAGCCGTGGCGACAGCCGCGAGGTGGCGTCGACACCCGGAAGGTCGCGCTCGTTCCGGTAGGCGGCGAGATCGTCCTCGACGAAGCGCGTCAGCTGCTCGTGCGCGGCGGTCTCTCCCGGCGTCCAGGCGTCGCGCAGCCCACCGGCCCAATCGGGATGCGTGGGAAGCAGGCCCAGGTCGTCCACCGTCACCGTGTGCGTCGAGCGTGGAAGCCGTGCACCGTCGAGCGAGCGGGGAGCCGGACCGGGCTTGCGCGGTTCCGGCGCCGAGAGGCAGGCCCGCCAGAACGGCGTGTAGACCGAGAACGCGGTGCCCAGCCCGGTGCGGATGGTCCACGGCTCGAAGAGCAGAGAGCCGCCGAAGCTCGTCGCCTCGACACCGGCCTCCCGCGCGCTCGTCTTGATCGCCTCGTCGATGCGTCGCTCGGCGCCGCCGTAGCGGCGGTTCCAGAAGAGGGCGGCGGCGTCCGTCTCGCGCAGCAGCTCGCCGATCACACGCTCGCTCGGCCCGCGCAGCACGGTGAGCACGGCGCCCAGCCGCTCGAGCGATGCCGAGAGCTCGGTGAGGCTGTGGTGCAGCCACCAGCGGCTCGCCGCGCCCGGTGGCCGCAGACCGTCGGACTCGTCGTCCCAGACATAGACGCACAGCACGGGAGCGCCCGACCGGGCGGCGGCAGACAGGGCGGGATTGTCGGCGATCCTCAGGTCGTCGCGAAACCACACCACCGCCGGGCGGGCGCTGCCGTCATCGGTGCTCACAGATCGAGCGAGTCACCGGGCTCGAGCGGATAGTAGGTCCCGCCGTTCTGCTCCGTGGCCCACTGCAGGCGGGCGTTCGACAGATCCTTGCCGGCACGGGAGAGCACCATCTCGTGGATGGGGAACGCGCGCTTCGGCTTCACCGCGAGCACGTAGTCCATGGTCTCGGCGACCTTCATCCAGGGCGCGCCGGCGGGAGCGGCGAGCACGTCCACCTCCACGTCCTCCGGGATGAAGAACGAGTCGCCCGCGTAGTACAGCGTGTCGTTGACGAGCACGCCGACGTTGTCGACGACGGGGATGCTCTCGTGGATGACGGCATGACGGCCGCCGAAGAACCGCAGCGAGAACGGTCCCGCCTCGACACTGTCGCCCGGTCGCACGACGTGGACGTCGAAGTCGGCGGCCGCCGCCGCGACGCCCTCCGGCCCGTAGATCGTGACGTCGGGCGAGAGGTCGAGCACGCGGCCGAGCTGCTCGGGGGTCCAGTGGTCGGCGTGCTCGTGGGTGATCACGATCGCGACGGTGTTCGCGGTGTCGGTGAGCGGAGAGGTGAAGCTTCCCGGGTCGATGTAGAGCTTCTGTCCCCCCTGCTCCAGCAGGAGTCCGGCGTGCTCGAACTTCGTGAGTCTCATGGCTCTTAGGAAATACCGGAAGGGATGCGCATGCAAGCCGGACACCATTGCGGAATATACCCCCTAGGGGTACTGTTGCAGCCGACATGGACGAAAACGAAGAGCGAATGGCACACCCGCAGCACGGACCGGCGAGCGGGAGCGACGGCCACACGCGGGCCGCCCTGCAGGGCGACGCCGAGTACGACGGTGGGGCAGGCGGGCCTGGTGGCGCCGCGGATCGGGTGGCGAACGACGATCATGCGGGACATTCGGGTCACTCGGGTCACGAAGGGCGCTCGGGTCACGAAGGGCACGCGGGTCACGAGGGGCACGCGGGCCGCGAAGGGGACGTGCGCCACGCTGGGCACGAAGGAGATGTGCGCCACGCCGGCCACGAAGGGCGCGCCGGCCACGAAGGGCATGTCGGTCACGCTGGTCATGAAGGCCACGCCGGCCACTCCGCCCACGCCGGCCATGACCCCGCGATCTTCCGGCGGAAGTTCTGGCTGACCCTCGCGCTGACCGTTCCGACGCTCGTCTTCTCGCCCGGGCTGCAGGAGATCCTCGGGCTCTCCGGGCCGCGGTTCCCGGGGAGTCAGTACATCCCGGCCGTCTTCGGCATCGCGATCTTCTTCTACGGCGGCCTCGTCTTCCTGCGCGGCGCCGTCGACGAGCTGCGGGCCAAGCAGCCGGGCATGATGACGCTGATCTCGCTGGCGATCGTGGTCGCCTTCGGGTACAGCCTCGCCGTCACGCTCGGCCTCCCCGGGATGGACTTCTGGTGGGAGCTGGCCACGCTCATCCTGATCATGCTGCTCGGCCACTGGATCGAGATGTCCGCGGTGATGGGCGCCCAGGACGCGCTCGGCGAGCTCGCCAAGCTCCTGCCCGACACGGCGGAGCGGCTCCCGGACCTGCACGGCGAGCCGGAGGCGGTCGCCGTCTCGGCGCTGCGCGTGGGCGACCTGGTGCGGGTGCGACCGGGCTCGGCCGTCCCCGCCGACGGAGAGATCGTCGACGGGCGCAGCGAGCTGGACGAGTCCCTCCTCACCGGCGAGTCCCGGCCGGTCACTCGCGGGCCGGGGGAGCCGGTCGTCGCCGGCAGCATCTCGGGGAGTGGCTCCCTGGTGGTGCGGGTCGGGCGCACCGGCGGGGACACCGCGCTCGCCGGCATCATGAAGCTGGTCGCCGACGCGCAGGCCAGCAAGTCGGGCGCGCAGGTGCTCGCCGATCGTGCCGCCGCCTGGCTGTTCTACGTGGCGCTCGCCGTCGCGACGCTCACCCTGATCGTGTGGGCGATTCTCCGTCCGGGCGATCCCGGGTTCGTCCTGGAGCGGGTCGTGACCGTGCTGGTCATCGCCTGCCCGCACGCGCTCGGTCTGGCCATCCCGCTCGTCGCCCAGATCTCCACCGCCCTCGGCGCGCGCCACGGCCTCCTCATCCGCGACCGGCACGCCATGGAGGATGCCCGGCGGGTGGACGTCGTGCTGTTCGACAAGACCGGCACGCTCACCGAGGGACGCCAGGGCGTCGCCGCGGTCGCCGCGGCCGACGGCGACGACGACGCACTCCTCGCGCTCGCCGCGGCCGTGGAGGCGCCCGCCGAGCACCCGATCGCTGCGGCCATCGTGCGGGCAGCCCGGGAGCGCGGTCTCCAGGTGCGGCCGGTGTCCGGCTTCGAGGCGCTGGGCGGCCGCGGGGCGTCTGCCGTCGTCGGGGGAGAGACCGTCCTCGTCGGCGCGCCGCGGCTCCTCGCGGAGCGGTCGCTGACCGCCCCGCCCAACGTGCGGGACGCGGCCGACCGCGCCTCCGCGGCCGGCCAGACGGTCGTCTACGTGCTGCGCGGCGACACCGTCTCTGGCATGATCGCGCTCGCCGACGTCATCCGGCCCGAATCGCGCGAGGCCGTCCGCTTGCTGCGCGACCGCGGCGTCCGCGTCGCCATGCTGACCGGTGACGCACGCGCGGTGGCCGACGCCGTCGCGGCCGAGCTGGGCATCTCGGAGGTCTTCGCCGAGGTCCTCCCCGGCGACAAGTCGGCCACGGTCTCGACGCTCCAGGCGGACGGTTCGCGGGTCGCCATGGTCGGCGACGGCGTGAACGACGCGCCGGCCCTGGCCCAGGCCGACGTCGGAATCGCCATCGGCGCGGGAACCGACGTCGCGATCGAGTCGGCCGGCGTCGTCCTGGCCTCCAGCGACCCGCGCGGTGTCGCGGCGGTCATCACCCTGTCGCGCGCCACCTACCGCAAGATGCTGCAGAACCTCGGCTGGGCCACCGGCTACAACGTGATCGCGCTGCCTCTCGCGGCCGGCGTCGCGATCGGCCTCGGCATCGTGGTCTCGCCGGCGTTCGGCGCGGTGCTGATGTCGGTCTCGACGATCGTCGTCGCCCTGAACGCCCAGCTGCTCCGCCGCCTCCGCCTCTGACGCGCCCGCCAGCTACGCCCGCCGCCGACCCGGTGATGGTGCGCCGGCCGCCCGCTCCGCTGCGGCGCCCTTTGTGGCGTGGCGATGGCTCGGGCGGCCGGCCGCCGGGAGGCCGCGCCGGCACTTTGCGGTGAGGCCGATGCTGCGCCCGCCATCCGCCGCGATGCCGCCGCCGGCGCCCGCCGCCATGCCGCCCGCCGCTGCCGCCGCCGCGCCGCCCCCACCGAACGCCGCGCCCACCCGCCCTGGCGCGCCGACGGCCCCCCGCCCGCCCCTGTGCCATCATCGTGGGCGTGACCGCTGCTGTGCGGACCGTCGTCGTCGCGGTCAACCCCATGGCGTCGTTCGGGCATCGGCGGGACGTCGGCCCGCGGGTCGTGGAGCGGCTGCGGGAGGCGGGGCACCACGTCGTCGCGATGGACGAGGCCAACCTGGAGCTGCTGCGCCGGGAGACCTCGCGGGCGCTGCACGACGCCGCCGAGCCGCCGGACGCGCTCGTCGTCGTGGGTTGCGACGGCATGGCCAACCTGGGCATCGACCTCGTCGCCGGCACCGGCCTCCCGCTCGGGATCGTGCCGAGCGGGACCGGCAACGACCTCGCCGACGGGCTGGGCATCCCGATTCGGGACACCGAGGCCGCCATCGACCTGCTGCTCGCGGCGCTGCAGCGGGAGCCGCGCACGATCGACGCCGGCACCATCCGGCACGGGGAGCTCACCACGTGGTTCGGTTGCGTGGTGTCCGCCGGGTTCGACGCGGTCGTCAACGAGCGTGCCAACCGGATGACCCGGCCGCGCGGGCGCAGCCGGTACGTCGTCGCCCTGCTGCGCGAGCTGGCGACCCTGCGGCCGCGCCGTTACCGCATCCACGCCGACGGGCGGGTCATCGAGGTGGACGCCATGCTCGTGTCGGTCGCCAACAACCGGTCGCTCGGCGGCGGGATGCGGATCGTGCCGGACGCCGACCTCGCCGACGGCCGGCTCGACCTGTTCATCGTCGGGCGGATGACGCGGCGGCGGTTCCTGCGCGTGTTCCCCTCGGTCTTCCGCGGCGAACACACCGGCCTCCCGGAGGTGACCATCCTGCCGGTCGCCGCCGCACGCATCGAGGCGGACGACATCGTGGCCTACGCCGACGGCGAGCGTATCGGCCCCCTCCCGATCGAGGTCGCCGTCGCGCCCGGCGTGCTGCGCGTCCTCGCCTGATCGGGCCCCGCGACGCGCCCGGGACGCACGGCCCGTTTTGGCACGCGAACCCCATCTGTGGCAAGATCTTCTCGTTGCCAGACGGCCCCATCGTCTAGCGGCCTAGGACGTCGCCCTCTCACGGCGGTAACGCGGGTTCAAATCCCGCTGGGGTCACAACACCACGAGAAGCCCTCCCAGACACCTGTCCGGGAGGGCTTCTCGCGTGTGCGGCGAGCGTCAGACCGTGCCGCCGCGCGGCATCCACTCCTCCGGGTAGCGACCGCGGATCGCCGCGGAGAAGTACGCACCCGCCGAGGACGCCGAGCGCAGTTCCCGCCACACCCGGCGCGGCACGAGCCGGTACCGGTAGACCTCGCCCGACACGAACTCGACCTCCAGCGTCTGCACCCCTTCGTCGTACCCCGCCGACGCGATCACCGAGCTCTCGAACCCTTCCCGTTCCACGCCCGCACCCTACTCGCTGCGCATCCCGTGCACGCGACACGCCGCAGAGGCACGTGCGTCCACGGCAGGTTCCCTCGACCGGAGAGGCGCCGCACCGCAGGAGGGTCGGTGGCGGCTAGGATGTCGGAAGCGAAGGGGAGTATCCCGGACGGCCCGGTGGGGGAGACCGCACCGCGCCGATGCTGCGCACGTCATCACGGATCGCGAAGGCGAGGTCCCGGGCGCAGCGGCACCGCGAGGTGCGGGAGAGACTTTCGGCCTGTTGCCGCGCCCTTCGAAAGGTTCCCCGTGAACGTCGCTCTGCCCCTCTGGTTCGAGATCGGCTCCTTCGTCGTCCTCCTGCTGATCCTCGCCTTCGATCTGCTGATCATCTTCAAGCGGCCGCACATCCCGAGCGCGAAGGAGTCGGCGCTCTGGGTCAGCTTCTACGTCGCCCTGGCGCTCGTCTTCGCGCTGCTCATGCTGCTGATCGGGGATGCCGAGCACGCCGGGCAGTTCCTCGCCGGCTGGCTGACCGAGTACAGCCTCAGCATCGACAACCTCTTCGTGTTCGTCATCATCATGGCGAGGTTCCAGGTGCCGAGGAAGTACCAGCAGGAGGTGCTCATGGTGGGCATCATCCTCGCCCTGATCTTCCGCGGCGTCTTCATCCTCCTTGGCGCCGGCCTGATCGCCAGCTTCAGCTCGATCTTCTACCTGTTCGGCGCCTTCCTGCTGTGGACGGCGTTCAACCAGGCGTTCGGCAGCCACGAGGACGAGGGCGAGGAGGACTCCTGGTTCATCCGCTTCGCGCGAAAGCACCTCAAGGTGTCGAGCCAGTACGAGGGCAACCACCTGCGCACCACCGTGGACGGCCGGCGCATGTTCACGCCGCTCATCATCGTGTTCCTCGCCCTCGGCACCACCGACCTGCTGTTCGCGCTCGACTCCATCCCGGCGATCTTCGGCATCACGCAGAGCCCGTTCATCGTGTTCACCGCCAACGTGTTCGCACTGATGGGCCTCCGCCAGCTCTACTTCCTGCTCGGCCACCTGCTCGACAAGCTGGTGTACCTCAAGTACGGCATCGCGTTCATCCTCGCCTTCATCGGCGTGAAGCTGATCTTCCACGCCATGCACGAGAACGAGCTCCCGTTCATCAACGGCGGCCGGCATATCGAGTGGGCGCCCGACATCAGCACGTGGACGTCGCTGGCCGTCATCCTCGGTGCGATGCTTGTCGCTACGATTGCAAGTCTGGTGAAGCTGCGCAGGAGCGGAACCAGCGTCGCCGCGGCCATCCACGGCGACGACCCGGATGAGGTCGAGGCCGAGAACGCGGCCGCCGACGGCACGCAGGAGGACCCCAGAACATGAGCTCTCTCGTCGGCGTGACGGTGCGCAGCGACACGGGCGCCGTCCGGCACGTCAACGAGGACAGCGCGCTCGCGCAGGACCCGGTGTTCGTGGTCGCCGACGGCATGGGCGGCCACGCCAGGGGGGACCTGGCGAGCCGCACCGCGGTCGAGAGCCTCGCCCGCACGCTGCCGGCCGGCACGCGTCCCACCCCGGACGAGGTCATCGCCGCGATCGACGAGGCCAACGCGGCCGTCCGGGCGCTGTCCGGCGCCGACGAGTCCGGCGCCGCCGTCGCGGGGACCACGCTCGCCGGGATCGTCCGCGTTCGCGTCCCCGAGCTGGCCGCGGAGCAGTGGATGGTCGTCAACGTCGGCGACTCGCGGGTGTACTCCTGGGACGGCCGGGAGCTGCGGCAGCTCACCATCGACCACTCGGCGGTGCAGGAGCTGGTGGACGCCGGTCTCATCTCGGAGGCGCAGGCGGCCGTGCATCCGGAGCGCAACGTCATCACGCGCGCGCTCGGCGCGGAGGACTTCGTCGACACCGACAGCACCCTCCTCCCCGAGGAGGGCCGGCAGGTGTTCCTGGTCTGCTCCGACGGGCTGACGCGCGAACTGGACGACCGCCGCATCGCCGAGATCCTCGCCACCAGCCCGTCCGATCCCGCGTCGGCACTCGTGGACGCGGCGAACGAGGCGGGCGGGCACGACAACATCACGGTGATCGTGGTCGAGACGACGACCGGGGCGGACGCGGCGGCGCCCGTCGACACCCGCGACCGGGCCGACGGCGACGACCGTCACCACCTCGAGGACACCCGGCCGCGCGACTGACCGCGGCCCGCGCGTCGACCTCTGCGGCCGGGACGTGGTTGAATCGTCGGCGGGGAAGAGACTCCGACCGGGATCGTGACCGCCGTCGTGGTGCGTCGGCGGCCGGGTCCGACACACGTAGCCGAGGGAGCAGTTCGTCCGTGTTCGAGGTTCAGCAGACGGCGGCAGGGGAGTGGGCGGTCGTCGCGGGCGGCGGCCGGGCGCTGCTCGTGGCCGATCAGGACGACGCCCGGCTGCGCGCCCTGCTCGACGCCGTGCGCGCGGGCTTCGCCGAGACGCTGGACGCCCTCGTCGCGAACGGCCTGAGCCGTACGCCCTCGTTCGCCCTGCTCGACGTCTCCGCGGGCGCCGCGCTCCTGGCCGTGCGCGGCGCGGGCGTCGCGACCGTGTCCGAGGACGGCGCGGAGCGGTCGGTCGAGGCGACCGGCGTGTCGTCCTGGGTCGAGCTGCAGCTCCCGGGCGTGGAGGCGGCGACGCTCGGGCCGGCGGCGTCGGGGACGACGCTGCCGCTGGCGGACGGCGTGGTGCGGGCGTCCGCCGTACGCTGGACGACGTCCACGGCCGCGGAGGAGGTGGGGGCGACCATCGCCGCCCCGCCGAAGCGCGACCGTGAGACCGGGCCGGTGGAGGGTGTGCCGCTTGCCGCGCCGCCCGGATCGGCTCCGTCGCCTGCTTCGCCGGAGGCCGTGCCGGCTGCCGCGGCCGTGGTCGCCGACTCCGTTCCGATCGTCGCCGGTCCCGCCGTGGAGCCGTTCGCGGACTCGGCGTCGCCCGAGCCCGACCCGCACACGCGCGTCCCCGAGTCGACGATCGCCGACGTTCCCGACGCGCCCGTTCCCGCGTCCCCGGAGCCGGAGCCCGGGTACGACCACCTGTTCGGCGCGACCATGGTGCGCAGCGTCGAGGACGCCGCGGTCCGGCCCGAGGAGGAGGACGCGGCGCCCGCGCGCATCGACGTTCCCGGCTTCATCACCGACTCGTTCCCCCTCCGGCCGGCTCGCCGGCGACCACGACGGCCTCACCGTGATGAGCGGCGACCTTCCGGAACGCCCCGCGGCGCCCGCCCCGGAGGCGGCGCCCGCGCCGACGCCGCAGGCCTACGCCGTGCTGCTCTCCGACGGCCGGCGCGAACCGCTGTCCGTGCCCGTGGTGGTCGGTCGTGCCCCGAGCGTCACGGCCGTCCCGTCGCTGCGCGGCGCGCGGCCGGTCACGCTCACGAGCGCGGAGGACGACATCTCCCGCTCCCACGTCGCCGTCGCGGTCGAGGGCGACAGCGTCGTGGTCACCGACCTGCACTCCCGCAACGGCACGATGATCGTGCTGCCGGGCAGCTCGCCGCAGAAGCTGCGCAGCGGGGAGCCCACCACGGTGGTGCTCGGCACGATCATCGACCTGGGCAGCGGCGCCACGCTGACCGTCGAGGCGGCCGGATGAGGCGCATGGCGTCGCAGCCGCCGGAGCTCGGCGGCTTCCACTTCATCCGCCTGCTCGGGTCCGGCGGGTTCTCCGACGTCTTCCTCTACGAGCAGGACCTGCCCCGGCGCAGCGTCGCCGTGAAGGTGCTGCTCACCGACGGGGTGGACGAGGCCGCGCGCGCCCGCTTCGTCGCCGAGGCCAACGTGATGGCCCGGCTCTCGGCGCATCCGTACATCGTGACGATCTTCCACGCCGGGGTGTCGGACGACGACCGGCCGTACCTGGTCATGGAGTACTGCTCCGGCCCGTCGCTCGCCGACCGGCTGAAGCGGGAGCGGATCGGCGTAGAGGATGCGCTGCGCACCGGTGTTCGGCTCTCCAGCGCCGTCGCGACGGCCCACGCCGCCGGCATCCTGCACCGCGACATCAAACCGGCCAACGTCCTCACCAATGCGCTCGGCTGGCCGGCGCTGACCGACTTCGGCATCGCGTCGGCCCTCGAGGAGCTCCCGGTGCACACCACGACGCTGTCGGAGCTGCGCCGCGAACCGTCGGACACCGCGACCTCCGGCAGCCGCAGCGTCGGCCTGAGCGTACCGTGGTCGCCGCCGGAGATGTTCTCCGACGACCCTGACCCCGACGTGCGGAGCGACATCTTCTCGCTCGCCGCGACGGTGCACACCCTGCTCGCCGGACGCACGCCGTTCGAGGTCCCCGGCCGCTCCAATGGCACCCTCGACCTGATGGGACGCATCGAGCGCGGGATGATCACCCCGCTGGAGCGCACCGACGTCCCCTCATCGCTGACCTCCGCGCTGCGCCGGGGCATGGCGACGCGGCGCGAGGACCGCTACCAGTCGGCGGTCGACTTCGCACGGGCGCTGCAGCGGGTCGAGCTGGAGCTGGGGCTGGCGCCCACGAGCATCGACGTGCCGAACCTGAGCCTGGGCGAGGTGCGTCCGGCGCCGGCCGGCGACGGCGGCGAGCAGGAGACGCGGGCGCGCTCCGTGTCGACGATCCGCGCGCAGGCGCCGGCCGCGCCCGCACGGCCGGCCGCAGCGGGACGGTCGCCGGCGCCCGGACGGCCAGCCGCGGCCGCACCCGGCGCCCCCGAGCCCGCAGCCGCCTCCGCATCGCCGGACGTGACCGTGTCCGCGCCGCCGCCGACGAGCGCACCCGACGCGCCCGCGCCAGAGCCGACCCGTCTCCGCGGGGTCGTGCCGGTCACCGCCCAGGTCCCGGACGGCACCACCGGCGTCCCGGAGAACACCGTGCTCCGTTCCCGCGCCACGTCCGAGGACGCGGGCGACCAGCCCGCCCCGGCCGAGGCCGTCGTGCCGGTCCGCGACCCGCGCCGGCGGCTCCTCGCCTGGATCGGCACGGGCGCCGCCGCCGTGCTCGTGCTGGTCGTCGCCGCCGCCGTCCTCGCGAACGTCCTCGCGCCGGCCTCCGCGCCGAGCAGTCCCCGGGCCGGCGACGGGGGCGACGGCGGCATCGCGGTCACCGTCGTCCCGCCTCCCGTCCTGGTCTCCGCGGTGCGCGCGCCGGACGGCACGAGCGCCACGTTCACCTGGAAGACGGAGCACCCGCAGCAGGACGACCGCTTCACCTGGCAGCAGGAGGGCACGACGAACGGCCCGTCCGTCACCGACCGGCCCACCGTCACCGTCACCGGCATCGCGCCAGGCGCCCCGGTCTGCATCGACGTCGCCACCGTGCGGGCGGGCCGCACGTCCGAGCAGCTGAAGGCGTGCGCGCCATGACCGAGAAGACCGACCTCACCGCGGCGCCGCTCACCGTGGAGTACTGCGGCGAGGTGTACCGCGTCGCGCCGGACGCGGAGTTCGGCATCGGCCGGGAGGCCGAGCTGACCATCGACGACAACCCCTACCTGCACCGGCGCTTCCTCACGGTCAGCCGCGACTTCGGGATGTGGTGGCTGAGCAACGTCGGCACCCTCCTCACCGCCACCGTGACCGACGCGACGGGGACCATGCAGGCCTGGCTCGCGCCGGGCGCCAAGCTGCCCATCGTCTTCCAGACGATGCACGTCATGTTCAGCGCCGGCGCCACGACCTACGACTTCACCATCACGAGCGACGAGGACTACTTCGACACCACGGTGCGCGTCGACTCCTCCGGCGGCTCGACCACCGTGCTTCCGGTGACGCTCACCACCAGCCAGCGCCAGCTCATCGTCGCCCTGGCCGAGGGGGTGCTGACGCAGGCCGTCCCGGGCCGAGGAACCATCCCGACCTCGGCGGAGGCGGCGGAGCGACTGGGCTGGAGCATGACCACGTTCAACCGCAAGCTCGACAACGTGTGCGACAAGCTCGACAAGCTCGGGGTCGCCGGCCTGCGCGGCGGACGCGGCAAGCTCGCCACCAACCGCCGGGCACGGCTCGTGGAGTACGCGGTGACCACACGCCTGGTCGGCGTCGAGGACCTGCCCCTCCTTGAGGGGGCAGCCGCTCGCCTTGACCGGGCCGACGACCCAGCGGATGGTGGGGCGGACGACTGACGCGGTGACGCGTGGCCCGGCGGGAATGGGGAGTGCTCCCCATTCTCCCCCCGCCGGGGGGTCGTGTTAGCGTTGACGCGTTTCCGGCCCGGGGGATATCAGAATCTTGGTTTCGTTGAGTACGTGGTTCCGTGAGCGCAAGACGCTCGCGATGATCACCGCACTCGCGGTCGTCGCCGGGGTCCCGCTCACCATCGCGGTGCTCCACAGGGGCTTCCCGGTCAACGCGGTCGACCTGGACACGCGGGACGTCTGGGTCACCAACGGCGAGAAGCTGCTCGGCGGCCGGCTCAATCACCAGATCGACGAGCTGGATGCCGCGGTCACCGGCGCGAGTTCCGACCTCGACGTGCTGCAGGACGGCTCGTCGTACTTCCTGACCGACCTGCCGCACGGCACGGTCGACCGGATCGACCCGGCGTTCGTGTCGCTCGGCGGCCGCATCCAGGTTCCGCAGGACGCCCAGGTCGGCTACGGAGGCAACACGCTCTCGGTGCTCTCGCCGGACGGATCGCTCTGGGTGCTCGACGCCTCCGGCCGCCTCGACTTCGACCGAGCGAAGACGAAGCCCGTCGCGAAGCTCGGCCAGGGCGCGAAGCTGGCCGTGGCGAAGTCCGGCAAGACCTTCGCCGTCGCGCCGAAGGGGAAGCGCCTCGTCACGGTGGATCGGCCCGGGGCGGCGCCCCAGACGCGCGATTTCCCGGTGCCCGGCGCGTTCCAGGTGAGCGCGGTCGGCGACCAGCCCGTCGTGCTCGACACCCAGCGCAACCGCCTGCTCTCGGGGGACGGCACGGCGACGGCGCTGCCGGCCAAGGGCGTCCGGCTGCAACAGCCGGGACAGGACGACCGGGCCGCGCTGGTGGCGACCGCGAACAGCCTGCTCAGCGTCCCGCTCGGCGGAGGGTCGGTCGTCTCCACTCCCGCGGGCGGAACCTCCGACGGCGGCACGGGGTCGGTCTCGGCGCCGGTGCGGCTGGGCTCCTGCTCCTACGGCGCCTGGTCGGGCTCTGCTCGCTACCTCTACGCCTGCGACGGGAAGAAGCCGGTGGGCCTCGACATCGACCAGCCGGTGAAGGGCGACGATCTGGAGTTCCGCGTCAACCACGGCGTCATCGCGCTCAACAACCTGCGCGACGGAAACGCCTGGGTGGTGTCGTCGAACATGCGGCTGGTGCAGAACTGGGCGCAGCTGAAGCCCAACGACACGACGGTGCAGGGCGACACCGGCGAGGAGAAGCCGGTCGTGCAGTCGTTCGCGGACACGCTCGCGCAGCGTACGGACGTGAACCGTCCGCCGATCGCCGTGAACGACGCGTACGGAGTGCGGCCCGGCCGCTCCACCGTCCTGCACGTGCTCTCCAACGACACCGACCCCGACGGTGACGTGCTGACCATCTCCGACGTCTCGGCGATCCCGGCCGACCAGGGCGTGCTGCAGCCGGTGGAGGGCGGCCGGGCGCTCCAGTTCACCCCGAAGCCCGGACTCTCCGGCACGATCTCGTTCCGCTACTCGGTGGAGGACGGGCGCGGCGGCACCGCCTCCGCGCAGGTGGACGCGACCCTCCGTCAGCCGGACGAGAACACGGCGCCGGCGTCCACCCGGTCGAGCACGGCGCAGACCGAGGTCGGCCAGTCGGTCACCTACAACGTGCTGAACGACTGGGCCGACCCCGACGGCGACGACCTGAGCCTGGTGGCCGCGACGGCCACCACCGAGGACGACGTGCGGTTCAAGCCGAACGGCGACGTCACCTTCACCAGCAAGACCGGCCAGGCCGGCTCGAAGGAGGTGCGGGTCACCGTCTCCGACGGCCGCGCGTCGACGACGGGCAGCCTGATCGTGACGGTGAAACCGGCCGGGACGCTCGACCCGGTCGCGGTCACCGACTTCGCCGACGGCTTCACCGGACGGCCGGTGGTGCTGCACCCGCTCGACAACGACCAGTCGCCCTCGGGCGAGCCGCTGACCCTCGTCGGCGCGAACCTCGACGGCGGGAGCGGAGCACAGGTCGCGGCCGACCCGACGCGCGGCACGATCACCGTGAAGAGCAGCGCGCCCGGTGCGTACTACATCGTGTACACCCTGGGCGCGGGCCCGAAGACCACGACGGGGCTGGCCCGGGTGGACATCGCGGCGCAGGGGGCGAGCGACGCCCCGCCGATCGCCGTCACCGACCGGGCGTACGTGCGCCCGGGGGAGCCGACCTCGGTGGCGGTGCTGGACAACGACGTCTCTCCGTCGGGCCGGGTGCTCGCGGTGCGTTCCGTCTCGGTCGGCGAGGGGGCGCAGGACCTCAACGTCGAGGTGCTCGACAACGCGGTCGTGAAGATCACGGCGCCGACCGTGCTCACGCAGCAGGTGCAGCTCAGCTACGTGGTCTCCGACGGCCTCCGGGAGGCGACCGCGGGCATCACCGTCGTGCCCGTCCCGCCGCTCGTGCAGCATCAGCCGCCCATCGCGGTCGACGACCAGGTGCCCGTGCGCGCGGGCGACGTGGCGACCGTGCGCGTGCTGGACAACGACTACTCGCCGGACAACGCGCCCTTCACCCTCGACCCGCAGCTGCGCGACACGAGCGCCGCGGGCGACGGCGCCACCGCGTTCGTCAGCGGCGAGACCGTCCGCTACCAGGCGCCGACCGCGCCGGGCCAGTACAGCGTCGTCTACGGGATCACCGACAAGTACGGGCAGAAGGCCCAGGCCACCCTCAGCTTCGTGGTGGGCGCCGCCGACAAGGGCTCCGATCGGGCGCCGCAGCCGCAGCCGCTCACGGTGCGGGCCTTCGCGGGGTCGTCCGTGCCGGTGGAGGTGCCGCTCGACGGCATCGACCCGGACGGCGACTCGGTCTCGCTGTCGGGCCTCGCGTCCCAGCCGACCCTCGGCCGGATCTCCGACACGACCAGCCGCTCGTTCACGTACGAGGCCTATCCCGACTCCGCGGGCACCGACACCTTCACGTACCAGGTGAAGGACACGTACGGGAAGGCCGCGACCGGCACGGTCTCGATCGCCGTCATCCCGCGTCCCGGGCAGGTGCGGCCGCCGATCGCGGTCAACGACCCGGTGCAGGTGAAGCCGGGGCGGACGATCGCCGTCCCGGTGCTCGTCAACGACTCCGACCCCAACGGCTACGCGATCGCGGTGCAGCGCAAGCTGCTGCAGGTCGACGACGGACTCACGGCCTCCGTCCACGGCAAGATCGTGCTGGTCACGGCTCCGAAGACCGAGGGCTCGTTCGTCGTGCGCTACCAGATCACGAACGGCCAGGGCGGCGTCGCCAGCGCGTTCATCCAGGTGACGGTCACTCCCAACGCCAAGGACGTTCCGCCCACCGCCGTCGACCACGTGCTCGAGCCGGACGAGGTCGCGAACAAGACCTCCGTGAAGGTCAACGCGCTGCAGGGCGCCACCAACCCCTCCGGCCTCGCCGACGACCTGAAGGTGGAGGTGATCGGCCCGAACGCCTCGCTGGCGCAGGCCGGCGGAGACGGCTCCGTCACCGTGAAGCCGGGGGAGCGTCGGGTCGCCATCGCGTACCGGCTCACCGATCCGGTGACCGGACTCTCCGGCACCGCGTTCATCGTGGTCCCGCCGAAGGGCGACGCGACGGCCCCGCCGCGGCTCAAGGACGGCCTGCCGCAGCAGATCGTGCAGGCGGACGGGTCGAAGAGCTGGAAGCTGTCCGACATCCTCACCGTGCCCTCCGGCCGCGGCGTGAAGCTCACCGGTGCGTCGGGCGTCAGCGCGACGAACAGCTCGGGGGCGTCGCCGTATGGCGACGACCAGACGCTCACGTTCACGGCCGCGAAGGGCTACCGCGGGCCGGCGGCGATCACCTTCAAGGTGAACGACGGACGCGACGCCGGGCAGGACGCCGACCGCATCACCACGCTCGTCCTCCCGATCACCGTCGGCGAGCCGGACCAGTCCGACGTCGCACCGACCTTCACGTCCCCGAGCGAGAAGATCGAGCCGGGGGAGGCGCCGCTCTCGGTGGACCTCCGGGCGTCGAGCTTCCACCCGAACCCCGCCATCCTGAGCGCGCTCACCTTCTCGGGCGGCGCCTCGCCGAATCCGAGGATCCAGTCCTCGTTGAGCGGCTCGACCCTCACCCTGTCGGCGCCGCTCGGCACGCAGGCCGGCGAGACGGCCGCGATCCCGGTGACGATCAGCTCGGGCACGCACACGGTGCAGGGCACCGTGAACGTGCAGGTCGTGAGCTCCAGCCGTCCCGTTGCCACGCAGAAGAACCCGCCGCAGAAGAGCGAGGTGAAGCGGGGGAGCACGGCCACCGTCAGCGGGGCGTCGAGCGACGCCCAGTGGGTGAACCCGTTCCCCGGCCAGCCGCTGACGATCGTCGACGCGACGGCGCAGACCGCGCCGGCCGGGGTGACGGTGACGCACACCGGCTCGTCCATCAGCGTCAGCGCCGCCTCCGGCGCGGCGATCGGGACGGTCAACGTCGTCTACCACGTGGAGGACGCCACCAAGGATCCGAAGCGGACGGCGGCGGCCGTCGGCCAGCTGCAGGTCACAGTGCACGACGTCCCGGCGAAGCCGTCCGCGCCGACGAACCCCCGCGGCACGGACGGCGAGGCGACGGTGACCATCAAGGCCCCGGCCGACAACGGCAAGAAGATCGACCAGTACCGCGTCAGCGCAAGCGGCGGAGGCCCGACCGTCGACACCCCGAGCATCGGGGACGTGACGATCACCGGGCTCACCAACGGCAAGTCGTACACGTTCACGGTCGCGGCTCACAACGAGGACGGCTGGTCGGAGGCCTCCGCCCCCAGCCAGGCGGTGACCCCGTACGGGACGCCCGCGCGAGTCGGCGGGGCGACCATCCGCAGCAGCGGCAACGCGCCGAGCGACCTCACGATGAGCTGGAGCGCGCTCTCAGACCCGAGCGGCACCGGCGGCGGCGAGGCGACCTACCATTACCGGCTCAACAACGGGGCCTGGCAGACCACGACGGCCACGAGCGCCCAGGCGAAGAACAAGGGAGCGGGCACCTACTCGTTCGAGGTCTACGCCACCAACCCGGGCGGCAAGCAGGGGCCGTCGGCCACCTCCAACTCGGTGCAGGTGAACGACCCGCCCCCGCCGTCGCCGTCGATCGACCTCGCCCAGGGCGACCCGGTGCCGGGATACGCACACAGCTTCACGTACGACGTGACGTTGCACCACTTCCCGCCGAACCGGACCTTCCAGATGGAGGCGCACTGCGACGGGTCGACCCTGTGGGCGCCCACGATCTCGACGGACGGGAACGGCTATGCCCACTACCGCGGGGCGCCGGATCGCATGAACCCGTACTGCGGCTACAAGGGGGCCTACGTCGTCGTGAACGGAGTGCAGAGCTCCGTGCAGGACTGGTCGCCCTGACCCCGGGGAGTCGGAGAACAGATGAAGGAGAAGCAGCAGTGGCCGTGACACAGGAACAGGCGGACTGGTTCGCCGGGGCGTTCGCCCAGCTGGTGGCGAACGTCGACAAGGCGATCCTCGGCAAGGAGCACAGCATCCGCCTGGTCATCACCGCGATGCTCTCCGGCGGCCACGTGCTGCTGGAGGACGTGCCGGGCACGGGCAAGACCGTGCTCGCGAAGGCGCTCGCCAACACCATCGAGGGCACCCAGTCGCGCATCCAGTTCACTCCCGACCTGCTGCCCTCCGACGTGACCGGCGTGACCATCTACGACCAGTCCACCGGGCGGTTCGAGTTCCACCCCGGGCCGATCTTCGCGTCCGTGGTGCTGGCCGACGAGATCAACCGCGCCAGCCCCAAGACCCAGTCCGCGCTGCTGGAGGTCATGGAGGAGGGCGTGGTGACGGTCGACGGCGTCGGCCATCCGGTCGGCGCCCCGTTCATCGTCATCGCGACGCAGAACCCGGTGGAGCAGGCGGGCACCTACTCGCTGCCGGAGGCGCAGCTCGACCGCTTCCTCATCAAGACCTCGCTCGGCTATCCGGACCACGCGACGACGGTCGACCTGCTGCTCGACGCGTCCAACCGTGCCCGGGCGTCCTCCGTGCGGCCGATCATCGCGGCCGACTCGGTGTCGACGCTCGCCCAGCTGGCCTCCGAGGTGCACACCGACGCGAGCGTGATGGGCTATCTGAGCGAGATCGTCACGGCGACGCGCGACGACCGCGACTCGGCGCTCGGCGTGAGCATCCGCGGCGCGCTCGCGCTCGCCCGCGCGGCCAAGACCTGGGCCATCGCCGCGGGCCGCACCTTCGTCACGCCGGACGACGTCCGCGATCTCGCGCAACCGGTGCTCGCGCACCGCGTGATCGTCGACCCGGAGTCCGAGTTCGCCGGGGTCACCGCCGCCGACATCGTGGACCGCGCGGTCGCCTCGGCGAACCCGCCCGCGTACCGCGCGGCCTGACCTGCTCCCTCCGACGACCGCACCCGACCGACAGGATCCTTCGCCCATGACCGCCGACAGCCCCGCCCGTGGACGGCGCCGACGCGAGCCCGCCGCCGATCAGGCCCGCATCGCCGCGCGGGTGATCGGGGGAGCCGTCACCGCGGCGTCACGCCGTGTCGGCGCTCGCGTGGCGCCGGTCGGACGGGCGGTGGCCGGGCGCGTCGTGCCGATCCTGCGCGTCGTGAGCGGCCTCGGCTGGATCGTGCTCGGCTCCGCGGCGGTGTCGGTCGTGCTCGCGGTGTGGCTCGGCTGGGCCGAATTCGCCTTCATCGCCGCGACGCTCGCCGCCGCGATGGCGATCGCCGCGGTGTTCGTGCTCGGTCGATCCACCTACCGGGTCGACATCGAGCTCAATCCCCGCCGCGTGGTCGCGGGCGACCGGGCGCTGGGACGTCTCACCGTCGCCAACAGCGGCTCCCGGCCCGTGCTGCCGACCCGGATGGAGCTCCCCGTCGGCGACGGCCAGGCCGACTTCACCCTCCCGCGGCTCGCGCCGGGAGCCGAGACGGAGGAGCTGTTCGCGGTGCCGACCGAGCGGCGGGCGCTCATCCTCGCCGGGCCGGCGATCTCGGTGCGCGGCGACCAGCTCGGCCTGCTCCGCCGCACCCACCGCTGGACCGACCAGATCGAGCTGTTCGTGCACCCCAGGACCGTGCGGCTGGCCGCCACGGCGCGCGGCCTGGTGCGCGACCTCGAAGGCCAGACCACGAAGGTGATCACCGACAGCGACCTGGCGTTCCACGCGCTCCGCACCTACGAGCCCGGCGACGACATCCGCAACGTGCACTGGCGCACCTCCGCTCGTACCGGCCAGCTGATGGTCCGGCAGTACCAGGAGACCCGTCGCTCGCAGCTGCTCCTGGCCTTCGATGCGGAGCGCGCGCATTTCGCCTCCGACGACGAGTTCGAGCTCGGCGTGTCGGTGCTGGCGTCGGTCGGCTGCCAGGTGATCCGCGAGGAGACGGAGATCCGTGCGCTGTGGCAGGGCGGCCCGATGCGCGTCGCGACGCCGACGGCGCTGCTCGACGACTCCTGCCGCATCCAGCCGGTGGAGGGGACGCATCCCAGCCTCCGCGAGTTCCTGCGGCAGGCGACGCTCCGGCTCCCGGCGCCCAGCCTCGCGGTCACCGTCGTCGGCTCGCGCGTCGAGGCGGCGGAGCTCCGTGGCGCGGCAGCCCTCTGGGGCTCCGACACCGAGACCATCGTGGTGCGGGTGGACGAGGCGGCCGAGCCGCGCCTGACGCGGCTGGGCCGCTCCATGCTCATCACGGTGTCGGCCCTGCCGGAACTCCCAGCCCTGCTGAAGCGGGCGGGACGATGACGGCCGCTGCCGGAGCGGGCGGCCGCCGCGCCGCCCGGGCCGAGCCGCCGCTGATGGACCGGCTGGGCGCCACGACGTGGATCGACGTGGCGGTGCTGACCGGGCTGAGCCTGCTCGCGGTCGCCGGGTTCGAGCCCGCGTTCGGCCACTACGCCTTCGCCGCAGCGGCCGTCGGCGGCATCGTGGTCGGAGGGGGCGTCGCCCTGCTCGGCCGGCTGTTCCGGCTCTCCTGGCCGCTCACGGCCGTTCTCGCCCTGGCCGCGTACTTCCTGCTCGGCACGCCGCTCGCCCTCCCGGGCCAGGCCCTCTACGGCGTGCTCCCGTCCCTCGACAGTCTCTCCGGACTCGTGCTCGGAGCGGTGTTCGGCTGGTCCGACGCGGTGACGCTGCAGGCTCCGTTGGAGGCGCCGCCGTACGTCGCCGTCGTCCCCTACGTCGCCGGCTGGCTGGTCTCGCTCGTGTCGGTCACGCTGGCCGTGCGGTGGCTGCCACGTCTGCGGCGACGGTCTTCCGGCCGCGCGGCCGTGCTCCTCGTCGGGCCGGCGCTGCTGCTGCTTGCCGCGATCCTGCTCGGCACCCGCGACCCGTTCTTCGCGGGAGTGCGCGGCGTGCTCTTCGCGGCCATCGCGCTCGTCTGGCTCGCCTGGCGCCGCGGGCGGTTCGCCCGCGACCGCGTCGAGACCGACGCGGGGCTGCGGCGGAGCCGGCTGGTCGGAGGGGCGGTGGTCGTGCTGGGGGCGGTCGCGGTCGGCGCGCTGGCCGGGTCGCTGCTGGCGCCGCCCGCCGCGTCGCGCTTCGTCGTGCGGGACGAGGTCACGCCGCCGTTCGATCCGCTCGACTATCCGAGCCCGCTCGCCGGGTTCCGCAAGTACACCAAGGACCTGCAGAAGACGAAGCTCTTCACGGTCACCGGGCTGAAGCAGGGCCAGGTGGTCCGGCTGGCGACCATGGACAGCTACGACGGCGTGGTGTGGTCCGTGGCGGCTCCGGGCAGCGACGCCGACGCCTCCGGCGCGTTCGAGCTCCTCGGCAGCACCATCCCGAGGCCGCCGCTCTTCACCCCGGCAGGCCGGTCGACCGCGTCCATCGACGTCCTGGGCTACTCCGACGTCTGGCTGCCGACGCTGGGCTACACCAGCACGCTGACCTTCGACTCCTTCCGCGGCCAGGACCCGCGCGGAACGGTCCGGGTCAACACGGCGACCGGCACCGCCGCCGTCGTCAGCGGCGTGCGTGACGGCCTCTCGTACACCGTGGCCGCGACCGCGCAGAAGGTGCCGAGCGACCGCGCGCTCGCCCACGTCCCTCCGGCGAAGCTCACCCTGCCTCCGGTGACGAACGTCCCCGACGTCGTGTCGGCGAAGGCCGAAGAGTACGCCGGATCGGCCGACACCGCCATCCAGAAGCTGAGGAACATCGAACGCTCGCTGAAGTCGCTCGGCTACCTCAGCCACGGCCGGGCCTCGGACCCGGTGCCGTCGCGCGCCGGCCAGGGCGCCGACCGGATGACCGACCTGCTCTCCAAGGCGCCGATGGTCGGCGACCAGGAGCAGTACGCCAGCGCCTTCGCCCTCATGGCGCGCCGGCTGGGCTACCCGACGCGGGTCGTGATGGGCTTCGCGCCGAAGGTCACCGGCAGCACCACGACGGTGACGGGCGACGACGTGACGGCCTGGGACGAGGTCGCCTTCCAAGGGGTCGGCTGGGTGCCGTTCTTCCCGACCCCGACCAAGACCGACGCGCCGAAGAACCAGACCACCAAGCCGAAGCTGGAGCCCCAGCCGCAGGTGCGGCAGCCGCCGCCCGCCGATCCGCGCGCCGACGACCTGCTGACCCCGGTCAAGACCAAGGACAACGACCCGAAGGACCGGGCGAAGACGTTCCAGCTGCCGGTCTGGGCGTGGGTGGTGCTGGGCGTCGTCGGCATCCCGCTGCTGGCCTATTTCATCCCGCTGCTCCTGATCGCGGCGCTGAAACGTCGCCGACGGAGGCGGCGCGAGACGACCGGAGCGCCGGACCGGCGCGCCGCGGGCGCGTGGGACGAACTGACCGACGGGTACGCTGAGCTCGGCCTCACGTTGCCGGAACGCGCCACCCGACGGCAGACCGCCGCGGCGCTCGCACAGCAGTCCGCCGCCCAGAACCTCCCCGACCGGGGCGACACCCTGCGCGCGCTGGCCGAGCACGTCGACGCGGCGGTCTTCGACGGCAGCGTCGTCGCGGAGGAACGCATCGCACGCGCCTGGACCACCGCGGACGAGACCCTCGCCGAGGCGACGAAGGCCGCGGGACCGCTGCGCGCCCGGCTCGCGGCGTTCCGCTACCGCCGCGCCCGACGGGCCTGAGGTCGGCGTCCCGGCGCGTCCGTATAGTGGGCGGCATGGACGACAGGGGATACATCGTTCCGCCGCCCGGGCTCATCCCGCCCCGCCCTGCGGCCGAGCCCGCGCCGGGGGAACGCGCGGCGCCCGTGCGTCCCCTCCCGGCCTTCACGCCGCCCGCCGGGCCGACGCCCGCGGCGGCGCGTCCGGTCTGGCGCCTGATCCTCCCGGCGGGACGCAGCGTTCCGGTCACCCGCGCGGTGGTGCTCGGCCGCAACCCGTCCTCGACGACGCCCGCGGGAGAAGCCGAGGCGATCGCGCTGGAGGACCCGACCTCCACGGTCTCGAAGACCCACGCCGCGCTCGTCGCCGACGGCGACGTCCTCCGCGTCACCGACCTCTACTCCACCAACGGGGTGTTGATCGACGGGCAGCGGGCCCGGCCGGGCGTGGAGACCGAGGTTCCCGCCGGCTCCGAGCTGCGGCTGGGCGACCTGCGCATGCGCGTCGAGCGCTCCTGACGCCGGGTCGCCGACCTCCGGGTGATACCCTTTCACTCGTGTACGCGGGTCTTCTCCTCCTTAGCCGCCGCGGCGAGTCCTAGTCTCAGGCCACCCTCGCCGCGGAGTCCGTCGACGGCTGATCCGTTCACACGCTAAGGAGTTCGTAAGAGAATGAGCACCCCAACAGGTCCGCTGACCCTCGCAGAGAAGGTCTGGAACGACCACCTGGTCGCCAAGGGAGAGGACGGCTCGCCCGACCTCATCTACATCGACCTGCACCTGGTCCACGAGGTGACCAGCCCGCAGGCCTTCGACGGCCTGCGCATGGCCGGCCGACCCGTCCGCCGCCCCGATCTGACGATCGCGACGGAGGACCACAACACCCCGACCATCGGCATCGACAAGCCGATCGCCGACCTCACGAGCCGCACGCAGATCGAGACCCTCCGCCGCAACGCGGAGGAGTTCGGCATCCGCCTGCACTCGCTCGGCGACGTCGAGCAGGGCATCGTGCACGTCGTCGGCCCGCAGCTGGGCCTGACCATGCCCGGCATCACCGTCGTCTGCGGCGACTCGCACACCTCCACGCACGGCGCCTTCGGTGCGATGGCGTTCGGCATCGGCACCAGCGAGGTGGAGCACGTGCTCGCCACGCAGACGCTGCCGCTCAAGCCGTTCAAGACCATGGCCATCACGGTCGAGGGCGAGCTGCGGCCCGGCGTGACCGCGAAGGACATCATCCTCGCCGTCATCGCCAAGATCGGCACGGGCGGCGGTCAGGGCTACGTGCTCGAGTACCGCGGAAGCGCGATCCGCTCGCTCTCCATGGAGGGCAGGATGACGATCTGCAACATGTCGATCGAGGCGGGCGCCCGCGCCGGCATGGTCGCGCCGGACGAGACCACCTTCGCCTACCTGAAGGGCCGCCCGCACGCCCCGCAGGGCGCCGACTGGGACGAGGCGGTCGCCTACTGGAAGACACTGCAGACCGACGACGACGCCGTGTTCGACGCCGAGGTGTACCTCGACGCCGACGAGATCGAGCCGTTCGTCACCTGGGGCACCAACCCGGGTCAGGGTGTCTCGCTCAGCCAGGCCGTCCCCGACCCCGCGGCGATCGCCGACCCGAACGAGCGGGCCGCTGCCGAGCGCGCCCTGGAGTACATGGACCTCGCCCCGGGCACGCCGATGAAGAGCATCCCGGTCGACGCCGTCTTCATGGGTTCGTGCACCAACAGCCGCATCGAGGACCTGCGCGCCTTCGCGTCCATCATCAAGGGCAGGAAGAAGGCCGACGGCGTGCGCGTGATGGTCGTCCCCGGCTCGGCGCGCGTGCGCATCGAGGCCGAGGCGGAGGGCATCGACAAGATCGTGGAGGAGTTTGGCGCCGAGTGGCGCTTCGCGGGCTGCTCCATGTGCCTCGGAATGAACCCCGACCAGCTTGCGCCGGGGGAGCGCTGCGCGTCCACCTCCAACCGCAACTTCGAGGGACGCCAGGGCAAGGGCGGCCGCACCCACCTGGTGTCGCCGCTCGTCGCGGCCGCGACCGCGATCCGCGGGACGCTGTCGAGCCCGTGGGATCTGGAGCGCGAAGGCGACGACACGCCGCGCGATGGCGGCACGGATGCCCGCGTCGGAGAGAAGGTTGGCGCCTGATGGAGAAGTTCGAGACCGTGACAGGGACGGCGGTGCCGTTCCGCCGCTCCAACGTGGACACCGACCAGATCATCCCTGCGGTGTTCCTGAAGCGCGTCACCAAGACGGGCTTCGACGACGCGCTGTTCCACCAGTGGCGGCAGGACCCCGAGTTCATCCTCAACCGGCCGGAGTACCAGGGCGCGACCGTGCTCGTCGCCGGCCCCGACTTCGGCACGGGTTCGTCACGCGAACATGCGGTGTGGGCCCTGCGCGACTACGGCTTCCGGGTGGTGCTGAGCCCCCGGTTCGCCGACATCTTCCGCGGGAACGCGGGCAAGCAGGGGCTGCTGACCGGTGTCGTCTCCGAGGAGGACGCCGAGCGGCTCTGGGAGGCGATCGAGGCGCAGCCGGGAATAGCGGCGACGGTCGATCTGGTTGCCAAGACTGCGACCGTCGGTGAGGTCCAGGTGTCTTTCGACATCGACGACTACACTCGCTGGCGTTTGCTCGAAGGGCTGGACGACATCGCCCTGACCCTGCGCGACGAGGCGCGCATCTCAGAATACGAATCGGGCCGTGCACGTTGGCGGCCCACGACCCTCCCGGTGAAACTTTGAACTCACTTCTTCAGGACGCACAGGCAGCAGGAGCTCGCGTGGGCCTCAAGGGCGATCGCATCACGATCAACGGCGGCCGTCCGCTCCAGGGCCGCATCGAGGTCCGCGGCGCCAAGAACTTCGTCACAAAGGCCATGGTGGCGGCCATCCTCGGCGAGAGCCCGAGCGTCCTGCGGAACGTGCCGGACATCTCCGACGTCCGCGTGGTCCGCGGCCTGCTGGAGGTGCACGGGGTCAAGGTGACCGACGGCGCCGAGGAGGGCGAGCTCCTCCTCGACCCGAGCGCGGTCGAGTCGGCCCACATGGCCGACATCGACGCGCACGCCGGGTCGAGCCGCATCCCGATCCTGTTCTGCGGGCCGCTGCTGCACCGCCTGGGCGAGGCGTTCATCCCCGACCTCGGCGGCTGCCGCATCGGCGACCGTCCGATCGACTACCACCTCGAGGTGCTGCGCAAGTTCGGCGCGGTCGTCGACAAGCTGCCGAGCGGCATCCGGATGACGGCCCCGAACGGCCTCAAGGGCGCGAAGCTCGAGCTCCCGTACCCGAGCGTGGGCGCCACGGAGCAAGTGCTGCTCACCGCCGTGCGGGCGGATGGCATCACCGAGCTCAAGGGCGCGGCCATCGAGCCGGAGATCATGGATCTCATCAACGTCCTCCAGAAGATGGGCGCGATCATCTCCGTCGACGCCGACCGCGTGATCCGCGTCGAGGGCGTCGACAAGCTCGTCGGCTACAGCCACACCGCGCTGTTCGACCGCAACGAGGCCGCCAGCTGGGCCGCCGCAGCGCTCGCGACCGGCGGCGACATCTACGTCGGCGGCGCCCGCCAGCCCGAGATGCTGACCTTCCTGAACGTCTTCCGCAAGGTCGGCGGCGCGTTCGAGATCCACGACGACGGCATCCGGTTCTACCACCCGGGCGGACCGCTGAAGCCCGTCATCATCGAGACGGACGTCCACCCCGGCTTCATGACCGACTGGCAGCAGCCGCTCGTCGTGGCGCTCGCCAAGGCGGAGGGCGTGTCGATCGTGCACGAGACCGTGTACGAGCAGCGTTTCGGCTTCACCGAGGCGCTCAACGACATGGGTGCGAAGATCCAGGTCCACAAGGAGTGCCTCGGCGGCCACCCGTGCCGCTTCGGTCAGCGCAACTTCAACCACTCGGCGGTCATCATGGGCCCGACCGAGCTGAAGGGCGCCGACATCGAGGTCCCGGACCTGCGTGGCGGGTTCAGCCACCTCATCGCGGCGCTGACCGCCGAGGGCCGCTCGACCGTGAGCAATGTCGGGATCATCAGCCGCGGCTACGAGAACTTCATCACCAAGCTGCAGCTGCTCGGCGCCGATTTCGTCCTCGAGGGCTGATCGCCGAGTTATCCACAGATCACCCGATGTCTCACCCGTGATACAGTCCCCGTATGGAGACTGTCAGTGTGAGAGATCTACGAAACCACGGGGGCGACATCCTCGACAGGGTCGCCCGCGGAGAACACCTGACCATCACGCGTGATGGGGCGGCGGTGGCCGAGCTGTCGCCGCTGTCGCCCCCGGGCCGAGCACTGTCCGTGCTGCTTGAGGCGCGGCGGGCGATCCCTGCGGTCGACCCACGCGCGCTGCGTGCCGACATCGACGAGATCGTCGACCAGTCATGGTGATGCGACCGGGCCTGCTCGACACGTCGACGCTGATCCTGTTGGGCCGGGTCGCCGACCCGGCCCAACTGCCCGACATCCCGTCGATCAGCGCGGTGACGCTGGCGGAGCTGACGGTCGGCCCGCTCGTCGCCGGCACGGCCGAGGAGCGGGCGGCGCGGCAGGCGCACCTGCAGCTCGCCGAGGCCGATTTCGACCCGATCCCGTTCGACTCGGCCGCCGCGCGCGCCTTCGGGCGGGTGGCCCAGGCGCTGCGCGACGCGGGCCGGAAGCCCTCGGCGCGGGCGTTCGACGCCCTCATCGCCGCCACGGCGATCTCGCGCGACCTCCCGCTGCACACCTGCAACCCGGCCGACTTCGACGGCATCCCCGAGCTCGACCTGCGGGCCGTCTCCGTGGTCGGGCGGCCGGCGTGAGCGCGCGCGTATGCGTCGCGCGTCATCCCGGGTCGCGGATAATGGTTCGGTGCCCGATTCGACCCCGCCCGTGAAGAAGCAGCGATCCGAGAAGAGCCGCCCGTCGGTGTTCTGGGTGCTGGCGGCCATCCTCGTGCCGATCGGCTCCCTGCTCGCGCGGTTCCGCGTGGTCGACGGCGACAAGCTGCCGCGCACCGGCGCCTTCATCCTGACACCCAACCACTACAGCGAGATCGACCCCGTGATGATGGGCATCGTCTCCTGGAAACTGGGGCGGCTGCCGCGCTTCCTCGCCAAGGAGAGCCTGTTCCGCGTCCCGGTGCTCGGCTGGTTCCTCCGCCGGTCCGGTCAGGTCCCGGTCTCGCGCGGCGGCAGTGCCCGCGGCGCCGCGCCGCTCGACGCGGCGCGCAAGATCGTCGAGGAGGGCCGCATCGTCATCATCTATCCCGAGGGCTCGCTGACGCGCGACCCCGACATGTGGCCCATGCGCGGCAAGACCGGCGCCGCGCGCATGGCCTTGGAGAACGGGCTCCCCGTCATCCCGATCGCCCACTGGGGCACCCAGCAGGTGATGGCGCGCTATGCCAAGAAGATCAGCTGGTTTCCTCGCAAGACCATCGACGTGAAGGTGGGCGACCCCGTCGACCTCTCCGCATTCCAGGGGCGCCCGCTCGACAACGCGACCCTCACCGAGGCGACCGCGGTGATCATGGACGCCATCACCGCCCTGCTGGAGGATCTGCGCGGCGAGAAGGCGCCGGCGGAGCGGTGGGACCCATCGCAGCACAACCAGAAGGAGACCGGACGCTTCGATGGCTAAGGCAGTGAAGGCCCCCGTCGCACGTCCCCGCCGCATCGCCGTGCTCGGCGCGGGCAGCTGGGGCACGACGTTCGCGAAGATCCTCGCCGATGGCGGCTCCGACGTCGTGCTCTGGGCGCGGCGTCCGGAGCTCGCGCGCGAGATCAACGAGGTGAAGCGCAACAGCGACTACCTGGAGGGGATCAACCTCCCGCGCAACCTGCGCGCCACCTCCCGGCTCGGCGAGGCGATGCGCGACGCGGAGCAGGTGTTCGTCTCCATCCCGAGCCAGACCCTGCGCTCGAATCTGGAGGCGATGATCCCGTTCCTCGGGCCGGAGACCATCGTGGTCAGCCTCATGAAGGGCGTCGAGAAGGGCACGGGCCTGCGGATGAGCGAGGTCATCGCTCAGGGCCTGCCGATCGAACAGGAGCGCATCGCGGTCGCCTCCGGCCCCAACCTGGCCCTGGAGATCGCGCGCGAGCAGCCGACGGCGGCCGTGGTCTCCTCGGCGAGCCTGGAGACCGCGCAGGCGGTCGCCATCTCGGCCACGAACCGCTACTTCCGCAGCTTCGTCAACACCGACGTCATCGGCACCGAGTTCGGCGGCGTGCTGAAGAACCTCATCGCCGTCGCCATCGGCATCGTCGACGGCGTCGGCTACGGCGAGAACACCAAGGCCTCGATCATCACGCGGGGACTGGTCGAGATGACCGACTTCGCCGTCGCGTACGGCGCGCAGCCCGAGACGCTCTCGGGGCTTGCGGGCCTCGGCGACCTCATCGCCACGTGCGAGTCCCCGCTCAGCCGCAACAACACCGCCGGGCGGCTGCTCGGCCAGGGCTACGGCTTCCACGACGTCGTAAAGCAGATGAACCAGACGGCGGAGGGTCTCGCCTCCGTCGCCCCGATCCTGAGCCTCGCCGAGGCGCGCGGGGTGGACATGCCGATCGTGCGTCAGGTGAGCCAGGTGCTCGCCGGTACGCTCGATCCGAAAGACATTGCTCCGCATCTCACGACGGATTCGGACGAGCCGCAGGGCGAAAGGACAACGGATGACGGACAAAGTCGCGGTCGCGCTTCTGTTTGGGGGTCGCTCAAGCGAGCATTCGATCAGCTGCGCGACGGCGGCCGGCGTCCTTGAGGCGATCGACCGCGACCGGTACGACGTCATCCCGGTCGGGATCACCCACGAGGGCGCGTTCACGCTGCAGCCGGATGACGCCGCGCGCTTCGCGCTGAACGCCGAGCACCTCCCCGAGGTGGAGGACAACGGCACGCGCGTGCTGTGGCCCGACAGCGTCGCCACGCGCGAGCTGACGGTCGTCGACGCCGATGGCGGCCGCCGATCCCTCGGCGCGGTCGACATCGTGTTCCCGATCCTGCACGGCCCGTGGGGCGAGGACGGCACGCTGCAGGGCCTGCTGGAACTCGTCGGCCTGCCCTATGTGGGCAGCGGCGTGCTCGCGAGCGCGCTCGGCATGGACAAGCACTTCACCAAGACCGTTCTGCAGCAGGCCGGCATCCCGGTCGCGCCGTGGCGCACCGTGACGGCGTACGAGTGGCGGCACGACCCGGACACGGTGCGTGCGGCTGCCGGCGGCCTCGGGCTCCCGGCCTTCGTCAAGCCCGCCAGGGCGGGGTCGAGCGTCGGCGTCACCAAGGTGAAGGACTGGTCGGAGCTCGACGCGGCGATGGAGACGGCCCTCGCCGAGGACGACCGGGTGCTGATCGAGTCGATGGTGACCGGACGCGAGGTCGAGATCGCCGTGCTCGGCGGCCGGCCGGGCGAACCGGCCAGGGCCTCCGTCGCGGGGGAGATCGTGGTGAGCGGCCGTGACTTCTACGATTTCGCCGCCAAGTACCTCGACGCGCCCGGCATCGACCTGGTCTGCCCGGCCGACCTGACGGACGCGCAGCTGGCCGAGATGGCCGAGCTGGCGACCCGCGGGTTCGACGCGATCGGCGGGGAGGGCCTGGCCCGGGTCGACTTCTTCCTCACGGCCGACGGTTTCGTGATCAACGAGATCAACACCATGCCCGGCTTCACGCCGATCTCCATGTTCCCGCGCTGCTGGCAGGAGAGCGGTCTGTCGTATCCCGCTCTGATCGACGAGCTCATCCAGGTCGCCCTGGCGCGCGCCGACGCCTGAGCGTCGAGTGGTGACATCCTGTCACCACTCGGAGCCGGTGGTGACCAGATGTCACCACTCGGCGGCTACGGGGTGGGCGTCGCCGTCGGGGTGGGGCCGGTGTCGAGCGTGGAGAGGCACTTCTGCGTCTGCTTCACGGTCGAGATCGCGCTCGCGAACTCGGGAAGCACGGAGGAGTCGGAGACGCCGGAGACGTGGTCGATGATGACCTCGGTCGCCGGCGTGCGGCCGAAGGTCTGGTAGACGATGGTCTTCGCGGCCGGGTCGGTCATCAGCACCCAGTCCACCCCGTTGACCGTGATGCACGGCTTCGTGGTGGCGCCGATGGGCGGCACGCCGCAGCGCAGGATGACCGCCGCCGGGTCGCCCCAGGCTCCCGTCGCCTGCGCGTCGGTCTCGCGCTTCGCCTTGTCGGCGACGGTGTCGGGCAGCCGCACGCTGATCTCCGCGCAGCCGGGGGCGTTGCTGTCGGCGGCGGCGTCGAGCGACACGGTCGGTGCGCAGCCGGCGAGCAGCACGGCGGCGGAGGCGAGGAGGACGACCGGGAGGGCGCGGCGACGGGACTTCATCCGTTTCAGGCTACCGTTTCAGTTCATGGGAAACTCTGGGAGCGACGGGTCCGGCCTCACCATCGGCGAGGCGTCCGAGCGGGAGGCGTTGCGGCGCATCTTCCCCCGCCTCCCGGAGTCGCGTGCGACCCTGGTCGGCCCGGGGGACGACGCGGCCGTGCTCGCGGCACCCGACGGCCGGTTCGTGGTGACGACGGACATGATGGTGCACGGCCCGGACTTCCGGCTCGCCTGGTCGGGCCCGGAGGACCTGGGCTGGAAGGCCGCCGTGACGAACCTCTCCGACGTGGCCGCCATGGGCGCCGTGCCGACCGCGCTGGTGGTGGCCATCGCCGCGCCACCGGAAACCCCGGTGACCTGGTTGGAGGCGGTCGCCGACGGCTTCCGGTTGGCCTGCGAGGCCCTTCAGCCGGGGTGCGGCGTGGTCGGCGGCGACCTGTCTGTGTCCGCCACGCTGACCTTCGCGGTCACCGCGTTCGGCGACCTGGAGGGGCGCGCGCCCGTGCTGCGCAGCGGCGCCCGACCGGGCGACGTCGTCGCCGTGTCCGGCCCGCTCGGGGCGGCGGCCACCGGGCTGCGACTGCTGTTCGCCGAGGCCGTGGATGCGGCGGGCGAGCCCGACGCGGCGCGCTTCGCCGCGGTGGCCGCCGAGCACCCCGACCTCGTCCGCGCCCAGCTGCGGCCGCGTCCGCCCCTCGCCGACGGTCCGCTCGCCGCGCAGGCCGGCGCGACCGCGATGCTCGACCTGAGCGACGGCCTCGCCCTGGACGCCCGCCGCGTCGCCGAGGCGAGCGGCGTCGCGATCGACCTCGACACGTCCACCCTCGGCCCTGACGTCGGCACGGCGCTGACCGGGGGAGAGGACCACGGCCTGCTCGCGACCTTCCCGCCGGGCACCGAGCTCCCCGGCGGGTTCCGCCGCGTCGGCGAGGTCAGCGCCGGCTCCGGCCTCCTCGTCGATGGCCGCCCCTTCACGGACCGCGGCGGCTGGGACCCCTACCAGGACTGGTCCGGCCGCCAGGGCTGACATCACCGCCGCCCGCGGCCGCCGAGCCCAAGAGCACCGCGCACGACACCCCGGTGCGGGCGGGGCGGCGACGCCGGCGACGGCGTGCGGCGGGGGCGAGCGCCGAGCCCCAGAGCACCGCCCGCGATGAGCCGGCGGCGACGCCGGCGATGGCGTCAGGCCGGGGCGAGCCAATAGATGGCGGTCTCGCCGTAGGCCTTGTGGCGGGCGAGCTGAAGGCCCGCAGGCACCGTGGGCGCGGGGGTGCGCGTGCTGCGTTCGACGCACACCTCCGCGCCGGCGGGGAGCAGGGGGACGAGCGCGGTCAGGACCGCCAGCAGCTCGGCGTCCCCGACGTCGTAGGGCGGGTCGAGGAAGACGACGTCGAACGGACCCGCCGCGCCCCCCAGGTAGCTCTGCACGGTGGTCGCGCGCACGTCGATCGTCGGCACGGCGACCTTCGCGGCGCGCGCGGAGGCGGCGACCGAGGCGGCGTTCCGTCGGCAGACCCCCGCCGCGGCCGGGTTCCTCTCGACCAGCACCACCGCGGACGCGCCGCGGCTGGCCGCCTCCAGCCCGAGGGCTCCGGAGCCGGCGTAGAGGTCGAGCACGCGCGCGCCATGCACCGCGTCCCGCGCCTCCAGCGCCGAGAAGATCGCCTCGCGCACCCGGTCGCTCGTCGGGCGGGTTCCGCTCTTGGGCACCTGCAGGGTCAGCGAGCCGGCGAAGCCGGAGACGATTCGGGTCATTGCCCTCCGAGCCTAGCCGCGCGAGGCCGTCTGCCGCCAAGATGAGGGGATGGAGGAACGCCTGCAGCAGGCAGAGCTCGACGACCTGTGGCTGCCCGGTGACCCGATCGCCTCCGCGGAGCGGCTCGCCGCGGCCGCCGCGCTGCCCGGGCGCTCGGAGCTCGTCCGTGCGGAGCTCGAGACCCAGCGCGCACGTGCGCTGGGCCTGCAGGGACGGTTCGCCGAGGCCGAAGCGCTGCTCGACTCGCTCGAACCCGCCTTCGGTCGGCTGGAGGTGCGGGTGCTCCTGGAGCGGGGCCGGCTGCGCGGCGCCGAGGGCAGGCAGGGCGAGGCGGTCGAGGTGCTGCAGGAGGCCCTGCGCGCCGCCCGCCGCGACGCGGAGGTCGACCTCGCGGTCGAGACCGCCGCCGTGCTCGCCGAGAGCGATCCCTCGCATGCCGAGCAGTGGATCGAGGAAGGGCTGTCCGACCTGACCGGCACCGACGACCCGCGGACGCTGCGCTGGGGCGTCGTGCTGCACGAGCTCCGGGGGTGGGCCCGCTTCACCGACGGCGACCTCGCGGCCGCGCTGGTCTCGTTCGAGGACGCGCGGTCGTTCGCCGAAGAGGTCGGGACGCCGGACGAGCGGTTCGCCACGCGGTGGGCGGTCGCGCGCTGCCTGCGCGCGCTCGGCAGGAACCAGGAGGCGGCGGACATCCAGCGCCGGCTGGCCGCCGAGCGGCCGGACGAGCCGGCCGTCCGGGAGGAGCTGGAGCAGCTCGCCGCGCTTCGTGAGCCCGGCACGTCGGACCGGACGCCTACGATCGAGTCATGACTTCCTCCGCTCCGGCCGCCGGCGACGTCGGCGCGGTGGGCCTCGACACGCGGCTGAGCGGCGTGCTCGGCGGGCGGACCGCCTCGGCGTTCGAGAAGGCGTTCGGGATGCGCACGGTCGCCGACCTTCTCAGCCACTATCCGCGCCGGTACGCCAAGCGCGGCGAGCTGACCGCGCTGGCGAACCTCCCGCTCGACGAGAACGTCACGATCATCGCCGAGGTGCTGCGCGTGCAGGAGCGCCCGATGCGGGCGCGGCGCGGGAGCATCCTCGAGGTGAAGATCTCCGACGGAGAGGGCATCCTGACGCTCACCTTCTTCAACCAGGCGTGGCGCTCGCGCGAGCTGGTTCCGGGCGTCCGCGGGATATTCGCCGGCAAGGTGTCGGCCTATCGCGGCGCGCTGCAGCTCGCGCACCCCGACTACGAGCTGTTCGAGCCGGACGCGCCCGACGCTGTGGTGCCGGGGGGCGCCGCCGCGAAGGAGTGGGCGCAGACGCCGATCCCGATCTACCCCGCGACCGGCACGGTCGCCAGCTGGCAGGTGCAGAAGGCCGTCGGCCTCGCCCTCGACGCCCTCGGCTCCGTGGCGGACCCGGTGCCGGATGAGATCGTCGCCGAGCGTGGGCTGGTGTCGTTCCGCGACGCGCTGGAGGGCATCCATCGGCCGCAGAAGGACGCCCAGTGGCAGCGCGCCCGCGACGCGCTGCGGTTCCAGGAGGCGTTCGTGCTGCAGGCGGCCCTGCTCCAGCAGCGCGCGGCGACCCGCGAGGTCGCGGCCACCCCGCGCGCCGCGGTCCCCGGCGGGCTGCTGGAACGCTTCGACGCCGCGCTGCCGTTCTCGCTGACCGGCGACCAGGAGGTCGTCGGCCGCGAGATCGAGCGCGACCTCGCGGGCACCGCGGCGATGCACCGCCTGGTGCAGGGCGAGGTCGGCTCCGGGAAGACGCTCGTGGCACTACGGGCGATGCTTGCCGTCGCCGACTCCGGCGGCCAGTCCGCGCTGCTGGCCCCGACAGAGGTGCTCGCCGCGCAGCACCTGCGGTCGATCGCCGCGATGCTCGGTCCCGACCTGTCGGCGCAGCTGATGCCGACCCTCCTCACCGGCCAGCTGTCGACCGCCGAGCGCAAGCGCGCGCTGCTGCGCACGGTGTCCGGGCAGGCGCGCATCGTGGTCGGGACGCACGCGCTGCTCGGCGACGCCGTCACCTTCTTCGACCTCGGCCTGGTGGTGGTCGACGAGCAGCACCGTTTCGGCGTGGAGCAGCGCGAGGCGCTCCGGGCGAAGGGCGGCACGCCGCCGCACGTGCTCGTGCTCACCGCGACGCCCATCCCGCGCACGGTGGCGATGACCGTCTTCGGCGACCTCGACGTCTCGACGATCGCCCAGCTGCCGGAGGGCCGCCAGGGCATCGAGAGCTTCGTGGTGCCCCTGGCGGACCGACCGGGCTGGGAGCGGCGGATCTGGGAGCGCGCGTCGGAGGAGATCGCCAAGGGCCGGCAGGTGTTCGTCGTCTGCCCGGCCATCTCGGGCAAGGACGCGGAGGACGACGGCGAGGAGCCGGAGCCGTCCGAGACCGAGGAGGGCGCCCCTGCGCGTCCGGTCGCGAACGTAGAGGCGGTCGCCGCCCAGGTGCGGGCCGATCCGCTGTTCGCCCGGTCGCGTGTCGGCGTGCTGCACGGGCGACTGCCCTCCGACGCGAAGGACGAGGTGATGCGCGCCTTCGCCGCCGGCGACATCGACCTGCTGATCGCGACGACGGTCATCGAGGTCGGCGTCAACGTGCCGAACGCGTCCGCGATGGTCGTGCTGGACGCGGACCGCTTCGGCGTCTCGCAGCTGCACCAGCTGCGCGGCCGGGTGGGCCGGGGCGACGTCCCCGGCCTCTGCCTCCTGGTCACCGCGGCGGAGCAGGGCACGCTCGCCCGCGACCGGGTGGAGGCCGTCGCGGCGACGATCGACGGCTTCGAGCTGGCGAACGTCGACCTGGAGCTGCGTCGCGAGGGCGACGTGCTCGGCAGCAGGCAGTCGGGCGGCCGGTCGTCGCTGCGCCTGCTGCGGGTGGCGAGCGACGGCGAGCTGATCGCCGAGGCCCGCGTGGCCGCGGAGGAGACGCTGCAGGGCGATCCCTCGCTCGCCGGCCATCCGGCGCTGGCCGCCGCCCTGGCACGCCGCCTGGACGAGAGCGAGCGCGCCTTCCTCGGCAAGTCGTAGGGCAGCGGCCCGCACGTCGGCGAAACCGTTTGGTAACGGATTCACAACGAAATGCCGGGATCGCCGGGATAGTCTGGAGGCCTATGAACAGGATCGCCGTTGTCCCTGGATCGTTCGACCCGGTCACCCTCGGGCACCTCGACGTGATCGAGCGTGCGGCGGGCCTGTGGGACGAAGTGCACGTCGTCGTGGTGCACAACCCCGACAAGTCGGCGCTGCTGCCCATCGCGCAGCGGGTGGCGCTGCTCGAGCGCTCGATCGAGGACGCCGGGATCGTCGGCAACATCGTCATCGCGTCGTGGTCGGTCGGCCTGCTGGTCGACTACTGCACCGACGTCGGCGCCCACGTGCTGGTGAAAGGCATCCGCTCGCAGGTCGACGTCGCCTACGAGACCCCGATGGCCATCGTCAACCGGCACCTGGCCGACGTCGAGACCGTCTTCCTCCTGCCCAACCCGGCGAACGCCCACGTGTCGAGCTCGCTCGTGCGCCAGGTGTCCGCGCTCGGCGGCGACGTCAGCCCGTACGTGCCGCCGGCCGTCCACGAGTACCTCCAAGACACCTAGCAGCACGGGGGAGCCATGAACAGCTACGCGACGCGCCAGCCCACCGAATCCTCTGTCGCGCCGGAGGACGACCCCGGCGCCGTTCCCGGGATGGACCTGGAGGAGCTGAGACGCGCCGCGGAGCAGATCACCGCCAACGTCGAGTCCGTCATCGACGGCAAGCACGAGGCCGTGCAGACCGCGCTCGTGGTGCTCCTGGCGGAGGGTCACCTGCTGATCGAGGACGTGCCCGGCGTCGGAAAGACCATGCTCGCCAAGTCGCTGGCGAAGTCGGTCGACTGCACAGTGAGCCGCATCCAGTTCACCCCGGACCTGCTGCCCTCCGACGTCACCGGCGTCTCGGTCTATAACCAGGCGGAACGGCGGTTCGAGTTCAAGCCGGGCGCCATCTTCGCCAACATCGTGATCGGCGACGAGATCAACCGCGCCAGCCCGAAGACGCAGTCGGCGCTGCTGGAGTGCATGGAGGAGCGCCAGGTCACGGTCGACGGATCGACCTACCCGCTGGCGGCGCCGTTCATCGTGGTCGCGACGCAGAACCCGGTGGAGATGGAGGGCACCTACGCGCTCCCCGAGGCCCAGCGCGACCGCTTCATGGCCCGCATCGCCATGGGCTACCCCGACGAGGGCTCCGAGCTCGCGATGCTGACCACCCGCGACACCTCGAGCCCGCTCTCGCGCATCCGTCCCGTCGTGTCCTCCGACGAGCTGCGGGCGATGATGGTGACCGCGCGCAGCGTGTTCGCCTCGACCCCGGTCAAGCAGTATGCGGTGGATCTGGTGCGTGCGACGCGCGAGGACCGCGACCTCCGCCTCGGCGCGAGCCCGCGGGCGACCCTGCAGCTGATCCGCGCGGCGAAGGCGATGGCAGCGCTGGCCGGCCGCGACTTCGTGCTGCCGGACGACGTGGACGCCCTCGCCGTTCCGGTGCTCGGCCACCGGCTGCTGCCCACCAGCCGGGCGCTCGGGCACCACCACGAGAGCGCGCCGGTGATCGCCGACATCGTGCGCCGCATCGTCGCCTCGACGCCGGTGCCGGTCGGGACCGGCGCGGTCGGCGGCCAGGGACGCTAGCGTGCCCGCCCGCGGTCGTGCTACCTCGCCGCTCAAGCGGCCGCGCCCGACCGTGCGTGGCTGGACGCTCGGCGCCGTCGGCGTCGTCGCGCTGGTCGCCTCGGCGTGGTTCGGCCGCACCGACGTGCTGTTCGTCGGCGTCTTCCTGACCGTGCTGCCGCTGGCGGCCATGATCTCGGTGACGGTGGACCGACCGCGGCTGACCGTGACGCGCAGCTTCCACCCCGACGTGGTGGCGGTGGGGGAGCGGACCACGATCGTCACGACCGTGCGCAACCAGTCCGCCCGGCCCAGCCCGGCGGGGCGCTGGCGCGAGTCGGCGCCGCCCGAGGTGGGCGTGCAGCGGTCGGCGCCGCTGCCGCGGCTGGGCGCCCATCAGGCCGAGGGGTACCACGGCCGCGACACCGTGGTGCTGCGCCAGGAGGCGGTCCCGGAGCGGCGCGGCGCGCATCCCGTCGGCCCGTTCGTCGTCAGCCGCACCGACCCGTTCGGCGTCGCCTACGCCGAGTACGCGCTCGGCCAGCCGCGCCAACTGCTCGTCACGCCGCGCGTCGTCGCCCTGAGCCGGGGCGAGCTGGACGTCGCCCACAGCGAGGGCACGGAGCACGAGCTGCTGCGGCACAGCATCCCGAGTGCGGACGAGCTGATCGCGCGCGAGTACCGGCCGGGCGACCCGCTGCGGCGCGTGCACTGGCGGGCCACCGCGAAGCACGACCAGCTGATGGTGCGGCAGGAGGAGCAGCGCAGCAATCCGGAGGCGTGGATGCTGATGGACACCCGACCTCTGCCGCCCCACGACGCGATCGCCGCGGACGAGTTCGAGGCGATGGTGGACCTGGTGGCCTCCATCGGCGTCCACCTGCTCGACGAGGGCTTCGTCCTCAGCATCGTCGAGACCGGGGAGCGGCAGCTCTCCGGTCGCAGCGGCGCCGGCCGCACCGGCACGATGGGCGCGACGACCGCGACGTACGACACCGGAAGCGCGGACCGGATGCTGTTGGCCGACCTCGCCGCGATCGAACCGTCGCCCGTCGAACGGGAGGACGCGGTCGCGGAGCTCGGTGCGGGCCTGCGCCGGGCGGGGCGGCCTGTGCCGGTGTTCGCGGTGCTCGGAGCGACGCCGCCGGCCGAGCTGGGGGCGCTGGCCTCGCTGCGTTCGATGGGCGACCCGGCGGTCGCCTTCGTCGCCGCGTCGCAGCCGGAGGACACGATCGAGGTGCTCGCGGACGCCGGCTGGATGTGCGTGCGGTTCGACGCGGGCGACGACCCCGCGGAGGCGTGGGAGCGTGCGGTCCGCCGCCAGCGGGCGGGGGTTGTGGCTCGTGGCCACTGAGTCGCTCGCCGTCGCGGTGCCGCGCGTCGCCGGCCGCCGACGGTCCGGGTACTGGCGCATCACCGGCGCGCTCGTCGTGCAGGTGCTCGCGCTGAGCTACGCGCTGTCCGGCCTCATCCAGGGGGCGGGCTGGTGGTTCGCCCTGGTGGCCACCGCGTCCGGCATCCTCCTCACCGGCGCGGCGCTGCGGACGGTCGGCGTGCACCGCGGCCTCGTCTCCGTGCTGCTCGTCGCCGAGGCGGTCGCCGTGATGACGTCGGCGTTCGGCCGCGGCACGGGTCTGCTCGGCGTCATCCCGACGCCGGCGACGGTGCGCAGCTGGTCGGACTACGGGCAGCAGGCGCTGCTCTCGATCTACCAGCAGGGGACGCCGGCGCAGGCGCTCCCGGAGTTCCTGTTCCTGGTCGTCGGCGGCGGGTGTCTGCTCGCGGTCATCCTGGACACGCTCGCGGTGGCCATCCGCGCCCCCGCCTTCACCGCGCTCGGCGTCGGCGCCGTGCTCGTGGTTCCTGGTGCGCTGCTCGGCGACGGACTCGACCCGATCGCGCTCGCCGCCTCGGCCGCCGCCTACCTGTGGCTGCTGCGCTGCGACGTGCGCAGCCGGCATCCCGGCACGCCGCGTCCCGTCCCCGCGCTCTCGGTCGGGGCATCGGCGATCGTCGTCGCCTCGCTGCTGGCGGGCACCGCGCCCGGGTTCGACCAGGGCGGGGCGACCTCGTTCACCGCGGGTGGCATCTCGATCGGCGGCACGGTCACGCCGCTCGTCGACCTCGGGAAGGACCTGCGGCGGCCGGCCGCCGTGCGCGCGCTCACCTACACCACCTCGGCCGCGAACGGTCAGTACCTCAAGCTCGCCTCCCTCGACCAGTTCACCGGATCGGTGTGGAAGCACCGCGAGCGCGACACCAACCGGCTCGGCGACGGCGCCAAGATCGGGCCGGTGGCCGGACTCTCGAACACGGTGAAGACCACGAAGATCACCACCACGGTCACGATCGACAACATGACCAGCCGCTGGCTCCCCGCGCCGGCGCCGGTGCAGTCGGTCAAGGGGCTGAGCGGCACCTGGTCGTGGGATCCGGACGACCTGACGATCGGCGGCATCAACGCCACGACCCAGGGGCAGAAGTACACCGCCACCAGCCTCGTGCTGCAGCCGACGGCCGACCAGCTCAAGGCCGCGGGCGGTTTCGTGCCGGAGGACGTGCAGCGCGACCTCTTCCTCCCGCCGAACCTGCCCTCGATCATCGGGAACACCGCGCTCGAGGCCACCAAGGATGCGGTCAGCGAGTACGACAAGGCCGTGGCGCTGCAGGACTACTTCCGTGACAACAGCTTCGTCTACTCGACGCAGACCCCGCTGAAGCAGGGCTATGACGGCGACGGCTCCCGGGTGATCGCGCGCTTCCTGGAGGTGAAGAGCGGCTACTGCGTGCACTTCGCCTCGGCGATGGCGCTGATGGCGCGCACGCTCGGCATCCCGTCCCGCGTGGCGGAGGGCTACCTGCCCGGAGCGACCAGCGGGGGGACCGCGACCAATCCCGGCGAGTACACGGTGACCAGCGACGACCTGCACGCCTGGCCGGAGCTCTACTTCGCCGGCGTCGGCTGGGTGCCGTTCGAGCCCACGGTCGGCCGGGGGACCGTGCCCGACTACACGCGACCGCAGACCGACGCCGCGGCGCCGTCGGCGACCTCCACCACGACGTCCAGCTCGGCGCCGCGCGCGCTGGTGCCGACCGACCCCGCGAACCCGGCCGGCTCTGCCCCGCTCACCACGACCTCCGGCGCTCAGCCGCTCGCGACCGGCGTCGGCGTCGCGCTGCTCGCCGTCGCCGTGCTGCTCGCGCCCGCGGTGTGGCGGCGGATGCGCCGCCGACGACGGATCCGGGAGCTGACCGAGGAGTGGGGCGGCGCGACGCTGGCGTGGGACGAGCTGCGCGACACGGTGCGCGATCTGGGCTGGACCGCGCCGCCGACCGAGACCCCACGCGTCTTCGCGGAACGCGTCGCCGCGGCCGTCGCCGGGACGCCGGCCGACGCGGCCCTGCACCGGCTGCTCGCCGCGCTCGAACGCGACGCCTACGGACCGCCGACGCGACGCTGGGCGGCCGGGCTCGCCGACGACCTCGAGAGCGTGCTCGGCGCGCTGGAGGCGCAGGCCGGGCCGGTGCTGCGGACGAAGGCGCTGCTCATTCCTGTGTCGTTGCTGCCAGCGGCCTGGTCTTCCACCGTCAGGCCCCGGAACGCCGCGTAAAATAGTCCCTCGTGACTACCAAGAACTCCCCGTACGCGGTCAACGTGTACGACCTCATCCGCCACCCGGGCGCGATGCGCGAACAGCGCATCAGCATCCCGGTGACGGAGAAACTGGGCGAGGGGCTGATCAGCGTGCCGGAGGGCGAGACCATCGATCTCGACCTGCGGTTGGAGTCGATGCACGAGGGGATCCTCGCGACCGCCGACGCCACCACGACGGCCGTCGGCGTCTGCGGACGCTGCCTGATCGACATCCAGCAGCCCGTCCAAGTCGATTTCCAGGAACTTTTCGCGTATCCTTCTGACGAAGCTTTCGATTATGAGGTTCACGACGACCACGTGGATCTTGAACCTCTGATCAGGGATGCGGTGGTGCTTTCACTGCCGTTCCAGCCGGTGTGCCGGCCGGACTGCCCGGGTCTCGACCCCGAGACCGGGGAGAGGCTGGCGGATGTACCGGACCGCGAGCCCACCCAGGCCATCGATCCCCGGTGGTCTGCGCTCGCTGGTTTCCAGGCTTCCGACACCGATGACCGCCCGGATGTTTCCGGAACGAACACAGAGAAGAGATAGCCATGGCCGTCCCCAAGCGGAAGCAGTCGCGCGCCAACACCCACGCCCGCCGTTCGCAGTGGAAGGCGTCGGCCCCCACCCTGGTGAAGACCGTCGAGAACGGCAAGGTCACCTACAGCCTCCCGCACCGCGCGAAGGTCGTCGAGGACTCGGCGGGCACCGCCCTCTTCCTCGAGTACAAGGGCCGCAAGGTCGCCGACGTCTGATCGTTGCGCTCACGCACGTGAACACCGTGGTCGGAGAGAACCCTGACCGCACCGCACTCCTCCAGAAGCTCGGGGTCGACATCGACCCCGAGCTTCTCGAGCTTGCGCTGACCCACCGCTCGTACGCGTACGAGCACGGCGGCATCCCGAACAACGAGCGCCTGGAGTTCCTCGGCGACTCGATCCTCGGGCAGGCCGTCACCGTCAAGCTGTTCCGGGAGAACCCGGACCTCGACGAGGGTGAGCTCGCCAAGCGGCGCGCCAGCCTGGTCAGCTCGGTCGCCCTCGCGGAGGTGGCGCGCGGCATCGGGCTGGGGGAGTACTTGCGGCTCGGCCGTGGCGAGAACCAGAGCGGCGGGCGCGACAAGGCGTCCATCCTCGCCGACACGGTCGAGGCGCTGATCGGCGCGACGTACCTGGACGCGGGCGGCGACGCCGCGACCGCGCTGGTCCTGCGCCTGATCGAGCCGCTGCTCGACGACCCCGACCGCTTCGGCGCCGCCATGGACCCGAAGACCAGCCTGCAGGAGGTCGCGGCCCGCCGCGGCGCCGGCGCCCCGGTCTACTCGGTCACCAACACCGGTCCCGACCATTCCAAGACCTTCCACGCCACCGTCGAGGTGGGCGACCTCGTGACCGCCACCGGCGAGGGCACGAGCAAGAAGCAGGCCGAGATGGCCGCGGCGCTGAGCGCCTGGACGGAACTGACGAGACGACGTGCCAGAGCTCCCCGAGGTTGAGGTCGTCCGGGCCGGGCTCGAGCCCGCCGTCACCGGTGCGACCGTCCTCGGCGTCGAGGTCTTCGAGCCGCGCTCGCTGCGACGTCACGACCCGCTCGCCGGCGTCTTCGAGACGCTGCTGACCGGCCGGGTGATGCAGCGTCCGGTCCGCCGCGGCAAGTTCCTCTGGATCCCGCTGGAGGGCACCCCGCGCCGCGCCATCGTGGCCCACCTGGGGATGAGCGGCCAGATACTGCTGCGCGAGCCCGGCACCGTCGAGGCCGGGCTGCTGCGCATCCGCCTGCACATCGAACACCCGCTGCACGGCGAGCTGTGGGTGCACTTCGTCGACCAACGCATCTTCGGCTCGATGGCCGTGGACGCGCTCGTGCCGACGGCCGACGGCGCCGCGGCGGGCCTCGGCACCGACGAGCCGCTGCTCCCGACCCAGGTGGCCCACATCGCCCGCGACCCGCTCGACCCCGCCTTCGACGACGCGGTGTTCTTCGCCGCTCTGGCGCGCAAGAAGACCGACATCAAGCGCGCCCTGCTCGACCAGACGCTGGTCAGCGGCATCGGCAACATCTACGCCGACGAGGCGCTCTGGGCCGCCCGCATCCACTACGCCCAGCCGGCGAACACGCTCAGCCGGGTGAAGGCGCGCACTCTGCTGGCGGAGGTGCGGCACGTGCTCGAGAAGGCCCTCGCCGAGGGCGGCACGAGCTTCGACGCGCAGTACGTCAACGTCAACGGCGCGTCGGGCTACTTCTCCCACAGCCTCAACGCCTACGGCCAGCAGGGGAAGCCGTGCCCGCGCTGCGGCACGCCGATCGTGCGCGAGCAGTTCATGAACCGCGGCTCGCACTTCTGCCCGCGGTGCCAGCGGCTGCGCCTGAGGTGACTGCTTCGCACCGAACAGGGTGAGCCGTACCAATAATTGGTACTATCTGATCATGGCTCAGAACACCTCGATCAGTCTCGACGAGCACTTCTCGGACTTCCTCGCGCAGGAGGTGTCGTCGGGCCGTTACCGGTCGGCCAGCGAAGTCGTGCGTGCGGGACTCCGGCTGCTCGAAGACCAGGAGACACAACTCGCAGCGCTGCGATCCGCTCTCGTCGCGGGCGAGGCGAGCGGCGATCCGGAGCCCTTCGACTTCGACGCCTTCATCGCGACCAAGAAGTCGTGACGGGATATCGCCTCACCCCGGCAGCGCAGCGTGACCTCTCCTCGATCTGGGACTTCACCGAGGAGCGGTGGGACATGCGCCAAGCTGAGAGCTATGTGATGGAGATCAGAGCCGTAATCGAGCGCGTCGCGGAGGACCCGTCCCGCGGCCGGAGATGCGATGAGATCCGCGAAGGCTATCGACGCTATGGGATCGACAGCCATATTCTCTTCTACGTGGAGCGCAGGGATGGCGTGGACATCATCCGCATCCTCCATCAGCGCATGGATCCGAGCCGCCACTTCTGAGCCCCCTCACCCCAGCGTCTTCTGCCAGTGCCCCGTCAGCGCGTGCGGGCGGAAGCCGAACGCGCGGTTGATCGCCAGCATCGGGTCGTTCTCGTCGGCGTTCCAAGTGAGGATGCGGCGGATGTGTGGGGCGCGCCGGCCCAGCTCCTGGATGTTGCGCAGCTTCACCGCGGTTCCCAGTCGGTGTCCGCGGTGGGCCCGCGCGACGAGCGTGTCGTACTGCTCCGCCTTCGTGCCGTCCGCCGGGACCGCCAGCTCCGTGTAGGCGGCGATGTCGCCGGTGGCCTCGTGCACAGCCGCGGTGACCAGCAGCGGCTCGCCGCGCGCCACCAGGGTGCGCTCCTGCGACCGCACCCGTTCGCCGTCCCAGTCCTCCGGGTCGACCGCGATGCCGGTCTGCGGGATGTCCGTCGACATCCGCGACTTCATGGCCGCGAACTGGTCCAGCAGGTCGTCCGGGGCGGAACCCCACCAGGAGACCAGCCGGAAGCCGTCGAGCGTCATCGTGAGCCCGTGCTCGCGTTCGCGGGGGAGCGGCAGCCGCAGCTCGCTCGACCGCTCGATCTGCCCGAGCGTGTACCCGTGGCGCAACGCGAACCGCACGTCGCGCGACTCGCGCGGGAGGCCCGCGGTGCCGGCCGGCGCGCGCACCAGGCGGTCGGTGGGCTCCAGGGTCTTCATCGGGTGCTCGGTGTAGGTCGAGATCACCCGGCGCCCGCCCTCGGCCGCGAGCTCCTCGCCCTTCTGCAGCAGAGCCGTCCCGATGCCGCGGCCGCGCAGGGCCGGCACGACGTCGACCAGCAGCGACACGGTCTCGGAGTCGGGGTCGAGCGGGAAGATCGCCTCGACCCGGCCCACGATCGCGCCCTCCTCGACGGCCACGAAGACGATCCGCTCGGCGTACTCCTGCTCGCGGTGAGCGGCGAGCGCCTGCTCCGCCGTCTCGACGAAGTCGTCGTCGCCCCAGAGGTCGACGACGATGCCGTTCAACACGCCGACGAGCTCCTCGAACGCGGCCGACTCGGGCGTCCCCAGGGCGTCCGGGATGGGCAGGCGCGTCACGCGCATCTCGCGAACACCTCCTCGTGCCGATGGCGGGAGGATCAGCCTATCCAGGCGCCGGAGCCGTGTGAACCCGGCTTCACCGTTTGGTTTCGATCGTGTAAATCTGCCGTCGGATGTTGGTTGCAAATCGTTGCGGGCCATGTATTCTCAGCACACATATTCGTGGCACGAACCGGCGAAAACGGCGAGTTCGTGACGGATTAACGTCGAGAGGCAAGAGATGCTACGGAAGAAAGTCACCATCGGTGCGGCTGTTGCAGCGTCAGTCGCACTGTTCCTCGCCGGATGTGCGAACCAGCCGTCCAGCGGAGGTGCCAGCAACGGGAACTCGTCCAAGGTGGACATCCCGGCGATCACGTCGGTCGACGTCCCGAAGGACGCGGTTCTCCCGGCCGGCGACGGAAAGGCCACGTGTCCTGCTGGCCTGACCATCGGCTACGTGGGTGCCGAGACGGGCCCGAACGCCCAGCTCGGAATCAACATCTACAACGGCATCCAGCTGGCCATCAACCAGCACAACGAGGCCAACAAGGGCTGCCAGGTCGGCTTCAAGAAGTTCGACACCGAGGGCGACCCGAACAAGGCGACCGGTCCGGTGACCCAGGCCGTCAACGAGGCCGACATCATCGGTGTCGTCGGCCTCCCGTTCTCGGGTGAGTCCAAGGCGACCGGCAACATCTTCGAGCAGCAGGGCCTCGTGCACATCACGCCGTCGGCCACCAACCCGGGCCTGACCCAGAACGGCTGGAAGACCTTCTTCCGCGGCCTCGGCAACGACGCCGTGCAGGGTCCCGCCGCGGCGAAGTTCCTCACGGACAAGCTGAAGGCCAAGAAGGTCTACCTGGTCCAGGACGACTCGGACTACGGCATCGGCCTCGGCACGCAGACCTCGAAGGCGCTCGGCGACGCGCTCGTCGGCACCGACAAGGTGACCACCGGCCAGAAGGACTTCTCGGCGACGATCTCGAAGATCATCAACGCGAAGCCGGACGCGGTGTACTACGCGGGCTACTACGCCGAGGGCGCTCCGTTCGACCAGCAGCTGGTCAACAAGGGCTACAAGGGCACGTTCGTCGGCCCCGACGGCGTGAAGGACGACCAGTTCATCAAGCTGGCCGGCGACGCGTCCAGCAACGCGTACTTCACCTGCCCCTGCATCCCGGGTGAGCTGATCCCCGACTTCCAGTCGGCCTACAAGAAGCTCGCGAACGCCGAGCCTGGCACGTACTCCATCGAGGGCTACGACGCCACCACCGTCCTCCTGGCGGGCATCGACAAGGGCAAGACCACCCGTGCCGACCTCCTCGCCTGGGTCAAGGACTACGACGCCGACGGCCTGAGCAAGCACTACAAGTGGGACTCCACCGGTGAGCTCCAGGCCCCGGCCGTCTACGGCTACAAGGTCGAGAACGGCAAGATCGTGCCGATCGGCACCATCGGCGGGTAACGACGCCGGGAAGGGTGCCGCGGGCCTCGCGGTCCGCGGCACCCTTCTTTTCGGACTACGCTCGGAAACCGATCGGATCGACGATGATCCGGCACTGAACCCTGGATGCTCGAATGCTCGAAACCCTCGTCCTCCATCCCGCCCTCGACAGTTCGTGGATCAACTTCGACGTCAACGCGCTCGTCCAGAACTTCTGGAGCGCGACCTTCGACGGACTCACCTTCGGCGCCGTCTACGGCCTCATCGCCGTCGGCTACACGCTCGTCTACGGCGTGCTGAACCTGATCAACTTCGCCCACTCCGAGGTCTTCATCGTCGGCGCCTACGGCGTCGTCGTGACCCTCACCACGCTCGGCTTCGGCCCGAGCGCCCCCAACCTCAGTCCCGTGGCCATCGTCGGTGACCTGATACTCGCGCTCCTCGTCGGAATGGTCGCCGCCGGCGGCACGGCGTGGGTGCTCGAGCGGGTCGCCTACCGGCCGCTGCGCAAGAGGAACGCCCCGCGCCTGGTCTTCCTGATCACCGCCATCGGCGCGTCCTTCACGATCCAGTACCTGATCTTCCTCATCCGCGGCGCGAACGCGGAGCCGGCGGTGACGATGTTCATCCCGGAGCCGATCTTCGACGTCTTCGGCACCATCGTGAACAGCCAGCAGCTGATCATCGTGATCGCCTCGGTGATCCTGATGCTCGCGACCGACTGGTTCATCCGGCGCACCCGCACCGGTCGCGGCATCCGCGCGGTGGCCCAGGACCCCGACACCGCGACCCTGATGGGCGTCAACAAGGAGAAGATCATCCAGATCACCTTCATCACCGGCGGCATCCTGGCCGGCGCGGCCGCCCTGTTCTACGTGATGCTCGTCCCGTCGGGCGTCATCTACAACGGCGGCTTCATCCTCGGCGTCAAGGCGTTCGCCGCGGCCGTCCTCGGCGGCATCGGCAACGTCCGCGGCGCGCTGCTCGGCGGCCTGCTGCTCGGCGTGATCGGCAACTACGGCCAGATCCTGCTGGGCGACTCGCAGTGGACCGACGTCGTCGCCTTCGTCGTCCTGGTGCTCGTGCTGCTGGTCAAGCCAAGCGGCATCCTGGGCACCTCGCTCGGAAGGAGCCGCGCATGAGCATGACAGAAGGTCCCCGGGTCCTCCCCGACGGCCGCGAGGAGCAGGCCGTCGACGCGATGGAGGCCGGCCGCGGGAAGCGCGGCAACGGCCCGTTCCAGCAGCTCCGCGACCGGTGGAACAACCTGCCGCGCGCGGTGCAGTGGGCGTGGCTGCTCATCGTGGTGGCGCTCGCCTACGCGCTGCCGTACCTGAACTTCTTCCCGCTGAGCACCGCGCCCGGCAACGACTGGGCTCTCGCCTGCTTCTCGATGGCCGTCTACGCGCTCATCGCGGTGGGCCTGAACGTCGTCGTCGGCTACGCCGGCCTGCTCGACCTGGGCTACGTCGCCTTCTTCGCGGTGGGTTCGTACACCGCGGCGATGCTGACCAGCCCCGACTCGCCGTTCGTGAAGATCCCGTACCTGTGGACGATCCCGGTCGCCATCGCGGTCACGATGACGTTCGGCATCATCCTCGGCGTGCCGACGCTGCGCCTCCGCGGCGACTACCTGGCGATCGTGACGCTCGGCTTCGGTGAGATCGTGCGCATCCTCGCCACGATCATCCCGGCGATGAAGGGCCAGGTCGGCTTCCAGAACGTCGGCCACCCGCCGGGGGAGACCGCGAACGGCGTGCCGATCTTCTCGAACTCCAACGGCGTGCCCTGGTACTGGCTCACGATCACGGTGATCATCGTCATCCTGCTGCTGGTCGGCAACCTGGAGCGCAGCCGCGTCGGCCGCGCCTGGGTCGCCATCCGCGAGGACGAGGACGCCGCCGAGATCATGGGCGTCCCGACGTTCAAGTACAAGGTGTGGGCGTTCGCGATCGGCGCCGGCGTCGGCGGTCTCTCCGGCGCCCTGTTCGCCGGCCAGGTCGGCTTCGTGAACAACCAGAAGTTCGACGTCCAGACCTCGATCCTGTTCCTGGCGGCCGTCGTGCTCGGCGGCGCGGGCAACAAGGTCGGCGCGATGCTCGGTGGCGCCATCGTGGCGTACATCCCGCTCCGCTTCACCGTGATCGCCGACTACAAGTACCTGATCTTCGGCATCGCCCTGGTGCTCATCATGATCTTCCGGTCGCAGGGCCTGTTCCCGGCGCGGCAGAAGCTGCTCGCCTACGGGCGCCATGCTTACCGGATGGTGACGGATGCGGCGAAGGGACGGCCCAGGACGAGCACCGGAGCGACGCCCGTCGTCGACGCCGGCGCGCTCGACGGCGACGGAGCGAAGGGAGGCGCACGATGACGGACGCACAGAACACGGCTCCGGAGGAGGAGCCGGTCCTCGGCGCCAACGAGGACGAGCTGGAGGCCGCCGGCGTCGACCTGTCGGTCGCCGAGGCCGCCGCCCCGGACCGCGAGATCGCGGTCGAGGTCGGGGAGAACATCGTGGAGGTGCGCAACCTGACCGTGAAGTTCGGCGGTCTGACGGCGCTCGACGACGTGACGTTCGACATCCGCCGCGGCGAGATCCTCGGCCTGATCGGACCGAACGGCGCGGGGAAGACGACGTGCTTCAACGCGATGACCGGCGTGTACAAGCCGACCAGCGGCGACGTGCTGCTGGAAGGCCAGACGATCAAGGGCCGCAAGCAGCACCAGATCACGCGGATGGGACTGTCGCGCACGTTCCAGAACATCCGCCTGTTCGGCGAGATGACGGCGCTCGAGAACGTCGTGGTCGGACTGGACGCGCGCCACCGCACCTCGGTGCCGGGCGCCCTGCTTCGCCTGCCGCGGCACACGAGGGAGGAGAAGTCGTCGATCGAGCGCGGGATGGCGCTGCTGGAGTTCGTCGGCATCGCCGACCACGCCGGCGCGCTGTCGCGGTCGCTGCCGTACGGCTACCAGCGGCGGTTGGAGATCGCGCGGGCGCTCGCCACCGACCCGAAGGTGCTGTGCCTCGATGAGCCGGCCGCCGGCTTCAACCCGGCGGAGAAGGAGGAGCTGATGGACCTCATCCGCACCATCCGCGCCGACGGGTACACCGTGCTGCTGATCGAACACGACATGAAGCTGATCATGGGCGTCACGGACCGCATCGTCGTCCTGGAGTTCGGACGCAAGATCGCCGACGCCGCCCCGGAGGTCATCCGCGAAGACCCGCGCGTGATCTCCGCCTACCTCGGGGAGCCCGAAGATGACGTTGCTTGAGCTGAAGAACATCAGCGTGTCCTACGGCCGCATCGAGGCCATCCACGACATGTCGTTCTCCGTGGAGGAGGGCGAGATCGTGAGCCTGATCGGGGCGAACGGCGCCGGCAAGTCGACGACCATGAAGACGATCTCGGGCATCCTGAACCCGTCGAAGGGGTCGATCCTGTTCGACGGCGAGGACATCACCAAGATGAAGGCGCACATCCGCGTGGTCCGCGGGATCTCGCAGGCGCCGGAGGGCCGGGGCATCTTCCCCGGCATGACGGTGATGGAGAACCTGGACATGGGCGCCTTCGGCCGCAAGGACCGCTCCACGATGGGCGAGGACTTCGACCGGGTGTTCGCCCTGTTCCCGCGGCTCGCCGAACGCAAGACGCAGGTCGGCGGCACCATGTCCGGCGGCGAGCAGCAGATGCTCGCGATCGGCCGGGCGCTGATGTCGAACCCGCGCCTGCTCCTGCTCGACGAGCCGTCGATGGGGCTCGCGCCGCAGTTCATCCGGCAGATCTTCACGATCATCACCGAGATCAACAAGCAGGGGACGACGGTGCTGCTGGTGGAGCAGAACGCCAACCAGGCGCTGGCCCGCGCACACCGTGCGTTCGTGTTGGAGACGGGCGTCATCACCCGCGCCGGCACCGGCCGCGAGCTGCTCGCCGACCCCGCCATCAAGGAGGCCTACCTCGGCGTCGCGTGACGTCCTGCCATCGAGTACACGAAGAGTGCACGCTTTCCGCCCGGAGAGCGTGCACTTTTCGTGTGCTCGCGGCAGGGTGCGCCCGGCGTTCCGGCGCGGTGGCGCCGTGAACGTCCGGTAAATTCGCCTGCGTGTACTTGAAGAGTCTGACGCTCAAAGGCTTCAAGTCGTTCGCGCAGCCGACGACGTTCGCCTTCGAGCCGGGCGTCACCTGCGTCGTCGGGCCCAACGGGTCCGGCAAGTCGAACGTGGTGGACGCGCTCGCCTGGGTGATGGGCGAGCAGGGCGCCAAGACGCTGCGCGGCGGCAAGATGGAGGACGTCATCTTCGCCGGCACCGCGACCCGCGGTCCGCTCGGCCGGGCCGAGGTGCAGCTCACCATCGACAACTCCGACGGCGCGCTGCCGATCGAGTACTCCGAGGTGACGATCTCGCGCACGCTGTTCCGCAACGGCGGCAGCGAGTACGCCATCAACGGCCAGTCCTGCCGCCTGCTGGACGTGCAGGAGCTGCTGAGCGACTCCGGCCTCGGCCGCGAGATGCACGTCATCGTCGGTCAGGGCCAGCTCGACGCCGTGCTGCACGCCAGCCCGGAGGAGCGCCGCGGGTTCATCGAGGAGGCCGCCGGCATCCTGAAGCACCGCCGCCGCAAGGAGAAGACCCTCCGCAAGCTGGAGGCCATGCAGACCAATCTGACCCGGCTGAGCGATCTGGCGGGCGAGGTGCGCCGCCAGCTGAAGCCGCTCGGCCACCAGGCCGAGATCGCGCGCGAGGCGCAGTCGATCGCGGCGATCGTGCGCGACGCGCGCGCCCGCCTGCTCGCGGACGAGGTGGTCACCCTCCGCCGCACCCTCGACGACCACAGCCGCACCGAGGCGGAGCGGCACAGCGAGCAGATCGTGCTGCAGGAGCAGCTGGAGCAGAAGCAGCTGCGCCGCACCCGGCTGGAGCAGGCGCAGGTCGGCGACGCGGTGGACAGTGCCCGCAGCACGGCGTTCGCGCTGGAGTCCGTGCAGGAGCGGCTGCGCGGCCTGTTCACGCTCGCCAACCAGCGCGTCGCCCTGCTCGGCAGCCAGGCCGACGCGCCCGACGCGGGCCCGAGCGTCACCCCGCAGAACGTGCAGGACGCCCGGGACGAGGTCGAGCGCCTGCGCGGCGTGGTCGTCGAGGCGGAGGCCGCCTGGACGGCGGCGCAGGCGGCGACGAGGAACGCCCGCGCCCGGCTCGATGCGGTGGACGAGGAGATCGCCGCGCAGAGCGCGCTCGTCTCCCGCCACGACCTGGAGATCTCGAAACTGAACGGCCAGGCCGACGCCGCGGCGCAGCGGCTGGCGGCCGTGCGCGGCGAGGTGCTGCGGCAGCAGAACGCGCTGGACGCCGCGACCGAGCGCCGCGAGCGCGCTCGCGCCGAGTTCGCCGCCCGGGAGGCGGAGGCCGCGACGGCGGACGGGGGCGAGGGCGACCTCGACGAGGCGTACGAGCTCGCGCAGGCCACCGTCTTCGAGGCGGAGGCCGAGATCGAGCGGCTGCGCGAGGAGCTGCACACCTTCGAGCGCGAGCGGGACGCCCTCGCCGCGCGCACCAGCGCGCTGTCGCTCGCCCTGGACCAGAAGGACGGCTCGGCCGCGCTGGTCTCCGCCCGCCTCTCCGGGGTGCGCGGCCTGGTCGCCGAGCACGTGCGCGTCCACCCGGGCTTCGAAGCGGCCGTCGCGGCGGCCCTCGGGACGCTCGCCGACGCGGTGCTGGCCGACGACCGTGACGCGGCGACGGCCGCGGTGGCGCACGCCGCGGCCGACGACCTCGGCCGCGTCGAGGTCGTGGTCGCGAACGCCCCCGCCGCCGCCGTCGACCTGACCGGCGTCGCCGGCGTCGTCCCCGCCGCCAGCGTGGTGGAGGCGCCGGACGGCGTGCGCGGCATCCTCGCCTTCACCGCCATCGCGGACGACCTCGAGGTCGCCCGCCGCGCCTTCGACGCCTTCCGCGGCCGCGGCCTGGGGGTCGCGGTCACGATCATCACGCGCGCGGGCGACGTGCTCAGCGAGCACGTGCTGCGCGGCGGGTCCGGCGCCAAGCAGAGCCGCATCGAGCTCATCGCCGACCGCGAGGCGGCGCAGGAGCGGCTCGCCGAGGTGACCTCGCTCATCGACCGGGCCACGTTCGCCCTGGCCGAGCAGCGCGGGGTCCTGCAGGTCGCGAAGGAGCAGTCGCAGACCGCGCTGGCGACCCTGCGCGAGTTCGACGCGAAGCTCGCGGCGCAGACCGAGCAGCTCAACCGCCTGAAGGTGCAGGTGGAGGCGTCGGAGGCGGAGTTCGAGCGGCTCAACCGGGCGCTCGAACAGGCCGCGGAGCGCGTGACCGAGGCCGAGCAGGCCGCGGAGAAGGCGAAGGCAGAACTGGAGGGGGCGCGGTCGCGACCGCGCCCCATCCTCGACGTGAGCGCCCGCGACGCCCTCTCGGCGGAGCTCGACGCCGCCCGCGAGGCCGAGGTCGAGGCGCGGCTCTCCGTCGAGACCGCCAAGGAGCGCGTGCGTGCCGAGCAGGCACGGGGAGAGGCCTTGGTGCGCCGGATGGAGGCCGAGCGCGCGGCGGCCGAAGAGGCGGCCAGGCGTGCGGTCATCCGACGCCGTCAGCTGGACGCGGCGGAGAGCGTCATCGCCGCCCTGCCGGCCGTGCTCGCCTCCGTCGACCGGTCGGTCGCGCAGGCGCGACTGGAGCTGGCCTCGGCCGAGGCGGAGCGCGCCAGTCAGAACGAGGAGCTCGCCACGCTCCGCCGCGAGGAGAACGCGGTGCGGGAGCGGTTGCACGCGATCACCGAGTCGGTGCACGGGCTGGAGCTGCAGATCTACGAGAAGAAGCTGCACCTGTCGAGCCTGCTGGAGCGCGCCGGCAGCGAGCTGGGCCTGGTGGAGGAGGTGCTCGTGGCCGAGTACGGCCCCGAGGTGCCGGTCCCGGTCGACCGGCGCCGCGACGAGGGGGAGCCCGCGGGCGAGGACGAGGAGGTCGAGACCGTCCCGTTCTCGCGCGAGCAGCAGCAGAAGCGCCTCACGTCGGCCGAACGCAAGCTCGCCCAGCTGGGCCGGGTCAATCCGCTCGCCCTGGAGGAGTTCGCCGCGCTGGAGCAGCGGCACAAGTTCCTCACCGAGCAGCTGACGGACCTGACCAACACCCGCAAAGACCTGCTCACGATCATCGAGGACATCGACGAGAAGATGCAGACCATCTTCGAGGCCGCGTTCGCCGACACGGAGGCGGCGTTCACGCGGGTGTTCCCGATCCTGTTCCCGGGCGGTCAGGGCAGCATCCGGCTGACGAACCCGGATGACCTCCTCACCACCGGCATCGAGGTCACCGTGAAGCCCGCGGGCAAGAAGATCGAGCGCCTCTCCCTGCTCTCCGGTGGGGAGCGGTCGCTCGCGGCGGTCGCCCTGCTCATCGCGATCTTCAAGGCCCGGCCGAGCCCGTTCTACATCATGGACGAGGTGGAGGCCGCGCTGGACGACGCCAACCTGGGCCGGCTGCTCACGATCTTCGAGGACCTGCGCGAGAACAGCCAGCTGATCGTCATCACGCACCAGAAGCGCACGATGGAGATCGCCGACGCCCTCTACGGCGTGTCGATGCGGCAGGACGGCGTCTCGGCGGTCGTCGGGCAGCGTGTGGCGCAGGAGCAGGCCGGCTGAGACCGTCCCGCCCGGGTCACCATTCGATCGCGTCGAGCGCCTCGTCGAGGCCGTCCAAGTGCTCCTCGGCGCGGCGGTCGCACTCGGCGGCGAGCATCGCGATGCCGGTCGTGGCCGCGGGGCCGAGCTCCTGCTCGGCCGTGCGCTCGCGCAGGTGACGGCCGAGCAGCACGAGGTCGCGGTGCGCACCCAGTCGGTCGTGCACCGCCTCCGCCGCGGCCGCGAGCCGGACGGCCCGGCGCCCGCGGTCGTCGATGACGGCTTCCGCGGCGTAGCGCAGGCGGCGGGCCGATTTGCGCAGCTCGTGGCGTTCTTCGAGGCTGGTGCCCCCGGTGCGGTGCACGCGCGCGACGGCCTTCGCGAGGCCCTTGCCGGCGACGCGACCAGGGTGCTTGCGCCCGGCCTTCGTCAGCGGCGGGTCCGCCGCGAAGCGTTGCAGGTCGGCCATCAGCTCGCGATGGCGGCGGCCGCGCAGGTGCCGGAGCAGCTCATCGAGGGCGCGGCCGTGCGCGGCGCGCTCCTCGGCCGCGAGCGCCTCCACCGCGTCCACCAGCTCGGGGGAGGACTCCGCCTGCAGCAGATCCTCGAGGTCGCGGCTGCGCACCTCCCGGTCGCGTACGTCGCCGAGCCGTTCGCCCAGCCGGGCCAGCCGGGCGCGCATCCGCCGCGCTTCCTCCCGGTCGAACGCCTTCCGGTACACACTCAGGATGCTGCGCAGCCGTCGCACGCGCGTACGCGCCTGGTGCACGGCGTCGTGCCCTCCGGTCTCGATCGCGACCAGCTGCTCGGCCAGCTCTGCGGAGACCCCCACCAGCGCGTACATGAGCACACCGTACATCCGCGGCTAGTCTGAGTGTCATGGCTGACCGCACCCCCTGGTCTCTGTCGGGCGCCCTCCGCGGGCTGTTCGCCAAGAAGACCATCGACGACACCACCTGGGACGACCTGGAGACCGCGCTGATCACGGCCGACTTCGGCCCGGACGTCACGGAGGCCGTGATCGACGACCTGCGTGCCCAGGTGGAGCGGTACCACACCACCGATCCGGCCGACCTGCAGCGGATGCTGCGGGAGACGATGGAGGAGCGGCTCTCGAAGCTCGACACCACGCTCAAGCTCAGCGACCGTCCGGCGATCGTGCTGGTGGTCGGTGTGAACGGCGTGGGCAAGACCACGACCATCGGCAAGTTCGCCAAGTTCCTGCGCACCTACGACCGGTCGGTCGTCGTCGGCGCCGCCGACACGTTCCGCGCGGCCGCGGTGGAGCAGCTGGCCACCTGGGCGGAGCGCGCCGGGGCCGAGATCGTGCGGCCGCAGCAGCAGGGACAGGACCCGGCGTCCGTCGCCTTCCAGACGGTCGAGAAGGCCAAGCGCGACGGCACGGAGATCGTCATCATCGACACCGCCGGGCGCCTGCAGACCAAGGGCGGCCTGATGGACGAACTGTCCAAGATCAAACGCGTCGTCGAGAAGCAGGCGCCGATCGCGGAGGTGCTGCTCGTGCTCGACGCGACGACCGGCCAGAACGGCCTCGCGCAGGCGGAGGCGTTCCTGGAGCACGCCGGCGTGACCGGCCTCGTGCTGACCAAGCTCGACGGCTCGGCGAAGGGCGGGTTCGTGCTGGCCGTGCAGGAGCGCACCGGCATCCCGATCAAGCTCGTCGGCCAGGGCGAGGGGATCAACGACCTGACCGGCTTCACACCGCACGTCTTCGCGCAGCAGCTGGTCGGATAGGGGAGCGGGCATGGCGATCGAGCACGACTTCTTCGGCCTCATCGACGAGACGGCGAGCGGCGGCCTCGCCTGGGACGACACGGTGGAGCTCGGCGACCAGACGGTCGAGGTCGAGCTGCTGGCCGACGACGAGTCCGGCGTGCCGGAGTTCGCGCTGGACGCCGCGGCCGCGCTCATCCAGGCGCTCGAGGGCTTCGACGCGCGGGCGCGCGACGCCCTGGTGGCCGAGCTCAGCTCGCGGCAGTCGGCCACGACCAGCTACATCGACGAGCACGTCGACAAGCTGGGCGACAGCCTCGTCGACCTGCTGGTGTACAACTCGGGCGACATCGCCATCGACGTGCTCCGGTCGCTGCAGCTGCTGACCGTGGTTATCCAGGCCGACCATGCCGATGAGGACGAGGTGTTCGCCACCTTCGACTACTCCATCGCGCCGGACGAGACCGACGCTCTGCTCACCGTCTCGTTCGACGTGCGCGGCGACGTGGTCTCGGTCGAGACATCGGGCGACTGACCGGCGTTCACGGCGTCCGGCCAACGTCGCCCGATAGAATCGACAGATCATGGCTACTTTCGGCACCCTGTCCGACCGTCTTGCGGACACCTTCAAGAATCTGCGCACCAAGGGCAAGCTGTCGCCGTCCGACGTCGACGGCACCGTGCGGGAGATCCGCCGGGCCCTGCTCGACGCCGACGTCGCGCTCCCGGTGGTCAAGGACTTCACCGCGAAGGTGCGCGAGCGCGCGCTGAGCGACGAGGTCAACAAGGCGCTCAACCCGGCGCAGCAGGTCGTGCAGATCGTCAACGAGGAGCTCGTCGGCATCCTGGGCGGCCAGCAGCGCCGGCTGCAGTTCGCGAAGCGTCCGCCGACGGTCATCATGCTCGCGGGCCTCCAGGGCGCCGGAAAGACGACGCTCGCCGGAAAGCTGGGCAAGTGGCTGGCGAAGGACGGCCACACGCCGCTCCTGGTCGCCGCCGACCTCCAGCGCCCCAACGCCGTCACGCAGCTCCAGGTCGTGGGCGAGCAGGCGGGTGTCGCCGTGTTCGCGCCGGAGCCGGGCAACGGCGTCGGCAACCCGGTGAAGGTCGCGAAGGACGCCCTGAAGTTCGCCGAGACCAAGCAGTACGACACGGTCGTCATCGACACCGCCGGCCGCCTGGGCGTCGACGCCGAGCTGATGAAGCAGGCCGCCGACATCCGCAAGGCGACGGACCCCGACGAGGTGCTGTTCGTCATCGACGCGATGATCGGTCAGGACGCCGTGGCGACCGCCAAGGCCTTCCAGGACGGCGTCGACTTCACCGGCGTCGTGCTCTCCAAGCTCGACGGCGACGCGCGCGGTGGCGCGGCCCTCTCGGTCGCGTCGGTGACCGGCCGCCCGATCATCTTCGCGTCCACCGGCGAAGGACTCGACGACTTCGAGCCGTTCCACCCGGACCGCATGGCGTCGCGCATCCTCGACCTCGGCGACATCCTCACCCTCATCGAGCAGGCGCAGCAGGCCTTCGACGAGGAGGAGGCGCGCAAGGTCGCCGAGAAGTTCGCGACCGACAGCTTCACGCTCGACGACTTCCTCAAGCAGATGCAGCAGCTGCGCAACATGGGCTCCATCAAGAAGATGATGGGCATGCTGCCCGGCGCCGGCCAGATGAAGCAGCAGCTCGACAACTTCGACGAGCGCGAGATCGTCCGCACCGAGGCGATCATCCAGTCGATGACCAAGGCCGAGCGCACCAACCCGAAGCTGCTCAACGGCTCCCGACGGCTCCGCATCGCCAAGGGCTCCGGCACGACCGTCACCGAGGTGAACCAGCTCGTCACCCGCTTCGAGCAGGCCGCCAAGATGATGAAGACGGTCGCGAAGGGCGGCGTGCCGAACGTGCCGGGCATGGGCCCCATCCCCGGCGCCTCCTACGCCGGTCGCAAGCAGCAGAAGAACAAGAAGAAGGGCGGCTCGCGCTCGGGCAACCCGGCGAAGCGCGCGGCGGAGAACGCCGCACTCGCGGCCGGCGTCAAGCCCGCGGGCGCGCCGGGCGGCGGCAGCGGTTTCGGGCTCGGCGCGGGTGCCGGCGCCGGCGCGAAGAACGGCGGTCCCTCCGAGGAGGAGATGGCGGCCCTGCAGAAGTTCCTGGGCCGCTGACCGCGGCTCGCTAGAGCGCCAGGTCGAGCGGGCGCAGTTTCGCCTCGATGGTGCGCGCCACGACCTTCTGCCCCGCGGCGTTGGGGTGGATGCCGTCCGCCTGCACCAGCTCCGGGTGGCCGACGAGCGGGAAGCCGATGTCGAGCCAGGTGCCGTCGACGTCGCGCACGGCGTCTCCGACGATCCCGTCGACGCGGGTCATCGTCGCGGGCGGCTGATCCGATCCCCAGACGCCCGTGATGCCGACGATCGTCGCCTTCGGGAACCGCTCGCGCAGCTCGCGCAGCATCCGGTCGGCGTTCGCGGTGACCGCCGCCGGGTCCTGCTCGCGGTCGTTGCGGGTGGCGGCCAAGAGGATGACCTGCGGCTGCAGTCGCAGGGCGGCGTCGACCTGCTGGCGGTAGGTGGTGCCGTTCCAGCCGGGCTTCACGAACCCGGAGCCGGACACGGCCAGGTCGGTGAGCCGCCAGCCGTGGTCGGCGGAGACGAGGGCGGGCCACGCCTCCTGCGGGGTGACGCCCTTGCCGAACGCGATCGAGTCGCCGATGGCGACCGCCTCCACGGTTCCGGTGCCGCCCTGGGCTGCGCCACCCGCGGGCGCGGCGACATTGCTCGGCTGAGCGGCCACCGGCCGTGCCGTCGGCGCGGCGGAGCACCCGGCGAGGGCGAGCAGCGCGGCCGTCAGGGCGGCGGACGCGAGGAGGGGAAGCCGGCTGGCCGGGCGTCGGGTACGGGTGCGCACGGAAGCGACGCTAGAGCCTCCGACCTGCGAACTGCCTGTGACCGGCTTCTCGGAGTGTCGGACGGGTGGTAGGCGGCTCAGACGGGCAGGGCCGCTTCGACGGCTGCGGCGATCGCCTGCTGCCCCGGGAGGGTGGGGTGCTCGCCGTCGTCCTGCACCAGGCCGGCCTGCCCGCGGTACGGCTGACCGAGGTCGAGCCAGGTGCCGCCGATCGACTCGACGGCCTTCTTCACCGCTGCGTTCAGCGGGGCGAGATCGTCGTCGGCCGCCTGTCCGGTGAGCGCGTTGAAGCCGACGATCTGCGCCTGGGGGAGAGCCGAGTGGATCCGGTCGACGGCCTTCCGCACCGCCGTCGCCACGGTCGCCGGGTCGGTGCCGAGGTCGTTGTCGGACGCGCCGATGAAGACGATCTGCGGGCGGGAGGCGATCGCGGTCGCGACCTGGCCGGAGAAGTCGTTCCCGTCGGAGCCCTGCGCGACGAAGCCGGCGCCGGGCACGCTGAGGTTGCTCAGCCGCCAGCCGCGACTGCTGGCGACCAGGGCCGGCCACGACTCGTCGGGGTCGAGCCCGAGCCCCGACTCGATCGAGTCGCCGATCACCGCGACCCGCTCGGCGCCCGCCGGGAGGACGCCCTCGGATAGCGGACCGGCAGCGGCCACCGCGCAGCCGGAGAGGGCGACGAGCGCCAGCAGCGCGGCCGTCATCGCGGCCGCCGCCGCGGCGAGGGGGCGACGGGCGAGCATGCGACAACGCTACGCCGGGATCCTATGGATCCGCTTCCCCGAGCTATGGATCCGCTGTGCCGATCACGGACCGCGGGTGCCCGCTCGGTCAGCGCGCGAGGCCGTTCCGCAGCTCGTGCGTCAGCGAGCTGACCACGGCCTGGAGGCTGCCGCCGTTCGCCTCCGCGACCGCCAGCTGCCGCTGGTAGCTCGCGCCCGTGTCCAGGATGGTGAGCACCGTCGCCAGCTCGTCGACGCAGCCCAGCCGCTCGGCCTCCGGCTGCAGGTCGTCGACCAGGTCGCGCAGGCTGTCCGAGACGAGCCGCTCGCTCCCGTCCGGCGCCAGGATGATCTCCGCGTCGAGCCCATACCTGGCCGCCCGCCACTTGTTCTCGCGCACGAACCAGGGCTGCAGGGTGACCGGTTCGATCCCGTCGTCGAGCTGGCCGGACATGCGGTCGGTCAGGCAGTGGATGAGCGCCGCCACCGCGCCGACCTCGTCCGCGGTGGACAGCCCGTCGCAGGCGCGCATCTCCACCGTTCCCCACTTCGGCGACGGCCGGATGTCCCAGCGCACCTCGCTGTGGTCCTCCACGACGCCGGTGGTGACGAGGTCCTGCACGTACTCCTCGTAGTTGGCCCAGGTGCCGAACTGCCACGGAAGGCCCGCCGTCGGCAGCTGCTGGAACATGAGCGCCCGGTTGGAGGCGTAGCCGGTCTTGGCCCCGGACCAGAACGGGCTGGACGCGCTCAGCGCCTGCAGGTGCGGGTAGTAGGTGAGCAGCCCGTTCACGATCGGCAGGGCCTTGTCGACGGAGTCGACGCCGACGTGCACGTGGATGCCCCAGATCATCATCTGACGGCCCCACCACTGGGTGCGGTCGAGCAGGCGGTCGTAGCGTTCGTTCGGCGTCACCTTCTGGTCGAACCACTGCGCGAACGGATGCGTCCCCGCGCACATGAGTTCGACGCCGAGCGGGTCGGTCACCCCGCGGACGAGGCCGATCAGCTCCTGGAGGTCGGTGATGGCGGCCGGGACCGTCTTGTGGACGCGACTGACCAGCTCCACGGTGTTGAGCAGCAGCTCGTGCGTGATCTGCGGGTGCTCCTCGCCGTCCGGCGTCCCGAGCTCGCGCAGCACCTCGTCGGCGATGTGGACGAGGTCGCCGGTGGCGCCGTCGACGAGCGCCAGCTCCCACTCGATGCCGACGGTGGAGCGCTCGGACTCCGAGAATTCGATCTGCATGCGTCCCGTACCGTCCATCCGATTGTTCAAAGCGGCGCAATGTCTGACAGAATAGCTAGTTGAGTTCGACGTACCCGACCCTCTATCCGGTGCGTGGGACGAACACTAGACCTCCTGCCGCGTGTGCCCCCACGCCCACGGCAGTCAGTTCGACACAACTCATCCACTCAAACAGGAGAATCGTGGCTGTAAAGATCCGACTGAAGCGCCTGGGCAAGATCCGCGCTCCGTACTACCGCATCGTCGTCGCCGACTCGCGCACCAAGCGCGACGGTCGTGTGATCGAGGAGATCGGTCTGTACCACCCGACCGAGGAGCCCTCGCGCATCGAGGTCGACTCCGACCGCGCGCAGTACTGGCTGAGCGTCGGCGCCCAGCCGACCGAGCAGGTCACCGCGCTGCTGAAGCTCACCGGCGACTGGGGCAAGTTCAAGGGTGACAAGAACGCCGTCTCGACCGTGAAGGTCGCCGAGGAGAAGGTCGCGTTCGTCGCCGACGAGAAGAAGAAGCCGGTCCTCAAGCCCAAGGCGGAGAAGCCGACCGCCGCCGACGCGGAGGCCGTCGTCGAGGCCGAGGTCGAGCGCGAGGAGGCCGACGAGGCCAACGTCGTCGCCGAGGCCGAGGCCATCGCGGACGACGCGTCCGACGAGAAGGCCTGACGTCTTGCTCGCACCCGCGCTCACGCACCTGGTCAAGGGGATCGTCGATCACCCTGACGACGTCCACGTCGTGGCCAAGAGCTCCCCGCGTGGCGAGGTCCTCGAGATTCGCGTGAATCCCGAGGACCTCGGCCGGGTGATCGGCCGCTCCGGCCGTACGGCCAAGGCCCTCCGCACGCTCGTGACCGCGCTGGCCGACGGCCGGCGCGTCCGTGTCGACGTCGTCGACGACTGAGGTGGCGGACCACAAACTGCCCCGCAAGGAGGTCGCCCCCCGGCCCGGTCAGACCGAGCTGCGGGTCGGGCGCCTCACCAAGGCCCACGGCCTGAAGGGCGCGCTCAAGCTCGAGCTGTACACCGACGAGCCGGAGAAGCGGTTCGTCCCCGGCGCGGTGTTCACGCTGCAGGTGCCGACGGCGTCCAAGTGGCACGGCAAGACCCTCGAGCTCCGCGAGCTCCGCTGGTACAACGGCCACCCGGTCGGGTTCTTCGCCGGCGTGGAGGACCGCACGGAGGCCGAGACGCTCGTCAAGGCCATCCTCTGGGTCAGCCAGGACGCCAAGGAGCTCCCGGACGAGGAGGACGCCTGGTACGACCACCAGCTGGTGGGGCTTGACGCCCTCCGCGACGGCGTGAGCGTGGGCCGGGTCGTGCGCGTCGACCACCTCCCGGCGCAGGACCTGCTCGCGATCGCGACGGGCGGCGGCGAGGTGCTCGTCCCGTTCGTGAAGGCGATCGTCCCGGAGGTCGACCTGACCGCGGGCACCGTGACTCTGACGCCGCCGGCCGGACTCTTCGAGGAGCTGCCGGACGACGAGCCCGAGCCGGCTGACGAAACTCCGGACGGCGAGTCGCCGGACGGCGAGGACTGAGAGGGCGACCCGCACGGGTCGCCCTCTTCCTCTTTCCCGGTGGGCGGCCCGGCGCTCAGCGGACGATCGCGAGGCCGCGTCCGCGCAGCGTCCGGGCGTCGGCGTCCAGCGCCCGCAGCAGGTGGTCGTGCGTGCCCACGATGTGGCGGTGGATGAGCGCGGCCGCCTCCTCCGGTCGCCGTTCGGCCACGAGCCGCAGGATCTCGCGGTGCTCGTCCCAGGCCTCCTCGCTCCGCGCCACCAGCCAGCGCGAGCGTGCCAGCCGCGTCATGGCGGACTCGACCGCGTCGGCGAAGAAGTGGTTGCCGGAGAGCGCGGCGAGCCGCACGTGGAAGTCCGTGCCGGCGCGCACCGCCTCGTCGGCCGGGCGCCCTGGGCCGACCGCGTCCAGGTCGCGCGCCAGGGCCGCGATCTCGGCGTCCGTCGCGCGCTCGCAGCCGAGCCGGACGGCGGCGGTCTCCACCGCATCCCGCAGCTCGCTGAGGCGGGCGATCTCGCCGAGGTCGATGGGGGAGACCTGCCAGGCGCGGCCGTCGCGGCACACCAGCCCGTCGGCCTCCAGCCGCATGAGTGCCGCGCGCAGCGGGGTGCGGGAGGCGCCGAGCTCCGCTTCGAGGCCGCGCTCGGTGAGACGGGAGCCGGGCACCCGGTCGAGGTCGAGGATCTGCGCGCGCAGGCGGTCGTATACGCCCGACGGCTCGTCGGCGGGCTGGGGCTCTGACACGGTCCTCCTTTGGTATACCGGCTTGGTATACCGCTAGGGTATACCCATGATCGGCACCCGCGCACGTCAGCCACGCCCCTGGTTGATGCTGGCCTTCGGCGTCCTCGCCCAGGCCAGCTCGACCGTGTTCGTCTCGACGCCCGCCTTCCTCATCCCGTTGCTGCACACCGAGCGCGGTCTGAGCCTGGCGCAGGCCGGCCTGCTCGCGTCGGCGCCGACGCTCGGACTCGTGCTCACGCTCATCGCGTGGGGTGCGCTTAGCGACCGGATCGGGGAGCGCTGGGTCATCTCCTCCGGCCTGGCGCTGACCGCGCTGGCCGCCGTCGGCGCGATGTTCGCCGACTCCTACGTCACCCTCGGGCTGTTCTTCCTGGTGGGCGGGATGGCGTCGGCCAGCCCCAATGCGGCGAGCGGTCGCGTCGTGATCGGCTGGTTCCCGAAGGAGCGCCGCGGCCTGGCCATGGGCATCCGGCAGATGTGCCAGCCGCTCGGCGTCGCGATCGCCGCGGTCACTGTGCCCGTGCTCGCGGCGACGGGCGGCATCGCGGCCGCCCTGGCCGTTCCCGCGGCACTGTGCGCGGTGTCGGCCGTGCTGTGCGCGGTCGGCATCGTCGACCCGCCGCGCCCGCCGCGCCGCGCGGCCGAGGGGCAGGAGGAGCACCCGCAGGCGGCGTGGCGGCCGTACCGGGAGACGTCGCTGCTGTGGCGCATCCACGCCGTCTCGATGCTGCTGGTGGTGCCGCAGTTCACGGTGTCCACGTTCGGGCTGGTCTGGCTCGTGTCGCAGCTGCACTTCCCGTCGCTCGCGGCGGGCGTCGTGATCGGCGTCAGCCAGTTCGCGGGCGCGCTCGGGCGGATCGGCGTCGGCGTGCTCAGCGATCGGGTCGGCAGCCACCTGCGGCCGCTGCGCTGGGTCTCGCTCTGCGCCGTCGCGGTCATGCTGCTGATGGCCGTCGCGTCCGCGCTCGGATCGGTCGCCGCGGCCGTCATCCTCATCGTCGCCGCGATCGTCACCGTCGCCGACAACGGGCTCGCCTACACCTCGGTCGCCGAGATCGCCGGGCCGTTCTGGTCCGGACGCGCGCTCGGCACGCAGAACACGGGCCAGTTCCTCGCGGCCTCCGTCGTCGGACCCGCCGTCGGCGCCCTCATCGGCTGGGTGGGCTACCCGATCGCGTTCGCGCTCGTCGCCCTCTGTCCCGCCGTGGCGACGCCCCTGGTGCCGCGCGACCGGGAGCTGGCGGTCGTGCCGGCCTGAACCGGCGGCCTCCTAGACTTTCCCCATGCGCATCGACATCGTCACGATCTTCCCGACCTTCTTCGATGTGCTCGACATCTCCCTGCTCGGCAAGGCCCGCCAGACCGGGATCATCTCCCTCGGCGTTCACGACCTGCGCGACCACACGCACGACCGGCACCGCACGGTCGACGACACGCCGTACGGCGGGGGAGCGGGCATGGTGATGAAGCCGGAGCCGTGGGGCGAGGCCCTCGACGGCATCCTGGAGGGCGCCTCCGACCCCGTCGTGATCTTCCCCTCGCCCGCCGGGGAGGTGTTCACGCAGGCCACCGCACGCGAACTCGCGCAGGAGCAGCACCTGGTCTTCGGCTGCGGCCGCTACGAGGGCATCGACCAGCGGGTCTTCGACGACACGGCCGCACGGGCCCGGGTGCGCCTGATGAGCATCGGCGACTACGTGCTCAACGGGGGAGAGGTGGCGACCATGGCAATGATCGAGGCCGTCGGCCGGCTCATCCCGGGGGTGGTCGGCAACCCCGAGAGCCTGGTGCAGGAGTCGCATGAGGACGGGCTGCTCGAGTACCCGAGCTACACAAAGCCCGCCGTCTGGCGCGGCCGCGAGGTGCCTCCCGTGCTGCTCTCCGGCAACCACGGCGCCATCGCCGCCTGGCGCCACGAGCAGCAGCTCGCCCGCACGCGCGCCGTCCGCCCCGACCTCCTCGCCTAACTCCCGCCTAGCCCGGCAGCCCCCGTCGAGTCCACAAAGACTGCACGTTTTTGGGCCGATTCCGTGCAGTCTTTGCGGACTCGACGGCGGGGAGTCCGCCGTCAGGGAGCGGTGAGGATGAGGGGGCCGTCCGGCGTGATGGCGATGGTGTGCTCGGAGTGGGCGCCGCGGGAGCCGTCGGCGCTGCGCAGCGTCCAGCCGTCGGGGTCGGTGAAGATCTCGTCGGTGGTCTCCAGGAACCACGGTTCGATCGCGATGACCAGCCCGGGTCGCAGCGGGTAGCCGCGGCCGGCGCGACCGTCGTTCGGGACGTGCGGGTCGCCGTGCATCGTCCGCCCGACACCATGGCCGCCGAACTGCGTGTTGATCGCATAGCCCTCGGCGTGCGCGACCGCCGCGATCGCGGCCGAGATGTCGCCGACGCGACCACCGGGCTGGGCGGCCTGGATGCCCGCCGCGAGCGCCCTGCGGGTCGTCTCGATGAGCTTTAGGTCCTGATCGCGCGGTGTGCCGACGGCCAGGCTGACCGCCGAGTCGGCGACCCAGCCGTCGACGCTCGCGGCGAAGTCGAGCGTCAGGAGGTCGCCGTCCTGCAGCCGGTAGTCGTGCGGGAGCCCGTGCAGCACGGCGTCGTTGACCGAGGTGCAGATCACCTTGCCGAAGGGGCTTGCACCGAACGACGGGTGGTAGTCGATGTAGCACGACTCGGCGCCGCGGCGCCGGATCAGCTCGTGGGCGAGCGCGTCGAGCTCCAGCAGGTTCACGCCCACTTTGGCGGCCGCTGCGGTCTGCGCCAGCACGTCGGCGACGAACCGGCCGGCCGGACGCATCTGCTCGATCTCGGCGGGCGTCCTCAGCTCGATCACACGGGCTCCTCTCGTTCCGGACGGCTCCAGTCTGTCAGGTGTGTGCGCGGGAAACCCGCAGCCCGGGCACAGCCGCCCACGGCTACCCTGGAGGCGTGATCATCCGCAAGGCGTTCTACTGGTGGCTCTTCCCGTCCGCCGTGGTGCTGCCGGCCTGGCTGCTCGTCGGCTGGGCCGCCTTCAGCCAGGGCAGCGGCTGGTCGTTCCTCGGCCTCCTGGTGCTGTGTCCGATCCTGTTCGTCGCCATGCTTGTCGTCGGCGGGATCGTCATGGCACGCCGCAGCGTGCGCGAGCAGCGCGCCGTGTCGTGGTGGGATGTGGCGCTCTTCGCCGCCTGGCACCTGTCGATCATCGGGTTCGGGTTCTTCGTCCCCGGCGCCACCGGCTGGTTCGCCGTGCTCGGCATCCTGCTGTTCGTCGCTGTGTTCTGGGTGTCTGTGTGGGAGCTTCTGCGTGAGACGCGGGAGCGGGTCCAGCGCACCTTCGAGGCCTACCAACGGGCCGCCCAGCCGCGCTCCGTGCCCGACGCTCCCCGGGAGACGATCGACGACGGTGAGTACATCGTCATCGAGGAGCGACGCGACCGCGACTGACCGTCGCCCGCGCGCTTTGGCAATCGGTCCCCGCGTCTGGCAGAATTGACCCTTGTGCCGCGGCCAGGCTCTGCCACAGGGGAGCCAGCACTTCTCGCGGACACCCCCATACCGAACCCACGGCCGTGACTCCGAGCGGAGCCGGCCCCGAGTCCGTCCCCGACCTGTGGCGGGTACAGAGAGCGAACAGCCATGCACATCCTCGACCATGTGGACGCCGCGTCCCTCAAGCAGGACATCCCCGCGTTCCGCGCCGGCGACACCGTCAAGGTGCACGTGAACATCATCGAGGGCAACCGCTCTCGTATCCAGGTCTTCCAGGGCGTGGTCATCGGCCGCTCCGGCGAGGGCGTCCGCGAGACCTTCACGGTTCGCAAGGTCAGCTTCCAGGTCGGCGTCGAGCGCACCTTCCCCGTGCACTCCCCGGTCATCGACAAGATCGAGGTCGTCACCCGCGGTGACGTGCGTCGCGCGAAGCTGTACTACCTGCGCGAGCTCCGCGGCAAGAAGGCGAAGATCAAGGAGAAGCGCGAGAACTGAGTCTCGCTGCTTTTCTCAGAACCCCCGGTCCACGCGGACCGGGGGTTCTTCCGTTTCCGGCGGGATGGCGGCCGCGGGAGCGATTATCCTGAGACGGTCGGCAGCGAGGTGAGGAGTGACGAGCGGATGATGACCCCGGTGTCCCCGACGCTGCGCTTCGAGAAGGCGCTCTACCGCGAGGGCGTCACCTCCATCGTGGCGGTCGACGAGGTCGGTCGCGGCGCCCTGGCCGGACCGGTCGCCGTCGGCATGGTCGTCATCGACACCGCGGTCAAGCGCATCCCGCCCGGCCTGCGCGACTCGAAGCTCCTGCCGGAGCCGGTGCGCGAGTCGCTCGAGCCGCTGTGCCGGCGCTGGGCGCTGCACCACGCCGTCGGGCTGGCGAGCGCCGAGGAGGTCGACGCGCTCGGGATCATGCGCTGCCTGGGCCTCGCCGGGGCGCGTGCGCTCGCCCAGCTGGAGGAGCAGGGCGCTCCCGTGCACGAGAGCACGCTGATCCTCGACGGCAACTACGACTACCTCAACCCGTCCCTGATGCGCCCGGCGAAGGTCGTGACCCGGATCAAGGCCGACCGCGACTGCGCGTCGGTCGCGGCGGCGTCCGTGATCGCCAAGGTGCACCGCGACCGCATGATGATCGCGCACGACCTGGAGTACCCCGGCTACGGCTGGGCGAGCAACAAGGGCTACTCGTCCCCGGAGCACTTCGCGGCGATCGCGGAGCTCGGCCCCAGTGCGCTGCACCGTCTCACCTGGCTGAAGCAGCCCGCGCTGCTCGAGCTGTCGGAGTAGCCTCGGGCCGCCCGGGCGCGCTCCCGCCTCAACCGGCATAGACTTGACGGACGATGGATGAGGACGAGTTCGACGACTACGACCGCGAGGTCGAGTTGGCTTTGTATCGCGAGTACCGGGACGTCGTCTCGCAGTTCAAGTATGTGATCGAGACGGAGCGGCGTTTCTACCTCGCGAACGAGGTGGAGTTCGTGCGCCGCGACACCGAGCACGACTTCTACTTCGAGCTGACGATGAACGACGTCTGGGTCTGGGACGTCTACCGCGCCGACCGGTTCGTGAAGTCCGTGCGCGTGCTGACCTTCAAGGACGTCAACATCGAGGAGCTGTCGTCGAAGGAGTTCGAGCTGCCCAAGGAGCTCGCGCTCGACGAGTGACCTCGCCGGGGCCGTGGATGGGTCGCTGACGTTTCCGTCCACAGCCCGGCCTCCCGACGAGTTCTCCACCGTTCTCGCTTTCCGCCCCTCCCTGCCGGTGCCCCTCCCCGAGGCTGGTCCCGGAGGTTCACATGGCACGGAAAGACGAATTGGGTCGGCGCGGCGAACAGGTCGCGGCCGACTGGCTGGAGGCGCTCGGCTACCGGGTGGTCGACCGCAACTGGCGGTGCCGGACGGGCGAGCTCGACCTGGTGCTGCGCAAGGGGAGGACGCTGGTCTTCGCCGAGGTGAAGACGCGCTCGTCACTCGACTTCGGCCACCCGTTCGAGGCGATCACCGAGCAGAAGGGCGCGCGGCTGCGCCGGTTGGCGGCGCAGTGGTGCCGGGATCACGGGCCGTTCGCCGGAGAGGTGCGCATCGACGCGGTCGCGGTGACCGACGCCTGGAGCGAGAAGCCTAAGGTCGAGCACCTGACCGGGATCGTCTGATGGCGCTCGCACGCACGTTCGCGGTGGCCCTGCACGGGGTCCGCGGCCATCTCGTCGAGGTCGAGGCCGACATCTCCGCCGGGCTGCCCGCGTTCGTCCTCATCGGGCTGCCCGACACCGCACTCGGAGAGTCGCGCAAGCGTGTCGGTGCTGCGGCCGTCAACGCCGGGTGCCCCCTCACCCAGAAGAAGCTCACGATCAACCTCTCGCCGGCGGCTCTCCCGAAGCAGGGCTCCGGATTCGACCTCGCGATCGCGATCGCCGCCCTGTCGGCGGCCGGCGCCGTTCCGTCAGAGTCGGCCGCGCGCGCGGTCCACCTCGGCGAACTCGGGCTCGACGGTCGCCTGCGGCCCGTCCCCGGCATCCTGCCCGCCGTCCTCGCGGCGCGCGACGCCGGCTTCACCCGCGCGCTCGTTCCGGCGGGCAACGCCGAAGAGGCCTCCCTGGTGGAGGGAATCGACGTGATCGGCGTCACCGGACTCCGTGCCGCCGCGATCGCACACGGCGCCGAACTCGACCCCGTCGAGGAGGAGCCGGTGCTCCCGCCGGCGCCGGAGACCGACGCAGCAGCAGGCGCGGAACCCGACATGGCGGATGTGACCGGCAACGATGAGGCCGTCGGCGCTCTGCTCGCGGCCGCCGCCGGCGGTCACCATCTCTCCATGGTCGGACCGCCGGGCTCGGGCAAGACGATGCTCGCCCGCCGTCTTCCGACGATCCTTCCCGACCTCGACGGACCGGAGGCCGTCGAGGCCAGCTGCATCCGATCCCTCACGGGGACCGGAGGCGGCAAGCACCTCGTCCGCCGGCCCCCGTTCGAAGCTCCGCACCACACCGCCTCCGCCGTCTCCCTCGTCGGCGGCGGCACGGGTCGAGTCGTCCCCGGTGCGATCGTCCGCGCGACGCACGGCGTGCTGTTCCTCGACGAATCGAGGGACACCTAAAGGCGCATAATGGCCTCATGAAGAGATGCGTCCTCTACCTCCGAGTGTCCCGCACCAAGGACGAGTCCGTCAGCCTGGCGCGGCAGGAGAAGGAACTGCGGAAGCTCGCGGAGCGCGAAGGCTGGGCGGTCGTCGCCGTGCTGAGGGACGACGGCCTGACCGGGACCAAGGAGCGCGAGAAGGCGGAGGCGGCCCTCGCGATGGTCGCTGACGGGCGGGCCGACGTGCTGATCTCGTGGGAGCTCAGCCGGTGGAGCCGCATGGGCCTGACCGCGGTGGCCAAGCTCGTGGCCGTGCTGGACGCGCGCCCCGACGCCCTGCTGGTGTTCCACAAGGAGGGGCTGCGGAGCGACATGCCCGCGTTCGGCATCCTCGCCGCCGTCATCGCCGAGGTGGCCAAGATGGAGGCCGAGGGCACCCGAGACCGCATCCTCTCGATGCGGAGCTACGTGCTCAGTCAGACGGACCCCGAGCAGCAGCGGTGGCTAGGAGGCAGCCCGCCCTTCGGGTACCGCGCCACGGAGCGCCCGGGCGGCCCCGGGAAGGCGCTCGTGACGGACCCGTACGAGGTCGGCTACGCGCGGAGGCTGTTCGAGGGCTTCGCCCGCGGCGAGAAGCTCACCGACCTCACGGCCATGCTGAACGACGAGGGCGTGCCGACGACGATGTCGGCGCTGAGGCGCGCGCGGCAGAAGGGCGAGCCCACGGAGGGCCTTGACGGCGGGGCGTGGCGGATCACCACCGTGCGGAAGATGCTCCAGTCGCCCACGCTGCTCGGCAGGACCACCCAGCGCGTCGAGGTCGGCAAGAGGGCCGACGGCTCGCCCGTGATCGAGTACCGGGCCGTCACCGACGCGCAGGGCATCCCGATCAACCGATGGGAACCCGTGGTGGACCCTGGCGTCTGGGCGCAGGTCCAGGAGCGGTTCAAGAAGCGGGGGCCGAACGCGCCGAGGAAGGCGGCCTCCTGGCTGTCGGGGCTGCTCTACTGCGGGAAGTGCGGGTCGGTCATGTACGCGAACTCGCGGAAGACGCGGACGGTGGACACGTTCAGGTGCGCCAACAAAGCCATACCCGGCAAGGTATGCCCCGGCGTCTCGATCAGCCGCGGCGGCGTGGAAGACCACGTCGAGGCGGTCATCCTGCGGATGATCGGGAGCCTGAAGGAATACAAGGTCACCGAGAGGGTAGAGGGCGCCGCGGACACCGGTGAGCTCGACAGCGTGGCCCAGGCGATCGCAGACGTACAGACGGCCCTGGGGCAGGACGGCGCCGACTACGGGGCGCTGCTTCCGCGGCTCGACCAGCTCAAGGACGAGCGGCGGCGGCTGCTCAGCCAGCCGGCGCGGGTCGTCAGGGTGCGCCACGAGACCGGGCGGCTGCTCGCCGACGCGTGGGCCGAGGGCGGGATCGCGGAGCGGCGGTTCATCGTGGACGACATGCTCGACAGCATCAACGTCAAGCCGGCGACCGGGGCGGGCAGGGCGAACCGCATGGAGGACCGCCTCGAGTACGTCTGGATCGAGCACCCAGTCGAGGACGACTGAGCAGGGCCGCGCGTGAATCGGGGCTCGCTGGCTGAGAGCCGGCTGTGAGTCGGCGCCGCGAACGGCGCAACGGCGCGGGGCACGCGCGCATCCGGCTGGGAGGACGCTGAACGCGCCCGGCGAAACGCCCATCCGGCCCGATCCTTGTCTCCGCGCCGCCGACACCAGGTCAGCGGGCAGACAAGGAGACACCGTGGACACCACGAACATCGACACCGCCATCGAGGCCGTCAAGCGCGAGCAGGGCGCGCCGGTCGCGAAGGCGCACCTGAGCGAGTACGTCGCGAAGCTCAACGAGCTGACCGAGGCAGTCAAGGACGTGAGGGCGCCGCACGCGCGCGCGATCGCGTCGGCGGCCGACAAGGCGAGCCGCGCGAAGAAGGCCGCGCGGATCAAGGAGGCGCTGGAGCTGCTGGAGGCCAAGGAGCGCGCCGAGGCCGAGCAGGCCGCCTGATGGATGACCTGGCGCGCAAGCCTACGAGGCGGCATGCGCGGAGCAAGCGGGACGTCTGGATCGAGCAGCGCTACGGGCGCGCGGCGCTCGAAGCCGAGTGGGCGCGCGTGGAGGCGATGGACGCGCCGAGGCGCGCGGCAGCGAGCGTCGAGCTCGGGCGGCAGTGGGCAGAGCGCGCGGCGAGGGTGCCGAGGCAGGGCAGGCAGCTCCGGATCGTCGCATAGGCCGGGGTGCGCCGGGAGTCCGGGCAACCGGGCTCCCGCGGCGCCCAGCGCGCGACACGATCAGGTCATCAACCACCACGACGGAGGAACGACCATGAGCAAGAACACCACCACCGCAAGCAAGGCCCTCGCGGCGGAGCTGGAGGCCGGGCGCGCCAGCCACGAGGACCTGAGCGCGTACCTCGCGGGGCTCGACGGGCTGATCGAACAGGTGCGCGCCGTGAAGGCGCTCTACAAGAAGGAGCTGGCGGTCGAGGCATCGCGTAGGTCACGGACGAGGAAGAAGGCCGAGCTGGACGAGATGAAGCGGCGGCTCGCTGAACTCGAAGCCACGGAGTAGGGCGGGACGACACGGAAGCCCCCGAGGGAATGTACTCGGGGGCTTCGTCGTACCCGGCCGATATCCTCGGGGGATGATGACGTGGGACGAGCTGGTGCAGCAGTGGTGGGTGCAGGCCACCTCCGGGCTTGCTGTCGGGCTCGCGCTAATGGGTATCGCCGCCTTCTTCAGCAAGACGGTGCGAGACAAGTTCTGGAAGCCGATCGGGCGCGCGATCCGGTGGCCGTTCGCCACCATCCGTTTCACGACGGCCAAACGCCAAAAGGCGCTCGCGGACGAGCTGCAATCGGCGAGGGCGAGCCTTGCGGCGAACTCCGAGTTCTACGCCCAGCTCTCCGACGCCCTCGGGGTCGTGATGCTATCCGGCGACCAACAGCTCATCGGTCGGGTGCGTCAGCTGCGTGACGACGCGGAGAAGAACGCACGCCGCTTCAAGGAAGTGTGCGACCTCCTCGAGGTCTGGCCGGTGCGCGAAGACAGCACGGTCGTCGTGGAGCGCATCACACGGCTTCGGGACGCCAAGGACGCGGCCTGGGCGCACGCAAAGGAGCAGATCGAGGCGGCCCAGTCGCTCGCAGAGAAGCAGCTCGCAGACCAGGCGCGCCGAGGCGGCGAACTGGCAGAGACCGCGAGGGAGCTCGGGCGCGCAGAAGGGCACGCCAAGGCGATGGCCGAGGTCGAGGCCGAGCGGGCGGTCCCACTCCTGAAGCCGGCGTGGCGGATCGACCCGCTCGGGACAGCGGACGCGTTCATCCTCAAGAACACTCAGCACAGCGTGGACATCAGCCACGTCAGCGTCGACGCGCCAACGGGGGAGTTCCAGTTCGCCGGAGCGACGCAGATGCGCGGCGCGTTCGACCGCACGTTTGAGTTCTACGGACAGAAGACGGAGTCGGGACGCCGCCTCGGAGTCGACTTCGTCGTGAAGTGGCAAGACGCGCACGGCGAGTGGTGGACGCAGGTCGTGAAAGTCGAGCGGGAACCGCGCCGGATGACGGTGCTCTAACGCCCGAAGCTAGCCACGGAGCCGCGTGGCCTCCGCAGGGCTCGCAGAACCTATCCCGAAGCGTAGGACAAGGGCCCGGCGATTCTGGGAGCCCAGAGGAGACCGTACGGCTCCCACTTCGAACTCACCCTAACCGCCCTAGCTGCCCTGGGCGAGGGCGTCGGCCAGGCGGGCCTCCGCGAAGCGCATGGCGCGGTCAGCGTCGGCCAGCGCGCGCTCAGCGGCCAGGGCGGCCTCACGGAGTGCGACCCGGCGCGTGTCGAGCACGATGTTCGCGGTCGGGTCGCTCACGAGCCCCTTGGACCGCTCGGTCGTGTCCTCCTTGGGGACGGGCGTCTTGCCGGCGCGCCACTGCGCCTCGCGGGAGTCGGCGAGCAGCTGGCGGACGCGGAGGTTGGCGGCGCCGAAGCGCTCTAGGGTGTCGAGGGGGCTGGGGGCGTCGGTCACGGGTTCCTCTGCTTTCGGTCGTGGTAGTAGCGCCGCTGGTCGGCGCGGCGCTTCTCGGCCCACGCCGGATCGGCGGCATAGCGGGCACGGTGGTAGGCGGCGTTCGCGCCCCGGCAGTCGGCGCAGCGGCAGCCGCCGTTGTACATGGAGACGGTGCCATGCTCGCGCGCCTTGCGGCGCCGCGGGTGACGCCCGTTGGCCCAGGCGTCCCGACCGTTCTGCGCCGACGTCCCCCAGGCCAAGTTGGCCGCGCGGTTGTTCGCGGGGTCGTCGTCCCCGTGCAGGACGAGCGGCAGGGCATCGGGATTGGGGACAAACGCCAGCGCGACGAGCCGGTGGACGAGCGCGCTGCGGGCGCCGGGGAGGACGACGGCGAGGTGGCCAGTCCGGTTGCGGCGGCTCGGCTTGAGGACCCCGCGAGGCGAGCGGACCCGGCCCTCAGAGCTCACCCAGTAGCCAGGGTAGCCGGGCAGCGAGGCCCAGACCTCGCGGTCGAGGTTGACGACGGGCTCAGGCATCGGACACGCTCCGCTCCTGGTCCCGCTCGGCCTCGGCGCGCGCGGCGACCTCCCGTGCGCGACGGTTCGCGCGCCGGGCGGCGCGGTGCGCGAGCTGCTGCTCAAGGCGGGCGCGGATGATCTCGGCCTGCCAGGGCTGCTCGGCGGACTCAAGCATCTCGCGGAGGCGGACGAAGGAGCTGATCTTGCCGACCTCGTGCCGGAAGATGGCGCGGCGACGGTCATACTGCTTCTTGAAGTACCAGGCGCGGCGCTCGGCGGCGGTGGGCTCGGGGTAGGAAGTCATTGGGTTGAGGCCCTTCTTGTGCTTCACGAGGCCCGAGAGATAGCCCCCGCAGTCCTGGGCCTCAGAGAGGACTGCGGGGGTTGCTTATACGCTGTCGGGACGAGTCACGCCGGGGACGTTTCCCCGGGAAGATCCGGGCAAGCCGCGGCACCGCGGACGCGACGGCGGTAGTAGTCGTTGGCGGCCTTGCGGGAGGCCGCGCGCCCGCGGGCCGTGGCGCGCCAGTCGCGGGCGCGCTGCTTGGCGCAGGGGCGGCAGTAGGAGGCGACGCCCGAGCTGCGAGACGGGGCCGGGGCGAACTCGCCCAGAGGCTTGACCTGCCCGCACGCAGGGCAGCGGAGCTGATCGGACACGGGGGCACCTCGCAATTCGGTAGGTCTGGGCGGCGCAGGGCTCGCGATACGCGCGCGCGTGCGCGTGATGGGGTGGCCCCTGCGGACACACACTGTCATTTGCCGGGAGACGTGCCGGAGGGCGAGCCACCGCAGGATTTGGCCCGCCTACCCCGGGGCTGCCTGAGAGTTTGCCTCGAACGCATGTTCGACACCGTGTCGTGACTGGGGATGAGTGCGATAGGCCGTAACTTCACCCTTGAACCGATAGGCGAGAGGAGGTGAGAGACATGGCGAACAGCTACCACGTGACCCCCCGCGACGACGGGTGGGCAGCCCAGCGGGCGGGAGCGGGCCGCGCGTCGTCAGTGCACAACACGCAGGCCGACGCGATCGCGGCTGCACGCGGATACCTGGGAAACCAGGGCGGCGGTGAACTGAACATTCACGGGCAGAACGGAGCGATCCGCGCGAAGGACACGGTCCCGAAGGGGAACGACCCGCGCAGCTCGAAGGGCTAAGCCCGCGGCTGGACGCGGTAGGGGAAGACCGGCGATCCAGCACTAGAAGGAGCCAGGCCGGCGAGCCCGTCAGCTGATACAGCTACTCGCCGGCCTGGTGGCCAGTCACCGCGGGGCACGACTCCCGCGCACTGGCTCTGGGCCACGCCTGAAGGAACGCAGGCCGCCCAACCTCCGCGGCTGGGACCTCATGGCAGTGGAGGCCGCGGAGCAGTGGGCTGACACCCGGCGAAGGGTGCCAGCCCGGCTGAGTCACCTACTCAGCGGAGGTCGAGGGTCACGCGGTGAACGTGACCTTGGCGACGGCGGCCGGCTGGAACACGTCCGTGGCGAAGCGGCCCTCGGTGCGAGCGCGCAGCTGGTTCTTGTCGAAGCCAGTCGCAGCGTCCCAGGCGGTGACGACGCCCTGACGGTCGGTCGAGATGCCCACCGCGTCGGTGCTCAGCACCAGCGCGGTGCCCGCAGCGATGTCGGGCGAGACCAGGGTGGGGAAGCCCCACAGGCCCTGGCGAGCGCCGCCCTCGAACGGGTTGCCGCCGAGGTAGTCGCCCGCGGTGTTCTTGCTCGTGCGGATGCCGTCGTAGACGGAAACCGGCAGGATGACCAGGTCCGGGGAGAACCCGAGCTGGCTGACCTTGCTGGCCGCGTCGTAGACGGCGTCAGCGCCCTTGGCCGGGGTGTAGCCCGCCGAGGTCACGACCGTCTGGACGCCGGAGGTACCGGCGATCGTCGCGATCGCGTCGGCGGTCACCTTGCGGTAGACGCCGTCGCGAAGCTCAGCCTCCAGGAAGCGCACGAGGTCGTCGTTGTCCTCGAGGAGGAACTTGTCGACGTACTCGGACAGGTGCGCGTAGACCGCGAGCGCGTTGTCCACCGAGGCGACGGTGAACACCGACGTGGGCTTGGTGGCACCCGGCGCGACGACCGCCGCGTTGTTGGTCCGCACCGACTGGCGGACATACGAGTACTTAGCCGTCTCGCGCACCTTGATCGGGATCAGCGAGAGCAGCCCGAGCGAGTCGAAGCTGCCGAGCTGGAGGGCCGACGGGCTCAGCGTGGTCGGGGTGACGGTCGAGCCGCCCGCGACGAGCGCCTTGATGCCGGGCTCCGCGGACTTGCGGACGGCGGCCTTGAGGCCGGAGGCGGTGAGGTAGCCCTTCGCGCCGGCCTCGTGGGCGTCGAATCCGTCCACGTCGCGCGGCTCGGCGAACGGGGCCACGCGAGCGGCCGCGGCCTCACCCCGGGAGATGATGCCCTTGAGCTCGACGATGCGAGCGGCGTCCTGCTCCATCTGGGCGGCCTCAGCCTCCGAGAGGTTGCGCCCGGTCGCCTTGGTCTCGGCGACGATTGCGGTGTTCTTTGCCAGCAGGCTGGCGAGTTCGGACTTGGGGTCCATTGTTGACTCCTATGGGTAGTCACTAGTGCGAGCGACTGCTCGCGGAAGTGCCTGCCCGACGGACCGAGCGCGCGACTGAGCGCCCTCTGGCCTCCTGGCCCTCGGGGTGCTGTTGACGCCGTGTGCCGGCTGGCCGAGTGACGCGCAGCAGCTCTGCCCTCAGGGGGCCTCGGCTGCGCTCGTCGGCGGCGGAGTTGGCGCCGCGGAGTTCCCCAAGGCTGATCGGGCCGGTGGGGCTGCCGCGGCTGACCCGCGCGAACGCGGGGAGACTGTGGTCGGCTCAGAGGCCGAGAAGGGCGCGCGCCTCAGCGAGGGAGACGACGCGATCCGCGCGAGGGGCGCGGGGTGCCCGAGGGGCGAGGGCCCCGGACGCGCGGTGCAGCTCGTCGGCCAGCCGGGTGAAGTCGGTCGGCTCGTTGGAAGGGCGGCGGCGGTTGCGTCGAGGCAAGGGGCTACTCCAGGGGTCGCACGGTCCCGCCTGGACGCGCAGAACCGCGAGGGAGCGCGCAGGCGAGGGGGAGGGCCCCCTCATGCGTCCAGAGGGCCAAAGAGAAACGCCCTGGCGCGTCAAGCACTCAGGGCGGCGGAGAAGACCTCGTCTCGCTCCATAGTTCTATAGAACCTTGCGCGTACGGATCGGGCCCGGTCAGGACGCGGCGCGGACGCCCCAGAAGCCCCAGACGCCGGTGCGCTTCATCTCGCGGAAGCCGCGCTCGCGCAGGTCGGCGTAGAGGGCCTGCGGGCGGGCCCAGCGAGCCCGGCCCTCCGCGGCGGCCTGGGCGGCGCGCCAGAGCTCGGCCCGCGGAGACCACGCGTCCGGGTCGAGGCCGAAGACCGGGGGCAGGCCGTCCACCCTGGGGGCCGCGGCGACCGGCGCCGGGCGGTCGGCGACGCGGGGCACCCTGCGCCCCTCGGCGTAGTCGAGGCTGGCCGGCGCGATGCGGGGCATGCGCGGGAAGCGCTCACCCTCGGGCACCGGGGCGACCCAGGCCGGCGTGGTCACGGCGTGGAGGATGAGGGCGATCCGGCGCTCGGGCACGCCGACGGCGACGAGCCAGGCGATCGGCGCGCGGTCGCTCTTGGCGCGGTTGCACTCGTAGCAGCAGGGCACCGAGTTCCACACGTCGTCGGTCCCGCCGTCGTTGAGGGGCCAGAAGTGGTCAACGGTGAGGCCGACCCCGCGGCCACAGTAGGCGCACTGCCAGCGGCGCTTCGGGCCCCAGCGGGTCTCGGCCAGGGCGGTGAAGGCGATGGAGTCCAGTACGGGACGGGGCATGTGGGGCTCCTCGGTCAGAGGCGGAAGCGGGGGACTCGCGCGGAGGCGAGTAGATGCATAGTGCCGCAGGGCGTGGCGGCGAGCCACGGTCCCCGGGAAGGTCCCGGAGGCCCGGGGCAAGTAGGGCAGGTAGGGGGCCTGCGTTGTATTAGAGCTAAAGGGCCAGCGGATTTACCAACTAAATAGAAAGCATGGCCCCTACCTGCCCTACTTGCCCCCGGAGGTGCGATGCGTTGGAAACACTGGCAACGTGGGCCTTCGGGGGGCACTGCGGAAGCTACCCTGAGGTCTACCCAGGGTAGCTGAGCGGTGCCAGGAGGCCTCGGGCACGCGCCCAGAGAGGGCCGCCAAGGCCCCGTCCGGCGGCAAGAAGCGCCGCACGAAACCGCCCTGGCGACCGCCCTGACGCTGTACCCAGGGCAGGGGCAAGTGCCCTGCACGGACTTCAGGGCAGAGGCCGACGGGGGCCCATGTGTACACCTTTTGGTGTTCCCAGACGAGGCGGCCGAGTTTCCCCCTTCGGTGCTCGACGCCCTGCGTCAGCCGTTGGAGAACGGGCGGATCACCATCCACCGTGCGGCCGGGACCGCATCGTTTCCGGCGCGCTTCCAACTCGTGCTCGCCTCGAATCCGTGTCCGTGCGGCCACTACGGCTCGTCGGACGAGGAGTGCACCTGCTCACCGAACGCGCGTCGCCGCTATCTCGCCCGCATGTCCGGCCCGCTGCTCGACCGCGTCGACATCCGGCTCACGGTGCGACGGCTCGGGATCGCCGCCATCCGCTCCGCCGCGCATCGGGCTCCCGACCGCAGCAGCCGTGTGCTGCGCGCTCGCGTGGAGACCGCTCGGGCGATCGCGGCGGAACGCCTCCGCGGAACAGACTGGACGCGCAATGCCGACGTCTCCGGCAGCTGGCTGCGCTCCGGCGCCCACCGCCTCGGACCGCGCTCCATCGCGCCGCTCGACCGCGCGCTCGAACGCGGCGCGATCACCATGCGCGGCTACGACCGCACCCTCCGGCTCGCCTGGACCCTCGCCGATCTCGACGCGTCCACGTCACCCGACGTCGATCACGTCGGTCGCGCCCTCTTCCTCCGCCGCGGGATCGCCTCATGACCCGGCCATGCGACGACTGCGTCATCCGCAGCCACCTCACGCTGCGCGCCTCGACGGCGCAGGGGGCGTCCGCTCCGGCGGCTGTGGAGGTCTGGCCCGCCGGGAGTGCCGCCGACGGCGCGTCCGTTCCGGCGGCTGTGGAGGTCCGGCCCGCCGGGGATGCTGCCGACGGCGCGTCCGTTCCGGCGGCTGTGGAGGTCCGGCCCGCCGGGAGTGCTGCCGACGGCGCGTCCGTTCCGGCGGCTGTGGAGGTCCGGCCCGCCGGGGATGCTGCCGACGGCGCGTCCGTTCCGGCGGCTGTGGAGGTCCCGCCCGCCGGGAATGCCGCCGACGAGGCGGCTCTGTCCCCGCCTCTCGCGGCGCCGGATGGAGCACTCGTGGCAGACCGGCGAGGCGCAGGTGGCGTGCCCGAGGATCCTGCCGGTGCGGCAGACCCCTCGTGCGCCCGATCGCGGGCCGGCCTTCCGGGCTCCGCAGCGAACGTTCTCCCCGGCATCGCCGACGGCGTACTGGCGGGGCTGCTCGCCCCCGTCCTGCCTCAGGTCGACGGATCGCCGGTACCGTCCGGGCTCGATCGCGCCGTCCTGGGGGACCTCTTCGCCCGTGTCGCGCTCAGCGTCGCGGTCGAACCCGGCGACCAGGAGGCGGGTCGCATCCTGGAGGCGCTCGGCCCCGTCGCGTTCGTCAGGGCGCTCGTCGAGGGCACGGATGCGCGAACGATGCTCAACCTCCTGCAGCGGGGCGCGGACGCTTTCTCACGCTCCGGAGACACGCCGACGCTGCACTCGGAATCCGCCTGGAGGGCCGGCGATGGTGACGCCGCACGAGCGGCCGAGATGCCCGATCAGCATTCCGAACGTGTCGAAGACCTCCAGCGTCTGCGGGACGAGCCGGTCCGGTCGAGGGGCAACTCCGCCGGCCGGCCGCCCGCTCCTTCCGCGGCCGCCGATTGGGGGCCGTCTCTCGGCGCCCTCTCCGCCTCCCGGCCGGAGGCCGCGCAGGATCCGACCCGCTGTCCGCCCTCGGCGGGAACGGAGGTCCGTCGGGCGGAGCGTCGTCTCGCCGAATGCATCGCACGCTGGTGCTCGCGGTTGTCTCTGGCCGAGACCCAGCGGGTGTTGGAGCGCGCCGCACGCATCGACTCTCGCCTGCTGACTCCGCTCTCCGATCTGTGGCCTGCCGGTCTGAACTCGCTGGAGGAGGGCGCTCCTCTGGCGCTGTGGATCCGCGGCGACGCGTCCCGGCTCGCCCGGCTCGAGCGATCCATCGCGCTCGTCGGAGCGCGTGCGGCCACGGCGTACGGGGAGCACGTCGCGGGGGAGAGCGCGGCCGGTCTCGTGGACCGGGGCTTCGCGATCGTGTCGGGCGGCGCGTACGGGATCGATGCGGCCGTCCACCGGGCGGCCATCGCCAGCGGTGGCGTGACCGTCGCCTTTCTCGCGGGCGGTGTCGACCGTCTGTATCCCGCGGGGAACAGCGAGTTGCTCCGGCGCGTCGCGGCCACCGGTGTGCTCGCCGCGGAGCTCCCTCCCGGTTCGGCGCCCACCCGGTGGCGGTTCCTCATGCGGAACCGTCTCATCGCCGCGTCGGCCACCGCCACGGTCGTCGTGGAGGCGGGCCACCGCTCCGGCTCGCTCAACACGGCAGGCCACGCTGCCCAGCTGGGGCGTCCTCTCGGAGCTGTGCCCGGCAGCATCCTGTCTCCGACGTCGGCGGGGACCCACCGTCTCATCCGGGAGTATGCGGCCACCTGCGTGACCACGGTCGAGGAGATGGCGGAGCTGGCGGATCCATTCGGCAGCGACCCTCGGTCCTCGGAGGGCGGTGTTCCGAACGGTGCGAACCGGGGCGCGGGCGACCCGGAGCCGGATGTCGTGGCGCACCTCTCGGCCTCCCGGGCCGCGAGTGCCGATGAGGTCGCGGCGAGAGCGGGACTCCCGTTCGCGACGGTGGCGGCCGTGCTCGGACGGATGGACCTCGACGGTCGAGCCCGGGAGCGGGCCGGCGGGTGGGTCCTCATCGGGGACACCCCGCGGCGGGCATCCCGATGATGTCGCACCGCCCGACCCCACGCAGCTCGCGACATCGCGCGTCGCTCCCGCGCACACGGGCGCCGCCGGACGATGCTGGGGTTGTGAACCTGTCCGCCTCGATCGCCGCGTACGAGCGCCACCTGCGCGTGGAGCGCGGATACTCGCCGCAGACGATCAGGGCGTACCGGTCCGACCTGGCGGCGCTCGCGGAGTTCGCCGACGGGCGCGGGATCACCTCGCCCGAGGCGCTGACCCTCGACGTCTACCGCGACTGGCTCTGGGACGCTTCGCAGCGCGGCCTGGCGAAGTCGACGCTGGCTCGTCGCTCGGCGTCCGCCCGCGGCTTCAGCGCATGGCTCGCGAGAACGGCGGCGGCCGAGGCGCCCGCCGATCCCGCGGTCGTGGATGCGGCGGCGCGGCTGCGCGCGCCGAAGGCCGACAAGACGCTGCCGCGGGTCATCACCCGTGAGCAGATGGACGGCATGCTGGCGCGGCTCCACGCGGCGGCGGAGGACGGAGAGCCGGGCCCGCTGCGGGACGTCGCCCTGATCGAGGTGCTGTACGCGGCGGGCATCCGCGTGTCCGAGCTGACCGGGCTGGATGTGGACGACGTCGACCTCGACCGGCTGACGTTGCGGGTCACCGGAAAGGGGTCGAAGGAGCGGGTCGTGCCGTTCGGCGTCCCCGCGCTCAGGGCGATCCGACGGTGGCTCAGCGCGGGGCGGCCGCGGTTGGCGACGGCGTCGTCCGGCCCTGCGCTGTTCCTCGGCGCGAAGGGCGGGCGGATCGGCAGCCGCGCGGTCTACCAGTTGGTCGCCGGCCTGCTGGCCGACCTTCCGGGCGGTGGACCCTCGGGACCGCACGCCCTCCGGCACACGGCCGCCACGCACCTGCTCGACGGGGGCGCGGACCTGAGGGCCGTGCAGGAGCTCCTCGGACACGCCAGCCTCGGCACGACGCAGATCTACACCCACGTCTCGTCCGAACGGCTCAAGGAGGCCTACCGGATCGCCCATCCGCGCGCGTGAGCGCGGGGCGCACACGGGTCATCGACCGCTGGGACCGAGCGGAAGCAGGATCGCTCGCGGGACGCGCGCGAGAAACCGGAGGGGAGAGACGTACTCGCCGTCGACCCTCACCCCCAGGTGCACGCACTTGTCCGCGCAGTGGCCTCCCGACGCCACGGTCCCGATGACGGCGCCGCGGGCGACGGCAGAGCCGACCGGAAGAGCGGAGACGACCGGCTCGTAGCTGGACAGCACACCACCGCCGTGATCCAGGGTCACGACCGGGCGATCGACGACCACCCCGGCGAACCGCACCACGGCCTCGGCCGGTGCGGCGACCGGCGTACCCGGCGTCACGCTGAGGTCGATGCCGCGGTGGCCTGCCGCGTACCGGGTCGGAGGAGCAGCGTATCCCGCGACCGGCGTATGCGACGGCACGGGCCACAGCCACCGGCCCGCCTCGGCGTCGGCGCCGACGCCTGCCGTCGGTGCCGCCAGCCCCGCGCTGCCCACGACACGGCGGGGGCCGACACCCACGATGTAAGTGGTGCCGGCCGTGGTGGACTCGGTGATGCTGATCGTGGTGAACCTGGTGCTGCTACCGGTGCCGGTGCTGCTACCGGTGCTGGTGCTCGTGCTCGTGCTGGTTCCGGTCCCGATGCTGCTGCTGCTCGTGCCGATGCCGGTGGTGCTGCTCGTGCCGCTGCCCGTGGTGCCGCTGCTCATGCCGGTCCCCGTGGTGCTGCCCGTCATGGCGACGGTGGTGCTGCCGGTGACGGATCCTGAGATGCCTCTCGCCGTTACTCCCTTGGCGACACCTCTGGTGCCGCTCGCCGTGTCGTGCGTCGTAGTGCTTGCGGTGACGTTCATGGTGGCACTCGCGGTGTCCTTCGCCGTGCCCCCCACCGCTCCGTACGTGCCACCGCTCGCGACGACGCCCATGGCCCCGCCCCCACCCCACGCCACCGAAAGGGCAACGCAAACCACCGCCACCACCACCGTTCCGACCCATCCCCGACCTGCACGCACCGCACGAACCATCCGACGACCACCCCTCCACGGCCACGACGGGCCGCCTGCCCAGCCTCCCCGCTCCCCGCTCCATCGCCCGGTCGGCGCCCATCATCTGTGCACAACGCACGTCGCCCCGCCCCTGTGTGCACCTTCCCCGTCACCGGCCCGCGCGCATCGCCACGCCCCCAAGGAACCCACCGGTTCTCCCCACCCGGTTCCCGGCGTACCGTGATCTTCGCCCTCGCGTCACCCCACGGTCGGCGCGCACCACGGGCGAGCACAACCGAAAAGGGATGACATGTCAGAACAACGAGGCAACGCGCGCACCACGACCGACGACGAGACCGCACACCGCCCGACCGCGGCCATGCGGCGCAAGGTCGTCGGGCTCGCCATCGCGGCGGCGGTCGGCGGCTTCCTGTTCGGGTTCGACTCCTCCGTCATCAACGGGGCGGTCGACTCGGTGCAGCACAACTTCGCCCTCAACGCCTTCGTCACCGGGTTCATCGTCGCCGTGGCACTGCTCGGCTGCGCCGTCGGCGCGTTCATCGCCGGGCGGCTCGCCGACCGCTGGGGGCGGCTGCGGGTCATGCTCATCGGCGCGATCCTGTTCCTGGCCAGCTCGATCGGGGCGGGGCTGGCGTTCTCGGCCTGGGATCTCGGCTTCTGGCGCATCGTCGGCGGTCTCGGCATCGGCATCGCGTCCGTCGTCGCACCGGCGTACATCGCCGAGATCTCGCCGCGACAGTCGCGCGGCCGGCTCGCCTCGCTGCAGCAGCTGGCGATCACCATCGGCATCTTCGTCGCCCTCCTCTCCGACGCGCTGCTCGCCGGGATCGCCGGGTCCGCGTCCAAGGAACTGTGGCTCGGGCTCGAGGCGTGGCGGTGGATGTTCCTCGTCGGCGCCATCCCGTCGATCGTCTACGGCATCCTCGCGCTGACGCTGCCGGAGTCGCCGCGCTACCTGCTCGCCAGCGGCCGCCGCGACGAGGCGCGGCGCATCTTCGCCACCCTGGTGCCCGAGAGCGACGTCGACCGGCAGATCGGCGACATCGAGAACGCCATCAAGGAGGACAAGGAGGGCGCGAAGGCCACCCTCGCCGGCAACCGGCTCGGCCTCAAGCCCATCGTCTGGATCGGCATCATCCTGTCCGTCTTCCAGCAGTTCGTCGGCATCAACGTGATCTTCTACTACTCCACCACGCTGTGGCGCGCGGTCGGGTTCACCGAGCAGAACTCGCTCCTGATCACCGTCATCACGTCCGTGACCAACGTCGTGGTCACCATCGTGGCGATCCTGCTGGTGGACCGCGTCGGACGCCGTCCCATCCTGCTCACCGGGTCCGTCGGCATGGCGCTGTCGCTCGGCGTGATGGCGCTCTCGTTCGCGTTCGCCGTGAAGGAGCACGGCGCGGTCAGCCTGCCGAACCCGTGGGGGCCGATCGCCCTGGTCGCCGCGAACATCTTCGTGGTCTGCTTCGGCGCCTCGTGGGGGCCGCTGGTCTGGGTGCTGCTCGGCGAGATCTTCCCGACGAAGATCCGCGGGAAGGCGCTCGGCGTCGCGGCCGCGGCGCAGTGGATCGCCAACTTCCTGGTGACCGTCTCGTTCCCGCCAATGGCGGACTTCTCGCTGCCGTTCACGTACGGGATGTACGCGGTGTTCGCGGCGCTGTCGTTCTTCTTCGTCTTCTTCAAGATCCCGGAGACGAACGGCATGGCGCTCGAGCAGGCCGAGACCCTGTTCAAGAACGCCAACGGCCGATCCCGCGGCCCGCAGGTGCGCTCCAGCGGCGAGTCCGCCTGACGCCCTTTCCTGCTAGGATGTTTCCAGCACTCCGCTCGTCGGAGTGACTACGCGTGCCCTCAACGCCCCAAGCGGATTCTCCGCCCGGGCGGCACGCGCATCCACCGGTCTCCTCTCCGAACAGCACGGCAAAGCGCCGTGCGGGCGAAGGGGTGCGGATGCGCGCGGGGCACCAGGTGTGGCGGCCGCCGGCCGTCGCAGAGACAACCGCAAGCAAAAGGAGAACGGCAATGGCCGTCGTCACCATGCGCCAGCTGCTCGACAGCGGCGTCCACTTCGGACACCAGACCCGCCGCTGGAACCCGAAGATGAAGCGCTTCATCCTCACGGAGCGCTCTGGCAGCTACATCATCGACCTGCAGCAGTCGCTGGCGTACATCGACAAGACCTACGACTTCGTCCGCGAGACGGTCGCCCACGGCGGCACCATCCTCTTCGTCGGCACCAAGAAGCAGGCGCAGCAGGCGATCGCCGAGCAGGCGACCCGCGTGGGCCAGCCCTACGTCAACCAGCGCTGGCTGGGTGGTCTGCTGACCAACTTCCAGACCGTGTCCAAGCGCCTCGCCCGCATGAAGGAGCTCGAGGAGCTCGACTTCGAGGGCACCACCAGCGGCTTCACCAAGAAGGAGCTGCTGATCAAGAAGCGCGAGCTCGACAAGCTGCACAAGTCGCTCGGCGGCATCCGCAACCTGTCGAAGACCCCGAGCGCGCTCTGGGTGGTCGACACCAAGAAGGAGCACCTCGCGATCGACGAGGCCAAGAAGCTGGGCATCCCGGTCATCGGCATCCTCGACACGAACTGCGACCCGGACGAGGTCCAGTACCCGATCCCGGGCAACGACGACGCCATCCGCTCCGTCACGCTGCTGACCCGCATCGTCGCCGACGCGGCGGCCGAGGGCCTCATCCAGCGCCACCAGAAGCCCGAGGAGGGCTCCGAGCAGGCCGAGCCGCTCGCCGAGTGGGAGCAGGAGCTGCTGCAGCAGAGCGCCGACGAGGCGAACACCGAGGTCCAGGAGAGCGCCGAGACCGCGAAGGCCGCCGACGCCGACCTGGCCGAGGCGAAGGCCGACTCCGCCGAGGTGATCGCCGAGGGCGAGGCCGACGCTGACGCCTCCGCCGCGGACGCCGAGTCGAAGTAACCCTCCCCACCAGAAGTCTTCGAGAAGAAGAAGGTTCCAGTCAGAACATGGCAAACATCAGCATCGCCGACATCAAGGCGCTCCGTGAGCAGCTCGGCACCGGCATGGTCGACACCAAGAAGGCGCTCGAGGAGGCCGATGGCGACATCGAGAAGGCCACCGAGATCCTGCGCCTGAAGGGTGCGAAGGGCAACGCGAAGCGCGCCGACCGCTCCACGAGCGAGGGCCTCGTCGCCGCCAAGGAGAACGGCAACGGCACCGCCACGATGATCGAGCTCGCCTGCGAGACCGACTTCGTCGCGAAGGGCGAGAAGTTCATCGCCCTGGCAGACAAGGTGCTCGACGCGGCCGCGGCCGCCGGCGCCACGACCGTGGAGGAGGCCCTCGCGGCCCCCGCCGGCAGCCAGACCGTCGCCGAGCTCATCGGTGACGAGGCCGCCATCCTCGGCGAGAAGGTGGAGCTCCGCCGCATCGCCGTCGTGAACGGAGAGAAGTTCGCGATCTACCTGCACAAGACCTCCAAGGACCTGCCCCCGCAGGTCGGTGTCGTGCTCGGCTACGCCGGCGACGACGCGGAGACCGCCCGCAGCATCGCGCAGCACATCTCGTTCGCGAACCCGACCTACCTCACGCGTGAGGACGTCCCGGCCGACGAGGTCGAGAACGAGCGTCGCATCGTCGAGGAGATCTCGCGCAACGAGGGCAAGCCGGAGGCCGCGCTCCCGAAGATCATCGAGGGCCGCCTCGGCGCCTACTTCAAGCAGGTCGCCCTGCTCGAGCAGGAGTACGCCCGCGACAACAAACTGACGATCAGCCAGGTGCTGAAGGACGCGGGACTCACTGTGTCTGGCTTCGCCCGGTTCAAGGTCGGCGCGTAGCAGACGATGAAGGAGTCCGGATCGTGGAAACGATCCGGACTCCTTTTCTGTGCGCGCCACCGACTAGCTTTAACCAGAACCACACACGGAAGGACGCTATTCACGTATGTCGGCAGCCAACAAGAGACGCAGGGTCCTTCTCAAACTCTCCGGTGAGGCCTTCGGCGGCGGCCAGCTCGGGGTCAACCCCGACATCGTCAGCAGCATCGCCCGCGAGATCGCCCAGGCGGCGCAGGACGTCGAGATCGCGATCGTGGTCGGCGGAGGCAACTTCTTCCGCGGCGCCGAGCTGTCGCAGCGCGGCATGGACCGCGGCCGGGCCGACTACATGGGCATGCTCGGCACCGTGATGAACTCGCTCGCGCTGCAGGACTTCCTGGAGCAGGCGGGCGCCGAGACGCGCGTCCAGTCGGCGATCGCCATGACCCAGGTGGCCGAGCCGTACATCCCGCGCCGCGCCGAACGCCACCTGGAGAAGGGCCGCGTCGTCATCTTCGGCGCCGGCGCCGGCCTCCCGTACTTCTCCACCGACACGGTGGCCGCGCAGCGCGCGCTCGAGATCAGCGCCGACGTGGTGCTCGTCGCCAAGAACGGCGTCGACGGCATGTACGACGACGACCCGCGCACCAACCCCGACGCCCGCAAGATCGACCAGATCACGCACCAGGAGGCCCTGCAGCAGAACCTGAAGGCCGTCGACTCGACCGCCCTCAGCCTCTGCATGGACAACGGGATGCCGATGCGCATCTTCGGCATCGAGCCCGCCGGCAACGTCACGGCCGCCCTGCTCGGGGCCGAGATCGGCACACTGCTCGGCTGAGCGGCGTGCAGCCGGGCCATAGACTATTCACCGACCCACCGATCTGAAGGAGAGACCGTGATCGCGGATGTGATTTCCGATGCCCGTCAGCGCATGAGCAAGACCGTGGACGCGGCGAGGGAGGACTTCGGCACCGTGAGCGCGGGCCGGGCGAACCCGGCACTGTTCCAGAAGGTCCTGGTCGACTACTACGGCTCGCCGACGCCGCTCGCGCAGCTGGCCGGCCTGCAGAACCCGGAGGCGCGCGTCCTCATCGTGACGCCGTACGACAAGTCGGCGCTCAAGGAGATCGAGAAGGCCATCGTCAACATGCCGAACCTCTCGGCGAACGTCGGCAACGACGGCGAGATCGTGCGGGTCACGCTGCCCGAGCTCACCGAGGACCGCCGCAAGGAATTCGTCAAGATCGTGCGAGGAAAGGGCGAGGACGCGAAGGTGGCGCTCCGCAACATCCGCCGCCGGTCGAAGGACGAGCTCGACGCGCTGAAGGGCGAGGTCGGCGACGACGAGGTGGCGCGCGCCGAGAAGGAGCTCGAGGCCATCACGCGCACCCACGTCGACGCCGTCGACGAGGCGCTGAAGCGCAAGGAAGCCGAACTGCTCGAGGTCTAGCCGATGACCGACGACAGCAGCCCGGGGGGCCCGGCGCAGGAACCGCCGGGGGCGAACACGGCCGCGTCGGCGCCGGTGTCGCCGTCCGCGGCCCTTCCGGCGTCCGGACCGGTCACCGGTCCCGCACGCCGGGCGAAGGCGCGGTCGCGCGAGGAGTTCCGCGCCCAGGTGCAGGCGACCCGCGCCGACTTCGAGCGGCAGGTGCAGGCGCGGAAGGCGCAGCTGGATGCGACCAACGAGCGCATCGCGGCGCGCACCGGCCGCAACCTCATCCTCGCCATCGTCATCGGCCTCGTCGTCGGCGCCCTCGTGCTGGTCAGCCTGATCTTCATCAAGGAGCTCTTCCTGGTGTTCGGGATGGCGATGGCCGGGTTCGCGAGTTTCGAGCTGGCCCAGGCGTTCCGCGGGGCCGGCCGGCGGGTGCCGCGCATCCCCACCGTCCTCGCGGCGGTCGCCATCGTGCCGATCACGTTCTTCCTGCACGCCGGCGGCCAGCTGGTGGCGCTGTCGGGCGGCATCCTGCTCGTCGTGGTCTGGCGGCTGGTGGAAGAGGCCATCGCCGCCGCGCGCCGGCACGGCGGCCGGGCGCTGGGCCGCGACCTGCTGTGGTCGGTGTTCCTGCAGCTGTACGTCAGCCTGCTCGCCAGCTTCGTGATCCTGCTGCTCGCCGAGCCGCAGGGGGAGTGGTGGGTGCTGGCCTTCCTCATCCTCGTCGTCTCGGTCGACACCGGCGCGTACGTCAGCGGACTGTCGTGGGGCAAGCACCCGATGGCGCCGACGATCAGCCCGAAGAAGACGTGGGAGGGGTTCGCCGGCGCGGCGGCGGCCGCGGTGATCGCGGGCGTCCTGCTGTCGCTGTTCATGCTGGGAGAGCCGTGGTGGTTCGGCGTCGTCTTCGGCATCGTGCTGCTGCTGACGGCGACCGCGGGAGACCTGGCGGAGTCGCTGATCAAGCGCGACCTGGGCATCAAGGACATGAGCTCGTGGCTGCCCGGTCACGGCGGGTTCCTCGACCGCCTCGACTCCATCCTGCCGTCCGCGGCGGCGACCTACGTGCTGTTCCTGATCTTCCGATGACACAATGGGGGAGTGAGCACCTTCCCCCGCAGCCCCAAGTCCGCGCCGGGATACGACGTCGAGCAGGTGGACGAGTTCCTGCAGACCGCGCGCCGCGCCTACGACGGTGAGGAGGGCGCGCCGACGCTGACGGCCGCCGACATCCGCCACACGGCCTTCTCGATGGCGAAGGGCGGCTACTCGACCACGCACGTGGATGCGGCCCTGGAGCGCCTGGAGGACGCCTTCGCGGCCCGGGAGCGTGAGAACGCGCGAGCCCGCCAGGGCGACGCCGCCTGGTTCGAGGAGGCGCGCACGACGGCGCAGGTCGTGCTCAACCGGCTCGACCGGCCGCTGGGGCACCGTTTCGACCGGGTCAACTTCCTCACGCTCGGCTACCACCGCAACGACGTCGACCGGTTCGCGAACCGGCTGGTGCGCTACTTCCAGGACGGCCGGCCGATGAGCGTCGAGGAGGTGCGCACCGTGACCTTCCGCGAGCAGCGCGGCGGATACCGCGAGGCGCAGGTCGATCTCCTGCTCGACAGCGTCACCGATGTCATGCTGGCGGTTCGCTGAGTGCGCGGCCCGTTTCTTGGGTTTTCGCGTGATCTCCGTTATCGTTCTGTGATCGTGGGTAGACGAGAAGCAGCAGCAGAGATCGTGCCGCTGACTCCGGCCAACCCGGTCGGAGTCGCGTTCCGCCGTTCCCGGCGACCGCACATCCGGTCGCGCGCGGCGGTGTGGGGCTTCGCCTTCACCGCGGCGGTCGGGTTCGCACTGGTCAACGTGGTCGATCCGTTCTCCGGAGCGACGACCGCCCCCGCGTACGCCGACGCGCTGCGCGACATCCCCACCACCTCGCGGTACGGCGAGGCGCCGACGCAGAGCCTGACCGCCCCGGAGGTCGCCGCGCTGACCATCACGCGCGACGCCGTCACCGTCAAGGCCAAGCCGACGCCGACGCCCACCCCGACACCGACGCCGACGGCGAAGAAGTCGTCGTCCTCCTCGTCCGGGGCCAGCGCGCCGGCGGCTCCCGCGCCTGACCCGGGCACGGCGAAGGCCATCGCGTACGACATGGTGAAGTCGCGCGGCTGGGGCGACGACCAGTACAGCTGCCTGGTCTCGCTCTGGAACCGCGAGTCCGGGTGGCGCGTCAACGCGTCCAACCCGAGTGGCGCGTACGGCATCCCGCAGGCCCTCCCCGGCAGCAAGATGGGGCCGGGATGGGAGACCGACGCCACGGTGCAGATCACGTGGGGCCTCGGCTACATCGCCGGCCGCTACACCAACCCGTGCGGCGCCTGGGCGCACTCCGAGTCCGACGGCTGGTACTGAGCACTCCTTTAGACTGGGAGGCATGCCGCGTAGCAACCGTCCCCGAGGCCGCCAGGGCGGCCGCCGGGACGAGGAGCCGGACGGCCTGGAGCGCCTGCTGGCCGGCTGGCGGCGCACGGAGGTGCGACGCGGCGTCGAATGGAACGTGCAGCCGGTCTCGGCCGTCCAGGCGCAGAAGAGCTACCTGTGCCCGGGCTGCGGCCGGGACATCCCGCCGGGCGTCGCGCACCTGGTCGCCTGGAGGGCGGACGGCGTCCTCGGCGATGCCGCCGACCTGGCCGCTCGCCGACACTGGCATGAGTCCTGCTGGAGGATCGCATGAGCACCGAGGGAACGACGACCGAGATCCGCGGAGGCGTCGAACTGCCCGCCCGGCGCGAGGAGATCGAACTGCGCACCGCGGACGGCCTCACCCTCGTCGGTGAGCTCGCGACGCCGCTGGAGCGTCCACCGGTCGCCACCCTGGTCACCCTGCACCCGCTGCCGACGGGCGGCGGCTTCATGGACTCGCACATCCTCCGCAAGGCCGCCGGCCGGCTGCCGGCGCTGGCCGACATCGCGGTCCTGCGGTTCAACACGCGCGGCACCGCGTCGCCGCGCGGCCGCAGCGAGGGCGCCTTCGACCACGGCGTCGGGGAGCGTCACGACGTGGAGGCGGCCATGGCGTTCGTGGCCGAGCGCGGTCTGCCGCACCAGTGGCTGCTCGGCTGGTCGTTCGGCACGGAGCTCGCCCTGATGTACGGTCGCGAGCTGCCGGTGGAGGGCGTCATCCTGCTCTCTCCGCCGCTGCACCGCGCCACGCCGGAGCACCTGGCGGCCTGGGCCGGCGACGCGCGTCCGCTGGTGGCGCTCATCCCGGAGCACGACGACTACCTGCGGCCGGCGGAGGCCGTCGAGCGGTTCGCGCCCGTGCCGCAGATCGAGCTGGTGAACGTCGAGGGTGGCAAGCACCTCTGGGTGGGGGAGAACCAGACCCGCCGGGTGCTCTCGGAGATCGTGCAGCGACTCAACCCCGCAGCCCTGCCGCTCCCGACCGAGTGGCCGCCTCCCGCGCGCTGAGTCGCCCGGGCCGCGGCTAGAGCTCGTTCTGGCGCGGGATGACGACCTGCTTCACGATCAGCAGGATCGCCGCGGCGAACGGGATCGCCACGAGCGCGCCGAGGATGCCCAGCAGCGTGCCGCCGGCCAGCGCGGCCACCACGACCAGCGCGCCGGGGACCGCGACCGCGCGGTTCATGATGCGCGGGCTCAGCACGTACGCCTCCACCTGCATGTAGATGAGGTAGTAGATCGCCGCGGCGATGGCGGTCGGCGTGCCGGACAGGAAGCACACGGCCACGATGATGACCGAGCCCGTGATCGTGCCGACCAGCGGGATCAGTGAGAAGAAGAACGCGATCGAGGCGAGCAGGATGGGGAACTTCGCCCCGATCACGCTGAGGAAGATCGCGCTCAGCACGCCGTTGACGAGCGCCAGCGAGACCTGGCCCATGACGTACTTGCCGACCGAGTCGGTGATCTGGTCGCCCAGGTCGGCGAAGCGGGCCCGGCGGGAGGCCGGCACCAGCTGGTAGGCGGAGCGCTTGATGCTGGGCAGCGACGCCGTGAAGTAGATCATCAGGATGAGGACGATGATCACGCCGAAGGCGCCCTGCACGATGCCCACGCCCGTCTGCAGCACCTTCGAGGTGATGTCCGGCAGGTTCTGCTGCAGCCACTGGGTGACGGCGTCGATGTTCTGCTGGTTGATGATCGACGGGAACTGGTGCTGGAGGCTGAGGAACCACTTCTCCGCGCCGCCGTTGTTCACCCACTCGATGGTGTTCTGGACGAGCTGGGTCGCCTGGCCGACCGCGATCGGTACGATCGCCCAGATCAGGCCGACGAACGCGCCGATGATGATCACCAGGGTGACGACCAGCGCCAGCCAGCGCGGGAACCGACGGCGCTCCAGGAACGAGATCATCGGCTCGATGCCGAGCGCGAGGAAGAGCGCGGCGCCGATGTAGGTGATGATCGTCGCCAGGCTCGTGATGGCGCTCAGGATGAGGATCCCGAGCCCCACACCGAGGGTGCCGATCAGTCCGAGGCGGAACGGGTTCTGGATCTTCACGGATTCCCCCTGTGGTCGGTCGCGGGCTGCGTCACTCGCGGTCGGCGGTCGCCTTCTCGGCCTGCTGGAGGACGCCGCGCAGGTTCTCGAAGTACCCGGCGACGGCCTCGCGCTCAATCCTAATCTGGGCGAGTCGCTCTTCCGCGTCGGCGACCAGGCGTTGCGTGCGCTCCTCGGTCTCCTCCAGGAGGGCGGCGGAGCGCTCCTCGGCGTCGCGGATGATCTCCGCCGCCGTCTCCTCCGCCTGCTTGCGGGACTCGGTGACGGTGCGGCGCGCCTCGGCCTCGAAGGCCTCCGCCTCGGAGCGGGCCTGCGCGGTGCGCTTCACGGCGTCGGCCAGCTGAACGTTGGCCTCATCGAGGTACTTCTGCGTCTGCGCCACGGCCTCCTGGTGGCGGGCGAGGTACTCCTTCTCCGCCTCGTCGCGCCGGGCGCGCAGCTCGACGTCGAGGTCGATGCGGGCCTGCTCGATCTCGTGGCGGCGCGCCTCCGCCTCCTTCTGGGTGGTGGTGCGGAGCGTCGTGAGCTCCGTCTCGAGCGCCGCGCGAGCGTTCGCCGCCTCCTGGTCGAAGGCGGCCTTCCGCTCCGCCAGCTCGGCCTCGAGCGCCGTGCGCGCCTCGGCCACCTCGGCGGCGAGGGCGGCGCGCGCCTCCGCGGTCTCCTTCTCCAGCGCGACGCGGGTCTGCTCCGCCTCGTTCGCGAGCTCGACGCGCGTGCGCTCCGCCTCACGCTCGAGCTCCAGCCGCTGCTGCTCGCGCTGGTCGGCCAGCTCGTTGGCGGTGGAGGCGCGGAGGTCGTCCAGCTCGACCGTCGTGCGGCGCACGTCCTCCGCGAGGCGGGAGCGGGTCTCCTCCGACTCGGCGGCGAGGGCGGACGTGGTCTGCTCGACCTCGGCGGCGAGGGCGGACTTGGTCTGCTCGACCTCGGCGGCCAGCGCCGCCTTCGTGGTGCCGACCTCGGTCTCCAGGGCGGACTTGGTCTGCTCGACCTCGGCCGCGAGCTCGCCCTTGGTCTGCTCGACCTCGGCGGCCAGCGCGGTCTTCGTCCGCTCGACCTCGTCCGCCAGGGACGACTTCGTGGTCGTGACCTCGGCCTCCAGCGCCGACTTCGTCTGCTCGACCTCGGCGGCGAGGGCGGCCTTGGTGGTCGTCACCTCGGTCTCCAGGGCCGACTTGGTCTGCGCGACCTCGGCGGCCAGCGCCGTGGTGGTCGACTCGACCTCGGCGGCCAGGCGGGCGCGCTCCGCGGCGAGCTCGGCCTCGACCGCGCTCCGCTCGCGCGCGATCTCGTCCGCCAGCGCGGTGCGTGCGGCGTCGACCTCGGTGGCCAGTTCCGCGCGCAGGTCCGCCGCCTCGGCGTCGAGCTCGCGGCGCTGCCGCTCGGCGTCGGCGGCGAGGCGGGCGCGGGTCTGCTCGACCTCGGCCGCCAGCTCGCTCGCGGTCTGCTCGCGGTCGGCGGCGAGGGCGGCGGCGGTCGCGACGCGCTCGGCCTCGAGGGCGGCGCGCGTCTCGGTGGACTCCTTCTCGAGCGCCGTCCGCGTCTGCAGCTCGTCGTCCGCCAGCTTCTTCGTGGTGCGCTCGACCTGCTCGGCCAGCGCGGACTTCGTGGTCGTCACCTCGTCCTGCAGCGCGGCCCGCGTGGAGGTGACCTCGTTCTCGAGCGCGGACCGGGTGGTCGTGACCTCGGTCTCCAGCTCCGACTTCGTCCTGGCCACCTCCTCGGCCAGCGCCGACCGGGTGCGGGTGACCTCGTCGGCCAGCTCGGCCTTGGTGCGCTGCACCTCGTCGGCGAGCGCCGACCGGGTGGTGGTGACCTCGTTCTCGAGTGCGGAGCGCGTCTGCTCCGTCTCGGCGGCGAGCGCGGCCTTGGTCTGGGCGACCTCGGCGGCGAGGGCCTTCTTCGTCTGCTCGACCTCGGTCGCGAGCGCCTGCCGCGTCGTCGTGTCCTCGTGCTCCAGGTCGGCACGGGTCTGCGCGACGTCGGCGGCGAGGGCGGCGCGCTGCTCCTCGACCTCGGCGGCGAGGTCGGCGCGCGCCTGTGCGGCCTCGGCGGCCAGCGCGTTGCGGGTCTCGGCCTCCTGCGCGGCGAGCCGGTCGTTCGTCTCGGCCACGCGGCGGTCCAGGTCGAGGCGGATCTGCGCGGCCTCGCGCTCGAAGGCGGCCCGGTCGTCCGCCAGCGCGTTCTCCAGCTCGGCCCGGCGCTCGGCGATGGTGCGGTCGAGTTCCGCGGCCTCCGCCCGGGCGGCCTCGGCCTCGCGGGAGGCGACGGCCTTCAGCTCGGCGGCCTCGCGGTCGGCCTCCGCGCGCACGGCGGCGGCCTCGCGCTTGCTGGTGGCGCGCAGCTCCGCGGCCTCGGTCGCGACCGCGCCGCGGATGGCGGCGGCCTCGCGCATCGCGTCGTTGAGCAGCGTCTCCTTGTCGGCGCGCGTCTTGGTCAGCAGCTCGCCCGACTCGATCTGCGCGTCCTCCAGCAGCGTGGTGGCCCTGGCCTGCGCGTCGGCCAGGATGCGCTCCGCCTGCGCCGCGGCGGCCTTCTTGACCTTTTCGACCTCGGCGCTCACGCCCGCGCGCAGCTCCTCCGCGTCGATGTCGGCCTGGGCGATGAGGCGGGTGGACTGCTCCTCGGCGACGCGCAGCGTGTTCTCGAGCTTGGTGCCGAGCCCGGAGTAGGTGGGGCTGCCGACCTCTTCGATCTCGGCGTTGAGGTCTTCGATGCGCGCCTGCAGCCGCTTGATCTCCTTGGCGGCGTCGGCCGCCTGGGTGTTCGACTTGATGAGCTCGCGGCGGAGCTCCTGCAGCGCCTTGTCGACCTCGTCCTTGTCGTACCCGCGGAAGACCTGCGTGAAGTTGGATTCGTCGGTGGCCACTGTGGTTGCTCCTGGGGGATGATTCGGGTCGACGTCGCCGCACGCGCGCCGCGTCGATCCTACAATCGCGCTGTCGACGCCCGCACGGGGGGCTGCGCGGGCGTCCAGAGAAGGGTTAGCTGCCTCTCAGGCACGTCCGCTATCGTCGGAGAAATGTGCCCGCCCCCGAATTCCGGCACATGAGGAGTCCTGCTTGCGTTTCGTACTCGCCATCGTCGCGTTCGTCGTGGCCGCCGTCATGATCGTGGCCGGGATCGCTCAGCGTACCGTCTTCGCGCCGCCGACCAGCATCAACGTCGCCACGACCGTCTCGGGCGACCCGCGCTACGTGGTGATCGACGGTTCCGTGCTGAACGCGCATCCTGGTCAGCAGACGTTGACGGTCACCGGCACGCCGGAGCCGGGCAAGCAGGTGGTCGCTTACGGCCGTACAGCGGACATGAAGGCGTGGCTGGGCGACCAGCGCTACGTCGCGGTGGGGTACCAGACGTCGACCGGGAAGCTGACGACGAAGACCGTGACGCCGAAGGCCGCGAGCGGCGACTCCGGCTCGACCGCGACTCCCGCGCCCACCTCCACCCCCGCGGCGGGGGGTACCGACGGTTCCGGTTCGACGGGGACCACCGAGGCGGCCGCGAAGGCCGGACCCAACCCCGCGGGCTCCGACCTGTGGCTGGAGGAGTTCGACGGCACGGCGGCGCAGGTCACCCGGATGAACATCCCCGACGACGTGAGCGTCATCGTCGCGTCCGACGGCACGAAGGCCGCGCCGTCCAAGGTCAGCGTGACCTGGCCGGTCGACGCGACCACGCCGTGGGCGTTCCCGCTCATCATCGGCGGCCTCGTGCTGCTCGTCATCGGCATCGCGCTGTACCTCTGGGGCCTCTACACCCACCGCCGCTCGCGCGGCCCGCGCCGGAAGAGCGGCCCGAAGATGCCGAAGCTGCCGAAGGCGCCCAAGTACAAGCCGAGCGCCATGATCGAATCCACCCCGCGCGGTCGCCGCTCCTCCCGCCGTGCGCGCGTGATGCTCCCGGCCGCGCTCGTCGGCGCGCTGGCCCTCACCGGCTGCACGACCGGCACGGACGCGGCGGTCACGCCCACCAAGACGGCGACGCCGCTGGCCACGGAGGCGCCGAGCGGCAAGGACCAGCTGCCGCCCGCGGTGACCGTCCCGCAGCTCGAGCGCATCGTCAAGCGCATCTCCGAGTCCGCGGCCGAGGCCGACTCCAAGGCCGATCCCGAGCTGGCCAAGGTGCGCTTCGTCGGACCGGCGCTGCAGCTGCGCACGGCCAACTACGCGATCCGCGCCAAGAAGACCGACGAGCCGGCCCTCCCGCCGATCCCCGCGAGCCCGATCGTGCTGTCCCTGCCGCAGGCGACCGACGCCTGGCCGCGCACGGTCGCGGCGGTGATCGACTCCCCGAAGGACGCGAAGGGCAACCCGCAGGCGCCCATCGCCCTGACGATGGTGCAGAAGTCGCCGCGCGACAACTACCAGGTGGAGTACGCCGTCTCGCTCGAGCCGAAGGCAAAGGTGCCCAACCTCGCCCCGGCGAGCATCGGTTCGGCCGTCGTCCCCCCGGACTCCAAGCTGCTCGCGCTCCCGCCGCAGAAGGTGGCGGCCGCGTACGGCGACATCCTGATGAACGGCGACAGCAGCCAGTACGCGTCGCTGTTCAACGCGGAGGGCGACACCCTGCGCAGCCAGGTCGGCGCCGAGTGGAAGGCAAAGCAGAAGGCGGCGGTGCCGGCGACGGCCTCGCTCACCTTCACCAGCCAGCCCGGCAGCGGTGCCGACATCGCGATGGCCACGAACGACTCCGGCGCCATCGTGTGGACGGACCTGCAGGAATCGCAGATCCTCAAGGTCGTCGAGGCGGGAGCGGAGGTGGACGCGGGCGCGACCGCCGCGGCGCTCAGCGGAGCTGCCACGTCGAAGACCGGGATCCAGTCCGACTTCGGCTACCAGCTGGCGTTCTACGTGCCGCCCGCCGGCTCGAACCAGAAGATCACCCTGCTCGGGTTCGCTCAGGGCATGGTCGCGGCCAAGCAGATCCCGTAGCCCTCGCGGGTATCCTTGACTGTCGTGCCGGACCGCCCGCAACGCACGCACCTGGAGGATCAATGAGCAACGTCCCGCCGCCCACCAACCTTCGTGGAGCCGTCGACCTCAGCTCGCTCGTGAACCGCCCGGCCGAGGGCTCGCCCGCCGCCGCCGCGCAGCCGGGCGCCGCCGGGCTGACGCTGCCGAGCCTGTATTTCGAGGGCACGGACGCCAACTTCAACGACTTCATCGACCTCTCGATGCGCGTCCCGGTGGTCGTCGACCTGGGCACGGAGCGCTCGGAGCAGTGGAAGCAGTTCTCGCCCGTGCTCGAGCGCCTCGTCGGCGGCTTCGGCGGCCGGCTCGTGCTCGTGCGCATCGACGTCGACGCGAACCCGCAGCTCACGCAGGCGTTCCAGGCGACGGCCGTGCCGACGGTGGCGGCGCTCGTCGCCGGGCGCCCGGTGCAGCTGTTCTCCGGTGCCGCGCCCGAGGACCAGCTGAAAGACGTGCTGGACCAGCTGCTGCAGCTCGCCGCGCAGAACGGCGTCACCGACACCGTGACCGTCGAGGGCCAGGCCGGACAGGAGGGCGCCCCCGCCGAGCCCGCGCCGGAGCCTCCGCTCCCTCCGCTGCACGCCGAGGCCTACGAGGCCATCGACCGCGGCGACTACGAGGGCGCGATCCGCGCGTACCGCACCGCGATCGCCCAGGACCCACGGGACGCGATGGCCGTGGCCGGTCTCGCCCAGGTCAGCCTGCTGGCGCGGCTGAGCGGTCACACCGCCGACGAGCTGCGCACGGCGGCCGCCGAAGCGCCGAAGGACGCGGCGGCTCAGCTCGGCGTCGCCGACCTCGACATCTCGGGCGGCCACGTCGAGGACGCCTTCGACCGGCTGCTCACGGTCTTCCCGTCGCTCGACGCCGCCGGCAAGGAGGAGGTGCGCTCCCGCCTGCTCGACTATTTCGAGATCGTGGGTGTGGACGACCCCCGTGTCGCCAAGGCCAGGGCTAGGCTGGCCTCGCTGCTGTACTGACGCCCCTCCCCACAGGCCGGTCGGCGGCGCTCTCACCGTCCGCCCCGCCCTGAGGGAGTGACCGCGCATGTCCCGTGTGCTCGTCGTCGGAGGCACCGGCCTGGCCGGCCGCGCCGTGACCGCCGAGGCGGTGGAGCGCGGCCACGAGGTGGTGGTCGCCGCCCGCCGCGTGCCCGACGACGACGCGGACGCGTACGTCGCCGGCGCGGCCTACGTGACCACGGACCTGGTGACCGGCACGGGGCTGGAGGAGGCGGTGAACGGCGTCGACGTCCTGATCGACACCAGCAACGGACTCGGCAAGCAGGCCGCGCACGTCTTCGCCACCGGCACACAGAACCTCGTCCACACCGCGGCGCGCTTCGGCGTGAACCGGGCGGTGCTGCTCTCGATCGTCGGCATCGACGGCTCGGCGTACGGCTACTACCGGGCGAAGGCCGCGCAGGAGCGCGCCTACCTGGACTCCGCGCTCGAGACCCGCGTGGTGCGCGCCACCCAGTTCCACGACTTCGTCACCGCGATCTTCGACCGCGGCCGGCCGTTCGGCGCGCTGTTCTCGCCGACCCGGACGCGCTTCCAGCCGATCGCCGTCGCCGACGTCGCGCGCGTTCTCGTCGACGTCGCGGAGGGCGCGGGGGAGGCCGACGGCATCCTGCAGATCGGTGGCCCCCGGGTGGAGTCGGCCCGGTCGCTGGCCGAGCAGTGGAAGCGGGCCAGCAGCACCCGCCGTTATATCCTCCCGATCCGGCTCGGCGGCGCGCTCGGCTCGACCTGGCGCGCCGGGCGCAACCTGGTGCCGGAGCACGCCGTCGACGGCGTCGGCTACGGCAGCTGGCTCGACGCGGGCGCCTGACCCGCCGAGTGGTGACATGACGTCACCACTCCCGCCGAACAGCGACATCTTGTCACCACTCGGCGGGCTTGGCGGCGGGGTCTCGGTGGCGGGGCATCAGCGGCGGACGCTCAGCGGCGGGGCTTGAGCCAGAGGGCGCCGAGCGGGGGGAGGGTCAGCACGGCGGAGGCCGGGCGGCCCATCCACGGCTCGTCGACCGCGGTGACCGCGCCGAGGTTGCCGACGCCCGAGCCGCCGTACGCCTCCGCGTCCGTGTTGAGCAGCTCCTCCCACTCGCCGGCGAACGGCAGGCCGATCCGGTAGTCGCCGTGCGGGTTGCCGGAGAAGTTGAACAGCACCGCGATCGGCTCGCCGTCGCGGTCCTTGCGCAGGAACGCGAGGACGTTGCCCTGCGCGTCCGACCCGTCCAGCCACTCGAAGCCGGCCGGCTCGTTGTCGAGCGCCCAGAGCTGCGGGTGCGCGCGGTACACGGCGTTCAGCTGCGCGACGAGGTTCCAGAGCCCCTGGTGCGCGGGCTGGTCGAGCATCCACCAGTCGAGGCCGCGCTCCTCGCTCCACTCGGACAGCTGCCCGAACTCCTGTCCCATGAACAGCAGCTGCTTGCCCGGGTGCGCCCACATGAAGGCGAGGAACGCGCGCACATTGGCCAGCTGCTGCCAGTGGTCGCCCGGCATCTTGTTCAGCAGGGAGCCCTTGCCGTGCACGACCTCGTCGTGGCTGATCGGCAGCAGGAAGTTCTCGCTCCACGCGTACACGAACGAGAAGGTGATCTCGCTGTGGTGGTAGCTGCGGTACATCGGGTCCTCGTGGATGTACTGGAGCGAGTCGTGCATCCAGCCCATGTTCCACTTCAGGCCGAAGCCGAGGCCGCCGGAGGAGGTGGGCGCGGTGACGCCGGTGTAGCTGGTCGACTCCTCGGCGATCATGACCGTGCCCGGGTTGCGCTTGTACGCGGTGGCGGTCACCTCCTGCAGGAAGCCGATCGCCTCCAGGTTCTCCCGGCCGCCGTGGATGTTCGGCTCCCACTCGCCCGCGTTGCGCGAGTAGTCGAGGTAGAGCATGGATGCGACGGCGTCGACGCGCAGACCGTCGACGTGGAACTCCTCCAGCCAGTACAGCGCGTTCGCGACCAGGAAGTTGCGCACCTGCGAGTTGCCGTAGTCGAAGATGTAGGTGCCCCAGTCCTTGTGCTCGCCCCGGCGCGGGTCCGGGTGCTCGTACAGCGGCTGGCCGTCGAAGCGGGCGAGCGCCCAGTCGTCCTTGGGGAAGTGGCCGGGCACCCAGTCGAGGATGACGCCGATGCCGGCCTGGTGCAGCCGGTCGATCAGGTACTTGAGGTCGTCGGGGGAGCCGAACCGGCTGGTCGGGGCGTAGTACCCGGTGACCTGGTAGCCCCACGACCCGCCGAACGGGTGCTCGGCGAGCGGCAGGAACTCGACGTGCGTGTAGCCGAGCGCGCCGACGTAGTCGATCAGCTCGTCGGCCGCCTCGCGGTAGCCGAGGCCCGGCCGCCAGGAGCCCAAGTGCAGCTCGTAGACGCTCATCGGCCCGGCGTGCGGGTCGTGCGCGGCGCGGCGGCGCATCCACTCGTCGTCCTCCCACGCGTGGCGGCTGACCGTGATGCGGGACGCGGTCGCCGGCGGGGTCTCGGCCAGCTGCGCCATCGGGTCGATCTTGCGCACCCAGCGGCCGTCCTGCGCGAGGATGTCGAACTTGTAGATCTGGCCCTCGCCGAGGCCGGGCACGAACAGCTCCCAGACGCCGGAGGCGCCCATGTTGCGCATGGCGTGCAGGGTGCCGTCCCAGCCGTTGAAGTCGCCGACCACCCGCACGGCGCGGGCGTGCGGCGCCCAGACCGTGAACGCCGTCCCGACCACGCCGCCGAGGTCGCGCACGTGGGCGCCGAGGGCGGTCCAGAGCGTCTCGTGCCGGCCCTCCCGGATCAGGTGCAGATCGAGTTCGCCGATGGTCGGCAGGAAGCGGTAGGGGTCGTCCGCGGTCCACGTGCTGCCGTCGTCGTAGCGCGCCTCGATCAGGTAGGCGCCGGGCCCGACGATGTCGACGCCCTGCCAGACGCCGTGGCCGATGTGGCCGAGCTCGATGTGCGCGCCGTTCGGGAGCACGGCGAACACCTCCTTCGCCAGCGGACGCAGCGCGCGGATCACCGTGATCGGGTCGGCGACGCCCGGCGCGGCCACCTGGTGCTGGCCGAGCACGGCGTGCGGGTCGTGGTGGCTGCCTGCGGCGATGGTGGCGAGCAGGGTGTCGTCGAGCGTGGGCAGATCGACGGCGGCCGCACCTTCGGGGATCGGGGACATGGCGGTACTCCTTGCGGTTAGCGGGTCGCGGTCGGCGGTCAGAGCGGGCGGACGGACAGGATGTGCACGGGCTCGGTGAACGCGTCGAGGCGGACGTAGTCGTCGGCGCCCCAGATCCAGCGCTGCCCGGTCACGCGGTCCTTCACCTCGAACGACGAGCCGTACGGGATGCCGAACGCCGCGGTGTCGAGGTGGACGACGGTCTCGCGCACCGAGTGCGGGTCGACGTTCGCGACGACGATGACCGCGTCGGCCTTGCCGCTGCGGGTGAAGCGGCCGTCGAGATACTTCGAGTACACCAGGATGCTGTCGTCCTCGCTGCTGTGCAGGGTCAGGTTGCGCAGCTGCCGCAGCGCCGGGTGCTCGCTGCGCGCCCGGTTGAGCATGGTGAGATAGCCGGCGAGCGAGCGGCCCTGGGCCTGCGCCTTGGCGTAGTCGCGCGGGCGGTACTCGTACTTCTCGTTGTCGATGTACTCCTCGGCGCCCGGCCGGGCGACGTTCTCGAACAGCTCGTAGCCGGAGTACACGCCCCACGTGGGCGCGGCCGTCGCGGCGATCGCGGCGCGGATCTTGAACGCGGGCTGACCGCCGAACTGCAGGTACTCGGTCAGGATGTCCGGCGTGTTCACGAACAGGTTCGGCCGCAGGTAGTCGGCCGTCTCGTGCGCGAGCGAGTCGAGGAACTCCTCCAGCTCCTCCTTCGTGTTCCGCCAGGTGAAGTAGGTGTACGACTGCTGGAACCCGGCCTTCGCCAGCGTGCGCAGGATCGCGGGACGCGTGAACGCCTCGGCGAGGAACACCACGTCCGGGTCGGTGGCGTTGACGGTGTGGATGAGCCACTCCCAGAAGTGCAGCGGCTTGGTGTGCGGGTTGTCGACGCGGAAGATGCGCACGCCGAGCGACATCCAGTACCGGACGATCCGCAGCACCTCCTGGCGGAGGCCCTCGTAGTCGTTGTCGAAGTTGATGGGATAGATGTCCTGGTACTTCTTCGGCGGGTTCTCGGCGTAGGCGATGGTGCCGTCCGGGAGGGTGGTGAACCACTCCGGGTGCTCGGTCACCCACGGGTGGTCGGGCGACGCCTGCAGGGCCAGGTCGAGCGCGACCTCGAGTCCCGCCTGTTTGGCCTTGCCGAGGAAGAAGACGAAGTCCTTCTCGGTGCCGAGGTCGGGGTGGATGGCGTCGTGGCCGCCCTCGGCGCTGCCGATCGCCCACGGCGAGCCCGGGTCGTTCTCGCCCGCGTCGAGCGTGTTGTTCGGCCCCTTGCGGAAGGTGCGCCCGATCGGGTGGATCGGCGGGAGGTAGACGACGTCGAAGCCCATCGCCGCCACCTCCGGCAGCCGCTTCGCCGCGGTGCGGAACGTGCCGGACTGCCAGGACCCGTCGGCGAGCTTCTTCGCGCCCTCCGAGCGGGGGAAGAACTCGTACCAGCTGCCGACGCCCGCGCGGGTCCGCTCCACCTGGATCGCGCGCGTGGCGGAGAGCGACGGCAGGCTCACCAGCGGCCGCTCGGTCAGCACGTGCTGGATGCGCTCGTCCACCGCGGCTTGGAACCGCTCCTCGACCGACCGCTTGCTGTCCGCGACCACCTTGGCCGCCTCGGAGAGATGCCGGCGCTCGGCGGTGCTGCGGCGCTTGTCCTTCGACGCCCGCTGCAGCAGGTCGTGGCCCATGGTGAGCATGAGCTCGACGTCGATGCCGGCCGGCACCTTCACCTCGGCGTTGTGGTGCCAGGTGGCGTACTCGTCCGCGTACGCCTGCACCCGGTAGCGCCAGAGGCCGAGCTCCTCCAGCTGCACCTCCACCTCCCAGCGGTCGGTGCCCGGCGCGATCGGGTGCATGTGGTGCTCGGTCTGGGTGCCGGACGGGTCGAGCAGGATCAGGTCGACGCCGATCTTGTCGTGGCCCTCCCGGAACGCGGTCGCGCGGAACGGGATCACCTCGCCGCTGAACGCCGTCGCCGCCCACAGGCCCTCGTCGACCTGGGGCGAGAGCTCCAGGATCGGGATGCGGGGGAGGAGGGGCTCGTAGGGCGCCGGGGGCTCGGCGGCCGCCGTCCTCCCGGGCTCCGTGCCGGGTCCACCGGTCGGATTCGTCGCCGTGGCCGCCTCTGTCGCGGCGGCTGCTGACCTGGTCGCTGCGTTCTTCACCACGTCCCGACCGTACACTCATTAACCTGCTCGACATGAGGCTCGTTTACAGTGGACCGGGTGAAGGCCATCCGTAGATTCACCGTCCGCGCCGTCCTCCCCGAAAACCTCTCCGCCTTGGAGGAGATCGCCGCCAACCTCCGCTGGTCCTGGCACGAGCCCACCCGGGAGCTGTTCGCCCGGATCTCGCCCGAGCTGTGGCAGCAGGTGAGGCACGATCCGATCGCGCTGCTCGGCGCGGTGGACCCCTCCCGGCTGCAGGAGCTGGCGAACGACCAGGGCTATGTCGACTGGGCGAACCACATCCGTGACGACCTCCGCTCCTACCTGGGCGAGCCGCGCTGGTACCAGTCGCTCGGGTCGGACGCCCCGCAGACGATCGCGTACTTCTCGCCGGAATTCGGCATCGCGGCCACCCTGCCGCAGTACTCCGGCGGTCTGGGCATCCTGGCCGGCGACCACCTGAAGGCGGCGAGCGACCTCGGCGTCCCGCTGGTGGCCGCCGGGCTGTTCTACCGCTCCGGCTACTTCTCGCAGGCGATCTCGCCCGACGGCTGGCAGCTGGAGAGCTACCCCGTGCTCGACCCCGACGGCCTGCCGCTGAGCGTGCTGCGCAACCCGGACGGCTCTCCGGTGCAGATCGCGCTGGCCCTGCCGGATGGCGTGCTGCACGCGCGCGTCTGGCAGGCCGCGGTCGGCCGCGTGACGCTGCTGCTGCTCGACACCGACATCCCGGACAACGAGGAACGCCTGCGATCGGTGACCGACCGGCTGTACGGCGGCGGCGGAGAGCACCGCCTGCTGCAGGAGCTGCTGCTCGGCATCGGCGGCGTGCGCGCCGTCAAGGCGTGGACCGAGCTCACCGGCGCGCCTCCGGCGGAGGTGTTCCACACCAACGAGGGCCACGCCGGCTTCCTCGGGCTGGAGCGCATCTCCGACCTCATCGGCGACGGCCTCACCTTCGAGCAGGCGCTGCAGGTGGTGCGCGCCGGCACGGTGTTCACCACCCACACCCCGGTCCCCGCGGGCATCGACCGGTTCGACCGGGCGCTGGTCCAGCGGTACTTCTCCACCGCGCTGCTCCCGGGCGTGAGCGCCGACCAGGTGCTCCCGCTCGGCGCGGAGGACTACCCGGGTGGATCGCCCGACGTCTTCAACATGGCGGTCATGGGGCTGCGGCTGGGGCAGCACGCCAACGGCGTCTCCCAGCTGCACGGCGACGTGTCGCGGCACATGTTCAACGGGCTCTTCCCCGGCTTCGATCCGCAGGAGGTGCCGATCGACTCGGTCACCAACGGCGTGCACGCGCCGACCTGGACCGACCCGATGCTGCGCGCCCTGGCGCTGGAGCGCCTCGGCACGGAGGACACGACCCACGCCGACTGGGGCAACGCGTCCGCCGTGACCGACTCCGACCTGTGGGGCGTGCGCAACCGGATGCGCGAGCAGCTGGTGCAGGACGCGCGCCGCCGACTCGAGGCCGCGTGGGCGGAGCAGAACCCGGGCGGCATCTCGCCGGCGTGGATGGACGACCTGCTCGACCCCAACGTCCTCACCATCGGCTTCGCCCGGCGCGTCCCGACCTACAAGCGGCTCACCCTGATGCTGCACGACCCGGACCGGCTGCGCCGCATCCTCACCGACCCGGAGCGGCCGGTGCAGTTCGTGATCGCCGGCAAGTCGCACCCGGCCGACGACGAGGGCAAGCGGCTCATCCAGAAGCTGGTGCAGTTCGCGTCGGAGAACGACATCCGGAAGCGGATGGTGTTCCTGCCCGACTACGACATCGGGATGGCGCAGCTGCTGTACCCGGGCACCGACGTGTGGCTGAACAACCCGCTGCGCCCGCTGGAGGCCTGCGGCACGTCCGGCATGAAGGCGGCCCTCAACGGCGCGCTCAACCTGTCGATCCTCGACGGCTGGTGGAACGAGTTCTACGACGGCGAGAACGGCTGGGCGATCCCGTCGGCCGACGCGGCCGGCGACGGCGCGGAGCGGGACGCGCTGGAGGCCGAGGCGATGTACGACCTGATCGAGCACCAGATCGCGCCGCGCTTCTACGAGCGCGACGCCGACGGCGTGCCGACGGCGTGGGTCGCACGCATCCGGCACACCCTCGCGACGCTGTCCTCCCCGCTGTCGGCCGAGCGGATGGTGCGCGAGTACGTGGAGCGGCTGTACCTGCCGGCGGCCGGGTACGAGAACCGGCTCAGCGCCGACGACTACGCGGGCGCCCGGTCCCTCGCCGACTGGAAGGCGCGCGTCACGGCCGCGTGGCCCGGCGTCGCGGTCGCGCACGTCGACGCCGGCGGGCTGGACGCGGTGCCGCAGGTGGGCGACGAGCTGCACGTGCGCGCGCTGGTCCAGCTGAACGGGCTCTCACCGTCCGACGTCGAGGTGCAGGTCGTCTACGGCCGCAGCCAGGACGGCGACGAGCTGGTCGACGTGCACCGCCAGGCGCTCGCCGTGGACACCGCGGTGCCCGGCACCCACGACGCCTCGGTCGCCCACGAGTTCGTCGGAACGGTGCGCCTGGCCTGGGCGGGCTCCTTCGGTTACACCGTCCGCGTCGTCCCCGTCAACGACCTCCTGCTCACTCCCGCCGAGCTCGGCCTCGTCACCACCGCCTCCTGACCCGGCCCCTTCATCGCTTCCTCGATTAATCCGGCTTCCGACGGCGTGTCGACGGATTAAGCGAGGAAGCGATGAAGGGGGCTACTTGGCGATCGGGGCGTAGCGGCCGGCGGTCGCGGTGAGGAGGTCGGCGGGGGAGAGCTCGACGTCGAAGCCGCGCTTTCCGCCGGAGACGAAGACCGTGTCGAACAGCTGCGCGGTCTCGTCGACGACCGTGACGTGGCGGGACTTCTGGCCGATCGGGCTGATGCCGCCGACGACGTAGCCGGTGCGGCGCTCGGCCACGGCGGGGTCGGCCATCGCGGCCCGCTTCGCGCCGACCGCCGCGGCCAGGGCCTTCAGGTCGAGCATCCCGGTCACCGGCACCACGCCCACGACGAGGCCGAGGTCGGTGTCCGCGAGCAGCGTCTTGAAGACGCGGTCGGGCTCGACCCCGAGCGCCTCGGCCGCCTCGAGGCCGAACGACGGTGCGGAGGGGTCGTGCTCGTACGGGTGCGCGGTGAACGGCAGGCCCAGCGCCGTGAGCGCCACCGTCGCCGGCGTGCCCGCCGCAGCCTTCTGCTTCGCCATCAGGACACCACCCGCGGTCCGTTCGCCCGGTAGAGCTGCATCGAGGTTCCGCCGACCAGGCGCGTCGTCCCCGGCGGGAGGTCCGCCTCGTCCTCCGAGATCGGGACCTCGGTCGCCGAGTCCCACAGCAGGCGGTACGAGGTGACGCCGGGCGCCTGCGGGAGCGAGACCTCCACGTCGTCCTCCACGCCATGCACGATGAGGAGGATGCGGTTGAACTCCTCCTTGTCGGGCGTCGACGCCGCCAGGTACTGCAGCGTGCGGTTCTCCGGCGAGTTCCAGTCGTCGTCGTCCATCCGCTGCCCGGTGGCGTCGTACCAGTCCATGTGGCTGGCGTTCGGCGTGGTCTGGCCGTCGACCGCGTAGCGGGCGGGACGCAGCGCCGGGTTCTCGCGGCGCAGCTGCAACAGCCGCTTCGTCGTCTCGTACAGTTCCCGCTGCTCGCGCGTGCGCAGCCAGCTCAGCCAGGTGAGCTCGCTGTCGTGGCAGTACGCGTTGTTGTTCCCGCGCTGGCTGCGGCCGTACTCGTCGCCGGCGGTGATCATCGGCACGCCCGCCGACAGCAGCAGCGTCCCCATCAGGTTGCGCACGGCCTTCGCCCGGGTCAGCAGCACAGCTTCGTCCACCGTCGGTCCCTCGACGCCGTGGTTGAACGACCGGTTGTTGTCCGTGCCGTCGCGGTTGTCCTCGCCGTTGCCGAGGTTGTGCTTGACGTCGTACGCGGTCAGGTCGGCCATCGTGAAGCCGTCGTGCGCGGTCACGAAGTTCACCGACGCCAGCGGGCCGCGCTCTGGCGAGAAGGTGTTGGAGGAGCCGGCCAGCCGTGTCGCGAAGCCGCCGATCCCCACCGGCGCCTGCCCGTTGCGGCGGGCCTCGGCGATGTCGGCCAGCCAGAAGTTGCGCACCCGGTCGCGGTAGCGATCGTTCCACTCCGACCAGCCGGCGTGCCCGTCGGCCGGGCCGGGGAAGTTGCCGGTCTGCCAGCCGCCCAGGCCGACGTCCCACGGCTCGGCGATGAGCTTCACGCCCTGCAGCGCCGGATCGGACTGCGCCGCGGCGAGCAGCGGATGGTCGCGGTGGAAGGACGCGTCCGTCCCGCGGCCGAGCGTCGCCGCCAGATCGAACCGGAACCCGTCGATCTGCACCTCGTTCGCCCAGTAGCGGAGCGAGTCGAGCACCAGCCGCTGCGGCACCGGGTTGCCGAAGTCGACCGTGTTGCCGCATCCGGTCACGTCGATGTACGCGCCGGAGTCGTCGTGTCGGTAGTAGGTCGCATTGTCGATGCCGCGGAAGCTCGTGCGCGGGCCCCCGATGCCCTCCTCCGCGGTGTGGTTGTAGACCACGTCCAGGATCACCTCGATGCCCGCGAGGTGCAGCAGCTTGACCATGCCCTTGAACTCGGCGAGCACGGCCGCGGGACCGGCGGCCTGCGCGGCGCGCGAGGCGTACGGCGTGTGTGGGGTGAAGAAGTTGAGCGTGTTGTAGCCCCAGTAGTTGGTGAGGCCCTCCTGCACCAGCCGCTGCTCCGACACGAACGCGTGCACCGGGAGCAGCTCCACGGCGGTGACGCCCAGGTCTTTCAAGTACGCGATGGTCGACTCGTGGGCGAGACCCGCGTAACTGCCGCGCAGCTCCTCCGGCACGTCGGGATTCAGCCGGCTGATGCCCTTCACGTGCGCCTCGTAGACCACGGTGTGGTCGAGCGGCGTGTTCGGCTTGCGGGCGTCGCCCCAGTCGAAGCCGTCCGAGACCACGACGGAGCGCCAGCCGTCCGTTCCGACGCGCACGAGGCCCCGGGCGTACGGGTCGATCAGCAGCGCCTCCGGGTCGAAGGAGTTGGCGGGCGCGGTCGGTCCTGAGACTCGGAGCGCGTACCGGGTGCCGACGGTGAGCGAGCGCGAACGGCCGACCCAGACGCCGTTCGCATCCCGCGTCATCGGCACCGACTTGACCAGCCAGTTCGGGTCGGCCTTGTCGAACAGGCACAGCTCCATGGCGTCCGCGTTCGCGGAGAACACCCGCAGCTCACCGGCCTGCTGCCCGACACGTACACCCAGGTTGCGCAGGGGATCGGACGAGGTCATGCGATCTACAGTAGTGATACCCGTCCGGAGAGAAAGCTCGGAGAACACCGTGCCGGTCTACCTCGACCACGCCGCCACCACGCCGATGCGCCCGGAGGCGATCGCCGCCTACACCGAGGCCATGGGCGTCGTCGGCAACCCCTCCAGCATCCACAGCCAGGGCCAGCAGGCCAGGCGGATGCTGGAAGAGGCGCGCGAGACCGTCGCCGCGACGCTCGGCGCCGACCCGATCGAGATCGTGTTCACCTCCGGCGGCACCGAGGCGATCAACCTCGCGGTCAAGGGGATGTACTGGGCGCGCGTCGACGGCGGGCGGCGCTCCCGCATCCTCGCGCCAGGCGGCGAGCACCACGCGACGCTCGACACCGTCGAGTGGCTGGAGCGCGCGGAGGGCGCCCGACCGGACTGGCTGCCGCTCGACCGCGACGGCCGCATCGCCGTGCCGGCGGCGATCGACGGCGACGACGTCGCGCTGCTGACCTTCCTCGCGGTCAACAACGAGGTCGGCACCGTGCAGCCCGTGGCGGCGCTCGCCGCGGTCGCGCGCGCGGCGGGGGTGCCCGTCCACGTGGACGCGGTGGCGGCGTACGGCCACCTGCCGCTCGACTTCCACGCCCTGGGGGTGGACGCGCTGAGCGTCTCCGCGCACAAGATCGGCGGCCCGGTCGGGATCGGCGCGCTGGTGCTGAGCCGCGCGTCCACGGTGGTGCCGCTCCTCCACGGCGGCGGCCAGCAGCGCCAGGTGCGCAGCGGGACGCAGGACGTGGCGGCCGCGGTGTCCTTCGCGGTGGCGGCCCGCGCGGCGGAGGCCGAGCGGGAGGAAGAGACGGCACGGCTGACCGCGCTGCGCGACCGGCTCATCCGCGGCGTGCGCGAGGCCGTTCCGGAGGCGGTGCTGAGCGGCCCGGAGCCGGCGTCGGGGAAGCGCGTCGCGTCGAACGCGCACTTCACGTTCCCCGGCGCGCAGGGCGACTCGCTGCTGTTCCTGCTCGACATGGCCGGGGTGTCCGTCTCGACCGGCTCGGCGTGCCAGGCCGGCATCCCGGAGCCGTCGCACGTGCTGCTCGCGATGGGCCGCACCGAGGAGGAGGCCCGCAGCGCGCTGCGCTTCACGCTGGGCCGCACCTCGACCGAGGCCGACGTGGACGCCCTGCTCGCCGCCCTCCCCGCCGCCTTCGCGCAGGCCTCCCGCGCCGGCCTGGCCGAGCGCCCCACCCGCCTCGCGCGCTGAGACGCCGCTGGGCGGCGGCCTCCCGGCACCCGCGCCACCGGGTGACGACACCCGCTCACCATCCGCGCCGAGTGGTGACATCTCGTCACCAACGCTCCCGAGTCGTGACATCTCGTCACCAACGCTCGCGAGTGGTGACATCACGTCACCACTGCCGAGTGGTGACATGTCGTCACCAACGCTCTGGAGTGGTGAGATCTCGTCACCACTCGAGTGGTGACATCTCGTCACCAACGCTCTCGAGTGGTGACATCTCGTCACTACCGCCCGCGAGTGGTGACATCTCGTCACCATCCGCGCCCATTGGTGACATCTGGTCACCACTGTCGCCGAGTGGTGACATCTCGTCACCATCCGCGCCGATTGGTGACATCTGGGTCACTACCGCCCGCGAGTGGTGACATCTCGTCACCACTGCCGAGTGGTGACATGTCGTCACTACCGCCGCCGAGTGGTGACATCTTGTCACCAGCGACGGCGGGTGGTGACGAGGTGTCACCAGTGGGCGGGCTCGGGGAGGGGAGCGGACGAGGGGCGGGTACCAGGGGGCGGCGGTAGGATGGGGCGGGTGAAGGTTCTGGCGGCGATGAGCGGCGGGGTGGACTCCGCGGTGGCGGCGGCGCGCGCCGTCGAGGCGGGGCACGACGTGGTCGGCGTCCATCTGGCGCTGTCGCGCATGCCGGGCACGCTGCGCACCGGCAGCCGCGGGTGCTGCACGATCGAGGACTCGATGGATGCGCAGCGCGCGGCCAACATCATCGGCATCCCGTACTACGTGTGGGACTTCTCCGAGCGGTTCAAGCTCGACGTGGTCGACGACTTCATCGCCGAGTACTCCGCCGGCCGCACGCCGAACCCGTGTATGCGCTGCAACGAGCGCATCAAGTTCGCCGCCCTGCTGGAGAAGGCGCTCGACCTCGGCTTCGACGCGGTCTGCACCGGCCACTACGCGGCCATCGTGACGGACGAGCACGGCAACCGCGAGCTGCACCGCGCGAGCGCCTGGGCGAAGGACCAGTCCTACGTGCTCGGCGTGCTCACCGCGGAGCAGCTCGCGCACGCCATGTTCCCGCTCGGCGCGACGCCCTCGAAGGCCGAGGTGCGCGCGGAGGCCGCCGCCCGCGGCCTGGCCGTCGCGAACAAGCCGGACTCGCACGACATCTGCTTCATCCCCGACGGCGACACCCGCGGCTGGCTGGCGGAGCGCGTCGGCACGGCGACCGGCGACATCGTCGACCGCGAGGGCAACCGCCTCGGCACCCACGGGGGCGCGCACGCGTACACCGTCGGCCAGCGCAAGGGCCTGAACGTCGGATTCCCGTCGCCGGACGGCCGCCCGCGGTTCGTGCTGGAGGTGCGGCCGAAGGAGAACCAGGTCGTGGTCGGCCCGCGCGAGGCGCTCGACATCGCCGAGATCGCCGGATCGCGGTTCACCTGGGCCGGTCTTCCGCCCGTCGACCCGGCGACCCCGTTCGCGTGCGAGGTGCAGATCCGGGCGCACGCCGACCCGGTGCCCGCGGTGGCGTCGGTCACGGACGGCGAGCTCGTCATCCGGCCCGACGTGCCGCTCAACGGCGTCGCGCCCGGCCAGACCGCCGTGGTGTACGTCGGGACGCGCGTGCTGGGGCAGACGACGATCGACCGGACGGTCTCCGCCGTCCCCGTCTGAGCACGAGCGCCCGACACCACAGGCTTCCCGGAGGGGCCGGCCGCGTCCTAGGCTCCCGCCATGACGGCACAGCGGTCGACTCGCCTGCGGCGCGAGGCCTGGGGCTTCGCGATCGGCTCGCTGTTCTTCCTGGTCGGCGCCGTTCCCGCCTATCAGGACGCGGTCGGCGACGTCGCCGCCAACCTCACGTTCTTCGTCGGCGCACTGTTCTTCACCGCCGCGGCGTTCATCCAGCTCGCCCTCAGCGGTCGCCGGCCGCCGCGCCGGGAGAGCAACGCGCCCGACCGGTACGACTGGTGGGCGGCGGCGGTGCAGTTCGTCGGGACGCTGTTCTTCAACGTGAGCACCACCGAGGCGCTCATCGTCTCCGCCAACAGCGCGGCGCGGGTCGGGAACGGCTGGCGGCCCGACGCGTTCGGGTCGATCTGCTTCCTGGTCTCCAGCGCCCTCGCCGTCGCCGCGACCGTCGACCGGGAACGGCTGTGGGATCCGAGCGCGCGCACCTGGCACGGCACCGGACTCAACCTGGTCGGGTCGGTGCTGTTCGGGCTGTCCGCGATCGGCGCGTACACCATCCCGTCGACCGGCGACCCGCTGAGCCTGCTCTGGGCGAACCTCGGGACACTGCTGGGCGCCGCGTGCTTCCTCGTCGCGGCGGTGCTGAGCCGCCGGCCGCTGCACGATCCGCTGCGGCGAGACCGACGCCCGCGGACCGCGGCGGGCGCCGCCTCCGACGTCGGGGGTGCCGAATAAGCTGGAGGCGTGGCGATCGAGACGACGACGGACGACCAGCTCGCTGACGCGCGGGCCGAGGCGCAGCAGCTGACCACGCGCATCCTCGAGCTGCGCGACGCGTACTACGAGCGCGACACCGTGCTGGTGAGCGACGAGGAGTACGACCGCATGATGCGGCGGCTCGAGGAGCTGGAGCGGCTCCACCCCGAGCTGCAGTCGCAGGACAGCCCGACCCAGACCGTCGGCGGCCGCGCCCAGACGACGCTGTTCGCGCCCGTGCAGCACGCCGAGCGCATGCTCAGCCTCGACAACGTATTCTCGCTCGAGGAGTTCGAGGCGTGGGCCGCGAGGGTCGAGCGCGACGCCGGACGCCGGGTCGACTACCTGTGCGAGCTCAAGATCGACGGCCTGGCGATCAACCTGCGCTACGAGAAGGGCGTGCTGGTCTCGGCGGCGACCCGCGGCGACGGCGTCGTGGGGGAGGACGTGACCGAGAACATCCGCTGGATCCCGGTCATCCCGACCCGGCTCGCGACCGACGACCCGCCCGCGCTGGTCGAGGTGCGCGGCGAGGTGTTCTTCCCGGTGGCGGAGTTCGAGGAGCTCAACGCCCACCAGCAGGAGGCCGGCGAGCGCGTCTTCGCCAACGCGCGCAATGCGGCGAGCGGATCGCTCCGGCAGAAGGCCGAGGGCAAGAACGCCGCCCAGCTCGAGCTCATGCGCAACCGCCTGCGCCGCCTGCACATGCTCGTGCACGGCATCGGGGCCTGGCAGAACCCGCCCGTCGACGCGCAGTCGAAGATCTACGAGTTGCTCAAGGGCTGGGGCCTGCCGACCTCCACGCACTACCGCGTCGTCGACGACGCCAAGAAAGTCGACGAGTTCATCGAGTACTACGGCGCGCACCGCGGCGCGGTGGAGCACGAGATCGACGGCATCGTCATCAAGGTCGACGAGCTCGCGCTCCACGACGAGCTGGGCGCCACCAGCCGCGCTCCGCGCTGGGCGATCGCATACAAGTACCCGCCGGAGCAGGTCAACACGAAGCTGCTCGACATCGTGGTCAGCGTCGGGCGCACCGGCCGGGCGACGCCGTTCGCCGTGATGGAGAAGGTGCGCGTCGCGGGATCGGAGGTGCGGCAGGCGACCCTGCACAACCAGGAGGTCGTGAAGGCCAAGGGCGTGCTGATCGGCGACACCGTCGTGCTCCGCAAGGCCGGCGACGTCATCCCGGAGGTGCTCGGCCCGGTCGTGGAGCTGCGCGACGGCACCGAGCGCGAGTTCGTCATGCCCGAGAACTGCCCGGAGTGCGGAACGCGCCTCGCCCCGGCCAAGGAGGGCGACATCGACCTCCGCTGCCCGAACGCCGAGTTCTGCCCCGCCCAGGTGCGCGGCCGCGTCGAGCACATCGGCTCGCGCGGGGCGCTCGACATCGAGGCGCTCGGCGAGGTAGCGGCCGCGGCGCTCACGCAGCCGCGCTTCCCCGAGACGCCGCCGCTCCCGACCGAGGCCGGGCTGTTCGGCCTCACCCTCGCCGACCTGTTCCCGATCGAGGTCGTCGTGCGCGACTCCGAGACCGGCCTGCCGAAGCTCACCGACACGGGCGAGGAGAAGGTGGACACCCCGTTCCGCCGTCGCCGCCAGAAGAAGGACGGCGCGTTCGACCCCGACGCCGAGTTCTCCGGCGACGAGCTGTACGTGCCGTCGAAGAGCGCGATCGAGCTGCTGAACAACCTGGCCGCGGCGCGCGAGAAGCCGCTGTGGCGCATCCTGGTCGCGCTCAACATCCGTCACGTCGGTCCGGTGGCCGCGCGGGCGCTCGCCAACCACTTCGGGTCGCTCGACGCCATCCGGTCCGCGACGCGTGACGAGCTGGCCGCGGTGGACGGCGTGGGCGGCATCATCGCGGACGCGGTGCTCGCCTGGTTCGAGGTCGACTGGCACCGCGACATCGTGGAGCGCTGGGCGGCCGACGGCGTGCAGTTCGCCACGCCGGGCCACCCCGGTCCGGGCCGTGCCGACGAGGGCGGGGGAGTGCTCGCGGGACTCACGGTGGTCGCCACCGGCTCGCTCGAGGGCTTCACGCGAGAGGGCGCGCAGGAGGCGATCATCGCCGCCGGCGGGAAGGCGGCGTCGAGCGTGTCCAAGAAGACCGATTTCGTCGCCGCGGGACCGGGCGCGGGGTCCAAACTGGCGAAGGCGGAGGAGCTCGGCGTGCGTGTCATCGACGCGGCCCAGTTCAAGAAGCTGGTCGAGGAAGGGCCGGCAGCACTCGACGCGGAGTGATTTCCGCGTGATTTCGGTCCCCCAAGTCGCCGACAGGATTCGAATTCTCCCCCCGAATCGGGGGTAGAACGGCTTGCCGTCCGCCACCCGTTCACGGGTAGAGTCGAGGCGTGCGCTCCCCGGGCGCACACGCAAGGGCTAAGCTCGCTCGCTCTCGGAGGGACCCGGACGGAGTGCTGGTCGGCTTTGCAGCTGTTCTCACTGTGACCTCGGTCGTCTCCGGACTGACCGGGGCCTCTGTGCTGCCCGCCGACCTGCCGCAGCCGGTCGCCGCCGTCTCCGCCGTGACCGCCGGATCCACCGCCGGCGACCCGATCTCCGCCGGTGTCTCCGACCTGCCGTCCGCGCCGAACGGCCGCGGCGCGGCCGCCTCGCTGCTGGGCGCGGTCGCCGGGCTCGACGCCTCCGCGCTGCCGTCCTTCCTCGACGCGAACCGGGCGAAGCTGGAGTCCCTGCTTGTCGAGACGCCGGCGGCGGCGGACGTGAGCCGCCTCTGGAAGCTGATCGACCCGGCGAAGCAGAAGGTGCTCGTGCAGGCCGCCCCGCACGTGATCGGCAACCTCGAGGGCGTGCCGTACGCGGTCCGCGGTCGGGCGAACGCCCTCGATCTGAAGCAGACCATCTCGCACGTCAGCACGCGGCTGCGTTCCGAGCACGGGCGCGCGGAGCGGGTCGGGCTGCTGCGGCAGCTCGAGACGCTCGAGAACGTCCAGAAGGCGCTGTCGAAGCGCGACGGCGTCACGCGCACCCTGGTCGGCCTCGACCCGTCGACGGATGCGAAGGCCGCGATCGTGGTCGGCGACCTCAGCACCGCGCGCTACGTGAGCGTGCTGGTGCCGGGCATGTACATGTCCGTGGGCGAGCAGATCCAGGACTGGGCGAAGGTCGCGCAGGAGCAGTACGACCTGCAGACCGGCTTCCTCCGGCGCATCCTCGGGCCGCGCGGCAGCGGCGGCGCGCCGGGCGTCGCGGTGGTGGCCTGGATCGGCTACCAGACGCCGGTGCTGACGAACATCGGCGGCACCACGCTGGCCACGCAGGGCGCCGACAGCCTGGAGCGCACGCTGCAGGGCATCCGGGCCATCCGCAGCGCCGACCAGCCATTCCTCAGCGTCTTCGCCCACTCGTATGGGTCCACCGCCGCCCTCATGGCGCTCGAACGTCACACGGTCACCGTCGACGCCCTCGCCCTGATGGGGTCGCCCGGCAGCGCCGCCCAGTCGGTCGCGGATCTGGCGGTGGCGCACGGCAACGTGTTCGTCGGCGAGGCGCCGATGGACCCGATCGTCAACAGCGCGTTCTTCGGCAGCGACCCCGGGTCGCCGGGCTACGGCGCGACGCCGATGGGCGTCGGCGGGGCGGTCGACCCGCTCACGCACGCCACGCTGGCCGGGTCGTCCGGACACAACGCGTACTTCACCGCGGGCACCGAGTGCATGCGCAACCTGGCGATGATCGGCATCGACCGCGGCGACCTGGTGCTCGCCCCCGACGCCTCCTCCGGCGTCGAGGTGAAGAACGCGTCCGCCCACTGAACACGGTCACGGAGCGCTGTCGGGGGGTGCGCCCATAATGGTGGGGATGCGATCGGACGACGACCACCCCGCCGAGCCGAGCTCCGCCGAGCCGCCCGACGCGCGGGAGCGCCGTGACGCGAGCAGGCGCTCCTTCCTGAAGGGCGCCGGCCTGGTCGCCGCCGGAGCCGTCGTGGGCGGAGGAGCGGGCGCGGCCGCCGGAGCCGCCTTCGGGGTGGCGGCCGGCCGCACCGCCCCGACGGCCGACGAGTCGGGCGAGGAGTACCCTCCGCTGCCGCCGCGTGCGGGCGGTCCCGGGTTCGACCACCTCGTCGTGCTGATGTACGAGAACCGCTCGTTCGACAACCTTCTGGGCCGCCTCTACGACGCGGACACCCTCCCCGCGGGCGAGACGTTCGAGGGGCTGGCGTTCGGCGACCATCGCAACCCGGACCCGGCGGGCGGCCCCGACATCCCGGCGCACGTCTACGAGGGCACCACCGACTTCGTCATGCGGCAGCCGTCGCCCGACCCCGGCGAGGTCTATCCGCACGTCAACACCCAGCTGTACGAGGTGGTCGACCCGCCCTCCAACGCGGACGCCCGCGTGCGCGAGATGCAGCCACCGTACAACGCGCCGCCGCCCGGAGCCAGGCCCACCATGCGCGGGTTCGTGCGCGACTACGTCGGCGTGCTCCGCAAGGACACCGGGCAGGAGCCGACGGTCGACCAGTACCGTCGCGTCATGGGCGGCTTCTCGCCCGACATGCTGCCGGTCTTCTCCACCCTCGCCCGGCAGTTCGCGGTCTATGACCACTGGCACTGCGCGGTGCCCTCCCAGACCTTCTGCAACCGCTCCTTCTTCCACGCCTCCACCTCGCACGGCTACGTCGACAACGGCGGGGTCGAGGGGCTGAAGAAGTGGTTCGACCCGAAGAACGACGCTCCGACGATCTTCAACCGGCTGGAGGAGGCCGGACGCAGCTGGCGGGTCTACTTCGACGACCGGCAGCTGATCTCGCTGACGGGCTTCATCCACGCCCCGGCGCTGCAGCCGTACTGGAAGACGCATTTCCGGACGATGACGCAGTTCTATGCGGACGTCGCCGAGGGCACCCTGCCGGACTACGCCTTCGTCGAGCCGCGGCTGCTCTACGACCACAACGACATGCACCCGCCGGGCGGCCCGATGACAGAGGAGGACATCGCTGGCGACATCGTCGTCGGCGGAGCCATCTCGGACGTCAGGGCCGGCGAGCTGCTGCTGCACCGGGTGTACTCCGCGATCCGCTCGGCGCGCAGCGCGAAAGGGTCGAACGCGCTCAACACGATGCTGCTCGTCACCTTCGACGAGCACGGCGGGACGTACGACCACGTGCCGCCCGGCCCGGCCACTCCTCCGGACGACCGCGGCCCCGGCGAGAACGGCTTCGGGTTCGACCGGCTCGGCGTGCGTGTCCCGGCGATCGCGATCTCGGCCTACACGGCGCGCAACACGATCATCCACGAGGAGATGCACCACGCCGCGGTCGTCGCGACGCTGAGCAGGAAGTTCGGCCTCCCGCACCTCACCGAACGCGACCGCGGGGCCCGCACGATTGACAACGCGATCAACCGCACGACCCCGCGCCAGCCGGGCACCTGGCCGGACACCCACCCGCAGTACCTCCCGCCGAACCCGGAGGCCGACGCGCCGGCCCCGCAGGACGAGGACCGGCCGCTCAGCCCGCCCGGCATCGGCCTGGCCGGCCTGCTGATGGCGCGTTACGGCGAGCCGGGCGCGCCGGTGCCCGCCACCTACAAGCAGGCATATGAGGCGGTGAACCGGCTGGGGCGCGGCCTGTTCGGCTCGCCCTAGAATCGATAGCGGCGGGACGCCACGCGAGCCTGCCGACCACCACCGAATCCCACGGAGACGCACCCTTGTCTGAAACCAGCGCACGCGAGATCAGCGCAGAACAGGTCGCGCACCTGGCGAACCTCGCCAGGATCGACCTCAGCCCCGACGAGCTCGAGAGCCTCACGAAGGAGCTCGGCCAGATCGTCGAGTCCGTCGCGAAGGTGCAGGAGGTGGCTGGTCCCGACGTTCCGGCCACGAGCCACCCGCTCCCGCTGACGAACGTGTTCCGCACGGACGAGGTGCGGCCGTCGCTGACGGTCGAGCAGGCGCTCTCCGGCGCCCCCGAGCGCGAGGGCGACCGCTTCAAGGTCGCCACCATCCTGGACGAGGAGTAGGCCATGACCGATCTGACCCGGCTCTCCGCCGCCGACCTCGCGGAGAAGCTCGCCGCGCGCGAGGTCTCCTCCGAGGAGGCCGTGCGCGCCCACCTCGACCGCATCGAGTCGGTCGACGCCGACGTCCACGCGTTCCTGCACGTCGCCGCCGAGAAGGCGCTCCGCACCGCCGCCGAGATCGACGGCCGCCGCGCCGCGGGCGACCCGCTCGGCCCGCTCGCCGGCGTGCCGATCGCGATCAAGGACGTGCTCGCCACCGAGGACATGCCGTCCACCTCCGGCTCCAAGATCCTCGAGGGCTGGATCCCGCCCTACGACGCGACGGTGGTGCGCAAGCTGCGCGAGGCCGACCTGGTGCCGCTCGGCAAGACCAACATGGACGAGTTCGCGATGGGCTCCTCCACCGAGCACTCGGCGTACGGCCCGACCCGCAACCCGTGGGACCTGGAGCGCATCCCCGGCGGCTCCGGCGGCGGTTCGGCCGCGGCCGTCTCGGCGTTCGAGGCGCCGCTCGCGCTCGGCTCCGACACCGGCGGCTCGATCCGCCAGCCCGCCGCGGTGACCGGTTCGGTCGGCGTGAAGCCGACCTACGGCGGCGTCAGCCGCTACGGCGCGATCGCGCTCGCCAGCTCGCTCGACCAGGTCGGGCCGGTGTCGCGCAGCGTGCTCGACGCGGGTCTCCTGCACGACGTGATCGCCGGGCACGACCCGCTCGACTCGACCTCGCTCACCGACACCTGGCCGTCGATGGCCGACGCCGCGCGGGCCGGACGCCGGGAGGGCGCGCTGAAGGGCGTGCGCGTCGGCGTCATCCGCGAGATCGCGGGTGACGGCTTCCAGGCCGGCGTCAAGCAGCGCTTCGACGAGTCCCTCGCCCTGCTGGAGTCGGCGGGCGCCGAGATCGTCGAGGTCAGCGCGCCCAGCTTCGGGTACGCCGTCGCGGCGTACTACCTCATCCTCCCGGCGGAGGCGTCGAGCAACCTGGCCCGCTTCGACTCGGTGCGCTTCGGCCTCCGCGTGAACCCGTCCGAGCCGCCGGTCACGGTCGAGCGCGTCATGTCCGCGACGCGCGACGCGGGCTTCGGCCCGGAGGTCAAGCGGCGCATCATCCTCGGCACCTACGCCCTGAGCGCCGGCTACTACGACGCCTACTACGGCAGCGCGCAGAAGGTGCGCACGCTCATCCAGCGCGACTTCCAGGCCGCGTTCGAGAAGGTGGACGTGCTGGTCAGCCCGAGCGCGCCGACCACCGCCTTCAAGCTGGGCGAGAAGATCGACGACCCGATGGCGATGTACCTCAACGACATCACCACCATCCCGGCGAACCTCGCCGGTGTCCCGGGCATGGGCCTGCCGATCGGCCTCGCGCCGGAGGACGGCCTGCCGGTCGGCATGCAGCTGATGGCGCCGGCCCGCGCCGACGCCCGCCTCTACACCTACGGCGCGGCGCTGGAGCAGCTGCTGGAGCAGACCTGGGGCGGGACGCTGCTCAGCAAAGCGCCCGATCTGAGCGCCACCGAGATGTTCGCGAGCGAAGAGGGAGCCGTCTGATGGCGAACGCCACCACCGAGTTGATGGACTACGACAAGGCGCTCGAGCTGTTCGAGCCGGTGCTCGGCTTCGAGGTGCACGTCGAGCTCAACACCAAGACCAAGATGTTCTGCGGCTGCGCCAACGAGTTCGGTTCCGGCGCCAACACGAACACCTGCCCCACCTGCCTCGGCCTCCCGGGCGGCCTGCCGCAGGTGAACGAGAAGGCGATCGAGTCGAGCATCCGCCTGGGCCTCGCCCTCGGCTGCGACATCGCCGAGTCGAGCCGGTTCGCCCGGAAGAACTACTTCTACCCCGACCTGGCGAAGAACTTCCAGACCTCGCAGTACGACGAGCCGATCGCGCACGACGGCTCGATCACGATCGAGCTGGAGAACGGCCGCGAGATCACGATCGAGATCGAGCGCGCGCACATGGAGGAGGACGCGGGCAAGCTGACGCACGTCGGCGGCGCGACCGGCCGCATCCAGGGCGCGGACTACTCGCTCGTCGACTTCAACCGCGGCGGGGTGCCGCTGGTCGAGATCGTGACCAAGATCATCGAGGGCGCCGAGGCCGACGCGCCCGAGGTGGGCCGCACCTACGTGCGCGCGATCCGCGACATCGTCAAGGCGCTCGGCGTCTCCAACGCCCGGATGGAGGAGGGCAACGTCCGCTGCGACGCCAACGTCTCCCTCCGCCGTCGCGGCACGACCGAGCTCGGCACCCGCACGGAGACGAAGAACGTGAACTCGCTTCGCTCGATCGAGCGCGCGGTGCGGTACGAGATCCAGCGCCAGGCGGCCATCCTGGAGGCCGGCGGCACCATCGTGCAGGAGACCCGCCACTGGCACGAAGACACCGGGACCACGAGCGCCGGCCGGCCGAAGTCCGATGCCGACGACTACCGCTACTTCCCGGAGCCCGACCTCGTCCCGGTCGCGCCGAGCCGCGAGTGGGTCGAGGAGCTGCGCGGCACGCTGCCGGAGCAGCCGGCCGCCCGCCGCAAGCGTTTGACGGCCGAGTGGGGCTTCACGGCGCTGGAGTTCCAGGACGTCGCGAACGCCGACCTGCTCGACGAGGTGGAGGCGACCGTCGCCGCCGGCGCGTCGCCCGCCGCCGCGCGCAAGTGGTGGACGGGCGAGATCGCCCGCCTCGCCAACGCGCAGAACGTGCCCGCCGGCACCCTCGTGAGCCCGCAGCACGTCGCCGAGCTGGCCGCCCTGGTCGAGGCCGGCACGCTGACCGACCGCCTGGCCCGCCAGGTGCTGGAGGGTGTCATCGCCGGCGAGGGACGCCCGCAGGAGGTCGTGGACGCCCGCGGCCTCGCGGTCGTGTCCGACGACGGCGCGCTCATCGCCGCCATCGACGAGGCGCTGGCCGCCCAGCCGGACGTGCTCGCCAAGATCCGCGACGGCAAGGTGCAGGCCGCCGGGGCCGTGATCGGCGCGGTCATGAAGGCCATGCGCGGCCAGGCCGACGCGGCGCGGGTGCGCGAGCTCGTGCTGGAGCGTGCCGGCCAGTAGCCGCTCCTGAGGATGTGCGCCGAATCCCGGGTCCGCCGGCTGCGAACCCGGGATGCGGCGCACCTCGGCGCCCCCTCGCGCGCTAGCGTTGGCACATGGGCGTCTTCACTCTCGGCGGGCTCACCACCGCCCCGGCTTCGACCCGCACCGACCTGCTGGCGCCGCCGACGCGCGCGGCGCTGGAGGCCCTCGGCTGGCTGGAGCAGGTCGGCGTGGTCGAGATCGACCCCGACATCTCCGACACGGCCGCGACGCGCGACGCCTTCGGGCTGGATGCGTCCCACCTCGCCAACTGTGTCGTGGTCGGCGGCAAGCGTGAGGGCGTCGAGCGCATCGCCGCCTGCGTCGTGCTCTCGACGACGCGGGCCGACGTCAACAACACCGTCAAGCGGCTGCTGGACGTGCGCAAGGCGTCATTCCTGCCGATGGATCGCGCGATCGAGCTGACCGGGATGGAGTACGGCGGCATCACCCCGATCGGGCTGCCCGCCGGCTGGCCGGTGCTGGTCGACGGCCGCGTCGGCGAGCAGGAGGTCGTCATCATCGGCTCCGGGGTGCGGCGGTCGAAGATCCTCCTGCCGGGGCGGCTGCTGGCGGAGCTGCCCGACGCCCGGTCGGTCGACGGCCTCGGCGTCGAGGTGGCCGCAGGATGAGCGGCCCACGATGACCGGGGCCACCGCCGGAGCGACCGCAGGCGGCGTGCTCGCGCCCCTCCGCTCCCGCCTGATCGAGACGCTCGCCGGACGGTCGGACGAGGTCCCGGCGTGGGTGCTGCGGCTCGAGTTCGGCGAGGACGAGGGCTTCTTCGCGCCGGGCAGCGCGGCCTGGGCGGTGCACGGCGGGATGCCGACCCTGGTCGCCGGCGTCCGTGCGCTGCTGCTGCAGGCGTTGCACCCGGGCGCCCTGGCGGGCGTACGCGACTTCTCCCGCTACCGCGAGGACCCGCTCGGCCGGCTCGCCGGGACGATCCAGTGGATCCACACCGTCACGTTCGGCAGCCGCGGCCAGGCGATCGCCGGCTCGGAGATGGTGCAGGCGCTGCACCGACGGGTGGTGGGGACGTTCGTCGACGGGCACGGCGTCGAGCGCCCGTACTCGGCGAACGACCTGGAGCTCGCCCGGTGGGTGCACCTCGCCTTCACCGACGCCTTCCTGACCGCGCACCTGCGCTGGGGCGGGCCGCTGCCCGGCGGGGCCGACGGCTACGTCGCCGAGTGGGCGACGGCGGCCGAGCTCATGGGGGTGCCGGATGCGCCCCGCACCGCGGCCGGGCTCCGCGCCCAGATCGACGCGGTCACCGAGGCGGGCGAACTGCGCGGCGGCCCGGAGGTGGAGGAGATCGTGCGCTTCATCCGGCGTGCGCCGCTGCCCCGCATGCTGCGTCCGTCGTACCGGGTGCTGTTCCGGGCCGCCGTGTCGACGCTCGACCCGCGGCACCGCGCGATGCTCGGGCTGCCGCCCACCCGGCTGGAGCGGGCCGTGCCCCTGCACGCGACGACCGCGGCGGTGCTCCGCGGCGCGCGCGTGCTGCTCGGTCCGCGGACGCAGGCGGAGCTGGCGGCGCGCCGGAGGCTCGCCCGCCTCGCCGCGTCGAGCTGACGGACTCGCGTTCCGGCCGTGCTCGCGAGAGGATGACGCCATGAGCGACGCCGCCAGCGAAGAGTCCCCGATCGAGCGCATCCGCACCGTCACCTGGGAGGACCCGGCGCCCGGAGTCGCGAAGATGCCGGGGATGAGCGGGCTGGAGTACCTGCGCTCCATGCTGAGCGGCGAGCTGCCGCCCCCGCCGATCGCGGCGCTCATGCGCATGACCCTGGTGGCGGCGGAGCCGGGCACGGCCACGTTCGTCTGCGAGCCCGACGAGTCGCACTACAACCCGATCGGGACGGTGCACGGCGGCTTCCTCTGCACCGTGCTCGACTCGGCGCTCGGCTGCGCGGTGCAGACGACGCTGCCGCAGGGCCAGGGATACACCTCCATCGAGATCAACGTGAACTACCTGCGCCCGGTGTACGCCCATTCGGGGGAGCTGACCTGCACCGCGACCGTGACCAAGCCGGGAAACCGGGTCGCCTTCGCCGACGGCGTGATCACCGACGCGGCCGGTAAGACGGTCGCGACCGCCACCGGCTCCCTGCTCGTCTTCCCGATCGGGGACTAGCCGAGCAGCTGGTCGCGCACCTTCCGGCGGATGACCTTGCCGACGATGGAGCGCGGAAGCTCGTCCACCTGCACGACGCGCTTCGGCACCTTGTACGGGGTCAGGCAGTCGCGGCCGAACGCGCGGATCGCCTCCTCGTCGAACGAGGCGCCCGGCTCCATGACGACCGCGGCCACCACGTCCTCGCCGCCGCGGCGGTGGGGGAGGCCGACCACGGCGACGTCCGCGATGCCGGGGAACGACCGCAGCGCGTCCTCCACCTCGGTCGGCGAGACGTTGAAGCCGCCGGTGACGATGAGCTCCTTGATGCGGTCGACGATGCGGACGAAGCCGTCCTCGTCCATCGTGACGATGTCGCCCGTGCGGAACCAGCCGTCCGCCGTGAGCACCTTCGCCGTCTCGTCGGGCTTGCGCCAGTAACCCGAGAACACCTGCGGTCCGCGGGCCAGCAGCTCGCCCTCCTCGCCGAACGGCCGGTCGACGGTCGGGTCGTTCGGGTCGGCGACGCGAAGCTCGGTGCTGGGCAGGGCGAGGCCGACGGTGCCGGGTTTGCGGGTGGCGCCGACCGGGTTGGCCATGAGCACCGGCGAGCACTCGGACAGCCCGTAGCCCTCCACGAGGTAGCCGCCGGTCTTCTGCTCCCACAGGTCGACGATGCTCTGCGGCAGGCTCATCGCGCCGGAGATCGCGATCTGGATGCCGGACAGCGACACCTTGCGCTTCTCCGCCGCCTGCACCAGCCGCTCGTAGATCGGCGGGACCGCCGGGAGGAAGGTCGCGGGACGCTTCTTCACGACGTCCAGCACGAGGTCCGGGTCGAACTTGGGGAACAGCACCAGGCGCGCGCCCATGCTCATCGCGAAGGTCAGGCAGAGCGTCAGCCCGTAGGCGTGGAACAGCGGGAGCACGGCGTACACCACCGACGTGCCGCGCTCGATGGTCGGCACCCAGGCGCGCGACTGGGCCGCGTTCACGGAGAGGTTGCCGTGGCTCAGCATGGCGCCCTTCGGCAGCCCGGTCGTGCCGGAGGTGTACTGGATGAGCGCCAGGTCGTCGCGCTCCGGCCGGGGGTGGCTTGCCTTGAGCCGGCGCGAGGCGACGAGCGCGTCCCAGCGGACGGTTCCGGTCACCTTTGCGGTCAGCTGCTCGCGCGCCGTGCGGGCCGCCCGGACCGGCAGGCGCAGCGCGATCCGCTTCGAGGCCGGCATCGCCCTGGTCAGGTCGACGGAGACGATCGTGCGGACGCCGAGGTCGGCGGGGAGCTCCTGGACGGTCGCGGCCACCTTGTCCCAGACGATCGCGACGGTCGCGCCGTGGTCCTCGAACTGGTGTCGCAGCTCGCGCGGCGTGTAGAGCGGATTGTGCTCGACGACGACCGCGCCGAGCCGGAGCACCGCGTAGAACGCGGTGACGTGCTGCGGGCAGTTGGGCAGCACGAGCGCGACCCGGTCACCCTTCTTCACGCCGAGCTTGCGCAGACCCTCCGCCGCGCGGGCGATCTGGTCGCCCAGCTCGGAGTACGTCGTGGTGGCGCCGAAGAACTCCAGCGCCACGTGACTGCCGTAGGTGCGCACCGAGGCGTCGATCAGGTGCGAGAGCGAGCCCTCCGGGACCTCGACGCGTGCGGGGACGTCGGCGGCGTACGAGGCCACCCAGGGCCTGGCGTCGTAGGGGGACTGGTCGCGGGCTCCGGCGTCGCCCGTCCGGCTGTCGGTGGTCACGGCCGCAAGCCTACGCGGAGGCGACCTGCGCCCGCACCGCATCCTCCAGCGGGGTGTCGCCGGCGACGACCTCCCACTGCCGGCCGATCGTCGCCGGCTCGTGCAGCGCGAGCGCGATCAGGCGCGCGACGTCCTCCCGGGCGATGCGCCCGCGCGGGACGCTGTCGCCGAGCGTGACGCGGCCGGTGCCCTCCTCGGTGGTGAGGCCGCCCGGGCGCAGGATGGTCCAGTCGAGCCCGGACGCGCGCAGCGCGGTGTCCGCGTCGCGCTTGGCCTCGACGTACGCGGCCCACACCGGGTCGTCGCCCTCCACCGGGGCGTCGACGCCCCAGGCGGAGACCTGGACGAAGCGCCGGACGCCCGCCTGCGCCGCCGCCTCCTGGGCCTTGATCGAGCCGCCGTAGTCGACGGTGCGCTTGCGTTCGATGCCGGACCCGGCCCCGGCTCCCGCGGTGAACACCACCGCGTCGCAGCCGGCCACGGCGTCGGCCAGCGCGCCCGCGTCGGCCGCCTCGATGTCGAGCAGCACGCCCTCGCCGCCGAGGCGGTAGACGTCGTCGGCGTGCTCGTCGTTGCGCACCACGCCGACGAAGTCGTCGCCGAGATCGTAGAGCACCCGCATCAGCTGCTGGGCGACTTTTCCATGGGCACCGATGATCGCGACTCTCATGCGCCCATCCTTCCACCGCCTCCATTCCGACGGCGACACGCGTCCGCCGGGCGCGAACGCCCTGGGCCGGAGGCGTCCGCTCTGTTACCGTCGGAGCATGACCGCCCTGCTCGAGCTGCTCGGACGCTCCGTCGCGTCCGCGCTCGGCGCGTTCGGCGGCGGCAGCCCGGCCGGGTTCGTCGCCCTCGCCGGTGTGGCGGGCGCCCTCGGCCTCGTCGCCGTGGTCGCCGTCGCCGCGATGCGGTCCGTCGCCGCGCTCACCGCCTCCCTCCGCCGTCGCGCGGTGTGGTCGCGGCCGGTGGAGCCGGTGGTCGGCTGGCTCGTCGAGAGCACGGCCGATCCCGATGCCGACGGCCGCCCGCGGCCCAGGGCGCCCGGCGCCTCCCTGCCGGTCGCGTAGCCGACGCCGCCCGCCCTGCCGCGGGTCCGGCGCGCGCTCGCGACCAGACGCGTCCACCACCGTCTTCATCGCAGGGATCACTCACCCATGGACTTCTTCTCCTGGCCGCCCGTCGCGGCCGTGCTCGACGGGGCGTACGGCCTCGTCACCGCCCTCTCCACCGGCGTCGAGCCGATCGCCGGAACGGCCGCTGGCCTCGTCGCCGTCGTCGTGCTCACCGTGCTCGTCCGCCTCGTCCTCGTGCCGGTCGGCGTCAGCCAGGTGCGCGCCGAGTACCACCGCCGCCGCCTCGCCCCGCAGCTGGCCGAGCTGCAGCGCCGCCACGGCGGCGACCGTGAGACGCTCGCCAGGAAGACGATGGAGCTGTACCAGCGCGAGCAGGTGTCGCCGTTCGCGGGCATGCTCCCGCTGCTGGCGCAGATCCCGGTCGTGACGCTGGTGTACGCGGTGTTCACGCATCCGACGATCGCGGGCCACCCGAACGGGCTGCTCGACCAGCACGTCCTCGGCGCGCCGCTGGGGACGAGCTTCGTCGGCCTGACCGGCGCGTCGGCCGGGGTCTGGCCCGCGATGCTCGTGTACCTGGGCGTGCTCGCGCTCATCGCCCTGGTGACGACCGTGTCCCGGCGCGTGCTCACCCTCCCGCAGCCGGAGGGGTCTCCGACCCCGGCGGGGATGCTGCGCGCCCTGTCCTTCCTCCCGTACGTCACGGTGGTGTTCGCGGCGTTCGTCCCGCTCGCCGCCGCCGTGTACATCCTCACCTCCACGGCGTGGACCGTCGCGGAGCGCTGGACGCTGCGCCGGCTGCTCGATCCGGCGCGCGGAACAGGCGGCAGCACACGGGCGACCACGTCGCACTGAGCGCACGCGAAGGCGGGTGTGGGAGGCTGACGGCATGTGGAAGCGCACGTCGGGCGATCGTCGGAAGACCGCTGCCGGCCGTCCCGCCCCGGGCAGCCCGGGACTCGGGGTGGGGGTGCAGGTGTACGTGCGCGAGCACGAGCCGCCGACCGGCGACGACTGGGTGGGGGAGCCGACCGGTGTGATCGTCGCGCCCGGCGACCGCAGCCTGCGGAACGTCTCCGGCCCGCTCGACGGTCTGACGACGTGGACCGTGTCGTTCTCCGAGCCGCAGCATCGGAGAGACGGGCGCGGTCCCTACGCGTCCGCGGTCATCCCGGCGTCGCTGCTGGTCGCCGAGGAGCCCTGGGCCTGGAGCTGAACCGGTTCGGCGTCCCCCTACCTCCCGGCGCGGCGCGAACCTACAATGACGGCATGTTCGTCGAGGGCACCCTTCGATGGCAGGTCACGGAGGACTGCCCGTGGGACCTGCTCGTCGCCCTCGCCGTGCGCGATCTGGCCGGACTGGCCGGGGTCGCGCAGCCGTCGCTTCCGGCGCTCGACCCCGCGGTGACGCCGGCGCTGCAGTCGCGCGGCGCGGCACCGGCGCGCCGACCGGTGCGCCAGGGCGGCACACCGTCCGCGGGCCGGTCGACGCCCGGCGAGGACCCGCTCGCGACGCAGTGGCAGGCCTGGTTCGAGCTGGTCGCCGACCGGCTGCGGCGGCCGGCCGCGCCGCTGCTGCATCCGCCGCACTTCGAGGCGTTCGACCGGGCGATCGAGCTGCAGGATGCGGTGATCGCACACTACGAGGCCGCCGCCGACTGGGCGGCTGCTCGGCACGCGGAGTACGCCGAGGTGAGCGCCGCGACCCACGCCCGGCGTGCGGCCGACATCGTCGACGTGGTCCGGGAGCGCGAGCACGAGCTGCGCCGCCAGGCGGGGTACTTCCGGCTCGACCTCGACGTGCTCCCGCTGGCGGAGAAGGGCGCCTGGATCGTCGGCCCGCACACCGTGGTCGTGAGCGCGACCCTGCGCGACGACTCGCAGGCGTTCCGCGCCTGGCTGCGTCCCCTCGTCACGGCCCTCGTCTGACGTCCGTGCGCGACTCGGCGGCCGGAACGTCGGTCGGGGGTGAGAGAGTGGAGTCGTGGGACGGGCAGACGGGAGCGAGCGGCAGGTCAGCGCCGCGGGCGTCGACGACTCGGAGGCGAGCATCCTGCACGTCGACATGGACGCGTTCTTCGCCTCGGTGGAGCTGCTCGAGCGCCCGGACGCGCGGGGGAAGCCCGCGATCGTCGGGCACGCGGGCGGCCGCGGCGTCGTCACGAGCGCGACCTACGAGGCGCGCCGGTACGGCGTCCGCAGTGCGATGCCCATGTCGCAAGCACTGCGGCTCTGCCCGAACGCGATCATCCTGCCCCCGCACTACGATCGGTACACCGAGTTCTCGCGCCGGGTGATGGACATCTTCCACGAGGTCACGCCGCTGGTGGAGCCGCTGAGCATCGACGAGGCGTTCCTCGACGTCTCCGGCGCGCGGCGGCTGCTCGGGTCGCCGCGGCGGATCGCGGAGCTGATCCGCTCGCGCGTGCACGAGGAGACCGGGCTGACCTGCTCCGTCGGCGTCGCCGCGACGAAGTTCATGGCGAAGCTGGCCTCCGGCCGGGCGAAGCCCGACGGGCTGCTCGTGATCCCGCGCGCCGAGACCCTGGCGTTCCTCCGGCCGCTCCCGGTCGGGGCGCTCTGGGGCGTCGGTGCGAGCACGCGGTCGTCGCTGGAGCGGATGGGGCTGCTCACGGTCGCCGACCTGGCCGACGCGCCGCTGCACGTGCTGCAGAAGGCGGTCGGCGACGCCTCGGGCCGGCGCCTGCACGAGCTCGCCAACGGCCGCGACCCGCGGCGCGTGGTCACCGAGTCGCGCGAGAAGAGCATCGGGCACGAGAACACCTTCGGCGCCGACGTCGCCGACCCCGACGTGCTGCGCCGCGAGCTGCTCCGACTCTCCGGCCGCGTCGGAGAGCGACTGCGCAAGCACGAGATGGAGGCGAGGACGGTCGCGATCAAGGTCCGCTTCTCTGACTTCCGCACGATCACCCGATCGCGCACCCTCGCGGAGCCGACCAACGTCGGCCGGCGGCTGTTCGAGGAGGCCTGGGACGTCTTCGAGGCGCTGGGCCTGGACGTGCGGCAGACGCCCATCCGCCTCATCGGCGTGCGCGCCGAGCAGCTGCTCGACGCGGGCGGCGACGCCCTCGCCCTCTGGGACCCGGACGAGGAGTGGCGCGAGACCGAGCGCACCCTCGACGCGGTGAGCGCCCGGTTCGGCCGTGGCGCGATCGGCCCGGCGTCGCTCGTCCGCCGGTCACGGGACGCCGACGCGGAGGAGCGCGACGGCCGCAACCCGAAGTACGTGAGCGACTAGCGGGCGCGTCAGCGCACGCCCACCTCGATGCCCCGGTGGTCGCTCCCGTTGCCCGGGAGCACCGTGCTGTGCACGGCCGTCACGCCCCGGGTGAGGATGTGGTCCAGCCGGGCGACGGGGAACGATGCAGGCCAGGTGAAGCCGAGACCGAAGCCGTCGTCGGCCCGTTCGTGCACGACGCCGAGGAGGGGAGCCAGGGCCCTGTCGCCGCTGGCGGCGTTGAGGTCGCCGACGACGAGCAGGCGGTCCGCGCGGTCAGCCGCGACCGTGGCGGTCAGCTCGTGCAGCATGGCGTCGCGCTGCGCGTACTCGCCGATGCGCACCGACGCGAGGTGGGCGACGTAGACCCGGGTGGGCGACCCGGGCGTCGCCACGTCGACGCGCAGCGCGCGGTCCCAGCCCAGCCCGAGGTCGAGCCGCTGCTCGTCGCCCAGCTCGTACCTGCTCCACAGGCCGACCGTCCCCACCACCACGTGGTGCGGGTAGGCGCCGTCGAGGGCCTCCTCGACCGCGGGGAGCGTGCCGGCGTCCAGCTCCTGGAGGGCGATCAGGTCGGGTGAGCGTCCGGCGAGCTCGTGCGCGATCGCGCCGGCGCGGTCGTTGCCCGCCTCGATGTTCTCGCTGACGATGCGGAGCGCGGGGGCGCCGGCGGGCATCGCGGGGAGCAGGGCGGCGCCGAACAGCGACCACCAGGCGGCGGCGGCCAGCGCGACGCCGACGCCGGCGAAGACGGACAGGCGGATGAGGGCGAGGGCGCCGAGCGCGAGGAGCGCCGCACCGGCCCACGGCAGGAACGTGTCGACCAGCGACCCGGCCCCTCCGGCGTCGGGCAGCATCCCGTGGCCGACGAGCAGCCCGCCCACCGCGAGCGCCGCCAGCCCGGTGAGGATGCCGCGGGGTCGGCGGCGGGCGAGGAGGGACACGCTGGCGATTATGCTCGGCGCCCCGCTGAGAACCCGCCGAACGCCCTGGCAGCGGGCTGGCAGGCCGCTGCGAAGGAGCCTGGTCACCGCAGCACGGGCACGCTACCGTGGCTGCATGACCAACATCTCGCTCAAGCTCGCGGAGACGCTCAGCGCCTCCGGCATCAAGTCGGTGTACGGCGAGCCGGTCGTCGTCGACGGAACGACCATCGTGCCCGTGGCGGCCGTGCAGTTCGGCTTCGGCGCCGGCGCGGTCGGCGAGGGCGGCGAGGACGCCCCGGGCGGCGGGGGCGGCGGCGGGTGGGCCGTGCCGTTCGGCGCCTACGTCTCCGACGAGACCGGCGTGCGTTTCCGGCCGAATCTCATCACGCTGCTCGCGGTCGGCATCCCGTTCCTCTGGGTGGCCGGGCACGCCTGGTCGCGTGTCATCAAGGCGCTCAAGCGGTAGCAGCGCCCGGCCCGCGCGGTCGGGCTACACTGTGTGTGAACACGGGAGTCCGGTGAGCCGGGCTGAGAGGAGACTTCTCCAAGTCTCGACCGTCGAACCTGATCTGGGTCATGCCAGCGCAGGGAGGCCATTCTCACATCCCGTGCCCTGTTTCGCTGACTGAAAGGGCACGTACAGTGCACGCAACTCTTCTCTCCACCTTCGCACGTCCGCGCGTCTTCCGCTGGCGCGTCGTGGACATCGTCGTCGCCAGCGTCGTGGCGGTCGCCTCCGGCGTCGTCTTCTGGATCTGGGGCGTCGTCCAGAACCCGATCTCGGGGCCGGTCGCCGCCGTCCTGCCGGGCTTCCAGGGCATCCTGAACGGCCCGTGGCTGTTCGCCGGGGTGCTGGTGGCCCTGATCGTGCGCAAGCCGGGCGCCGCACTGTTCGGCGAGGTGGTCGCGGCAACGGTGTCCGCGCTGATCGGGACGCAGTGGGGCTTCGCGACGCTGCTCTCCGGCGTCGTGCAGGGGCTCGGGGCCGAGATCGTCTTCGCGCTCTTCCTGTACGCGAACTGGCGCCTCGTCCCCGCGCTGCTCGCCGGCGCCGGCGCCGGCGTCGCCGAGTCGATCCTCGACCTGCTCTACTGGTACCCCGGCTCGAAGCCCGAGTTCATCGTCGTCTACGCCGTCACGACCACGATCTCGGGACTGGTCGTCGCGGGTCTCGGCTCCTGGCTGCTGGTGCGCGCCCTCGCCAGGACCGGTGCGCTGAGCCGGTTCGCCGCGGGCCGCGAGGCCCAGAAGGCGTCGCGGGTCTGACCGTGACGACGGGACGGCCGTCCCCGGCCGCGATCCACGCCGACGGCTGGGGCTGGCGGTACGCCGGACGTGCCTCCTGGGCCGCGCGCGGCGTAGACCTGCGCGTCGAGCCAGGGGAGCGGGTGCTCCTCCTCGGCGCCTCCGGGGCCGGGAAGAGCACGCTGCTGGCGGGGCTCGCCGGGGTGCTCGGCGGCGAGGACGACGGCGAGGCGGAGGGCGCGCTCGCGGTGGGCGGCCGTCCGCCCGCCGAGGGTCGCGGGCGTGCGGGCCTGCTGCTGCAGGACCCGGACGCGCAGGTCATCCTCGCCCGCGTCGGCGACGACGTCGCCTTCGCGTGCGAGAACCTCGGCGTTCCGCGCGACGAGATCTGGACGCGCGTGCGCCGCGCCCTGGCCGAGGTGGGCCTCGACGTGCCGCTCGACCGCTCGACCGCGCAGCTCTCCGGCGGCCAGAAGCAGCGGCTGGCGCTGGCGGGCCTGCTCGCGATGCGCCCCGGCCTGCTGCTGCTCGACGAGCCGACCGCGAACCTCGATCCGGAGGGCGTGCTCGAGGTCCGCGACGCCGTCCGGTCGGCGGTCGAGGCGACCGGGGCGACGCTCGTCGTGGTCGAACACCGCGTCGCGGTCTGGCGCGACCTGGTGTCCCGCGTCGTCGTGCTCGGCGCGGACGGCGGCGTGATCGCCGACGGCGCGCCGGAGGCGGTGCTCGCCGACCGTGGAGGCGAGCTGCGCCGCGCCGGAGTGTGGCTGCCCGACACGCCCGTGCCCGAGGCACCGGGCGTCGCCGTGGGCGAGCCGCTGCTCCGGGCACGGTCGCTGGTGTTCGGCCGCGGGCCCGCGGTCACGCGCGGCCGCCGTCGCGGCCGGGCGCGGCCCCTTCGCGCGGAGCCGGTGGGCGGCCCCGTGGAGCTCGCCGTCTCCGCCGGATCCGCCGTGGCCCTCACCGGCCGGAACGGCGCGGGCAAGTCGACGCTCGCGCTGACTCTCGGCGGCCTGCTTCCTCCGCTCTCCGGGACGCTGACGGCGGAGCCGGCCCTCGCCGGAGGCGCGCCCGCGGACCCGTCGGCATGGCGTTCACGGGAGCTGCTGACCCGTGTCGGCAGCGTGTTCCAGAATCCCGAGCACCAGTTCCTCGCGTCGACCGTGCGGGACGAGCTGGCCGCAGGCCCCCGCGCGCTCGGCCTGGACGCGGCCGCGGTGACCGCCCGGGTCGACGAGCTGCTCGACCGGCTCGCCCTCGCGGACGTGGCCGACGCCAACCCGTTCACCCTCTCCGGCGGCCAGAAGCGGCGGCTGTCGGTCGGGACGGCGCTCGCGACGCGTCCCCGGCTGCTGGTGCTCGACGAGCCCACCTTCGGCCAGGATGCGCGAACCTGGCACGGCCTGGTCGGCACGATCGCGGACCTCCGCCGCGAGGGCCACGCCGTCGTCGCCTCCACGCACGACGCCGAGTTCGTGGCCGCGATCGGCGCGGACGAGCTGCGGCTCGGCGCCGCGGAGGTGCCGGCGTGACACTCGTCCAACCGCTCCGCACCGGCCCGCTCGCGACCCTGAACCCGGTCGCGAAGCTGGGCGCCGCCCTGGTCGTGACGGTTTCCCTGTTGCTGTCGATCGATCCGGTCTCGGCCGGCGTCGCGCTCGTGCTGGAACTGATCCTGCTCGCCTTCGCGCGCCTGCCGCTCCGCACCGTCCTGGCCCGGACGGCGCCGGTGCTCGTCGCCGCGCCGCTGGCCGGGCTCACCACGCTGCTCTACGGCCGCTCCTCCGGCACGGTATACGTGCAGTGGTGGTTCGTGGAGGTCAGCGACGGGTCGGCCGCGCTGGCCCTGGCGACCATGCTGCGGGTGCTCGCCATCGGCCTCCCGGCGGTGCTGCTGTTCATCACGATCGACCCGACCGAGCTCGCCGACGGGCTGGCGCAGCTGCTCCGCCTGCCCGCCCGGTTCGTCATCGGCGCGCTGGCCGGGCTCCGGCTGGTCGGGCTGTTCGCCGAGGACTGGCGCGCGCTCACGCTCGCCCGGCGCGCCCGCGGTGTCGCCGAGTCCGGTGCGCTCCGCCGCTTCCTCGGCCAGTCGTTCGCGCTGTTCGTGCTGTCGCTGCGGCGCGGGACGAAACTGGCGACCGCGATGGAGGCGCGCGGCTTCGGGGCCAGCGGCCGGCGCACCTGGGCGCGGCCGTCCGTCTTCCGCGGCCGCGACTGGGCGACCCTCGCGGTGGCCGTCCTGGTCGCCGGGGCCGCCATCGCCGCCGCCGTGGCGACCGGGAGCTGGAATGCCCCTCTCCGCTGAGCTGGCGTCGCTCGACGACGCGGTGACGAGGGCGGTGGAGGCGGCCCGGGCCGTGGGCCGCACGCCGGTGGTGCTCGTCGACGGGCCGAGCGGCGCCGGCAAGAGCACGCTCGCCGACCTGCTGATCGCCGACTGGCCCGCGACGGGGACGCCGCGCCTGGTGCGGATGGACGACCTCTACCCGGGCTGGGACGGACTCGACGCGGGAAGCGACGCGGTCGGGAGTGACCTGCTCGCACCGCTCCGCGCCCGCGGCGCCGGCTCCTGGCGGCGCTGGGACTGGGCGCGCGACCGACCCGCCGAGCGCGTGCACGTCCGCGGACCGGAGCCGCTCGTGGTGGAAGGCTGCGGAACGCTCTCCCGGCGGAACGTCGCCCTCGCAGACCTCGCCGTGTGGCTGCGAGCCGACGACGCGCTCCGGAAGGCCCGCGCCCTGGAACGGGACGGCGCGACCTTCGCCGCGCACTGGGACCGCTGGCAGGCCGAGTTCGACCGCTTCGTGGAGCGGGAGGACCCGGTGGCGTCGGCTGACCTCGTGCTGGACGTCACGGCCCTCGACCTGACGTCGCGGTGACCTCACCGATCCCGTTTCGGGGACTACGGTGGAGTCATGACCGACGCACGACAGGACCCCGAATACATCGTCGAGTACGCCGACGGCCCCCTCGCCGGCCAGACCGACCGCCGCTTCCTGGTGGACGGGAAGGTGGATGAGCGGATCGGCGTGATCGCCGCGGTCGAGGGCCTCGAGTCCACCTTCTGGTACGTCGCGGGCCAGGAGCGCGAGGCGAACGGCGAGCGTCTGGTGACCTACCACTTCGACCAGCCCGACTCCGACCCGGTGGAGGCCGACCAGGAGGACGAGTCGATCTTCGGCTACGGGGCCTGACTCAGGCCCAGCCCAGCTCGTGCAGACGGTCGTCGTCGATGCCGTAGTAGTGCGCGATCTCGTGCACGAGCGTGATGTGGATCTCGTCGCGGAGCTCGTCCTCCGTCGCGGCGACGGAGAGCAGCGGCTCCCGGTACAGGATGATGCGGTCCGGCATCTCGCCGAAGCCGTAGCGGTCGCGTTCCGTCAGGGCGACGCCGTCGTAGAGGCCGAGCAGGTCGAGGGAGCCGTCCTCCGGGCGGTCCTCGACGACGAACACGACGTTGTCGAGGCCGTCGACCATCTCGTCCGGGAGCCGGTCGAGCTCGTCGGTGACGAGCGCCTCGAAGGCCTCGGCATCGAGTTCGAGCGTCATCGCCGGGGCCCGGCGACCGCGGCGTGCAGGTCGAGCAGGGCGGCCGTGCGCTCGCTCGGTCCGCGGCCGAAGCCGCACTCGGTGCCGACGCCGAACACCGGGACCGCCGTCGCGGCGGCCGCCGCCCGGCGGAGGGCGCCATCGACGCCGTCCTCGTGGTGCAGCAGCCCGAGGTACAGCTCGGTGGTCTCCGGCAGTTCCACGTCGGCGAGCGGTGTGAAGTAGGCGGGGTCGTCCCGCTCGATCGGCACCGGCAGGTGGACCCAGTCCACCGGGCGCGGGGCCGCCGACAGGATGCCGCGGAGCACGTCGGCGAGCCGGCCGGCGTCGGCGGGCTGCACGAAGTGCTGCTCCTCCACGTCGCCGTAGCAGAGGTGGTAGCCGAGCTCGACGTCCGCCGGGACCGCCGCCGCCTGCCGCGCCGCGCGCTCGATCACGCCGGCGAGCACGTCGTCGCCGAACCAGGACGGCATCCGTCCCTCCAGCAGGGCGAACTCGACCGCGGTGTCCCACTGGACGGCGAGGTCGTCGTGCGGGACTCCGTCCAGAATGCGCTGCAGCTCGCCGAAGAGCGCGCGCTCGTACGCGGGCTCGACCGCGGCCCGGTCCTCGGGCACGATGAACGGCCCGACGACGCCCGCGGGCGTGGGGAGCGACACCTGGAAACGCGTCGCCACGGGGATGACGCCCTCCGCGCGCAGTCGGCGGAACACGGCGTACGAGTCGAGGGCGGCGTCGGCGTAGCCGAGGTCGGGGAAGACCAGCGCGTCGGCGCTCGCGCCCGGTTCGAGCCGGAACGGACGGCCGTCGAACACGCCGCGCAGCAGCCGCGGCTCTCCGGGAATGCGGGCGAGGCCGTCCACCCGGTCGAGCCGGGCGGTCTGGAACTGCACCCAGTAGAAGCGCTCGCCCACCTCGCCGTCCGGGATGCGGCGCAGCCGGTCGTCGAGGCGCGCGCCGACGGTGCGGAGCACGGTCTCGGCGTCGGGCAGGTTGACGCTGCCGACGAGGTGGGCGCCGCGGATGACGGGGGAGGCGGGGGCGTGGTCGGTGCTGGTGCTCACTCGCGCGAGTCTACCGGCGACCGACGACGCCCCCGGGGGCTGGCGGTGAGCCGATCAGTACCAGTTGACCGACTGGGAGTGGCCCCACGCGGCGCACGGCGTTCCGTAGCCGCTGGCGATGTAGTCGAGGCCCCACTTGATCTGCGTGGTCGCGTTGGTGGCCCAGTCGGAGCCGAAGGAGGCCATCTTGCTTCCCGGCAGCGCCTGCGGGATGCCGGTCGCGCCGCTGCCGGAGTTGGAGGCCTGGTAGTTCCAGCCGGACTCGCGGGTCCACAGGCTGTCGAGGCACTGGAACTGGTCGGCGCCCCAGCCGTACTGGCTGGCGGCCAGGCTGGCGGCGGTCGACTTCGCGCCCTCCGGCGTGTTCGCGGCGGCCGCGGCCGCGGCGGCGGCCGCAGCGGCGGCGGCTGCGGCCTCCGCAGCCTTCCTGTCCGCCTCGGCGCCGGCGCTCGCGAGCGCGGTGGAGGCGGCCTTCGTGGTGTCGATGGTGTCGCGCAGCTTGTCGTCGCTGAGCTTGGTGAAGCCGCTCAGGCCGGCGATCGCGGTGGTCGCGGCGGAGGCGTCGGCCTTCTGCTGGTTCGCGGCGACGGTGGCCTTCGCGGCGGCGAGGGTGTCCTGCGCCTCCTTCTCGAGGCGCTCGCGGACGATGGAGCCGTAGACGCCCAACTGCTCGTGACGCATGCCGGTGGCCTGCGAGAGCTCACGGGTCTGGCGTTCGCTCTCCTGCTGCTGCGCGACGGCAGGGGCGAGGAGGCTGGCGCTGACCAGCAGGGCCGCGGCGCCGGAGACGATCCGGCCGAAGGGGACGGGGCTGTTCTTGACGGTGTTTCGGAGGGTACTCAGCATGTGTTTCCTGGATCGGGCTTCCCCGCCTGACGCACGACGGCACCGCGGTGCACGCGCGAACGGACCCGTTCTTCGGGAGGGTCCTGCGGGCTGACGACCGCGCCGGAACGTGCAGGAGCGCCCGTGGACCCGTGGTCCGGAGGGCGCGAGCGGCGGCGCGGGTGTGCCGGGCGTGGAGGCGGCGGGCGTCCAGGGGCGGTCGCGGGGGACGACCGGGGGTCGGGGGCTGGATGCGGGCCTGCGCGGCACGGACGGCTGTCGAAGCCGTCGGGAGAAGACCCTAGGCGCCTAGTCTGGACGGTTCGGGCATGGATCCTGGCAAAGTCGTGTACGCGTCACCGAACGGCCGCGTCGTGCTCGGCCTCGACGGCCGCCTCCGCCTCGTCCATCCGGCGGTCGGTGACCCACAGCATCGGGATGAGCTGCAGCAGCACCAGCGCCCCCATCACGACGAACACCCACTGCACGCCGAACAGCTGCCCGATCAGTCCACCGACGGCCGCGCCGAGCGGCATGGTGCCCCAGGCGAGCAGGCGATAGGCGCTGTTCAGCCGGCCGAGGAGCTGCAGCGGGACGATGCGCTGCCGCAGGGAGACGGTGATCACGTTCCAGATCGAGACGGTGACGCCGCCGACGAGCATCCCGGCGGCGATGACGAACGGGTTGGCGGTGAAGGCGGGCGTCGCGATGAGCAGCAGCGAGCCGAGGATGGTGAGCACGAGCGAGCGCGCCCGCCCGAATAGCCGCTCCACCGGCTCCGCGAGGAACGTGCCGAGCACGCTCCCGACGGCCGACGCGGTGAGGAGCAGGCCGTATGCGGGTTCGCTCAGGTTCATCGCCGAATCGGGTCCGACCGCGTACAGCACGAACACCGTGTAGACCGCGGAGCTGGCGAAGTTGAAGACGCCGACCATGATCGCGAGCGTGCGCAGCAGCGTGCTGCGGCCGAGGTAACGCAGCCCCTCGGCGATGTCGGCCCGGATGGTGGTCGGCGCAGTGCGCTCGGCGCGGAACGTGCCGCGCACCAGGAGCAGCACGCCGATCGCGGCGACCCACAGCAGCACGGGAGCCCCGAACGCGAGCGCGACCCCGGTCGCGACCAGGAACCCACCGAGCGGCGGGCCGACGAACTCGTTCGCGGTGAGCTCGGCCGCATACAGGCGCCCGTTGGCGCGCGAGAGCTGCCCGCGGTGGACCAGCTGCGGGAGGATCGACTGCGACGAGGTGTCGTACACCGTCTCGGCCACCCCGATGCAGAGCGCGGCGACGTACAGCAGCCAGATGGATCCGCCGCCCAGCAGCGCGACGACGGTCAGGCAGGCGAGCACGAGCGCGCGGGCCGTGTTCGCGACGAGCATGAGCCGCCGCCGGTCGAGCCGGTCGGCGAGCGCGCCGGCCGTGAGGGCGAACAGCAGCCAGGGCAGCGTGAAGGCGAAGCCGAGCCCGGCGATCAGGGCGGGGGAGTCGGTGTAGCGCACGGCGACCAGGGGCAGAGCGACCTTCATCACCCCGTCGGCCAGGTTGGAGAGCCCGGCGGAGGTCCACAGCTTCCAGTACCGGGCGCCGAGCCCCTTCTCCGTCATGGCGCCAGCCTGGCACACCGATTGGGAAAACTCAATCGATAGGAGGAATCTCGATCGGCGCTATGGTGTGGGTATGACGGACCAGCCCGCCGCCGACCCCGACGCCCGTCGCCGCCCGGCCACCGCGAAGGAGATCAAGGCGCTGTCCCACCCCCTTCGGGTCCGCATCGTGCGCCTCTGCGGAGAGCGGGAGCTCACCAACAAGCAGCTCGCCGACCGCCTCCACGTCGACCCCGGCACGGCGTACTACCACGTGCGGCAACTCGTGGAGGCGGGCTTCCTGGAGCCGGCCGAGGTCCGCACCGGCGAGACGGGGGCGCTGGAGAAGCCGTACCGGTCGACCGGCCTCAGCTGGTGGCTGTCGGTGGACCTGGAGGACCTCGACCTGACCCGTGGCCTCGCCCCGGTGGAGGCGTTCCAGCAGGAGCTCGCCGAGGCCGGCCCGTCGTCGATCGCCACCTACGCCCGATTCGCCCTGCACCTCTCGCCGGAGCAGGTGGTCGAGCTCGACCGCCGCATCGTCGCCGTGCTCGACGAGTACATCAGCACCGACCACGAGCGGTCGCACCTGCCCGCCCACGGCGGTCTCTTCCTGCTCCACCGTCTCGCCGGCGAGGACTGAGCACTGCCACCCAGGCCACGATTCGTCACGTATCGCAGCCGTTCGTGACCAATCGCGGCGATTCGTGACGAATCGCCGCGGTGCGCCGGGCATGAGAGAGGGCCCGGCTCCACCGAGCCGGGCCCCTACTTGGGGTGAGTAACGGGGCTTGAACCCGCGACCTCCTGGACCACAACCAGGCGCTCTACCAACTGAGCTATACCCACCATGGCTGCTCCCGGCTCACCGAGCCGTTCGCACGCAACTCGACGATTCTAGTACATCCGGGGGGCCCATTTTTCCACCACGCCCGCGGCCACCGCCTGGGTGTCCTCCGTGGTGGGGCCGGGAGGCGCGACGAACGCCGCCGACCGGTAGTAGTCGAGCTCCCGGATGGACTCCAGGATGTCGGCGAGCGCCCGGTGGCCGCCGTTCTTCTCCGGAGCGTTGAAGTAGATGCGCGGGAACCAGCGGCGGGCCAGCTCCTTGATCGACGACACGTCGACGTTGCGGTAGTGCAGGTGGTTGTCGAGCCGCGGCATGTACTTGGCGAGAAACATGCGGTCGGTGCCGATGGTGTTGCCGGCGAGGGGCGCGGTGCGCGCTGTCGGCGCGAACTTGAGCACGTACTCCAACACCTCGTACTCGGCCTCGGCGAGGCTCTTGCCGTTCGGGATCTCCTCGATCAGGCCGGAAGTCGTGTGCATCTGCCGCACGAAGTCGCCCATGTTGGCGAGCGCCGAGTCGTCGGGCTTGATCACGATGCTGAGACCCGGGTCGAGCACGTTCAGCTCGAAGTCGGTGATGACGACGGCGATCTCGACGAGCTCGTCGACCTCGAGGTCGAGGCCGGTCATCTCGCAGTCGATCCAGACCAGTCGATCCGAGGAGGTAGCCATACCAGCGAGTCTAGTGCTGGCCTCCGACGCGCCGCGGCACGGGCAGCTTCGGCCCCATCCCGTCGCCGGTGGACACATGCCGCAGCCGGCGGGCGACCCACGGGATGGCGTACACCCGCAGCCAGGTCCGCAGCGGCACCGAGTCGGGCGGCGCGGCGAGCTCCGCGGTCGCGCCGGGCGCCGCCTCCTGGCCGCCGATCTCCGCGTACGGGACTCCGAGCGCGTGCGCCGCGTGCGCCGCGAGCAGCCGGTGCCCGCGTGCGCTCAGGTGCACCCGGTCGGAGGCCCACATCGCCGGGTCGCGGAACTCTCGGACGCCCCACACGTCGAGCACGGTCGCCCGCTGGTCGCGTGCGATGCTCCAGATGTTGGCGTTGAAAACCGCCGCCCTCCCGCGGAACGGCTTGAGGAAGAAGGCGAACTGCGGGTCGAAGATGTTCGCCAGCAGCACCGTGGTGCCCGAGGCGCGCAGCCGGCGGATGCCGCCCTCGAGCCGCGCGGCGAGCGCGTCCGGGTCGGCGGCGGGGCTCATCAGGTCGTTGCCGCCGATCATCACCGAGACGAGGTCGGGGGCGAGTTCGAGCGCGTGCGGGATCTGGCCGTCCACCACGTCCGCGATGCGCCGGCCGCGCACGGCGAGGTTGGCGAACTCCAGGCTGGCGCCGGCGAGGCTGGCGTCGCCGTCGAGGATGCCGGCGAGCCGGTCGGCCCAGCCGAGGTACGCGTCCGGCGCTCCGGGCGCGGGGTCGCACAGCCCCTCGGTGAGCGAGTCTCCGAGGGCGACGTATCGCGTGAAGGTCGTTCGGCTCACGGGACGATTGTGGGGCGACCGGGTGCTCGCCGTCGCGCGGCCGCGGCGTGCGGCGGGCGATGGTCGTCCCGATTTCGCCGGACGTACACTGACGTGGTGGACACGACACCGGCCGTTGACCCGGCGGACACCGGAGAGGCGCAGCTGACCCTCTACACCTCCGCCTTCTGCGAGCCGTGCATGCAGACGCGCGCGGTGCTCGCGGAGGCGGCCCGGCTCGCGCCGCGGATCGCGGTCACCGAGCTGGACGTGGCGCGCAACCTGGAGCGTGCGGAGCGCGACGGCATCCGCTCGACCCCGACCGTGATCGTCGCCGCCGCCGACGGCTCCGAGGTCTTCCGCGCCGAGGGCGTCCCCACCCTCGCGCAGGTCCTCGCCGCCGCCGCCCGCGCCCTCTGACGCCGCACTCCCGATCCGCCGGCTCCGGAGTTTTTCGACCCCTGGGCGGCGTGTCGGCTCGAACAAGTCCGGAGGCGATGGCGGCGGTGCCCCCGGCAGGAATCGAACCTGCGACCAAGAGATGAGAAGCACCGCGAGAGCTGTTCCGCGTGTGCCCCCGGCAGGAATCGAACCTGCGACCAAGAGATTAGAAGGCTCCTGCTCTATCCGCTGAGCTACGGGGGCGTGCGCCTCCACGATACCGGAGCCCGCGCAGGGCTCGCGGTCAGAGCCGGGCGCCGGACTTCCCCGCGCGGGTGACGATCGCGATCACCGGGCGTCGTCCGCGGAGGCCGAAGGCGAGGCGCAGGCTGGCCTGGCGGGCGATCAGGACGGCGACGACGGCGGCCGCGGCGGCGGGCACGAGGCCGGAGATCGCCATCGCGATGTGCGGTCCGACCTGTTCGACGACCCAGCCCATGAGCGGTCCGCCGAGCGCCTGGCCGCCGAGCAGCACCAGGATGTAGAGCGAGATGACCCGGCCGCGGATCTGCACGTTCGACGACATCTGCACCAGCGAGTTCGCCGCGGTGATGAACAGCAGGTTCCCGATCCCGACGCCTACCAGGAGCGCGCCGAACGCGATCTCACCCGGGGCGAATCCGGCCACGGCCTGCACGATGCCGAGCGCGGCGGCTGTTCCGACGACCATCGACAGCCGCACGCTGGTCCGGCGGGTGGAGGCCAGGGCACCGGTCAGCGCGCCGGCGGCGACGAGCGCGTTGAACAGGCCGTAGCCCTGCGCACCGACGTGGTACACGTCGTTCGCGTACGCCGCGAGGAACACCGGCATGTTGAACGCGAACACCGCGATCACGGCGACCATCACCACGGTCCAGAAGATCACCGGTTTGCGGCGCACGTACCGCATCCCTTCGGCCAGCTGCCCCTTCCCGCGCGGCGCGGCCGGGGAGGCGTGCAGTTCTGAGCGCTTGAGGGTGGCGACGGCGAACACCACGGCCAGGCACGCGACCGCGTTGATGGCGAACGACCATCCGCCGCCGACCGCCGTGATCAGGATGCCGCCGAGCGCCGGCCCGATCAGCCCGCCCAGCTGGAAGATCGACGAATTGAGGCTGATCGCGTTGCGCAGGTAGCGCGGACCGACCAGCTCGTTGACGAACACCTGCCGGGCCGGGTTGTCCACCACGGTGACCAGCCCGAGCGCGAACGAGATCGCGTACACGTGCCACACTTCGATCACGCCGGTGAGCGTGAGCACCGCGAGCAGGGCGGCGAGCCCGGCCGCGCACGACTGCGTGATGACGAGCAGCCGCTGCTTGGAGTAGCGGTCGGTGAGCACGCCGCCCCACAGACCGAATACGAGCATCGGCGTGAACTGCATGAACACGGTCACGCCGACGGCGGCGACGCTGCCGGACAGCTGCAGCACCAGCCAGTCCATCGCGATGCGCTGCATCCACACCGCCGTGTTGGCGACCAGGTTGCTCGCGGCGAAGCGTCGGTAGTTGGGCACCCGGAGCGAGGCGAACGTCTCCCGCCACGGCGGCCGGGCGGAGAGGACGGGCATGGGTCCGGTGGGCGGGGCCGCCGCGGGGGAGTGCGCCACTGCGTGTTACCTCGATGTCTGCTGGTTCCGTATGAAGTCTCCCCATCGACATTACGCACCCCGGGATATTCTTGGAGCCGATCGGGGCTATAAGTCCCATTGGATTTTCGAATGGATGGCCCATGTTCGACCCCGTGCTCCTCCGCACCTTCCTCGCCGTGGCCGACACGCGGAGCTTCACGCGCGCGGCCGCGCGGCTCGGCATCAGCCAGCCCACGGTGAGCCAGCACATCCGCAAGCTGGAGCAGGCGGCGAAGCGGCAGCTGATCGCGCGCGACACCCGCGAGGTGCGGCTGACCGACAACGGCGACGCCATGGCCGGCTTCGCGCGCACGATCCTCGCGGCGCACGCCGAGGCCGACAGCTACTTCAGCGGGTCGGCGATGCGCGGCCGGCTGCGCTTCGGCGCGGCCGACGACCTGGCGATCACGACGCTGCCCCGCGTCCTGCGGCACTTCCGACAGCAGAACCCGCAGATCAACCTGGAGCTCACGGTCGACCAGTCGGCGCCGCTGCACCGCAAGCTGAAGGCGGGCCAGCTCGACCTGATCTTCATCAAGCAGACGCCCGGCACCACAGAGGGCACGGTCGTGGCGACCGACGAACTGGTGTGGATGGGACAGGAGAAGACGGTGCTCGATCCCGACGGCCCCGTGCCGCTGATCTCGTACCAGGGTCCGAGCATCAGCCGTCAGGCGGCGATCGACGCGCTGGAGGCGGCGGGCCGCACGTGGCGGATCACCTGCAACACCCGCGAGGTGAACGGCGTGCTCGCCGCGGTGCGTGCGGGCATCGGGGTCGCGGTGTTCCCGCGCTCGCTCATCCCGACCGACCTCATCAAGGTGACGAACCGGTTCGGCCTGCCCGAGCTCGGCGGCGTGGACTTCACCCTGCTGTCGAACCCCTCGGCCGCGCGCGAGCCGGTCGACGCGCTGACCACGGCCATCCTCGCCCGCGCGGTCAGCCGGGTCGCCTGAGGGAGTCCGGCGCGTCACCCTTCGATCGGCACGGCGTCCGGGTCTGCCGGCCGCACCCCGCCGTCCGAGGACCGCCGGCGCAGCGTGAGCGCCAGCAGCGGGAACAGCAGCACCGACAGCATCCCGGCGCCGACGAGCGCCGTGGCCGTGCCGCTGGACAGGTCGTGCTCGCGCACGCCGATCGCGGTGACGGCGACGATGATGGGCAGACCGGTCGCGCTGAAGAGCGTCAGCGCCCCGCGGTCGCGCAGAGTCGACCCTCGCGGCGCCGAGAACGACCCGGGCACGCCGCGGATCACCAGCAGCAGCACCACGAAGATCGGCAGCAGGAGGAGGGCCTTCGGGTCGCCGACGAGCGCGGGCAGGTCGAAGCCGATCCCGGTGTTGATGAAGAAGATCGGCACCAGCACGCCGAACGCCACCGCCTCCAGCTTGCTCTCGATGTGCCGGGCATCCGCCGGCTCCGCGCCGGAGAGCAGGATGCGGCAGAGCACCCCCGCCGCGAAGGCGCCGAGCAGCATGTCCAGCCCGAGCGCGATGCTGAGCCCGACGAGCCCCGCGATGACCAGCACGACGAACCGGATCGCGAACTGGCCGCTGGTGTGCAGCGTCGCCCGCACAAGCCCGTGGAAGCGCGCGTGGCCCCCGCGCGACGCGAACCAGATCGCGCCGCCCGCGATCAGGGCGAAGCCGATCAGCACGAGGGCGGCGGCGAGCGGCTTCCTGCCGCTCAGGAAGAGCGAGATGGCGAGCAGCGGGCCGAACTCGCCGACGGCGCCGACCGCCGTCACCGCCCGGCCGAACGGCGTGTGCATCTCTCCGGCGTCGCGCAGCACGGGCATCAGCGTCCCGAGCGCCGTCGAGGTGAGCGCGATGCCGATGTAGACGCCGGTGATCAGCGAGCCGGCGATGAGCGTCGAGAGCAGGATGCCGGCGGCGAGCGAGGCCAGCCAGCCCAGCGACGCCGTGCGCAGCGGGCGGCCGGCGATCGACCGGAAGTCGATCTCGTTCCCGGCCATGAAGAACAGGAAGGCCAGCCCGAAGTTCGCCAGCGCGGTCAGTGAGTCGGTCTCCGGCACCCAGCCGAGGATGCTCGGCCCGACCAGCAGGCCGAGCAGGATCTCGAACACGACGAGCGGGATCTTGGCGAACCGGCCCACGGCCGTGGCGAGCAGCGCCGCGGCGACGCCGAGGAGGGGGACGAGCACGACCGTGGAGACTCGGGGGTCCATGCGCGCATGCTAGCGAGGCGCGGCGGCCCGGCGGCAGACCCTTCACGCCGCCGTTCACACGGCCGAAATCCGCCGGGGATATGGTGGCGTCATGCGCGAACAACAGGCAAGGATCATCGAAGACCTGCACGTCCGTCCCGAGGTCGACCCGGCCGCCGAGGTGGAGCGGCGCGTCGGCTTCCTCGTGGACTACCTCCGGAGCACCGGGGCCGCCGGCTTCGTGCTCGGCATCAGCGGCGGCCAGGACTCGACCCTCGCCGGACGCCTGGCCCAGCTGGCCGTCGAGCGGCTCGCCGCCGAGGGCACCGACGCGGACTTCGTCGCGGTGCGGCTGCCGTATGCGGTGCAGCGGGACGAGGACGACGCGCAGCTGGCGCTGCAGTTCATCCGGCCGAAGAGCCAGGTGGTGTTCAACATCCAGCGCGGCACCGACGGTGTGGAGGACGAGTACGCCGACGCGCTCGGCGAGCCGATGTCCGACTTCGTCAAGGGCAACGTCAAGGCGCGCATCCGCATGGTGGCGCAGTACGCGATCGCCGGGCAGCGCAGCCTGCTCGTCATCGGGACCGACCACGCGGCGGAGGCCGTGACCGGATTCTTCACCAAGTACGGCGACGGAGGCACCGACCTGCTGCCGCTGAGCGGCCTCACCAAGCGCCAGGGCAAGGCGCTGCTGCGGCACCTCGGCGCTCCGGCGCGGCTCTGGGAGAAGGCGCCGACCGCCGACCTGCTCGACCTGAACCCCGGTCAGACCGACGAGGACAACCTCGGCCTGACCTACGAGGACATCGACGACTTCCTGGAGGGCAAGGACGTCGCCGACGAGGTCGCGGAGGCGATCGAGGAGCGCTACCGGGCGACCGAGCACAAGCGGCAGCCCCCGGCGAGCATGTTCGACAGCTGGTGGGGCGAGGGCCGCTACAGCCGCTGACCCGTTCCGCGCCATGAGACGACGAAGGGCGCCGGCGTGATGCCGGCGCCCTTCGTGTCGGGTGGAGTGCTCCAGGCGTCCGTTCAGACGGGCTGGCCGAGGCGGGTCGTGGGGGAGGTGTCCTGATCCGCGGCGCCCGCGGCGGCCGTGGCGGCGAACGGGTTCGTCGGCTGCTCCTCCTGCACGGCGGGCGCAGGGGCGCCGGCCTGCGCGGGTGCCGTGTACTGCTCGTGGTGCTGCTGCGCGACCCAGGCGTCCTGCTGGGCGATCAGCGTGGAGCGATCGCCGTCGCTGCTCTCGAAGCGCCACCGCTCGAGGTCGTTCTGGAAGACCTTGCGGGCGCGGCGCGGGTTGTTCTGCCATTCGATCAGCCGGTCGCGGAACTCCGCGATCGCCGGGTCGAGCTGGTATCCGAAGGTCGCCGACGCGCGCTTCATCTCGGCGAGCTGGTGACCGGCCCAGTTGGCGGCGATGCCCGCGCCCTTGATCGGGAGCAGGCGCACCATGATGTCGGCCTGGCCGACGGCGCGGTCGGAGAGGACCTGCTCGGCCGGGGTCAGCGAGTTCCAGACGGACGCCTCGGTGGCGGCGTCCACCAGGGCCGCGATCGCGGAGGCCTTCTGCTGCCGGTCGGTGCGGGAGAGGAGGCCCTTGAGGGCGCCCCGGGCGATCCAGGCGGCGATCAGGCCGGAGAGGATCACGGCGACCGCGAGGACCGCCGCGTTGAAGATCACCGAGCGTGCTGCCGGCGATGTGAGCCAATCGACGAAGTCATTCCACCACTGCATGCGGTGATGGTAACGGCGGGGAGGCGGTGGCCCGCGGAGCCGAGGCGACGTGTCGCGTATGCGTGCATACCGGTGCGCCGGGGGAGGCAGAATGGACCAGGTGGATCGAGAGAGGAACCCGATGCAGACCTTCGTGCTGGCCGGCGGATGCTTCTGGTGCCTCGACGCGGTGTACCGCGTCCTGCGCGGTGTGCAGGACGTGGTGTCCGGGTACACGGGCGGCACGGCGGTCGATCCGACGTACGAGGAGGTGTGCACCGGGCGCACAGGGCACGCCGAGGCGGTCGCGGTCACCTTCGATTCGGAGGTGATCCGGGCGAGCGTCGTCCTCGACGTCTTCTTCACGCTGCACGACCCGCGGCAGCTGAACCGGCAGGGCAACGACATCGGCACGCAGTACCGCTCCGCGATGTTCTACGACGGCGAGCACCAGCGCGAGCTGTTCGAGGCGGCGCGCGACCGTGCCGCCGAGTACTGGGATGGCGGCATCGTGACCACGATCGAGCCGCTCGGCCCGTTCTACCGCGCCGAGGAGTACCACCAGGACTTCTTCGCGAAGAACCCGGGACAGGGATACTGCCTGGCGGTGGCGCTGCCGAAGGTGAACAAGATCCGGGCGTCGTACGCGGAGTACGTCACGGCCTGAACCCGTCCACAGGCCGGCGTCCCGCCGACTTCTCCACAGAAACGGTCGCGCCCGACCGCGGCGGTCGCCCCGCCGCGAGAGTGGTCTCGAGCCCGCCGACCGGCGGGTGCCGAAAGGGGAGACCATGTCCGACACCGTCGCCGTCCGCGGCTTCGTCGCCACCGAGCCGCGCCACCTCGTGACCGAGGGCGGGCTGCCGATCACGAGCTTCCGTCTCGTCACGACCCGGCGCCGCTACAACCGCCAGGCCGCCACCTGGGAAGACGGCGGCAGCAACTGGTACACCGTGAGCGCCTTCCGCCGGCTCGCGCTGAGCGCGGCCGACTCCATCGCGAAGGGCGACCCGGTGCTCGTCTCCGGCCGGCTCTGCCTGCGCGAGTGGGCGGGTGAGAAGCAGGGCATGACCGTGGAGATCGAGGCCGAGTCGATCGGGCACGACCTGACCTGGGGGCGGTCGGCGTTCACACGCTCGCCCGGCAGCGGCCCGGCGGGCGAACCGGGAGAAGAAGCGGTCATTCCTCCCGAGGGAATCCCAGCGACCTCCCCGTAGGATGCGGAGCATGCCGTCTTCCGTGGTCCGCCGCACCGGTCCGCTCGCCCGCACGACCGCGGGGCCGGCCGCGGTCGCCGCAGTCGTCCTCGCGCTGGCGCTCACCGGCTGTGTCGGGGGCGCCGCACCGACGGCGTCGCCGACCGCCTCCGCGACCGCGGGCGCGACCGGATCGCCGACGCCGTCCGCCCCGCCCGCGCTCGTGCCCGGCGGCACGGCGCAGCAGAACCTGCCGTACTTCGACCACGTCAACCGGGCGACGCTCGCCGCGAAGCCCGACGCGCAGGGGCGCGACTTCATCGACGCGCTGGTCGCGGCCGGGTTCAGCAAGGCCGACATGCAGCTCACGGTCGACACGACGACGATCGGGCTGAAGGCGAACTCGATCCAGTTCTCGGTGAAGCTCGGCGACACCTGCCTGATCGGCCAGAACGGCGCCGACGCAGGAGGCTACAACAGCATGGTGACGCCGGTGCTCGCGACCGGCACCTGCCTGGTCGGCCGGACCCGTCCGATCGACTGGTAGCACCCGGGAGCCGCCCGTGCGGTGACGGTCTCCCGGTATCCTCGAATACGGCACAGTGCCGACGACAGGGAGTTTGAGAAGAAGAGTGGCCGAATACATTTACTCGATGGTGCGCGCCCGCAAGGCGGTCGGCGACAAGGTGATCCTCGACGACGTCACGATGGCGTTCCTGCCGGGGGCCAAGATCGGTGTCGTCGGCCCGAACGGCGCCGGCAAGTCGACCATCCTGAAGATCATGGCCGGCCTCGACACGCCCTCCAACGGCGAGGCCAAGCTGTCTCCCGGGTACACCGTCGGCATCCTGATGCAGGAGCCGGAGCTCGACGAGAACAAGACCGTGCTCGAGAACGTCCAGGAGGGCGTCGGCGAGATCAAGCAGAAGGTCGACCGGTTCAACGAGATCTCGGGGCTGCTCGCCGACCCGGACGCCGACTTCGACACCCTGCTGGCCGAGATGGGCACCCTGCAGGAGCAGATCGACGCGGCCGACGCGTGGGACCTCGACTCGCAGCTGGAGCAGGCGATGGACGCGCTGCGCTGCCCACCGGGCGACTGGCCGGTCAACACGCTCTCCGGCGGTGAGAAGCGCCGTGTCGCGCTCTGCCGTCTGCTGCTGCAGAAGCCCGACCTGCTGCTGCTCGACGAGCCGACCAACCACCTCGACGCCGAGAGCGTGCTCTGGCTGGAGCAGCACCTCGCCAAGTACCACGGCGCCGTGCTCGCCGTGACCCACGACCGGTACTTCCTCGACCACGTGGCCGAGTGGATCGCCGAGGTCGACCGCGGTCACCTCTACCCGTACGAGGGCAACTACTCGACCTACCTGGAGAAGAAGCGCGAGCGCCTGGAGATCCAGGGCAAGAAGGACGCGAAGCTCGCGAAGCGCCTCTCCGAGGAGCTCGACTGGGTGCGCAGCAACGCCAAGGGCCGTCAGGCCAAGTCGAAGGCGCGTCTGGCGCGGTACGAGGAGATGGCGGCCGAGGCGGAGCGCACCAGGAAGCTCGACTTCGAGGAGATCCAGATCCCGCCGGGGCCGCGCCTGGGCAACGTCGTGATCGAGGCGAAAGACCTGGAGAAGGGCTTCGGCGACCGCAAGCTCATCGACGGTCTCACCTTCACGCTTCCGCGCAACGGCATCGTCGGCGTCATCGGCCCGAACGGCGTCGGAAAGACCACGCTGTTCAAGACCATCGTCGGGCTGGAGCCGCTCGACGGGGGTGACCTGAAGGTCGGCGAGACGGTTCAGATCTCGTACGTCGACCAGACCCGTGGTGGCATCGACCCGAACAAGAACGTCTGGGAGGTCGTCTCGGACGGGCTCGACTACATCCAGGTCGGCAAGACCGAGGTGCCGTCGCGGGCGTACGTCTCGACCTTCGGGTTCAAGGGGCCGGACCAGCAGAAGAAGGCCGGCGTGCTCTCCGGCGGCGAGCGCAACCGGCTCAACCTGGCGCTGACGCTCAAGCAGGGCGGCAACCTGCTGCTGCTCGACGAGCCGACCAACGACCTCGACGTCGAGACCCTGTCGAGCCTGGAGAACGCCCTGCTCGAGTTCCCCGGCTGTGCGGTGGTCATCACCCACGACCGGTGGTTCCTCGACCGCATCGCGACGCACATCCTCGCCTACGAGGGCACCGACGAGAACCCGGCCGACTGGTACTGGTTCGAGGGCAACTTCGAGGCGTACGAGGAGAACAAGGTCGACCGGCTGGGGCCGGACGCCGCGAAGCCGAACCGTTCCGCCTACCGCAAGCTCACGCGCGACTGACGCGGCCGACGATGCGACTCCACGTTCCGATCAAGCTCCGCTGGAGCGACCTCGACGCGTACGGTCACGTCAACAACGCCGAGATGCTGCGCCTCCTGGAGGAGGCGCGCATCGAGGCGTTCTGGGTGACCGACGACAGCGGCCAGGGCAGCGGGGAGGCGGTCGGCGGCTCGACCGCCGTGCTCGATGGACGGCCGGGTGCGGACACGCTCACGCTGATCGCCCGGCAGGAGATCGAGTACCTCGCGCCGATCCCGTACCTGCGCCAGCCGCTCGACGTGCAGCTCTGGCTCGGGCGCCTCGGCGGCGCGAGCCTCGAGGTCTGCTACGAGGTGTGGTCGCCCGAGGGAACCGAACCGGCCACGCTGTACTCGCGAGCAGCGACCACGATCGTGCTCGTCGACGCCACGACGCAGCGACCCCGTCGCATCAACGAGCGCGAGCGCGCCGCCTGGACGCCGTACCTGGAGGACCCGGTCGCGTTCGCGAAGCGCGGCTGACCCGTCGGCGGTGCGCCGCGCTCGCGCATAGTGGCGGCGGCGCTTCGTGGCGCCACCGCTCGCGGCGCCCGCGCTCGCGGCCCTCGCGCTACGCGGCCCTCGCGCTACGCGGCCCTCGCGCTACGCGCCCTCGCGCTACGCGGCGCCCGCGCTACGCCGTGACCGTCACCGAGTCACCCGAGACCGTCGCCTTCAGCTTCGGGAGCGGGTCCGTGGCCGGGCCGTTCAGCACGTCGCCGGTGGCGGCGTCGAAGCGGGAGCCGTGGCACGGGCAGTCGAACTCTTTGCCCTGCGGCGCGACGGTGCAGCCGGCGTGCGTGCACACCGCGCTGAACGCGACCACCTGACCGGCGCTCGGCTGCGACACGACGATCGGCTTGCCGCCGAGCGTGGCCGAGACCGCCCCTCCGACCGGGATCGAACCCAGGGACACCTTCGTGGAGCCGCCGTCGTCGGTGCCCGACACGTTCCTGTCGTCGCCTCCGGCCGTGCAGGCGGCGAGCAGCACCGTCCCGGCGGAGGCTCCGCCGATCGTGACGAGGGTGCGGCGGGTGAGCGGTGCGCGGTCGGTCATCGTGGTCCTCACGGTCGGCGGGTGCATCTCCTACGGTAGTCACGAGGGAGACGGCGGATCGGTTCAACGCTGCCCGATGAACCTTTCCGTCCGCTGCGACGTGTATGAGGTGGAGGTGATCATGCCGGATGAGGACGCCCGCCTGCTGCGCGAGCTGCACGACCAGCACGCGCAGGCCGTGTGGCGCTACGTCGTCCACCTCACCGGCGACCGGACCATGGCCGACGACATCGTGCAGGAGACGCTGCTGCGCGCGTGGCGCAAGCCGTCTGTGCTCGACCAGTCGCAGCAGTCCGCGCGCACCTGGATGTTCACCGTCGCCCGCAACCTCGTCATCGACGGCAAGCGCAGCGCCGCCAGCCGGCACGAGTTCGGCACCGACGCCCTTCCCGAGCGTCCGACCACGGGCGACCAGGCCGACGCAGTGCTCGACGCCTGGCTGGTGTCCGACGCCCTCGCGGAGCTGTCCCTGGAGCACCGGTCCGTCATCGTCCACGCCTACTACGGCGGCCGCTCGGTCGCCGAGATCGCCCGCGAGCTCGACATCCCGGAGGGCACCGTGAAGTCGCGCCTGCACTACGGCCTCCGCGCGCTCCGGCTCGCACTGCAGGAGAGAGGGGTGACGTCGGCGTGACAACGCACGAGGAGTTCTCGACCTGGGACGCCGCCTACGTGCTCGGCGCCCTCTCGCCGGCAGAGCGCCGCGCCTACGAGGCGCACCTCCGCGAGTGCGCGCGGTGCGCCGAGGCGCTGACCGAGCTGGCCGGGCTCCCCGGCATCCTGTCCCGCGTTCCGCGGGAAGACGCCCTCGCCCTGATCGCCGCGCCCGAGCCCGAGCCGGCATCGGGCGACGCGCCGACGGCCCACGACGCGCCGACCACCGGCGACTCGCCGACGGCCGGCGATGCGCGGGCCACCGGGAAGGCCCCGGCGGCGGGACTCGAGCCAGCGCAGGGCCCCGGCCCGGACGTCCTCCCGTCGCTCCTGCACCGCGCACGGCGGCGCCGGGTCCGCGCCCGCTGGCTGGTCGCCGGGCTGTCGGCCGCCGCGGCTGCGGTCGTCGTCGGCGTCGCCGCCTTCGTGCTGCCCGCCGTGCTGCAGCCGGCGGCGCCCAGCACCGACGTCGTGATGCAGCAGGTGGAGCCGAGCCCGCTCAGCGCGGATCTGCGGCTGACCGCGGAGCCGTGGGGCACGCGCATCGACTCGCGCTGCAGTTACGCGCGCGTCGGCGCCGACGGGGGCGGCCACGCTTGGGGCTACGCGATGGTCGTCACCGACCGTGCGGGCAAGCAGTACCAGGTCTCCACCTGGACCGCCGACGAGGGCACGACCGCCACCCCGGTGGCGACGACGAGCGTGCCGGTCTCCGACATCGCCGCGGTCGACATCCGCTCGGCCGGCGACGGAACCGTGCTCCTGCGCAGCACCTTCGACTGACGCGCCGCCGCCCAGCCCGCGGCCCTCACCAGTTGCCGGCGGCGGCGAGTGCGCCGCCCCCGGCCCGCTGGTCAGCGAGACGCGCCGGCCCGCTCAGTCCTCCGCGCGCGGCAGCCGGATGGTGGCCTCCTGCGCCACGCTCGCCACCAGGCGCCCGTCGCGCGTGAAGATGCGGCCCTGCGACAGGCCGCGGCCGCCGCCCGCCGTCGGGGACTCCTGCACGTACAGCAGCCACTCGTCGACCCGGGCCGGCCGGTGCCACCACATCGCGTGATCGAGGCTGGCCGCCTTGAGCCCCGGGGTCGCCCACGCGATCCCGTGGCGGCGCATGATCGACTCCATGATCGTGTAGTCGCTCACGTAGGCGAGCGCCGCGCGGTGCAGGCCGGGGTCGTCCGGCATGTCGCCGATGGTGCGGAACCACACCGCCTGCTCCGCCACCCGCTCGCCCTCCACCGTGAGGTAGATCGGCGAGGTCACGTGACGCATGTCGAACGGCCGCTGGCTGGCCCAATACTGGGCGACCGGGTGCTGCACGTCCTCCAGCGTGGACGCGGTGGAGGGCAGCTCCTCGGGGTCCGGCAGCCCCGTCGGCATCGACACCTGGTGCTCCAGGCCTTCGTCTTCGGTCTGGTACGACGCGATCATCGACAGGATGGGCAGCCCGTTCTGGTACGCCTGCGTGCGCCTGGTCGAGAACGAGCGGCCGTCGTGGATGCGGTCGACCGAGAACGTGATCGGGTAGTTCACGTCGCCCGGCCGCAGGAAGTAGCCGTGCATCGAGTGGATGTTCCGGTCGGCCTCCACGGTGCGCGTCGCCGCCACGATCGACTGCGCGAGCACCTGGCCGCCGAACACGCGGCCCAGCGGCATCCACTGGGACGGGCCCGTGAAGATGTCCTCGCTGGTGCGGGCACCGGTGTCGGTGAGATCGAGCGCGGTCAGAAGGGAAGCCAGGGGCTCGGTCACGGTGCCTCCAAGTCGGTGGTCTCTTGGTAGTTTAGACACCCGATGAGCCAGTCGTTTTCTCTTGTGGACACCCTCGCCGTCGCCGATCTGCAGACCTATCTGTCGCGGGCGGCCCGCGTCGAGGAGGGGTCCGTGCGCCTGATCGCCGGTTCGGGCGTTCTCGCCGTCTACACGGCGATCCTGTACCCCCGCGGCCTCCTGGACGAGACCCCCACCGTGCTGGGCCTGCGCACCTTCGCGACGGGGGCGGAGGCGACGTTCGACGCCGTCGTGCCGATCCGGTCGCTGCTCGACCGCGTCGCGCGCGTGCGCGAGAGCGCCGAGGCGGCGGGGGAGGCCGACGGCGCACCCGTGGAGATCCGGCTCCCGCTGGAGGTCTCCACCGTCACCTGGGCCGGCATCTCGCCGCCGCGCGGTGGCTGGCTGGCGGTGGGGGAGACCACCTCCGAGCTGCTCGCGTCGACCGCCCAGGCGGGTGTCGCGGAGGTCGCCGAGGCGGTGCCGACCGGCACGGGCGAGCAGCTCGTCCAGCGCGTCCGCGCGGAGGTCTGGGGCCGCCCGATCGAGGGCCTCGAGTACATCCCCGCGGGCGCCGCGTTCGCCGCCGACAGCCTCGGCTTCCTCGGCGACGACACCCCGGTCACCATCCACGAGACCGGCCCCTGGACCCGCCTGACCACCCGCCGCGGCCACACCCTCGTCCGCCGCGCCTCCTGGTCCCTCCGCCGCTGACCCCCGACCATCGCTTCCTCGAAAAATCAGGCGACGCGCCGAGTCCCGCCTGATTTTTCGAGGAAGCGATGGCGGGCGGGGTCAGGCGCGGGAGGCGGCGCGGCCGGCCTGGCGGCCGGAGAAGAGGCAGCCGCCGAGGAAGGTGCCCTCGAGGGCGCGGTAGCCGTGCATCCCGCCACCGCCGAAGCCAGCGGCCTCGCCGACGGCGAAGAGGCCGGGGATCGCGGAGCCGTCGGCGTCGAGCACGCGGCCGTCCAGGTCGGTCTCGATCCCGCCGAGGCTCTTGCGGGTCAGGATGTGCAGCTTGACCGCGATGAGCGGTCCCGCCGCCGGGTCGAGGAGCCGGTGCGGCGACGCCACCCGGATGAGCCGGTCGCCGCGATACTTCCGGGCCGAGCGGATCGCGGCGAGCTGCAGGTCCTTGCCGAACTCGTTGTCGAGCTGCCGGTCGCGCTCGCGCACGTGCCGCGCCACCAACTCGGTGTCGAGCGGCACGTCCGCGATCCGCTGCATGCCCGCCAGGAGCTCGTCGAGCGTGTCGGCGACGACGAAGTCCGCGCCCTTCTGCTTGAACGCCTCCACCGGGCCCGGGGCGCCCGGGGCGACGCGCTTGGCGAGCAGTCGCACGTCCTTGCCGGTCAGGTCCGGGTTCTGTTCGCTGCCGGAGAGGGCGAACTCCTTCTCGATGATCTTCTGCGTCAGCACGAACCAGCTGTAGTCGGACCCCGTCCGACGCAGGTGCTCCAGCGTCCCGAGCGTGTCGAACCCGGGGTAGAGCGGGGACGGGAGTCGGTCGCCGCGGGCGTCCAGCCAGAGCGACGACGGGCCGGGCAGGATGCGGATGCCGTGCCGCTCCCACACCGGGTCCCAGTTCTGGATGCCTTCGGTGTAGTGCCACATCCGGTCGCCGTTGATGAGGTGCGCGCCCGCGGTCTCCGCGATGCCGAGCATCCGGCCGTCGACGTGCGCGGGGACGCCGGAGAGCATTTGCGCGGGAGGCTCGTCCAGCCGTGCGGGCCAGGCCGCCCGCACGAGGTCGTGGTTGCCGCCGATGCCGCCGGAGGCGACGATCACGACCGGCGCCCGCAGCTCGAAGTCGCCGACGACGTCGCGGTTGCTCGGCGCACCGCGCTCGGCCCGGTCGGGTGCGAGCACGGCGCCGCGGACGCCGACCACGCGGCCGTCCTCCACGATCAGCTCGTCCACCCGGTGCCGGTTGCGGATCGACGCCCGCCCGTTCGCGGCGGCCGACTGCACGCGCCGCGCGAACGGCTCGACCACGCCGGGTCCGGTGCCCCAGGTGATGTGGAAGCGCGGCACCGAGTTGCCGTGGCCGCCCGCGCGCCCGTCGCCGCGTTCCGCCCAGCCCACGACCGGGAAGAACCGTACGCCCTTCTCGTGCAGCCAGGCGCGCTTCTCGCCGGCCGCGAACTGCAGGTAGGCCTCCGCCCAGCGCCGCGGCCAGTGGTCTTCCGCGCGGTCGAAACCCGCGGTGCCGAACCAGTCGTCGCGGGCGAGCGCGAGCGAGTCGCGCACGCCCATCCTGCGCTGCTCGGGGGAGTCGATGAGGAACAGCCCGCCGAACGACCACCACGCCTGACCGCCGAAGGACGCCGACGGCTCCTGCTCGACGATGGTCACCCGTCGTCCCGCGTCCAGCAGCTCGGACGCGGCGACCAGCCCGGAGAGGCCGGCGCCGACGACGATCGCGTCGGTTTCGTTGGTCATCCGTGTCTCCTTCGGCACCGGGATGGCGGTGAGGGCTACTCCTCGAATGTGTTGACCATAGCGAACGCCGCCCGCTCCAGGTAGCTCCACAGGGTCTCCTCCTGCAGCGGAGGCAGGGCGAGCTCGTCGACCGCGACGCGCATGTGCGCCAGCCAGCGGTCGCGGGCGTCCGGGTTGACCGTGAACGGGTTGTGCCGCATCCGCAGCCGGGGGTGGCCGCGCTGCTCGCTGTACGTGGCCGGACCGCCCCAGTACTGCTCCAGGAACAGCACGAGCCGCTCCTTCGCCGGGCCCAGATCCTCCTCCGGGTACATCGGCCGCAGCACCGGGTCGTCGGCGACGCCGCGGTAGAACGCGTCGACCAGCCGCTGGAAGGTCTCGTGGCCGCCGACCTGGTCGAAAAAGCTCGGCTGCGGGCCGACCGGGATGCTCACGGCGTGGTCCCGTCCGCGTCGGGCTTCTGCTGGTTCTCGATGGCCGGCTGGATGCGGATCGCGCCGGGGTCGGCCGGGCGCTTCGCGGGCTTGGGCGTCGGGGGCGTGTCGGGCTCCGTGGGACGCTTGGCCGGCGGCCGCGTCGTGGGCGCGTCGGCCGCGGTCGCGGCCTGGCGCTTGGCGGCGGCGCGGGCCTTGCGGCCCTTCAGCGGGGGCTCCGGCGTCACCACCTGGCTGGGCCGGGTGCGTGGCGGCTTCGCGCCCGCGACACTCGCGGCGCTGTCGAAGCCGGTCAGCACCACCGCGGAGAGCGACGGCAGCTTCACGCCCAGCTCGTCGAGCGCCGCCTTCAGGCGCACGCGCAGCTCGCGCGAGACGTCGTCCTTCGCCGTGGTGCGCGTCTTGAGCACGATGCGGATGACCATCGCGTCGGCGGAGATGGACTCCAGCCCCCACAGCTCCGGCTTGTCCAGGATGCGCGAGCGCCACTTCGGGCTCGTCGCGAGGGCGGTCGCCGCCTCCATCATCTTCGCCTGCACCGCCTCGATGTCGGTGTCGTACGGCACCGCGAGGTCGATGATGACGCGCGCCCAGCCCTGCGACATGTTGCCGACGCGGAGGATCTCGCCGTTGCGGACGAACCACAGCGTGCCGTTCACGTCCCGCACCTGTGTGACCCGGATGCCGACGGCCTCCACGACGCCGGTGGCGGAGCCGAGGTCGACCACGTCGCCGACGCCGAGCTGGTCCTCCATCACCATGAAGAGGCCGTTGAGCACGTCCTTGACGATGTTCTGCGCGCCGAAACCGAGGCCGGCGCCGATGGCGGCGGTGAGGAGGGCGAATGACCCGAGCACGTCCGGCACGAAGACGTTGAGGATGAGGATGATCGCGATGATCCCGATCGTGACGTTCACGATGTTCGTCAGCACCGATCCCAGTGTCCGGGTGCGCTGCACCAGACGGACGGCGGCGAGAGGGGACGCGACCAGCGCCTGCGTGTCGGAGACGTTCTGGCCCTTCTTCACCCCGCTCACGATGCGGCTCACCACTTTGCGGATGACCACGCGCAGGATCCAGCTGACGAGGAAGGCGCCGCCGACGATGCAGGCCGCGCTCAGCACGTTCCACCCGGCCTGGGCCGCCCAGGAGCCGAGGTCGGTCCAGAAGTTCGCTTTCAGAATCTCCATACCCCGTCGAGCCTACCGAGACCGCCCTTGGCGGACCCTGAACTCACTTCTCGAGCAGCCCGTTCTCGTACGCGAAGATCACCGCGTGCACCCGGTCGCGCAACTGCAGCTTGGAGAGCACCCGGCCGACGTGCGTCTTCACCGTCGACTCGGTGAGGTAGAAGCGCGCGCCGATCTCGCCGTTGCTGAGGCCTTCGCCGATGGCGAGCAGGATCTCCCGCTCCCGCGGCGTGAGGGCGGCGACCGGGTCGGGGCCGCCGCGCGCCGCGGCACCCCCCGCGGGGAGCCGGTCGGCGAAGAGCTCGAGCATCGCGCGGGTGACCCGCCCGGAGACGGCGGCGTCGCCCGCGGCGACCGCGCGGACGGCGGAGGTCAGCTCCTCGGGACGGGCGCCCTTGAGCAGGAAGCCGCTCGCGCCCGCGCGCAGGCCGCCGAAGGCGTACTCGTCGAGGTCGAACGTCGTCAGGATGATGATGCGTGCGGCCGGATCGGCCTCCACGATCCGCCGGGTCGCCTCGATGCCGTCGAGCACGGGCATGCGCACGTCCATGAGCACCACGTCGGGCTTCAGCGACGAAGTCAGCCGCACGGCCTCCGCGCCGTCGCCGGCCTCGCCGACGACGACCAGGTCGGGCTCGGCCTCCAGCACCATCCGGAAGCCCAGCCGGACCAGCTGCTGGTCGTCGACGAGCAGGATGCGGACGGGGGCGTCGGTCACGTGGTCTCCTCCGGGGTCGGGTCGAGTGCGGGAGCCGGACGGGGTGCGCCCGGCGGGGGTGGGGGCGGTGCGGATTGCTCGGGGAACGCCCGTTCGCCTACGGAGCCCGCGCCGCCCTCGGCCGCCTCCGCCTCGGCACGGCCGCGGACGGCGTCGAACACCGTCCGCACGCGCCACCCGCCGCCCGGCCGCGGTCCCGCCTCCATCGTGCCGCCGTACAGCCCGACGCGCTCGCGCAGGCCGACCAGTCCGCGGCCGGAGCCCTGCGCGGCTTCCGGGTGCAGTGCGGCGTCGTCGTCGACCGTGATGACGACGGTGCCGGACTGGAAGACGATGATCACGCTCACCACGGTCGCCGTCGACGCGTAGCGCAGCGCGTTGGTGAGGCCCTCCTGGACCACGCGGTACACGGTCAGCTGCTGTCCGACGTCGTCGGGCGGGGTGCCGGAGACGGTGATCCGCACCGGGAGCCCGGCGGCGCGGAACGTCTCCACCAGGTCGCGGAGGTCGGCCACGCCGGGCTGCGGCTCCCGGGCGGCGTTCGCGTCGCCGTCGCGCAGCACGCCGAGCAGCCGGCGCATGTCGGCGAGGGCGCCGCGCCCGGTCTCGGCGACGAGCCGCATGGTCTCGGCCGAGCGTTCGAGCGGGGTCGGTGCAGAGGGCTCCTGCGGTACAGCGGTGTCCGACCGCGCCGCCGCGTCGACCAGCCGCGCCGACCCGTCCGCCAGCGTGATCATCACCGTGAGGCTGTGCGAGACGATGTCGTGCATCTCTCGCGCGATGCGGCTGCGCTCCGCGGCCGCGGCGATCTCGGCCTGCTGGTCGCGCTCGCGCGCGAGCTGGCGGGCCCGGTCGATCAGCGCGTCCAGGTACCGCCGGCGATTGCCGACGTTGCTTCCTATCAGCACCGCCACGACCGAGAACGAGAGCACGAGGATGCCGGACGGCACCGCCGCCGTCTCCAGCGGGGTGAACGCGCGCACCTGGGCGAGCACGGTCTCCACCGTGACCGTGACGACGGTCACGGCTGCGGTCACGCCGAACGCGATCCACGCCGCCCGGATGGAGCGGTACACTGCGAGCGCGTACAGCGCGAGCAGGGTGGGCACCACGTCCATGTCGCGGCCGAGGAACACGCTCGCGCCGAGCAGCACCGTGGCGAGCGCGAAGACGACGGCCGGCTGGTGGCGGCGGGCGAGCAGCGCGACGCCGGCGACCGCCGTGAGCACCAGGTGGACGAGCTCCTGGGGCGTCGGCCGCACCGCGGAGAGCACGATCGCCCCGAGAAGCGACGGCACGAGGTAGACGGCCGCGACCGTCACATCCACCGCCACCGGGTGCGCCGCCAGGAAACGGCGGATCACCCCGGGCGGTCTCGGGAGTTCGAGTCCGCCCGGGGTGTCCGTCGTCGTGGCGCCCTGGGTCACGTGACCGGTCAGGCGTCCCTGCGCTGGAGCAGCACGGCGCCGACGATGAACGCGACGGCGGCCCAGACGAGGACCGTCACGGCGTTCACCCACGGGTCGAGCCCGCCGTTCGCGACGCCGGACAGGCCCTGCCCGGCGTTGCTCAGCAGGTAGCGCTGCGCGTCGGCCAGCCACTCCGTGCGGGTGAGGCTGCTCACCAGGCTGGCGATGATCGGCAGCACCAGCAGCACGCCGAGCGCGCCGGCGATGCCGCCCGCGGTGGACTTCAGGATGGCTCCGACGCCGAGGGCGAACACGGCGACCAGGCCCAGGTAGAGCGCGGCCCCGAGGATAGCCCACAGCGTGTCGGATGACAGCAGGTCGCCGCTGTAGCCCTTCCCGTTGAGGATCGGGACCGCCACCGCCCACGAGGCGGCCGACGAGATCAGGCCGACGACGAACGCGACGACGAACAGCACGATCGTCTTGGCGGCGAACACCGGGAACCGGCGCGGGACGGCGGTGAACGAGGAGCGGATCATCCCCGTGGAGAACTCGCCGCTGATGACGAGGACGCCGAGCACGGCGATGACGAGCGAGGCGAACGTGAGCCCGGCGGTGGCGGCGGTCGTGCCGAAGTCGGCGGCCTGCGCCTCGACGGCGGCACGCCGCGCCTCCGGCACCTCGCCGAACAGCACCGACTTGTCCGGGATGGCGGCCGAGACCAGGGTCGCGATTCCGACGACCAGGACGACGGCGCTGCCGAGCGTCCAGAAGGTCGAGCGCAGCGTCCGCAGCTTGATCCACTCGGAGCGGACCACACGCGGGAAGCTGAGCCGCCCGAGCGAGGTGTGCGGGTGCCCGGGCGCCGGGCGGGTGGATGCGGTGGCGGTGCTCATCGGCTGACCTCCGTGCGGTACTCGACGTCGTCCTGGGTGAGCTCGAGGTAGGCGTCCTCGAGCGAAGCGGTGAGCGGGGTCAGCTCGTGCAGCACGATCCCGTTGCGCGCGGCCGCCTCGCCGATCTGTGCGGCGGTCAGGCCGGTGACCTCCAGCAGCTGCGCCTCGACGCCGGTGATCGCGACGTCGGAGCCGGCCACGGCGCGGGCGAGCTCGTCCGGCTGCGGCGTGCGGACGCGCACCGCGTGGCGGGTCGCCCCGGCGAGGATCTGGTCCACCGGGGCGTCGGCGAGCACACGGCCGCGACCGAGCACCACGATGTGGTCGGCGGTCTGGGCCATCTCGCTCATCAGGTGCGACGAGAGGAACACCGTGCGGCCCTGGCTCGCCAGGTGGCGCGCGAACTGCCGCACCCACAGAACGCCCTCCGGGTCGAGGCCGTTGACCGGCTCGTCGAGGATGAGCGTTGCGGGGTCGCCGAGCATGGCGGCGGCGATCCCCAGCCGCTGGCCCATGCCGAGCGAGAAGCCGCCGACGCGCTTGCTCGCGACCGACTCGAGGCCGGTCATGCCGATGACCTCGTGCACGCGGGCCTTGGGGATGCCGTGCGTCGCGGCCATCGCCAGCAGGTGCGAGTAGGCGGTGCGGCCGGTGTGCACGGCCTTGGCGTCGAGCAGCGCGCCCACCTCGGTGAGCGGGGAGTGGAACTCGGCGTAGCGCTTGCCGTTGATCAGGGCGCGGCCGCCGCTAGGGCGGTCGAGTCCCATGATCATGCGCATGGTCGTCGACTTGCCCGCGCCGTTCGGCCCGAGGAACCCAGTGACCTTGCCCGGCTGGATGGTGACGGAGATGTCGTCGACGGCGGTCTTCGCGCCGAAGCGTTTGGTGAGGTGATCGAGTTGGATCATGCCTCCGAGACTAGGGGCGCTCCCCGCCTCGCGTCATCGTCCCGCGGTACGACGAGGACGCGGGGCCCGGCGTACCGCCGGACCCCGCATGCTCGTCGCCCAGGCGACCTCAGGCGGCGTCGCGCTTCTGCGCCGCGAGCGCGCGCTCCACGCCCGCCAGGTTCTCCACCACCATGCGCCGCAGCGCCGCCGGCTCGCTGTTGGCGTCGAGCCAGGCCCGGGTCGCGTCGCGCAACTCCTCGTTCGCGAGCGGCGCCGGGTACATGCCCTCGACGAGGTACTCGGCGATCTTGTAGGTGCGCGAGGTCCAGATGCCCTGCAGCGCGGCGAAGTACGGCTCGACGAACGCGGCGAGCACGCTCTTGTCCTTCGCGCGCTGGAAGCCGATCCCGGTGTACCGCACGATCGTGTTGGGCAGGCTGTCCGAGCCGAACACCGAGTCCCACGCCGCCTGCTTGCCCTCGAGCGTCGGGATGCTGGCGCGCGCCTGCGCGGCGAACTGGCCGCCGTTCGCGGTGTTGTCCGCCGCGAGCGCTGCGTCGATCTCCGCCGTGCCCGCCGCGCCGCCCGCGACGAGCGCGATCAGCAGCTCCCACGAGAGGTCGGTGTCGACCGTGAGGCCGTCCAGCGCGATCGAGCCGTCGCGGAGGCCCGCGATGGTCGCCAGCTGCTCGTCGGTCGAGGCCAGCGCCGCGAAGAACTTCACGAACTGGAACTGCGCGTCGCTGCCCGCCTCCGCGCCCTTCGCCAGCTCCCACAGCGCGTCGGCCGCGGCCCGCACGGTCTCGGCCTGGCGCTCCGGGGCGACGTAGGCGTTGGCCGCGAGCACCAGCTGGTTGAGGGTGGTGCGGATGGTGGTCGACTCGGTCTCCGAGGCGATGTTGCCGAGCACCAGGCGCACGTAGTCGCTCGCGCTCGTCTCCGCATCGCGCGTCGCATCCCACACGGCGCCCCAGACCAGCGAGCGGGCGAGCGGGGACTCGATGTCGGACAGGTGCTCGATGGCGACCGCCAGCGACGCGTCGTCGAGCCGGATCTTGGCGTATGCGAGGTCGTCGTCGTTGATGAGCACGAGGTCGGGACGCGTCGTGCCGACGAGCTCGGCCACCTCGGTGCGCTCGCCGTCGACGTCGAGCTCCAGACGCTGCTCGCGCACCAGCTTGCCGTCGCGCAGGTTGTAGAGGCCGATCGCGAGGCGGTGCGGGCGGATGGTGGGGTAGTCGGCCGGAGCGGACTGCAGCACCGCGAAGGAGGTGATGGTGCCGTCCGCGTCGACCGCGAGCTCCGGGCGCAGGGTGTTCACACCGGCCGTCTCGAGCCACTTCTTCGACCAGTCGGTCAGGTCGCGGCCGCTCGTGGCCTCCAGCTCGACCAGCAGATCCTTCAGCTCGGTGTTGCCGTGCGCGTGCTTCTTGAAGTACTGGGCGACGCCGGCGAGGAAGTCGTCCTGGCCGACCCAGGCGACGAGCTGCTTCAGCACCGAGGCGCCCTTGGCGTAGGTGATGCCGTCGAAGTTGACCTGCACGTCCTCGAGGTCGTTGATCGTGGCGACGATCGGGTGCGTCGAGGGCAGCTGGTCCTGGCGGTACGCCCAGCTCTTCTCCATCGCGGCGAACGTGGTCCAGGCCTCGGTCCACTCGGTCGCCTCGGCCGTGGCGAGGGTGGACGCGTACTCGGCGAACGACTCGTTGAGCCAGAGGTCGTTCCACCACTTCATGGTGACCAGGTCGCCGAACCACATGTGCGCCAGCTCGTGCAGGATCGTGACGACCCGGCGCTCCTTGATCGCGTCGGTGACCTTCGACCGGAAGACGTAGGTCTCGGTGAACGTGACGGCGCCCGCGTTCTCCATCGCGCCCGCGTTGAACTCGGGCACGAACAGCTGGTCGTATTTCTCGAACGGGTAGGCGTAGTCGAAACGCTCCTCGTAGAAGGCGAAGCCCTCGCGCGTCTTGTCGAAGATGTAGTCGGCGTCGAGGAACTCGGCCAGGCTCTTGCGGGCGTACACGCCGAGCGGGATGGTGCGGCCGTCGCGGCTGGTCAGCTCGCTGTGCACCGACTCGTACGGCCCGGCGATGAGCGCGGTGATGTAGGAGGAGATGACCGGGGTCGGCGCGAACGCCCACACCTTCTTGCCCTCGCCGGCGTCCGTCGGCTCGGGGGTGGGGGAGTTGCTGACGACCGCCCAGTGCGCGGGCGCGGTGACCGTGAACGTGAACTGCGCCTTCAGATCGGGCTGCTCGAACACGGCGAACATGCGCCGCGAGTCCGGCACCTCGAACTGGCTGTAGAGGTACACCTCGCCGTCGACCGGGTCGACGAAGCGGTGCAGGCCCTCACCGGTGTTGGTGTAGATCGCGTCGGCGTCGACCGTCAGCTCGTTCTCGTCCTTCAGCCCGTCGAGCCGGATGCGCACGCCGTCGCTGACCTCGGCCGGGTCGAGCTCCACGCCGTTCAGGGTGACCGAGTGCACCGTCCGCGTGATCGCGTCGATGAACGTCGAAGCGCCCTCCTTCGCCGCGAACCGCACGGTGGTGGTGCTGCGGAACGTCTCCGGCCCGGTGGTCAGGTCGAGCCTGACGTCGTAGCTGTGGGTGCGGACGAGCGACGCGCGCTCCTGTGCTTCGATGCGGGTGAGGTTTTCTCCGGGCAACGCTGACTCCTTGAGCGATCATGGGACGGCGTGGATCGTGTCCACCGGAACCACCTTAGCCATCGAGGCGGGCGGGGTCGGTGGTCCAAACTTGAACCCGTCTGTGGATGAAAAACCATCTGTGCGGTATTTTCGTGGCATGACTGAGGTTTCTGCCAAGGCCTTCTTGAGTTACGCTCGCGCCGACAATGAACGCGAAGGCGGACGCATAGTTCGACTGGCTCAGAAGATCCGCGAAGAATACGAGACCCTCACCGGGACGACGATCGAGATATTTGTCGACTCAGCGGAGATCCGCTGGGGAGAAGATTTTCGCAGTAGGTTGGATGAGGCCCTGCAGCAGACGGCCTTCTTCATCCCAGTCCTGACTCCTACGTATTTCTTACGCGAAGAGTGCCGGAAGGAAATGAAGGCCTTCGTCACATCGGCTAGCGCGCTGGGGCTGGATGCGCTTCTGCTATCGGTTCGATATGTCCCGGTGCCTGACATGGTTGAGGACAGTGCGGATGAGTTGAAGGCTACTGCTGCGCGTATGCAGTTCGAGTCTTGGGATCATCTCCGGCTCGCTGACGAAAACTCGGCAGAGTATCGGGCGGCGGTGAACAGGCTAGCCGCGAGATTGGTCGAACTTGTCGCCCGTCTCGAGGTGACGCCAAGCGTGGCGCCAGCAGAAGCGTTGGTCGAGGCGTTTCCAGCTGCTGAAGGGGCGGAGAACCGCGACGATGCACCCGGAACAATTGACCTCCTGGCGGAGCTGGAGCCTGCTCTGGAGGAGTGGGGCTCCACTCTTACCGAGTTTCCACCCACCATTGGGGAGATTAATCAGCTCTTCGTAAACGCGACCGCTGAGATGGAGGCGGCGAATGGGTCACCTAAGTCGTTCGCGGCGAAGGTTCGTATATCGCACGAGTTGGCTCTTGCCGCGGAGGAGCCCTTGACTCGTCTCGAGGCGCTCTCGAAGCGCTACGTCACTCAACTTTCCGATCTCGATCCGCGAATGCGGGCATTTCTCTCTGTGGCCGCGCAAGCAGATCCGGAGGAGAGAGCGGCCGCGTTGGCTTCGATGCGCCAGCTAGTAGATGCCTCAGCTGAGGCATCCGTAGGGTTCACCACCGCCGCCGACGCCGCGCGCGCCAATTCAGGTGTGAGCAGGGACCTACGTCCCGTTTTGCGTCGATTCGAAACTGCGACGAGGAACGTAATCGATGCTCAGTCGCTCATCGCATCGTGGGGCGAAGTGATCGACAAACTCCTCAGCGACGGGGCACATTAGGCGCGGGCGCCGGCGGGGTCGGTGGTCCTCCCTAAACTGTGGATATGCGCATCCACATCGCCACCGACCACGCCGGCCTCGACTTCAGCACGCACCTGCAGGAGCATCTCGCGGCGGCGGGTCACGAGGTGATCGACCACGGGCCGACCGAGTACGACCCCATCGACGACTACCCGGCCTTCTGCATCAACGCCGCCGCCGCCGTCGTGCGCGACCAGCAGGCCGGCGTCGAGGCGCTCGGCATCGTCTTCGGCGGTTCCGGCAACGGTGAGCAGATCGCGGCCAACAAGGTGAAGGGCGTGCGCGCGGCGCTCGTGTGGAGCGAGTCCACCGCCCTGCTCGCGCGGCAGCACAACGACGCCAACGTCATCGCCATCGGCGCCCGCCAGCACACGGTCGAGGAGGCGACGAGCTTCATCGACACGTTCATCGCCGAGCCGTTCTCGTTCGAGGAGCGGCACGTGCGGCGCATCGCGCAGCTGGCGGAGTACGAGGCCACCGGCGACATCGCGGGCAAGAACGTGGACCACTGATGCCAGAGGGTCACTCCGTCCACCGCATCGCCCGGCAGTTCGCCGTCAACTTCGTCGGCCACCGCGTCGCCGTGTCGTCGCCGCAGGGCCGGTTCGCCGCCGACGCCACCCGCATCGACGGGCACGTGATGACGGACGCGAAGGCCGTCGGCAAGCAGATGTTCCTGGAGTTCGACAACGGGCTGTGGCTGCGCGTCCACCTCGGCCTCTACGGCGCGTGGGACTTCGCCGGCGACATCAGCATCGACCCGACCATCGCGAGCGCCAACGGCCGGATGGGGCAGACCAACCAGCGCGGAACCGACCTCGACCCGATCCTCGACTCGGCGGGCGAGAACTCGCTCCACTCCATCGGCGCGCCCCGGCGTACCCGCCTGCGCATGGCGGAGTCGGAGAAGGTGGAGGCCGAGATCACGTCCTTCCCGCCCGAGCCGATCGGCCAGGTGCGCGTGCGGCTGCTGACCGACACCGCGGTCGCCGACCTGCGCGGACCGACCGCGTGCGAGGTGCTCGACCCGGCCGAGGTGGATGCGGTCATCGCCAAGCTCGGCCCCGACCCGCAGGTCGACGACGGCCCGGAGGCGGAGGAGCGCTTCGTCTCCATCGTCCGCCGCAAGCCCACCTCCATCGCCCTGCTGCTGATGGACCAGAGCGTCGTCAGCGGCATCGGCAACGTCTACCGCGCCGAGCTGCTCTTCCGGGCGCGGCAGAACCCGCACACGCCCGGCAAGCAGGTGCCGGAGGAGACGGTGCGGGCGCTCTGGCGCGACTGGGTGCACCTGCTGCGGATCGGCGTGGAGACCGGCCAGATGATGACCATGGACGACCTCGACGAGGAGTCCTACCGCAAGGCGATGGCGAGCCGCGACGACCGGCACTGGGTCTACAAGCGCGAGGGACTGCCGTGTCGCGTCTGCGGGACCAACATCGTGATGGAGGAGCTGGGCGGCCGCAAGCTGTACTGGTGCCCGGTCGACCAGGCCTAGGAGGAGCAGCCGTGCGACAGAACCCGAGCTTCACGCTCACCGACCCCGCCGAGCTGAAGCGGCTCGTGCGCGAGAACCCGTGGGCCACGTTCGTGAGCAGCACGGCGAACGGGCTGGTGGCGTCCCACTACCCGGTCATCCTCGACGACACCCGGGAAGAGCTGACCCTGCTCAGCCACGTCGGCCGGCCCGACGAGCGGCTGCACGAGCTGGGGGAGCACGAGCTGCTGGTGATCGTGCAGGGTCCGCACGGCTACATCTCTTCCGGCTGGTACGACGAGAACCCGGCGGTCCCGACCTGGAACTTCGTCGCCGCGCACTTCTCCGGGGTGCCCGAGCTGCTGAGCGACGAGGAGAACCTCGAGGTGCTCGCGCGGCTGGTCGACCACTTCGAGGACGAGCTGCCGTCGCCGCGCCGCATGCGCGGCACCCTCGAGGACGCCGCCTACGCCGAGCGGATCGTCTCCGGCACGGTCGGGCTGCGGCTCACGCCGACGCGCGTCGTCGCCAAGCAGAAGATGAGCCAGAACCGCCCCGACCACATCGTCGACGCGATCATGGCCGAGCTGGGCGGCGACGGCCCGTACGCGAGCGCCGGCCTGCTGCGCGAGATGCAGCTGGTGCACGACCGCCGCCGCGCGGCGCGATGACGGCGGCGCCCGGGCTGGTGCTGGCCGAAGCCCGCGTTCCCGGGCGGGACGAGCCGGTGGATGTGGTGCTCGCCGGTGGCCGCATCCACGCTGTCGTCCCGGCGGGCGCAGCGGTGGCCGGCGCGGCCGAGCGCCTCCCGCTGGACGGGCGCTGGCTGGTGCCCGGTCTGTGGGACCAGCACGTGCACTTCACCCAGTGGGCGCAGACCGCCCGGCGGCTCGACGTCTCCCGCGCCGCCTCCGCGGCCGAGGCGGCCGCCCTGGTCCGCGAGCGGGCCGACGCGCAGCCCGGCGACGAGGTGATCGTGGGCTTCGGCTTCCACGACGCTCTCTGGCCCGACGTGCCGACCCGGGAGCTGCTGGACGCGGCAGCCAGCGACCGGGCGGTGGTGCTCGTCGCGGGCGACCTGCACTGCTCCTGGCTGAACAGCGCGGCCGCGCGCGTGTTCGCCCCTGGGTCGATGGAGGCCGTGCTGCGCGAGGACGACAGCTTCGCCGTCACGAGCCGGCTCTCCGCCGCCGACGACGCCACCCTCGACCGCTGGGCGGCCGACGCCGCACACGCGGCCGCGACCCGCGGCGTCGTCGGCATCGTCGACCTCGAGTACGGCTGGAACCTCGACGTCTGGCGCCGCCGCCTCGCGGCAGGCGCTGGAGCCCTCCGGGTCGAGTTCGGCGTCTACTCCGACGACCTGGAGCGCGCCACCGCGCTGGGGCTGCGCACCGGGGCGCGCATCGACGACACCGACGGCCTCCTCACGGTCGGGCCGTTCAAGGTCATCTCCGACGGCTCCCTCAACACCCGCACCGCGCTGTGCGAGCACCCGTACCCCGACGGCGGGCACGGGGTCGCCAACCTGTCGCCCGCGGAGCTGGTGGACCGGATGCGCTTCGCAGTCGACCATGGCCTCGAGCCCGCCGTCCACGCGATCGGCGACGAGGCGAACCGTCGCGCGCTCGACGCCTTCGAGGCCCTCCGGGCCGGCGGCCGCATCGAGCACGCGCAGCTGATCGACGCGTCCGACGTCCCCCGCTTCGCACGCCTCGGCGTCACCGCGAGCGTCCAGCCCGAGCACGCCATGGACGACCGGGACGTCGCCGACCGGCTCTGGGCGGGCCGCACCGACCGTGCCTTCCCGCTCGCCGAACTCCACCGCAGCGGCGCACGCCTCGCCTTCGGCTCGGACGCGCCGGTCGCCCCGCTCGACCCGTGGCTGGCGATCGCCTCCGCCGTCGGACGCACCCGGGACGGCCGCGAGCCATGGCATCCCGAGCAGCGGCTGCCCGCCGAGGCCGCCCTCGGCGCCTCCGTGCGTTCGTCGGTCGCGCCGGGAGAGCCCGCTGACCTCGCGGTGCTCGATCGCGACCCGCTCGCCGCGGGCCCGGACGAACTGCGGACGATGCCGGTCGCTGCGACCCTCCTCGCCGGCCGGTTCACGCACGACACGCTGCGCTGACACTGTCGGAGATTCGCCCGCGAACCGGGCCGAATCTCCGACGATTGGCAGTGCGGATGGAGGATGTGACGGTCACATCCGACGCGCGCGCGGCGGTGCCTGCTACTCGCTGATGTGCGCGAACAGGAACCAGCGGTCCTTGTCGAGCCCGCGCGCGATCTCGATCGCGACGTCCTGACTGGTCTGGTCGAGCTCGGCCAGTTCCTGCACCGCGGTGTTGACCGCGACCAGGGCCGCGTCGAGTTGCGCGATGACCTCGGCGATCGTCTCGTTGGAGGGGCGGAAGCCCGCCGTCAGCTCCGGCGTGGTCGTCTTCGCGGCGACCGTGCCGAGGCGCGCGTCCACCGGGAGGCCGAGGGCGACGATGCGCTCCGCGGCGAGGTCGGCCCACTCCTGGGCGTGGTCCACGATCGTGTCGAGCAGCTCGTGCACGCCGATGAAGTTGGCGCCGCGCACGTGCCAGTGCGCCTGCTTGCCGTTGACCACGATGGCGGTCAGGTCGACCACCACCGGGCTGAGGAACTGTGCGACCCCGGCGGCGACGTCCGGGTTGGAGACACTCTGGGTTGCGGCGATGTCCGTCATGGTGTGGTGTCCTTTCGTCTGCCTGCCACAACGCTACCGAGGCGCCGGAATTCCGCAACGAAGCGAAGGCTGCGCTTAGTAAGGAGGGGTTAACCCCCCTACCGGTTCGGCGGCGACCGGGATGGGGCGCGCCGGCGCTGTTCGGGAGGCTGGGGTCATGTCCACTCAGTCCCTCTCCACTTCTGCCACGCTGGATGCTGTGACTCCGGCCCCTTCCGCACCGCCCCGCACCGGCTACGGCGCACGGTGGCGCGACGTGCCCCGCGAGCTCGGCTTCCTCCTGCTCACGATGCCGATCGCCGTCGTGGGCCTCTCGGTGCTGCTCACCCTGTTCTGGCTCGGCGTCGGCACCATCGTGATCTACGTCGGCTTCTTCGTGCTCGTCGCGACCTTCTACACGGCCCGCGGCTTCGGCGAGGTGGAGCTGACCCGGCTCGACTGGGCCGGACGTCCGGCGATCGCGCGTCCGGTCTGGCGGAAGCCGGGCGCCCCCACCTCGTTCTGGCGCGCCCTGGTGGCGCCCTTCGCGAACGGCCACTACTGGCTGTACCTGCTGCACGGCGCCATCATCAACCCGGTCGTCAGCATCTTCTCGTGGACCGTCACCATCGTCTGGACCTCGATCGCCCTCGGCGGCCTGACCGGCTGGATCTGGCAACCGTTCATCCCGCAGGGCGACCGCGACTTCTACCTCTCCCGGACGATCATTGACGCGGTCTTCCATGTGAACTCCACGTTCGACCCGGTGGTGGGCGACCGCATCCTGGAGCTGATCCTCGGCATCGTCTTCGCGGTCACCCTGCCGTTCATCACGCGCGCTCTGACCGTGATCCACGAGGCCGTCGCGCGCGGCCTCCTCGGTCGCTGGCCGTCGGAGGAACTGCAGCGCGAGGTCGCCGACCTGTCCGCCTCGCGCGGCGCCGCCGTCGCCGCGGAGGACCAGGCGCTGCGCCGCCTGGAGCGCGACCTGCACGACGGCCCGCAGCAGCGCCTCATCCGGCTGCAGATGGACATCGCCGCCGCCGAGCGCAAACTCTCCGACGACCCCGACGCCGCCGCGGCCCTCCTGGTGGAGGCGCGGCAGCAGGCCGGCGACACGCTGGAGGAGCTGCGCGCCCTGTCCCGCGGCTTCGCCCCGCCGATCCTGCAGGACCGTGGATTGGTGGCCGCCGCCGAGTCGCTCGCCGCGCGCAGCCCCATCCCGGTGACGATGGAGTCGTCGCTGTCGCCGGGGGAGCGGTTCAGCCCCGAGATCGAGCGCAACGCGTACTACGTGCTCGCCGAACTCGCGGCCAACCTGGCGAAGCACTCCGGCGCCACCGCCGCCCGCCTCTTCCTCGACCGCAGCGTGGACGCCACGGGCACCCCGTGGCTGAACGTCTGGCTGACCGACAACGGCCGCGGCGGCGCGTCCGCCATCGACGGCCACGGTCTGCGCGGGCTCGAGGAGAGGGTGCGCGGCCTGCGCGGAGAGCTGGTCGTCGACAGCCCGACCGGTGGCCCGAGCCGGATCGGCGCGCGCATCCCGCTCGGCTGACGCCGCCCCCCGCCCGCCGCCCGCCCGTAGGCTGGGGTCGTGCCGAGCGACCCCAGCCTCCCGTCCTCCCCCGCCCCGCTGCGCGTCGTCGTCGCGGACGACTCCGTGCTGCTGCGCGAGGGCCTCATCCGCCTGTTCGACGAGGCCGGCCTCGACACCGTCGGCGCGTTCGGCGACGCGGACACGCTGCTGGAGGCGCTGCCCGACCTCATGCCGGACGTCGTGGTGCTGGACGTGCGGATGCCTCCCACGTTCCGCGACGAGGGCGTCCGGGCGGCGCTGCGCATCCGCGCGGAGCACCCGGACGTGGCCGTGCTGCTGCTCTCGCAGTATGTCGAGTCCACCTACGCGCAGGAGCTGCTGGCCGGCGGCGACGGCCGCACCGGCTACCTGCTGAAGGACCGCATCGCCTCGCTCGACGAGCTGGAGGACGCGATCACCCGCGTCGCCGCCGGCGGCACCGTGCTCGACCCGCAGGTGGTCCGCGAGCTGCTGACGCGCCGGACCGACCCGCTTGCCACCCTGACGCCCCGCGAGCGGGAGGTGCTGGAGCTGATGGCCGAGGGCCGCACGAACGCCGCCATCGCGTCCCGAATGGTGGTGGGCGTCGGCGCGGTGGAGAAGAACGTGACCTCGATCTTCCAGAAGCTGGGCCTGGAGGACTCGGGCGACGACCACCGCAGGGTGTTGGCGGTGCTGGCGTTCCTGCAGCGGTGAGGTGTTGGATGGCCGCATGGCAGGATTCGACGACATCACCAAGAAGGCCCAGGAGTTCCTGAACGACCCGAAGGTCAAGGACGCCCTGAACTCCGAGCAGGCCGAGGACATCAGCGACAAGCTGCTGGACGGCGTCGCCGGCGCGGCGAAGAAGGTGACGGGCGGGAAGTTCGACGACAAGATCGACGGGGCGCGGGACGAGGCCGACCGGCACGTGGGGGACGAGTAGCGGTCAGCGGGTCGAGCGGCCGAACGGTGCGTCAGGTGATCGGTGCCGAAGCGGAAAGGGCCGCGACGCATCACGCCGTGCTGCGGACCATCGCAAGCGGCCTGTTGGCGTTTCTCGCCCTCGACGGGCTCGTTTCGCTCGTCGTGGGCCTTGTGACCAACGACTACTCCCGATTCCACGACGCCGGCGGATTGTTCGCGATCGCGCTCATCATTGCCGTGGGCGCGCTCGACATCGCGTGCTGGATCGCCCTCCCGGCTGTGGCCGCCTTCCTCGTCCGGCGAGGATGGCCGGGGGCGCGGATCCTCGTCTCCGTGCTGGCCGCGCTCTGCCTCGTGACCGCCATCGGCGGCGACGTTTGGAACCTGATCGCCCTCGCCGTGAGCCTGGGAGCCACCGTGCTCGTCTGGCTGCCGGCAACCGGACTTTCACGTCGGGCGAGCCCGTCTTCGGAGGAAGGGTGGGCTAGCCACTCACCAGGGCCGCGATCATCGCGGCCACGATGACGAGGAAGCCCAGAGCAAAGACGACCCACGCGGCCACGAACAGTCGATGGATGATCACGCGATTTCGGGCCGCGTGCGGGTTGGACGGATTCGCGAAGAGCCTTATCAGAATCGACTGGCTTATGCCCGCATAGGGCTCGCGTTGGGCCGAAGAGGAGTCCTGCGCGGACCCGTCGTCAGAGTCGCGACCGTGGGACATGGAGGAAGCCTATGCCCTGGGGGGCGATCCGACGCTGATCCGTTATCGAGCGATGACGGGAATCGAGCCCGCGTCATCATGCGGGAACACCCGCGTGAGGCCGACCTTCGCCTCCGGCTGTCGCTCAGCGGTAAAACTGCGCGACCCCGCCGTGGTGGGAGCACGTCCCCTGATGATGCGCCGAATACGACAGTGTTCCGTCATTGCACAAGGCGGTCGCGCCTGCAGGAGCCGGGGCGGGTGCAGGAGCCGGTGCCGGGGCGGGCGCAGGAGCGGGTGCTGGCGCAGGCGCAGGCGGAACCACGGTGAGGCGTACCACGTCTCCCGGCGTCAGCTCCGCACCCGGGCTCGGCTGCTCGCTGACGACGGACCAGCCGGATGCGCTGGCGACCGGATTTCCGGTTTGGTCGGTGTACTGCACCTGGAGGCCCTGCGAGACCAATTCGGCAGACGCCTGGTCCGCAGTCTGACCACTGTGCTCGGCGACGACCACCTGTGGCGGCGCGGGCGTTGGGGATGTGCTCGGTTCGTCGGTCGGGTCCACGGTCTCTGACGAGTCGCTGTCGGACGAGCTGACGTATGACGTGTCCGACGAGGGCTTCCCCGCCATCGACCGCACGCACGACACCAGTCCGCCAACGGCGAGCAGCACGACGACCACTCCAGCGATGCCGCCCTTGGCATTCCCGCGCTTGGCCATGTTCCCCTCCGATGGGGAAGCTACCGGGAATGACCTGAGGATGCCTCACCCCGTTCGGGGGTGGCCTGTTTCGGAGGGGATGACGGGAATCGAACCCGCGTAATCAGTTTGGAAGACTGAGGCTCTACCATTGAGCTACATCCCCGAGCACCGCCGTGGCGGCGCCGTGGCCGCCCTCTGCGCGGCGGCCGGAGACCATCGTAGTACACGCGCGCGCCGTGCCGCGTGCAGTAGACTTGGCGGCGGTCTTTCGCGCCGCACAAGCCGGGGCGTAGCTCAGCTTGGCTAGAGCGCCCGCTTTGGGAGCGGGAGGTCGCAGGTTCGAATCCTGTCGCCCCGACGAGGACCTCGTTCCTTGCGAGAAGACCATCGTTCGATCATTCAGGAGAACCCAGACATCGTGAAGACCACGGTCGAGAAGCTCAGCCCCACCCGCGCGAAGCTCACCATCTCGGTGACGCCGGACGAGCTGAAGCCTTCCATCAAGCACGCGTACGAGCACATCGCCGAGCAGGTGACCATCCCCGGTTTCCGCAAGGGCAAGGTGCCGCCGCCCATCATCGACCAGCGGGTCGGCAAGGCCGCCGTCCTGGAGCACGCGGTCAACGAGGGTCTCGACGGGTTCTACCGCCGTGCCATCGAGGAGAACGACGTCCGTCCGCTCGGTCGTCCGGAGGCGGACATCACCGAGTGGCCGAACGAGAAGGACTTCTCGGGCGACCTGCTGCTCACCATCGAGGTGGACGTCCGCCCCGAGGTGACCCTGCCGAACTTCGACGACATCACCATCACCGTCGACAAGGCCGAGGTCACCGCGGATGACGTCGAGGAGGAGCTGGACCGCCTGCGCAGCCGCTTCGGCACGCTCGTCACCGTGGACCGTCCGGCCAAGACCGGCGACTTCGCCCAGATCGACCTGACCGCGGAGATCGGCGGGGAAGAGGTCGACACAGCGGCCAACATCTCGTACGAGATCGGCTCCGGCGAGCTCATCGACGGCATCGACGAGGCGCTCGACACGCTGACCGCCGGCGAGACCACCACGTTCGAGGCGCCGCTCATGGGCGGCGACCACGAGGGTGAGAACGCCCAGATCACCGTCACGCTGAACGCCGTAAAGGAGCGCGAGCTGCCGGAGGCGGACGACGACTTCGCTCAGATCGCCAGCGAGTTCGACACCATCGGCGAGCTGCGCCAGAGCCTGCGCACGCAGGTCGAGCGCGCCAAGGTGTTCGGCCAGGGCACGGCCGCGCGCGACCAGCTGGTCGACAAGCTGCTCGAGCTGGTCGAGATCCCGGTGCCCGAGCAGCTGGTGGAGGACGAGGTCCACCGCCACCTGGAGCAGGAGAACCGCCTCGAGGACGACGTGCACCGCGCCGAGGTGAAGGAGTCCAGCGAGAAGACCTTCAAGACGCAGATCCTGCTCGACGAGGTCGCACAGAACGAGGACATCAAGGTCAGCCAGGACGAGCTCACCCAGTACCTGGTGCAGGGTGCCGCGCAGTACGGCATGGACCCGAACGAGTTCGTCAAGATCCTCAGCGAGAACGGCCAGATCCCGTCGATGGTCGGCGAGGTCGCCCGCAACAAGGCGCTCGCGATCATCCTGGGCAAGGTGAAGGTCGTCGACACCGACGGCAAGCCGGTCGACCTGGCCGAGTTCACCGCCGTCGCCGACGCGGAGGACGGCGACGCGCCCGCCGAGGAGGCCCCCGCCGAGGAGAAGCCCAAGAAGCGCTCCACCAAGAAGAAGGCCGACGACAAGTAACCCGTCCTCTGGTCGACCCGACACGCCGTCTCGTACTGTTGCGAGGCGGCGTGTCGCGTTGTGGCCGCGGACGGAGGGAGAGGCTGCGATGAGCGACGACTGGCGTGACCGGGTGGACGCGGTGTGGGCGGACGCCGACGACACGAACGAGGAGGAGACGCTCGCGGCCATCGACGCGCTCGTGGCGGAACGGCCGGCGAACGACCCGGAGGCGTTGTTCGAGGCGGCGGGCGCCCGCGACTTCGCCGGGCACGAGGCCGACGCCGAGCCGCTCTACCGCGCGGCGCTCGCGCACGGACTGGCCGAGCCGTACCGCGGGCAGGCGTTCGTGCAGCTGGCGAGCACCCTGCGCAATCTCGACCGGCCGGCGGAGGCGCTCGCCCTGCTGCGCGACTTCCTGCTCGCCGAGCCGCAGCATCCGCTCGCCGACGCCGCCCGTGCGTTCGCCGCGCTCGCGCTGTTCGACGACGGGATGCCGGCCGACGCGCTCCGCGAGGCGCTCGGGGCGCTCGCCCCGCACCTGCCGCGGTACGGCCGTGCCGTGACGGCGTACGCCGCCGCCCTCGACGACGACTGACGGCGCGTTCTCTGCCCAGGGCGAACAGCACCGAATTGCGCCGGGCGCTCCGATAGATTCGATGCCAAGCGACAAAGGAAATGGAGCGAACATGGCCGACATGGGTATCCAGCCCAGTGTTTTCGACAGACTGCTGAAGGACCGCATCATCTGGCTCGGCTCCGAGGTCCGGGACGAGAACGCGAACGAGATCGCCGCGAAGCTGCTGCTCCTGGCCGCGGAGGACCCGAAGCGGGACATCTACCTCTACATCAACTCCCCGGGCGGTTCGATCACCGCCGGCATGGCGATCTACGACACGATGCAGTTCGTCCCGAACGACATCGTCACCGTCGGCATCGGAATGGCCGCGTCGATGGGCCAGCTGCTGCTCACCGCCGGCACCAAGGGCAAGCGCTACATCACCCCGAACGCCCGCGTGCTGCTGCACCAGCCGCACGGCGGATTCGGCGGCACCGCGAGCGACATCCAGACGCAGGCGCAGCTCATCATCGACATGAAGAACCGCCTCGCCGAGATCACCGCGGCCGCGACCGGCAAGACCGTCGAGCAGATCAACGCCGACGGCGACCGGGACCGCTGGTTCACCGCGCAGCAGGCGCTGGAGTACGGCTTCGTCGACCACATCCGCGAGTCGGCGCTCGACGTCGCCGGCGGCGGCGGCACGGACGCCGAGGGCAAGTAACGGGCCGCGGACAAGGATAAGGACACAAGAATGAACACCCCCATGCTCGGCGGTCAGGCTTTCGGCGGCGTCCAGGCGCCCGGCTCCCGCTACATCCTGCCCAGCTTCGAGGAGCGCACGGCCTACGGCTACAAGCGTCAGGACCCGTACGCGAAGCTCTTCGAGGACCGCATCATCTTCCTCGGCGTCCAGGTGGACGACGCGTCGGCGGACGACATCATGGCCCAGCTGCTCGTGCTCGAGAGCCAGGACCCGGACCGCGACATCGTCATGTACATCAACTCGCCCGGTGGCTCGTTCACCGCGATGACGGCGATCTACGACACCATGCAGTACATCCGCCCGGAGATCCAGACGGTCGTGCTCGGCCAGGCCGCGTCGGCCGCCGCCGTGCTCACCGCGGCCGGCACGCCGGGCAAGCGCCTGGCGCTGCCGAACGCCCGCATCCTCATCCACCAGCCCGCCGTCGGCGAGGCCGGGCAGGGGCAGGCGTCCGACATCGAGATCCAGGCCAACGAGATCATGCGCATGCGCACCTGGCTGGAGGAGACGCTGGCGAAGCACTCCAAGCGCTCGGTGGAGCAGGTCAACAAGGACATCGACCGCGACAAGATCCTGTCGGCGGAGGAGGCCCTCGACTACGGCCTCATCGACCAGGTGCTGACCAGCCGCAAGGCGCTGCCGGCGCTGGTGAAGTAAGAGCCTTCGCTCCACGACGGACGGGACGGTCGCTTCGGCGGCCGTCCCGTTCGTCGTGTCCGGAGGTCGCCGAGCGCGGCGTGGGAGCCGGACTGTGGGCCAACGACCGGGTGTCGCCTCCGCCATCTGCTGTGAGCAGAACCGCCGTGTGAAGCAAAACGGCCGACATGCGCGCCAATGTCGGCCGCACGGGTTAGGCTCGACGGAAGACACCCGAAGAAGGAGGGGAGAGGGATGGCACGCATCGGGGAAAGCGCCGATCTGCTCAAGTGTTCCTTCTGTGGCAAGAGCCAGAAGCAGGTCCAGCAGCTCATCGCCGGTCCTGGCGTGTACATCTGCGACGAGTGCGTCGAGCTCTGCAACGAGATCATCGAGGAGCGTCTCGCTGAGGCGGGCGAGGAGGCGTCGAGCGAGTTCGACCTGCCGAAGCCCAAGGAGATCTTCGGGTTCCTCGAAGAGTACGTGATCGGCCAGGAGCAGGCGAAGCGCGCTCTGGCCGTGGCGGTGTACAACCACTACAAGCGCGTGCGCGCCAAGCAGTCCATCACCTCCGCCGACACCATCGACGACGTCGAGATCGCGAAGTCCAACATCCTGCTCATCGGCCCCACCGGCTGCGGCAAGACCTACCTCGCGCAGACGCTGGCCCGCCGGCTCAACGTGCCGTTCGCCGTCGCCGACGCCACCGCGCTGACCGAGGCCGGCTACGTCGGCGAAGACGTCGAGAACATCCTGCTCAAGCTCATCCAGGCCGCCGACTACGACGTGAAGCGGGCCGAGACGGGCATCATCTACATCGACGAGGTCGACAAGATCGCGCGTAAGGCCGAGAACCCGTCGATCACGCGCGACGTGTCGGGCGAGGGCGTGCAGCAGGCGCTGCTCAAGATCCTGGAGGGCACGGTCGCCTCGGTGCCGCCGCAGGGCGGTCGCAAGCATCCGCACCAGGAGTTCATCCAGATCGACACGACGAACGTGCTGTTCATCGTGGCCGGCGCCTTCGCGGGCCTGGAGGAGATCATCTCCTCCCGCGCCGGCAAGAAGGGCATCGGCTTCGGCGCCCCGCTGCACTCGAAGGGCGACGACATCAACCTCTTCAGCGAGGTGCTGCCGGAAGACCTGCACAAGTTCGGCCTCATCCCGGAGTTCATCGGCCGTCTCCCCGTCGTCACGACCGTCACGCCGCTCGACCAGGACGCGCTGATGCAGATCCTCACCGAGCCGAAGAACGCGCTGGTCAAGCAGTATCAGCGCATGTTCGAGCTCGACGGCGTGCAGCTGGAGTTCGACCACGCCGCCCTCGAGGCGATCGCCGACCTCGCGGTGCTGCGCAAGACCGGCGCCCGCGGCCTCCGCGCCATCATGGAGGAGGTGCTCGGCCCGATCATGTTCGAGGTGCCGTCCAGCTCCGAGGTCGCGCGCGTGGTCGTCACCAAGGAGGCCGTGCTCGAGAACGCGGCGCCCACTATCGTGCCGCACCGCCCGCGGCGCGAGGAGAAGTCGGCGTAACCGCCGGCGCCGGGGGGATCAGCATCTCCGGCGCGCGGGTCACCATCAGCCACGCGGGAAGCACGGCGAGGCACAGGATGGGCAGGATCAGCAGGTTCGACGTGACCGCCACGCCGACGAAGATGGCGATCCAGCCGTCCTTCGTGACCGCGAGCGTCATCCCGAGCACCGCCGACGCGACCGCCACCGGCACTGGTATCCCGGGCACCAGAGCGGCGGCCAGCGTGCCGATGGCCGCACCGATGAAGACCGAGGGGAACACCCGGCCGCCGCGGAACCCGGCGCTGGCGGCGACCAGCAGGGCGACGAACTTGACCACGATGATGAGCGTCAGCTGCCCGGGCGAGTAGTCGCCGCGGTTCACGACCAGCTGCCCCATCTGCTGCAGGCCCTTGAACAGCGTGATCGGGCCGCCGATCGCCCCGACGAGGCCCAGCACGACGCCGCCGGCGAGCGTGACGAGCAGCGGGTGCCGCAGCGCGTGGAAGAGTCGGTGGACCAGCGGGAACAGCGCGGCCGCCGCGATGCCCACGGCCGTGGCCACCGAGGCGATGACGAGCGCCGCGAGCAGATCCCACCCGGTGACCGTGGTGTACGCCGGCATCGGGATCGCGAAGTGCGGATGCGCCAGCAACGTCATGGTGAGCGACCCGGCCGCCGCCGACACCAGGGGCAGGAACAGCTTGTCCCACAGCGCGCCGCCGCCGCGGACCGTCGCGACGATGCCGGTGAAGACGAGCGCCGCCGCGACGGGCGTGCCGAACAGCGCGCCGATCGTGCCGGACGCCGCCATGAGCATGACGATCTGCGCCGGCACGGCCTTCCACAGCCGCCCGACCAGCGTCACCAGGATGCTGATGTTGATCGCGATGATCGGGTTCTCCGGCCCCAGGCTGACGCCGCCGGCGAGGCCGAGGATCGCGGCAAGGGCGAGGGACGGGACGACGCCGATCCGCAGCGGGGGCGCGACCAGCTCCGTGGTGGCCGAGTCGGGTCCGGCGTGACCGGGCACCAGCCACACCGTGAGCCCCACGGCGAAGCCGGTGACCGTCAGCACGAGGAAGATCCACCAGCCCGACGACGGATCGACGCCGAGCGCATGGGGGAGCGCCGTCCACACGCCGTCCTCGATCACGCCGGCCAGCTCGTCCACCGCCCACAGCGTGAGCGCGCTGACCACGCCGATGACGACGGCGGGGATGCTGAGCAGCGCCAGGCTGCGGGCGGTGGGCGCGGGCAGCTCCTGTTGACCGGTCGACGACATCCGGACCCCCTCCCGCGGTTGCGCTCAGCGTAGAGGGCGGCGGGAGGCGACGGCTAGGGAGTGTCCGTCGTCCTGCGTCAGCGGTCGAGACCGCGGCGCTTCAGCAGCGGCTCGAGCTCCGCGTCGCGGCCGCGGAAGTCGCGGTACGCCTCCAGCGGATCCTTCGAGCCGCCGACGCCGAGCAGCCGCGAGCGGAAACGGTCGCCGTTCTCGCGGGTCAGGCCTCCGTTCTCCCGGAACCACTCGACCGTGTCGGCGTCGAGCACCTCGCTCCAGATGTAGGAGTAGTAGCCCGCGTCGTACCCGCCGGAGAAGGTGTGCGCGAAGTACGTGCTGGCGTAGCGCGGCGGAACGGCCGGGTTGTCGAGCCCGACCCGGGCCAGGGCCGCCGCCTCGAACGCGGCAACGTCGTCCACCGTGTCGTCGGCCGTGATGCGGTGCCACTCCTGGTCGAGCAGCGCGGCGGCGAGGTACTCGCTCGTCGCGAAGCCCTCGTTGAACGACTCGGCGGCGTGCAGCTTGTCGATAAGCTCCTGCGGCATCCGCTCGCCGGTGACGTGGTGCACGGCGTAGTTCTCCAGGATCTCCGGCCACAGCATCCACATCTCGTTCACCTGGCTCGGGAACTCGACGAAGTCGCGGAACACGTTGGTGCCGGCGAACTTCGGGTAGGTCACGCGGGCGAACAGCCCGTGCAGCGCGTGGCCGAACTCGTGGAACAGCGTGTTGGTCTCGTCGTACGTGAGCAGCGTCGGCTCGCCGGCCGCCGGCTTCGGGACGTTGAGGTTGTTCACGACGACCGTCGGGTTGTCGAGCAAGGCGGACTGCGAGATGAGCGGGTTCATCCAGGCGCCGCCGCGTTTGGAGTCGCGGGTGTAGAGGTCGAGGATGTAGAGCCCCAGCTCCGAGCCGTCCTCGTTGCGCACCTCGAACACGCGCGCCTCCGGGTGGTACGCCACGAGGTCGGGACGCTCGTCGAACGTGATGCCGTACAGCCGGGTCGCGGCGTGGAAGACGCCGTCGCGCAGCACCCGCTCGGCCTCGAAGTAGGGACGCATCGCCGCGAAGTCGACGTCGAACTTCTCCGCGCGCACCGAGCCGGTCAGGTGCGCCCAGTCCCAGGCCTCGACGGTCTCGCCCTCCGGCATCAGACGCTGCAGGTCCGCCTGCTCGGCGCGCGCATTGCGGGCCGCGGCCGGCGCGAGACGGCCCAGCATGTCGGCGACCGCCTCGGGGGTGCGAGCGGTCTGGTCGGCGGTGACGTAGGCGGCGTGCGTGTCGAAGCCGAGAAGGCGGGCGCGCTCGGCGCGCAGCCGGGTGATCTCGAGCACGAGCTCGCGGGTGTCGTGCTCGCCGCCGCGGGTGCCGCGGGCGCGGGAGGCCGCCATGATGCGCTCCCGCGACGCGCGGTCGGTGAGGTCGGCGAGCCAGGGGTGCCCGGTCGGGAGTACGAGGGTGACCACGTATTTGCCGTCGAGTCCGCGGTCGGCCGCGGCCTGCGCCGCGGCGGACAGCTCGCCCTCGCCGAGACCGGCGAGCTCCTCGGCGGTGTCGAACACGACGGCCAGCTCGTTGGTGTCGGCAAGGAGGTTCTTCTCGAATCGGGTGGTGAGCGTCGACAGGCGCTGGTTGTACTCCCGCAGCCGCTCCTTGTCCGCGTCGTCGAGGCCGGCGCCGGCGAGCGTGAACTCGGTGTGGTAGCGCTCGACGAGGTAGCGCGACTCGTCGTCGAGGCCGAGCTCGCCGAGGCGGGCGTGCAGCTCGGCGATGCGCGCGTACAGCGCCGGGTTGAGGCGGATCGCGTCCTGGTGCGCGGCGAGCCGCGGCGCGATCTCCTCCTCCAGGGCGTTGGTGAAGTCGGTGCTGTCGGACGAGCTCTTGTTGAAGAAGACCTCGGCGACCCGCTGCAGGATCTGGCCGGAGCGCTCCAGCGGCAGCAGGGTGTTCTCGAAGGTGACGGGCTCCCCGGCGGCGACGATCGCGTCCACCTCGGCAAGCTGCTCCGCCATGCCGCGCTCGAACGCCGGCAGGTAGTGCTCATCGCGGATCTCGGCGAACGGCGGCAGCTGGTAGGGGAGCGTGCTCGGACGGAAGAAGGGGTTCGCGGTGTCGGCCATGGCCCCAGCCTATTCACTCGCTGTTGGCGCGACGCGCCGTTCCGGCGGCCGGCGTCCGTGCGACGATGGTGCCATGGACGTACACGAGCGCTACACGCACGGCCACCACGAGAGCGTTCTCCGGTCGCACGAGTGGCGCACGCTGGCCAACTCGGGTGCCTACTTCGCCCACCTGCTGACCCCGGGCATGCGCGTCCTGGACGTGGGGAGCGGCCCGGGCACGATCTCGGCCGAGATCGCGCAGCGGGTCGCACCCGGCACGCTGGTCGGCGTCGACGGCAGCGCCGAGATCGTGGAGCGGGCCAGCCGGCTGGCGCGCGAGCGCGGTGTCGAGAACGTCTCGTTCCGGACCGGCGACGCCTACCGGCTCGACTTCCCCGACGCGACCTTCGACCTGGTGCACGCCCACCAGCTGCTGCAGCACCTCGCGGACCCGGTCGCGGTGCTGCGCGAGTTCCGTCGCGTGCTGAGGCCGGGCGGTCACGTCGTCGCGCGGGACGTCGACTGGGGCGGCACCATGTGGGCGCCCCTGCTCCCGGGTCTCGCCGAGTGGATGCGCATCAACCAGACCGTCCAGCGCGCGAACGGGGGAGAGCCGTTCGCCGGCCGGATGCTGCGGGCGTGGGCGCTGGAGGCCGGCTTCGCAAGCGTGCAGAGCTCCGCCTCGGTGTGGTGCTTCGCCTCCGACGAGGAGCGCCGCTGGTGGGGCGAGCTGTGGAGCGAGCGGGTCAGGGAGTCCGACTTCGGCCGGCACGCCCGCGACCACGACGTCGCCACCGACGAGCAGCTGGCGCTGGCGGCGGACGCGTGGATGGAGTGGTCGCGCACCCCGTCCGGCTGGTACGCGATGCCGCACGGGGAGATCGTCGCGCGCCGGTAGCCGGCGGAGCGGTCCTGCGACGCTTCCTGTCGCCCCGCTGCAAAGGATTGATTGCAAAGAATTACTTGCAAAGAAGTCTTTGCATAGTTATCATCGTCACCATGAGCGATGATCGATCCGACGAGAACCCCGCCGCCCCCGCCCCGCAGGCGGCCGGAGGCCGGCGGCCGTTCGAGGACGCGCTGGGCATGCCGGCGCTCCGTGCGCTGGCCCACCCGCTGCGCGTCGAGATCATGAACGAGCTCTCCGACTTCGGCCCGGCCACCGCCAGCATGCTCGCCGAGCGGCTCGGGGAGTCGAGCGGTGCCACGAGCTACCACCTGCGGCAGCTCGCCAAGCACGCGATCATCGTGGAGGACACCGAGCGCGGCTCCGGCCGCGAGCGGTGGTGGCGCATGGCGCCCGGCGGCGTGACGATCGGCTCGCCCGAGACGCTCGGCACGCCGGCCGGCCGCGAGGCCAACGAGCTCATCTCGCTCGGCTGGCAGCAGAACAACGAGCGCCGCCTGGTCGCCTTCCTGCGCCGCGGGCTCGACACGTTCGGCTTCGACTGGATGGAGTCGAGCACCCTCTCCACGTCGCACCTGGAGGTCACCCGCGAACAGCTCGCCGAGTTCGGCCGCGAGTATTACGCGCTGCAGGACCGCCTCAAGGCGAAGTGGAAGGCGGAAGCCACCGAGGCCGGCGCCGACGTCGAGCGCAAGCGCGTGCAGGTGCAGTTCAACGCGTTCCCCCTCGTCGAGCAGGAGGACCGCTGATGGCGTCCGCCCTCCGGGCGCCGCTCGGCGCCGGCTTCTCCCGGCTCTGGACCGCGGCGATCGCCAGCAACCTGGCCGACGGCATCGGCCGCACGGCGGTGCCGCTCATCGCCACCACGCTGACGCGTGACCCGGCTCTGATCGCCGGACTCAGCGCCGTGACGTTCCTGCCGTGGCTGTTCTTCGGCATCCCAGCCGGGATGCTGCTCGACCGGGTCGACCGCCGCGTCGCGATGGCGGTCGCCAACGCGCTGCGCTTCGCGGTCGCCGCGGTCGTCGCGCTCCTGATCGCGTCCGACAGCCTGACGATCTGGTCGCTGTACGCCTGCCTGCTGGCGTTCGGGCTCGGCGAAACCGTGTTCGACAACGCGACGACGACCGTCGTGCCCGCGCTGGTCGGCCGCGCCCAGCTGGACCGCGCGAACGGACGGATGCAGTCGGCCGAGATCACCATCCAGAACTTCATCGCCACCCCGCTCGCCGGCTTCCTGTTCGCAGCGTCGATCGTGCTGCCCGTGTGGCTGACCGGCGCCGGCTTCCTCGTCGCGGGCCTGCTGGCGCTCAGCATCCCGGCCGCCGCAGCCCACGCGCACCGGGCCGGAGCCGCCGGCGCGGGGGAGGTGGGGGCACGGCCGCCGCTGTCGGCCGTCGTCCGGTTCCTGTGGGAGCACCGCTTCCTGCGCCGGATGATCGTGCTCACCTCGATCACCGCGTCGGCGCTGGCGTTCGCGCAGGGGAGCGTCGTGCTGCTCCTGCTGCAGACGTTCCGGGTGCCGGCGGCCCTCGTCGGTGTGGTGACCGCCGCGATCGGCGTCGGCGCGCTGGTCGGGGCGCTGGTGTCGAGCCGGTTCGTCGAGCGGTTCGGTCGCGGGCGGGTGATGTTCTGGTCGATCCTGGTGAGCGGGGTCGGCATCCTGGGCGTCGGCCTGACCGCGAACGTGGTCGTCGCCATCGGCTCGTACGCCATCGGCGCATTCGGCGTCGCCGTGTGGAACGTGCCGTGGGGCGCGCTGCGCCAGGCCGTCATCCCGGGCGACATGCTCGGCCGCGCGCTCGGCATCGTCCGGACCATCGGTTGGGGGATGACCCCCATCGCCACCGTCCTGGGCGGCTTCGTCGCCCGCATCGACCTCCGCCTGCCGTTCGTCCTCGGCGGCGGCCTGGTCGCCGTGCTGACGCTCGTCGCGTCGCGTCTGATCCTGTCGGCGTCCGCCCAGGCGCCGGCCGAAGAGCCCGTCCCGGAAGGACAACCGTCATGACCGCCGTCCTCGTCTCCCCGCACCGACCGTTCGCGCACCGTGTCGCGCTCCGGCTGGGCCGCGCCCTCACCGCGTGGGGCGACCGCCCGCCCGCGCGCGGGCCGCAGTACGCCGACCGCGTGGCGCTCGTCGAGCGCACGCGCGACACCGCCGCCCGCAGCCTGCCGCAGCTCCCGCGCTGACCCGTGCCGCTGTTCGTTGTGCGAACAGGGGTGTGTCCGGGAGGGGCGCTCAGGGCTCCTCGTCGTAGTCGGAGGTGTCCGACTCGACCGGCTGCGTGATGGTGGCCGAGTCCTCGGCCTGGTTGTAGCGGATCTCGGTGCCGTCGTCGAGCGTGACGACCGGCTTGCCCTCCAGCCAGGTGAGCGTCCAGCTCCAGCCGGTGGTCTCCACGTCGGTGGCGACGAGCTCCTCCTCGACCGTGCGCACCGCGTACGTCACGACCTCCGGCAGCGCGGCGGGCGTCTCGTCGCCCACGGCCCAGCGCGTCCCGAGCTGCATCAGGCGCGCCCGGCCTGGACGCGGGCCGCCGCCAGGTCGATCTCGTAGGTCACCCACGAGGTGCGGCTGGCGAGCGCGTCGTAGAGCTTCTGCGCCGTGGTGTTGTCGTGCGCGGTGATCCACTGCACGACCCCGAGGCCGCGCTCCTCGGCAAGAGCCTTCGCCTTCTGGATGAGGGCGGAGCCCACACCCTTGCCGCGCTCCACCTCGACCACGAACAGGTCGTCGAGGAACAGTCCGCGGTCGCCCTCCAGCGGCCGGGCGAACTCGCGCACGTGGGCGAGGCCGACGATGCGGTCGCCGTCGACGGCGACGTAGCCGTCCTCCTCGTGCGCGGGGTCGGTCAGCCAGGACCAGAGCACGAGCGCCTTCTGGTCGGTCAGCTCGGTCTCGTAGAACCGGGCGTACTCGGCGTACACATCGAGCCAGGCGAAGAAATCGCCGTCCCTGACCGGTCGAACCTCGATCGACATGGATTCCTCCGTTCGCTGTGCGCGCCCGGGAGTGCGTTCCGGGCGTGATCCGACCATATCGCGGTCGGGTTCAGGGGACGAGGTCGTAGGTGACCCACTTGGTCTTCTCGGCGAACCGGTCGTAGAGGCGGCGGGCCGTCTCGTTGTCCTTCGCCGTGATCCACCGGACGACCGACAGGCCGCGCTCCTTGGCGTGGTCGCGGACGGCCTCCAGCAGGGCGGCGCCGGCCCCGGCGCCGCGGGCGTCCGGGGTGACGAACAGGTCGTCGAGGTAGAGGCCCTTGCTGCCGTCGAGGGGACGCACGAACTCGCGCACGTGCGCGAGACCGACGGGGGTGTCCTCCTCGTCGACGGCGAAGTACGCCTCGAGCTCGTTGTCCTGGTCGGAGATCCAGCTCCACACCAGCAGTGCCTTCTCGTCGGTCACCGGCGTCTCGTAGAACTCGCCGTAGCCCGCGTACAGGTCGAGCCAGGTGAAGAACTCGTTGTCGCGCACCGGTCGGACGGTCACCGTCATCGTTCCTCCTCGCTCGGGGCCGTGGCGAGCAGAATATCGGTCACGGCGAGCTCGTCGGCGGAGGCGAAGCGGAGGTCCGCGATTCTGCCCACCGACCGGAGGTCGTCCGCCGCCGACCGGATGGCCGCGATCTCGTCGTCCGGGCCCGCGATGACCGCGGACTTCACCGGGGTGCGCTGCGACGCCTTCGCGGCGGTCTTGGCGCCGCGGATGCCGGTCAGTGCGCGTCCGACGACCGCGAGCACGTGCAGGTCGTCTCCGCCCGCCTGCGCCACCTCGTCGGGTGTCGGCCAGGCGGCGTGGTGTACGGAGCCCTCCTCGAACCAGCTCCACGCCTCCTCCGCCGCGAACGGCAGCACCGGCGCGAACAGGCGCAGGAACGTCGACAGGGCGACGCGCAGGGCGACGACCGCGGAGACCTGCCCCGCCGCCGCCTCGCCGTACGCGCGCTCCTTCACGAGCTCCAGGTAGTCGTCGCAGAACGTCCAGAAGAACGTCTCCGCGGTCTCCAGGGCGCGAGCGTGGTCGTACGCCTGGAGCGCGGCGGTGGCGTCGGAGACGACGTTGGCGAGATTCTGCAGCATGCTGCGGTCGAGCGCGCTGGTCACCTGCGCGAGGTCGAGCGACGCCGGAGCCTCGAAGCCGAGGATGAACTTCGCCGCGTTGAGCAGCTTGATGGCGAGCCGGCGGCCGATCTTGATCTGCGTCGGGTTCTGCGGGTCGAACGCCGCGTCGGTGCCGAGCCGGCTGGACGCCGCCCAGTAGCGCACGGCGTCGGAGCCGTGCCGCTCGAGGATGTCGGCCGGCGTCACGACGTTGCCCTTCGACTTCGACATCTTCTTGCGGTCGGGGTCGACGATGAAGCCGGAGATCGCGGCGTTCCTCCACGGCGCGACGTCGGCCTCGAGCTTGGCGCGCAGCAGCGTGGAGAACAGCCAGGTGCGGATGATGTCCTGGCCCTGCGGGCGCAGGTCGAACGGGAAGACGGCGTCGAAGAGCTCCGGGTCGCGCTGCCAGCCGCCGGCCAGCTGCGGGGTGAGCGAGGACGTCATCCACGTGTCCATCACGTCGTGCTCGCCGACGAAGCCGCCGGCCTGGCCGCGCTGCGCCTCGTCGTAGCCCGGCGCGGCGTCCGACGACGGGTCCACCGGGAGCTGGTCCTCCGCCGGCAGGATCGGCTGGTCGAAGACGGGGTTGCCGTCGGCGTCGAGCGGGTACCAGACCGGGATCGGCACGCCGAAGAAACGCTGGCGCGAGATCAGCCAGTCGCCGGTGAGGCCGTTCACCCAGTTCTCGTAGCGGACGCGCATGAAGTCCGGGTGCCAGTCGAGCTCGCGGCCGAGCTCGATGAGCCGCTGCCGCAGCTCCTCGTCGCGGGCGCCGTTCTTCACGTACCACTGGCGGGTCGAGACGATCTCCAGCGGGCGGTCGCCCTTCTCGAAGAACTTGACCGGGTGCTGGATGGGCTTCGGCTCGCCCACGAGGTCGCCCGACGCGCGCAGCAGCTCCACCACGGCCTGCTTCGCGGAGAACACCGTCTTGCCGGCGAGCTGCGCGTACGCCTCGCGACCGGGCTCCGAGGTGATCGCCGCGGGCGGCTCGCTCACGATGCGGCCGTCGAAGCCGATGATCGCGCGGTTCGGGAGGTCGAGTTCGCGCCACCAGGTGACGTCGGTGATGTCGCCGAAGGTGCAGATCATGGCGATGCCCGATCCCTTGTCCGGCTGCGCCAGGTGGTGCGCGACCACGGGCACCTCGACGTCGAACAGCGGCGTGCGCACCGTCGTGCCGAAGAGGGGCTGGTAGCGCTCGTCGTCGGGATGGGCGACCAGGGCCACGCACGCCGGGAGCAGCTCGGGGCGGGTCGTCTCGATGTAGACGGGACCGTCGGCGCCGTGGAACGCGACCCGGTGGTACGCGCTGGGCTGCTCGCGGTCCTCCAGCTCCGCCTGCGCCACGGCGGTGCGGAACGTGATGTCCCACAGGGTCGGCGCGAGCGCCTGGTAGGCCTCGCCGCGCTGGATGTTGCGCAGGAACGCCAGCTGCGAGGTGCGGATGGAGTCCGGCCCGATCGTGCGGTACGTCTGCGACCAGTCGACGGAGAGGCCGAGCGTGCGCCAGAGGGCCTCGAAGTGCTTCTCGTCCTCCTCGGTCAGCCGCTCGCACAGCTCGATGAAGTTCCGGCGCGAGATCGGCTGCTGGTCGGCGGCCTTTGCGCTCTTGTTGTCGCCGCCTTCGAACGGAGGGGTGAAGTCCGGGTCGTAGGGGAGGGACGGGTCGCAGCGCACCCCGTAGTAGTTCTGGACGCGGCGCTCGGTCGGCAGGCCGTTGTCGTCCCAGCCCATCGGGTAGAAGACCTTCCGCCCGCGCATGCGCTGGAAGCGCGCGACCACGTCGGTGTGCGTGTAGCTGAAGACGTGCCCGATGTGCAGCGAACCGGAGGCCGTCGGTGGCGGCGTGTCGATCGAGTAGACCGCGTCGCGGCCGGCGGCGAGCGCGGCCTCCCGATCGAACCGGAAGGTGCCGTCGGTCTGCCAGCGGTCGCCCCACTTGGCCTCGAGCCCTTCCAGCGCGGGCTTGTCGGGCACGTTCGGCGTGCTCATGGGGGTCCTCCGATTCGATATGTGCGGCACCGAGTCCTCGAGGTGCCTGAGTGTGGGATCCCCTCCAGCGTACCGAACGTGCGCCGGGCCCGCTCAGACCTCGTCGACGATCGGAGTCCTTCTGGCGGCGAACAGGGCCGCGACGAGCGTGATCAGCGACATGACGGCGAGCACGATGCCGGGGTGCCACCAGGCGTTGCCGGTGGCCTGGCCGAAGAGCAGCGTCAGCGCCGGCACGAACGAGGTCAGCAGCGCCGCGATGCTGTACGCCACCGACAGTCCGCTGTAGCGCACCTCGCTCGGGAACAGGTCGGACATCAGCCCGCCGAGCGCCGCCCACGACAGGGTCGGCAGGATGCCGCCGATGATCATGCTGGCGACGAGGATGCCGAAGTTCGCGTACTGCAGCAGGAAGTACATCGGGAAGGCGACGACGAGCGTGCCGACCGCACCGATCGCGACCACCTTCGCCGACCCGATCCGGGCCGCCCAGGCGCCGAACAGCGGGATGGTCACCAGCTGCAACAGGCCGCCGATGGTCGTCGCGATGAGCAGGTCCTGGTACTTGAAGCCGAGCACCGCCGTGCCGTAGTCGACCATGTAGGTGTTCATCAGGGAGTACGACCCGATGCCGAGCACGGCTGCGCCGATCCCGATCACGAAGCCGGTGGGGGCCTTGCGAAAGACGTCGACCACGGGGAAGCGGTCGCGCGTCCCGGTCTCGAGCAGCTTGCGGAACACCGGCGTCTCGTCGATCGACCAGCGCAGGTACAGCGAGACCAGCAGCAGCGGGAAGGCGGTGAGGAACGGGATGCGCCAGCCCCACGCGGCCAGGTCGGCCTGCGACATGGTCACGGTGAGCACGATGAAGACGACGGCGCTCAGGATGGAGCCGACCGGCGAGCCGAGCTGGGGGAGCGCCGCGTAGAAGCCGCGCTTCTTCGGGTTGGCGTACTCGGTGGCGAGCAGGATCGACCCGCCCCACTCGCCGCCCACCGAGAAGCCCTGCAGCAGCCGCAGCAGCACGATCGCGATCGCACCGAACCATCCCGCCGCCGCGTAGGTCGGCAGCACGCCGACGAGTCCGGTGCTCAGCCCCATGATCAGGATGGTGATGAGCAGCGTCGGACGGCGGCCGATCCGGTCGCCCAGGTTGCCGAACACGATCGCGCCGATCGGGCGGATCACGAAGCCGGCGGCGATGGCGAGGAACCCGGCCAGCGCGCCGCCGAACGCGCCGAGCGGCGCGAAGAACAGCGGACCGACGAAGAACGCGGCGAAGTACGCGTAGAGGTAGAAGTCGTACGACTCGAGCGCGGTGCCGACGAACGACGCGATGGTGACGCGGCGCGCGGTGCCTGGAGTGATGCCGGGGCGATCGGTCTCGCTGCGGACGGGAGCGGTGGTGGTAGTCACGGGTGTCCTTCTGAACGGTAGAATCTGGACCGGGTCCAATAATGGCACGGAAGGGGAACGCACGATGGCGCTCGCGCATTCCGCCCGCCCGTCCGCGGCCGGCCGCCCCCGCTCCTCGTCGCGCGAAATGATCGCGGAAGCCGCCGCCGAGCTGTTCCTGGAGCAGACCTACGCCGGCACCACGGTCGACGACATCGCCCGCCGCGCCGGGGTCAGCCGGGCCACCTTCTTCAACTACTTCGACGCGAAGAGCGACCTGCTCTGGCTCGAGGTCGACGAGGCGCTCGCCGCCTTCGACGACACGCTCGCCGACGTGCCGGCCGACGCCGCCCCGATGGACGCGGTGCTCGACGCGCTCACCCGCCTCGCCGACGGCTTCGGCCCCGGCCGGCTCCCGCTCGCGGTGACGCAGGTCGACCTGATGGGCACGGACGCGGAGCTGCAGGCCTCCGCGCTGCCCCGGTTCCTGGCGCTGGTGCGTCGGCTGGAGGCGTTCCTCGCCGGCCGCGCCGGCCTCCCGGAGGAGGCGCTGCTGCCGCGGGCCGCGGCGACCGCGGTCGTGGGCGCCGCGGTGTCCGCCGCGGCGGCGTGGGCGAGAGCGGGCGTCCGGCGCGGGCCGCTGACGCCGCTCGTGCGGGCGGCGGTGACGCCGGTGTGCGTGGGGTACGCGGGGGTGCTCTGATCGGTCGCAGCCGGCGAGCCGTAACGGGTGCCGACGTGACGGCGCCGTCGGCTACGCTCCCGACATGGAGACGGGATCGGCCGAGGCGGCGGTGCTCCGCGCCGTGCGGCATCCGTCGACGGCCACGGCCGTTCGCCGGCTGGGAGGGTCGCTGCCGCTCACGGCGTTCGCGCTGTGGGTCTCGGTCGATCAGGGCGCGTTCGTCCTCTCGGGCCGAAGCGGGCGCCCGTTCCTCGCGGTGCCGGCGTCCGACGTCCGCTCGATCGGTGTGGGCGAGGTCCGCTCGAGGCCACCCATGCCCGTGACCGCGCTCGCCGTCATCGTGACGGTGAACCGGCCGGAGGGCGAGGTGCTCCTGCCGATCGTCCCGGTCGGCGACGACGGCCGGCGCGTCCTGACCTGGCGGGACGCGGAGGTCCGCTCATCGGCGGACCGACTCCGTCGTGCCCTCGCCCTGCGATAGGATGTGCGTACAGACAACGACCCGGCCATCACCGGCGAGTCTTCGGAAGAAAGGCGCGCGAGCGCTCAGTAGAACCGAACGGGACCGGCCCGTCACAGCCGAAGAAGGAGAGGCCCTCCCCGGCGACGGCGGCGGAGCGGGCAAGCGGGGTGGTACCGCGACGGGCGTGCGAGCGTCCGGCGTCCTCGTGCAGCACGTGAACCTGCCAGGAGAGAGATGCCGTACCCCAAGTCCGCTCCGGACGACGCCGAGCGCCGCCCGGACGTCGCCGCGAGCCCGGTCTTCCCCGCGATCGAGACCGACATCCTGAAGTTCTGGGAGCAGGATGGCACCTTCCGCGCCTCCGTGGACAACCGCGACGGCGCCGAGGAGTGGGTGTTCTACGACGGTCCGCCCTTCGCCAACGGCCTGCCGCACTACGGCCACCTGCTGACCGGCTACGCCAAGGACGTCTTCCCCCGCTTCCAGACCATGCGCGGCAAGAAGGTGGAGCGCCGCTTCGGCTGGGACACGCACGGCCTGCCCGCCGAGCTCGAGGCCGAGCGGCAGCTCGGCGTCACCGACAAGAGCCAGATCGAGGAGATGGGCCTCGCCGCCTTCAATCAGGCCGCGAAGGACTCTGTGCTCCGCTACACCCGGGAGTGGCGCGAGTACGTCACCCGCCAGGCGCGCTGGGTCGACTTCGACAACGACTACAAGACCCTCGACACGACCTACATGGAGTCGGTGATCTGGGCGTTCAAGCAGCTCTACGAGAAGGGCCTCGCCTACGAGGGCTACCGCGTGCTGCCGTACTGCTGGCGCGACCAGACGCCGCTGTCGAACCATGAGCTGCGGATGGACGACGACGTCTACAAGATGCGGCAGGACCAGACGGTCACCGTCACCTTCCCGCTGGTCGGCGAGAAGGCCGAGGTCCTGGGCCTCACCGGCGTCCGGGCGCTGGCCTGGACGACGACCCCGTGGACGCTGCCCACGAACCTCGCGCTCGCGGTCGGCCCCGACATCGAGTACGCCGTGGTGCCGTCGGGCCCGAACGGCGCTGCCGACTCCGCCGGCGCCCCCGACCAGGAGGTGCTCTCGGGCCGCTACCTGATCGCGAAGAGCCTGCTGGGCAACTACGCGAAGGACCTCGGTTACGACTCGCCCGCCGACGCCCTCGCCGCCGTGACGGGAACCCTCCGCGGCTCGGAGCTCGACGGCGTCGAGTACGACCGGCTCTGGGACTACTACGCCGACACCGAGAAGTGGGGCACCCAGAACGCGTGGCGCATCCTCGTCGACGACTACGTCACGGTGGAGGACGGCACCGGCATCGTGCACCAGGCGCCGGCATACGGCGAGGATGACCAGCGCGTCACCGAGAAGGCCGGCATCCCGGTCATCATCTCGGTCGACGACGGCGGCCGCTTCCTGCCCGACGTCGCCGACGTCGCCGGGCTCCAGGTGTTCGACGCCAACAAGCCGCTCACTCGCCTGCTCAAGGAGCAGGGCCGGCTGCTGCGCCAGGCGAGCTACGAGCACTCGTACCCGCACTGCTGGCGGTGCCGCAACCCGCTGATCTACAAGGCGGTCTCGAGCTGGTTCGTGCGCGTCACCGACTTCCGCGATCGGATGGGCGAGCTGAACCAGCAGATCACCTGGGTGCCCGAGAACGTCAAGGACGGCCAGTTCGGCAAGTGGCTGGCCGGCGCGCGCGACTGGTCGGTGTCCCGCAACCGCTACTTCGGCTCGCCGATCCCGGTGTGGAAGAGCGACGACCCCGCGTACCCGCGCGTCGACGTCTACGGGTCGCTGGAGGAGCTGGAGCGCGACTTCTTCCGCCTGCCGCGGAACGCCGCGGGGGAGCCGGACCTGCACCGTCCGTTCATTGACGAGCTCACCCGGCCCAACCCGGACGACCCGACCGGCCGGTCCACGATGCGCCGCATCCCGGACGTCCTCGACGTCTGGTTCGACTCCGGGTCGATGCCGTTCGCGCAGGTGCACTACCCGTTCGAGAACCACGACTGGTTCGACAGCCACAACCCGGCCGACTTCATCGTCGAGTACATCGGGCAGACGCGCGGCTGGTTCTACCTGCTGCACACGCTCGCGACGGCGCTGTTCGACCGGCCGGCGTTCAAGAACGTGATCAGCCACGGCATCGTCCTCGGCAGCGACGGGCAGAAGATGTCGAAGTCGCTGCGCAACTACCCCGATGTCAACGAGGTCTTCGACCGCGACGGCTCGGACGCGATGCGCTGGTTCCTGATGTCGAGTCCGGTGCTGCGCGGCGGCAACCTCGTGGTCACCGAGGAGGGCATCCGCGAGGGCGTGCGCCAGGTGCTGCTTCCGCTGTGGAACACCTGGTACTTCTTCTCGCTCTACGCCAACGCGACCGGGTACGAGGCGAAGCGCTCGACCGCGTCCACCGACGTGCTCGATCGCTACCTGCTCGCCAAGACGCGTGACCTGGTGGAGGCCGTGACGGCCGACCTGGACGCCCTGGACTCGACGCTCGCCGCCGCCAAGCTGCGCGACTTCGCCGACGTGCTCACCAACTGGTACGTGCGCCGCTCGCGCGACCGGTTCTGGGAGGGAGTCGACGCGAACGGCGCCGGCTCGGAGGCGTTCGACACGCTGTACACGGTGCTGGAGACCCTCACCCGGGTCGCCGCTCCGCTGCTGCCGCTGGTCACCGAGCGCATCTGGAAGGACCTCACCGGCGGCCGCTCCGTGCACCTGACCGACTGGCCGGACGCCGCGGAGTTCCCGGCGGACGACGCCCTGGTCGATGCGATGGACCGCATCCGCGCGATCAGCTCCACCGCGCTGTCGCTGCGCAAGCAGGCCGGCCGCCGTGTCCGCCTGCCGCTCGCCACCCTCACCGTGGTCGCCGAGAACGTGGAGGCGCTGCGCCCGTTCGAGGGCATCCTGCGCGACGAGCTCAACGTCAAGGCGGTCGAGCTGGTCGAGCTGCAGGACGACAGCGCCGCCCGCTACGGCATCACGAGCAAGCTGACCGTCAACGCCCGCGCGGCCGGCCCGCGCCTCGGCAAGCAGGTGCAGCAGGTCATCCAGGCCGCCCGCGCGGGCGACTGGACCGAGTCCGACGGCGCCGTGACGGTCGGCGGCATCCCGCTGGTGGAGGGGGAGTACGACCTGGTGCTGGAGACCGCGTCCGGCGGAGACGACACCTCCGCGCTCGCGCTGCTCGCCGGCGGCGGGTTCGTGCTGCTCGACACGGCCACGACGCCGGAGCTGGAGGCCGAGGGTCTGGCGCGCGACGTCATCCGCGCCGTGCAGGACACCCGCAAGGCCGCAGGTCTGGAGGTGAGCGACCGCATCCACCTGCACCTCTCGTTCGAGAACGAGCAGGACGCGGAGTCGCTCGGCCTCGCCGCCGACGTCGACATCGCCGCCGAGACATTGGCTCTAGCCGTGCGGCTCTCCGGCGCGGGAGCATCGTCGGGGGATGGGTCGGGCTTCCGGCAGGAGTTCGGCGCCGGGCAGTTCGCGAACGCCGGCGCGTTCACGGTCGGCGTGACCAAGGTGGACCCGGAGCAGGAGACGGAGGCGGCGTCGTGACCGACGAGGACGACTACCGGGAGCGGGCGGACGAGGTCTACCAGGCGCTGCTCGCGCGCGTCGGGGAGGGTGCGCCGGAGCGGCGGCTCGACGCCACGCGCCGCGCGGTGGAGCTGCTGGGCGACCCGCAGCGGGCGTACCCGATCATCCACGTGACCGGCACGAACGGGAAGACCTCGACGAGCCGGATCGCCGAGAGCCTGCTGCGGGCCTACGGCCTTCGCACCGGTCTGCTGACCAGCCCGCACCTGGTGCGCTTCAACGAGCGCATCGTCATCGACGGCGAGCCGATCGACGACGAGGCGCTGGTGCGCAACTGGGAGGACATCAGCCCCTACCTGGAGATCGTGGACGCCGAGCTGACGGAGGCGGGCAAGGCGCCGCTGACCTTCTTCGAGGCGCTGACCGCACTGGCCTACGCGGCCTTCGCCGACGCACCGGTCGACGTCGCTGTGATCGAGGTCGGCATGGGCGGCGAGTGGGACTCGACCAACGTCGGAGACGGCCAGGTGGCCGTGTTCACGCCGATCGCGCTCGACCACATCAAGTCGCTCGGCGACACGGTCGAGGAGATCGCGCGCACCAAGTCCGGCATCGTGAAGCCGTCCGCCGACGTCGTGTCGTCGCGGCAGACCCCGGAGGCCGACCGGGTGCTCCGCGAGGCGGCCGAGCTGACCGAGTCGACGTTCGCGGAGCAGCCGGTGGAGTTCGACGTCGCGTCCACGCGCGTGGCCGTCGGCGGCCAGCTGGTGAGCATCCGGGGCCGTGCCGCGACCTACGAGGACGTCTTCCTCCCGCTGTACGGCGACCACCAGGCGCAGAACGCGGCGGTGGCGGTCGCGGCGGTGGAGACCTTCCTCGGCCGTGGCACGCAGCCGCTCAAGCCGGAGCTGGTCGAGGAGGGCTTCGCCACGGCGACCTCGCCGGGCCGGCTCCAGCTGATCGGCATCGAGCCGACCGTCCTGGTCGACGCGGCGCACAACCCGGCCGGCGCCGAGACGCTCGCCGAGGCGCTGCGGACGTACTTCGACTTCGACGAGATCACCTTCGTCGTCGGCATCCTGGGCGACAAGGACGCGCGCGGCGTCGTCCGCGCCCTGGCGCCGGTGGCCACGCAGTTCTTCGTCACCCAGCCGGACTCCGAGCGCGCCCGCGAAGCCGAGGACTTCGGCGACCTGGTGCGCGAGGAGGTCGGCGACGAGGCGACGATCGTCTACTCGGACGCCCTGGACGCACTCGAGGCCGCCCGCGAGTGGGCGGCGGAGGAGCCGCGCCGCGCCGTCGTCGTGGCCGGGAGCATCGTCCTCGTCGGGCAGGCGATGGCGTACGCCGACCAGCACGAGTGGAAGCAGGCCGCCTCGTGAAGGACGCCCCCACCGGGCCCGAGGGCGGCGACGCGACCGGCGCCGGCCGGGGCGGTCGGCCGCGCCGGCAGCGCTCGCTGCGGGAGTCGCTCGGCTCGATCGTGCTCGGCTTCGAGCTGCTCGTGGTCTTCCTCGGCGCGCTCGTGCTGTTCGGGCTGCAGTCGCTGCCCGCCGCGGTCGCGCTCGGCGGGGGAGCGGCGCTGATCGTGCTCATGATCGTCGCGATCGCGCTGCTCCGGAACACGGTGGGGGTCGTGCTCGGCTGGATCGCCCAGCTCGTGCTCGTCGCCGCCGGCCTGCTCGTGCCCGCCTTCTTCATCGTCGGCGCGATCTTCACCGCCATGTGGGCGTACTGCATGATCGCCGCCGCACGCATCGACCGCAACAATCGGGCCGCGCGAGCGGCCGACAACGGAACGGAGAACCCATGACCAGCGCCGTCGAAGAGACCCTCGTCCTCATCAAGCCCGACGGGGTCGCCCGCAGCCTGACCGGCGAGATCCTGCGCCGGATCGAGGCGAAGGGCTACTCGCTCGTCGACCTGAAGATGCTGCAGGCCGACCGCGAGCTGCTTGCGCAGCACTACGCCGAGCACGAGGGCAAGCCCTTCTACGAGCCGCTGGTGGAGTTCATGGAGTCCGGTCCGATCGTGGCCATCCGCCTCGCCGGCAACCGCGTCATCGAGGGCTTCCGGTCGCTGGCCGGCGCCACCGACCCGACGACGGCCGCCCCCGGCACCATCCGCGGCGACCTGGCCCGCGACTGGGGCCTCAAGGTGCAGCAGAACCTGGTGCACGGCTCCGACTCGCCCGAGTCGGCGCAGCGCGAGCTCGCCCTCTGGTTCGGCTGACCCGAACCCGTCCGCAACGCACGACACGCCGTCCGGCCGCCTGGCCGGGCGGCGTGTCGCGTCACCAGGTCAGACGAAGGCGCGGTGGATCCAGTCGAGCTGGACCTGCGCCAGCACCGCCACGATCGCGTAGCTCACGATCGTGATGAGCGGCACCCAGCCGTACAGCGTGCGGAAGACGCTGCGGGCGCGCTCCGGGAGGGGGATGTTGCCCTCCTTGAGGTTGTACAGGGTGACCGACCAGAAGGTCGGGATCGTCACCAGCCAGGTCACCATGCACCAGGGGCACAGCACGTTGAGCACGGTCAGCGACTGGGTGATCAGGAAGATCACGAGGATCAGGGCCAGCAGCACGCCGACGTTGAAGGCGATCCAGTACCAGCGGGCGAACCGCGCCCGGGTGGCGAACAGGCCCACGCCGACCGCGATGGTCGCGGTCCAGCCGCCGAGCCCGAGGATCGGGTTGGGGAAGCCGAGCAGCGAGCCCTGCCAGGAGTTCAGGTTCTTCGAACAGCCGACCAGCACCGAGAAGTTGCAGGACAGCTGCGCGTTCGGGTCCTCCAGCAGGTGGAACTTGTCCACCGTGAGCATGAAGGCGGCCCAGAGCCCGATGGCTCCGGCGACGATGAGGAAGAGGGCGAGTGCGGTCGGGCGGCGGTACGCGGCCTCGGCAGGACTGGCTGACACCCTCGGATTATGGCATGCCCTCTGCGTGTCGCCCTGGGAGGAGACCGGCCTCCGGCCCCGACCGTGCGATAATCGTTGGAGCAGTCGTCCCGGCCGAGGCCGGGAGCACCGACAGAAGGCTTGGGGGCGCACGGAGCGCCCCGTGGAACTGCCGGCCCGCGCGGCCGGTCGAGAACATGAGCCGGATGCAGGCCGCGCCACGAGCCCGGAGGCATCCGAACAGGATTGAGGGAGGCGCCGCACGCGCCGCCTCCCGACGGAGAGTACCCGGCGAGCGGGGAACCGCCACCGGTCGAGGAGTGCACCAGCGATGGTGGATAACGAGAATATCGACAACACGGACAACACGGACAACACCGAGACGGAGACAGGGGGACGGAAGCGCAAGGGCCTCTTCGGCGCGCGACGCGTCGTGAGGAGGAGCCAGCCGGCGGGTGCCGGCGACGTTTCCGAGAGTCCTGTCGCTGCGGGCGCGACGGAGGGCGCGACGCCGGGGTCGTCGGCGGCTGCCGGTGAGGTGCCGGCCGCGTCCGGCGTGACGGCGTCCGCTGAGACGGCGACAGACGCCGGCACTGCGCCGGCCGCCGGCACTGCGCCGACCGCGGGCACTGCGCCGGCCGTCGGCACGGCGCCCGCCGCGCACGAGCCGCCCGCGCTCCCGGAGCCGCACGGCGAGCCGGAGGCCCCCGTCGCCGGCGCCGCCGCGCCCGGCCTGCCGCCGACCACGCTGCTGTTCCAGGCGCCCGACATCCTGCCGCTCCCGCCCCTCCCGGACGACGAGGAGGAGCCGACGGGCGGCCTGCGCCGACGCTCCCGCCGCCGCGCCGGCGAGTCGGGCCGCGACGGCGCCAACGACCCGGCCAACACCGTCGTCAAGGTGCGTGCGCCGCGCGAGCCCGAGCTCATCACCGAGCCGCAGAAGGTCAAGGGCTCCACGCGCCTGGAGGCGAAGAAGCAGCGCCGCCGCGACGGCCGCGACGCCGGTCGCCGCCGGCCGGTCATCACCGAGGCCGAGTTCCTCGCCCGGCGCGAGTCGGTCGACCGGCAGATGGTCGTCCGGTCGAAGGGCGGCCGCATCCAGATCGGCGTGCTCGAGGACAAGGTCCTGGTCGAGCACTACGTCGCCCGCTCGCAGGAGGCGTCGCTCATCGGCAACGTCTACCTCGGCCGGGTGCAGAACGTCCTCCCCAGCATGGAGGCCGCCTTCGTCGACATCGGCCGCGGCCGCAACGCCGTGCTCTACTCGGGCGAGGTGGACTGGGACGCGGTCGAGACCGGCAACCAGCCGCGCCGCATCGAGCTGGCGCTGAAGGCGGGCGACCGCGTCCTCGTGCAGGTCACCAAGGACCCGGTGGGCCACAAGGGCGCCCGCCTGACCAGTCAGATCTCGCTGCCCGGACGCTACCTCGTCTACGTGCCGAACGGCTCCATGAACGGCATCAGCCGCAAGCTGCCCGACACCGAGCGTTCGCGGCTCAAGAAGATCCTCAAGGAGGTGCTGCCGGAGAGCGCGGGCGTCATCGTCCGCACCGCCGCCGAGGGCGCCACGGAGGAGCAGCTGACGCTCGACGTGAACCGCCTCAAGGCGCAGTGGGCCGACATCAGCGCGCGCGTGGAGACGCAGCAGGCGCCGGCGCTCCTGCACAGCGAGCCCGACCTCCTGATCAAGATCATCCGCGACGTCTTCAACGAGGACTTCCAGAAGCTGGTCATCGCCGGCGACGACGCGCGCCAGACGATCGAGAACTACCTGCGCCAGGTCGCCCCCGACCTGCTCGACCGCGTCGAGGCGTACACGGGCGAGCGGGACGCGTTCGACGAGTTCCGCATCACCGAGCAGATCGAGAAGGCGCTGGAGCGCAAGGTGTGGCTGCCCTCCGGCGGCTCGCTCGTGATCGACCGCACCGAGGCGATGACCGTCGTCGACGTGAACACCGGCAAGTTCGTCGGTTCCGGCGGCAACCTGGAGGAGACGGTCACCAAGAACAACCTGGAGGCCGCGGAGGAGATCGTCCGGCAGCTCCGGCTGCGCGACATCGGCGGCATCATCGTGGTCGACTTCATCGACATGGTGCTCGAGTCGAACCGCGACCTCGTCCTGCGCCGCCTGGTGGAGTGCCTCAGCCGCGACCGGACGAAGCACCAGGTCGCCGAGGTCACCTCGCTCGGCCTCGTGCAGATGACCCGCAAGAAGCTCGGCCTCGGCCTGCTGGAGACCTTCAGCGAGGCGTGCGAGGTGTGCGCCGGCCGCGGCGTCATCGTGCACCACGACCCGGTCGTGAAGCACCGCCAGCAGCAGCAGCCGCCGCAGAACGAGCGTCGCCGCGGCCGCGGAGGCAACGGCGGCGGCTCGTCGAACGGGAACGGGAACGGCAACGGCCACACCGGCACGCACGCCATCACCGACGACGCCAAGAACGCGCTGGCCAAGATCGCGGCCTCGACCATCCACCACGACGAGGAGGCGAAGGCGCACGACGCCGACGCGACCGCCGAGGTGACGGACGTCAGCGTCGCGGAGGTGACGGTCACCGAGGTCACCGCGACCAAGAAGCGCCGCCGCAAGGGCAAGGGCGGTGCCGACCGGCCGCAGCCGCAGGACGCCGCCGCGCCCGAGGCGGAGTCGCCGGCCGCCGACGCGTCCGCGGAGCCGCAGCAGGCGCCGGAGCCCGAGCCGGTGCTCCCGCTGCTCGACCTCCCGGAGCCCGCCGTCGTGCACGCGCCGGCGCCGCGTCCGTCCGCGGAGGAGACCGAACTGCTGCTCGACTCCGTGCTCGACGCGCTGCCCGCGCCGAAGGAGCCGGGCCAGGGCCGCTCCCGGAGCCGCCGCGCCAGCACCACCGTCATCGCCGGCGGCGAGCTCGCCCCCAAGTCCGAGTGACGCGCCAGCCACCGCCGAGTGGTGAGTAAACGCGGCCTTCCGCGACGAGTGGTGACATGACGTCACTACTCGGCGCGCGGGGAGCGGCGCGTGGGAAGCGCACGCTCACTCTCCCTCCGCCCATCCCGCCGCTGAGTGGTGAGTAATCGCGGCTTCCCGCGTTGAGTGGTGACATGACGTCACTACTCGGCGCGCGGGGAGCGGCGCGTGGGAACGCGCGCGCTCACCCTCCCTCAGCCCCTCCCGCCGCTGAGTGGTGAGTAATCGCGGCTTTCCGCGCTGAGTGGTGACATGACGTCACCACTCAGCGTGCGGGGAGCGGCGCGTGGGAAGGCGCGCGCTCATCCTCCCTCCGCCCCTCCCGCCGCTGAGTGATGAGTGATCGCGGCTTTCCGCGTTGAGTGGTGACATGACGTCACTACTCGGCGCGCGGGAGCGGCATGTGGGAAGGCGCGCGCTCACCCTCTCCCCGCCTTCCCCCGCTGAGTGGTGAGGAATCGCGGCTTTCCGCGCTGAGTGGTGACATGACGTCACTACTGGCGCGCCGGCAGGGGCGCGCGGGACGGGGCGCGCCGGGAGGGGCGCCGTCGCGCGGGAAGCGGGGTCAGTGGCGGGCCGTGCGGTCCTTGGCGCGGACGCGCAGGCCGCTCGCGATGAGGCGCGCGACGAGTTCGTGGCCCGAGACGGGATGGGCGCCCGCGGCGACCAGCTCGTCGTAGCGGCGGTCGGGCACGTCGTAGTGGTCGAGGTCGAAGGCCCTGCGCTGCACACCGTTGGCCTCCGCGAATGCGTGCAGCTCCGCAAGCGACGTGTCGCTGACCAGGTGCGACCACAACATGCCGTGGGCCGGCCATGCCGGGGGATCGATCAGGACCGTCATAGAATGATTCTAGGAACCGGTTCCGCAGGCGGAATCGAGCGGTCCCGGCACCCCCGCTGAATTGACGGTCGGTGGCCCGTCGGGTAAAGTTGACCGTTGGTGTGTGTCGGGCGTGGCCCGGACCACCATCATGGTTTTCTGAGAGCCGCCGGCAGCGCACGCAGCCGGCTGGACTCATTTTCCAGAACAGTTGAAGAGCAGGACCAGGTCCGAAGGCTACGCCAGGAGCTGTTCCCCGATGAAAAGGTACTGACAAGTGGTTTACGCAGTTGTGCGCGCCGGTGGCCGGCAGGAGAAGGTCGAGGTCGGCACCATCGTGACGATGGACCGCATCAAGGCCGACAAGGACGGCAAGGTCGAGCTCGCGCCGGTGCTGCTGGTCGACGGCGACACGATCACCTCCGACGCCAAGTCCCTCGCCAAGGTCACCGTGACGGCCGAGGTGCTGGGCGACCTGCGCGGACCGAAGATCGTCATCCAGAAGTTCAAGAACAAGACCGGCTACAAGAAGCGCCAGGGCCACCGCCAGGAGCTCACCCGCGTCAAGATCACCGGCATCAAGTAGCCGACCGACCGTTCTCGAGGAGAAGAAGACATGGCACACAAAAAGGGAGCGAGCTCCACTCGCAACGGCCGCGACTCCAACGCGCAGCGCCTCGGCGTGAAGCGCTTCGGCGGCCAGACCGTCAACGCGGGTGAGATCCTGGTCCGCCAGCGCGGCACTCACTTCCACCCCGGCGTGAACGTCGGCCGTGGCGGCGACGACACGCTGTTCGCCCTCGCGGCGGGTGCGGTCGAGTTCGGCACGAAGGGCGGCCGCAAGGTCGTCAACATCGTCGCGGCCGAGGCCTGAGCCTCACCACGAGCACCACGTTCCGGATGGGCGGGCTTCGGCCCGCCCATCCGCATTTCACCCCTCGGATCTAGGAGACACACCATGGCGACGTTCGTGGATCGCGTGACGTTGCATCTGCGCGCCGGAAACGGCGGCAACGGGTGCGTCTCGGTCCGGCGCGAGAAGTTCAAGCCCCTCGCGGGCCCCGACGGCGGCAATGGCGGAAACGGCGGCGACATCGTCCTCGTCGCCGACCCGCAGGTCACCACCCTGCTCGGCTACCACCGCCACCCGCACCGTTCCAGCGAGAACGGCGGCTTCGGGATGGGCGACCACCGCAGCGGCCACACCGGAGAAGACCTGGAGCTCCCGGTCCCTGTCGGCACGGTCGTCAAGGACGCGGACGGCCAGGAGCTGGCCGACCTCACCGAGCCGGGCATGCGTTTCGTCGCGGCCCCCGGCGGCATCGGCGGGCTCGGCAACGCGGCGCTGGCGAACCCCAAGCGCAAGGCCCCCGGCTTCGCGCTGCTCGGCACGCCGGGCTGGGAGGGCGACATCCGCCTCGAGCTCAAGACGGTCGCCGACATCGCGCTCGTCGGCTACCCGTCCGCGGGCAAGTCGAGCCTGATCGCGGCGCTCTCGGCGGCGAAGCCGAAGATCGCCGACTACCCGTTCACCACGCTGCACCCCAATCTCGGCGTCGTGCAGGCGGGGGACGTCCGCTACACCGTCGCCGACGTCCCTGGCCTGATCGAGGGGGCGAGCGAGGGACGCGGCCTGGGCCTGGAGTTCCTCCGCCACGTCGAGCGCTGCTCGGCCCTGCTGCACGTGCTCGACTGCGCGACGCTGGAGCCCGGCCGCGACCCGCTCAGCGACCTCGATGTCATCCTCGCCGAGCTTGCCGCCTATCCCGTGCCGGAGGGGCAGGTGCCGCTGTTGGAGCGTCCGCAGCTCGTCGCCCTCAACAAGATCGACGTGCCGGACGCGCGCGAGCTGGCCGACTTCGTCCGGCCGGAGCTGGAGCAGCGCGGCTACCGCGTGTTCGAGATCTCCACGGTGAGCCACGAGGGCCTGCGCCCGCTGTCGTTCGCCCTGGCCGAGATCGTCGAGACGGCGCGGAAGGAGCAGGCCGCGCTGGAGCAGGAGCGCCCGCGCATCGTCATGCGTCCGAAGGCCGTCGACGACTCCGGCTTCGTGGTCAAGGTCGAGGGCGGCACCGACGGACCGGTGTACCGGATCCTCGGGGCGAAGCCGGAGCGGTGGGTCGCACAGACGGACTTCGCGAACGACGAGGCCGTCGGCTACCTGGCCGACCGGCTCGCCAAGCTGGGTGTCGAGGACGAGCTGGTCCGCGCGGGGGCCGTCGCCGGCTCCACCGTGGTCATCGGCCGCGACAACGGCGTGGTCTTCGACTGGGAGCCGACGCTCACCTCCACCGCCGAGCTGATCTCCTCGCCGCGCGGCAGCGACACGCGTCTGGACACCAACCAGCGCCCGACGCGCGCGCAGCGCCGCGAGGAGTACTTCGAGCGCATGGACGGCAAGGCCGCCGCGCGCGAGGAGCTGCTGCGCGAGCGCGAGGCGGGCCTGTGGCAGGACGACAGCTACGACGAGAACGCCGTCGCGACGGCAGACGGGGAGAGCAGCGAGGGATGACGATCGACGACCGCAGCCAGATCCCGTCCGCCCGGCGGATCGTCGTCAAGGTGGGCTCCTCGTCCATCAGCGGCGAGAACGCGGGACAGATCGGGCCGCTGGTCGACGCCCTGGCGGAGGCCCACGGCCGTGGCACGCAGGTCATCCTCGTCTCCTCCGGCGCGATCGCGACCGGCATCCCGTACCTGTCGTTGTCGGAGCGGCCCACCGACCTGGCGACGCAGCAGGCGGCGGCGGCGGTCGGCCAGAACGTGCTGATCTACCGCTACCAGGACAGCCTCGACCGGTACGACATCGTCGCCGGCCAGGTGCTGCTGACCGCGGGCGACATGGAGAACCCGACCCACCGAAGCAATGCGAAGCGCGCGATGGAGCGGCTGCTGTCGCTGCGCATCCTGCCCATCGTCAACGAGAACGACACCGTGGCGACGCACGAGATCCGCTTCGGCGACAACGACCGCCTGGCGGCCCTCGTGGCGCTGCTGGTGGAGGCCGACCTGCTCGTGCTGCTGTCGGACGTCGACGCCCTGTACACGCGCCCGCCGCACGAGCCCGGCGCGGAGCGCATCGAGCACGTCGGCTGGGACGACGAGCTGGAGGGCGTGGAGATCGGCTCGACCGGGCTCTCCGGCGTCGGCAGCGGGGGAGCGGTGACCAAGGTCTCCGCGGCGCGCCAGGCGGCCGAGCGCGGCACCGCGGTCGTGCTCACGTCGACCGCGCTGGTGTCGAACGCGCTGCGCGGCGAGCAGGTCGGGACGTGGTTCGCGCCTGCTCCGTCCACAGCCGAGGGCCGCGCCGGGCTTTCCACAGGTTCGGTCACGGCCGTCACTCCGGGCGCGGCCGCGTCCTAGAATCGACGCATGTCCTCGATCACCGGTGCGGCGCCCACGGCCGCCCTCTCGCTGCAGGAGCGGCTGGCCGCCGCCAAGACGGCGTCGCGCGCCCTGGCGACCGCGACGACGGAGCAGAAGAACCGCGCGCTGCGCGCCATCGCCGACGGCGTGCTCGCGGCGTCGGCCGACATCCTCTCGGCCAACGAGCTCGACCTCGCCAACGGCCGGGAGAACGGCCTGTCGACCGGCCTGCTCGACCGCCTGACGCTCACGCCGGCACGGCTGCAGGGTCTGGCCGACGCGGTGCTCGAGGTCGTCGGGCTCACCGACCCGGTCGGCCAGGCGGTGCGTGGCAGCGCGCTGCCGAACGGCGTGAAGATCACCGAGGTGCGCGTGCCGTTCGGCGTCGTCGGGGCGATCTACGAGGCCCGTCCCAACGTGACGATCGACATCGCGGCCCTCGCGATCAAGAGCGGCAATGCGGCGGTGCTGCGCGGCGGGAGCGCGGCGATCGAGACCAACCGGGTGCTGGTCGGGGTGATCCGCGAGGCGCTCGCGTCGGCCGGGCTGCCGGCCGAGGCGGTGCAGACCATCGACGACTTCGGCCGGGAGGGCGCGGCCGAGCTGATGACGGCGCGCGGGTTCGTCGACGTGCTGATCCCGCGGGGCAGTGCGGAGCTGATCCAGGCCGTGGTCACCCAGTCCATCGTGCCGGTGATCGAGACCGGAGCCGGCGTCGTCCACATCGTGCTCGACGAGTCGGCGCGCGAAGACTGGGCCGTCGACATCGTGCGCAACGCCAAGGTGCAGCGGCCGAGCGTCTGCAACGCGGTCGAGACGCTGCTGGTGCACTGCGCGGCCGCCGAGCGGCTGCTGCCTCCGGTGCTTGGCGCGCTGCGCGACGCCGGGGTGACGATCCACGCCGACGAGCGGTCGCTGCCGTTCGCGCCGGAGGCCGTCCCGGTCACGGAGGAAGACTTCGCCACCGAGCACATGAGCCTCGACATCTCGGTCAAGGTGGTCGACGACCTCGACGAGGCGATCGAGCACATCCGCCGCTACTCGACGCAGCACACCGAGTCGATCGTCACCAACGACCTCGGCAACGCCGAGCGCTTCCTCGCCGAGGTCGACTCGGCGGTGGTGATGGTCAACGCCTCGACGCGGTTCACCGACGGCGGCGAGTTCGGCTTCGGCGCCGAGGTCGGCATCTCGACCCAGAAGCTGCACGCGCGCGGGCCGATGGGGCTGCCGGAGCTCACCAGCACCAAGTGGATCGTCCGCGGGTCCGGCCAGATCCGCGCATAGCCGACCACTAGACTGGAGGGCGGGCCCGACGGCCCGCGGAACACAGGGCACTGCCCTAGGAAAGGACCGAGCACGATGTCATTCCTGACGACCGTCCTCGCCGAGGCGGAGACGCACGTCGAGCTGCCGATGCCCGCGTGGGCGTTCGGTGCGATCGCGATCGTGATCTTCATCGCCCTGGCCTTCGTCGCCTGGAGCTTCAAGGACGTCGCCAACCGGCACAGCCACCGCTCCGCGCCCGACGCCGCGGCGCACGCGGGCGCCCCGGGTGCGACGCACCACGGCACCGGCCACCCGACCCAGGGGCACTGACCCACCGCGGGCATGGAGCTGACGGAGACGGGCCGACCGCGCATCGGCGTGATGGGCGGCACGTTCGACCCCATCCACCACGGTCACCTGGTCGCGGCGAGCGAGGTCGCCCAGTCCTTCGGCCTCGACGAGGTGGTGTTCGTCCCCACCGGCCAGCCCTGGCAGAAGGGCCCGGTGACGCCGGCCGAGCACCGCTACCTGATGACGGTGATCGCGACCGCGTCCAACCCGCGCTTCACCGTGAGCCGCGTCGACATCGACCGCGGCGGTCCGACCTACACGATCGACACCCTGCGCGACCTGCACGAGCAGCGTCCCGACGCCGAGTTGTTCTTCATCACGGGCGCCGACGCCATCGCGCAGATCCTGAGCTGGCGCAACGTCGACGAGCTGTGGGAGCTGGCCCACTTCGTGGCTGTGAGTCGGCCGGGACATGACTTGAGTATTTCTGGATTGCCGGAGCAAGACGTATCCTTGTTGGAAGTTCCGGCCCTGGCGATCTCGTCGACCGATTGCCGGAGCCGGGTGAGCAGGGGATTCCCGGTCTGGTACCTGGTGCCGGACGGAGTGGTTCAGTACATCTCCAAACACCATCTGTATCGGAGCGTGGCATGACATCGTGGCCTGAAGAGCCGCCGACGGGCCAGCCGCAGACGCGGCGACAGGCCAGGGAGTTCGCCCGGCGCGCCGGGACGGCCCAGCCGACCCCGGCCGGCCAGGTGCCGGACGTGACGACGACCGTGCCGCCGCGCGCGGCCGCGGGCGACGGCGAGGCCGGCGATCTCCACGAGTCGGGTGCCCAGGAGCCCGGTGCCCAGAAGGCGGATGCTGCGACGCGCGGTGGGCAGACGGCCGGTGGGCAGACGGGCAGTGCGCAGACGGGCAGTGCGCGGACAGCTGGTACGCAGACGGGCAGTGCGCAGGCGGCTGGTGCACAGACTCCCGGTGCACAGGCGACCGGTGTGCAGACCTCCCAGGCGCAGAACGCGGGCGGGCAGAAGCCCGCCGCTGCAGATCGGGGTTCCGCGCCCAGGTCTGGTGCCGAAGTGCCGGCCATTCCCGCGAGTGCGTTCGCCGAGCCCGGTGTGTCGTCGCCGTCGCGCGACGCCTTCGACCTGTTCCGTCAGGGGCCGGACACCTCTCGCCCCGAGCCGGTGACCCAGCCGATGGCGATCCTGCAGCCGTCCGACGCGCCGGCGAAGCCCGCGGCCGAGACGCCGGCCGCCGGCGCGCCCACGCCGGCCGGCTCCTCGCCGGTGCCCGAGCGCACCCTGACGCGCCGCGAGCTGCGCGCCATGCTGCAGGCCCAGCAGGCGAATGAGCAGGCCAACCACCCCGCGACGGCCGAGGAGCAGGTGTTCCCGGTGGCGTTCACATCCGACCCCGAGGCGGCCGCGGCGAAGCCCGAGGCGCCCGCGGCTCCGAGCCCGGAGACCGCCGCGCCCAGCAGCGAGAAGACGGCGTGGCCGTTCGCTCCGCTGAAGCCGTCGTCCGCGTCCCCGTCCGGCCGCGCCGGAGCCGACGAGCCCACGGTGACCCAGAGCTCCGCCTCGCCGTTTGCCGCCTTCGGCGCGCCCACCGCGGCGAAGCCGGCGGCGACTGAGCCGGCCGGCGCGACATTCGGCAGCACCGCGCCGTCCGCCGGTGCGCCCTTCGCCTCCGCCGGCGCTCCGTCCTCGTCCCCCTCGGGCGACGCGCCCTCGGGCTCCGCCCCCGCGCGACCCGCGAGCGCTCAGTCCTCCGCGGGCGAGCCTGCCCCCGCCAGCGGCGCGCCCGCCTCTGCCAGCGATCAGCGCACCTCTGCCGGCTCCGCCGGCGCGCCCGCCGTGCCCGGCGCCGACGACGACACCTCCGCCCAGGAGCGCCGTCCGTTCACCCCGCCGACCGGCCACTGGTCGACCGCCGCCGAGCTGGACGACCAGAACCAGCCGATCACCTCGCGCAACGTCGCCCAGTCGACGGCCGCGACGACGACCAACGCGCTCATCCTGCCGGCCATCCCGCAGCCGAGCGCCGCGCCGCTGACGAGCACCGGCGAGATCCTCGTGACCGGGTCCATCGACCTGCCGCGGGGGATGGGCGCCACCGGCGCGCACCCCGACCGGATCGACTCGTCCGACATCGACCGTCTGCTCGACGGCGAGGAGAACGAGTTCAACACCTCCGAGGTGCAGCCCGTCCGGGCGTCGCGGGCTATTAGCACGCACACCTCGACCCGCGGCGTCATCGCGCCGCCGAAGAAGCGCGGGAACGCGCTGCCCGTGGTGCTCATGGTCACCGCCGGCGTGCTCGCCGTCGGCGTCATCGCCCTGCTCGTGGCCGCGTACGTCCTGAAGGTGTTCTGATCATCCGCACTTCCGTACGACCCGCACCCGCCCCGCACCGAACGCGACCGGAGGACCGTCCGTGACCGCATCCCCGCACGCCCGCGAGATCCTCCAGGTGGCCGCCGCGGCCGCCGACGCCAAGGGCGGAGAAGACCTCGTCGCGCTCGACGTCTCGGGGCCGCTTCCCCTCACCGACGCCTTCCTGCTCGTCAGCGGGCGCGTCGAGCGCAACGTCGTCGCCATCGCCTCCGAGGTGGAGGACCGGCTCAACGAGGCCGGGGTGAAGACGCTGCGCCGCGAGGGCAAGGCCGAGGGCCGCTGGGTGCTGCTCGACTTCGGCGACCTGGTGGTGCACGTCTTCCACGAGGAGGACCGGATGTACTACGCACTGGAGCGACTGTGGAAGGACTGCCCGACGCTGCCGCTCGAGCTGCCCGTCCACGGCGTCGCGGAGTAGCCTCCCAGCCGTCTCGCGGGTCCGCCTGAGAGGACTCTCATCGAGACCCGATTGGATGGGCGCATGAAGTGCCCGAACGACGACGCGACCCTGGTGATGAGCGAGCGCCACGGCGTCGAGATCGACTACTGCCCCGACTGCCGCGGCGTCTGGCTCGACCGCGGCGAGCTCGACAAGATCATCGACCGCGCGGGCACGGCGCCCGCGCCACCGCCGTACGTCGAGCGCGAGTACCGCGACCCGCGCACCGACAGGGAGCACGGGTACGGTCGGCGCCCGGAGAAGAAGAGGCGCGAGAACTGGCTCAGCGACCTCTTCGACTGACCCGAGCCCGCCTCAGTTTTTTCTCACGCCCGCGATGTAGTACGCTGGACGAGTTGTTCCGGGAGGTCCGAAAGGGCCGAGAGGATCAGCGTCTGGGTCTGTGGCGCAGCTGGTAGCGCACCTGCATGGCATGCAGGGGGTCAGGGGTTCGAGTCCCCTCAGATCCACCAAAACCCCCGGTCGGCGGCGATTCCGCTGCACCGGGGGTTCTTCTTTTCCCGGGCGTCCGGCTACAGTTCGAGCATGCAGACCCGTCGTGCCGAGCCGCAGGATGCGGCCGCGATCGCCACCACCATCGCGCTCGCCTTCCGCACCGACCCGGTATGGGGACCAGCGCTTGAGGCGGCCGACGGCCGCACGGACCACCTGGAGACGTTCTGGCGGTCCTTCGTCGACGGCGCGCTCCCGCACGGCTTCGTCCGTCTCGCCGACGGCCCGGACGGCGAGGTGGCCACCGTGGCCGTGTGGCTGCCGCCGGACGTGGCCGAGCTGACCGACGCCCAGGAGGCCGCCGTCGACGCCCTGATGGAGCGGACGCTCACCCCCGAGCGGTTCGACGCCTACCGCCGGCTCTGGGAGCGGTTCGAGCAGGCGCACCCGCACGAGACGCCGCACATGTACCTCAGCCTGCTGGCGACGCACCCCGACCACCGGGGGCGCGGCATCGGACAGGCCCTGCTCGCCGAGACGCTCGCGCGTTTCGACGAGCAGGGCATCCCGTCGTACCTGGAGTCGACCAACCCGGCGAACGACCACCGCTACCGCCGCGCCGGCTTCCGGCCGGTCGGCGGTTTCCGTTCGGTCGTCGACGGGGCCGTCGTCACCACGATGTGGCGGGATGTCGCGCCCGCGCCGCTCAGTCGCCCTTGACGTTGACGAGCTGCCGCAGGGTGTGGCGCACCTCGACCAGGTCGGCGGCATCCGCCATCACCCGGTCGATCGGCTTGTACGCCTGCGGGATCTCGTCGAGGAAGGCGTCGGTGTCGCGGAACTCGATCCCGGCCATCGCCGCGCGCAGCTGCTCGAGCGTGAAGCGCTTGCGCGCGGCCGAGCGGGAGAACTGCCGCCCGGCGCCGTGCGGCGAGGAGTTCAGCGACAGCGGGTTCCCCCTGCCGGCGACCACGTACGACGCGGTGCCCATCGAGCCCGGGATGAGTCCCGGCTGGCCGGGCCGTGCCGAGATCGCGCCCTTCCGCGACACCCAGACCTCCTTGCCGAAGTGGCGCTCCCGCACGGTGAAGTTGTGGTGGCAGTTGATCCGCTCCTGCTCGACGACCGCCGTCCCGAACCACTCCGAGGTCTGCCGGACCACCCGGTCCATCATCTCCTCGCGGTTGAGCAGGGCGAAGTGCTGCGCCCACCGCAGCTGGGCGATGTACGCGTCGAACTCGGCCGTGCCCTCGACCAGGTAGGCGAGGTCCTTGTCCGGCAGGGCGATCCACCAGCGCGTGTTCAGCTCCTGCGCGACGGCGATGTGGTGCGCGGCGATCCGGTTGCCCACGCCGCGGGAACCGGAGTGCAGGAACAGCCACACCGTGTCGTCCTCGTCGAGGCTGACCTCGATGAAGTGGTTGCCCGAACCGAGCGTCCCGAGCTGGTACTGCCAGTCCCGGCGGTGCTCGGCGGGGTCGAAGCCGGCATCGTCGGCCAGGCGCGTCAGCTCGGCGATCCTCGGCTCGGCGGTGGCGACGATCTTCCGGTTGCGCGCGCCGGCCGAGAGCGGGATGGCCCGCTCGATGTCCGTGCGCAGCGCCGACAGCGGCGTCGCGACCGCGTCGACGTCGTCGCGCGTGAACTGCGTGCGCACGGCGATCATCCCGCAGCCGATGTCGACCCCGACCGCGGCCGGCATGATGGCGCCGAGCGTCGGGATGACCGAGCCGACCGTCGCGCCGAGCCCCAGGTGCGCATCCGGCATCAGGGCGACGTGCGGGTGGATGAACGGCATCCGCGAGGTGGTGACCGCCTGCTCGCGCGTGGAGTCCTCCAGCAGGGAGGCCCAACTCAGCAGGCGGTTCGAGATTCTCTCCATGATCCTTTCGTCTCTCGTCGGTGTGCGGCCGGGACGGCCGGACCGACGCGCCGGTTCCCCGGCAGGGAGACGCGAAGGAGGACAGCCCCGGTCCTCGAGCGGCGGGGCTGCGGCGGTGGTGCTACAGGCCCCGCGGACGCTCGAGCGCGCGGAAGGCGCGCTGTTCGCGCTGTCGATACTGCAGGGTGTGCATCCGACCTGTCCTTCCGCTCGGCGTTCTTCAGCGTGGGCTGCCTGCGCCGGACGGCGCAGGGTTCCCGACTGTAGCGCGCCGACGCGCCCCGGGGCAAGGGGCGGCTGTCGTGGCGTCAGCGCAGGCGGCGCTCCTCCTCCTGCTCCAGGCGCTCCTTCTCGGCGTCCTTCGTCTCCTGCTCCTTCTGGATCTCTTCCTCGCGCGGTGTCTTGTTCGTCATGGTGCGAGCGTAGCGCCGCGCGGAGGCGACCGGAACGGTCGGTCGCCGCGCCCGCCGGCGATGAGAGCGCGCTCAGATCGGGACAGCGGCTCGCAGCACGCGCAGGGGAGGGCCCGCTAGGATTCCACCAACGTCCGCCGACCGAGGGAACCCGATGACCGACCTGCCGCGACGGCACCAGCGCGCCCGCGGGCCCGAGGGTGTGCGCCACGGCCGCCTGCCGCGCAGGAGGGGGAGCGTCGCGGCGCTCAAGCTCCTCGCCGTCGTTGTCGTGGTCGCGTTCGTCAGCGTGGGCTCGGTGGCGGCCTACGCCGTCTGGGATGTGGCGCGCTCGATCAAGACGGGCGTCCACCTGCAGGCCCTGCCTGGCCATTCGGCGATCCCGCAGGACATCCCCAACGTGGGGGCCATCCCGGGCGGGGTCAACCTGCTGATCGCCGGCACCGACAGCCGGAGCAACCTGGGCGGCGTGTACGACAACGCGGAAGAGCAGGACGCGAGCAGCGGCGCGGGCAACAACGACGTCACGATGCTGCTCCACATCGCCCAGGACCACAAGAGCATGATGGTCGTGAGCTTTCCGCGCGACCTGATGGTGCCGATCCCGGACTGCCCGGACCCGAACGGCAAGGGGACCATCGACGGCTCGTCGTACGCGCAGTTCAACACGGCGCTGTCGCGCGGCGGCCTCAATTGCGTCGTGGCGACGGTGTCGAAGATGACCGGCGTCACCATCCCGTTCGCGGCGGTCATCAACTTCAACGGGGTGAGCGCGATGTCGAACGCCGTCGGCGGTGTCACCGTTTGCCTCGCGTCGCCCGTGAAGGACGAGTACACCAACCCGCCGCTCGACCTGCCGGCGGGCGAGAACACGATCGTGGGAGAGACCGCGCTGTCGTTCCTGCGCAGCAGGCACGGTGTCGGCGACGGGAGCGACCTCGGCCGCATCTCCAACCAGCAGGTGTTCCTCTCGGCCCTCGCCCGCAAGGTGGTGAGCGGCGGCGTGCTGTCGAACCCGGTGCAGCTGTACGCGCTCGCCAAGGCTGCCGTGAACAACATCACCCCCTCCGACACGCTGACCAACCCGACGACGCTCGTGCAGATCGCGCTCGCCCTGAAGGACACCGGGCTGGAGAACATGGTGTTCGTGCAGTACCCGGCGGTGGGCGACCCGGACAACCCGAACCGGGTGGTCCCGCAGCGCTCCGCCGCGAACGCGCTGAACGAGGCGCTGGCGAACGACCAGCCGGTGAAGCTGACCGGCTCGACCGGCCGTGCCGCGGAGGACCCCACGGCCACGGCCTCGCCCGCGCCCGACACGGGCGGCGAGCCGTCGCCGACCGCTCCCGCCACGCCGACCACGCCCGACACCGGCGCGACGCCGGCGCCGACCGCGACCGGCGGACCCGTCGCGCTGCCCTCGACCATCACCGGCCAGACGGCCGCGCAGCAGACCTGCACGAAGGGCAACAACTGACGCGACGTCAGGGCTGAGGCGGCACCACGAGGAAGTGCCAGCCCAGCCACCACCAGAACAGCAGCACGGTGACGCGGGCCGCGCGGTCCTGCATCACCACGTCCAGCAGCGTGCTCAGCCGGGCGACGGTGAACGGCGCCAGACGCGCCTGCGCCACCAGCGCCGCTATCAGCAGACCGCACACCACGAAGCCGGCGACCGTGACCTCCCTCACCGCGGCCGCCCCCTCCTCAGGAGGGCGTAGCCGCCCAGCAGCCACACGGCCACCAGCACGGCGCGGGCCGGCGGTGAGGCCAGGACGGGGTCGACGAGGTCGGACAGCGCCGGGAAGTCCTGCTCCCCGCCGGGCAGGCTCCGTCCGAGGAAGAACGCGCCCACCTCCCACAGGCAGCCCGCCGCGATGATCGCCGACCACAGGACCGCCGACCGCCGGAGCGCCCGCCGCTCCGCCGCACCCGGAGGGCGGGCGCCGGCGGCACGCTCGCGCTCGGCCCACGCCACCGGGAGCAGCAGCACGCCGATGCCGACGACGACGGCCGCGTCGGCCGGCCCGTAGAGCGGCGAGAAGCCGAGCGCGAGCGCCGCGACCACGATCAGCACGGCCGCGACCAGGCGACGCGACCAGGTGTCGCGATCGGCGTTCAGGCGCAGCGGCACGCGCAGCCAGCCGAGCTGGTCGAGCAGCAGCAGCGCCGACGCGGCGGCGTAGATGGTGGCGTCGACCGGCGCGCCGCGCACGACATGGAAGGCGGCGGTGAGCGCGAGCACGCCCACCCAGGCGAGCCGGGCGAGCGCGAGCGTGCGCCGGCTCCGCCCTGGCGCGGCATCCCGCGCCGGGGTGTGCCGATCGCCGCCGTCCGCATCCGACATGGCGGCACTCTACGCCGCCCGGGGGGCGGGGTGTGCTTGCCAGCTCCGGGGGCGAGGCCGTTGAATGAGGTCATGGCCACCACCGCACGGATCGAACGGATGACGTCGCTCCAGCTGAGAGTGCTGCTCATCGCGATCCTGTCGAGCTTCGTCGCGTTCCTCGACGGCGCCGTCATCAACGTGGCGCTGCCGGCGATCTCGCGCGACCTGGGCGGCGGCCTTCCGCTGCAGCAGTGGGTGGTCGACGCCTATCTCGTCACACTCGGCTCGCTCATCCTGATCGCCGGCTCCCTCTCCGACGTGTTCGGCCGCAAGCGCGTGCTGTACGCGGGGCTGATCGGCTTCGGCGTGACGTCGCTGCTGTGCGCGTTCGCGCCCACCGGGGTCTTCCTGGTGCTGGCCCGCGCGCTGCAGGGCGTGGCGGGCGCCCTGCTGGTGCCGAGCTCGCTCGCGATCATCATCTCGCGCTTCGAGGGGGCGGCGCAGGCGAAGGCCATCGGACGCTGGACCGCCTGGACGGGCATCGCGATGATCGCCGGCCCCGTGGTCGGCGGGCTCTTCGTCGACACGCTCGGCTGGCGCTGGGTGTTCGTCATCAACGTGGTCCCGATCGCGGTCACGCTCGTCCTCATGGTCACGCTCGGCGAGACGGACAAGGGGATGGGCGGCCGCGTCGACGTCATCGGCGCGATCCTCGGCTCCGTCGGCCTCGCGGGCACGGTCTTCGCCCTGATCGAGCAGGGCGCCTACGGCTGGACCAGCCCGCGCGTCTACCTCCCCCTGATCGTCGGCCTGCTCAGCCTGGCGGCCTTCTTCTTCACCGAGACGCGCGTGAAGCAGCCGATGCTCCCGCTCGGGCTGTTCCGGGTCCACAACTTCTGGGTGGGCAACATCTCGACGTTCTTCGTGTACGCGGCGCTGTCGTTCGGGCCGCTCATCGTCACCCTGTTCCTGCAGCAGGTGGCCGGGTTCTCCGCCATCGCGGCCGGGTTCGTGTTCATCCCGTCGACGCTGTGCATGCTGCTGCTCTCCGGCCTCTTCGGCGGCCTCGCCGGTCGGTTCGGTCCGCGGCTGTTCATGGCGGTCGGCCCGATGATCGCGGCCGTCGGCTTCCTCTGGCTGCTGATGATGGGCACCGACGTCAACTACTGGACCACGCTGCTGCCGGCCGTGCTGCTCTTCGGCGTCGGGCTCTCGATCACGGTGGCGCCGTTGACGAGCGCGATCCTCGGCGCCATCCACCCGGAGCAGGCGGGCATCGCGTCCGCGGTCAACAACGCCGTCTCGCGCATCGCGGGACTGCTCGCCGTGGCGGCCGCGGGCATGATCATCGGCGGGACGCTGGACGAGGCCGGTCTGCACCGCGCCATGATCGCGGCCGCGGCGCTGCTGCTCATCGGCGGCGTGGTGTCGGCGATCGGCATCCAGAACCGGGCGCCGGTGGCGGAGAAGGTTCAGACCGTCACCGACTGACCCGCGAGGGCCAGCATCGCGACGTCGACGATGGCGCACGTCATGATGAGCTGCATCAGCAGCCGGGTCGGCGTGCGGCGGAAGAGCAGCACGACGCCCGCCACGGCGGCGGCAAGGCCGAGGACCAGTCCGACGAGGAGCAGCGGGCGCGCCGGGAGGCCCGGGCCGAAGGTGATCAGGAGCGTCGCCGCGGCCAGAGCGGCGAAGGCCAGCAGCCCGCTCGCGCGCGCCCCGAGCCGGTGCGGGAGGCCGCGGATGCCGGTGCGCGCGTCGTCCTCCAGGTCCGGGAGCACGTTGGTCACGTGCGCGGCGACGCCGAGCAGCGCGCCGGCGGCGTACACCCACCACTGCGGGAGGGCGGGCTGCTCCTGGCCGAGGGTCGCGATGGCGGGGAGGATGCCGAAGCTCACGGCGAACGGCAGCCAGGAGAGGGCGGTCGACTTGAGACCGAGGTTGTAGGCCCAGCCGCCCGCGATGGCGACGACGTGCGCGGCCAGGGCGCCGGGGCCGAGCGGCAGGGTCAGGAGCACGGCGGCGGCCAGCGCGATGAACGCGGCCGCCCGCACCACAGGAACCGGCACGTCGCCGCGCGCTGCGGGCTTGTCGGTGCGTGCGACGGCGCGGTCGCGCGCCGCGTCGAGCCAGTCGTTGCTCCAGCCGATCGACAGCTGTCCGCAGAGGATGGCGAGCGCGAGGAGCAGGAGCCGCCCGGGCGGGTAGCCGAGCCCGAACCCGAGCAGTGCCGCGACCACCGTGACGACCACGGTCGGCCCCGGGTGGCTGGCGAGGAGGAGGGAGAGCACCTTCTTCGCCATGCCCGTCATCGTATCCGCCTGCCGCGATGCCACCAGGCCCGGACGGCGATGCCGCGACGCGCGCAAAAATTTGCGCCGATCTGCAAGAGATTGCGTAAGATGTCCGCATGTCGAAGCGTCTCGCCGAAGTGGCCCGCAAGGTCGGGGTCAGCGAAGCAACCGTGAGCCGTGTCCTCAACGACAAGCCGGGGGTGTCGGACGCGACCCGCCAGGCGGTGCTGACCGCGCTCGACGTGCTCGGCTATGAGCGGCCGTCGAAGCTGCGCGGCGAGCGGGCGCGGCTGGTCGGGCTCGTGCTGCCCGAGCTGCAGAACCCGATCTTCCCGGCGTTCGCCGAGATCATCGGGGGAGCGCTCGCCCAGAACGGCTACACCCCCGTGCTGTGCATGCAGACGGCGGGCGGGATCTCGGAGGCCGACTACGTCGAGCTCCTGCTGCAGCAGCAGGTCTCCGGCGTCGTCTTCGTCGGCGGCGCCTACGCGCAGCGGGATGCCGACCACGCCCACTACGGCCGCCTGACCGACCTGCACCTGCCGACGGTGCTGGTCAACGCGCCGGTCGACGGTCTGCCGTTCGCCACCGTGTCGTGCGACGACTCCGTCGCCACGGCCCAGGCGCTGACGCATCTGCGCTCGCTCGGGCACGAGCGGATCGGGCTGCTGCTCGGTCCGCGCGACCACGTCCCGTCGTTGCGGAAGCTGGAGGCGGCCCGCCGGATCGTCGCGGGCTGGGGCGCGGAGTTCGACGAGTCGCTCGTGGTGCACTCGCTGTACTCGTTGGAGGCTGGCCAGGCGGCGGCGACCCGGCTGCTCGCGGCCGGGGTCACCGCGATCCTGTGCGCGAGCGACCCGATGGCGCTCGGGGCGATCCGCGCCGCCCGCCGCGCCGGGCTGTCGGTGCCGCGAGACGTGTCGATCGTGGGATACGACGACTCCGCGCTGATGAACTGCACCGAGCCGCCGCTGACCACGATCCGGCAGCCGATCGAGCCGATGGGACGCACGGTGATCGAGCTGCTGCTACGGCAGATCTCCAGCGATTCCGCCCTCAGCGACGAGCTCTTCTTCGAGCCGGAGCTGGTCGTGCGCGGGTCGACCGGCCCGGCTCCACATCTCAGTTGACTCCGCAAGCGCACGCAAATGTGCGCAAACGAATTGCGTTTTGTTGAGTTCTTGCGTCATTCTGTCGCGTTAGCTACATTTCGGTGAACGACGACGGCGCCCCGGTGTCCGTCGCGACGACAGACGACCGAAAGGCTCAGCGTGGACCTCACCGTGATGACCGGCGACAGCGCCGCCCCCCGTGCCGGCGAGGCCGCCGAGCCCGCGGCGGGTGCGCGGGCGGCCGCACCGGTCACGCCGCCCGACGACCCGCAGTGGTGGCGCAGCGCCGTGATCTACCAGATCTATCCGCGCAGCTTCGCCGACGGGAACGGCGACGGCGTCGGCGACCTCGCCGGCGTGCGCGAGCACCTGCCGTACCTCGCCGACCTGGGCGTCGACGCGATCTGGTTCACGCCGTGGTACGAGAGCCCGCTGGCCGACGGCGGCTACGACGTGGCCGACTACCGCCGCATCCACCCCGCCTTCGGCGATCTGGCCGAGGCCGAGGCGCTCATCGCCGACGCCCTCGCGCTCGGGATCCGCACCATCGTCGACATCGTGCCCAACCACGTCTCCGACCGGCACCCCTGGTTCCAGGAGGCGCTGGCCGCGGCCCCCGGCTCGGCCGCACGCGAGCGGTTCTGGTTCCGCCCGGGTCGCGGCCCCGACGGCAGCGGGATGCCGACCGGCTGGCGCTCCAACTTCTCCGGCGACACCTGGACCCGCACCACGAACCCGGACGGCACCCCGGGCGAGTGGTACCTGCACCTGTTCAGCCCGCAGCAGCCCGACCTCAACTGGAACCACCCGGACGTCCGGCGCGAGCACGAGGACATCCTGCGGTTCTGGTTCGACCGCGGCGTCGCGGGCGTGCGCATCGACTCCGCCGCCCTGCTCGTCAAAGATCCGGCCCTGCCCGAGGTGCCCGAGCACCCGGGACCGGGGGAGCATCCCAACCAGGATCGCGACGAGCTGCACGAGATCTACCGCGGCTGGCGCGCCCTCGCCGACTCCTATCCCGGAACGCGCGTGCTGGTCGGCGAGCTGTGGCTGCCCGACATCGACCGCTTCGCGCAGTACCTGCGACCCGACGAGCTGCACACCGCGTTCAACTTCGACTTCCTCGCCCGGCCGTGGGACGCCGCCGAGCTGCGCGCGTCCATCGACGAGACGCTCGCCGCCCATGCCCCGGTGCACGCGCCGAGCACGTGGGTGCTCTCCAACCACGACGTCACGCGGCCGGTCACCCGCTACGGGCGGGAGGACACGTCGTTCGCGTTCGCCAGGAAGCGCAAGGGGACGCCGACCGACCTCGCGCTCGGCCGCCGCCGGGCGCGCGCCGCCGCACTGCTGACGGCCGCGCTGCCCGGCTCGCTCTACCTCTACCAGGGCGACGAGCTCGGCCTGCCGGAGGTGGAGGACCTGCCGGACGAGCTGCGCGAGGACCCGATGCACGAGCGCTCCGGCGGCGTCGACCCCGGCCGCGACGGCTGTCGTGTCCCGCTGCCCTGGCGCGGCACGACGCCGCCGTTCGGCTTCAGCCCCGACGGCGCGACGGCGCCGCCGTGGCTTCCGCAGCCGGTGGACTGGTCGGCCCTCACCGTGCAGGCGCAGCAGAGCGACCCCGCGTCGATGCTGTGGCTCTACCGCCAGGCGCTCCGCATCCGGAAGGCCGAGCCCGCGCTCGGCGACGGGACGCTGACCTGGCTCGACGCCCCGGACGGCGTGCTCGCCTTCTCCCGCGGCACGGCGTTCGTCAGCGTCACCAACCTGTCCTCTGCCGCGGTGCCCCTGCCGGAGCACCAGGCGATCCTGCTCAGCAGCAGCCCGCTCGCGGGCGGGCTGCTGCCTCCCGACTCCACGGCGTGGCTGCGCACGCAGCCTCCCGCGGGGCACCTCACCACCTGAATCGCACCATCCACGCATCACACTCGAAAGGTCCAGACAATGAAGTCACCACACAGGATCGCGGCGGTCGCCGCGGTCACCCTCGCCGGCGTCGGCCTGCTCGCGGGCTGCTCCTCGGCCGGCGGCGACAGCAACGACGGCAAGGTCCACCTCACCGTCGCGAGCCTCATCCCGGGCAGTGACAAGGCCGCGTTCAAGGCGTTCGACGACCGGGTGAAGGAGTTCGAGAAGGCGAACCCGAACATCGTCATCAAGAGCGAGGAGTACCAGTGGACGGGCCCGACGTTCGCGACGCAGCTCGCGGGCGGCACCCTCCCGGACGTCTTCAACGTGCCGTTCACCGACTCCCAGTCGCTGCTGCAGGCCGGCCAGCTCGCCGACATCACCGCCGAGGTGAAGAAGCTGCCGTACGCGGACAAGTTCAACGAGAACGTGCTCGCGGTGGCGAAGTCGGGCGACAAGATCTACGGGATCCCCTACGGCCCCTACGCGATGGGGCTGTCGTACAACCGCGAGATCTTCCAGAAGGCGGGGCTCGACCCGGACAAGCCGCCGACGACGTGGGACGAGGTCCGCCAGGACGCCAAGACCATCGCGGAGAAGGTGCCGGGCGTCGCCGGCTACATGCAGATGACGCAGGGCAACACCGGCGGCTGGGAGCTCACGACGACCGTGTACTCGCGCGGCGGACGGATGGAGACCACCGACGGCGACAAGACCAAGGTCACCACGAACAACCCGGTGACGAAGGAGGCGCTGCAGTGGCTGCACGACCTCCGCTGGGAGGACAACTCGGTCGGCAGCAACTTCCTGCTCGACTGGAGCGGCATCAACCAGGCCTTCGGCGCCGGTCAGGTCGCCATGTACCCGTCCGGCTCCGACGTGCTCACCTCGCTCGTGCAGCAGAACGCCGTCGACCCGAAGAACTACGGGCTGACCATGCTCCCGGTGGACGCGTCGAACAAGCAGGCCGGCGTGCTGGGCGGTGGCAACGTCGCGGCGGTGAGCCCGAAGTCGTCGCAGGCCCAGAAGGAGGCCGCGGTGAAGTGGATCGACTTCTACTACATGCAGAAGCTGCTCAACAAGGACCAGGCCATCGCCGACGCGAAGGTCCTGGTGAAGTCGGGCCAGCCCGTCGGCGTCCCCACGCTGCCCGTGTTCGACAAGGCCACGTACGACCAGAACATGGAGTGGATCAAGGGCGAGATCAACGTGCCGCAGGAGAACGTCGCGCCGTTCACCGACAAGATCTTCGACGCCAACCTCGTCCCGGAGCCGAACAAGCACACGCAGGAGCTGTACGGCGCCCTCGACTCGGTCGTGCAGGCCGTGCTGACGGACAAGAACGCGAACATCGACCAGCTGCTCAGCAAGGTCGACAGCGACATCCAGAAGCTCGTCGACGCCGACAAGTAGATGACGACCCACGATCGCACGCTGACGCGTCCCCGCCGCACACCTCTCACCTGGGTGCGCGGCGGGGGCCTCAGCACGCTGCTGTTCCTGCTGCCCATGCTCGTCATCTTCGGGGTCTTCTCGTGGTGGCCGATCGTGCGCAGCGTCGTGATGAGCTTCCAGCACACCAACCTCGTGAGCGCGCCGACCTGGGTCGGCTGGGACAACTTCGTGCAGGTGGTGAACGACCCGCTGTTCTGGACCGCGGTCGGGAACACCGCGTGGTTCGCCTTCCTCGCGCTGATCCTGGGTTACCCCATCCCGCTGGTCGCGGCCGTGCTGATGAGCGAGGTGAAGCGGGCGCGCGGTCTCTACAGCGCGCTGGCGTACCTGCCGGTCGTCGTTCCGCCCGTGGTCGCCGTACTGCTGTGGAAGTTCTTCTACGACGCCCGGCCCGACGGGGTCTTCAACACGATCCTCGGGTGGGTCGGCATCCCGCCGCAGCCGTGGATCCAGTCGGCGGCGCAGGCCATGCCCTCGCTCGTCGTCGAGGCCACCTGGGCCGCGGCAGGCGGCACGATCATCATCTACCTCGCCGCGATCACGGGCGTCGCGCCGGAGCTGTACGACGCGGCCGAGGTCGACGGCGCGGGCATCTGGCAGAAGGTATGGCACGTGACGCTGCCGCAGCTGCGCAGCGTCCTGCTCATCACGCTCATCCTGCAGATCATCGGGACGGCGCAGGTGTTCCTGGAGCCGTTCCTGTTCACCGGAGGCGGACCGGTCGACTCGACGGTCACCATCCTGCTGCTGATCTACCGGTACGCGTTCCAGAACTCGCTCGGCGGCGACTACGGCGCCGCCACGGCGCTCAGCCTCATGCTGGCGGCGTTCCTCGCCGTGCTGTCGCTCGTCTACTTCCGCCTCACCAAGTCCTGGAGCCAGAATTGACCACCTCGACCGAGCTGCCGCGCGAAGCGGCCCCCGAGACGCAGGAGCTCCTCACCGCCGTCACCGGCGAGGGCGGCCGGCCGACCCCGCCGGGCCGCCGACGCCGGCGGCCGCGGCAGGACGAGGGGGAGCGCGGCATCCTCTCGCCCTCCGACCGTCGCAAGCCGGGCGTGCGCTGGAGCACGCGCGTCGTCCACGGCCTGCTGCTGGTCGTCCTCGTCGTGGTCGGCCTCGGCCCGCTGCTGTGGCTCGCCAAGTCGGCGATCACGCCGACGGAGGACACGCTGCGCACGCCGATGGCGCTGTTCCCGCACGGCGTGGACTGGGCCAACCTGTCCACGGCGTGGTCGACCGTCCACATCGACGTGCAGTTCGTGAACACGATCTGGGTCGCGGCCGGGTCGTGGGCGGCGCAGCTGATCGTCGCGACGACCGCCGGGTACGCGCTGAGCGTGCTGCGGCCGGCGTACGGGCGCGTGCTGTACGGGCTCATCCTGACCACGCTGTTCGTGCCGTCGGTGGTGCTGCTCGTGCCGCTCTACCTCACCATCCTGAACCCGCCGCTGCTCGGGCAGTCCCTCATCAACACGTTCTGGGCGGTCTGGCTGCCGGCCGGGGCGAGCGCGTTCAACGTGGTGCTGGTGAAGCGGTTCTTCGACAACCTGCCGCGCGAGGTGTTCGAGGCGGCGCGGACCGACGGCGCCGGGCCGTTCCGGCTGTTCTGGTCGATCGTGCTTCCGATGTCGAAGCCCATCCTCGGCGTCGTGTCGGTGTTCGCCATCATCGCGGCGTGGAAGGACTACCTGTGGCCGCTGTTGGTGCTGCGCGACCCGGCGATGCAGCCGCTCTCGGTGCGGCTGCCCACGCTGCAGGCGGCGATCCAGCTCGACGTGTACCTGGCGGCGCTGGCGATCTCCACGCTCATCCCGATCGCGCTGTTCCTGGTCTTCCAGGGGCTGTTCCTGCGCAGCGCCGGGCTCGGAGGGGCCGTCAAGGGCTGACGTCTACGATCGGGGGATGCGCTCTGTCCCCTCTCGTCCGCTGCGCGCGCTCGCGCTGACGGCCGCGGCCGCGGTCGCCCTGACGGCGGCCGGGTGCACCGGCGGGGGAGCGGCGGCGTCGCGGACCGCGGAGCGGAGCGCGACGCCGGCGCCCACCGCTCAGGCGGCGGCGCCCACCGCCGACCCCGCGGCCGCGTACGTCGATGCCCGGCTGCGCAACATGACCCTGCGGCAGAAGGTGGCGAGCCTGTTCATGCTGCACGCCCCGGGCACGGACCCGGCGGCGCTGCGCGGCTTCGTCGACCGGTACGGGCTCGGCGGCCTCATCCTGATGAAGGACAACATCCCGGCGACCCCCGAGGCGCTCGCCGCCGAGACCGCCGCGACCCGCGCCTCCGATCCCGCGGCGCCTCCGCTGATCGGCATCGACGAGGAGGGCGGCGACGTCACGCGGCTGCCGTGGGACGGCGGTCCCGGCGCGGAAGCGCTGCGGTCGCAGCCGCCGGAGGCGACGAGGCAGGCCTTCGCCCAGCGCGCCCAGCTGCTGAAGCAGGTCGGCGTCACGGTCAACTTCGGGACGGTGGCGGACGTCACGCCGGACCCGTCGTCCTTCATCGCCGACCGCGTGCTCGGCACCGACCCGTCGTCCGCTGCCGCGCGGGTCGCCGCGTCCGTCGCCGGCCAGAAGGGCGTCGTGCTGAGCACGCTCAAGCATTTCCCGGGCCACGGCGAGACCGACGCCGACTCGCACCTGACCGTGCCGACCGCGCCGATCGACCTCGGCGGCTTCGGCGCGCGCGACGGGCCGCCGTTCCGCGCGGGGATCGACGCCGGGGCCGACCTGGTCATGTTCGGTCACCTCGTCTACAGCGGCGTGGACGCGCAGCCGGCCTCGCTCTCGCCGGCGTGGCACCGCATCCTGACCGACCGGCTGGGCTTCCGCGGCGTCTCCATCACCGACGATCTGCGGATGCTGCAGGACACCGGCCTCCCGCAGTACCAGGATGCCGGCGCGAACGCCGTCGCCGCGGTGGCCGCGGGCAACACGATGGTGCTCATGGTGCAGTCGGCGGGGACGGACCCGGACGCGATGATCGACGCGGTGACGGCCGCGGTCGCCGACGGCCGCATCCCGGCGGCGCAGGTCGACGCGCAGGCGAGGGCGCTGCTGCTCCTGCGCCACGCGGTCGCGCCGAAAGAGTGACGCGTCAACCTTTTTTCGATTCTCCGGAATAGACCCGGAATCGATGCGCTTGCATGTATTCGACGCGCGGGTGGACCGGCCACACCGCGAGCGACATTCTTTGAAGGAGACACCGTGACCATCGAGATCCCCGGCTACAAGGCAGGCACCTGGACCATCGACCCCGCCCACAGCGAGGTCGGCTTCAGCATCCGCCACCTGATGATCAGCAAGGTGAAGGGCGTGTTCGAGAACTTCGACGCCACCTTCGTCACGGCCGAGAACCCGCTGGAGTCGAAGGTGACCGCCAAGGCCGACGTCGCGTCCATCAACACCAAGGACAAGAACCGCGACGCGCACCTGCGCACCGGCGACTTCTTCCTCGCCGACGAGCACCCGACCATCGACTTCGTCTCCACCGGCGTGCGCCACGAGGACGGCGAGTTCCTCGTGGACGGCGACCTGACGATCAAGGGCGTCACCAAGCCGGTGACCTTCGAGTTCGACTTCGGCGGCTTCGGTCAGGACCCGTACGGCAACTACAAGGCCGGCGCGACCGCGAAGACCAAGATCAACCGCGAGGACTTCGGCCTGACCTACAACGCCGCTCTCGAGACCGGCGGCATGCTCCTCGGCGACGAGGTCACGATCACCCTCGAGCTGCAGGCGGTCCTGCAGCAGGACTGACCGGCTCCCGAGCACAGGAAGACGCCGCTCCGTTCGACACGGGGCGGCGTCTTTCTGTGTGCGGCGGCGTCAGTGGCCGAGCAGGGGAGCGAGGACGCGCGAGACGACGGAGGGGCGGCGCGTCACCGACTCCTCGAGGTCGGCCGACTCCATCGCGAGCAAACCCGCATTGGCGCCCGCGAAGCGCAGCGGCTCCGGCTCCCAGCGCGGGGAGCGGTGGCCGACCCAGGGGAGGGCGGTGAGCTCGCTCCGCCGTTCGGTGATCAGGTCGGCCAGGGTACGGCCGGCGAGGTTCGTGGTGCTCAGGCCGTCTCCGACGTAGCCGCCCGCCCACGCCTCGCGGGCCTGACGGTCGACGCCGACGCTCGCGTGCCAGTCGCGCGGCACGCCGAGCGGGCCGCCCCAGTGGTGCGTGATGCGTGCGCCGGCCGCGTCCGGGAACAGATCGAACAGCGTGTCGACCAGGTGCTGCCGTACGCGCGGCGAGCGGTCGTAGGCGGGATGGATGGCGCTGCCCAGGTGGTATCGCGCGCCCCGGCCGCCGAACGCGAAGCGGTTGTCCGCGGTGCGCTGCCCGTACACGATGAGGTTGCGGAAGTCGGTGAACGTCTGCCCGTGTTGCAGCCCGATGCGGTCCCACGTGGCCTCCGGCAACGGCTCGGTCGCGATCATCAGCGAGTAGAGCGGGAGGATGCGCCGGCCCACCTGCGGCAGCTGCGAGCCGTACCCTTCGGTCGCGTTGACCACGACGCCCGCGCGGACCAGCCGGTCGGAGCCCCGGGACCGCACCCGCACCGTGCCGTCGCGCCAGGAGAGCACCTCGGTTCCCTCTGCGATGGTGGCGCCCCGCCGCTCCACCACGCGGGCGAGGCCGCGCACGAGCTTCGCCGGGTGGATGCGCGCGCACGCGGGCGTGAACGTCGCCGCGACCGCGTCCGGCGCCCCGAAGCGCGAGCGCACGGTCTCGGTGCCCCACAGCGCGACCCCGTCGACACCGTAGCGCTCCGACTCCGCGTACTCGGCGCGGGCGGCCTCCAGCTGCGGGCGGTTCCTGGCGAAGGTGACGGTGCCGCCGCGCGCATAGTCGATCTCGAGGCCCTCCGCCTCGGCGACCCGGCCGACCTCGTCCACCGTGCCGACCATCGCGCGCCGCATCGCCACCGCGGCGTCGAAGCCGTAGCGCTTCTCCAGCTTGGAGGCGGACCAGGGGAACAGCGCGGAGCACCAGCCACCGTTGCGGCCGGAGGCGCCGAAGCCGGCGACCTCCTTCTCCAGCAGCAGGATGCGCAGGGCCGGGTCGTGCTCCTGCAGGTAGTACGCCGTCCAGAGCCCGGTCAGTCCCGCGCCGACGATCGCGACGTCGACGCGCGTGTCCGCGTCGAGGCCGGCCCGCGGACGGAAGCCGTCCTCCTGCTCCGCGATCGAATCGAACCAGAACCCGACCTGGCGGTAGTCCATGACGCTCCCTTGTTAAACGAGCGGTCCCAACACGCCGTTCGCGACGCGGACGTCACAGCGTGTTGGGACCATTCGATGCGGATCAGAGGTGGTTGGAGGCCTCGGTGAGCACCGACTCCAGGATCTGGCGGATCTCGACGAACTCGTCCGGGCCGATGGTGAGCGGCGGGGCGAGCTGGACGACGGGGTCGCCACGGTCGTCGGCGCGGCAGTAGAGGCCGGCGTCGAACAGGGCCTTCGACAGGAAGCCGCGGAGCAGGCGCTCCGACTCGTCGTCGTTGAAGGTCTCCTTGGTGTTCTTGTCCTTCACCAGCTCGATGCCGAAGAAGTACCCGGCGCCGCGCACGTCGCCGACGATCGGCAGGTCGAGCAGCTTCTCGAGCTCCGCGCGGAACAGCGGCGAGTTCTCGCGGACGCGCTGGTTGAGGCCCTCCTCCTCGAAGATGTCGAGGTTCTCCAGCGCCACCGCGGCCGAGACCGGGTGACCGCCGAAGGTGTAGCCGTGGTAGAAGGACGTGTTGCCGTGCTTGAACGGCTCGTACACGCGGTCGCTGACGATGGTCGCGCCGATGGGGGAGTAGCCGCTCGTCATGCCCTTCGCGCAGGTGATCATGTCGGGCACGTAGCCGTACTCGTCGCAGGCGAACATGTGGCCGATGCGGCCGAAGGCGCAGATGACCTCGTCGCTGACCATGAGCACGTCGTACTTGTCGCAGATCTCGCGCACGCGCTGGAAGTAGCCGGGGGGCGGCGGGAAGCAGCCGCCGGAGTTCTGCACCGGCTCGAGGAAGATCGCGGCGACGGTGTCGGGACCCTCGAACTGGATCATCTCCTCGATGCGGTTGGCCGCCCAGACGCCGAAGGCCTCGACGTCGTCGGTCGGTGCGCCCATCTCGCCTGCGCGGTAGAAGTTGGTGTTCGGGACGCGGAACCCGCCGGGGGTGAGCGGCTCGAACATCTCTTTCATGGCCGGGATGCCTGTGATCGCCAGGGCTCCCTGCGGGGTGCCGTGGTAGGCGACGGCGCGGGAGAGCACCTTGTGCTTGGTCGGCTTGCCCTGCAGCTTCCAGTAGTACTTGGCCAGCTTGAAGGCGGTCTCGACCGCCTCGCCGCCGCCGGTGGAGAAGAACACGCGGTTGAGGTCGCCGGGCGCGTAGGAGGCGAGCCGGTCGGCCAGCTCGATCGCGTTCGGGTGGGCGTACGACCAGATCGGGAAGAAGGCGAGCTGCTCGGCCTGCTTCGCCGCGGTCTCGGCGAGACGCTTGCGGCCGTGGCCGGCGTTCACGACGAAGAGCCCGGAGAGGCCGTCGATGTACTGCTTGCCGTGCGAGTCCCAGATGTGGTGGCCTTCTCCGCGCGTGATGATGGGGACGCCGTGGCCCTCCTCCATCACCGACTGGCGCGCGAAGTGCATCCAGAGGTGGTCGCGCGCCTTCGCCTGCAGGGCCTGCTCGTCGGCCGCGATCGGCTCGCCGAACGTTTCTACGGTTGTCGTCATGGTTATCGCGTTCCCCAGTTGTAGAACTGTTTGTGGAGTTTCAGATACACGAACGTCTCGGTGGAGAGCACGCCCTCCAGCGTCCGGATCTCGGAATTGAGCATCGTGATGAGGTCGAGGTCGTTCTCGCACACCACCTCGGCGAGGATGTCGAAGGTGCCGGCGGTCAGCACCACGTAGTCCACGGCCGGCATCGCCGCGAGCTTGTCCGCCACCGCACGCGTGTCGCCCGTGCAGCGCACGCCGATCATCGCCTGCCGGTAGAAGCCGAGCTGCATGGGATCGGTCACGGCCACGATCTGCATCACACCCGACTCGGTCAGCTTCTGCACGCGCTGGCGCACCGCCGCTTCGCTGAGACCGACGGCCTTGCCGATCTCCGCGTAGGACTTGCGTCCGTCCACCTGCAGTTGTTCGATGATCGCCTTGGAGACGTCGTCGATGACCGCAGCCTTCTGGCCGTTCGTCGCCCGAGGGGTACTCATGGAGCGATTCTGTCAGTGGATCGGGTGTCTTGCAAGCGATTCCGCACGAATTTGCCCATTTCGCCGACGAAATCAGTAGGCTGCCGCCATGAACTCACCGGAACTGAGGAACTTCGTCAACGGCGAGCGCGTCGCGCCGCGCGGCACAGAGAGCATCCCGCTCGTGGATCCGGCCACCGAGGAGGTGTACGCCACGGCGCCCGTCTCGACCGCCGAGGATGTGGCGGACGCCTACCGTGCGGCGGAGAAGGCCTTCGAGAGCTGGGGGCAGACGACGCCGGCCCAGCGGCAGCTGGCGCTGTTCCGCATCGCCGACGCGATGGAGGCCAGGGCCGAGGAGTTCGCCGACGTGGAGTCGCAGGACACCGGGAAGCCGCGCGGGACGCTGGTGGAGGACGAGATCCTGCTGTCGGTTGACCAGATCCGGTTCTTCGCCGGCGCCGCCCGCAACCTGGAGGGCCGCTCCGCGGGCGAGTACATGCCGGACCACACGTCCTTCATCCGCCGCGAGCCGATCGGCGTGGTGGGTCAGGTGACCCCGTGGAACTACCCGCTGAACATGGCGGTCTGGAAGTTCGCACCGGCGCTGGCCGCCGGCAACACCACCGTGCTGAAGCCGTCCGACACGACGCCGCTCTCGACGCTGCTGCTCGCGGAAGTCGCGGCCGAGTTCCTTCCCGCGGGCGTGCTGAACGTCGTGCTCGGCGACCGCACCACCGGCGCCGCGATGACCGCCGACCCGATCCCGCAGCTCATCTCGATCACAGGCTCCGTGCGCGCGGGCATGGAGGTGGCGCGCGCCGCCTCGTTCGACCTCAAGCGCGTGCACCTGGAGCTGGGCGGCAAGGCGCCGGTCATCGTGTTCGACGACGCGGACATCGAGAAGGCGGTGGCCGGCATCGTCGCGGCCGGCTACTTCAACGCCGGCCAGGACTGCACGGCCGCGACCCGGCTGCTCGTGCAGGACGGCGTCCACGACGAGTTCGTCGCCGCCCTCGCGCAGTACGCCCGCGAGAACGCGCGAACCGGCGCGCCGCGGGAGGACGGCATCCTGTACGGCCCGCTCAACAACGCGAACCAGCTGGCGCAGGTCTCCGGCTTCGTCGACCGGTTGCCGGACCACGCCACGGTGGAGACCGGCGGCCGCCGGCAGGGCGACCGCGGCTACTTCTGGGAGGCGACCATCGTGTCCGGCCTGCGACAGGACGACGAGGCGGTGCAGAACGAGATCTTCGGCCCGGTGCAGACCGTGCAGCGGTTCTCCACCGAGGCGGAGGCGCTGGCGAACGCGAACGGCGTGAAGTACGGCCTCGCCTCCTCGGTGTGGACGAAGGACCACGGCCGAGCCATGCGCTTCGCGAAGGGCCTCGACTTCGGCTGCGTGTGGATCAACACCCACATTCCGATCGTCGCGGAGATGCCGCACGGCGGCTTCAAGCACTCGGGCTATGGCAAGGACCTGTCGCAGTACGGGTTCGACGACTACACCCGGATCAAGCACGTGATGTCGTACATCGGGGAGTGAACGACACGCCGGGCCGTTGAATCATCCTGTCCTATAGGTATCCGGCCCGGCTCTCCGCTACGCTGCCTCCACACACACCGTCGTGTGCAGCCGAAGCGGAAGGCAGTCCATGTCTGCAGAACCATCGTCCGCGCACCTGGAGGACGGCGAGCACCTCGCCGTCCTGGGGTACGAGGACTCCTTCAACCGGTCCATGACCCTCTGGGCGAACTTCGCCCTCGGGTTCACCTACCTCTCGCCGCTGGTCGGCGTGTACTCGCTGTTCGCCGTCGCCATGGCGACCGGCGGGCCGCCGTCGATCTGGTGGATCGTCATCGTCGGCGCCGGGCAGTTCCTGGTGTCCCTGGTGTTCGGCGAGGTCGTGTCGCAGTACCCGATCCACGGCGGCATCTACCCGTGGGCGCGCCGGCTGTGGGGCCGGAGGTACGCGTGGATGGCGGCGTGGGTCTACATCTGGGCCATGATCGTGACGATCACCGCCGTGGCCTCGTACGGCAGCGGGTTCCTGGCCAGCCTGTTCGGCCTGCCGGTCACCAAGGAGGTCACGCTCGGGCTCACCGTGCTGCTGCTCGTCGTCGCGCTCGCCCTCAACTTCACCGGCACCAAGACGCTCGCGACCGTGGCGCGCATCGGGCTCGCCGCCGAGCTGGTCGGCGTCATCGCGGTGGGTCTCTACCTGCTGATCTTCCAGCGCAAGCACCCGTTCTCGGTGTTCTTCGACAGCATGGGCGTGCAGGGCGACGGCTCGTACGTCGCGGCCTTCCTCGGCGCCGCCCTGGCCGGGCTGTTCCTCTTCTACGGGTTCGAGGCGTGCGGGGACGTCGCCGAGGAGGTGGCGAACCCGGCTCGACGCATCCCGAAGGCGATGATGATGACCATCCTGGTCGGCGGCGTCTCGGCGCTGTTCGCGTTCGGCGGCTACGTGCTGGCGGCCCCCGACCTGGAGAAGATCGTCTCCGGCAAGGACGTCGACCCCATCCCCGAGATTCTGCAGTCCTCGCTCGGCACGGTGGGGGCGAAGATCTTCCTCGTCGTGGCCGTCACCGCGTTCCTCTCCTGCGTGCTCAGCCTGCAGGCCGCGGCCAGCCGGCTGCTGTTCTCGTTCGCGCGCGACGGCATGATCCCGGCCCACCGCTGGCTGGCGAAGGTGTCGCCGCGCACCAAGGTGCCGGCGAACGCGCTCATCGTGGCGTGCAGCATTCCCGTGCTGATCAGCCTGATCGTCTACGTCGGCCCGGACGGGCTCATCACCCAGGTCACCGCGTTCGCCGTGCTCGGCATCTACGTGGCGTTCCAGTCGGTCGTGCTGGCGTCGCTGCGCCAGCGGCTGAAGGGCTGGCGGCCGGCCGGACCGTTCAGCCTCGGCGCGGCGGGCCTCGTGGTGAACATCCTGGCGCTCGCGTACGGGGTGTTCGCGATGATCCTGCTGGCGTGGCCGACGGCGACCGGGAGCTGGTTCAACGACTGGATCGTGCTCATCGGACTCGGCATCGTGGCAGGGGCGGGCCTGCTGTACCTCTTCCTCGCCCGGCCCGACCGTGCGTCCAACGCACCGGAGGGCGACGCGATCCGGGTCGCGCAGCTGCTGCGCGAGCGGCGCGCGGGCGCGCCGGCGTCGCCCGCGGCCGACACCACGGCGGTCTAGCGCACGGGGATGCCGGGAAGCGTCGCCGCCTCCCGGCATCCCCGTCGCCCGCGGACGTTAGAGTGTGCCGAAAGAGGGAGGCCGGCATGCTCTACCGTCACCGCGACGCCGAACCGACGATCCACCCGCAGGCGTTCGTCGCCCCCTCGGCGGTGGTCGTCGGGGACGTGCGGATCGACGCCGGAGCCCGTGTGCTGCACGGCGTCGTGCTCACCGCGGAGGACGGCGAGGTCACGATCGGGCAGGACGCCGTCGTGATGGAGCACGCCCTCGTGCGCGGGCGCGCCGGTCATCCGGCGCACGTCGGGGCGGCGGTGATGATCGGACCCGGCGCCCACGTCAACGGCAGCACCGTCGAGCAGGAGGCCTTCCTCGCGACCAACGCCTCCGTCTTCCCCGGCAGCCGCATCGGCGCCGGCGCGGAGGTCCGCATCAACGGCGTCGTGCAGGTCAACACGGTCCTCCCGCCCGGCGCAGTCGTCCCGATCGGCTGGGTGGCCGTCGGCGACCCCGCCGTGATCCTGCCGCCGGACCGCCACGACGAGATCTGGGCGATCCAGCGCGAGCTCGACTTCACCGGGACGGTCTACGGCATCGCCCCCGGCACCCCGATGCGCGCGATCATGCGCCGGCAGTCCGCCTTCTACGGCGCGCACGCCGACGACACCCCGCTCGAAAGCTGAGCGTCACCGGCGGAACGCCGACTCGCGGGTCAGGCCTCCCGACGGAGGACGCCCGTGGGGTTGCCGTCGCGCAGCTCCGGCGGCAGCACCTCCTGCGGGGCGTCCTGGAACGCGATCGGGGTGAGCCAGCGACGGATCGCCGTCGCGCCGACCGAGGTGTGGACGCTCGCGGTCGTCGACGGCCAGCCGCCGCCGTGATGCTGCGCCCACCCGATCGCGACACCCGTCGGCCAGCCGTCGAACAGCAGCCGACCCGCGAGCGGGGCGAGCGCCGCCGCCAGACCGGACACGTCCTCGCGCTCGCCGCGGTGGATGGTCGCCGTGAGCGCGGGCTCGAGCGCCGCGACGACCGGGGGCAGGTCGCCGTCCCGGTAGGCGACGACGACCGTCAGCGGTCCGAAGCGCTCCGCGAGGAAGGTCTCCGGATCGGAGAGGAACGTCTCCGCGGACAGGAACGCGACGGACGCCGCGGATGCCCCCTCCGGCGCGGACCCCCGCAGCAGCTCCACTCCGGGGTACTCGGCCAGCGCGTCCACCGCAGAGGCGAACGCGTCGGCCATGCCGTCGGTGAGCTGCCGGCTCGTCGGCGCGCCGTCCAGGGCGTCGCGGACCGCCGCCTCCACACCGCCGCCCTCCGGCACGAAGACCAGGCCGGGCTTCGTGCAGTACTGGCCGGCGTCGCGTGTGAACGAACCGACGAGTCCCGCGCCGATCGCGGCCGCGCGCTCGGCCGCCGCCGCGCGCGTCACGACCACGGGATTGATGCTGCCGAGCTCGCCGTAGAACGGGATCGGGTCCGGACGCGAGACGGCGGCGTCGAACAGGGCGCGCCCGCCGCGCACGGATCCCGTGAACCCGGCCGCGCGCAGCAGCGGATGCCGTACCAGCTCGACGCCCGCCTCCATGCCCTCGACCAGCGTCAGCCAGCCCGCCGGCAGCTCGCCGGCTGCCAGGGCCGCGGTCCGCCGCGACAGCTCCGGATGGCCGGGGTGCGCCTTCACCACCACCGGGCACCCGGCGGCGAGCGCGGACGCCGTGTCGTTGCCGAGCACCGAGAAGGCGAACGGGAAGTTCGACGCGGTGTACACCGCCACCGGCCCGAGCGGGCGCAGCATGCGCCGCAGGTCGGGTCGCGGCGGCACGAGCGACGGGTCGGGCGACTCCACGACCGCCTCCAGGTACGAGCCCTCGCGCGCCACCCCCGCGAAGAACCGCAGTTGCGCGGCCGTGCGCGTCACCTCGCCGTCGAGGCGCGCCTCCGCGAGCCGGGTCTCCTCGTGGGCGAGCGCGACGAGGTCGGCGCGGTCCGCCTCGAGCGCCGACGCGAGCGCCTCCAGCCAGCCGGCGCGCTCCTCGCGCGTGGTGGGCGACGATGCGGCGTGCGCGGCGGCCCGGACGGCGGCGTCCACGGCGCTCATGCGAACGCCGTCAGACCGGTGAGCGCGCGGCCGAGCACCAGGGTGTGGATCTCGTCCGTCCCCTCGTAGGTGCGCACCGACTCCAGGTTGGCCATGTGGCGCATCACCGGGAACGCGTTCGTGATGCCGTCGCCGCCCAGGATGGTGCGCGCCTCCCGGGCGATCGCCAGCGCCTCCCGCACGCTGTTCAGCTTGCCGACGCTGATCTGGGTCGGCGTCAGCCGGCCGGCCTCCTTCAGCCGTCCGAGGTGCAGCGCGAGCAGCAGGCCCTTCTCGTACTCGACCAGCATGTTCGCCAGCTTCTCCTGGATCAGCTGCGTCGCGCCGATCGGGCGGCCGAACACCTCCCGGGTCGTCGCGCGCTCGATCGACACCTCCAGGCAGTCGCGCGCCGCGCCCATCGCACCCCAGACGATCCCGTACCTGGCCTCGTTCAGGCACGAGAACGGCCCGGAGAGGCCGCGCGCGTCGGGCAGCATCGCCGAGGCCGGGACGCGGACCTCGTCCAGCATCACGTCGCACTGCACCGAGGCGCGCATCGACAGCTTGCCGTCGATCGCGGTGGCGGCGAACCCGGGCGACGTGGTGGGGACCACGAACCCGCGGACACCGTCGTCGGTGGCCGCCCACACCACCGCGAGGTCCGCGAGCGCCGCGAGGCCGATCCAGCGCTTCGACCCCGAGATCACCCAGTCGTCGCCGTCCCGGCGCGCGCGGGTGCGCATCGCGGCCGGGTCGCTCCCGCCGTCGGGCTCGGTGAGCGCGAAGCAGCCGATCCGCTCGCCGCGGGCCATCGCCGGCAGCCACTCCGCCTTCTGCTCGTCGGAGCCGAACTTCGAGATCGCGCTCATGGCCAGCGACCCCTGCACGGACACGAACGTGCGCCAGCCGCTGTCGGCGGCCTCCAGCTCGTGGCAGACCAGGCCGTAGCTGACGGCTCCGGCTCCGGCGCAGCCTTCGTCCTTCAGGTGCATGCCGAGCACGCCGAGCGCGCCGAGCTCGGCGACCAGTTCGCGGCGGAAGTGCTTGTCCTCGAAGTCCTGCTCGATCACCGGCCGGATGCGGTCGGTCGCGAAGGCCCTCGCCCGGTCGCGCCAGCCGCGCTCCTCGTCGGTGAGCAGATGGTCGATGCTGAACGCCTCGTCGAGCGTGGTCGTCACGGTCGGGTCCTTTCGTGCGGTGTCGCGGGATGGTCGTGGTCGGTGTCGCCGGCGCGGTCGCCGTCGTCGGCCCAGCGCGGCTCGTGCGCGCCGAGCAGCGGGGCCGGCGTGCGCTGCAGCGCGGGCGCGGAGTCGAGTCGGATGGGGTTCGCCGGCTGCCGGGAGCGGCGCCCGGTCGCCGGATCGGACGACTCGACGACGGGGGAGAGGCCGAGCGACTCGGCGAAGGCGAATGCCTCCGCGACGTCGTTGACGAGGCCGGCCGGCACGCGGGCGGCCGTCAGCGCCTCCACCCACGCGGCGGCGGGCCGGGTGGCGAGCAGCGGCTCGACGGCCGCCCGCAGCGCGGCGCGGTGGCCGACGCGTGCCTCGTTGCGGGCGAAGCGCGGGTCGTCGGCGAGCTCCGGCCGGCCGAGGGCGGCGGCGAAGGCAGCGAACTGCCGGTCGGTGCCGACGGCGACCACCAGCTCGCGGTCGGCCGCGGTGAACAGCTCGTATGGCGCGATGCTGGGATGGGCGTTGCCGAGCCGGGCGGGCGCGCGCCCGGTCGCGAGCGTGCTGGACGCCTGGTTCGTGAGGGCGGCAAGCAGCGAGCCGAGCAGGTCCACATCCACGCGCGACCCCTCGCCGGTGGCGTCGCGCCGGCGGAGGGCGAGCAGGATGCCGGAGAACGCGTTCAGCCCGGTGAGCACGTCGACGAGGGCGACGCCGACCTTGCTCGGTTCGCCGTCGGGCGTCCCGGTGATGCTCATCAGGCCGCCGACCGCCTGCACCAGCAGGTCGTAGCCGGGCAGGGCGGCGCCGGCGTCGCGGCCGAAGCCGGTGATCGAGCAGAACACCAGGCCGGGGTTCGCGGCGCGCAGGGTCGCCTCGTCCAGGCCGAAGCGCTCCATGACGCCCGGCCGGAAGTTCTCGACGACCACGTCGGCGGTCGCGGCGAGGCGGCGCGCGGTGGCGAGACCGTCGGTCGTGGTCAGGTCGCAGACCACGGACCGCTTGTTGCGGTTGACGGCCGCGAAGTAGGCGGACTCGCCCGCCTCGTCCACCGGCGGCCGCCAGGCCCGGGTGTCGTCTCCGGTCGGGCTCTCGATCTTGACGACGTCGGCGCCGAAGTCGGCGAGCATCATGGTGGCGTACGGCCCGGCGAGCACCCGGGAGAAGTCGGCGACGCGCACGCCGCTCAGGATGCCGCTCCCGCTCGGGTGGTAGGCGTCTTCGGCCATGCTCGCTCCTTCGCTCGACGATTCATCCTATACCGGATGATTCCGGCGCGTTATCGTGGACCGGTGACCACCCCGCTCCGCCACGACGCCCGGCCGGCCCGCGCCGTCCCCGGCGCGCGCGACGCCGTCTTCGCGCAGCTGGCAGACGCCGGGCGTGCGGAGCAGGTGGCCCGCCGCCTCGCCGACGCGATCGTGCTCGGCGTGCTCGCGGCGGGGGAACGCCTGCCCAGCGAGGCCGAGCTGGCGCGCCGGTTCGGCGTCGCGCTGGTGACGGCGCGCGAGGGCCTCGGGATGCTCCGCGAGGCGGGCCTCGTCGAGACGCGCCGCGGCCGGGAGGGCGGCAGTTTCGTGGTGCACCCCGGCGACGCCGACGACGCGCTGCTGACGGCACGGCTCCGGGGGCTGTCCCAGGTCGAGCTGGGCGACCTCGCCGTGTACGTGACGGCGATCGCCGCGGGCTGCGCCGACCGCGCCGCCGAGCGGTCCACCCCGGCCGACGACGACCGGTTGCGCGCCTGGGTCGCCGCCGCCGACTTCTCGGACGCCGCGGCCGCGCGCCGCAACGCCGGCGGCTTCCTGCTGGAGCTCGCGGTGCTGAGCCAGTCCACGCGCCTGGTGCGCGAGCAGCTGCGGCTCCAGGCCGAGTCGGGCCCTTTGCTCTGGCTCGGGATGCGCGACCCGGCGCTGCGGCGACGCGCGGCGGAGTCCGCGCACGAGATCACGGAGGCGGTGGCCGCGCGGGATGCGGCGACGGCCCGGGCGGGCGTCTCGGCGTTGCTGTCCGACGTCGCGGAGTGGCTGCTCGCCGCGAAGGCCCGGATCGAGACCGGAGGGACCATCGATGGCTAGCACGGTGCTGGACGCGGGGGTCGCGGAGGCCGCCGGGCGCGTCTCCGACCTCTTCTCCCGGCTGCACGGCACGCTCGCCGCCTGGCGCGACGCGATCCTCGCCGACCCGGTCGCGGCGTCCTCGTCGGCCGTCCTCGACGAGCGCGTCGCCGCCCTGGTGCTCCCGCCGCTGCGCGAGCCCGACCCGCTGCTGATCGGCGCCGGCTTCATCGCCGCGCCGGAGCTCACCGGCGGCGACGAGCTGCACTTCTCCTGGTGGCTCGGCCCGCTGGAGGACAACCCCGTCTTCGGCGCGACCACGGCCCCGTCCCGGCTCGACCTCGCCTCCCGGTCGTACGCCGGCTACCTGCGCGACTTCGGTTCGCTGGAGTGGTACAGCATCCCGCGCAGCACCCACCGCACCCACATCACCGGGCCGTACATCGACCACCTGTGCGCGTGCGACTACATCGTCACCGTCACCTCGCCGGTCGAGAGCGGCGAGCAGATGCTCGGCGTGGTCGGCGTCGACGTCTACGTCAAACGACTGGAGCGCGAACTGCTCCCGTCGCTGCTCGCGACCGGCCGCCGGCTCGCGCTCGTCAACGCGTCGGGACGCGTCATGGTGTCCACCGACCCCGCGGTCCGCGTCGGGAGCGTCGTCGCCGTCCCTGGTGACGCCGTCGCCTGCCCGGGCACGCCGTTCCACCTCGTGCCGACCGCGCCGGGCGGGGAGCGGACCGGCCGAGCGGGATAGACTCGCGGGAGGCAGACGGACGGGAGGAGCCCACGATGGCTGGCGGCTTCGTCCGGTATGCGCCGACGGCGGGGCCGTCGCGCTGGCTGCTGATCGCCGGCCGCCGTTTCGTCGCCGCGGTCGAGAGCACCGTCTCGGACGAGATCGTCGACGCGGTGTACTGGCTGGCCGACTCCGACCTCGCGACGATCGAGTCGGTGGTGGGCGCGTTCCCGCTGGCCGGACCGGACAGCGTCCGGTCGTTCGCCGTGGCCGAGCTCGCCGAGCCGAACGCGGCCGGCGAGGTCACCGTCACGGCGGTGGTGCGCGGGTCGGCCGCGATCGACGTCTTCTCCGTCGGCGGCGCCCGACGGTTCTCCGCGCAGGGCGTCCAGCCCTGGGTGCTGGCCGAGTTCCGCGCCGTGACCGGGCTGGTGCTGCAGGGCGACGACGCCCCGACGGGACCGGTCGCGCGGCTCGCGATCGGCTCGCTCCCGCTGCGGATCGGCGTGACCGACGGCGAGCTGCTCACCTGGACGCTCACGCCGATCGAGCGCGCCCAGCGCGTGCCGCAGCCGGCCGCCCCGGCGGAGGTGGCTGCCGGGCCGGCCGCCGAGGAGACGATCATCCGTGGCCGCAATCCCAGCTCCCGGCTCTTCGGCGGCCCGGCGGCCGGAACGGGGGAGCCGGAGGGCGACGGTCCGGAGCAGGTGCCGCCCGCGGTGCACCCCGCCGCGCACGAGCTGCCCGGCGCGGTCGACATCGAGGAGCCCACGGTGGTGCCACCGCCTCCCGTCGCCGCTGCGCCGGCCGCCGCGCCCGTCCCGCCGGTCGCCGCCCCTGGGCCGGCGCTCCCGATCACGCCGCCGACCTGGCGCGACACGCCGAAACCCTCACCGGCGCCGTTCGCCACCGGCCGGCAGGACGCCTTCCCGGCGACCGAGCCGGTCGTCCTGCCGCCCGCTCCGGCGACCTTCGCCGTCCGCCTCCCGTCGGGGGACACCGCGCCGCTGGACGCACCGGTGCTCGTCGGCCGTCGGCCTGTGCCGCAGCGGGTCGCCGAGGGCGCTGCGCCGCGGCTCGTGACCGTGGCCTCGCCGACCGCCGAGGTGTCGTCCACCCACGTCCGCATCGAGCAGTCGGGGGACGCCGTGGTCGTCACCGACCTCCGCTCCACCAACGGAACCGTCGTGACCGGTCCCGCGGGCGCGCGCCGGCTGCGGCCGGGGGAGTCCGTCGTCGTGCTCGCCGGAGCGAGGGTCGACATCGGCGACGGTAATATCATCGAGATCACCTCCCGCCGAGACGAAGGACGCGAGTGACCCAGATCGGTCGCAGCAGCAGACGCCACACCGTGGCCGTCCCCGGCGATCCCGACGCGCGCATCACCCTGTCCTGGGCCGCGCTGAGCGACACCGGCTACCGGCGCAGCGTCAATGAGGACAGCCTGCTCGCCCGCTCGCCGATCTTCGCCGTCGCCGACGGGATGGGCGGTCACACCGCGGGGGACTTCGCCAGCACGGCCGTGGTCACCCGCCTCGCCGAGAAGGTGAAGTCCGACTTCGTCGGCGAGGTCGCGCTCACCGAGGCGCTGCGGTCCGCGGTCGACGACATGGGCCGCGGCGTGGGCCACACCGACCTCGGGACGGGCACCACCGTCACCGGCATCGCGCTCACCCTGGTCGACGGCTCGCCCTACTGGCTGGTGTTCAACATCGGCGACTCGCGCGTCTACAGCTACCGCGACGGCACCCTGGAGCAGCTGACCGTCGACCACTCCATCGTGCAGGAGCTGCTCGACGCCGGGGCGATCACGCCGGCCGAGGCCGAGGTGCATCCGCACAGCAACGTCATCACGCGCGCCGTCGGATTCAACGAGGACCCGGTCCCCGACTACTTCCTCATCCCGATCGTCGCCGGCTCCCGGCTCCTGGTGTGCTCCGACGGGCTCACCAAGGAGCTGACCGAGCACGGCATCCGCTACTTCCTCGGCGAGGGCTCGTCCCCGCTCGACGCCGCGCAGCAGCTGATGGACGCCGCCCTCGGCAACGGCGGCCGCGACAACGTCACGGTCGTGGTCGTCGACGTGCTGGCCACGCCCGCGTCCGGCGCGCACCGCGACGACGGCTCCCGCCGGGCGGCCCGCCGACACTGAACTGTCCCCCGACTTGGGGGTAATCCGGTTGTCCCCAGAGGGGGTCCGGCCCGGTCGGCGGCCGGAATCCGCTGCCTACAATTGTCAGACGCTGTGCACGCGGTAACGCGTCTTCGTCGACGAACGGGAGGGAGCCGATGGCCCGGCGTCTGCCATCCCAGCCGCCCAACCTCCCCGGTTTCTCGTACGTCCGGGTGCTGGGGTCGGGCGGTTTCGCCGACGTGTTCCTGTACGAGCAGAACATGCCGCGGCGCCAGGTCGCCGTCAAGGTCATGCTCGCCGAGGTGGTCACCAGCCAGGTGAAGCAGATGTTCCAGGCCGAGGCCAACCTGATGGCGCAGCTGAGCACGCACCCGTCGATCCTGACCGTGTACCAGGCGAGCGTCTCCTCCGACGGCCGACCCTACCTGGTGATGGAGCTGTGCTCCGCCGCCATCGGGCAGCGCTACCGCGCCGAGCCGCTCTCGGTGCCCGAGGTGCTCGGCATCGGGGTGCGTATCGCGAGCGCGGTCGAGACGGCACACCGCGCCGGCGTGCTGCACCGCGACATCAAGCCCTCCAACATCCTGACCACCGCCTACGGCCACCCGGTGCTGAGCGACTTCGGCATCGCCGCGACCCTCAGCGAGGCGGATGTCACCGAAGCGATCGGCCTGTCCATCCCGTGGTCGGCGCCGGAGGTGCTGCTCGACGAGACCAGCGGCACCATCGCGAGCGAGGTGTGGTCGCTCGGCGCCACGATGTACTCGCTGCTGGCCGGCCGGTCGCCGTTCGAGGTGCCGGGCAAGGAGAACACGTCCGCCGAGCTCATCCACCGCATCACCAAGGGCCGGCCGCTGCCGATCGGTCGCGCCGACGTGCCGCCGCGGCTCGAGCAGGTGCTGCTGAAGTCGATGTCGCGCAAGCCGTCGCAGCGGCAGCGCAGTGCGCTGGAGTTCATCCGCGAGCTGCAGACGGTGGAGGCCGAGCTCGGGCTGCCGCAGACCCCGATCGAGGTCGCGATGGACGACTGGGCTCTGGCGACCGCGGGCGACCCGGAGGACCGCACGCGCGTCAAGGGCGTCGTCGCGGTCGATCCCGGCGTCCGGCGCCGTCGCCGTCGGGCCGCTCCGGCGGCCGCCACGGTCACGCGCGCGCCGACACGCACGGTCGTGCGCGAGTCCGCCGGCAGCTCGCCGTCGAACCAGCCCGCGCCCGCGAAGACGCCGCGAGTCCTCGTCGTCTCGCTCATCGCGTGCGCGGCGCTCGTGGTCGTGCTCGCCGTCACGGCCTCCATCGTGCTCGTGCGTGCGGGCTCGAGCGACGAGATCCCCACGGTGCGTGACCTCAGCGGACGCGTCAGCGCCGGCACGATCGTCTTCAGCTGGAGCGACCCCGGCCTGCAGGACGGCGACACCTACCAGGTGGCGGTGGACGAGCAGCCGCCGGCGACGCAGCACGCGACCGAGTTCCGGGTCGACGCGAAGCCCGGCCAGACCGTGTGCGTGACCGTCACCGTCAACCGGGACGGCAAGACGGGCACGCCGAGCGGCCAGAAGTGCGTCGAGAGGACGGACGGCACGTGAGCCGCCTCGCCTCTCTCGGCGCCTGGATCGCGGCCCACAAGTCGGTCGCGGCGACGGCGGTGAGCGGGACCGCGGTGGCCGCGCTGGTGACCGCGCTCGCGGTGGTCTCCGGCGGGTACAGCGCGCAGCACCTGCAGCTGAACGACGCCGCGGTCTGGGTGGCGAGCGACGCGAAGAAGTCGCTCGGCCGCGCCAACACCGAGATCGACCGGCTCAACTCGGTGGTGGCCGGCACGGGGGAGGCGCTCGACGTCGTGCAGGACGGCGAGAACGTGCTCCTGGTGGACCGCGAGGCGAACACCGTCGCGGTCGTCGACCCGGCGAAGGCGGAGGCCGGCAAGTCGGTCGCACTGCCCCCGCGGGCGCCGCAGATCTCGCTCGCCGGAGACCACGTCGCGCTGCTGTCGCAGACGACCGGGCAGCTGTGGCTGACCACGGTCGGCCAGCTGGACCAGTTCAACTCGGGCTCCGCCGCCACGATCGACCTCGGCGGCCGTGCCGTGTCGGCGATGGACCCGTCCGGCGTCCTGTTCGCGTACCAGCCGTCCAGCCGGACCGTGGTGCGCGTCGGCCTCGACGCCGCCGAGCCGTCGACCACTACGGAGAAGGTGGCCACCCGCGGCGATGGGGCGGCCGTGTCGCTGACCTCGGTCGACGGGCACTGGGCGCTGCTCGACCCCGACCAGCGCACGGTCTGGGTGGACGGCCGTGCCGTCGGCCTGTCCGCGCTGCTGCCGGAGGGCTCCGACCCGGTGCTGCAGCTGCCGTCCGCGCACGGCGACGCGGTGTGGATCTCGTCCAGCGCCGGACTCATCCGGGTGCCGCTCGACGGCGGGAAGGCCACGAAGGCGGCGGAGGCGACGGGCGCACCGGCCGCGCCGGCCACGGTGGCGGGCTGCACGTACGCGGCCTGGTCCGACGGGACCGCCTGGCGCTCGTGCGCGGCCGACGGCGCGGGGGAGCGCTCCACCCTGAAGGACGTGCCCTCCGGGGCCACCCTCGCCTTCCGCGCGAACGGCGACCGGGTCGTGCTCAACGACGGCCGGTCCGGCGTCTCCTGGGCGGTGCAGAACGGCAACGCGCGGATCGACAACTGGGACGAGCTGGTCTCGAAGAAGACGACGAAGGAGCTCGTCGACCAGACCAAGCAGGACACCACGCCGCAGTACGAGAAGCAGGAGCAACCTCCGGTCGCCGTCGACGACGCCTTCGGCGCGCGCCCGGGCCGGGTGACCCCGCTTCCGGTGCTGCTCAACGACTACGACCCCAACGGCGACGTGCTCACGATCGACTCGTTCACGGCCGTGCCGGCGTCGCAGGGAACGGTCGAGCTGACCAACTCCGACCAGCAGCTGCAGATCTCGCTCCCCGACACGGCGAGCGGCAGCATCGCGTTCGACTACACCATCTCGGACGGACGCGGTGGCACGGCGACGGCACACGTCGTCGTGACTGTGCGGTCGCCGTCCGAGAACACCCCGCCGGTGTGCGTCCGCAACGCCAAGGCGGTCGTGCAGACCGGCGGCCGGGTGACCGCCTCCGTGCTTGGCGACTGCTACGACCCCGACGGCGACGCCTTCTACCTCGCCGGCGCCTCCGTCGCCGCTCCGGACACCGTCACCTTCACCCCGCAGGGCCAGGTGGCCTACTCCGACCACGGCGACGGCGCCGCGGTGAAGGATGTGGCGCTCACCCTCTCGGATGGCCGCGCCCAGTCCGCCGGCCTGCTCGCGGTGACCGTGCGGCCGCCCGGGCAGGTGCCGATCATCGCCGACCCGTTCGCCGTGGTGGCGTACCAGGGCCAGGAGGTGACGGTGTCGCCGCTCGACCACGTGCGCGGCGGCAACGGCACCGTGCGGCTGAGCACGGTTCCGACCAAGGCCGACGCCACCATCACGCCCGACTACCAGGGCGGCACGTTCCGCTTCGAATCGGACCAGGCCGGCACCCACAACATCGAGTACTCGGCGACGGACGGGGTCGTCACGGCGACCGGCGTGGTCCGCGTCGAGGTGAAGGCCCCGCCCGGCGCGAAGACCGCCCCGATCGCGGTCCCGCACACGGCGTTCATCCGCGAGCAGTCGACCCAGGACGTCGACGTGCTCTCGACCGACATCGACCCGTCCGGCGGCGTGCTCCTGGTCACCGGCGTCACGGAGCCGGCGGCGTCGACGGGCGTGCGCGTCCAGGTGCTGCAGCAGCGCACGCTGCGGGTCACGCTCAGCCGCCCGCTGGAGGGCCCGGTCGACTTCCACTACCGGCTGAGCAACGGGCTGGCGGACACGGTCGGCACGGTGACGGTCGTGCAGCTGCCGCCGCTCACGGTCCACCAGCCGCCGATCGCCGCGCCGGACTCGGTGTCGGTCCGCGTGCACGACGTGGTCGACATCCCGGTGCTCGCCAACGACGTGCAGCCCGACGGCGACAAGCTGACGCTCGACCCGACGCTGGCGACGCCGCTGCCCAGCGGCGCGGGCCTGCTGTTCGCCAGCGGCGACCACCTGCGCTACCTCGCGCCGGGCAAACCGGGCAACTACACGGCGGCGTACAAGGTCTTCGGCGCGGACGGCCAGTGGGCGACGGCCGAGGTGACCATCGCGGTGCGGGAGCGCGATGCGGCCACCAACAACCCGCCGGTGCCGAAGACCGTGACCGCGCGCGTGCTCGCCGGCGACACCGTGCGGATCACGATCCCGCTCTCCGGCATCGACCCGGACGGCGACTCCGTGCAGTTCATCGGCCAGGAGACGAACCCGCAGAAGGGCGCGGTCATCGCCTCCGGCCCCGACTGGATGGACTTCCAGGCCGGCGACTACGCCGCCGGCACCGACGCGTTCACCTACGCGGTCGTCGACGCGCTCGGGGCCAGGGCGACCGGCACCGTCCGCGTCGGCATCGCGGCGCGGGTCGAGGGCGCCAGGAACCCGGTGGCGGTGGAGGACGACGTGACGACGCGTCCCGGCCGCACGCTCAGCGTGCAGGTGCTCGCCAACGACAGCGACCCCGACGGCAGTCCGCTGAGCGTGACGGCCGTGTCGTCGCTCGACGGCAAGGCGAAGGCCAAGGTCAGCGGGTCGCTCGTGGTGGTGACGGCGCCGAAGGCGGAGGGCTCGTACGGCTTCCTGTACACGATCCAGAACGAGCGTGGCGGCACGAGTCAGGCGTTCCTGCGCCTGACCGTCGACCCCAAGGCGCCCCCGGCCCGGCCGGTGGTCTCCGACACGACCCTGGGGCTGTCCGACATCCTCGGCAAGGAGCGGGTCGACGTGAACGTGCTCGCGAACGTGTTCTTCGCCGACGGGCCGGTCTCGACGCTCAAGCTCTCCCTCGTGCCCGGGTACACCAGCGATGCCAGGGTCACCGCCGCGAACCGGCTGCAGATCGCGATCGGCGCCAAGAGCCAGATCGTGCCGTTCCGGGTCGCCAACCCCGAGGACGAGTCCGTCGTCGCCTACGGGTTCGTGCACGTCCCCGGCTACGACGACGCCCTCCCTCAGCTCAAGCGCGGCGCCCCGAAGCTCACGGTGGTCAGCGAGAAGACCCTCACCATCCACCTCAACGACTACATCGTCGCGGTCGGCGGCCGGAAGGTGCGGCTGACCGACGCCGCCACCGTGCGCGCGACGCACGCCAACGGCGACGACCTGGTGGCCGGCTCCGACACGCTGCAGTTCACGTCGTCCCCGCGCTACTTCGGGCCGGCGTCGATCTCGTTCCAGGTGACCGACGGGTCGAGTGCGACCGACCCGAACGGCAACGTCGCCACGATCGTGCTGCCGATCGACGTCACGCCGCGCGAGAACCAGCCGCCGGTGTTCACCGGGGCGCTGATCGATTTCGAGCCGGGCCAGACCAAGACGATCGACCTGACCAAGGTGACGCGCTACCCCTATGCCAAGGACCGGGGCGAGCTGGTGTACTCCATCCAGGATCCGCGGCCGGCCGGTGTCAGCGCGTCGCTCGACGGTCAGAAGCTCACCGTGACCGTCGCGGCCGGGACGCAGAAGGGCTCGCATCCGGCGCTGTCGATCGGCGTCAAGGACGCGGTCAACGCCGGCCAGGCGGGCCGCATCGACATCTCGGTGGTGCCCTCCACCCGGCCGTTGGCGAGCCCGCAGCCCGACCGGGTCGTCGCGCCGCGTGGACAGACCACGACCGTGGACGTGCTCGCCAACGACGGCGCGACCAACCCGTTCCCCGACAAGCCGCTCCGGGTGCTCGCCGTGCGTGGGCTGGGCAGCGGGCTGCCGGACGGCGTGAGCATCACGCCGAGCGCGGACAAGGCGGTGCTGCAGGTCTCGGTCTCGCCGACCGCGGCCGCGGCCGACGCCACGCTGCAGTACGAGGTGGCCGACGCCACGGGCGACCCCGACCGGTACACCTGGGGCACCGTGACCGTGTCGGTGCAGGACCGTCCCGCTCCCGTCTCCAACGTGCAGGTCGGCGCCATCGGCGACCGCAGCCTGACGTTGAGCTGGATCCCCGGCGCGTTCAACAACTCGCCCATCACCGGCTTCGAGGTGACCATGGCGAGCGCGGCGACCGGCCAGGTGCTGTCGACGACGACCTGCGCCACCACCACCTGCGCCATCGCCACGCCGGGGAACGGCCCGTCGAACTCGGTGACGCTCACCGTCCGGGCGCGGAACGCTCTCGGGCTGTCGGACCCCACCGCGTACGTGGAGCCGGTGTGGTCGGACGTCATCCCGAACGCCCCCACCGGGCTCTCGGCGGCGCCGCTCGACCACGGTCTGCGCATCTCCTGGACCAAGCCGTCGAACGCGCCGGGCGCCAGCCCGATCACCTCGTACGTCGTCACGCTGGGGGGAGTCACCAACGCGCTGCAGGTCTCCGGCTCCGACGCGGTCGGTACGAGCTACGCGATCAACATCACCGACGGCGGCATCGCGAACGGCCAGAGCATCGGCTTCACCGTGTCGTCGCGCAACCAGTTCTACCAGGATCGCGCGACCTGGAATCAGAGCCAGGGGAGCGGCGTGCCCGCGGGCGCCCCGACGACGACCGGCATCGCCCCGGTCGCCACCCCCGACACGACCGACGGCACGAGCGCGACGCTCAGCTGGTCGAACGTCTTCGGCGACAACGGGAAGGCGATCAGCGCGTACTACGCGGGCGTCTTCCAGGGCGGAGGAGCCCCGGGATGCTCGGTCTCCGGGGTCGAGACCGGGAACCCGACCAGGAGCGTCGACCCGCGGCTGCAGGAGGTACAGGGCGGGAGCACCCGGTTCGACGGGCTCAGCCCGAACCAGAGCTACAACTTCGTCGTGTACGCCTACAACGGCCAGGGCTGCACCGCCGCGGCCGTGGTGAGCGCCACTCCGCGGCAGGCGCCGGGGCAGATCGACCAGAGCAGCATCGTTGTAGGCAAGCTGCAGCAGAACGGTTCGACCTGGGACTTCCCGGTCTCGCTGTCCTACCGCGCGGGCGGCGGGTCCAGCCCGCAGATCGACTACCGGCTCGTCGCCAAGAACGGCGGTGCGGTGCTCGACAGCGGAACCCTCAACGGCACCTCCGGCGTGCTGAGCGGTTCCGGGCTGAACCACTACGGGGTCGACATGCTGGTGCAGTTCACCCGCATCTGCGAGGGCTACCCGGACGGCTCCCGGCTGTGCTCCGACCAGACCGCGAGCGCGTCGCTCGGGGTCGCCGTCAGCACGGCGATCGGCGACGCGCGCTACGACCCGGCCAGCCACGTCTTCACCTGGACCATCTGGCCGACCGGCGACTACACCGCGGTGACGTACAGCTGCGACGGCACGACCCAGCTGCCGATGCCGGCGCAGGGCCAGACCGCGTCGTGCACGGCCCCGGCGAACGACCAGAACCCGGTCCTGATCGTGCGGGTGTTCTCCGGCGGCGACACGTATCCGCAGTCGTACCCCGGATCGAGCCTGCCGTGACCCGCGGACGCCATACTGAGGAGTGCCGCACCGCGCGGCACGCATCCCTTTCCCTGCGGCCCCCACGGCCGCGCCCCGAACCGAAAGAGGCCGGAGCATGACGATGACCCCCGAACAGGCCGGCTGGTTCTCCGGAGTGTTCGAGCGCCTCGTCGCCAACATCGACCGGGTGCTGCTCGGCAAGTCGCACGTGATCCGCCTCGCCCTCACCGCGCTGTTCAGCGAGGGCCACCTGCTGCTCGAGGACTATCCGGGGACCGGCAAGACCTCGCTCGCCCGCGCGATCGCGGAGAGCGTGCGCGGCACCACCAACCGCGTCCAGTTCACGCCGGACCTGCTGCCGGGTGACATCACGGGCGTCAACATCTACGACCAGCGCTCCGGCGCCTTCGAGTTCCACCGCGGCCCGGTGTTCGCGAACATCGTGCTCGCCGACGAGATCAACCGCGCCAGCCCCAAGACCCAGTCGGCGCTGCTCGAGGTGATGGAGGAGCAGCAGGTCACGGTCGACGGCGTCCGCCACTCGGTCGGTGCGCCGTTCATGGTGATCGCGACGCAGAACCCGATCGAGCAGGCCGGGACCTACCGGCTGCCGGAGGCGCAGCTGGACCGGTTCCTGATGAAGGCGTCGATCGGGTACCCCGACCACGAGGCCACCCTGCGCATCCTGGAGGGCTCGGAGCGGAAGGCGCACGAGGTCGTGGTGCCGGAGGTCATCTCCGCCGGCACGGTGGTGGAGATGGCGACCATGGCGCGCGGGGTGCACGTCGACCCGACGATCAACGACTACGTCTCGCGGCTGGTCGAGGCCAGCCGCAGCGCCGACGAGATCCGGCTCGGCGTCAGCGTCCGCGGTGCGCTCGCGCTGCTGCGGGCGGCGAAGACCCTCGCCGCCGCGTCCGGGCGCTACTACGTGACCCCGGACGACGTGAAGGCGCTGGCGGAGCCGGTGCTCGCCCACCGCCTCGTGCTCGACCCGGAGGCCGAGTTCGAGGGTGTCAGCGCGTCGAGCATCGTCGGCCAGCTGCTCATCGAGACCCCGCCGCCGAGCGATCGGGCCGCCGTGTGACCACCGTCACCCGTTCGCAGACCGAGCTCACCAACGCGCGCGCCCGCATCGTCGGGGAGCGCGAGGGGTTCCTCGCCGACGCGATCGTGTGGATCGTGCGCACCTCCGCGACGGCCGGCCGGGCCGTCGCCGTGGTCGCGCGCCGCGTAGGCGGCGTGGTGACGGCCCTGGGCTGGTCGGTGCTGCTGCTCGCCGTCCTCGCCCTCACCGCGGGCTACGTCTGGGGGTGGGTGGAGTCGGTCGTCACCGGCTGGGCCGCGGTCGCCCTGCTCGTCGTCGCGTCGGGGCACCTCATCGGCCGCACCGCGTACGACGTCGGCCTGTCCCTCCCGGCGAACCGTGTCGTCGTGGGCGACCGGGCGCCCGGCGAGGTCGCCATCCGCAACCCGGTGCGCCGCCGCCTGCCGGGGGTGCGGGTCGAAGTGCCGGTGGGCGCCGGGCTGGCGGAGTTCGCCGCTCCGTCGCTCGCGGCGGGGGAGGAGCACTCCGACGTCTTCGTCGTGCCCACCACGCGCCGCGGCATCGTGCCCATCGGCCCGGTGCGCACCGTCCGCGCCGACCCGGTCGGGCTGTTGCGCCGCGAGATGGTCTGGGCGGAGTCGCTCGACCTGTTCGTGCATCCGCGCACCATCGCCATCCCGAGCATGAGCACCGGCTTCGTGCGCGACCTGGAGGGGTCGCCGACGCGCGACCTGACCTCCAGCGACATCGCGTTCCACGCGCTCCGGGAGTACGTTCCGGGGGACGAGCGGCGCTACATCCACTGGAAGTCGACCGCCAAGACCGGCAGCTACATGGTGCGGCAGTTCGAGGAGACCCGGCGCAGCCATCTGCTCGTCGCCCTCAGCCTCTCGGCGTCCGACTACGCGACGGAGGAGGAGTTCGAGCTCGCGGTCAGCGTGACCGGCTCGCTCGGCGTGCGCGCGATGCTCGACTCGCGCACCGTCTCCGTGGTCGCGAGCGCCGAGACCCCGGACTTCGCCAAGCGGATGGTCTTCAGCGCGCGCCGGCTGAGCACGATCAACCGCGGCCGCCTGCTCGACGACCTGGCCGGCGTGGAGACGGCCGACGCGGCGCTGCGTCTGCCGGAGCTGGCGCAGGTCGCGTCGGAGGACGCCGCGGGCGTCTCGATCGCCTTCCTGGTGTGCGGTTCGACCCTCACGGCCTCCCAGCTGCGGGCGGCGGCGGCGCACTTCCCGCTCGGCGTCGACGTCGTGGCGATCGTCTGCGACGAGGGCGCCGTGCCGTCGCTGCGGCGCGTCGCCGACCTGAGCGTGCTCACCATCGGCTACCTGGAGGACCTGCAGCGCAGTCTCGCCAAGCGGTTGGCCACGTGATGCCCGCCCGCCGCTCCGCCTCCGCCCTCGTCGACGTCGTGTTCGCCGTCGCGTCCGTCGCGCTCGGCGCGTGGTCGTTCTGGCCGGTGTACCAGTCGGCGGCCTTCGTGCTGATGCTCGTGGTCACCCTGCTCGCGGGCACGGCGATCGCGGTCGCGGGGTGGGCGTTCCGGCTGCCGAGCATCGTGGTGGCCGGGCTGGTCGTCGTCGCCTACCTGGCGCTCGGCGTGCCGCTCGCGGTGCCCTCGGAGGCCGCGGCCGGCGGCCTGCTTCCGTCGTGGCCGGGCTTCGTCGACCTGGTGCAGGGCACGTGGCTCAGCTGGAAGCAGCTGGTCACGATCAGCGTGCCGGTCGGCTCGTACCAGGCGCTGCTGGTCCCGGCGTTCCTGCTGGTGCTCCTCGGCACAGTCGTGACCGTCACGATCGCGCTGCGGTCGTCCCGGCCGGAGCTCGCGGCGATCCCGCCCGTGCTGCTGCTCGTCGCGGGCATCCTGCTCGGCTCCTCGGTCGCCTCTGTCCCGCTTCCGCTGCTGCTCGCGCTGTTCGCCGTCCTGGTGGCGTGGCTCATCCGGTTCCGGCTGCAGCGCAGAGCCGCGGCCGTGCGGACGCTGCGGGAGCAGAGCGGGCTGCTGGTGGAGTCGCGGAGCGAGCGCCGCTCGACCGCACTGCTCACCACGGCCGGCGCCGCCGTGATGCTGGTGACCGCCTCGGCCGCGGGCATCGCCGCGGCCGCCCTGCTCCCGCCGCCGGGCGACCGGCAGGTGGTGCGGACGGCGGTCGAGCAGCCGTTCGACCCACGCGACTACCCGAGCCCGTTGAGCGGGTTCCGCTCCTACCTGCAGCCGGCGAAAGCCGACGAGCCGATGATCACGGTCGACGGCCTCCCGGCGGATCGGCGCGTGCGCATCGCGACGCTCGACACCTACGACGGCGTCACCTACGCCGTCGGCAGCGGCGACGTGACCAGCGCCTCCGGCTCGTTCGCGCGCGTCCCGTACCGGATCGACCAGAGCGGAGTCGACGGCCGGCGCGTCACCATGAGCATCGTCGTGCGCGACTACCGCGGGCCCTGGCTGCCCGGCAGCGGTCAGCTGGAGCAGCTCGCATTCACCGGGCGCGACGCGGCCGACCTCTCCGGCTCGTTCTACTACAACGACGTGACCGGCACGGGCGCGGTCACCGCGCCGCTGCGCAGCGGAGACACCTACACCGCCGACTCCGTCGTCAAGCCCCTGCTGACCGCGACGCAGCTGGAGAAGGTGCAGCCGGGGACGGACTCCGTGCCGCGGCCGACGGTGATCCCCGACGAACTGACCTCGGCGCTCCAGAAGTACACGGCGGGCGTGTCCGGCGCGGGGGCGAAGCTCGCCGCCGCGCTGCGCGGTCTCGCCCAGGATGGCTACGTCAGCCACGGCGTCGGCCCGGACGAGCCGCCGAGCCGCTCGGGGCACGGCGCCGACCGGATCACGGAGCTGCTGACCGACGTCCCCATGCTCGGCGATCAGGAGCAGTACGCGGTGACGGCGGCCCTCATGGCCCGGCAGCTCGGTTTCCCGGCACGGGTCGTCGTCGGCTTCGCCGCGCCGAAGGATGTGACCGGCTCGGCCGTGACGTTCGTCGGCTCGGACATCTCGGCCTGGATCGAGGTGCAGACGAACGACGGATGGGTCACGGTCGACCCCACGCCGCCGCTCCGTCCGGTCCCGCCGAAGCAGCCCGACCAGCCGACCCAGATCTCCCGTCCGCAGACCAACGTGCAGCCGCCCGTCGACGACAATCCGCAGCGCAACGACGAGCCGCCGCAGGCCCAGGTGGACCCGTCGCACCAGCCGCAGCCGAACCCCGTGCTGGAGACGTTGCTCGCCGTGCTCGTGGTCCTGGGCTGGACGGTGCTGATCCTGGCGCTCCTCACCTCGCCGTTCCTCGCGGTGCTCGCCGCGAAGTGGCGCCGGCGCGCGCTGCGCCGCTCCGCGGGCACCGCGCGGGAGCGGATCGTCGGCGGTTGGCGGGAGTTCGCCGACGCCGCCGTCGATCACGGCTACGACCCGCCGCCCGCCGCCACCCGCGTCGAGTTCGCGGACACCATCGGCGGCTCTCGCGCGCACGCCCTGGCGAGCGTGGCGGATCGCGCGACGTTCAGCGGTGTCGCGCCGACCCCCGCGGAGGCCGAATCGGTCTGGAAGGCCGTCGACGACCTCCGGGCGCAGCTCGCCAAACGCGACACGCGGTGGAAGCGGCTGCTCGCGGCCGTCTCCCTGCGCTCCCTCGGCTACCGTGGAAGACGGAACGGAACCAGGAGGGATCGATGACCTGTCGCGTCTGCGGTGCGGAACTCGCCGAGGGCACGCTGTTCTGCCCGATGTGCGGCAGCTCGGTCACCTCGTCGCGGCTGCGGCCGCCGGAGGTCGCGGACCAGCGTCCGTCCGATACCTCGATCATCTCCGAGCGGGTGGCGGAGCGGCCGCCGGCGCCCGCCGTCGCCGGCCGCTTCCCGGACGACGTGCTGCTCGACGAGGACGGCCTTCCGCCGACGCAGGCCCTGACGATCGTGCCCGTGGAGCAGGCGCCGCCGGCGCATCCCCCGGTGCAGCACCGCTACACGCTCAGTTTCTCGACCGGCGACGTGGTGGAGGTCTCCGGCTCCGGCCTGGTGGGCCGGCGCCCGATCACCCAGCCGGGGGAGCACGTCGACCAGCTCGTCGTCGTGTCCGACCCGACCCGAAGCGTCTCGAAGACGCACCTCGAGTTCGGCCTGGAGGGCGACGAGCTCTGGATCTGCGACCGCTACTCCGGCAACGGCACCATCGCGCATCCGCTCGGCGGCGTCCCGCGCCAGTGCGAGGCCGGCCGCCGCTACCGCGTCACCCGCGGCACCCGCGTCGAGATCGGCGACCAGTGGTTCGACGTCTCCTGACCCCTCAAGCCAACAGCTCCTGAGTTCTTCCGGCGCTCGACGGCGTGTCGGGCGAAGAACTCAGGAGCTGTCGGCGTGGGGGCGGGTCAGGCGAGGGCGGTGGCGACGGAGGTGAGGTCGAGGCCGTGGGCCGAGGCGACGCCCTCGTTGGTGACGGCGCCGGCGTGGACGTTCAGGCCGAGGGCCAGGCTCGCGTCGGCGCGCAGCGCCTCCTGCCAGCCGCGGTTCGCGATCGCGCGGGCGTAGGGCAGCGTCGCGTTGGTCAGTGCGTAGGTGGAGGTGTGCGGCACCGCGCCGGGCATGTTCGCGACGCAGTAGAACACCGACTGGTGCACGGTGAACGTCGGGTCGGCGTGCGTGGTCGGGTGCGAGTCCTCGAAGCAGCCGCCCTGGTCGACCGCGATGTCGACGAGCACGCTGCCCGCCTTCATCCGCGACACCATCTCGTTGGTGACGAGCTTCGGCGCCTTCGCGCCGGGCACGAGCACCGAGCCGATGACGAGGTCGGAGGCGACGACCGCCTTGTCGATCTCGAAGCTGTTCGACGCGATCGTCTTGATCCGACCGGCGTACAGGGCGTCCAGCTCGCGGAGGCGCTGGATATTGGTGTCGAGCACCGTGACCTCCGCGCCGAGGCCGACCGCGACCGAAATGGCGTTGGTGCCGGCGACACCGCCGCCGAGCACAGTGACGACGGCCGGGTGCGTTCCGGGGACGCCGGGCACGAGCAGGCCGGGCCCGCCGTTGGGCTTCAGCATGGTGTTGGCGCCGACGATCGGCGCGAGACGCCCCGCCACCTCGCTCATCGGAGCGAGCAGGGGGAGGGCGCGGGTCGGCAGCTGCACGGTCTCGTAGGCGATGGCCGTCACACCGCTGGCGATGAGCGCGCGGGTGAGCGCCTCGTCGGCGGCCAGGTGCAGGTAGGTGAAGAGGACGAGTCCCTCGCGGAAGTAGCCGTACTCGCTCTCGATCGGCTCCTTGACCTTCAGGATGAGGTCGCCGGCGGCCCAGGTGGCGGCCGCGTCGGGCAGGATGGTGGCGCCCGCGCCGGCGTACAGCTCGTCCGGGATCGACGACCCGACGCCCGCGCCTGCCTCGACGTAGACCTCGTGCCCGGCGCCGACCAGGTCGTGCACTCCGGCGGGGGTGATCGCCACCCGGAACTCGTTGTTCTTGATCTCGCGGGGGATCGCGACCTTCATGGGGCTCCTTTGACACTCGACGTGGTGGTTCGGTCTCACCATAGCGGGCTTCACGGAGGATTTCGACTGAAATCTGCGCATTCGGATGCTGATTTCGCGGAGCATGGTCGAAATGGCGGAGGATTTCCGCAGCGTTCTCGTCGGTCGAAGCAGCTCGGCGTCCGCGTGCCGGCCCAGAACGAGCGGTCTGCGGTTTCCCGGCCGTTTCGACCGATTCGGCACGGATTTCGTAAAGATTGTGTTTCCGAATGGACGATCCGGCCACATTCTGCTGCGGATCGCCACGGTTCTGTGTCAGGATCGGGTCCACCGCGACGGCACGACGACGTGCCGCCGAAGCGCCGTCGCCCGTGGTCCGTGTTCGATCCCCAAGGAGCACCACAGTGAAACCGAGCAACCTTCCGCAAGACCCGATGATCCGCCGGATCGTGCAGTCCTCACGGGCGTCGCAGCTGACGCGGCGCGGCCTTCTCGCGGGAGCGGGGGCGAGCGCCGCCGCGCTGGCCCTGGCCGCCTGCTCCACCGGCGGTGCCTCCGGCAAGCCGACCCCGGCCAAGGACGAGTCGGCCACCGACAAGTCGATGACCTGGGCCAACTGGCAGGCGTACCTCGACCAGGACGACAACGGCAAGTACCCGACGCTCGAGGCGTTCCAGAAGCAGACCGGCATCAAGGTCAAGTACGACGTCGCCGTCGACGACAACAACACCTACTACGCCAAGGTCAAGGACCAGCTGGCGCTCGGCAAGGACATCGGTGCCGACACGGTCTGCCTCACCGACTGGATGATCGCCCGCTGGATCCGGCTCGGCTACGTCCAGAGCTTCGACGAGGGCAAGATCCCCAACAAGAAGAACCTGGTGGCGAACCTGCAGGACGTCGACTTCGACCCGGGACGCAAGAAGTCCCTGCCGTGGCAGAGCGGCTTCGCCGGCATCTGCTGGAACAAGGAGAAGCTCCCGAAGGGCCTGAAGTCGGTGGAGGACCTGTGGAGCTCCGACCTCAAGGGCAAGGTCGGCGTGCTCAGCGAGATGCGCGACACCATGGGACTGCTGCTGCTCCAGCAGGGTGTCGACATCTCCAAGGACTTCAGCGACGACGACTTCAACAAGGCGATCGACACGCTCACCAAGCAGGTCAACGACGGCCAGATCCGCAACATCAAGGGAAACTCGTACCTCAACGACCTCAAGTCCGGCGACACGCTCGCCGCGATCTGCTGGTCGGGCGACATCACCCAGCTCAACGCCGAGGCCGGCGACGACTGGCAGTTCGCCATCCCGGAGGCCGGCGGCACGCTCTGGAGCGACAACTTCGTGATCCCGATCGGGTCGTCGCAGAAGTCGAACGCCGAGAAGCTGATCGACTACTACTACCAGCCGGAGGTCGCCGCCGAGGTGGCCGCGTGGGTCAACTACATCACTCCGGTGCAGGGCGCCAAGGAGGCGGCGACGAAGATCGACCCCAAGCTGGCGGACAACCAGCTGATCTTCCCCGACGAGGAGACCCTGTCGAAGGTCAAGGTGTTCCGCACGCTGAAGCCCGCCGAGGAGCAGAAGTACCAGGCGGCGTTCCAGAAAGTGATCCTGGGGGCCTGATGGCGAAGGGAGTCTTCGCGGAGTCCGGCGCCGACCTGCGCCTGGAGGGCATCAAGAAGCGGTTCCCCGGGTTCACCGCGATCGAGCAGCTCGACCTGACCATCCCGGCCGGCTCGTTCTTCGCGCTGCTCGGTCCGAGCGGCTGTGGCAAGACCACGACGCTGCGCCTGGTGGCGGGACTGGAGGAGCCTACCGAGGGCCGCATCCTGATCGGCGGTCAGGACGTGACGCGCACCAAGCCGTTCCAGCGCCCGGTGAACACCGTGTTCCAGAGCTACGCGCTGTTCCCGCACATGACGATTCTGGAGAACGTCGCTTTCGGGCTGCGCCGGCGCAAGATCGGCGACCCGGTCGGCAAGGCGCACGAGGCGCTGCGGCTGGTCGAGCTCGACCACCTGGCGGCCCGGCGCCCGGCTCAGCTGTCCGGCGGTCAGCAGCAGCGTGTCGCGCTGGCGCGGGCGATCGTCAACCGGCCGGCTCTGCTGCTTCTCGACGAGCCGCTCGGCGCGCTCGACCTGAAGCTGCGGCGGCAGATGCAGCTGGAGCTGAAGTCGATCCAGACCGAGGTCGGGCTCACCTTCGTGCACGTCACCCACGACCAGGAGGAGGCCATGACCATGGCCGACACCGTCGCGGTGATGAACAAGGGCCGGATCGAGCAGATGGGGTCGCCGGAGGTGCTGTACGAGCTACCCTCGACGGTGTTCGTCGCGAACTTCCTCGGCCAGTCCAACCTGTTCGCCGGTCCCGTCCAGGAGACCGGGTCGGAGACGCTCGGCGTGGATGTCGGCGGCAACCGCATCCAGGTGCCCCGGTCGCGCGCCCAGCGCACCAGCGGCTACGTCACGGTCGGCGTGCGGCCGGAGAAGCTGACGCTGCACGCGTCGCCGGAGCGCATCCCGTCCGGAGCGAACGCGCTCGGCCCGGGCCGCGTCACCGACGTCTCGTTCAGCGGCGTGAGCACGCAGTACCTGGTCGACGTGCCCGGCATCGGCACGGTCATCGTCTTCGCCCAGAACCTGGCCAGCGGCCCGGTCGCCCAGCTCGGCGACGAGGTCTGGGTGGCGTGGGATGCGGCGCACACGTTCGTGCTCGCCGACGAGCCGCCCGCCGACGGCCGGTTCGTGGACGACGCGGACACGCAGGCGATCGCCGCGCAGGCGCGGGAGCGGATGCTGACGGAGCTGGAGGAGGCGTAATGGCCCTCGCCGCGTTCACCGGGGCGCCGCCGACGCAGGACCAGGAGCCCGCGGTCCGCCGCAAGAGCGGCATCGCGCTCGTCCTGCTCCTGCCCGGCGTGCTCTACCTCGTCCTGTTCTTCCTCACACCGCTGGTCTCTCTCATCATCACGTCGTTCCAGGCCCCCGTGGTCGACGGCGACATCGGTCAGTACCAGACCGCGTTCCAGTGGCAGAACTACACCGACTCGCTCGCCGAGTACTGGCCGCAGATCCTGCGCTCGTTCGGGTACGCCCTGATCGCGACCGCGGCGGCGCTGGTGATCAGCTACCCGCTCGCGTACTTCATCGGCGTGAAGATGCGCGGCCGGCCGCTGGCGCAGAACCTGCTGATGACGCTGGTCATCGCGCCGTTCTTCATCAGCTTCCTGCTGCGGACGCTGGCGTGGAAGGCGATCCTGAGCGACGACGGCTGGGTGGCGAGCTCGCTGAAGGCGATCTCCGTCCTCCCGCCGGACGCCCACATCACCGGGACGCCGTTCTCGGTGATCTTCGGCCTCACGTACAACTTCATCCCGTTCATGTGCCTGCCGCTCTACTCGACCCTGGAGCGGCTGGACACCCGGCTGCTCGAGGCCGGGCAGGACCTGTACGCCAGCCCGTGGACCACGTTCCGCAAGGTGACCATCCCGCTGTCGATGCCGGGCATCGTCTCCGGGACGCTGCTCACGTTCATCCCGGCGGCCGGCGACTACATCAACGCGTCGCAGGACTTCCTGGGCGCGGCCGACACCTCGATGATGGGCAACGTCATCGAGAGCAACTTCCTGGTGCTGCAGAACTATCCGACGGCGGCGGCGATGTCCGTCATCCTGATGGCCGTCATCCTCGTGATCGTCGGAGTGTACGTGCGGCGGAGCGGGACGGAGGAGCTGCTGTGACCGCCATGCTGACCGAGCCGGGCGCGGTTCCCGGCGCCGCGCCCGTCCCGCCCGGCCGTCCGGCGCCGCGGCGCCGGTTCAAGGGGCTCGGGCTCGGGGTGTACGCGTTCCTCGCGCTCGCGTTCCTGCTCATCCCGATCGTCTACACCTTCGTGTTCTCGTTCAACGACGCGATCAAGAACAACATCGCCTGGCGCGGGTTCACGCTGCGGAACTGGACCAACGTGTGCGACGCGGCCGGCATCTGCGACGCGTTCATGGCGAGCATCATCATCGGCATCGTCTCGACGGTGATCGCGACGGTGCTCGGCACGATGATCGCGATCGCGCTGATGCGCTACCGGTTCCGGCTGCGGTCGCAGACCAGCCTGCTGCTGTTCCTGCCGATGGCGAGCCCGGAGGTCGTGCTCGGCGCGGGCCTCGCGGCGCAGTTCCTGAGCCTCGGCGTGAACAAGGGGTTCGGGACGATCATCATCGCCCACGTCATGTTCTGCATCAGCTTCGTGGTGGTGACGGTGAAGGCGCGCGTGGCGTCGCTGGACCCGGCGCTGGAGGAGGCGGGCCGCGACCTGTACGGGTCGCCGAACGCGGTGTTCTGGCGGATCACGTTCCCGCTGCTGCTGCCGGGCATCCTGTCGGCGGCGCTGCTGTCGTTCTCGCTGAGCTTCGACGACTTCATCATCACGAACTTCAACGCCGGGGCGGTGACCACGTTCCCGATGTACATCTACATCGCGGCGAGCCGCGGCATCCCGGCGCAGGCGAACGTGATCGCGAGCGCGGTCTTCATCCTCACCATCCTCGTGGTGCTCATCTCGCAACTGACCGCCGCCGCCCGAGCCAAGCGCCTAGCCCGCCAATAACCCGCGCCCCCCTCCATCGCTTCCTCACTTAATCCGTGATTTCGGCATCATTCGCCGGATTAATCGAGGAAGCGATGGAGGGGGCGCGGGTCAGTAGGAGGCGCGGATGGCGCCGACGGGGGCGCCGCGGCCGAGGACGGCGAGGTCGAGGTGGGGGGCTACGCGGTCGACGGCCTCGTGGGTGAGGGCGCCGGCGTCGGCGAGCAGGCGCAGGGCGACGATCGAGGCGGCGCGGAGGCTGCCGTCGAGGATCTTGAGCGTCACCGTGGTGCCGTCGGGCGCCGCCATGACCATGACGCCCTCGGCGCCTCCCTTGGCGAAGACGTCGAGCTCGTCGATCACGACGGTGTTGGCGCGTCCCGGGCCGTCGATCGCCCAGCCGTCGGCGAGCACCGCGTTCTTCAGCAGCGCCGCGTTGCGGAACAGCGCGAACGGCGAGCCGTCGGACGCCGTGGCGATCCGCTGGATGCCGCGGGCGAGCGCCAGCAGCGACATCGCGTGCACGGGCGCGCCGCACCCGTCGACGCCCGTCGCGACGACCTTCTCGCCGGTCAGCCGCTCGATGGTGTCGCGGATGTGCTGCTGCACCGGGTGCTGCGGGTCGAGGTAGCTCTCGGTCGGCCAGCCGTTGACCCGGCAGGCCAGCAGCATCGCGGCGTGCTTGCCGGAGCAGTTCATGTACACGGGATGCTTGTGCTCGCCCGCACGGACGAGCTCGTCGCGCGCGCCCGTGTCGAGCGGCCAGTCGGGCGGGCAGCGCAGGGCGTCCTCCGTGAGCTGCGCCTGGGCGAGGATCTTCCGCACCACCGACAGGTGCGCCGGCGTCCCGGCGTGGCTGGCGGTCGCGAGCACCGCGCTGGCGCCCTCCAGCGGCACGCCCGCGCCCATGACGGCGACCGCCTGGAACGGCTTCATGCTCGACCGCGGGAACACCGGGCGCTCCGGCGCGCCGAGGCTGCGCACGACGTCGCCCTCGGGCCCGAGCACCACCGCGGAGCCGGCGTGCCGCGACTCGACGAAGCCGCTGCGCTCGACCACGGCGAGCTCGACCGACTCGTCCACGGAGAAGACCTGGGCCGTCACGGCGTCCCCGCTCACAGGGCGGCGATGGCGTCGTCGATCACCGACACCGCGTCCGCGATGAGGGCGTCCGACACGGCGAGGCTGGGCAGGAAGCGCAGCACGTTGCCCCACGTCCCCGCGTTGAGGAACAGGATGCCCTGCTGGGCCGCCGCCGCGACGATCGCATTGACCGCCTCCGGGTTCGGCTCCTTCGTGGTCTGCGCGGTGCCGGGCTTGACGAGCTCGACGGCGATCATCGCGCCGATGCCGCGCACGTCGCCGATGATGTCGTACTTCTCCTGCAGCTTCTCCAGCGCCGGCTTGAGCGCCTTCTCGATGCGGCGCCCCTCGGCCAGCAGGTCGTTGCGCTCGATGGTCTCGAACACGGCGATCGCGGCGGCCGCGGCGACCGGGTTGCCGCCGAAGGTGCCGCCGAGCCCGCCGGGCTGGGCAGCGTCCATGATCTCGGCGCGGCCGGTGACCGCGGCGAGCGGGAGTCCGCCGGCGATGCCCTTGGCGCTGAGCACGAGGTCGGGGACGACGCCGAAGTGCTCGCTGGCGTAGAACGCGCCGGTGCGCGCCATGCCGCTCTGGATCTCATCGGCGATGAAGACGACGCCGTTGGCCGTGCACCACTCCTGCAGCGCGGCGAGGTACCCCTCGGCGGGAACGATGAAGCCGCCCTCGCCCTGGATCGGCTCGGCGACGAGGCAGGCCAGGTCGGACGCGCCGACGACCTTCTCGAGGTACGCGATGGTGCGGGCCGCCGCCTCCGCGCCGCTCAGACCGTCACGGTAGGGGTAGGAGTTGGGGGCGTGGTAGACGTCGCCGGCGAACGGGCCGAACCCGGTCGCGTACGGCATGGCCTTGTAGTTCATGGCCATCGTCAGGTTGGTGCGGCCGTGGTACGCGTGGTCGAGCACCGCGACGGCACGGCGGCCGGTGAACTTGCGGGCGATCTTGACGCCGTTCTCCACCGCCTCGGCGCCGGAGTTCACCAGAACGGTCTTCTTGGCGTGGTCGCCCGGCGTGTGCTCGGCGAGCAGCTCCGCGACGCGCACGTACTCCTCGTACGGGGTGATCGTGAACAGCGTGTGGATGACGTCCTGCAGCTGCCCGGCCGCGGCCTCCACGATCGACGCCTCGGTGTGACCGACGGTGGTGACGCCGATGCCCGCGCCGAAGTCGACGAACTGGTTGCCGTCCACGTCGACCAGGATCGCGCCGTTCGCACGGGCGATGTACACCGGCAGGGCCGAGGAGACGCCGGTCGGCACGACGGCGAGGCGGCGCTCGTGCAGCTCCTGCGACTTCGGGCCGGGGACGGCGGTGACGATGCGGCGTTCTTGTGGAACGGAGAAGACGGGCGCGGGGGTGCTCACGGTGTCAGTCATGGTGATCCGAGTCTAACCGGGGTGCGAGAATCGGAGCATGAAGCTCGAGCACGGGTATGCGATCGACCTGCAGTGGACCGGCAACCGCGGAGAGGGCACGAGCGGGTACAAGGCGTACGGACGCGACCACGTCGTGAGCGCCGAGGGCAAGCATCCCATCGAGGGCTCGGCCGATCGCGTGTTCTTCGGCGACCGCGACCGCTGGAACCCGGAGGAGCTGCTGCTGGCCGCGCTCGCGCAGTGCCACATGCTCAGCTACCTGGCCGAGGCGGCGCGGGCCGGGCTGGTCGTGGTCGGCTACACGGACGCGGCCACCGGCACGATGGAGCAGACCGCGAACGGGGGTGGTCACTTCACCCAGGCGACCCTGCGCCCGCGGGTGACCATCGCCGACCCCGCCCAGCGCGAGCTCGCCGACGCGCTGCACGCTCCGGCCGCCGAGAAGTGCTTCATCGCGGCGAGCGTGAACTTCCCGGTGCACCACGTCCCCGAGACGGTCACGCTCGCCTGACCGGCGCGCGGCTCAGGCGTCGCGCAGCCGCGGGCTGGAGGGCGCCCCGGGAGCCGGGAGCTGCTGCGGGTCGGCCGCCGCCCAGCGCTGGATGGCGGCGCGCCAGCGCTCGTCGCGCGTGAGCGGCTCCGGCTGCTCGATGCCCGAGTCGCGCTGCGCCCGCAGGAGGGCCGCCTCGCGTTCGCGCTCGGCGAGTTGGAAGAGGGAGAGGGACCAGGACGACAGCGGATGCATGATAACCACCTATCTGCGTTGACTGGTTACAGCGTACCGTAACCCGCTATCGGGTTACAATGGTTATATGCGTACGAATGCACCCGATCTCGGCCCGGGCCTCCTGGTCGACTTCCTCAACACGCTGGACGTCGAGGACGACACCGACCAGCTCACCGACGACGCCGGCCTCCGCCGCTGGGCCGCCGAGCACGGCGTGGCGCCGGGGGAGCGGCGGGAGGCCCAGGAGCTGCGCGACGCCCTGCGCGCGATCGTCGACGGGGAGGACGCGCCGCTGCCCGAGCTCGCCCTCCCGGTCTCCGCGGGCCCCACCGGCGTCGGCCTGAGCGCGCGCACCGCGGCGGAGGCCGCGCTGGCGAGCGCGGTCGTGCTGCAGATCCAGGGGAAGCTCGGGCGCGTCCGTCTGTGCGGCGGAGAGGACTGCCGCTGGGCCTTCTACGACGAGTCGCGCAACGGCTCCCGCCAGTGGTGCAGCATGGGCGTCTGCGGCAACCGCCAGAAGGCGCGCACCTACCGCGCCAAATCCCACACCGATCCCGCCTGATTCCCCGCCGCGGGCAACGAGCTCAGAGCCGCTCCGGACGCAGCGCCCGCTTCACCCGCTCGACCGCGCTCGCGGGCGGCGCTTCGTTGTAGACGCCCGCCAGCTCCTGCCCGGTGAGGTCGTGGATGGCCGCCATGATCGCGTCGGTCGCCTGGCGTCGTGCCCGCCCGGACTCGGGCGGCCCGAAGTGCGAGAGGTCGAGCGGTTCGCCGAAGGCCACGGTGATCCGGTGGGGCTTGGGGAACTTCGCGCCGACCGGCTGCATGCGGTCGGTCCCGATGAGACCGACGGGGACGACGACCGCACCCGTGGTGAGGGCGAGCCAGCCGATCCCGGTGCGGCCCTTGTACAGGCGGCCGTCGAGCGAGCGCGTGCCCTCCGGGTACAGCGCGAACGCGGCGCCGGTGTCGATGATGCGGCGCGACTGGTCGAGCGCCTCCTGCGCCGCAGCCCCCGCGCCCCGCTTGACGCCGACCGCGCCGATCGCCGTGAAGAAGGCGCGGGAGACGCGTCCCTTCACGCCGCTGCCCTCGAAGTAGCTCGACTTCGCCAGGAACTGCACCCGGCGGGGAGCGGTCATCGGGATGACGACGGAGTCGATGAACGACAGGTGGTTGCTGGCGAGGATGACCTTGCCGTGTTTCGGAACGTTCCTGCGGCCGATCACGCGCGGCCGGTAGACGAGCTTCAGCAGCGGCGCCATGAGGATCCGGCCGGCGAAGTACAGCGCGCCGGGGCGCTGCAGCGCGGCGACGTCATCGTCGGGCGGGTCGATGCTCACGTTCCGACAGTAGGCGAGGCCGTATTCCGCTCACGGCATGCGGTCGTCACGGGAGCAGCGGGCTGCGCTGGTCGCAGCCGAACCCGTTCCGGTACACCAGACACCCGTCGACCAGCCCGGTGTAGCGGACGGACAGCGGCGAGCCGAACCAAGCGGTGTAGAGCCGCGAGAAGTTGAGGTTGCCGTACGCCGAGCAGTCGCCGCCCGGTCCCTTCGGCTCCTTCAGGGTCGCGTCGTTCGGCTGGTAGGGCGTGTAGTTGTACAGGTTGGCGGTCGCCTGGTTCAGGATGGTGACCTCGCTGGAGCCGCACGTGGCGTCCGGGTGGTACTGGATGCGGTTCGCGCCGACCTTGTACCGCCAGTCCGCGGGGTGGACCGTGTACTCCCGGAACTGCCACGCCGCCCGGTACACCTGGTTGAAGAAGCCGAAGTAGCGCGCGTCGCAGTCCGCCGTGTCCGGGCAGGCGTACCCGGTGGCCCGTTCGTACCCTTTGGCGCTGGGCGCGGTCAGGAGCGACTGCTCCTTCTGCAGCAGCACCAGCAGCACGCGCGGGCTGACCGTGCACGCCTTCGCGACCCGGGCGATGATGCTGCTCGCCGCCTCCTTCTTGCGGGCCGGGATCGCCGCGCAGCGCTCGGCGGAGGCGGCCTGCGCGGGCGTGTTCATCCGGAAGTCGGACAGGCACGGGACGCCGTCCTTCGGGTGGCAGCTGCGTTCCTCCAGGAAGGACTGGATCTGCCCGACGGTCATCGCGTCGGGGTTGTAGAAGCTGTCGTCGCTGATGATGTAGCCGGGGTAGAACGGCGTGGCCGGCTCGGCGAGCGCGGCGGCCGGCACCAGGGCGAGCGCGGCCGACGCGGCGGTCGCCGCGGCGATCAGACGCAGGCGGGGGAGCCGCATCGGAGGTCACATCCTCACGTGGCCGGGAATGGATGGGGGCACGCTAGCGCACCGATCTGCAAAGCAATATGTGTGCTGGCCGGAATCGGCTGCACGGCCGTCAACCCAGGCGCCCCAGCGCCTCCTCCAGCACGGTCGCCGCGTCGTCGATGAGCTCCTCGCTGATGACGACCGACGGCAGCAGCCGCAGCACGCTGTCCCAGCTGCCCGCGTCGAGCGGGATCACCCCGTTGCGCGTGGCGTGGCCGAGCACCGCCTGCAGCGCCTCCGGGTTGGGCGTCTTCGTGCCGGGCTTGACCAGCTCGACGCCGAACATCGCGCCTTTTCCACGCACCTCGCCGACGACCGGGAAGCGCTCGGCCCAGTCGCCGATCCGCGCCAGCAGGGCCTTCTCGACGCGGCGCGCCTCGCCGAGGAGGTCCTCGTCCTCGAACGCCTGGAACACCGCGAGGGCGGCCGCCGTCGACACCGGGTTGCCGCCGAAGGTGCCTCCGATGCCGCCGGGCTGCACCGCGTCCATGATCTCGGCGCGGCCGGTGACGGCGGCGAGCGGGAAGCCGCCCGCGATGCCCTTCGCGCTGGTGACGAGGTCGGGGACGACGCCGTGATGCTCGATGGAGTACCACGTGCCGGTGCGCCCGATGCCGGCCTGGATCTCGTCGGCGACGAAGACGATCCCGTTCTCCGCGCAGAACTCGGCCAGGCGCGCGAAGTAGCCGGGCGCCGGGATGATGATGCCGCCGTCGCCCTGGATCGGCTCGACGAACAGGGCGGCCAGCTCGGTTGCGCCGATGTGGGTGCGGATGTAGTCGATCGTCCGCTCTGCGGCCTCCTCGCCCGTCATCCCCTCCGGGTCGCGGAACGGGTAGCTGATCGGGAGGCTGTAGATCTCGCCGGGGAACGGCCCCATGCCCGCGCGCTCCGGCCACGGCCGGTAGGTCATCGCCATGGTCAGGTTGGTGCGGCCGTGGAAGGCGTGGTCCAGTGTCGCGATGGCGCGCCGGCCGGTGTACTTCCGCGCGATCTTGACCGCATTCTCGACCGCTTCCGCGCCGGAGTTGACCAGGATGCTGTGCTTCTCGAAGTCGCCGGGCGTGATCTCCGCCAGCTTCTCGGCGACGGCGACGTAGTTCTCGTAGGGCGTCACGGTGAACAGCGTGTGCGTCAGCTTCGCCGCCTGCTCCGCGGCGGCCGCGGCGACGGCGGGGTGCGCGTGGCCGATGGTGGTGACGCCGATGCCGCAGCCCAGGTCGATCAGCCGGTTGCCGTCGACGTCCACCAGGATGGCGCCAGACCCGGACTCCATGTAGATGTTCGCGAGCGTGCCCGCGCCGCGGCTCACCGCGGCGACGCGACGCTGCTGCAGTTCGAGCGACCGCGGGCCGGGCAGCTCTGTCACGAGATGGCGGGACTGGGGCACGGAGAATTCGCGGATCATGTCTTCCATCGTAGGCGGCCGATTCAGCGGACCCATTCGCCGCTGTCAGCTTCGGCGGAGGCGGATAGGGCAGGATGGACGACCGTGCGTACCTCTCTCAAGGCCCTGACCGCGACCGCGTCCGCGGCCCTCCTCGTCGCCGGACTCGCCGCCTGCAGCTCGGGCGAGACGTCCTCGACGTCCACGCCGGCGGCGGGCACGTGTCAGAACGTCGGCTCCGGCGCGACGTCGAAGTCGGTCACCGTCTCCGGAGACTTCGGCGCCGCGCCGAAGGTCACCTTCGACAGCCCGCTGAAGGCGAAGGACGTCGAGCGCACCGTGGTCATCACCGGGAAGGGCGCCGTGGTGAAGAGCGGGTCGAACGTCGACATCGCCCTCGCCGCGTACAATGGCACGACGGGCAAGGAGCTCTCGCCCGCCCAGGGCTTCGACGGGTCCGCCACCGCGATGGTCAAGGTCGACGACAAGACGTTCATCCCCGGCCTGGTGCGCGCGGTCGAGTGCCTCCACCTGGGCTCCCGCGTCGTGCTGACCGCGCCGGCCGCGAGCGCCTTCGGCAACCAGAACCTGTCCCAGGTGAACCTCACCGACAAGGACAGCGTCGTCTTCGTCGCCGACCTGGTCGACCTGGCCCAGACGCGTGCGACCGGCAAGGCCGTCACGCCGCCCGCGGACTTCCCGAAGGTCACCCTCGACGCCAAGACGGGCGAGCCGAGCATCACCGTCCCGAAGACCGACCCGCCGACGGAGACCAAGATCGCCGAGCTCAAGCAGGGCGACGGCGCAACGGTGGCCTCGACGGATACGGTCACGATCCAGTACAAGGGCGTCCTCTGGCGAAACGGTCAGATGTTCGACTCGACGTGGTCGCGGGGGACGCCTTACACCAATGTCGCCTCGGGGTTCGTGGCGGGCTTCACCAAGGCTCTCGTCGGGCAGAAGGTCGGCTCGCAGGTGATCGTCGTGATCCCGCCCGCAGACGGCTACGGCAGCGCCGGCAACGGTGAGATCAAGGGCACGGACACGATGGTCTTCGTCGTGGACATTTTGAAGTCCACGAAATAGGGCTCGATCACTCTGTACTACGTGTATTTCTGATTCGTATCCTGAATCCGTGCTGGAATGGTACGGAAATGAGGACACATGAAGAAGAAGATCATCGCCGCCGTAGGGCTCGCCGCGGTTCTAGCGGTCTCGACGCCCTTGAGCGCGGAAGCGGCCATCACGTGGACGGCGCCGGGATGCACCTCGACCGGGGTGTGCATGAAGCGGGGCGACGGCACGCCGATCGGTTATGACGGCACAGGAACACTCACCATCAGCCAGGGAAACATCCGTTCCGTGGCCGCAGGCACCAGGAGGACAACCGTGAAGCTGGCCACGGGAACGACCTACGTGGTCGAAGCGACCAAGATGATCACCTTCCCGAACGCGCTGCAAACGGTGGTCTCGATCTCGCGGTGATCGTTGCCCCGGCTGCCCCGCCGACGGGCGGACCATGCGGCCGCGCATTTCGGGGGGCCTTCGGCCGAAGGTCCGGGGCCCCTCCTTCGGCGCACTGGTTTCCGCCGGTCGTCTCGCCAGAATACGACGATCCCGACGGCTTCGCCTGGCGCTCGACACGAGCATCATGCCGTTTCGCGTCGCAGGACTCTTCACCGCTTCTCGCTGAGCACCCGGCCTTCCGGCGCGACGGGGCGTCGGACGGTGCGGACAGAACGACACCCCGTGCTCCGCCCTCGGCTCCTGACGCCGTGCGTACGATGGCCTCGTGCGCAGAGTCATCATCCTCGGGTCCACCGGTTCCATCGGGACGCAGGCGCTCGACGTCATCGCGGCGAACCCGGACCGGTTCCGCGTCGTCGGCCTGAGCGCCGGTCGCAACGCCGACCAGCTGGCCGCGCAGGCGGAGCGGTTCGGCGTGGTGGACACGGCCCTGGGCGCGGACGACGCCGAGCTGCTCGTGCGCTCGGTCGAGGCGGACGTGGTGCTCAACGGCATCACCGGCTCCGTCGGGCTCGGGCCGACCCTGGCCGCCCTGGAGACCGGCGCGATGCTCGCGCTCGCCAACAAGGAGTCGCTCATCGTCGGCGGCGGCCTGGTGAAGCGCGCCGCGGCACCAGGACAGATCGTGCCCGTCGACTCGGAGCACTCGGCGATCGCGCAGGCGCTGCGCGCCGGCGCGCCGGAGGAGGTCCGGCGGCTGGTGCTCACCGCGTCCGGAGGCCCCTTCCGCGGGCGGTCGCGTGCGTCGCTGCGGGACGTGACCCCGCAGGAGGCGCTCGCGCACCCCACCTGGGACATGGGACTCGTCGTCACGACGAACTCCTCGACGCTGGTGAACAAGGGCCTCGAGGTGATCGAGGCGCACCTGCTCTTCGACGTGCCGTACGACCGGATCGACGTCACCGTGCACCCGCAGTCCGTCATCCACTCGATGGTGGAGTTCGTCGACGGCTCGACCATCGCCCAGGCCTCGCCCCCGGACATGCGGCTGCCCATCTCGCTCGGCCTCGGCTGGCCGGACCGGGTCGCAGGCGTCGGGACGCCTTTGGACTGGTCGACGGCGCACACGTGGACGTTCGAGCCGCTCGACGACGAGGCGTTCCCGGCCGTGCGGCTCGCCAAGAAGGTCGGCATGGCCTCCGGCACCTATCCCGCCGTGTTAAACGCGGCCAACGAGCAGGCGGTCGCCGCCTTCCACGCCGGAGCGATCGGGTACCTCGACATCCTGGAGACGGTCGAGCGCGTGGTCGACGCCCACGTGCCCTCGGGGGAGCTGACGCGCGACTCGCTCGCGCACGCCGAGGAGTGGGCGCGCCGGAAGGCGGATGCGCTGATCGCCGCGAGATGATGGCGGGGCACGAGACCGTCGGGGGGACATCATGCGCAGGTGGGGCGCGATTTCTGTGGCAATCGCACTGATCGTCGGGATCGCCGGATGCGCGGGGGCGCCGGCCGGGGGACCGCCGTCGTCGCCGTCCGGGTCGCGGTCCGCACCTTCCACGCCGACCGGGGCGTCCGCGGACCCGGCGAGCGAGGCGAGGTGACGATCCTGGAACACCACTACGGCGCGTCGGTCCAGGCGGATGCGGTGGTCCACCCGGTGTGGTCGCTCTCCGCGCGCACCGCGCATGAGGGCGGAGTCCGGGTCGGCACGGTCGGCGGCGTGTCCGTCGGATCCGGCGTCGACCAGGTGGCCGGCTGGAACGACCCGGACCGGCTCGGATCCCTCGCGCTCGACGACCACACCAGCGCCGAGCTGCTCGTCGTCGCGGCGCCCGGGTATCCGCTCGTGCCGGACGGCGCCCGCGGCGCCTACGGGGTGTTCGCCGTCGCCGACGTGTACCCTGGATCGATCACGATGCTGACGGCGCCCTCGCAACACGGTGGAGCCTGACAGCCGACGCATAGCGGCCACCCACACGCTTCGCGGCCTCCTCCAAGGCGTGCGCCGCTAGCCTGAAGCCGTGGAATCCGTGCTCCTGTTCGTCCTCGGCGTCGTCATCGTCCTGATCGGCGTCGCGCTGTCGATCGCGCTGCACGAGATCGGCCACCTCGTGCCGGCCAAGCTGTTCGGGGTCAAGGTCACGCAGTACATGATCGGGTTCGGCAAGACGCTGTTCTCGTTCCGCCGCGGCGAGACGGAGTACGGGGTCAAGGCCATCCCGCTCGGCGGCTACATCTCGATGATCGGCATGTTCCCGCCCGGCAAGCAGGGCGGCGCGGCGCGCAACGCCACCACCGGGTTCATGCAGCAGCTCGCCCAGGACGCGCGGACCGCCAGCGCCGAGACGGTGGCCGTCGGCGAGGAGGATCGCACCTTCTACCGGCTCCCGGTCTGGAAGCGGATCATCATCATGTTCGGCGGCCCGTTCATGAACCTCGTGATCGCGGTCGTGCTGTTCGGCGTCCTGCTGATGGGCTTCGGCGCGCCGCAGAGCTCGACCACCATCGCGACCGTGAGCCAGTGCGTGCTCCCGGCGAGCAGCACGCAGAAGTCGTGCGGCGCCGACGACCCGCAGGGCCCCGCCGCCGCGGCCGGCCTCAAGCCCGGCGACACCATCGTCAGTATCGACGGCCAGAAGATCACCAGCTGGGACCAGTCGACCGCGATCATCCGCGACTCCGCAGGCAAGACCCTGACGGTCGTGCTCAGCCGCGGCGGCGAGGAGCGCACCGTGCGGCTCACGCCTGTGGTCAACAAGGTCGCGAAGACCGGCCCGAACGGCACCGTGGTGAAGGACGCGTCCGGCGGGATCGAGACCCTCACCGTCGGCTTCGTCGGCATCGGCCCGGTCACCGAGCTCGTGCCGCAGCCTCCGACGGCCGTGCTTCCGGCCGTCGGCGCGCAGACGGCCGCGGTCTTCAACGTGTTCCTGCACCTCCCGCAGCGCATGGTCGATGTCTGGAACGCCGCCTTCGGCTCCGCCGAGCGCGACCCGAACGGCCCGATCAGCGTCGTCGGCATCGGCCGGGCGGCCGGCGAGCTGACGGCACTGGACGGGGTGCCGGTGGTCGACAAGGCGTACACCATGATCGGTCTCCTCGCGTCGCTCAACGTCGCGCTGTTCGTGTTCAACCTCATCCCGTTGCTGCCGCTCGACGGCGGGCACATCGCGGGCGCGCTCTGGGAGGGCCTGCGGCGCACGGTCGCGAAGATCTTCCGTCGCCGCGACCCGGGCCCGGTCGACATGGCGAAGCTCATGCCGCTCACCTTCGCGGTCGTCATCGTGTTCGGCGGGATGAGCGTGCTGCTGATGTACGCGGACATCGTGAAGCCGGTCAACCTGTTCGGCTGACGTCCAGCCGGCTCCCACCCCGCCGCGTAGGATTGAGCCCGTGGCAGCAATCAATCTGGGGATGCCCAAAGTCCCCGAGACACTCGCACCCCGTCGCAAGTCCCGCCAGATCCGGGTCGGCAAAGTCCTGGTCGGCGGCGACGCTCCGGTCAGCGTCCAGTCGATGACGACGACGCCGACCACGAACATCAACGCCACCCTGCAGCAGATCGCCGAACTGACGGCCTCCGGTTGCGACATCGTCCGCGTGGCGGTGCCCAGCCGCGACGACGCCGAGGCGCTGCCGATCATCGCGAAGAAGAGCCAGATCCCGGTCATCGCCGACATCCACTTCCAGCCCAACTACGTGTACGCCGCGATCGACGCCGGCTGCGCGGGCGTGCGCGTCAACCCGGGCAACATCCGCAAGTTCGACGACCAGGTGGGGGAGATCGCACGACGCGCGCAGGCCGCCGGCGTCTCGCTCCGCATCGGCGTCAACGCCGGATCGCTCGACCGCCGGCTGCTCGAGAAGTACGGGAAGCCCACCGCGGAGGCGCTCGTCGAGTCGGCCGTCTGGGAGGCGAGCCTGTTCGAGGAGCACGACTTCCACGACTTCAAGATCTCGGTCAAGCACAACGACCCGATCGTGATGGTGAAGGCGTACCGGATGCTCGCCGAGCGAGGCGACTGGCCGCTGCACCTCGGCGTCACCGAGGCCGGGCCGGCGTTCCAGGGCACCATCAAGTCCGCGACCGCGTTCGGCATCCTGCTGGGCGAGGGCATCGGCGACACCATCCGCGTCTCCCTCTCCGCGCCGCCCGCCGAGGAGGTCAAGGTGGGCCTGCAGATCCTGCAGTCGCTCAACCTGCGCGAGCGCAAGCTGGAGATCGTCTCCTGCCCCAGCTGCGGCCGCGCCCAGGTCGACGTCTACTCGCTGGCAGACAGCGTCACCGAGGGCCTGCAGGGCATGAGCGTGCCGCTGCGCGTCGCGGTCATGGGCTGCGTCGTGAACGGCCCGGGTGAGGCGCGCGAGGCCGACCTCGGCGTCGCGAGCGGCAACGGCAAGGGCCAGATCTTCGTCAAGGGCGAGGTCATCAAGACGGTGCCCGAGTCGGAGATCGTCGCGACCCTGATCGCCGAGGCGAACCGCATCGCCGACGAGATGGGCGACCGTCCCTCGGGCGAGCCGACCGTCACCGTCGGCGCGCACTGACGGGCCGCGCCGGCGTCACTCCGTGACGGGTTCGAACGAGACCCGTCCGGTGGCGATGTCGGCCGCCGTCACGGTGAGGCGGACGCGGTCGCCCGGCTGCACGCCGTCCGGCCGCGGCGCCGACGCGGTCACCGCGGGGTCGTCGAGCTGCACGAGCACGCCGCCGTTGCGCACCGCGAGCACCGTCGCGTCCACGACCGACCCGATCCGCGAGCTCAGCAGCGCCGCCTCCACCCGGTCGAGCGCGCCGGCCACGACCTGGGACGCCAGCCGCGAGGAGTTCCCCATGATGGCCGGGAGGTCCGCGAGCGAGGAGCGTGCCCATCCCGGCACCTCCGCCCCGGCGCACAGAGCCTCGCAGATCACGAGCCCCCAGCGGTCGACCAGCCGGCGCAGCGGGGCCGTCACGTGCGCGTACGGCGCCGCGATCGCGGACTGCACGGGATCGGACGGCGCCTCGCCGTCCATCGCGACGTAGCCGGCGCCGCGGAACAGGGCCGTCGCCGCCTGCAGCACCGCGGCCGCCCGCGGGTGGTCGGCGTCGAGCGTCCGCAGGTACTCGCCGTATGGCGTGCCCTCGCGCCACGGCAGGCCGAGCGCGACCGTCTGGATGCGGAAGGCACGCATGGCGGCCTCGTCGGGCGCGGGCATGGTGCGGAGGATGCCGATGCGCGCGTCGAGCATGATGCGCGCGGCGGCCATGCCGGTCAGGAGCGAGAGCTGGGCGTTCCACGACTCCACCGGCAGCACGGTGCGACGCTCCAGCGCGTACACGCCGTCGTGCACCACGACCTCCTCCTCCGGGGCGTTGAGACTGGCGCCGCCGCGCTCCCGCTCGCAGGCGATGCGTGCTTCGCCGACCTCGCGCAGCAGGCGCAACTCGTCCGGCGCGGTGCCGTCGTCGATCGCGGCCTGCGCCTCCGCGTAGTCCCACTGCCGTCGCGAGCGGATGCGCGCCCGCAAGACCGTCGCGTCGGTCTCGTGGCCGTCGGCGTCGAGGCGGAGGTCCCAGACGAACGCGGAGCGGTCGACGCCGGGGAGTAGCGACGCCGCGCCGTCGCCGATGACGTCGGGGTGGAGCGGGATGCGGCCGTCCGGCGCGTAGAGCGTCTGGCCGCGGCGGCGCGCCTCGGCGTCCACGGCGCCGGACGGGGCGACGAAGGCCGGGACGTCGGCGATCGCGTACCGCACGCGGTATCCGTGGCTTGTGCGTTCCAGGTGGAGCGCCTGGTCGAGGTCGGTCGATCCGGCCGGGTCGATCGTGAGGAACGGGACCGCCGTGAGGTCGGTGTCCGGGAGCGGGCGGCGTCCTGCGGCCGCGGCGGCCTCCGCCTCGACCTCGGGCGGGAACCCCTCCGGCAGCCGCAGCTCGCGGCGCAAGGCGGCGAGGGAGGCCGCGAGGGGTGCGGCGGCGGGGGATGGGGCGACGCGGGTGCGGCGGTCGGGCATGCCGCCACCCTAGCCCGCGGTCTCTCCCGGCTTTCCGTTCACAGCCCGCGGCCCGCGCGCGTTCTCCACAGATCCTGTCGGCGCGCGGACGACGCCGGTCCTCCCCATAAACTGGGACGGTGCCTACACGCCTGACCAACTACTTCCTCCGCACCCTCCGTGAAGACCCCGCCGACGCCGAGGTGACGAGCCACAAGCTGCTCGTCCGCGCCGGTTACATCCGGCGCCAGGCGCCGGGCGTCTTCGCCTGGCTGCCGCTCGGGCTGCGGGTGAAGGAGAAGATCGAGCGCATCATCCGCGAGGAGATGACGGCCGCGGGCGCGCACGAGGTGCACTTCCCGGCCCTGCTGCCGCGCGAGCCCTACGAGGCCACGGGCCGGTGGGAGGAATACGGCGACGCGCTGTTCCGCCTGAAAGACCGCAAAGACGCCGACTATCTCCTGGCGCCGACGCACGAAGAGGTCTTCACCCTGCTCGTGAAAGACCTCTATTCGTCGTACAAAGACCTGCCGCTGACGATCTTCCAGATCCAGGACAAGTACCGCGACGAGGCGCGGCCGCGCGCGGGCCTGCTGCGCGGGCGCGAGTTCACCATGAAAGACGCCTACTCGTTCGACTACACCGACGAGGGCCTCGACGCGAGCTACCTGGCACAGCGCGACGCGTACGAGCGCATCTTCACCCGGCTCGGCCTCTCCTACGTGATCGTGCAGGCCGACGCGGGTGCGATGGGCGGCTCCCGTTCCGAGGAGTTCCTGCACCCCACCCCGGTGGGCGAAGACACGTTCGTTCGCTCGCCCGGCGGGTACGCCGCCAACGTGGAGGCGTTCACCACGGTCGCGCCGCCGGCGCGCTCGTACGAGAAGCTGACGCCGCAGGAGGTGCTCGACACCCCCGGAACGCCGACGATCGCGACGCTGGTCGACCTGGCCAACGAGAAGCACCCGCGTCCCGACGGCCGCGCCTGGACCGCCGCCGACACCCTCAAGAACGTCGTGCTCGCCCTGACGAACCTCGACGGCACGCGCGAGCTCGTCGTCGTCGGGCTTCCCGGCGACCGCGAGGTGGACCTCAAGCGCGCGGAGGTCGCCTTCGCCCCGGCCGAGGTCGACGCCGCCACCGACGACGACTTCGCGAAGCACCCCGGCCTGGTGAAGGGCTACATCGGTCCTTGGTCGCCCGACGGGGCGGTGCTCGGCGAGGAGTCGGCGACCGGCATCCGCTACGTGGTCGACCCGCGCGTGGTCGACGGCTCCGGCTGGATCACGGGCGCCAACCTCGAGGGCAAGCACGTGTTCGGGCTCGTCGCCGGCCGCGACTTCGGCTGGGACGGCGTGGTCGAGGTGGCCGAGGTCAAGCCCGGCGACCCCGCCCCCGACGGCTCCGGCCCGGTGGAGCTCGCCCGCGGGATGGAGATCGGCCACGTCTTCCAGCTCGGCCGCAAGTACGCCGACGCCCTGGGCCTCAAGGTGCTCGACGAGAACGGCAAGCTCGTCACTGTCACCATGGGCTCGTACGGCATCGGCGTGACTCGCATCCTCGCCATCATCGCGGAGGAGAACAACGACGACCGCGGCCTGATCTGGCCGGAGTCGGTCGCGCCGTTCGACGTGCACGTCGTCGCCACCGGAAAGGACGAGGCGGCCTACGACCTCGCGGAGGACGTCATCGCCCAGCTGGAGGACGCCCGCCTCGACGTGCTCTACGATGACCGCCCCAAGGTCTCGCCCGGCGTCAAGTTCGGCGACGCCGAGTTGATCGGCGTCCCGCGCGTGCTCGTCGTCGGTCGTGACGCCGCCCAGGGCGAGGTCGAGCTCTGGAACCGCCGCACCGGCGACCGCCGCACCCTGCCCGTCGCCGAGGCGGTCGCCGAGCTCACCGCGTAGGGGAGGGGGCACGTCGCCTCGCCGCTCGGCGTCCGAGGCGACTGGGGCCCGACCTTAGGGGCAGCGTCCCCGCTCGGCTTCCGCCTCAGGCGGCGCGGCCCGGCTCAGCCGGTGGAGGCGTCGTCGCCGGCGATCTCGACGTGGATGCGGCGGAGGTCCTCGACGAGGGAGCCGATCAGCACCCAGTGGCGCGGGTCGGGCGTCGCGACCGTCAGGGGTGCCGTGAGCACCGGGATGCCGGCCGTCTCGGTGCCCGGCTCGGCGGCCGGCTCGTCCGGGTCGCGCGCGAGCAGCCGGAGGTCGTGGGCCGCCCGGTGCAGTTCGTCCGCGATCGCGTGGATCGTCGGCTCCGCGGCCAGACTGTCGTCGTAGTGGTCGTGGTACGCGCGGGTCATGCCGAGCGTGCGGTTGATCAGCGGGCGCAGGCGGTCGAACAGCTGCTGGTCGTGCTCCAGGTAGACCCGATGCTTGCGCTGGCGGGGGTTCAGCGACAGGCTCTCGTCGGCCGCGGTGATCGCGCTCTGCGCCTTCGCCTCCATGGGCCGCAGCAGGCGCGCCTCGATGAGCAGCGCATCCAGCTCGGCCCGGCTGTGCTCGGTCATCAGCGCCGACCCCAGCCGGTCGAGCGTTGACGCGATCTCGCCGCCCAACGCCACCACGGCCTGCCGGGCCGGCGCGGTCAGCACCGGAGGGACGATCGACACGTTCACGACCACGCCGATCGCGGCGCCGATCACCGTCTCCACGATCCGGGCCAGCGCGTACTCCGGGTCGGATGCGCCGATGGCGAGCACCAGCATCGCGGTGATCGGCACCTGGTTCGCGGTACCCGGGGTCAGCTTGAGCGCCCAGGCCAGCAGCACGGACACGACGACCGCGAGCAGCACGATCCAGCTGTTGGTCCCGAACGCCAGGCCGATGAGGTAGGCGACCACCACGCCGACGATGACGCCGATCGAGCGTTCGATCGCGCGCCCGACGGACTGGTTCACGCTCGGCTGCACGACCAGCAGCGCCGCGATGGTCGCGAACACCGGAAGCTCGCCGTGCACGAACAGGCTGGCCGCCGCCCAGGCCAGGATCATCGCGACGGCCGTCTTCACGACCTGCAGGAACGGGGCGCGCGTGCTCACCCGGATGCTCGTCGGGAGGGCGATCGCCGCCGGGAGCCGGCGTCCGGTCGAGCTGTTGCGTGCCACCCTCCCACGCTACCCGGCGACGGCTAGGCGTGCGGCGCGGGCCCCAAGAGCTCGGTGATGTCGATCGGCTGCGTGGGCGGAAGCTCCAGTGCGGCCGGGTCGATGGCGGTGCGGTCCTTCATGTCTCCTCCTCGGGTGCGGATGTCGCGCTCATCAGGAGATGTCCGGACCGGGCCACACGGTTCCACGGCGGCAGTGCCTGCCGTGTTCGGCGGGTGGTCGGGCCCGCGGGGGCGGGTCGCCGCGTGGGAGGTGCCGCAGTCGGTTTGGGGTTCGCCGCGCATAGGCGGCCGCGGTGCGTGCGACGCTGCGGTCGGTGCCGGGCTCCCCGTGCATGGCCGGCTGCCGCGGGGCGATGGCGACGCACTGCAGAGGGGGCCGCGGCGCAGGCTCCCGATCAGCCTGCGGGACGCCGAGAGGGTGCCGCCGAGCACGCCACTGGACTTCACCCCGCCGCGTACCGCGCGTACGCCCCGGCCGCGCGGTCGAGGCGGTCGCGGCGCGCGGGGCTCAGCTCCCCGAACGGCTGCGGCACTGCGCGACCGTTGTCCCGGCGCCAGGTGCCGACGATGCGGCCGCCTGCCACGATGATGGGCTGGAAGACGCCGTTGCCGCCGGGCACGATGAGCTCGGCGTGCTCCTCGTCGAGGATGGGGGAGCGGTCCTGGTAGCCGAGCAGGTACTCGTCGAACGCGGGGAGCAGGTGCACCGCGTCGCGCTCCGCCCTGGTCGCCGGAGTGGCGGCGGCGCGGTCCGCGAGCTCGGTCGTCACGAGGTACTCGACGCCGTCGACCTCGAGCGCGGTGAGGGCGTCGCCGAGCACGGCGCGGGCCGTCTTCACGCCGGCGACCGTTCCCTTGATCCACCACACGAAGTCGCGCACGGTCGCCGGGCCGTGCCCCTCGAGGTAGCGCTGCAGGAACCGGGCGATCGCCTCGTCCGGCTCGAGCGGTGCGGGTGCGGGCGCCCACTCGTCGAGCAGCACGAGCGCCTGCGTCGGGTTGCCGTTGCCGGCGTGGGCGACCGGGCCCCAGCACAGCAGCCCGGTCTGCGCCAGGTAGTAGATGAGGTGGTAGCCGCGCTGGCCGGTCGTCGCGATGCCGGCCCGCTCCCACACCTCCATCAGCTCGGCCCTGCCGATGCTCCGGCCGCCGGAGAGCACCCCGGTCACCACCTCGGCGGCGCGGTCGAAGTCGGCCGCGGTCAGACCGAGCTGGCGCTGGCGCCGGCCGAGGCCGGCGACCAGGCGGTCCGTGGTGACGGAGAGCATCCAGCGCAGGTCTTCCGGCGGCACGAAGTGCAGGGTGCCGCGCATCGGCCACGAGCGGATGACGCGGCCGGCGTCGAGCGCGGCGAGCACGTCGGACCGGCGCGCCCGCTCGGAGCGGAGGGCCAGCGCCCAGCACCCCGCCGCGAAGTCCTGCCCCTGCACGGCCAGCAGACGACGCGCCACGGCGGCCGGGTCGGGCTCCCGCGGGCCGTCGATCGCCTGGGCGAGGCGGCGCATCCGGAGCAGGTCGGCGCGGCTGGCTGGCATGCGTCCAGCCTGGCAGGCACCACCGACACCGCGGGGGCGGCGGGCCGCTAGGGCAGCATCCCGAGCTCGGCGAGCTGTTCGGACAGGCCGGCGCCGTCCGGCGCGTACACCCACGGCGTCCCCGAGAGCTCGCTGTGCTTCTCCGCCTTCGAGCGGCCGCCGGCGAGCACCGCCTCGCCGCTGGACAGCTGCCGGATGGCGACCGCGGAGACGTTGTCGGGGTGCGCGACCGTGAACTCGCCGTAGAGGTCTTCGTCGTGCTGACCGTCGTCGCCGATCAGCAGCCACTTCAGGCCGGGGAACTCCTCCGCGAGCCGGGCCAGGCTCGTGCGCTTGTGCTCGCGTCCGCTGCGGAACCAGCGGTCGTGCGTCGGCCCCCAATCGGTGAGCAGCAGTGGCCCCGCCGGGAACAGGTTGCGCGAGAGGAACCGGCTCAGCGTCGGAGCGACGTTCCAGGCGCCGGTCGACAGGTAGATCACCGGGGCCCCGGGATGGGCGGCCGCGAGCCGCTCCAGCAGCACCGCCATGCCGGGGGTCGGCACGCGCGCGTGCTCGTCGAGCACGAACGTGTTCCAGGCCGCGAGCAGCGGCCGGGGGAGGGCCGTCACCATCACGGTGTCGTCGACGTCGGAGATGATGCCGAAGGTGGCCTTCGGGTCGACCACGAAGACGGGCGCCTCGAACACGCGGGTGGACTCGGCCGTCGACAGGCGCACCGTGTGCCAGCCGGGCGTCAGCTGCACCGGGATGACCGTGTCGATGACGCCGCCGCGATCGGTGACCACCTCGTGCCGGTCGCCTTCGATCTCCACCGTCACCCGCGTCTCGGCGAGAGGCACGCTGATGAACGAGCGCCAGCCGCGGATCGACTCCTCGCGCTTGCGGTGCAGCCGCTCGGCGCGCGAGCCGGGCCGCGGGTCCTTCGCCAGGACCACCCGGCCGAGGATGCGCACCCAGCTCGGCGCGCCGTATCCGGTGTACGGCACGACGGTCGCCAGGAAGCCGCGCTTGCGGGCGCGCCTGGCGCGGAACTCGTGGAAGGCGTCCTCGATGCGCGCGGCCCGATGCATGATCGGCTCGACCGCTGCGCCGCGGCGGGAGGGGGAGTCGCCGGAGACGGGCTCGTGGCGCGATTCGGGGGAGGGCATCTGATGTATTTTCTCATGGAGCGAAGGCGCACACGAATGCATCCCCCAGATCTGGGGGACTTTTCTGCGGCGCGTCGAGAGGGAATGCCCAGCAGAAGTGAGGTTTCCCCGAATATGATTTCGGGAAGCGCGGCGCTTCGGGCGCCGCCGGGCTGGGGACCCGTACCACCGCTTGAACGACTGAGAGAAGGAGTCGCCCTCGTGCCCATCAATGATCTGGTCGCCGGGCAGAGCACCGTCGGAGCGCCGCTCGTGCGCACGGAACCGATCCAGGAGCGCAGCGCCGCCCGCATCGACGCGCTGCTCGACGCGGCCGCGGCGGTCGTGGACGAGATCGGATTCGACCGTCTGACGACCGCGATGGTCGCCGAACGCGCCGGCGCCTCCATCGGCACCGTCTACCGCTACTTCCCCGACCGCATCGTGCTGCTGCAGGCCCTCCGCGACCGCGCCCTGCTGCGCTACCGCCACTCCGTGGTGCAGGCCATCGACGCCGAGTCCCCCGAGCACTGGTGGAACGCGGTCGAGTGCGCCATCGACGCGTTCGTCGGCATGTTCCGCACCGAGCCGGGCTTCCGCATCATCCGCTTCTCCGACGTGGAGCGCGCGGGCGTCCCGGAGGACGAGGTGGTCCGCCCGGTCGGCTTCGCGCAGCAGTTCGCCGAGATCCTCTCCGACGAGTTCGGACTCCCCGCGGGCGAGGAGCTCGCCTTCCGTCTCGAGGTCGTCGTGGAGATCATGGACTCCCTGATCAACCGGGCGTTCGTGGAGGACCCGGAGGGCGACGAGCGCTTCATCTCCGAGGCGCGCACGGTCGCCCGCGAGTACCTCGAACGGCGGTTCGGCGAGAACGCCTGACCCTCGACGGGCACGCCGTTCCGGCCGGGGGCGGGAATGTCGGTGGTCGGTGGCAGGTTGGCATCCACACGGGCGAGCGCTCCGAACAGAGGGCGTAGGCAGGCCTGACGGCCACGACACCGAACACCGAACGAAGGGGGGCCGGCATGCGACCGACCCTGAACGCCACAATTCGACGCATTCCGTTGCGCAAACGGCCCGACCCTGTTTGGCTGAGGACGATGGCCGACTCAGTCTCCGCACACCCGAGCGACTCCGAGCGCGCAGCCTTCCCCGGGGGAGGCCTGTCGTGATCGAGTTCCGCGACGTGACCAAGCGTTTCCCCGACGGGACGCTCGCGGTCGACGACTTCTCGCTCGTCATCCCGTCCCGCAAGATCACCGTGCTGGTGGGGTCGTCGGGCAGCGGCAAGACCACGATCCTGCGGATGATCAACCGCATGGTCGACCCGACGTCCGGCGCGATCGAGATCGACGGAGAGGACGTGCTCTCGCTCGAGCCCGTCGCGTTGCGTCGCTCGATCGGCTACGTGATGCAGAACTCCGGCCTCCTGCCGCACCGCAAGGTCGTCGACAACATCGCGACGGTCCCGCTGCTCAAGGGCGTGAAGAAGAAGGAGGCCCGGCAGCGGGCGCTCGAGCTCATGGACACGGTCGGGCTGGAGCGGTCGCTCGCCGATCGGTACCCGAGTCAGCTCTCCGGCGGCCAGCAGCAGCGCGTCGGCGTGGCGCGCGGCCTCGCGGTCGACCCCAACATCCTGCTCATGGACGAGCCGTTCGGCGCCGTCGACCCGATCGTCCGCGACGACCTGCAGAACGAGCTGCTCCGGTTGCAGCGCGACCTCGGCAAGACCGTCGTCTTCGTGACGCACGACATCGACGAGGCGTTCAAGCTCGGCGACCAGGTCGTCATCTTCCGGAAGGGCGGGATCGTGGCGCAGAAGGGCACGCCGTCCGAGATCCTCGCCGACCCGGCCGACGACTTCGTCGCCTCGTTCATCGGCGCGGAGCGCGGCCGTCGCGTCCTCCATGTCGAGCAGACGCCGACGGGCTCCGTGCTCGTCGACGACGACGGGCGCCCGGCGGGCGTCCTGTCCGGCACGCCGACCGGCGAGGCCGTCCCCTCCGAGGCAAAGGCCGCGACCGTTCCGGTCGCGGGTGCTCCGGCGCAGGGTGAGGACGCGTCGTGAGCTTCTTGTGGTCGAATCTCGGCCAGGTCTGGAATCTCACGGTCTCCCACGTGTGGCTGGCGGCACTGCCGATCGTCATCGGCTTCGTGCTCGCCGTGCCGATCGGCTGGGTGGCGAACCGCTACCGCTGGAGTCGCGGCGTGTTGCTGACGGTGTGCGGCATCCTGTACGCCATCCCGTCGCTGCCGTTCTTCTTCGCCATGCCGGCGCTGATCGGCACGCAGATCCTCTCCCCGCTGAACGTGGTCATCGCCCTGAGCGTGTACGCACTGGCGCTCATGGTCCGCACGGCGGCGGACGCTCTTGCCGCCGTCCCCGGCGACGTGCTGCAGTCGGCGACGGCGGTCGGATTCTCCGGCTGGCGGCGGTTCTGGACGGTGGAGCTGCCGCTCGCCGGTCCGGTGCTGCTGGCCGGCCTCCGGGTCGTCTCGGTCAGCACGGTCAGCCTGGTGAGCGTCGCGGCCCTCCTCGGCGTGCCGAACCTCGGTTTCCTGTTCACCGACAGCCTCAACCGGTACTACCCGGAGGAGGCCGTCACCGGCATCGTGCTCATCATGCTCCTGGCCCTGGTGTTCGACCTGATCCTGGTCGGGCTCGGCCGGCTGCTGCTGCCGTGGACGCGCGCCGACCGACGCGCCCGCCGGCAGGGGCACAGCGCCGCGATGAAGGCGGTGACCGGAGCATGACCGACATCGTCGCCGCCTTCGGGTGGATCTTCGACCCGGCGAACTGGGTCGGCGCCGGCGGCATCCCCGCGCGGACGATCGAGCACATCCTGTACTCGCTGCTCACGCTGCTGCTCGCGGCGGCGATCGCGCTCCCGATCGGCTTCGCCATCGGTCACACCGGGAAGCTCCGCGGCCTGGCGGTGGGCGTCTCCGGCGCGCTCCGGGCGCTCCCGACGCTGGGTCTGGTGATCTACCTGGCCCTGATCACCGCGAACCTCTCGATCGTCCCGCCGCTGATCGCGCTGACCATCCTGGCCATCCCGCCCGTGCTCGCCGGCGCCTACTCCGGCCTGGAGTCCGTGGACCGGGCGCCGATCGACGCGGCGCGCGCCATCGGGATGACCGGCTGGCAGGTGTTCGCCAAGGTGGAGCTGCCGCTCGCCCTGCCCCTGGTCATCGGCGGCATCCGGTCCGGTGCGCTCCAGGTCATCGCGACCTGGACGGTGGCGGCGATCCTGCCCGTCGGGGGCCTCGGCCGGTTCCTCATCGACGGCATCGCGGTGCAGAACTACCCCGAGATGCTCGGCGGATCCATCATCGTCATCGCGCTCGCGCTGGTGTCCGACGGCCTGTTCGCGATCGTGCAGCGGCTGGTCGTGCCGCGCGGCGTGATCGCCGGACGCGTCCGCGACGACGGCGCGGGCCGGGGCCGCACGCACACCGCCGCGCCCGAGACCGCCACGACCTCCTGACCGTTCCACCCCGCACACACCGAGAACCACGAATCACACCGAGAGAAGAGAGATCATGTTCGCATCGAAGAAGAGCCGCATCGCGGCCGGCGTGCTCGCCGCCGGGGCGCTGCTCGCCCTGAGCGCCTGCTCGTCCGGCGGCGGCGCGTTCAACACCGGTTCCAGCTCGTCCTCCGGCGACACGGTGACCGTCGGCTCCGCCGCGTTCGGCGAGTCCGAGATCCTCATGCAGATCTACGGCCAGGCCCTGGCGGCCAACGGCGTGAAGGTCTCGTACAAGCCGAGCATCGGCCAGCGCGACGTCTACCTGAAGGCGCTGCAGGATGGCTCCATCGACCTCATCCCCGAGTACAGCGGCAACCTGCTCCAGTTCTACGACAAGAACAGCACCGCCACCTCGAGCGACGACGTCTACAGCGCGCTCGGCAAGGCGCTGCCGAAGGGCTACGAGGTGCTCGATCAGTCGGAGGCGCAGGACGCCGACTCCTACAACGTCACCAAGGAGTTCTCCGACAAGTACGGCGTGAAGAGCCTCGATGACCTGAAGAAGGTCACGGAGCCCCTCACGGTCGGCGCCAACCCGGAGTTCCAGACCCGGCCGTACGGCATCCCCGGGCTCAAGTCGGCCTACGGCGTCACCGCGACGCTCAAGCCGATCAGCGACTCCGGCGGTCCGCTGACCGTTGCCGCGCTGAAGAACGGCGACGTGCAGCTGGCCGACATCTACACGACGACGCCGGCCATCAAGGACAACGGCTTCGTGACCCTGAAGGATCCCAAGAACCTGATCGCGGCGCAGAACATCGTTCCGCTGATCAACTCCAAGAAGGCCTCCGACAAGGTAAAGGAGGTCCTGAACAAGGTCTCCAAGGAGCTCACCACGGCCGACCTGATCGACATGAACGGCGAGAACCAGGGCGCGAGCAAGACGCAGCCCGACGCGGTCGCCAAGAAGTGGCTGCAGGACCACCCGATCAAGTAGCCGAGTCACTCGGCTTCGCGAAGCGGCGGCTCGGACTCCCGGGCCGCCGCTTCCATGTGCCGGGCCTCGCGTCTGCCCAGCACCTTCTTCACGACGAACACCGCGAGCACGAAGAGGGCGATCACGGCGACGAAGACGTAGCCCGCCCAGTGCAGCTCGCGCGACAGCTCGCGGTAGCCGCCGGCGGCCACCGAGCCGACCGTCACGTACGCCAGCGCCCAGAGCACGCAGGCGGGCGCCGTCCAGGCCATGAACGTCCGGTAGCGCATCGGACTCATGCCGACGGTGAGCGGGATGAGCGAGTGCAGCACCGGCAGGAAGCGGGACAGGAACACCGCGATCCCGCCGCGCCGCGCCAGGTACGCCTCGGCGCGGTCGAAGTTGCGGGTGCCGATGCGCGCGCCCAGGCGGCTGTTGCGGATTCGCGGGCCGAACCAGCGGCCGAGGGCGAACCCGATCGACTCGCCGCAGAGCGCCCCCACGATCACGGCGACCACCAGTGCGAGGTACTCGACCGGCCCCTCCACGGCCGTGCTCGCGACCAGGACGACCGTGTCGCCCGGCACGACGAGGCCGATGAGGATCGAGGTCTCGAGCAGGATGCCGACGCCGGCGAGCAGCGTCCGGAGCACCGGGTCCACGCTCTGCACCAGGTCGAGCACCCAGGTCAGCGCCTCGTTCATCGTGCGTCGTTCATGTCGTCGGCTCCCGTCGCGGCATACCCGAACCCTAGCGTCGCCGCCTGAGCCCGCAGCCGACAGTTCCTGAGTTTTTCGAGCGTGCAGGGCGTGTCCGCTCGAAAAAGTCCGGAGCCGATGGCTTGGGGCGACCGGGTCAGGAGAGGAGGACGACGACCGGGGGGACGAGGACGAGGAGCACCGTGGCCGCGACGACGGCGACGCGGAGCAGCGGGCCGACGGTGCGGCGGCCGTCGGTCAGGCGCTCCTCGCGGGCGACCAGCGCGGCCCGGCGCTGCTCCGGCGTGCGGCGGTCCTTCGGCGCGCCGAGCACCGCGCCGGCCTGGCCGGTCTCGTCGACGAGCCGGATCGCCTGCGCGAGCACGGCGTCGCCGGAGGTGCGGCGGGCGGTGTCGTCGGCCAGCATCTCCAGCAGCAGGGCCACGGCGTCCTGCGCGCGGGTGGCGATCGGGAACCACGGCAGCGCGCGCTTCCAGGAGCGGAACGCGTCGAGCAGCAGGTGGTGCTTCTGCCGCAGGTGCGCGCGCTCGTGCGCGACCACGGCGTCCAGCTCGGCGGGGGAGAGCAGCGCGATCATGCCCTCCGACAGCACGGTCACGCTGCGGGCGCCGGGCAGGCAGTAGGCGGCGGGTGCGGGATGGTCGATCACGCGCGTGCTCGGGGTGTCGGGCAGTGGCGACGACAGCAGCCGGAGCAGCTCCATGTGCCGGTGCCGCTGGTTGCGGCTGCGCACGGCGGTGAGCGCGAGGTTGAGCAGCAGGTGTGCCGTGAGCAGGACCGCGGCGCTCAGCAGGAAGGCGTTCAGGAGCGTGGCGTCCGGCGGGAGCGGGCCCTGGAACAGGCAGGACGCGGCGCCGGCGATCCGGCTCCACAGGTCGTCGCCGAACGGTTGCAGACCGGCGACCAGCAGCGAGCCGATCATGGAGATGCCGCCGGCGAGGGCGATCGACTGCCACAGCGCGACGGCGAGCACGGGCGCGGCGGAGGGCCACTTGGCCCGCGCCAGCAGCAGGGGAACGGGCCACGCGAGCGCGACCGCGAGGGCGCCGAGGAAGACCGCGGCCCAGAGCCCCGCCACGGGGGAGGCGCTCACACGCTGCGGGCGTCGAGGAGGCGGCGGAGCACCTCGGCCTCCGACTCGTCCACCGAGCCGACGAAGTAGGCCAGCGCCTCGGTGCGGTCGGAGGACGACTCCAGCACTTCGCGCATCAGGTCGGCGACGTGTCCGGCCCGGGTGAGGGCCGCGTAGTAGAGGTGCGGGCGGGCGTCGCGGTCGCGGCCGACGAATCCCTTGGACTCCAGCCGGGAGAGCACGGTGAGGATCGTGGTGAGCGCGGGTGCCTTGCCGCCCTGGCGTGCCGCCGCTAGCTTGTCGCGTAGCTCCCCGGCGCTGACGGGGGCGTCGCCGTCCCACAGGGCGTCCATGACGGCCCGTTCGAGTTCTCCGAGATTGGCCACGTTCCCAGGGTAGCGCGAACCGCCTGAGAATGTTCTACACTTTGTAGAAGTTGGACTTCTACAGAACGTAGAAGTAACGGAGGGATGGCTTGTGAACGAGCTGCTGGATCCGCTCCTGCTGGCACGCTGGCAGTTCGGACTCACCACGATCTACCACTTCTTGTTCGTACCGCTCACCATCGGCCTGGTCACCTGCACGGCGATCTTCCAGACCGCCTGGTACCGCACCGCCAAGCCGCACTACCTGCAGCTGACGCACTTCTTCGGGAAGATCTTCCTCATCAACTTCGCGATGGGCGTCGTGACCGGCATCGTGCAGGAGTTCCAGTTCGGCATGAACTGGTCCGACTACTCGCGCTTCGTCGGCGACATCTTCGGTGCCCCGCTCGCGCTGGAAGGACTGCTCGCCTTCTTCCTGGAGGCCACCTTCATCGGCCTCTGGATCTTCGGCTGGGACCGCTTGCCCAAAGGCCTGCACCTGGCCACCATCTGGATCGTGTCGGTCGGCAGCATCCTGTCGGCCTACTTCATCCTCGCCGCCAACGCGTTCATGCAGAACCCGGTCGGCTACCACCTGAACGAGGCGAAGGGCCGCGCCGAGCTGACCGACCTGTGGGCGGTGCTCACCAACAAGGTCGCGCTTGCCGCCTTCCCGCACACGATCTTCGGCTGCTTCATGGTCTCGGCCGGCCTCATCATCGCCGTGGCCGCCTGGCACCTGTCGCGCAACCGCAACCTCGAGACCATGCGACCGGCGCTGAAGTTCGGCCTCTGGCTGATGATCGGCGCGGGTGTCGGCACGGTGCTCAGCGGCGACCAGCTCGGGCTCGCGATGGTCGAGACGCAGCCGATGAAGATGGCCGCGGCCGAGGCGCTCTACAAGACCTCGACCGGAGCGGACGCGTCGTTCTCGATCTTCACGCTCGGAACGCCGGACGGCGTCCACGAGCTGTTCTCGATCCGCATCCCGTACCTGCTGTCGTTCCTCTCGACGCACACGCTGAACGGCACCGTCGAGGGCATCAACGACCTGCAGGCGCAGTACACGCAGCTGTACGGCCCCGGTGACTACACACCGATCATCTGGGTCACCTACTGGGCGTTCCGCTGGATGATCGGCCTGGGGATGCTGCACGTCCTGATCGCGGTCGTCGGCCTGTGGCTGACCCGCAAGGGCCGCAGCCCGGCCCGGCCGTGGATGTGGAAGGTCGCGATCTGGGCCATGCCGCTGTCGCTGCTGGCCATGATCGTCGGCTGGATCTTCACCGAGATGGGCCGCCAGCCGTGGATCGTGTTCAGCCTCATGAAGACGGCCGACGGCGTCTCGCCCGGAACGACGGGACTCGAGGTGCTGATCTCGCTGATCGCCTTCACCGCCATCTACGGCACCCTCGCCGTGGTGGAGTTCAAGCTCATCAAGCGCGCCGCGCAGAAGGGGCCGGAGCCGGCCTCGAAGCACCTCGACGAGGCGGGCGAGCCCATCCCGGTCACGACGGTCTACTAGAAGGAGCACGACAATGGATCTGGCAGTTCTCTGGTTCGGCATCGTCGCCTTCTTCTTCGTCGGCTACTTCGTGCTCGACGGCTTCGACTTCGGGGTCGGGATGGCGTTGCCGTTCCTGGGCCGCGACGAGACCGACCGGCGCGTGATGATCAACACCATCGGCCCGGTCTGGGACCTCAACGAGACCTGGGTGATCGTCGGCGGCGCCGCGCTGTTCGCCGCGTTCCCGGAGTGGTACGCGACGCTGTTCAGCGGGTTCTACCTGGCGCTGCTGCTCATCCTGCTCGCGCTGATCGCCCGCGGCGTCTCGTTCGAGTACCGGCACCAGCGGCCGGAGGCGCGGTGGAAGCGGTGGTTCGACGGCATGATCGTGGTCGGGTCGGTGCTGCCCGCTTTCCTCTGGGGCGTCGCGTTCGCCAACATCGTGCAGGGCGTCGCCCTGAACGCGCACCACGACTACACCGGCACGCTGTTCGACCTGCTGAACGGCTACGCGCTGCTCGGCGGCCTGACGACCCTGCTGCTGTTCTTCACGCACGGCGCGGTGTTCCTGTCGCTCAAGACGGACGGCGACCTGCGGCTGCGGGCCCGGAGGCTGGCGACGCGGTCGGGCGCGGCGGCCATCGTCGTCGCGGCGGTGTTCCTGGGCTGGACGGCGCTGAACCACTTCTCGCCCGTGTTCCTCGCCCTGGCGATCTTCGCCGCGGTGGCGCTCATCGCCTCGTGGATCGCGAACCTGCGCGGCGCGGAGGGGTGGTCGTTCGGCTTCCTGGCCGCGACGATCGCACTGGCCGTCGTGTCGCTGTTCGCCGCGCTGTTCCCGAACGTCATGCCGTCGTCGCCCAACCCGGAGAACAGCCTGACGATCGCGAACGCGTCGAGCTCGGACACGACGCTGTCGATCATGACCTGGGTGGCGGCGATCTTCCTCCCGCTCATCCTGGTGTACCAGGGTTGGACGTACTGGATCTTCCGCAAGCGCGTGACCCGCGACCACATCCCGCAGGAGACCGCCGACGACGCGGGGGAGCCGCAGCGGCCGGTGACCGCCTGACATGCGTCCGCTCGATCCTCGCCTGCTGAGGTACGCCTCCGCGACGCGCGGCACGCTCGCGGCCGGCGCGCTGCTCGCCGTGCTGCGGACGGCGTGCGTGATCGCCTTCTCCTGGCTGGTCACCGACGCGATCGTCCGCGCGATCGCCGGGGAGGACGCGGGATCGCTCGCCGGGACGCTGCTGCTGCTCACCGGCATGGTGCTCGTGCGGGGCGCGCTGCTCTGGGCGACCGACGCGGTGGCCGCGCGCGGCGGCGCCCGGGCCGTCGGCCAGCTGCGCGAGCGGCTGACGGCGGCCATCGGCCGGCTCGGGCCGGGCTGGACGGCGCGGCGCAGCTCCGGCGACGTCACGCTGGTCGCCGGGCACGGGATGGAGGCGCTGGAGGGCTACTTCGCCGGCTACCTCCCGCAGCTGGTCGCGACGGCGGTGGCCACCCCGCTGCTGGTGCTCACCATCGGCTGGCGGGACCTCACCAGCGGGATCGTGCTGCTGATCACGCTTCCGCTCATCCCGGTCTTCATGGTGCTCGTCGGTTGGGCGACCCAGGCCGCGCAGAAGCGTCAGTGGCGGGCGCTGTCGGCGCTGTCGAGCGGCTTCCTGGACGTCGTCGCCGGGCTGTCGACGCTCAAGCTCTTCGGCCGGCAGCACCGGCAGGAGGCGCGCATCCGCGCGGTCAGCGACCAGTACCGGGTGCACACGATGAAGGTGCTGCGGATGTCGTTCCTCTCCGGTTTCGTGCTGGAGTTGGTGGCGAGCCTGTCGGTGGCCGTGATCGCGGTGACGATCGGGCTCCGCCTGCTGGGCGGCTCGCTGGATCTGTCGGTCGGCCTGTTCGTGCTGCTGCTGGCTCCGGAGGCGTTCCTGCCGCTGCGGAATGTCGGTGCGAGCTACCACGCGGCCGCTGAGGGCATCGAGGCGGCGGGCAACGCGTTCGCGGTGATCGAGGCGGCGGAAGGGGTGGCAGCGTCGGAGTGGGGCGCCGGGGCGGGGGACGGTGGGCGCGCTGTGGGCGGTGCCGGGACGATCGGCGGTGCCGAGGCGGTGGACGGTGCCGGGCCGGCGGTCGGCGTCGGCGGGGCGGAAGACGGCGGGCCGGCGGACAGCCGTGGGCTCGTTTTCGACGGCGTGACCGTCGCCTACGACGGACGCACGGTCGTGGACGGCTTCACGGCCGAGGTCCCACCGGGCGTCCTCGCGGTGCTCCGCGCTCCGAGCGGCGCCGGCAAGTCGTCGCTGGTCGGGGCGGCGCTCGGCTTCACGCCCGCGCGGGGGCGCCTCCTCGCGGGCGGCCGGGCGGACGTCGAGGGTCGCCGGAGCGCCATCGCTTGGGCCGGCCAGCGCCCCGGGCTCATCGCGGGCACCATCGCCGACAACGTGGCGCTCGGCGCCGCGGAGCCGGACGCGGCGGCGGTCGCCGCGGCCCTGCGCGACGCGGCGGCGCCCGAGCTCGACCCCGCGACGCGACTCGGGACGGGCGGAGCCGGTCTCTCGGGCGGCCAGGCGCAGCGCGTCGCCGTCGCCCGCGCGCTGTACCGGCTGCGCACGCGCGGCTGTCCGGTGCTCGCCCTGGACGAGCCGACGTCGGCGCTCGACGCCGACACCGAACGCCGGCTGCTCGACTCGCTGCGGCGCGTCGCCGCGGAGGGCGCGGCGGTGCTCGTGGTGAGCCACCGGGAGGCGGTCGTGGAGGCCGCCGATCGCGTGCTCACGGTCGGAGCGGAGGAGGTGTCCGGTGTCCGCTGACCCCGTCGTGGCCTCCGACGCGGAGGTGCGCCGCATCCTGCGACTCGCCGTTCCGCCCGCGGGCCGGCTCGCGACCGCCGTGGCGTTCGGCGTGCTGAGCGGCGCGAGCGCCGTGGCCCTGCTCGGCGTATCCGCCTGGCTGATCACGCGCGCCTCCGAGCAGCCGGCCCTGATGTACCTCTCGATGGCGATCGTCGGCGTGCGCGCGTTCGCGCTCGGCCGCGCGTTCTTCCGCTACCTGGAGCGGCTCTCCGGGCACGACGCGGCGTTCCGGCAGCTCGGCACCGTGCGCTCCCTGCTCTACCGGCGGCTGGAGCCCCTCGCGCCCGACGGGGTGCGCGGTGTCCGCTCGGGCGACCTGCTGACCCGGGTCGCGGATGACGTCGACGAGCTGCAGAACCTGGCGCTGCGCGTTGTGCAGCCCCTGGTCACCGCGGCCGTCGTGGTGACCGGGAGCACGGTGGTGGCCTTCCTGATCCTGCCGGCCGCGGGCGTCGCGATGCTGGTGACCCTGGCCGCCGCTCTGGTCGCGGGGGTGCTCGTCAACCGCTGGGCGACCGCGTCGTCGGAGCGGCGGATCGCCCCGCTGCGCGCCGCGCTCAACGACGCGCTGCACGACCTCGTCGAAGGCCTCGACGTCCTCACCGCGTACGACGCCCTGCCGGCCGCGCAGGAGCGCGTGCGGCGGGCGAGCGACCGGCTGACGGCGGCGGCCAGGGCGCGCGCCGCGGGACTGGGCCTCACCGCCGGAGTGGTGTCCGTGCTCGCGGGCGCGGCGACGGTGTGGGCGCTGGCGGCGGGGGTTCCCGCTCTGCGCGACGGCGCCCTGACCGCGCCGGGCCTCGCGGTGCTCGCGCTCCTCCCGCTCGCGGTGTTCGAGGTGTTCGGGATGGTGCCGCTCGCGTTCGGCGCCTGGCGTCGCGTGCGGGCGAGCGCCGAGCGCCTGGCGACGGCGGCACCGTCGACCGTGCCCGACGGCATCCCGGTGGACGCTCCGGAAGCGGCGCCGCTCGCGCTCGACGGCGTGCCCGAGGTGCGGCTCGACGGCGTCGGGGCGCACTGGCCGGAGGCGTCGGGCGATGTCCTCCACGACGTGTCCCTCCGGCTGCGGCCGGGGGAGCGGGTGGTGCTGACCGGTCCGACCGGGGCCGGCAAGACCGCGCTCGCGCACGTGCTCACCCGGCTGCTCGAGCACACCGGCCGGTACGCGCTCGACGGCGTGGAGACCCGTGAGCTGCGGCAGGACGACGTGCGGCGCGCGGTCGGCCTGGTGGAGCAGCGTCCCTACCTGTTCGACACCGACCTGCGGCAGAATCTCCTCTTCGCGCGCGACACGGCGACCGACGACGAGCTGCTCGCGGCGCTCGACCGGGTCGGCCTCTCCGCCTGGGTCGCCGAGCGCGGCGGGCTCGACGCGCGGGTCGGCGAGCGCGGCGCGCTGGTATCCGGCGGACAGGCGCAGCGGATCGCGCTCGCCCGGGCGCTGCTGGCCGACTTCCCGGTGCTGGTGGTGGACGAGCCGACGGCGAACGTCGACGCGGCGGCCGCGGGGGCGATCGTCCGCGACGTGCTCACGACCGCGGCGGAGGACGGCCGCACCGTGCTGCTGATCTCGCACACCGACGTCCCCGCCGAGCTGGTGGACCGCACCCTCCGTCTCGAGGAGGGCCGGCTGGTCGCCTGAGCGTTGCGCCCGCGCGCATGGCAGGCGGCCGGACAACGGCAGCGGGCGCCAGGCGGGCGAGCTAGGCAGTGGGTGCGCCGGGGCGGCAAATCGTGCAGGCGACCGAGCCAGGGCAGTGGGCGCGCCGGGGCGGCAAATCGTGCGCGCCAGGCGGCCGAACGACGGCAGCGGGCGCGCCAGGGCGGCCGAACGACGGCAGCGGGCGCGCCGGGGCCGTGGAGCGGGCCAGGCGTCGGCGCTACGGCAGCGGGCGCGCCAGGGCCGAGAATCGGGCGCGCCAGGCGTCCGTGCGCGCCGGATCGGTCGCGAGGGCCGGCCCGTCGACCCACGACGTCACCGCGCGGATGCCGTGCAGCGCGTTCACGGCCCAGACCACCGCGCCGTCGAGCTCGGACGGGCGCACCGCCTCCTCCTCGACCGGGATGCCGAGGGCCGCGGCGATCCCGCGCACGGTCCGCGCGGCCACGCTGTCGACGCGCGGCAGCTCGAACGGCGGCGCCGCCAACGTCCCGCCGCGCCACCACAGCAGAGCGGTCGTCGCGCCGTCGGACACCCGGCCGCCGTCGAGGATCACGGCCTCCTGCGCCCCTCGGCGCTGGGCCGCCTGCCGGAGCGCGTTCAGCCGGTGGAGGTCCGGACCCTTGAGGTGCGGAACCCGGCGCGGGTCGGTCTCGGCCGTCGCGACGACGAGCGTGGAGGTGCGTTCCGGCGCGGTGCGCAGCCGGAACCGCAGCCGAAGTGCGTCCCGGGCGCGCACCAGCTCGAACCGGGGGAACCAGGCGCCCTCGCGCGGCAGCGCGGCGACCGCCGCGTCCCAGTAGGCGTCGAGCTCGCTCCGGTCGCGGAAGCCCTGCTCGCGGGCCGTCTCGGCGAACCGCGCCCTGTGCAGGCCGAGGGCGAGCGCGCGTCCCTTCTCGACGAGGAAGGAGTCGGCGGCCAGCAGCTCGGTCTCCACCAGCTCGCAGTCGTCGCGGAACCGCAGCTCGCCCGCCGCCCAGTCGGCGAGCGCGGTCATCGGCCCGGTGCTCTGTGCGTCCACTCGCCTAGGCTAGTCCGGTGGCCCTCACCCTCCTGGTGCGCCGGCTCGACGCCTGGGTCGACCCGGCGGACGCGTTCGCGACCCTGTTCGGGGCCGGAGGCGACGCGGTCTGGCTGGATGCCGGCCCCGACGCGGCCGAGGGACGCTCCTTCGTCGGGACGGGCTCGACGACGATCACGGCGTCGGTCGCCGACGGCACGGTGACCGTCGGCGGCAACACTCGGAGCGGCGACATCTTCGACGTGCTGCGCGCCGAGCTGGCGGCCCGGCCGGCGCCCACCGGTCACCCGGTCGGCTGGTGGGGGCGGATCGGGTACGAGGCCGGCGCCGCCGCGGCGGGCGTCCCCGTGTCCGCCGACCCCGCCGGTTCGCCGGATGCCGCACTTCTGCTGGTCGACCGCCTGCTCTGCTTCGACCACGCCGCGCGGACGGTCGACGTCGTCGCGCCCGACACCGTGGAGGGTCGGGCGTGGCTCGCGGCGACCGCGACCGCCCTCGCGACCGCCGACGGGGCCGCGGCCGCTCACCGCGCGGCGCACCCGGTGCCGGTCGCCACCGTGCACTGGCGACACGACGACGACGCCTACCTCGAGGCCATCGCCGCCTGCCAGGAGGCGATCCGCGCCGGCGACGCCTACCAGCTGTGCCTCACCAATCGCGCGGAGGCCGCGACGGACGCCGACCCGCTCGCCGTGCACCTGCGGCTGCGCGAGCTCAGCCCCGCGCCGCAGGCCGGCTTCCTCCGCATCGGCGGAGACGTGCTGGTCAGCTCCTCCCCGGAGCAGTTCCTGCGCGTCGATCCGGACGGCCGCGTCCGCACCCGCCCGATCAAGGGCACGCGGCCCCGGGGCACGACCCTCGCCGCCGACCTGGAGCTGCGCGCCGACCTCGAAGCCAGCGAGAAGGAACGCGCCGAGAACGTGATGATCGTGGATCTCATGCGCAACGACCTCGGCCGCGTGAGCGAGGTGGGCTCGGTCGCGGTGCGGCACCTGCTCGCGGTGGAGAGCTACGCCCAGGTGCACCAGCTCGTGTCGACCGTGGAGGGGCGCCTGCGTGCCCGTCTCGGCGCGGTGGACGCGCTGGCGGCCTGCTTCCCGGCCGGGTCGATGACGGGCGCGCCCAAGCTCAGCGCGATGCGCATCCTGCACCGGCTGGAGCGCGGCCCGCGTGGCGCGTTCGCCGGCTGCTTCGGCTACCTCGCGTTCGACGGGACGGCGGAGCTGGCGATGGTGATCCGCAGCATCCACTTCTCCGGAGGCACGGCGACCATCGGCGCCGGCGGCGGCATCACCGCGCTGTCGGTTCCCCGCGAGGAGCTCGAGGAGGTCCGGATCAAGGCACGGGCGCTCCTCGCCGCCGCGGGCCTCGCCCCCGCGGTGGACTGGGGGCCCGCTGGGAACGGACTGGACGCCTCCGACGTTCAGTAAGCTGGAGACCCGGGCGCGCGCCGTCCGGACCTCTTCCGTGCCGCCGAACCCGCCCGCGGCACGACGGAACGTCAGATTGAGAGTCACGTGGCACACGAGCACGACGCAGCCGGCACCACGGCCGCGAGCACCCCGCAGGACGCGCAGATCGAGCGCGCGCAGTACGACTTCGCGGCGATCCAGGACAAGTGGCTCCCGATCTGGGACGAGCTGCGTCCGTTCGCGACCGACGACCCCGCCGACACGCGGCCGCGCAAGTACATCCTCGACATGTTCCCGTACCCGTCCGGCGACCTGCACATGGGTCACGCCGAGGCGTACGCGCTGGGCGACGTCATCGCCCGCTACTGGCGTCAGCAGGGCTTCAACGTGCTGCACCCGATCGGCTGGGACGCCTTCGGCCTGCCCGCCGAGAACGCCGCGATCAAGCGCGGGCTCGACCCGCGTGGCTGGACCTACGACAACATCGCGCAGCAGAAGGCGTCGATGCGCCGCTACGCGCCCAGCTTCGACTGGGACCGCGTGCTGCAGACCTGCGACCCGTCGTACTACCGCTGGAACCAGTGGCTGTTCCTGAAGCTGTACGAGAAGGGCCTGGCCTACCGCAAGGCGAGCCAGGTCAACTGGTGCCCCTTCGACCAGACGGTGCTGGCGAACGAGCAGGTCGTGAACGGCCGGTGCGAGCGCTGCGACAACCTGGTCACGAAGAAGAAGCTGACCCAGTGGTACTTCCGCATCACCGACTACGCCGACCGCCTGCTGGACGACCTCAACCAGCTGGAGGGCGCGTGGCCGTCCAAGGTCATCTCGATGCAGCGCAACTGGATAGGCCGCTCCACCGGCGCCGACGTCACGTTCCAGATCGAGGGCCGGGAGGAGCCGGTCACCGTCTACACCACCCGCCCGGACACGCTGTACGGCGTGACGTTCATGGTGGTCGCCCCCGACTCCGACCTGGCCGCCGAGCTGGTGGAGGGCGCGCGTCCCGAGGTGAAGAAGCGCTTCGACGACTACCTGGAGGTCGTCCGCGGCACGACCGAGATGGACCGGCTGAGCACCGAGCGCGAGAAGACCGGCGTCTTCCTGGAGCGGCACGCGATCAACCCGCTGACCGGCGAGAAGCTGCCGATCTGGGCCGCCGACTACGTGCTGAGCGACTACGGTCACGGCGCGATCATGGCCGTGCCGGCGCACGACCAGCGCGACCTCGACTTCGCGCGGGCGTTCGACCTGCCCGTGCGCGTCGTGGTCGACACGACGCAGCCGGTGACCGGGGCCATCCCCGTCATCCACACCGACCCGGAGACCGGCGAGCCGCTGCTGCCGGAGGAGGCCGCGCTGGAGAACCCGGCGGAGACCGGCGTCGCCCTGACCGGCGAGGGACGCCTGATCAACTCCGGGCCGTTCGACGGCCTGAGCAAGTCGAACGCGATCCGCCGGGTCACCGAGGCGCTGCAGGCCTCGAACCTGGGCGCTCCGGCGAAGAACTTCCGGCTGCGCGACTGGCTGATCTCGCGGCAGCGCTACTGGGGAACGCCCATCCCGATCATCCACTGCGAGCAGTGCGGCGAGGTGCCGGTGCCGGAGTCGGAGCTGCCCGTGCTGCTGCCGCCGGCCGAAGGCCTCGACCTGCAGCCGAAGGGCACCAGCCCGCTGGGGGCGGCGACCGACTGGGTGAACGTCTCGTGCCCGTCCTGCGGCGGCCCGGCGAAGCGCGACACCGACACGATGGACACCTTCGTTGACAGCTCGTGGTACTTCCTGCGCTTCCTGAACCCGAACGACGACACGCAGGCGTTCGACCCGCGCGAGGCGGAGAAGTGGGCGCCGGTCGACCAGTACGTCGGTGGCGTGACGCACGCCATCCTGCACCTGCTGTACGCCCGGTTCGTGACCAAGGTGCTGTTCGACCTCGGCTACATCAGCTTCACGGAGCCGTTCACCGCCCTGCTCAACCAGGGCCTGGTGCTGATGGACGGCTCGGCGATGTCCAAGTCGCGCGGCAACCTGGTGAAGCTGTCCGAGCAGCTGGACGAGCACGGCGTCGACGCGGTGCGCCTGACCATGGCGTTCGCCGGGCCGCCGGAGGACGACATCGACTGGGCCGACGTCTCGCCGTCCGGGTCCGCGAAGTTCCTGGCCCGGGCCTGGCGCATCGCCGACGACGTGACCAGCGCGCCCGACGTGGTCTGGAAGACGGGGGACGCGGCGCTGCGCCGGGTCACGCACCGGTTCCTGGCCGACGCGCCGGGACTGGTGGAGTCGTTCAAGTTCAACGTCGTCGTCGCCCGCCTGATGGAGCTGGTGAACGCGACGCGCAAGACGATCGACACCGGCGCGGGCCCGGCCGACGCGGCCGTGCGCGAGGCGGCGGAGGTCATCGCGATGGCCCTGAACCTGTTCTCGCCGTACACCGCAGAGGACATGTGGCAGAAGCTCGGCTACGAGCCCTCGGTGGCGCTGGCGCAGTGGCGCAAGCCCGACCCGACGCTGCTGATCGAGGAGTCGGTCACGGCGGTCGTTCAGGTGGACGGCAAGGTCCGCGACCGCCTGGAGGTCTCCCCGAAGATCTCGTCGGACGAGCTGGAGGCGCTCGCCCGTGGCTCGGAGGCGGTCGCCCGCTCGGTCGGCGACCGGGAGGTCGTCAACGTGATCGTGCGTGCGCCGCGGCTGGTGAACATCGCCACGAAGCCGCGCGGGTGAGGTCGTAGCGTCACGTCTGTGACGGAGGGCGCCGGGTTGTCCACAATCCGGCGCCCTTCGTGTGTTCTCCACGGGTTCTGGTCGTGGCGGCGGTGGGGCGTGCCGGCGTTTCTAGCGTGGGGGGATGCGACACCGCGCGGAGACAGCACCGGAGGAGACGGCCGAGCTCGACGAGCCTGGCGGGCTTGTGCAGCCCCTTGGAAATCCCGAGGTGAGCCGCCACGGCGAGCTTGGCGCGGGCCACGAGTTGGCCGGGGGAGCGGAGCACGCCGGGCCGGAGAGGCGGGCGGCACCGGAAGCGGTGGAGGCCGCGCGGCGAGCGCGCCGTCTGCGAGCCGGTGTCGGCGGCGTGGTGGTGCTCCTGATCGCGGCCGCCGTGGTGGGTGTCCTGGTATCCGCCGCCGCGCAAGGTGGTGGCTCGGTGGTGACGCCCTCCGCCGTCGTGAGCATCGCGTCCGCTCCGCCGACGAGCGCGACGCCGGGCGGCGGTGTGCTCGTCCACGTGACCGGCGCCGTGCGCACCCCCGGCCTGGTCTCGCTGGCCGCGGGCTCGCGCGTGGTCGACGCGGTCGCCGCGGCCGGTGGCGCGGCCGACGACGCGGACATCGCGCGGGTCAACCTCGCGCGTCCCGTGACCGATGGGGAACAGCTGGCGGTGCCGCGAGTGGGCGATCCGCGGCCCGTGGCCGGCGCCACCGGGTCGCCTGCGGGCGCGAACGGTGCTCCCGTCAACCTCAACACCGCCACGCCGGCGGAGCTGGAGACCCTCCCGCGGATCGGCCCCGCGCTCGCCCAACGCATCCTGGACTGGCGGCAGGCGAACGGCCGGTTCACCCAGCCCTCCGACCTCCTGAAGGTGTCCGGGATCGGGCAGAAGCTGTTCGACGGCCTGAAGGACCGGGTGGTGGTCTGATGCCCGACCTCCGTCTCGCCCTGCCCGCGGCCGCCCTGTGGGTGACCTGCGCGCTCCTGATCGGGGCCACGGACGCCGCCTGGGCGGTGGTGGCCGTGTGCGCGACGGGCGCGGTGCTGTGTGTCGGGCTGGCCGCGATCGCGCGCCTGCGAAGCGGGCGGCCCGCCGCCCGCCGCCTCGCGGCCCGCCGCCTCG